>NZ_JANTYS010000003.1 GCF_024808255.1 Mucilaginibacter dorajii
TAATATTAATATTTAATTAAAAATTATTTTTGTTTGAATTGAACGCGACGGTTTAACACGCGGCCTTCTTCAGTTGAGTTATCAGCAATTGGTTGAGTTTCGCCGTAACCTTTTATTTTAACTTTTTTAGCGTCAACACCAGAGTTAACTAAGTAAGTTTTTACTGAGTTAGCACGATCTTTTGATAAAGATAAGTTATGAGCAGCAGTACCTTCAGATGAAGCAAAGCCGTCAACTTCAACACCTTTACCTGATGAGCGTAAATCGGCAGACGTAGCATCTAACACAGGGTAAGATGAAGTGCGTAATACCGAGCTATCAAATTCAAACTGGATGTTTGAGTAAGGAGTGCCTACTGGTTTAGCTGTTAATGAAGAATCTGGTTTAGGGAAAACAATAACACAACCAGAACCATCAACTACGCTACCTGCAGGAGTACCTGGGCATTTGTCAAACTGATCGGCAACACCGTCACCGTCAGAATCTTTTTTCAGGTCGCTAACCGCAGTTTCAACATTGGTAACACGGCCTTTTAAAGCTTCAACCTCCTGGCGTAAAGCAGCGTCGTATAACTCATCATACATCTGAGCAACCGGGTTAACCCACTCTAAGTTTTTCTTTGAGCTTGAGCCAAAAGTATACTCTAAACCACCGTAAGTGTATGAGTAGTGGCTAAAAGTAGGATAGGTATTTTTACCTGCAAAATTATATCCCTGAACAAATGATACGGTGTAACCTAAGTTTAACGCTAACGCATCGCTTAGTTTGAATTTAACACCTGCACCAACCGGAGCAAATAATTCTTTAACGTTTTTATCGCCAAATGGCAAAGTTTGTACAGTACCGTCGGCTAAAGTGTTGCTTTTAATCTTGTACATGTCTAAACCTAAACCTGCAGAAGTGTAAAAGTTAACGCTGTTTTGGCGGTGTAAAAAGCTTACGCTTGCAATGTTAAATACCGCGCTTAAAGCACCTGAGTTAAAGCTGGTTTTGTATTCGCTGATACCAAATTTTTCAGTGCCAGCTTTATCAATACCGTGAACTTTACCACCCAAATAATCTAACTGTAAGCTAAAAGTGTGTGAAAGTTGTTGCCTTAATGATAAGCCATAACCTAAATCAGCTTTGAATTTGTTGGTAGTGTTGATGCTAAATGGCACCAAACCATCAGTTACACCTGCGCTAATACCAATGCTAAAAGTGTTGTACTGTCCAATACCGCCAAATACCTTGGCAGTAGAGGCTTCAGACGACGTTGTGGTGGTTGCGGTTTTGGTAGAATCGGTTTGCGCGCTGGCCATACCTACAACTAACAAAGAAGCAATCGACAATGCGGCTGTTTTCTTTAATGTAGAATAATTCATAGTTTTTAGATTTGTTTTCAATAGTAGTTACCCACTAAAAGTTCTTAATAAATTATGGTAATAACTCTCAAATGAGAGAAAAGTTTTCTATTCAGAAAAAAAAATCAGTCAGTGTGAGCTTTTGTTGTTAATTACGCCACTAAATATACCTTTTGTTAAAAGTTTATTATTTAATTCAGCGTTTGATAGTCAGCTTGTTAATTAAGATATGTATTGAAAAGAAGGCTTTGTAACAATAATATTATAGAAAATACTTTTTGTTTTTTTCGCCTGCTAAAGTTCACATTTACAAATACAGATGCACCATCTGTTTCCAATAGCGTGGGCGATGGGCATAATTATCCCATATATATAGTTGATGGGCGATTCCTTTTGCGGATAATAAGTGGCTAAAGTTGCGATTACTGGTGATAAAAGGGTCTGTTTCACCAACTGCCATAATGATCTCCATTTTTTTGATCGTATTTAAAACAGATTCATCTTCCATATTGGCCATAAATTGTAAAGGCATGTTGAAGTAAATGTTTTCGTCCCTGTAGCCATCAAAGAGATCTTTGAAGTCCTCAATTTGTTGTGTAAGATCATACCTGCCGCTCATGCTGATAACTTTCTTAAACAATGTAGGGTGTTTCATTGCCAGGTTAATGGCATGATAGGCTCCCATGCTACAGCCGGCAACCTCAAAATATTCGCCTTTATTTTCGGTTTGCATCACAGGAAGCACCTCGGTAAGAATGTATTGCTCGTACTGCAGGTGACGTTCTATGCGTGTAACAGGATGTACCCAATGATTATAAAAACTTTCAGAATCTATGCTATCTACACAAAAAAGCTGTAGTTCGCCGTTTTCTAATTTATCTTTTAAAGCATCAACAATTCCCCAATTTTCATAATCATAAAACCGGGCCATGCGGGTTGGGAAAAATAATACAGCCCTGCCCGCGTGCCCAAACACTAACATTTCCATATTGCGGTGCAGATTTGCACTAAACCATTTATGGTATGTCCGGTTCATGATTGGGTTGGCATTTTGCTGCGAAATTTCCAAAACGAATGTTACTTCAAATTAAATAAATGGTAATGCTTAACGGTTAATATGGTCATTGATCACTTGTTTCCATAATTGATAACCCGCGGGGCTTAAATGCAGCCCATCGCCTACAAAATACTCTTTTTTTGGATAGCCTTTAGCATCAACCATCTCCTTATAAATATTAATAAATTGCCAGTTGTTGGTGTTTTTAACAATTTCGGTTTCAATAAGGTTGTTGGCGTACTTAAACTTGTCTATAATATTCCAGCGGCTGAGGCTTGGTTTTAGGGAAACATAGTAACAAGGCAAATCGCCAAAACGGTGTTGCACCTTGGTTACCAGTTGCTGAAAAAATATAAAAAGCTCTTCGGGATGGCGGCCGTCGCCCAGGTCGTTATCGCCGGCATAGATCACCAGCCGTTTAGGTTGATAGCTCATCATTACTCTTTCAAAAAACCAAACACAGGCGGCAAGAGTTGAGCCGCCAAAGCCCATGTTAATAGGCTTAAGGTCTTTAAAATCGTCGTTAAGTGTGGTCCATAACCTTACCGATGAGCTGCCATAAAAAATGGTTTCTGGCTCATATGTTCTATTTAAACTAACCTTTTCAAGCTGCTTAATATCTTCTTCGTACCAATACATGAAAAACTTTATCTGTTGCGCATTAAATTATTTGCCGGGTGTAAATTAACGGATTTAATTTCCACCCGGCGATGCAGTTAACCGGCAATATAGGAGTTTATTGTTTCCCCGGTGTTAAATTGGCTTTTTTTAGCTTTAAACAGCTATTTTGTTTTTATTATACCGGTTTTATACAGATCTAAAGCCTGCTTCAAAATAGTTTCGATGGTTTCTATTGGCAAATCTTGCTGGGCATCAAAAAGCATAATTTTCATACGTGCACGTTTTTCAATGATCAGATCCGGGTGGTTAATACGCTGTCCCTCTACAATCCCAATATAAGGTTGCAGGATAGTTTTGTGTACCCACAGGTAACAGAACATTTTGCCTTTATAACAAAAGAAAGGCATGCCATATTTCCATGCAGGGGTAATGGCGGCGTCCTGTTTCAGGATAATTTCGCGCAAGGCCAATAAACAGCCTCTCACAGGTTCTTCTTTTTGAAGGTAAAAATTATCAAGTTGGGTTAATGTCATGTTACATGTCCTTTTTCACCAGGTTGATAGCCATATCCAAAACCTGCCTGATGGTATCAACCGGTAGTTCTTTTTGGGGATTGATGATCATGATCTTAATGCGGGAACGATTTTCGAAGGTGAGGTTTGGATGGTTTATGAGCTTACCCTCGCTAAAGCCGATGAAAGGTTGCTGCAGTTTGGTGTGCGTCCATAGGTAGCAGAACATTTTGTTTTTATACAAGAAAAACGGCATGTTAAATTTCCAGGCATTGGTAATATCCGGATCATGGGCCAGGATTAAATCCCGTAAAGCTAAAAAGGCGCTTTTCAGTGGCTCATCCTGTTGCAGGTAAAACTCATCAAGTTTGGTTAGCATATTTACATTTACACTATCGACCTGTTTTTAACGATTTTAGAAGCGATAAACGAAAACAATCCCAGTACAATACCCGAACCAATACCAAACATCAGCACGCCCAGTATAAACATAGCCACTTTGGGCGGCACGGGCATAACACTGTTTTGGTATAGATGTGCTTCGTTGGCGTGGTGGGCAATGTAAGCATCAAATAAAAAAATATGTACCAGCGAGATCCATATTGAATTAAAAACGCTTACCATAAAGCCGTTTAGAAAAAAACTTTCGGTACATTTTTTCGCCACAACATAGGCACAGATCAAAAATATAGGCAACCAAAAGAATGCTTCACCGCCCGATGGAATAAAATAAACGGTAGCAAAGCTCATGGCCAGGCCAAATAAAGAGAGTTGAAAAATTAGTTTCCAGTTCATTGCTGTTTAGGTTAGGATAAGCTTATTTTATATAAAGCTATTGAAAATGAATCAGAAAAACGAGCAAACAATCTTTACGCTTTGGGTTGCTAAGAGAATTGAATATGTAAGGCTCAAACCAACGACGGCGAAACACCAAAAGCCTTTTTAAACGTGTAGGAAAAATGGGATAGGTTCTCAAAGCCAACATCCAGGTATACATCTGATGGTTTACGGCCTTTTTGGCTGATAAGATAGTACGCCTCCGCTAACCGTTTTTGTTGAAGCCATTGGCCTGGCGAGGTGCGGAATACCTTTTCAAAGTCGCGTTTAAAACTGGCCAGGCTGCGGCCTGTAAGCGTGGCAAACCGGGCGGTGGGCACATTGTACATGTAATGTTGGTTCATGTAGGCCTCCAGGTCAATTTTATAAGGTTCACTAAAATCAAAAAGGAAATCGTAAAATGTGGGATCGAGCCTTAATAACAATTCAACGGCTTCCCGGCTTTTTAGCTCGGTCATAGCGCTGCTGGCCATTTTGGGATGATCAAAATAGGGGAGTAGCGAATCAAAATAACCTTTGATGAACGGATCTGGCGGCAATATCCTGATCTTATCGCCCTGGTAGTTATTCGCGGGCGCAAGTTTATTTTCGGCGCTGTATCGGCGTAAAAAAGCCTGGTCTAAAAATATATTTACTGCCTTGAAATCGCCGCCGCCAATAGGCGGCACCTTGTCCGATTTGATGAGTTGATTCCTGCGTACCAACCCAATTGTGCCCGGCCCTGCAACCTTCATCCCCTCATTGGTTTTAAAATGACTTTCGCCCGATATGATATAGCCAAAAGCATGCTCCTGCACAAAGGATTCATTAGCCCGCTGTTTTTTATCTACGCAGGAGTAAAGCAGGTTATCAAACTGGATATGGTTTTTATCGTTCATGATGTTGCGGATTAAAGATACCGATTACTTTAATTGGCTCATCAACATGTTATCCATAGCGCGGTCTGGCAGCATCTTTCGTAAAAACAATACCAAGCCGGCCATGTAACCTCCGTGATACCTTGTTTTTGGGATTTTAGTAGCAATAGCCTTACGTACCAGGTTTACAATAACAATAGGTTCGGCGTTGTTAACTTCGGCCTTTTTGCGAACCATGTCGAATTGCGCGGCGAAATCGCTATAAGCAGAATCGCCTGATGCCTTGGCCATATGGTTGGATGCAATTTCGCTCCAATCAGATTTTACGCCGCCGGGTTCAATTACCACTACATCAATGCCAAAACGCTTTACCTCGTTGCGCAGGGCATCGCTTAAAGCCTCCAGAGCAAATTTACTGGCATGGTACCAACCGCCTAAAGGCATAGAAACTTTACCCCCTATGGATGAAATATTGATAATGCGACCATTGCGCTGCTTGCGCATGTGAGGTAAAACCAATTGAGTGAGCCTTGCGGCACCTATTACATTTACCTCTAACTGGTAACGGGCATCAGTCATAGATACATCTTCAATAGCTCCGTACGAGCCAAAACCGGCATTATTGATCAATACGTCTATATGTCCTTCGGCTTTGATGATGGTATCAATGCCGGCAACCATAGCATCTTGGTCGGTTACATCCATGGCCAGTACTTTAACGCCAAGTTTTTTAATGTCGTCCATCTTTTCGAGCCGGCGGGCGGCACCGTAAACGACATAACCATCTTTCAATAATTCTTTGGCCATTTCCTTACCCATCCCGGCAGACGCGCCGGTTATTAATATTACCTTTTTCATTTTGTTCTGTTGTTAATTACAAAACAAATGTCGGCTTAAAGGGAGAGGGGAAGGTTTGGCAGGAAGCTCAACTTTGTTTTGGTGAGAGGCTCAGGTTGGATCCGAAAACTGTTGTGTTGCAACAAAACAGCAACATGCTATAATCCCAACATGCTAATCAAAGCCCTCTCCTTTGGAGAGGGTTGGGTGAGGCTCATTACACATGCTCAATATCCCCCGCCTTTAAAAGGCATTCCTTCACCGTGTTTAAAATATCGCTTAAATTAAAAGGCTTGGCAATAAATGCATCTGAGCCATAGCTACCTAATGATTCCAGCACACGCGGGTAGGCCGAAACCATAATTACCGGTACATGTGCCGTTAACGGGTTAGTTTTCATGATATGGCAAAGCTCGCCGCCGTTGATACCGAATAAAATATAATCGAGGATCACCATATCGGTATTAAAAGCGATAGCTTCCCGGCATATGTCATCAGTGTAGTTTAGAGTTTTAACCTCGTAGCCCTCCATTTCAAGGGCATCCTTCATCACCTCAAGGATATCATCACTATCATCGAGTATCAAAATCTTTTTCGACATCATTTTATATAATTGGTACAGGTAATAACGTACCGTGCCTATAGTTTGTTTTTGACGAACACAACATAGTGTTGTAATATTTGAGTTACAGGTTTATAATTTTAAACCGGCCACCAGGGCGTCAACGGTTTGTAAAATTGTATCAAGGCTGGCCGGGGTGTTGGTCACCTTGGCTATCATAATACCACCTTCAATGAGCGCTATCATAGCTAATGATATACTATTTGCGTCGGCGTCAGCTTTAAATTCGCCGGCTGCAATGCCGCTTTGTATCAGGTTTTCTATCGATTTTTTCCAGCGTAAAACAGCGTGCGCAGCTTTATCTTTGAGCATGGGATTGGTGTCATCGGCATCAACCGCGGTATTCAATATGGGGCAGCCGCCTGCCGGGAATTTATTACCCTTTGTAAAACTGTGGTAAACCTGGGCGTATACCCTTAACTTATCGTAATAGGTACCTGCTTTTTGAATGCGATCCAACACCTGTTTCCTGATCATGGCCGAATTATGATCAAAAGCTGCTGCCGCTACTTCTTCTTTATTGGCAAAATTGCCATAAATACTGCCTTTAGTGAGGCCGGTAGCGTCGGTCAAATCGGATAGGGAAGTGCCTGCATATCCCTTTTTGTTAAAGATAGGGGCTGTAGTTTCTACAATAAACTGGCGGGTTCTTTCGGCTTTTGATAATTCCTTTTCCATCATACAAATATACCATATGGTATTTTAAGATTATAATTTGCTTCGCGACGGCATTTTTTTAATTTCTGCGGATAATTAATGATCGCTAACCAACACTACCGGTCCGGCCTGTTTTTTCCGGTTCAATACCAGCACCAATAGTGGCATTGATAGTAAAAACAACAAACCAACAAATATATAGGCGTCAAGATAGCTCATTAAAAAGGATTGCCTGTTAATACCATTATCGATAACCGCCATAGCCTTATGCTGGGCATCAAAAGATGAAGCCCCTTTGCCGGCAAAGTATTGGGTTAAGCCATTTACACGTTGAGTGGCTTGTGGGTTATATACGCTGATGTTGGAGATGAGGTCATTGCGATGCGATCCAAAACGATGGGCCACATAGGTGTTGATGATGGCGATACCAAATGAGCCGCCTAATTGCCGCATCATGTTATTTAATGCAGCGCCTTGTGGTACATCTTTAGCTTCTAAACCCGATACAGCAAGCGCCGTTAAGGGAACGGTTAAAAATGCCAGTCCGAGCGCTCTGAAGATCAATGTACGTGCCAGGTTACCGGGTGTAGATTCAAGATTAAAACCTGCCATTTTGTAGCTGAACATGATAAACAGGATAAACCCGGTAAATATGATGATGAGGGGGGACACTCCCTTTTTTAGCAATGTGGCCGAAAATAATAGCCCGAATATAGCCAGGATAGCCCCCGGCAACAACGTAAGCCCCGTCATGGTAGGCGGAAAACCCAGCACCCTTTGTGCCAATACCGGCGTTAAAAATACCGACGTAAACAAGCCTACACCGGTAACAAAAGTAAGGATGGCTGCTACCGCTAATGATTTGCTTTTTAATACCCGCAAATCAATAACCGGGTTAGGTATGGTAAGTTCCCACCAGATAAACATCAGGATGCTGAATATGGCGGTTGCGGTTAACGCGATGATGTAATTAGCCGAAAACCAATCGTCTGTTTCGCCGCGTTCCAACACAGTTTGGAGCGATCCGATGCCAATCACTAATAATAAAATTCCCCACCAGTCTACCGCTTTAGGTTCAACTTTCACGGCGGGTTCGGTAACCAATAGCAAGCTTGATACGGTTACGGCAATGCCAATTGGAATATTAATATAAAAGATCCATGGCCATGAATAATTTTCGGTGATAAAACCGCCCAGGGTAGGGCCAATGGTTGGCCCTAAAAATACGCCTACACCAAACAGCGCGCTGGCAATACCGCTCTTCTCTTTACCGTAAACTTCAAACACAATGGCTTGCGATACGGATAGCAATGCACCGCCACCCATGCCTTGTAAAAAACGGAAGGCAACCAGCGTCCAGATATTGGGCGCCAGGCCACACATGGCCGAAAAGAAGGTAAAGGCGATGATAGAGCCTATGTAGTAATTACGCCTGCCCAGTTTGGTGGCCAAAAAGCTGGTCATGGGAATGATAATGATGTTGGCTATAGCATAAGCCGTAATAACCCATGAGGTATCCTCAAGGGTTGCACCCAAATTACCGCTCATGTGCGATAGGGCTACGTTTACAATGGAGGTATCAATCAGCTCCATCATAGCTGCGGTAATAACGGTGATGATCAGGATGCTCTTTTTCATTTGGATAAAGCTTACATTTATCATAAAATATACCATTTGGTATATTTTATGATAAAATTTTTATTAGGCTCTTGGCAAATTCATTACTCTTAAAGCTTCATCGGGGTTTGAAAGGTATAGGCGATAGAAATCTTCGGTGTTAGCAACCCTGATCTCATAAGTATCACTTTCCAGTGCTGCCAAAAACTCATCTGCAACCTGTGAGGCCGGGATACCATTTTTGCCGCCTATCTCGGCCGAAAACTCCGTATCAACCAATGGAGGCATCAGTTCAAAAACTTTTACGCTGGTTTCAGTTAATGCTAATCTTAAAGCGCGGGTATAGGCGTGTAAGGCTGCTTTAGTTGCGCTATAAGTGGCTAACCTGGTGCTTGGTGCAAATGCTACTACCGATGATACGTTTACGATGGCAGCATCTTTTTGGCCTTTAAGGGATGATAATAGTTTTTCATTTAAACGGATTACCGACAGGTAGTTGGTAAGCATTTCTTCGCCGGCTTTTTCAAAAGTATTGGTTTCGTTAAGCAGATCATTCAGGTTGGCCGCACCTGCATTATTGATCACAATGTTAAGTTCGGGAAAATCGCTGTTTAGTTTGTTAACCAGTTTTTCAACATCATCTGCATTTGAAACATCGGCGGTGATGGCTGTTACATTTTGTAATTGAGCTGCCGCTTTTTGCAAACGATCGGCATTACGACCGATAATGATCACGTGGTTATCTTTTGCCGATAATGATTTGGCTAATTCAAAACCTATTCCGGCGCTGCCGCCTGTAATAAGTATGGTGTTTTTTAAGGTTTTCATTTTAGTTATTGTTGACTTGTTAAATTCAACGATGCAAAAATATACCGATTGGTATATTTTTGCAATAGGCAAAACTCATCCTTATGTCATCATTAAGATGGGGCGCGTTTAAAAGCGTAAGTGAAACTATTAAGAGAGACTTACGAAGTTTTTAAAACTTCGTAAGTCTGAATTTGCGACATGCCATTGATGCACGCTAACATTCCTCATAAAAAAGCCCGCTGTTAATCACGCAGCAGGCCAATTAAAAATATATAAACCAAATATATAGGCTATGGAAGTATAAACACCGATAAACTCCTTGGCCCGTGTGCACCTATCACCAGGGATTGTTCAATATCGGCAGTTTTGGAGGGGCCGGATATAAATGCACCGTACCCGTATTTAGCATCGCCAATAGTTTGATAAGCCTGCACCATGGTAGGTACCAGGTTATCTTTATTAATCACTATGGCCAGGTGCTGGGCTATAAAAGGTAATACCCTTACAGTCATCTGCTGTTCGGTAAGCCAAAGCGCGCCGTTTTCGGCCACGCCAAGGTTTGATGGCAGGATGCAAAGCTCCACATCGGCAAAGCTGTGCGATAACTCATGTTTAACATCTTCTACATTGGTATACTCATCCAATTCGGGAACGCCTGAGATGATCTTTACACCAGGCTTAAACTCTTTTTGCAGGATGGCTTTAATGGCATCGTAATCGGCCACTTCGTAAACAAAGCTGCCGCCTGCGGTACCTACCGCGGTATAGCGTTCCACAAGATTGTCACCGGTGTCGGTAAGCGTGTTTAACATTTTCAGGTCGGGTAATTCAGCATAGCTAAACTGGTTTGCCTTTACTGCTGCTAATATTTTATTCCTGCTGCTCATTTCTTTTGCTCCTTTCTTTTAGCATACCATTCGCCAAAGGATTGCTCCGGCGCTTTGGGCATTTCACGATGTTTGTACCATGGGTTGGCCCCATTATTTACAGCAAATGGCGCGTATTTAAACGTTAGTCTACCCATTTTGCCCGCGGCACGATACAAAGCAGGAGAAGCCAGCGTAAAGGCCATGCCCTTCATGGCTATAGTTTTGGCCGTGGGTGTATAACCGGCTTGTACAATAACCTGTCGCCATTTGTATAGCTGGTCATGAATATCAATTTTTACCGGGCACACATTGCTGCATGATCCGCATAGGGTAGAGGCAAAGGGCAGATCGGCATACTTTTTCATATCGAGGTTGGGGGCAAGGATACTGCCTATTGGCCCTGCAACCGCGGTGTGGTAACTATGGCCACCGCTTTTGCGGTAAACCGGGCAGGTATTCATACAAGCCCCGCAACGGATACATTTTAACGAGTTGCGAAAATCCTCGCGACCAAGCTGGATACTCCGGCCGTTATCAACAATTACAATATGAACTTCCTTACCATCCTGTGGTTTGGCAAAATGGCTGGAGTAGGTTGTGATGGGCTGCCCGGTAGCACTGCGGGTAAGCAGGCGCAAAAATACCCCCAGGTGTTTACGCTCGGGGATAATCTTTTCCATACCCATGGATGCAATGTGGATCTCGGCCAGGTGGGCGCCCATATCAGCATTGCCTTCGTTGGTACAAATTACAAATTCACCGGTTTCGGCAATGGCAAAGTTTACGCCCGTAAGTGCGGCGCGGCGCGTTAAAAATACTTCGCGAAGATGCTGGCGGGCAGTTTCGGTCAATATTTTGGGGTCCGATTCCCCCTTGGCCGAGCCTAAATGCTCATGAAAAATATCGCCTATTTCTTCTTTCTTTTTGTGGATGCATGGCAGTACAATATGGCTTGGTGGTTCGCCGGCCAATTGTACAATGCGCTCGCCCAGGTCAGAGTCTATCACGTCAACACCCCGTTGTGCCAAAAACTCATTCAGGTGGCACTCTTCGGTAAGCATCGATTTACTTTTAACCATGCGGTTGATGCCACGCTCGCTCAATAGCTTATGGATGATCTGGTTATGTTCTTCAGCATTTGCAGCCCAATGCACTATAGCACCATTTTTAATGGCATTGGCTTCAAACTGCTCTAAATAACTGCTTAAGTTTGATAGTACGTTGTTTTTGATCTGCGAGGCGGTTTCGCGCAGCAACTCCCATTCGGGTAATTTTTGGGCTGCAATATCTCTTTTGGCACGTACCCACCACAGGGTTTCATCGTGCCAGTCAACCCGGGGTTCGTCCCGGTTAAAAATAGCGGCTAATTCGGCGTGGTCTTTAGTGGCGGTGCTGCTCATTAAATGCTGTTATTTAAAATTTCGGCCACGTGAATAACTTTAACATCGCTGTTTTGACGACGCAGGATACCTTCCAAATGCATCAAACAACTCAAATCGGCCGAGGTAATGTATTGCGCACCGTGTTCGATATGGTCATCTACCCGGTCTTTCCCCATTTTTGATGACACCGCTTCCTCAACTACGCAAAAGGTTCCCCCAAAACCACAGCAATCATCTGCGCGACTAAGCGGAACGAGTTCCAAACCCCTTACCAGGTTTAACAATTGTGCAGGTTTACTAAAAGCCGGCGCAACCAGCTCGCTCATTTGCGAAATACGCAAACCGCGCAAGCCGTGGCAGCTTTGGTGCAACCCAACCCTGTAAGGAAAAGTGGCATCCAAAATATCTATTTTTAATATATCTACTAAAAATTCCGTAAGCTCAAAAACCCGTTTACGGATCTCTGTTGCCATATCTTCGTTATCATGGGCGTGCAGGTGCTCCTTAATGTGCAGGGTACAACTGCCCGATGGGCACACAATATAATCGTACCCCGAAAAGTTATCTATAAACAGGCTATTACAGCCACTGGTAAGGTGCTCATAGCCAGAGTTGGCCATAGGCTGCCCGCAACAGGTTTGATTTTTAGGATAATGAACTTCGCAACCCAACTTTTCCAGCAACTCCAATGTGGCAATAGCCGCCTTAGGGTAAAACTGATCTACATAGCAGGGCACAAATAAAGCTACCTTCATTCTTTTTGTGTTTACTTTAATTGGTTAAAGCAATATTAACGGTTATAGTTTGTACAACTATCCCCATGTATCTGCAAAAAATGCAAATAATACGGTTGAATGCTTGATAACGAAATTACCGCAAATGCCAGGCCGGCTTGTCAGCTTTTTTAGCAAAAGATTAAGGCAGATTAGCGTTAATGAATAATAGGATAATCCATTAGATGGCGGAAAAGTGAAGGGTGGAAATTATCGTTAACCAAGAATCTGCCTCATGTCATCGCGAGTTTTAAAATTTCGCGAAATTCTGAAGGTGGAATGATATATAAAAAAGGGATGTTATCCTGAGCCTGTCGAAGGATAGCGGGCAAAGGCCTCTACGCGCGCGCTTCGACAGGCTCGACGATGACCGGCCCGCCCACTTCAAAAACAAAACTTGTCATTGGAGTTATAAAACCAAGGGATTCTGAGGGATGACAGTCTTTTTTACATCATTTTCCCATTCAAAGGACGCCGAATTTAACACTTGTAATGCGTTTTTATTTTGCTTTTTGAATTTATTTGCTTGATATATAGATAATTGATTGTTATATCTAATATATTCTACTATTTCTATAGGAATTATATAAAATGTATTTATATTTGCATTGTCTAAAAAAGACAATCGTTCTTTATTTAACTTATCAAGAAAGACTGAGGGAAAGGCCCAAAGACGTCTTAGCAACCTATACATCCGCATAATGTAAAAGGTGCTAATTCCTGCTCCATTCAACGGAGAAAGATAACATACCATCTTAGCCCCCTGCCAATCTAATAAGTGATTTTATAGTTTTTTTTAAGTCGCGTGACCGAGAGGATAGGTGGGGGTCTGCAAAACCCTAAACGGCAGTTCGAATCTGCCCGCGACATCTAATTTTAAGCTGAAAGCATAAGGCAGAAAGCTTAAAACCCAAAACAAACACCTTCAAAATTCTTAATCAGGAAAAAGCTTTATACTTTAAGTCTTCCGCTTTTATTTCCTGCTTTTTGCTTTTAGCCTTAGGCTTCCTGCTCTCCTAAAGGTTTCCTACAAAATACCGGAATGATGCCCTTAGGTAAGGATATTTTTTATCCACGTCGGGATGGTCGCGGTAATTACCCTCCAACCGGAAGTAACCCGGCTCAACAGCTATAGATAGCCTTTTGACGATTCTGTACATGATCTCGCTGCTAAATGTGTGCAAAAAATAATGTGATTGATTGCCGTTTATGGTATATATCCAGCCGCCGCGGTAATTTAGCCCATAAGAAAGTTTTTCGGCAATGTGTATAGTGCCACCTGCATTGTACGCGAAACCAGATCCGTAATCATAATTGCGGCCCCTGTACAAATATTGATCTGGCACGGCAGCAAGCAGGATCGGGCCGGCACCGAGGTTGGCATTAATGCGGAGGCCATGTGATAATTTATACTCCGATATGAGGTTAAACTTAACGCTTTGCGACCCGTAAAAGAAGGCCTCGTTGCGGATATAATCGTAATTAGCCGATAGGATGAGCAGCATTTCGGACTTATCCTGGTCTACTTTAGAGATATCCCAGCCGGTAATGGAACCGTAAACGCTGATGTTGTTTACCGCGCTGCTATCATCTCTGCCAAATTCTGCTGTAATAGATATATTGCTGAAGGGTTTTCTGAAACCTTCATTGGGTACACCGTACAATAACCTGGCCCTGCCAAACCAGCCAAACCTGCTGTGGGCGATAGGACTGGTCGATTTGCGGTTAAAGGTGCGTACCCCTAAGTCAAATTCAGCATTAACTTTGGATGAATCGCGTTCAACAGAGTTGCCATAAATTTTACCCCATCGGCCATCCAGCAGGCGGTTGAGGCCGTTCATGGGGTTTACTATAAAACCGGCCACTTCACTCAATTGCCTGTTAAATCCGCGGGCCTGGTTATTGATGATCCGGTTTGACAGCCGGTAGGTCATTTCGCCCAAAACTATCCCGCCAAAACTGGTATTAATAAAATCATTGGGTGCCGGTGCCTGGTTTTCGGCAAAAGTTTCCCAAAGGTAACTGCCCGCCATGGTAGCCGGTACGGCCTGCCAAAAGCTAAAACCATTACTCCTGAAAGCACTGTAAAACATACTGCCATGGTAAGGATGCCCAAACTGGTTGGTTTGAAAAGGATCATTATCAAACTCCCAACTGCCCGGGTTAAGGTTATGGCTAACGGTTTTCCACGAAATATGGGCGTAATCCTGGTTAACAATGTAGCGGTCGTATATCCAGGGGGTAAGTTCTGCAATGCCCAATTCAGTTACTGCCCTGCCAAAGCGCCGTTTAACAGTGGTATCGCGCACATCCCTTTTATAGCGCATCTTTACCTCGGGCTTTTGATTGAATATGCTGTTTTGAGCAAATAGGGAATGGGGTATCCCCAAAGCAAACAAGATGAAAAGACCGGAAAATGATATTTTGTTAAAAGGATAGGTATCTGCTAATCTCATACGCGGATTGTAAGGATGAAAGAATCTATTATCCCCAAAAGCATGGAAGCGGGTAAATTGTTTTGTGAATGTTAGATTTATGTTAACTGAGATACTTTTCGGGAAGGTATTTCATGCTGTTATGCCATCTGTAAGCCGAATTTATTATCTTTAGCCCGCTTAACCTGCTATAAGCCTCATTTAAAACTAAGGTTTATTAATTATGAAAATTTTCAACATCGTATTTGTTGTCCTCTTTGTCATTTTTGCAGGTTTACAGTATAACGATCCCGATCCGTACGTGTGGATGCCTATCTACCTTTACTGCGCCTTCTTTTGTTTTATGGCTATCAAAAAAAAGTTTTACCCGTTATGGTATGGTGTTGGCATTGTGATATTCATGCTTTATGCTGGTTATAAGGTTTTTGACAATAACGGTTTGATAGACTGGCTGCAACGCCACCATGCTGAAAGCCTGGTAGAAACGATGAAAGCAGAGAAGCCCTGGATTGAAGAAACCCGGGAGTTTTTTGGCTTGCTCATCTGTGTAGCTGTGCTGGCCATTAATTGGGTTTACGGCGAGCGTGTAAAAGCGAAATTTAATTAACAGGTAATCCTGTAACCCGTTAACGGTGAAATATTTTCGCCGTTAAAATTTATTTCTATTTTAGTGAAAAATCAATTTCTATAATATGATAAAATATTACCTGGCGTCATTTTTATTTGTTGCCACTATAGGCTATGCGCAAGCCCAGGAACCTGTTACCATAAAAAAGATAACTGCAGGTACTGTAAAATACCAGGGTGGTACTAATACCTGCTGGTCATTTTCCACTACGTCGATGGTTGAATCGGCCGAGATCCTGAATGAGAAAAAAGATATCGATCTGTCGGAACTGTTTACGTCCCGTAACCTGTTCATTGAAAAGGCCAAACGCTATATTTTATCAAATGGCACTACCTTGTTTGAGGCTGGCGGCCTTGCCCATGATGCCATGTATGGGATAGAAAAGTACGGTGCAATTCCGGATGAATTTTATACCCGTAAAAAAGGTGTATACTATTCAACCAAGGCCGATAGGCAGGTTGATGAGGTATTGAAAAATTACCTTGATTCGGTATTAAAAACAAAACCGATCAATCCCGACTGGCTTGCCGGTTTTATCAAAAAGCATGATGATATTGTTGGCGTTCCGCCACAAACCTTTACCTGGGAAGGTAAGGAATATACGCCCATCACCTTTGCAAAAGAGGTATTGAAATTTAACAGGCAGGAGTACGCCACCATCACCTCGTTCACTCACCATCCGTTTTATCAGAATTTTCCGTTAGAGATCCCTGATAATTTTTTGCTGCGTGAAAACTACCTGAACGTTCCGCTTGATGAAATGATCAAAATAGCCTGGGAAACCATCGAAAAAGGACAATCACTTGTAGTTGATATGGATGTGAGCAACAACGGCTGGAATTGCGGCAGCGCAGGTTATGCCTTGTTTGAAGACAAAAGATTTAAGCATGTAAGTAATGCTGATACCACCGAAATGGCTTATACCGTACCGTTAAGACAGCAGTTATTTGAAACCCTGGTTACGCAGGATGATCACCTGATCCATATTGTGGGCATCGCCAAAAGTAAAAACGGAAAAATATTCTTTATCCTGAAAGATTCTGGTGGCGATAAATACGGCCCGTACAAAGGATATGATTATGTATCGATAAACTACTTTGCCATCAACGCGCTGAGCATCACAGTTCCTGTAAGCGCGTTAGACGCTAAATATACAAAGCTTGTTAAAAGCCCGGTGCCGGTGATTAATTAAAGAAAAGTATAAAAGCCCGTGAAAGACTTACGAAGTTTTTAAAACTTCGTAAGTCTGGGATCTACGACTGTAATCGAGCCACGAAACAATGGCACTTTTTTGTTTTAAATGAAGCGCGTTTTTGTCCTTACTCTTTTGTCTAAAAGTCCTTTGTCCCAAACTCTACAAATACGATAGCCCGCTATGCTCACCCTCATTATAATAAATTGGCTCAATGCTATTTTCTGCCAGCTCGCAGCTTACCTGCATGGTGGTGAAATTAATGTTGCCAAAAATATTAGCGATGGCGTTATCGGCAGCATCCCGGCCGGTGGCTATTTTAATGAGACCGTTTAAGGGTACTAACCGGGTTGCGTCAAATAAAATCCACTTACCGCCTATGTAGGCCTCAAAGCAGGCGTGAAAATCGGGTGGATTAAGCTGATAGGCATAGCCTGTAAAATACCGGGCCGGAATAGTTAGTCCCCTGCATAATGCAATGCCCAGGTGCGCGAAATCGCGACAAACGCCGGCGCGTTCTTCAAATGTATTAAAAGCCGAAGTTTCGGCATTACTAAAGCCGCTTAGGTATTGCACATTGTAATGGATCCAATTGGTAAGGGCAACAACCTGCTCAAATGGATTAGTGATATGCCCAAACATGTTATGTGCGTGGCTGGATAGCTTATCACTTTGGCAATAACGGCTTGGGTTAAGGTAGGGCAACACCGATACCGGGAGTTGCGATACCAGGGTTATCTCCTGGTGCTCATAGTTGGTAAGCTCCACACAATTATCAACCAGGGCATTATAGGTAACTTTAACGGTACATTGCTCCTGTACCTCAAAACGAATCAGCCTGTTTTCGCCTTCGGCAGATTGCAACTCCTCGAACTTAATGTATGGCTCAATGCTAAACTCTTCGCTGATCACGGTTTGATTAGGTGTGCGTAACGCGTGGATGCTTAAAATCAATGTGCCTGGTGCCCATACTACATACTCCATTTGAGTAAACACATTGAATTTCATTTGCTCAGCTTCCGGTTTTAGTTTCTTCTAATTTATTAAATGTTGCATCCATCCAGTCCTCTGAGATATGCTCCAGGGCCAGTTTTAGTTCTTCGGCCCATTGGGTCGATATATATTCCAGGTCTTTCTTGTCGTAGCGCTGCTGTACAATATCAAAGCTGTCTTTTTTATAAACGGCCACATCTATCGGGAAATCCACGTTGTTTGAACTCACCCTTGTTGAATCGAAAGAGAGAAAACCCGTTTTAAGTGCCAGCTTCAAGCTACTATCCTCGGTAAGGATACGGTTTAAGATCGCCTTGCCATGGCCCGAGTTTCCTATCACTACGTAAGGCGCTCCTTGCCCAAGTTCAACCCAGTTACCTTCGGGATAAAGTAAAAACAGCTTGTGCTCTTCATCATCCTTTAATTGGCCGCCTATAATGGTATTTAAGTCGAACTTGAAGCCCGCTGCTTCTAACGAAGTTCTATCTTCTTTAGCCGCCCGTTTTATCTGCTCGCCAAAAGCGTTTACAGCTTTGTATAGTTTATTAAACTCGGTAGTTTCAAGCAGCTCCTTAAAATAAATCACCGCTTTATCCCTTACCGACCGTAAGCCGCTGGTCATGATGAAAAGCGAAAAATTGTCTTTTTGTTCTATGGTGATCTTCTTTTTTACGGTAGTATCTGTACCCGAAGTAATGCGTGTATCGGCAATGGCTAACAAGCCCTCTTTAACCTTAATCCCAAGGCAATAAGTCATTTTGATGATATAAATTTCCCGGTAGCCAAAGTAGGGAAAAGAGTCAAGAATTAAGAGTCAAGAATTAAGATAAAAATATTTGATGGCTTTAAAATTAAAAATCAAGAGTTAGGACAGAGTTGCGGAGAAGCAAATTCCTGTCTTAACTCTTGATTCTTAATTCTTGACTCTTTTCTATAGTATATAAAACACCGCTTGTTTTTGAGGCTGTTTGTTTACTACCGCGTCAATATCGCCGGGCAGCTCATCTTTCATCATTTGTTTTAGGTTTTTCTCAATTGTACGGCTAATGGTGGTTGTTGGTGTATCAGTTGGCATGTTTTCAAACGGATCCTGCAGGTGGATGGCCATTTTTTCGATGAGAAAAAAGGCCGATGATATGGCTATTACCAATGGCACCTGGAAAATTCCGAAAAACTCAATTAAACTAAATGGTAACAACAGTACAAAAAACAGCACCAGTAAATGGATATAAACACTGTAAGTAGCCGGGAAAACTGTATTTTTTATACGCTCGCACCCGCCCATGAAATTCATAAAATTGGTTAGTGTGCCATCAAGCGTTACCTGCTGGTACTCATTGATCCAGCCGAGTTTATACAGCGTACGCAAGTCATGGCCTTGCATCTCGTTAATAGCCAACGGCGCGTTGTCAGCCTTTTTTAAGGCTTTAAAGTCATCGTCATTTAAATAGGCCTCCAGGTTTTCTTTAGCATTTTGTCCGCGCAGGTGGCGGCTTAAACTGTAACACCAGGCCATTTGCCGTCTTATCATACGCTCTTTTAATGCACGTTTTTGTTCGCCATCATGGCTGCTATCCACAAAAGTTAGTATTTGGCGGGTAAAAGTGCGGCAGTCGTTTACTATGCCTCCCCACAGTATGCGGGCTTCCCACCATCTGTCATAAGCCTGGTTTGATCTGAAAGCCAGCAGGAGCGATATGATGGTCCCCAATATGGTTGATACCGTTAAAGGGATAGATACCGCTTTGAAATTATAATACTGGTGAATAAAATAAATAGTGGCCGAGTAAATGGCGGTTAAAATGAGTTCCTTTTTTATTTTACCAAATACATAGCTTACGGGGATATTTTCTTTTAATAGCATAGGTGTTAATTTTGAATGATTATTGGTGTTCTGTTAATTCCGGCTCGTTTACCACAATAGTGGCCAGTGTGCCCTGGGTTTCAGGTTTGGTTATTACCTCGATGCCGCTTTTTTTAATGAGTATTTCGGGATCGATGCTGTTTTTAAAAAGCAGTTGGTAGTTATCATGTGGCCTTACAATGGCATCAACTTCATTAGCCTCTAAAAAGTTATTGAACACCGCCACGGTGCTGCCGTAAAAAAAAGTAATGCCAATGTTGTTGATGAGGTGGCTATACTTGGTTTCCAGCTCACGGCAGCGTTTATAAAAATTATCAGGGATTTGCCGGTACTCCACATTGCGGCGCGATAGCATCAATAACTCGCTGATGGAATCGGTTATTTTAAGCATGTGTACCAGAACAATTTTTACCTTTTGCGGATAAAATTGTTGTGCTAATTCTGGAATACCCTGTATGGATTGCTGGGTAAAATCGGTAGGGATTAATAGCGTTTTCATAGATGTTTTAATTATTGGTGAAACCTTGTGTTATTTTGTTGATACAAGGTTAGCGCCCAATAATTAGGAGGATCTAAGAAAGTTATTAGAATTTGATTAGAGTTTTAGCCCAGGGGTAAAAAGACTTTAATTTCGGTACCTGTACCCACTTCAGAGCTAATCCCTAAACTGCCTTTGTGTAAACGGATGATATTTAGAGTCAGAGGCAGCCCAACCCCGTGCCCTTCAAAATCATGCGCATTTGATGCCCTGAAGAAGGGCTCAAAAATATGCTGAAGTTCTGTTTTCGGAATGCCTATACCCTGATCGGTTATAGCTATAATGATCTTTTTATTTTCGGCGGACAGCGCGACTTTAACTACTTTGTTATTGGAGTATTTGCAGGCATTACTAATAATATTGCTGATGGCCAGTAGTAATAAATTACTGTTGCCTTTTACAAGCAACAGGCCTTCATCCTCGGGTATGCTTTCAAAATCAATATAGATCTCGCTCTCGGGGATTACCTTTTTAACA
The DNA here is from genome assembly GCF_024808255.1 of Mucilaginibacter dorajii. GTDB lineage: Bacteria > Bacteroidota > Bacteroidia > Sphingobacteriales > Sphingobacteriaceae > Mucilaginibacter > Mucilaginibacter dorajii. Next base: position 20,922 of record NZ_JANTYS010000003.1, read on the forward strand.
GCTTCTGAGGCGGTTAACACCAGTTCGTCAATACGGATGCTTTCCCAGTTTTGTCGTTTGCCATCAAACCCCGACTGGGCCAGTGTAAGCAGGCTATTGAGCATTTGTCTTAATTTTTCCGATTCGGAATAAACGGTACTTAATATTTCCCGTTGCTGTGGGTTAAGGTCCTGTTTGTTTAAAGCCAGTTCAAGTTCGCTGCTAATAACGGTTAAGGGTGTGCGCAACTCATGTGATGCATTGCTTACAAAGTTGTTTTGGGTTTCAAACGCCGTTTCAAGGCGGTTAAGCATATCGTTAAAAGTGAGCGATAGCTCGGCTATTTCATCTTTGCCGCTTAGCTCATCCAGTCGGAAATGCAGGTTATTGGCGGTGATGTTTTTAACGTTGTTGATGATGCGCCGCACTGGTTGAAAAGTATAAAAAGAGAAAATCTTCCCGATAAAATAAACCAGTACCATAGCCAGCAAAAAACCATAGATCAGAATTTCCTGCAGGTCCTGCAGTTCCTGGAAGCCGGCGGGGTTTGAGGCCGATACAACCACTATAGATTTGACATCGCCCTTTGAAAACAACGATCCCGCATAAAACGTATTTTTGTCCTTTAAATGTGCATGACCGGTTAGCATAATGTCTTTTACAAAATTACCGTCCATCTTAACATTTGCAGGGATCTCTGCTTTGCCGTTTTTGTTGATGATGAAAAAATACTCCTTTTCAGCTTCCAGTTTTTCCAGGTATTTATTCCGTACATCAAGCGTAGCCTGGCTTTTGGCCCCGGGGGAAAGGTGTACTTCAGCATAAATATTTACCCGGGCTTCCAATCGTTTATAAAAATCATCAAAGCTGAATTTATAGGCAAAATAAAATGTCGAGGCGCTAAGCAGCACCAGGATACTACCCGATAGCAAGAGGAAAAGCAGGGTGATTTTACTTTGTATTTTCATTGGTATCGCTTTCTTTCATCATATATCCCATCCCAAAAACAGTGTGAATCAGTTTTTCGCCGTTATTCTTTTCCAGTTTTTTGCGAAGATAGTTCACATAAACATCCACAACGTTGGTGCCCATATTAAAGTCAATATCCCAAACACTTTCCAGGATCTGGATGCGGGAGAGTACCTTTTTCTGGTTTTTGATAAAATATTCCAGTAAGCGGTATTCGGTAGCTGTGAGTTTTAATGGTTCCAGGTCCCTGTAAGCAATTTTCGATTCAGTATCTACCTTTAAGTTGTTGATGGTAAAAATGTTGCCTGTTGGGTTTTCTGTCCCGCTTCGCCTTAGTAAAGTACGCAGGCGCGCGGCCAGTTCTGCCATTTTAAAAGGTTTGGCCAAATAATCATCGGCTCCGCTATCTAATCCGTTTACAACGTTTTCGGTAGAGTCAAGTGCGGTAAGCATAATAATGGGGACTGTTTTATTGTGTTGCCTTATGTTTTTGCAAACCTGTACACCATCCATCAGCGGTAGCATAATGTCTAAAATTATGAGATCAAAATTATTGCTAAGCGCCATTTGCAGGCCATTAACCCCATTTGAGGCTACGCTTACCTCAAACCCGCTTTCGGCAAGGCCGCGCTTAATTACCGACGCTATATTTGGTTCGTCCTCTACTAACAATATCCCCATATACTAATATTTCCCCAATTGTAAGGGGCTGTTTAAAAACGGTTCCGGAAAGATATTATAGCCAAAAAATCGCCATTGCCTCGTTGTTCCTTCTACCCCTGGCATATTCGTTTGTACGCCGGTTACGACTCACCCGGTCTACGCTTCGCTGGACCACCCTATCTCCGGCTGCGCCGCAAAAGAGGCTTGAAAAAGCTTTTTTAGCCCTCTTTGCAACGAAGTTGGAGAGAGGGCCGACGGGCGAAGCCTCGTCGGGGTGAGTCGTCTGCACCTTGTTCACATCATGCTGTCCTTCAGATACCGAAAATCTTACCAAAGGCAATAATAATCTATTTTCGTTATTTTTAAACAGCTTCTAAGTGGCCATAAAGCCAAAGTAAAAAAAATAAGCAACTTTTAAGCCCAATAAACAATATCTACTACGGTTGCCAGTGATATATTTGACAACAAAACCAAAGAAATTTAACAGGAAATCCATGCAAAAATATACCCGTTTACAGGTATATTTTATTATTAAAAGTGTTACCAAATTAGCGCCAAATGTCAAAATTTCTGAAAATTCAACCTTCCATTTATTGTGAAAACTGTATCATATGCGGTAAAAGACCGGTAATTAGCCAGGTAGGGGCCAAATATGTAGTGAGATGCCCAACAGATATTGAACATTACCGAACCAAAGAAGGGCTGATTGATATTGATGACTGGAATAGGAAAAACAAAGCCGATAACGCGGATGATAATATCAGGAACTTGAAACATTAAGCCCTGCCTGTTATTAAATTAACAACTACGCCAACAATCTCCTTGATATAAATATTCCACCCACTCAGCGCGTCTGCAGACGGTATAAAATCTGAAAAAGACCAACCCCTGTCTCCGGCTACATAGTTGCATGGATAGGCTATAACGTCAACATTGCTTTTTTTGAAGATCTGCAATGAACGACGCATGTGAAAGGCCGAGGTTATCAACAAGTAAGGGCCTTTTTCGTGTTGTTTAATTAATAGCTGTTTACTTAATGAGGCATTTTCCCTTGTATTGCGCGATTGGTTTTCTATCAGGATGCAGCTATCAGGAACCTGTAGGATATTTAATTGCGATTTTGCCCAGTCTGCTTCTCTAAAACCATCAGCAAACAAGTTGCCGTTGCCGCTTGAAATTAAAATCTTTTTTACCCTGCCTGTTTTTTGCAGCATAACTCCCTGTATAAACCTGTCTGCTGCCCAGTTAAATGAGCCTTTACCATTTTTGTCGTCGCCAGAAAAGCCACCTAATACAATCGCGGCACTGTAGGTTTTATTGGGTTCAAGTTTGCCGGGGGCAACATCCCAGGCCCGGGCCAATAAATTCAAAAATAATGGGGTCGAAAATGTCCAGAGCACTATAAACCCCCAAAGCAGGCATTTACGTTTCAATTTTGACTTCTTTGAAAACACAGCTACAGCCAATAAAACAAAGGCATAAAGGAACGGGCAAAGTAAAAAAGAAAGTACTTTTGACAGGATAAAAAACATAGTACCAGTAAAAATAGATAAAACATTAAACTTTTTAAACCCGCATAACTCTTAACTTACAGATGCGTAACAAACTGGCATCATGATTGTCATATACTCAATAAATTAAATAGCAAAATTATGGGCTTTATAAAAACACTTGCCATTGGCGCAGCAGTTGCCTACGGTATAAATTATGTTACTAAAAAGGGACCTGATGGTAAATCCATCATTGATAACCTTGCCGATGAAGCTCCCGAATGGATGGACCGTGCAAAAAAATACGGCGAACTTACGTTGGAACAAATTGCGGTACGGGCTCAGAACTACAGAGATAATAATAGGTTTTAAGAGTTTTGAGTTCTGAGTAAGGAGTGTTAAGTCAAAAAACATCCTCAGAGCCCGTCCTGTAACTTATGCAGAATATTCTTTTCTTTGGCGATAGCCTCACGGCAGGGTATGGTTTGCGCGATCACAGATCCGAATCATTCCCTGCTTTAATACAACAAAAGATAGATGCCCTGGGCTTGCCGTATCATTGTATTAACGGCGGCCTTAGTGGCGATACCACATCTGGTGGCCTCATGCGCCTGGATTACTGGCTGAACCGCCCTCTGCATGTATTTGTGCTCGAACTGGGTGTTAATGATATCATCAGGGGCATTTCGCCGCAATCTACTTTCCAAAACCTTCAGGCCATTATTGACAGGGTAAAACTCAAATACCCCGGTATTAAGATGCTGATGATGGGGATGGAGATTCCTGCCTTTATCCCCGGTGCTTTTGCCGCAAACTTTAAAGCTATTTTTAGAAAGCTGGCCGACGTTAACCAAATAGCCTGTGTGCCTTTTTATTTAGATGGCGTGGCCGGTAAATCCCATCTTAACCTTGCCGATATGCTGCATCCTAATGCCGCCGGTTACAGGGTAATGGCCGATAAAATCTGGCCTGATTTGAAGCGCCTTTTGTAAGCAATATCCCCATTGTTTTTGTTAACCTTTAGTGCACCTGCGGATATCCTTTCGTGCACCTTTCTTGTACCTTACTGCACCTTTGTATATCCTTTTGTGTACCGTTGTTTGTTGTTTAAGTTGCTGTTGGATAGTGACTTATGTGTGTTTTTGGTATTTTGCTTCTTTGAATAAATACAAAGGCATCTAAATAGTGATGCAACAGGAAAAGGCGATTTTTCTATCTTAACAAATTTACAAAAAATATTACTCATTTTCAATAAAAACCGCCCTTGCCATGCACTTAACTCATCAAATACTTTGCTGAGGCTTAAACTTGTATTAAACTAGCCCTTTTATAGTGCAAGACAGTGCAGGTTGCCAATACCACCCCATCCGGTTAACATTGTGTCTGAGAAGAATTACCAGGCATTTGCTACATTTATCCATCTTAATATTTCCCATACATGAAACATCCTTTATGTAAGCTTTCGCTTTACATCATTTTCCTGTTCAATATTGTTCAAAACGTATACGCCGAAACACCTGCCAAAGCCGTTGGTTTAAAGTGCGAGTACCTGGTAACGCCCATTGGTATTGATGCCAAACACCCACGCTTAACCTGGCAAATGGACGATGCGCAACAAGGCGCGGCCCAATTGGCATACCAGGTTTTTGTAGGTACGGATTCTGTTGCTGTGAGCCAGGGAAAGGGGAGTAGCTGGACGACCGCTAAAACGATATCATCATCAAATCTAATTACCTACGGTGGTAAAGCTTTGCAGCCATTCACTAAATACTACTGGCGGGTACAATTATGGGATGAGGCCGGTAAAAAGCTTGCACCATCGGCAGTAACCAGTTTTGAAACCGGGATGATGGAAATGCGCAACTGGAAGGGTTCATGGATTAGCGATGGTAAAGGTATTGCCACGCAGGCCGCGCCATATTTCAGGCATGATTTTAAGGTTGCTAAAACGATAAAGTCGGCAAGGGCTTATATCGCGGTAGCGGGTTTGTATGAAATGTACATTAACGGTAAAAAAATTGGCAACCACCGCTTAGATCCCATGTACACCCGTTTTGACAGGCGTACGCTTTATGTATCTTATGATGTAACCGCCAACCTGCAAAACGGAAAAAACGCGGTAGGCGTACTGTTGGGCAATGGCTGGTACAACCACCAAAGTACTGCCGTATGGTATTTTCACCAGGCACCATGGCGCAGCAGGCCAACCTTCTGCATGGATCTGCGCATTACCTATACCGATGGCACTATCGAAACCGTATCGTCTAATACCGAATGGAAAACTTCTTTTAGTCCGGTAGTATTTAATAGTATTTACACTGCCGAGCATTATGACGCCCGCAAAGAACAACCGGGATGGAATACGCCAAGCTTTGTTGATAGCGCCTGGAAACAGGTGATCAACCGGTCGGCACCATCGGCAAATATTGTGGCACAAAGTCTGCAGCCTATCCGTAATGTAGAGGAGATAGCTACAAAAACTATTACTAAATTAGATAACAACCTTTGGGTATTTGATATTGGCCGGAATATATCGGGTGTAAGCCAGATCACGGTTAAAGGCGATTCGGGCACAGTAATCCGTCTGAAACATGCCGAGCGATTGAACAAGAACGGCCATGTTGATCAATCCAATATCGATCTGCATTATCGCCCAACGGATGACAAAGACCCTTTCCAGACAGACATATTTATTCTTGGTGGTAAAGGCGAGGAAACCTTTATGCCTAAGTTTAACTACAAGGGCTTTCAATATGTAGAGGTAAGCAGCAGTAAGCCAATTCAGCTCACTAAAGAAAGCCTGAAGGCCTATTTTATGCACAGCGATGTGCAGCCGATAGGGGAGGTTAAATCATCAAACCCAACTATTAACCAAATATGGAGTGCCACTAATAACTCATATCTGAGCAACCTGCAGGGGTACCCCACAGACTGCCCTCAGCGTGAAAAGAATGGTTGGACAGGGGATGCCCACATAGCCAGCGAAACCGGCTTGTTTAGCTTTGATGCCATCACCATTTACGAAAAATGGCTGGCCGACCATCGCGATGAGCAGCAGCCCAACGGTGTGCTGCCCTCCATTATCCCAACTGGTGGCTGGGGTTACGAATGGGGTAACGGACCGGATTGGACAAGCACCATCGCCATCATCCCATGGAACATCTATTTATTTTATGGCGATAGCAAATTGCTGGCCGATAGCTACACCAGCATTGAAAAATATGTGAACCACATTAATGACCTTTACCCAACCGGCTTAACCACCTGGGGCCTGGGCGATTGGGTGCCCGTAAAATCGGTATCGCCGGTGGAATTAACATCATCTGTTTATTACTATACCGATGCCAATATCCTGGCTAAAGCCGCCAAAATATTAGGCAAGCAGGATGATTATATAAAATACACCGCGCTTGCCAATAAGATCAAAAACGCCATCAATGCCAAATACCTGAACGCGCAAACGGGCATTTACGGGCAAGGCTTGCAAACCGAGCTAAGTGTTCCGCTGTTTTGGGGAGTAGTACCTGATGGGCTTAAAAGCAAAGTAGCTGCCAACCTGGCCGCGCGCGTTGCTGCCGATAATTTCCACCTGGACGTAGGCATCCTGGGCGCTAAAGCTATTTTAAGTGCATTAAGCGATAACGGTTACCCGGATGTGGCGTACAAGATTGCTTCACAGGAAACCTTCCCATCATGGGGCTGGTGGATGGTTAATGGGGCTACTACTTTGTACGAAAACTGGCAGATAGACGCCAAATCTGATATCTCCTTAAACCACATCATGTTTGGCGAAATTGGTGCCTGGCTGTACAAAGGCATAGCAGGCATACATCCCGATCCTGAGCATGCAGGCTTTAAAAACGTGATCCTGGCACCTCATTTTGTACCAGGTTTAAATGAGTTTACGGCTACGCACGATGGTCCGTATGGCAAAATCATCTCCTCATGGCAGCGCACAGCAAGTGGGGTTACCTATAGGGTGACAGTGCCGGCAAATTCAACGGCCAGTATTCAGCTACCGGCGGGCAAGGCTTACCTTGGCGGCAAACCAATTGCCAATTTTTACCAGGCCAAAGCGGGGAGCTATGTTTTTGAATTGAAGTAATGTGAGTTCGATATAAGAACCCCCAAATGTCATTTCGACGAACAGCGGATGGCTGAGTGGAGGGTGAGGAGAAATCTTATGCGTTATGCAGTCCATCGTAGCATATCGTATAAGATTTTTCGCTTCGCTCAATAGATAGTTTTTCTTTGGCGCAACCGCTCAATCCCGCCCTTGCTCAATCGAAATGACATACTTTTCTTGATTTGCGATTGCCTTTTCTTATATCGAACTCAAGTTGAAATAATAGGCAATTGCCATAGCAGTTTCATATTTAATATTTACCAATAAGCAAATGACCTTGCGTTGACAGGCCGGTGAAATCACCGGCCTGTTTTTGTATTAGTTTTGTTACACCGGATAATATCCCGGCTAACCTTATGTATAAGAAATTGACTTTGTTGCTGCTGCTTGTTGTGCAGTTTGCATCGGCAAGGACAGATGGCAACTGGAACCTTGATAAAGACGACGACGGGATTAAAGTGTACACACGCAATATTGCCAATTCAAAAGTAAAAGCTATAAAGGTTGAATGTTACCTTGATGCCACGCCATCGCAGCTGGTATCGGTTATTATGGATATTAATAACGGCGATGATTGGGTTTATCATACCTCATCAAGCTATATTGTAAAACAGGTTTCGCCGGCAGAGATCTATTATTACTCGCTGGTAAAAGTACCATGGCCTGTTAAAAACCGGGATTTTATTGCACATATTAAAGTATCGCAAAACCCCACTACTAAAGTTGTTACGGTTGATGCGCCTTGTGTGGCCGATATGGTACCGCGTAAATCGGGCATTGTACGTATTGAAGAGTCGAGCGGTCAGTGGGTTATTACGCCTGCTGATGCCGGTAGGGTTAAAGTTTGTTACACCCTGCATACCGATCCGGGAGGCGATGTGCCCGCTTGGCTAACCAACATGTTTATTGCACAAGGCCCAATGGAAAGCTTTAAAAAGCTGAAAGTGCAATTGCAAAAGCCGGTTTATAAAAACGTCAGGCTGAGTTATATAGTGGATTGAGCCTGACGTTTTCTGAATTTATAATACTTATCCTGCTGCCTTTATTATGTATAAAAAATTAACCTTGTTGTTTACCCTGATAGTGAATTTTGCCTTTGCCCAGGCAGGAGAGGATTGGAAATTGAAAAGCGAGAGCGACGGCATTAAAATTTTTACCCGTACAGTTCCCGATTCAAAGATCAAAGCCATTAAGGTAGAATGTATTTTAAACGCAACCCCAACGCAATTAGTGGCGGTGCTGCTTGATGTAAAGAACAGCGAAGACTGGCTATACCATACCTCATCAAACTATATTGTAAAGCAGGTATCGCCATCCGAATTATATTATTATTCTAAAGTAGAAGTGCCCTGGCCTGTAAGCGATCGCGATTTTATAGCCCATATTAAAGTAGTACAGGATGCCACCACCAAAGTAATTACCGTATATGCACCATGTGTGGCCGATATGGTGCCCGTAAAGCCAGGTATAGTACGCGTCGCGGATTCGAATGGTAAATGGGTACTAACACCCGAAGCCAACGGAAAGGTGAAGGTGCTATATACCCTGCACGCCGATCCCGGTGGCAGCATCCCGGCCTGGCTCAGCAATATGTTTGTAACCCAGGGCCCTGCCGAAAGCTTTAAAAAGTTAAAACTGCAACTGCAAAAGCCGGCTTATAAGAATGTGAAGTTGCCGTTTATTGAGGATTGAGGGGATAAGCGTTTGATGTAAAGTTAATTATGTCATTACTTCGTACCTATTCATGCCTTTTTTTAAAAACGTTTGTCATCCTGAACGCAGTGAAGGAACTTCTTCACTATAAAAGTCTGCAATTAGCAGGGCGAAGAAGATCCTTCGTTCCTACCCATGACAAGTTGTAGATCCCAGACTTACGAAGTTTTTAAAACTTCGTAAGTCTTTCGTCGCATTGTCATTCCCATCTTCAAAGTCCTCCGAATTTTAAAACTACCCATAACAAGTCGACCATGTCATTGCGAGGAACGAAGCAATCGCGAACTGTGCAGAACCGCTCTGTATAGCATGAGATTGCTTCGTTCCTCGCAATGACATCGCTTTACATTGTCATTCTACCTTCAGAATTTCCGTGGCTGTTCGGAGACTTCGAACAGCGAGTGGTACGAAACAATTCCGTCACCCTGCTTATTCGCTCTGTAGGGCTACGAGATTGCCGCGCTGCGCTCGCAATGACATAGTTTTATAGTTGTCATAGGGTAGACACAAAGGAATGATACAACTCTTTAGCCCAACACTTTTTCCCTATCTTCAACATTCTTCTTCTCCAATTCATCAAAATATTTCTTTTTAACTACGGTGGTCATTTTATGATCGCCGGTGTGGCTCCAGCCGGGGGGCATCACAATGTATAGGGCCTTATTTTTAAGGCCGGGGGCTTTGTACACATCTTTTGCCAAAGCTACTATCTCTCCAAAATAAGCATCCAGGAAACTGTTTTTGATCATGGGGCGACTGATCCCGTACTCAATCGGAATGTTCACATCTTCGTTTTGATAAGTGCCGAAAACCCTGTCCCAAATGGGCAGCAGGTTGCAAAAATTAGTATCCATATACGTTATATTGCGGGCATGGTGTACCCGGTGGTGCGATGGTGTAAGCAATATGTTGTTTAAAAAGCCAAGCCGACCGTCTTTAATGGCGTTTTCGCCAATGTGGATAAACGTGCCCCAAAAACCATCAATAAACATAATTACAGCCAGCATTGGCGGACTTACACCCAGCAGCATACAGGTAGTGGTGCGGATAAAATCGGCATAAGGAGCTTCTAAAAAGAAGTGGGCAAAACCGATAGAAAGGTTCATGGTTTCGGGCGCGTGATGGGTGGAGTGCAGGCACCAGAACAGCCTTACCTTGTGGCCAAAATAATGATAAAGAAAATGGCCAAACTCCCAGACTATATACCCGTAAATAAACCAATACCAGGTAAAGTTGGTTTTAAAGATAGCATACTTTTCAAACCAGCCAATACATAATATCATCATGGCAATAGATATCACCCGGCCAATAAAAGAATTGAGAACGAAAGAGAAGAAGGGCAGTTTGTAATGAATAACCTTAAATCGCTTATAAAAAGCACCCCTTATAATCTCAAGCAGCAGCAGGAAAGGCATAATAGGGAAAAGCATGGCCTGAACACCTTCATAGGTGAGCAGTTTGCTGTAATTACCAGATTTGATGATCTCAGTAAGATTATGCCAGCTGCCCCAGCCAAAAAAACCTTTAAAAAGATCAAGTATGCTGTTTAAAAAATCCATTAGTAAAAATTATAATTGGTTATATTAATAATGTACTTATGTATGTACAATGCTAAATTATAAAATTACAATGGTTACCAGGTTAAAATGATAAAAAATTATAGCGGGTAGTAAGAGCCTGTTTAAATTTCTTTCAAAAATATTTTTACAGCCTCCATTAAACACATATACAGCCCTGATATGTGCTCTTGACGTATTGTGTTGCCACAAACAATTGCATGAACGCGGGCTACGACTCACCCGGTCTACGCTTCGCTGGATCACCCTCTCTCCGGCTGCGCCGCAAAGAGGGTTAGCAGAAGCAAAAATCTTTTTAGCCCCTCTATGCGACGCAGTCGGAGAGAGGGGCAGACGGGCGTAGCCTCGTCGGGGTGAGTCGTCTGCGCTAACCCATACGTCGTTCCTTTCCATAATGAAATTCATATAAGTTATTGATTGCCAGTGGATATTTTCAATACGTCATCGCCGTTTTTTTCAGGGATATCCATGATGCATCCTCGCAACGACGGTTTTTTATTTATTTTTAAACAGGCTCTAAGATTCAGAAACGCCGAAGAAAAGTTGATGGCAAAACCTGCTATCAGCGTTACTTAAAATCTCACAAAAATAAAACCAATCCCATTTTTAACGCTTTAATAATAAAACACAATTATGAATGCTTATCAACAAAAATGGCTGGATGTACTGCACAGCAGTAACCTGCCGGGATGGAAAATTGAGGCGCAGGGGAATGATATTTTAATTGATATGCCTCATATTACCGATCTGAAACTGATCCGCGATAATTTGCCCGAAACTTTGGCTTTAATGTCGCTTGATATTGAGATCCCTAAGGAACGGTTGAAGTTTATGGTACATAATGGTTACGAGCAGTTTGACTACCTGCTAAACCCCGGCGAGGCCGATTTGAGTAAGGCTTAGGAGTCGAGTTTGGCCTTGGAAGATACGATCACTACGGATAACCCCATCATAGCTATCAGCACAAATGATGCCCTTAGTGTGGCTATGCCTGCTATAAAGCCAATAACGGGTGGCCCAATTAAAAAGCCCAGGAAACCAATGGTTGATACTGCCGCAAGCGCAACACCAGGCTGCATAGTTTTTGATTTGCCCGCGGCACTGTAAACCATAGGCACTACCGATGATACACCCGCGCCAACCAACAAAAAACCTCCTATAGCGGTGTAGATATAAGGGAAAATTACGGCTATGGCGAGGCCTGTGGCGGTTAATGAACCGCTAACCTGTAAGGTTCTTTTTAAGCCAAAGCGATGTGCAAACCAGTCGGCAATAAAACGGCCGCTGGCCATGGTGGCCATAAAAGCGGTAAAGCCTATGCCTACCATGGCGGTAGGGGCCAGCACCACCTTTTTAAAGTAAATAACACTCCAGTCAAACATAGCGCCTTCACATATCATAGAACAAAAAGCAATAATGCCCAATTTAATCAGTGAGCTATCGGGCATTACAAATACGGGGCCGGCATCGGCAACTTTATCATCTTTTAAATAGCGGGCAGCTATAATAACACCGATGGCTATTACCACCAGCATTAACACAAAATGATGAAAAGGGGTAATGTCATGTGCAATCATAAAGGTGCCTATGCCTGCGCCTGTAAACCCGGCCAGGCTCCATAAACCATGGAAAGATGCCAAAATAGGTTTTTGATAAGCTTGTTCGGTAGCTACAGCCTGGGTATTAACAGAGATATTAACCGCGTTACTGCTAAAGCCAAAGCCAACCAGGCAAATAATTAGCTGAAAGGTATTTTGAGCTAATCCTAAACTTACCAAAGCGACAGCGTAAACCAATAACGCGATAATGAGCAAACGGCGGCTGCCAATTTTAGTAATGATCCAGCCCGAGAAGGGGAGGGAGCACATTAAGCCAACCGGTAAGGCAAATAGTACAGCACCCAAAGCGGCATCTGATAAACCCATGGTTTGCTGCACGGTTGCGATACGTGATGCCCAGCTTGAAAAGCTTAAACCAGCCATAAAAAACATAGCGCCAACAGCTATGCGTAGCTGTAGCCTGGTGTTTACTGATTGTATTTTTATGGGTGTATCTATCATTTTAAGTTATCTAAGTGTATAAAGTACACTTAGATGTACTGATGCAAATATAAGGCAATTATCTAAACTTTTGTTATGCTAAATCGTTTTTTACTTTGGAATGGATTTTTGAATAATAAAAAATAAAGCAGCTGTTGCAAAACAGCTGCTGAATAATAATGATTGGTTTGGGTGTATTTATTGCTTTAAGTTAAACGAACCTTTAACAGTATGGCTGGCGAAAGATTCGTCCATTACCGTGGTGTTAAAAGTGCCAGTTACCGTTCCTTTTAAAGTGGTTGAATAGGTTAATACAGTAGCTTTTGCCCTGCCACCTGAGCCGGTTAACGCTTTACCTCCTGAAGTTATAGAAGTTAAAAATATATCAAAAGTACCCGGTACAGCGCCCATAAATGACATGATAAAAGCATTGTTAGTATCCTGGGGGTTAAGCATACCTATTTGTACGCCTCCATTAGGGTATAGGAAACTTGTTTGAGGGTCCCCTGGTTTAAATATCACAAAATTGGTGTAAGAGTTTAAGGTAACAACAGATCCGTTATCAACCTGGTAAATAATGGTGCCGGTTGCACCGATAGCAAGGCCAGCTCCGTCTTCTGTTCCGGTTCCAGTACCAGTACCCGTTCCAGTGCCTGTGCCGGTTCCAGTGCCTGTGCCGGTTCCAGTGCCTGTTCCAGTTCCGGTACCTGTTCCAGTGCCAGTACCCGTTCCTGTGCCGGTACCAGTACCAGTTCCAGTTCCAGTTCCAGTTCCAGTACCAGTTCCCGTTCCCGTATTAGTAGTTGTGGTTGAAGCTCCGGCTGGGAGCACATCTCCTTCGAGTTTACAGCTGCTTACTGTAGCCGTTAAAAACAGGAAAGTAAAAATTTTGCAGTAAATATTTTTCATATGCACTCAGCTGATTTTAATAGTTTTACGTGCATTAAATATATAATAGTTTCGCGTTATTTAAAAATGTTGAAAACTAATTTGCGCTTTGATTGTATTGCTTTCGCCATAAGCAAAAATAGCGCGTGTTAAATGTAAAATCCATTTAACACGCGCTATTAAAGTTTTATAACGAAACTAATCACCCGGGCATTAATAAAAACCAGGGATAACCATTTTAACCATTTTTTTGATTATCCGCAATCACCATCCGGTGAGCACGATTCGCCTTCAATAATGGTAAGGGTGGGTTTTTGATTTTCCTGCTGCCACTCGGCAAATGATTTCTCAATAGTTTCCTGGAAAACCAGCACAGCCTGCGCGCCAGATACACCGTATTTACTGTTCATTACAAAAAACGGTACACCCCTGATACCTAAATGCTGAGCTTCGGCAATATCGTGTTTTACAGCGTCGGCGTATGTATCACTTTCTAAAACCTGTTGTACCGCCGCTGCATCAAGACCAATAGCCGTACCAAGTTTTATGAGCGTTTCATTATCATCTATATTTAAGCCCTGGGTAAAATAACCATTAAATAAAGCTTCTTCGGCCTTATCGCCTAAACCTTGTTTTTTAGCAAAGTGACTAAAACGATGTGCTTTAAAGCTGTTAGCCACAACAGCACGGTCAAAATCATAGGCAAGACCAACTTCGGCTGCCATTTGGGTAACGTGGTTGTGCATTTGTTGGGCGTAATCAAGCGTCCAGCCCTTGGCATCAGCAAGGTATTGGTTTATGCTGATGTTGGGATCGGTTTTCATATCGGGGTTAAGCTGAAAGCTTTTCCACTCAATTTCTACCTGGTCTTTATACTCAAATTGTTCCAGGGCTTCTTCAAAACGACGTTTGCCTATATAACAAAACGGGCACATCACATCGCTCCATATTTCTACTTTCATTATTCGTGTTTTAATTGCTGAACAAATTTAGGTGATGGATTCTATATCGTTGTTGGGGTAAAGTAAAATTTGATAGTAAATGAGCTGTCCTTCCCAATAGCCATGGATTTAAAACCTTGAGTGTTCGAAACGTTTAAAAGAGCAAGGGGAACGTGCGATTCCTTCCTTGGGGAAGCTACTGTGTGTACACATCTTTCTAAAAAAGAAAAATGTCATTTCGATAGAGCGAAGGAGGGGGATGAGGAGGGCGCGAAAGAGAAATCTTCTACGAGCGACAAGCAAACGTAGCCTGTCGTATAAGATTTCTCACCCTTGCCCTGCAAAATCCCTCCCTCCAAGGGTTCGAAATGACAACGTCTTTGTTTAGTGATACGATTCCCAAAGATGTGTACACACAGTAGCCCGTTGGGAGGGAATAAAAAATCTTTCGAACACTCAAGGTTTTAAACCCATCGCTATTGGGAAGGGCCCTACAGGTAGTTTTTACTCACATTTTATTTATCGCCAAACACTTGCATAAATTACTGTAAAACAATTGCTTTGTAACCGTTAATACACAACTGTCGCCATGCAAAAAAAACGCGTTCCCTTATACCTTTTGTTAATCCCATTACTTTTTAACCAGGCAGCTATCGCGCAGCAAAAAACAAAACCGGCTAACGGCGATGATTTGTTTAGCGCGGGTTTCGCATCCGGGTTTATTGGCGGCTTGTATGATAACTGGTATCCTTACAAAGATCTGGAAAAACATGGTAATTTTGGCATAGGCGCACCTGGCCATTTAGATGGAGAATTGCTGCTGCTTAACGGCAAAATCTACCAAACCCGGTCTACCGGTAAAACCACCCTGGTGGCCGATACCGGCAAACTCCCTTATGCCGTGGTATGCTTTTTTAAAGCCAAAAAGGTGTACAAACACACCGGGGCTTTAACCAAAACCGCGCTTTACAGTTACCTGGATAGTTTACTTACCAACCAAAACGGCATTTATGCCATACACATTAACGGTAAATTTAAGCTTGTTAAAACCAGGGCTTTCCCGCCGGTTGAAAAGCCTTACCTGCCGTTGGCAGCTATGCTTGACAGGCAGCACTTTTTTGAACATAACAATGTACAAGGCGACCTGGTAGGTTTCCGAATCCCAACATTTATGGAAGGCGCGCATATCAGCGGGTATCATTTTCATTTTCTGTCGATGGATAAACAAGCCGGAGGTCACTTGATTGATCTGCTGGCCGAAGACATCACCATTGAAATAGATACGCTTACAAGCTACACGATGGATTTGCCTCAGACTGCCGATTTCAACAACTTCGACTTTAAAAAAGACCGTAAAGAGGAGATCAAAAGTGTGGAAAACGGTAAAAAACAATGAGTTGCCAAATAAATTTTTATGCTTCGTGCTGTTTATTTATTTTTTTAGATAAATTAGGGTCGATTATAAAACCTGTTATAAACTTATTGGCCGGCTGCAAAACCGGGAACTGTTAACTTTTGATATGCCATACATACCATTAGATGAAAACCTGCCGGGTATTACCGGCTTGTTGAATTATCGCCTGGATACAGCTTTGCCCATAAGGCAGCTTACCCAGATCTTACTGCGCGGCGAATCGACGCTTACCGAAGGGGAGCGTGAGTTGATTGCCACTGTAGTAAGTAATGGTAACCAATGCCGTTTTTGTACTAACGCCCACACGGCGGCAGCGGATGTATTACTTGGCGAAACAGAAACCGCCGAAAAAGTTAAGAACGATCCCGATAACGCTTCCGTAAGCGAAAAAATGAAATACCTGCTGGAGATTGCCCGCAAAACCCAGGTAAGCGGTAAAAATGTAACGACGGAACTGGTTGAAAAGGCCAAACAAGCCGGCGCTACTGATCTGGAACTACATGATACCGTTCTCATCGCCGCATTGTTTAGTTTATATAACCGCTACGTAGATGGCCTGGCCAGTGTAACGCCCACCGAACCCGCATTTTATAACCGGCTTGCGGGTATTCTTAAAACAAATGGTTACCTGCCATCGGCAAACAGGTATGCCGCCTTAAAAGCAGATTAAATGAAGAAATATATACACAGACCAGGGATATTTTGGATTGGAATAATTTTGTTGGTGCTGCCCGGCCTGGTACACGCTTATCTGCTAATGCCTTTTCCCGGCAGCCAGGACCTCAATGCCATTACTGTTTGTTATTACTTAGAGAAAATTGTTAACCCGCTGCGCTTGATAGGGTTGATATTTATTGTTTGGTACCTGTACAAATTCTACGCTAAAAACACCCAAAGGGGCAAATGGGTAAAGGCCATTGTATTTTTACTTTGCCTGGGTAGTTTTTACCTTACCGATTATATGTACAAGGCCGAAACTATGTTTAAAGAAACAGAGGCGGTCAAATTTGCCAGCGGACTAACCAATAAAGTCCCGCTAACTTACCTGGTAGTTGGTGTGGTAAGCAATGGCGTAGCCAAAGCGTACCCGGTTATTTATTTAGGCTATCATCATAAGGTGCAGGATAATGTTGGCCAGCAACCAGTATTGGTAACTTATTGCACCATGTGCCGCACCGGCAGGGTTTATAACCCGGTGGTAAATGGCAAAAGGCAAAATTTTCGGCTGGTTGGCGCAAGGCATTATAACGCCATTATCGAAGACGAAAGTACCAAAACCTGGTGGTACCAGGCAACCGGTAATGCCGCCGTTGGTAAGCTGAAAGGGCAGCATTTACAGGAGTTACCATATGAGCAGCTAACCCTTGGCGCCTGGCTGCAAAAACACCCTGCATCGTTAATCATGCAGCCCGATCAGCTGTATGTCCCAGATTACGCTGATCTTAAAAATTACGATAGGGTACAGGCTATTGATAAAGATAGCGCGCTGAAAAATAAGGATTCACTGATTCGTAAAAGCTGGGTTATCGGGGTGATCATTAACGGGCAGGCGAAAGCTTACGACTGGCGGCACATCCACAATAAACGCTTACTGAACGATGAGTTTAACCATAACTCCTTGCTCATCGGCATTGAAAAAGACAGCCTGAGTTACCATGTATGGAACACTACCGTAAATGGCAAAACGTTCCACTTTGATTTAAATAAAGACGACCAGCTAACCGACAAAGAAACCGCGTCTGTTTGGGATTGGGATGGTTTGTGTACAGCAGGTACGCAAAAAGGGCAACGCTTAACCAAAGTGCAGGCCTACCAGGAGTACTGGCATTCCTGGAAACACTTCCACCCGGCAACCGCGTTTTGGAAAGACGGGCAAATTGAGCCTACTGTAGCTATGATCTATTAGGTTTACCCCTCAATAACAGCAACAATTTTGCTTACGTCGATGTCATTCAACAGCTCTGTTTCCGGGATGTTAGGGTAATATTTTTTGAGAATTTTTTGGATAAGCAGGTAGCTTTCCATTGATTGAATGGGTGGGTTGGCCAACTCGCTGATGATAGAGCCGATCATTTTTAGCTTTTTAACCTCGTATTGGTTAATCACAAAGTCGGAAGTCTTTTTTTTGCGGCTTTGGGTGATCAGGTCATCCAGTTTTTTTATTTCTTCGATCAGATCGATCAGCTTTAGCACTTCCACTTTTTTCATCGGGGTAAAATTAAGCAAATAAATAATGCAAGATGTGCAGATGTGCAAATTACAGATGTGCAGATGAAAAAATGATTTGAAAATTTGAGAATTTGAAGATTTGAAAATGGCAGGAAATCAATAATTCAGTAATTAAAATAGAATTCAATAATTCAGTAATTAAAAAGCTGTAACAAACATCCCCTCCCGCTCGTCTCAATAGTATATGCTGCAGCTGCAAAAGGGTAAATATTTCGGGGTTCAAAACAAGGTCATTCATTTGGATAACCTGGTGATTACCGATACTGAGTATACCCATGATCGGGTGGACTGGCACACCCATCAAAACCCCTATTTTACCTTTTTACTGGCCGGCAATATGCAGGAAACCAATAAAAAGGAAACCTACGAATGCAGCGAGGGTACCCTGCTTTTCCACAACTGGCAGGATGCGCATTGCAACGTTAAGCACCCAGGCTATACCCGCGGCTTTCACATTGAACTGGAGCAGGATTTTTTTGAACGTTATCAGCTACCGCTAAATAAAATGGAAGGCAGTACTATGTTGAATAACCCGGTATTCAAATTGCTTTTCCGTAATATGTACATGCAAACCAGGTATACGGCTGCTATCGAAAACTTATCCATCAGCGAATCACTTTTTAAAGTTTTTGGATTGCTTACCCATGTTGGTGAGCTGGAAACAGCCCGGCAACCGGCCTGGGTTAAAAAAATAAGGGAGGTGCTGCATGAGGATAATGCCACATCACTTTCCTGGGATGGTTTGGCTGCTATAGCACAGGTGCACCCGGTGCACCTTTCGCGCCAGTTTCCTAAATATTTCAACACTACAGTTGGTGATTATCTTAAAAAACTAAGAATTGAACAGGCTGCCGGCTTGCTTGTCCAAACGGGTATGCCACTTACCCAAATCAGTTATGAATGTGGCTTTGCCGATCAGAGCCACTTTATCCGGTGCTTTAAAAAGGATGTTGGGGTAAGTCCGCTGCAATACCGTAAAATAATCTCGGCACGTTAACAATATACTATTTTGCCTGCGCTGCAGCTTGTACTATTGCGGTATAAATTATAAGCTATGTTATCAACTCTATATTTTAAAAATAGCATTGCCGCAATAATCATTATGTTTTGCATCGGCAGTACTTGTTTTGCCCAAAGCGGCATGAAGGACTATGGCGGTCACTGGGAAGGGCTTTTATCATCGCCACAAAACTTCAGTATTAAAGTAACCGTAAAAAAGGAAAAAACAGGATCGTACATCTTAACGCTTTCTGCAGGCCAGTCATCGGTAAAAAAACAATTTAAACTGTTGGCCGGTAATACTTTTGAAGTTAAGCCGGATAGTGACCTTGTGATAAAAGGGATAATCAACACCGAACAAAAGCAAATACGGCTAATGATCCGCTCGGTACAATGGAGCTATCATACCATGCTCACGGCCCCAAAAACAGGCGAATACACCGGCCGCTGGAATATTTTATTAGCATCTAATTTCAGGCCCGAATTTTATGTAAGCGTGGAAGCCGGCGATACAGATACTACCAAATATGAAGCCTACTGCTTTTCGGCAGATACCCGGTTTTCGGGTTTTGTTTGCGGTGGATTGGTTCAGCAAGGCGATAGTATCCACTTTAAAGATTTTCGCACCGGTACCCGGTTTAAAGGGAGGTTGGCCAAAGATGCCATTACGCTGCAGGCCTCAATAGCGGGCATGCCCATTACCAACGTTACACTACATAGGTCTGCTGCCGACTGGGATTTGAGCAGCAGGGCATCCAAGCTGCCATTCAATGGTAACGTTCCAGCCAATATGAACGATGGTCTGTCTGTAAGCAGTTTAAAAGCCGCCGGCTTTGATGAACGGTATTTAAAGTTGATGGCCGATAGCATTAATGCCAATAAGATTACCAATACGCACAGCGTACTCATCAGCCGTAGCGGTAAACTGGTATATGAACAGTATTTTAATGGCTTTGATGAGGGTACGGTGCATGATATGCGGTCGGCATCAAAAAGTATATCTTCTGCTTTGGTGGGCATTGCTATAGATAAGGGTTTGTTAAAGGATACCGCCCAAAAGCTCATTTCCTTTTTACCGCAGCGTTTTAAACATGTGGCCGATAATGATACCAGGAAACAAGCCATCAGTATTGGCAGCCTGCTTACCATGAGCTCGGGTCTGGATGCTATCGATTTTGGAATCGACCGAAAATCGGTTGCATCCGAAGATGAGTACCAAAACTCGCCCGACTGGCTTAAAACCGTAGTCGAGGCACCGATGATCAATTACCCCGGTACCCACGCCAATTACAGTTCGGCCAATCCATACTTGTTAGGGGTAATTATGGATACCGTGGTTAAACAACCGTTTGCCACGTTTATTGATCATCAATTGTTTGAACCATTGGGCATCAACAATTATATTGTGTTTAATGATCCGCTTAACCGCCCTTACTTTGGTGGCGGTATGCACCTGCGGCCACGTGATATGTTAAAATTCGGTTTACTTTATGCCGATGGCGGTAAATGGAAAAACAGGCAGATCATCGGTAAAAATTGGGTTGATGCGTCGTTTAAAAAATATCTGGTATTAGAAAATCATCCCGAAAAAAATGAATATGGATTTTTGTGGTGGCATTATCATTACCTGGTTAACGGTAAACCCATCAACACGATTGAAGCGCGTGGTGCAGGTGGGCAATACATTTTCATTGTTCCTCAATATCGGCTTGTAGTGGTGATCACATCGGCCAATTTCAGGAACCGCAGGGTGTGGCAGCCAGAGAAGATCATGGAAAATTACATCCTGCCGGCGGTGGCAACCCGATAAGATAATCGCCGGGGGAAAATCGCCTTTTTAAAGGAGGCTCCATCCGGAGCCAAAATTGTGGGTAAATTATTACTATAAACACGTAACTCCGCTGGAGTTGTGAAAAATAGGCTACGGCGTAGCTTCGTGTTTATAGCATAATAAATATCAATGTTTTGGCCCCGTAGGTGCCTCCTCTCTGTTTTCAATTTAAAGGCTGTGGCAAAACATTGATAACACGCTGATAATAACTTTTTAATAATTTATTGGTAACTTAACTCAACAAAAAACATCTTATCTTAGATACCAATAAAATCACATTATGAAAAGAAAATTATTTACAACTGCACTATTTGTTGGCTGCTTTATGGTATGCCTTGCGGCAATTGCCGATTTGAACGGAAAATGGGTTGGTAAAGTAGACATTGGCGGTACAGAGTACCCATTAAGTTACAATTTTAAAGTTGAAGGCGACAAGTTAACCGGTACTGCCTTAACTCCCGAAGGAGACGTGCCTTTAACCAATGGCAAAACTGATGGAACTACTTTTTCATTCAGTATAAGCACCAGCGGTATGGACATCCCTCACACCGGCAAATTTTATGGCGATTCAACTACCGTAGATCTTGACGTTAATGGTTCAAAATCGCACGCGGTTTTGAAAAGAGCCGAAGAGAAAAAATAAGATAAAGGACTGTCATCCTTCGTCCCTGCCCATGACAAGTCCACCATGTCATTGCGAGGAACGAAGCAATCTCATGCTATACAGGGCTGATCTGCACAGTTCGCGATTGCTTCGTTCCTCGCAATGACATAGCTTTACATTGTCATTTCACCTTCAGAATTTCGCGAAATTTGATAACTCAGGATGACAGTTGTTTTTTAACTCTCATGGGTAGGTACCAAAACCGATGCGCTACCAGTTCATATCAAACTTAACCCAATAAATATCATCCCAACCATTACCTGCGCTACCAAGCAACTGCTTCAATTGGGAGTAGTTTTTTGTTTTACCATCGTTAAACCCGGCATTTAACCTACTACTGGTAAATACCAGGTATTTTTTATCCCAGGTTACAAAAGGGCAATAATCAATAGCTGTGGAATTGATTGGCGCTGGCACATGTTTTACGGGTAGCCAGTTGCCTGCTTTATCTTTATGGCTGATGTACAGGTCGCCCCGGCCAAGGTTATCCGGGCGACCATCAGATGTTAAAATAATAAACTGCTCACCAGGGTCAACAAAAGCGTTAAACTCGTCATACTTAGTGTTGATGTCCTCCGGGAGTATTTCTGGTTTGGAGTAGCCGCTGTTGCCGGTTGGTTTGCAAACTACAATATCTTCGCTTCCCTTACCATCTGCTAATTCGGCTGTAAAATACAGGTTACCACTACGGGTAATACTGGGATAAAATTCGCTTTTATCGGAGTTTACATTGTTGCCCAGGTTTTCGGGTTCGCCCCATTTGCCGTTGGGTGATTTTTTAACGCGCCATATATCAAAATCCTTTTTTATGGCACTGCCTATTAGTGGCCTGTCTGATGAAAAATAAATGGTGCTGCCATCGGGCGAGAAGGCCGCTTCCAGGTCGCGGTACTTGCCAGAGAATGGGGCAACTTCTGGCAGCCCCCACCTGCCATTCTTTTTTAGGAGGCGTATTATGGTACTTGTTACAAAGCGCGGTTGCTGCAGGGTGTAAAAAATCTCATCGCCTTTTGGCGATATGGTAAAATCGCGATTGCTTAAGCCATCGCTAAGCCGGCCTTCAGTAAAAAGCTGCGGGACATTGGTTGGCAGCCGGGCATCGGGATAAG
Organism: Mucilaginibacter dorajii; assembly: GCF_024808255.1. Taxonomy (GTDB): domain Bacteria; phylum Bacteroidota; class Bacteroidia; order Sphingobacteriales; family Sphingobacteriaceae; genus Mucilaginibacter; species Mucilaginibacter dorajii. The sequence goes on from NZ_JANTYS010000003.1 coordinate 43,553, forward strand.
TTTGAGCGAATGCTTTGTTAAAAGCAGCAGTGAGGATAAGGAGGATGATCAGTTTACGCATGGTGATACAATTTACGTTATTTCCATCTGCAATTTGTAACATCGGGTTTAAATTATCATCGAAGCTAATAACCGTTTATAATATCCCAATATGAAAACACTGTTACTTTGCGCAGCTTTTGTAATTACCTGTTTTTGCCCGGCTATAGGGCAGCAAAAATTTGACGCATTTAGCGAAAAATTTGTGAGTGGTTACAACCAATTAAAGCTACCGCAACTGGAGTTAAGTTATGTAACAGGATTTGAGCATATTGGCTCGACTGCCGAAATTGAACGGCAGTTTACATTTTTTAAATGGGCTGATGTCGAACTCAAAAATTATAAAGCTGAGGTATTAACGCCATCGCAAAAAACAGATTACGCCTTAATTACTTATGAGTGCAGGCTCAACCTGGAACGTATTGCATTGGAGCAGCAATGGGTAAAGCATCGACCCGAAAAAATTCCAACCGGGGGCGTCATCACTATACCCGATGGCAAGGCCTGGTATGCTTATTTACTAAAGCGCTGGGTGAGTGCAGATGTAACGCCGGATGAGATCTATAAATTCGGACTGACCGAAGTACGCCGGGTACAGCAGCATATGGAAGCGGTAAGGCAACAAACCGGCCTTGATGAAGATGCCTTTTACAAACACTTAAACGATCCTGAGTTTTTTGAAAGTGATCCTAAAAAGGTGCAGCAGGCGTTTGAGCAAACCAAAGCGGTAATTTACAGCAACCTGCCCAAACTATTCAATGATACCCAGATTCATGACCTAAACATTAAAGCCGGCGAAAGTAAACAGCTTGTCCAAACGCCAGGCTATTACGATAACAATACGTTTTATTATAACCTGTTTGATAAGCCCTATAACAAACGGATGTATAATTGGCTGTTTATTCATGAAGGCGTACCTGGCCATCATTACCAGGCAAGCATCGAGGGTAAAACCAAAACATCCGCGGTACAGCAGCTTTTTTACTACCTGGGCTTTGCCGAAGGTTGGGGGGCTTATACCGAGGAATTGGGCAAACAACTGGGTGTATACCAAACCCCTTATGATGAATTGGGGAAATGGGAATGGGATATTGTACGATCTGTACGGGTGCCGCTGGACGTTGGGCTAAATTATTACGGATGGACGGATGAACAGGCCCTTGCCTTCTGGAAAAAAAACATCCGTAACCAGGATGATATCGCCCTGCGCGAAATAGCCCGTATCCGCCGCTGGCCCGCGCAGGTGGTTACTTACAAATACGGCGCTTTACAAATACTGCATTGGCGCGAAGAATTGCAACAAAAGCAGGGCAAAAGTTTTGATATCAGGAACTTTCATTCCCGCGTTTTAGATCATGGGTCGTTGCCTCTGTTTTTGGTGAAACAAAACGTATTTAACTAAAAAAAACTGCTGGTTATAAAATGTACTTTAATATCAAATGAAAACTCAACGCACATTGAGTTATACACGAATGCCCATCGCCTCGGTTACAATTTAATCGAATTTCACGAATCTTGGAATAGATCGGTAGCAGAAACTAAAATATGAGGTCAAAAAATTCATGAAATTTGCTACAATCTATCCTATGGGCGTTTAATTCGTGTTTATTCAAATTTCTGCTTATGAGAAAATAAAGTTAAATGTTAAAAGAGATTTCCCTGAATCTGAAACATCAGGGCCTTCGTATTCCGGCTATTAAATATATTTTATAAATCCTGGCAGCTGTTTATTTTTTTTAATATTATACCCAATAACAGGTATTTTATATCTGCATCTATTTAAGCAGATTTACATAAACCCAAACCTTATCAAATAAACGCAAGCCCCGGCCGTAACGGCTGGGGCTTGCGTTTTGTAAACTATTCATTAGCCTTTATAATTTCCTTTTCTCAAAAAACGGCCAAGCATATCCCTTAAATTTTAATTAGTTATAAGCGCTTTAAAATCCTATTTTTAGCGCCGCAAATAAAGGCACCGGTGGTGCCCATATTTTGGTTAACAGCAATAGCGATGAAAGTTTTAAAATTTGGTGGTACATCAGTAGGCAGTCCGGCCCGCATGAAGGCCCTCCTTGATATCATTAACCCGGCGGAGCGACAAATAGTTGTGCTTTCGGCAGTATCGGGCACTACAAACAGCCTGGTAGAAATTGGACAGGCTTATCTTACAGGAGATAAGAAGAAGGCCATTATCCTGGTTAGTGCTTTGAAGGATAAATACGAGTTGTTTATCAAAGAACTTTTTGCCAGCCCCGAATATTTGCAGCAGGGTAAAGAGGTTATTGATTATCATTTTGCTTTGCTTAGTAATATGGCTAATAACCAGTTTACCAATGTTGAAGAAAAGATCATTTTAGCACAAGGCGAACTATTATCAACTACTTTATACCATGTTTATTTAAAAGAGATTGGTGTATCGTCGGCGCTATTGCCTGCTTTAAGTTTTATGAAAATTGATGAAGACAATGAACCCACTGTTGACTACATCACCGAAAAAATAACGCCTTTGTTGGATAAACAACCCGAGATAAACCTGTTTATAACCCAGGGCTTTATTTGCCGCAATGCTTTTGGCGAAATTGATAACCTGCGCCGCGGCGGCAGCGATTATACCGCGTCATTAATAGGAGCGGGCATCCGCAGCGAAGAGGTACAAATCTGGACGGATATTGACGGGATGCACAATAATGACCCCCGCATTGTAAAAGGTACGCAGCCCATAGCCCAGCTTTCATTTGATGAAGCTGCCGAGCTTGCTTATTTCGGTGCTAAAATATTGCATCCGCAAAGCGTGTTCCCTGCTCAGAAATACAAAATACCTGTGCGACTTTTAAACACCATGGACCCACAGGCTAAAGGTACTTTGATAACACATACCAGCGAAAAAGATAAGATTAAATCCATAGCCGCGAAAGATGGTATCACAGCCATCAAGATCCAATCGAGCAGGATGTTATTGGCTCACGGTTTTTTACGCAAAGTGTTTGAGGTGTTTGAACGATACAAAACATCAATAGACATGATAACAACATCAGAAGTGGCTGTTTCATTAACTATTGATGATGTGACCTACTTAGGTGAGATCACCTCTGAACTAAATAAATTCGGATCGGTTGAAATAGATGTAAACCATACCATTATTTGTGTGGTAGGCGATTTTGGTGCCGAAAAACATGGCTACGCCGCCAGGGTATTGGAGGCGGTTAAGCATATTCCGTTACGGATGATCTCCTACGGGGGGAGTGATCACAACCTGTCGTTACTGGTAAAAACCGACGATAAGGTGGAAACATTAAGAAGCCTGCATAACAGGTTGTTTTAATTTCGGAATTGGGAATTTCGATTTCGGATTTGTGAAATCGGCTCCCGCTCCAAAACTTTTGAATTTTGACTTTTAAATTTTGACTTTCCAACGCATGTTCAACAACCAAACTATAGATAAATTTTCGCAATTAGATACCCCGTTTTATTATTACGATATGGGGGTATTAAATCAAACTTTACAAGCCTGTCGTGATGCATCGGTTAAGCACGGGTTTCATGTGCATTATGCCATGAAGGCGAATTTTAATCCGCGGGTGTTAGATATGATCCAGTCGTTTGGTTTTGGTGCCGATTGCGTAAGCGGTAACGAGGTTAAAGCCGCTATTGAACATGGCTTTGATAAAGGAAAAGTTGTATTTGCGGGGGTAGGTAAATCAGACAGGGAAATAAATCTGGCTTTGGATGCCGATATCTTTTGCTTCAATGTAGAATCGGTGCAGGAACTTGAAATTATCAATGAGCTGGCTGCTGCCAAAGGCAAAAAAGCCAATGTGGCTATCCGCATAAATCCTAATGTTGATGCGCATACTCATCACTTTATAACTACCGGGCTTGATGAAAATAAATTTGGCATCAACATTTGGCAATTGCCGGATGTGGCTACTATGTTGCGTAAATGTGCCAGTTTGCAGTTTTTAGGTATCCACTTCCACATCGGTTCGCAAATTACCGATCTGGAAGTTTATAAAAGCCTTTGTACCCGCATTAACGAAATGCAGGATTGGTTTGAAGACCACGGTTTTACGGTTAAAGTGTTGAATACCGGCGGAGGTCTTGGAGTTGATTATTACAGCCCCGATACCAACATCGCCGACTTTGAAAACTATTTCCAGGTGTTTAAACAATTCCTGAATGTAAAACCAGGGCAAGAGGTGCATTTTGAACTTGGCCGTGCGTTGGTAGCCCAAAGCGCGTCATTGATATCAAGGGTATTGTACGTTAAAAACGGCAAAAAGAAAAACTTCCTGGTACTGGATGCTGGTATGACCGAACTGATTCGCCCGATGCTTTACCAGGCATATCATCAGATAGAGAATATAAGTAGAGAGAATCAAGAATCAAGAGTCAAGAATCAAGATGAGGCTGCCACTCACCACTCACCACTCACTACTCACCATTTGAAATACGACATTGTCGGTCCTATTTGTGAAAGCACGGATTGTTTTCAGAAGGATGTTGATATGCCCGAATCTTTCCGTGGCGACCTGATTGCCGTACGCACAGCGGGTGCATACGGCGAGGTAATGGCGTCGGGCTATAATTTACGCGATAGGGTAGGGAGTATTTACTCAGAGTAAGGGTTTAAAGCCTTAAGCCCAACCTGAACTGTACATAGGTGCCGCCTTCAACAACAAAAAAGTATTGCTTAAGCTGTAAAAAGTATGCAAACGAAACATTTGTAGGCGTTTTGTAGGTTACGTAGTTATTGTTGGTGTTGTTGTAAATATTGTCATTACCAAAGGTTTTGCCCACAAAGGCACGAAAGCCCATTTCGGTATTAGGCTTGCGGCCATGAAAAACTATTTCGCTGGTTAACCCGCCCGTAAACAACTCAGTACGTGTATCGGTGTAAAAGTTAGGGTCGCCGGTTACTGCCTTCCTAAAGCGCGCGTAATCGCCAAACTCGTGACTATAAACTGCCTCAAAACCAATAATGCGGAAATCGGTTCTGCTATCAGTATTTATAAAGAAGTTCCCGGATAAGCGGCCGCCCACGGCACCAAAAAACTTATTCTTAAAGTAATGGGGATTGTCTTTTTCCAAATCGTAGTTTTCGTAATTGCCTAAAGAGGTAAATCCGCCATAAGCCAGGTTAAAGTTTTGAAAAGTATGGGCTTCGCTGATGTTTAGTTGACCGCTGGTTAACTGGTCTGACAGGTTGTTGCTAAAATCCAATACCACACCGCCAGATAGATAAGTGGCAGATTTAGTGCTATCCATCGACATTGGCTTGGGCATATAGGCTATATCGCTGTGATGCAGCGCCGGCCCGTAAACATGATCGCTGCATGAACTAAAGAAACCGGCAATAACTAACGGAATTACGTAAAATTTAATTTTCATAAGTATAATTGGTTAGTAGTTTAGGGCAATAAATCTAAAACCAATTATACGTTAAATTAAACTAATCCGTAACAGTTGTTTTAATTATTCTTAATTAGCGCAGCAAGCCAGTAAAATAGGCATCGTTAAAATCGGGCGAAAAATGGAGTACATTGGGTAGTTGGCTAAACTCATCCTGCTCGTGTGTGGTAGTCAATACAACGGCATTCATTCCCGCGTTGGCTGCTGCCTCAACTCCTTTGGGTACATCTTCAAACACAATACAATCTGTTGGTAAAGTATTCAACAGTTCGGCTGCCTTTAAAAAAGTTTCGGGATGGGGTTTGCTCAATATTACGTCATCAGCACTAACTATCGCTGTAAAATAATGCCTGATGTTAAGGTTATCCAATACAAAATCAATATTAAAAGGAATAGCCGCCGAACCTATGCCCATAGGAATTCCTTGCTGATAAGCCGCCTCTAAAAACTCGTGTAAACCAGGTAAAAGCGCCAGCTGAGGTAAAAACTCCTGCTGGTAACGCTCTTCCTTTTTATAGGAAAGATCGTTCATCTCGTCCAGCGTAAACCTGTCTGGCCCAAACATTCTTACCAATACTTCCGGATTTTTACCGTACATCTGTTTTTTAACCTCGTCCCAGGTAAAGTTGCCTCCTAACTGGTTGTTTAGAAGCGACTGCCAGGCTTTGGTATGGTAAGGCATATCATTGATCATGGTGCCATTAAGGTCGAATATAAAGGCCTTCATATTGCTTTTTTGATTTTGGGCGAAAATACGCTTTCTGGAAACTAAAAGCCTGCTAAAGGCATATATTAATTATTCATGGATGGAATTTTACGTTTACCATATAGTTAAGCTCAATTTTTAAAATGTAGCTGGAATAATAAGGACTGTGTTGTGATTGTTTTAGTGCGATAGTTACTTTTAGTAAGCCCATTGGCCCAAAAGGCTAAAGGGCTTTTTTTATTAAAACGCAACCCCGCGTAGGAACATCTATTGTTGTGATTTTTACATTAATAATTCGTCAATTTTTTAAAACAATTTCAAGAACACATGTTTTATATTCCTAATAGCTATAATTGGAGAGATTAGCGTCAAATTGACAACTAATTAATGTTTTTAATCGTACTAAACAATAAAGCATAATTGCCCATAGATATCTGTACACAAATTAATAATGAGTAACGAATTACTACGCCTGCAGGCAGTAAAGAAATTTATGGAACTTGACCATCAGATCGTTACTGATTTGAATGAGATAGTGGGCTTAGCTGCCCAAATTTGTAATACCCCTGTAGCGCTTGTCACCCTGCTTGATAAAGATAAACAATGGTTTAAAGCAGCCATTGGCACCGATATGGATTGCACCGAAAGAAAGCTTGCTTTCTGCAATTTCACTATTAAACAACCTGGTGTTTTAGTGGTTCCGGATTTGGCTTTAGATGAGCGGTTTTGTGATAGCCCTTTGGTTACCAGTGGAATGAAGGCAAGGTTTTACGCGGGCGTGCCTTTGATAACCAAAGAAGGCTTTGCATTAGGCACACTTTGCGTAGTTGACGTACAACCAGGTGAATTAAGCAAAAATCAAATAAACTCATTAAAAGTATTAGCCAAGCAGGTATTAAACCTAATGGAGCTTAACTGGAGCCTGCGCACTTTAGAGCACCAGCATCAGCAAACACAGATACAAAAAGCGGCTATAGGCAAATCAGAAATGAAGCTTAAAGCTATTTTTGATAGTTCAAAAGATACTCATATTTTGGTAGGCCGGCAGTTGGAAGTGCTGGCTTTTAACAAGTCGGCTTCTGTTTTTATCCGCACAACTTTCAATAAAAAACTTACCAACGGCGATAGCATCCTTCAATATACATCGCCCGGGCTACTCAAGCAATTCAGCAAATACTTTACTGTAGCTTTAGCAGGCCGTTCTATAAAACGCGAGTGGGCGCTGTTTCCTGGTACATTGAATGAAAGCTGGAAAGAAACTTCATTTATTCCGGTTAAGGATATTAGTGGTATGGTTATAGGTGTGGCACTAAACTCAACCGATATTACCACCCGTAAAAGACATGAAGAGCAGATTCGGATACAAAACGAAGCGTTACAACGTATTGCCATCATTCAATCGCATGAGTTACGTAGGCCAGTTGCCTCATTATTGGGTATCATGGACCTGATGAGAATGGAAAATATTGATTTTGGCTACTTCAACATTATGGAAATCACCGTGCAAGAACTTGATGAAAAGATCCGGGGTATTGTTAAAGATTCAGAAGACACCATTAAGGGTGGCCACTTAGCCATTGTTGCGTAATTTTTTAATTTGAGAATTTGAATATTTGAGAATTTGAAAATTATAACGTTTGCGTTCAATGCTTTGAACTTAAGTTAGATAACCATGTATTGTGCTTTTAATTATCTGGTAAAAGCTGTTCCATTTTCAAATCTTCAAATTCTCAAATCTTCAAATGGCTAAAATTTCCATATCTTTCGGCCTTTAATAAATAAAATAATGCAAAAAGAAGGAACAGTAAAATTTTTCAATGAGACAAAAGGTTTTGGATTTATCACACCTACAAGCGGTGGTCAAGACATTTTTGTTCATTCAACAGGCCTTATCGATGAGATCCGTGAAAACGACAAAGTAGAATTTGAAGTTGAAAACGGCAGAAAAGGTTTAAATGCGGTAAATGTAAAAGTTATCTAAGTATAATATATCATTAAGCATACCGGGCATTCACTTTTTTAGTGGATGCCTTTTTTATTTCAGTTATTTGGCTGCGCCGTTATTGGTCATTTCGCTGCGCTGTCATTAGGCTGCGCCGTCATTGGTCATTTCGCTGCGCTGTCATTAGGCTGCGCCGTCATTGGTCATTTCGCTACGCTGTCATTAGTCATTGGTGTTTTTTTTATCTTTTGTCCAAACGTCCTTGCTCCTTTGTCCAAAAGTCTCACAGTCCAAAAGTCCCAAAGTCCAAAAAGTCTCCAAAACTGGCATTGTTGTTGTTTATACTACTACAATTGAATCATCACATTTAAAAACATAACAAAAATGAAAGATCAAGCAAAAATTATAGCTGCACTATTGGTAGGTGCCGCAGCGGGCGCTGCATTAGGTTTATTATTAGCACCAGAAAAAGGTGGCGACCTAAGGGACGATATAGCCGATTACATTAATGATTTGGTTGATACTGCTAAAACAAAAGCGCAAACTACAGCAAACAACGTAAAGCAATATAGTAATGATGCCATTGAAACAGCAAAAGCAAAGTTTAATGGTACAGTAAGCGATTTATACGATTATAAAGATGATGCCATTGAAACCGCAAGGTCAAAAGCTAAAGCAGCAGCGGATGGGGCCCAGGCTGTGGCAGAAGGCATTGCCGAAGATGCTAAGGCCAAAGTGAAAACTACTGCCAACAACTGGAACAATAACATACAAAACGCATAATATTTAGTACTATGCTTAAAACAAAAAATCCGGCCAATTGGCCGGATTTTTTGTTTTAATACTTTTTTGAAATTTTATTTAACATCTAATGTATTATCCTTCTCGGTAGCATCCATAAATATGCCGCCATCTAAAATTACAGTTTTAATGGTTTTTGTAGTTTTAAGGCTTAAGGAAATTTGTTTTTGATCCTGCTCCCAAATTGCCGGTGTTTGGTGTTTGGTTTCGATAGTACCATCGGTGTAGATGATCTTTACATCAAACGGGATAGCAAAGCCACCTACGTTCTTAATGTCGGCCAAATATCCGTTTGATGCTTTGCTAATTTTTTGCAGGCTTAGGTCGATATAATAATTGGTGAAAAACCAGTTGTTGAAAAACCAGTTAAGGTTTCTGCCCGATACATCATTCATGGAGTTAAAGTAATCCCATGGGATAGGGTGTTTGCCATGCCAGCGGTCCATATAGCCATGCAATGCTTTTTTAAACAACTCATCGCCCAGCATATCTTTTAAGGCGAAGTAGCTCAATGATGGTTTTCCGTAAGAGTTGTTACCATACCCGGCTCTTAGCTCGCTTGAAGGGGTTATAACAGGCAAATCCTCGGCTGTCGAGGCGTCATGGATCCATCCGTTAATCCTGAAATCTTTATACAAGGCATCTGCTTTTTCTTGCCCAACTTCGTCGGCACCAATCAAGCGCTCAAAAGTAGTAGCCCAGCCTTCGTCCATAAAAGCGTAACGGCTTTCGTTGATCCCCATGTAGAAAGGGAAATAAGTGTGCGCTATCTCATGGTCCTGTACAAAAGCGGCAAACTGGATATCATCGGTATGGCTATCGTTTACCATCATTGGGTATTCCATATCTGCAAAACCCTGGAAGGCGGTCATTTTAGGGAAAGGATAAGGTACGCCCGGCCAGTTGTGTGACAGCCAGCTTAAAGAATGCCTGCCAGCCTGTACCGCGTGATGAAAATCGGCAGCGCTATCCTGAAAAGCAGCCTGCATGCTGGCCCTGCGATGGGTAGCATCATCAACTATAGCACTTGCACCATCCCATACATAATGATCACTGATACCAACAGCCATATCACTGATGTCATTGGCTTTCCAAACCCACGAGTTTTGGTCTTTTTGAACAGTTATTTTCTTTTTAGCCAAATCTGCCACAGTTGCAATGTGAATCGTCGAATCGCTGGTCATTGATTTTTCCAGGCGTTTGGCGTATTCCGGCTGTAAAACCTCTGTAGGGTTTTGCAAGGTACCGGTAGCCCACACAATATAGTTTTTAGGGGCATTTACCGTAAGTGTATAGTCGTTAAAATCGTTATAAAACTCCTGTCCATCTAAAAACGGCAGCCTGTCCCAGCCATTATAATCGTCATATACAGATACGCGTGGATAAAAATAAGCCAGGTAATAAGTAGTTGGGTCAATCATTCCTTCACGTCCGCTTTGTAACGAGATCTGGAAATGCCAGTCGATATCAAGTTTAATCTGCGCATGTGGCAGTAACGGTTTGGTTAAATCAACACGCATATTGGTTGAGGCACCTTCGCCATTAACTTTAACGGCTTCACCATCTACTAAAAATTGATCAAACTGAACACCTGAAGTAAGGTAATCAGGGCTGGTATCTCCAAAACGCGCCACCCCTGGTTTGTGGATATTCAGGATCAACTTCATGTTAAGCCTTTTTAAGGTATCGGGGCTATTATTAACGTAGGTAATGGTTTCTGTCCCTTTGATATTTCTATCTGGCGGAAGCGCGGTAATGGTAATGTTATAAGTACCATGATTTTGCCAGTAGTTTTTGCCCGGTTTACCATCGGCCTGGCGGGTGCCTTTGTCAAATGCTTTTTGTATATCGCGGGGCTTATACAAATCCTGGGCCTTTACCTGGGTTAATGCGAGGCATGCTAACGCCGTTAACATTAAGGGTTTAGTTATGTTCATAGTTAATAGTATTATATCTGTAAAGATGCTTTTAACAGAAAAATGTTACAAGGTAAAATTAGATTTAATTTACCTACTTATAAGTCAGTTTTTGGTAACAAAAGTGTAACATCCCCTTTATTTGCTAAATAAGGATTTGCTATTATGAGAAATATTTATTCTCTTTGTTTAAGTTATTTTAATAGGGGTATTAAATAACTAATATTTGAGCCATTCGCGTTATGCGGATGGCTTTATTTTTTTTAACTGTAATTGTGATAATTGTCTAATCCTCAGTTAAATATTCTTTTGATATGATCATAAGAAGGTGATCATTGTCTATCGACTCATCAAAGCATTCTGTAAGTAACTGTGTTGCCTTATCGTATTTTAATAATTTGGCTACCATCATCAGCATCCGGCACGATGTGATATTTACATGTTCCAATAATTGTATGTACATGATGATATCCAAATCGCTTAAAACAGTCATAGGTTGTTTGTCATTAAGGCAAAACTCATCTTTAACAATGGCTTTTATCGGATTACAATTTTTGTCGGATGGGATTTCGCCCATATACCTGTAAACCTCGTCCATCCTGATGATCTGTTTTTTGATATCGCCCCAAAACTCATTAATAGCTAACTTTAAATTGCTGAAAGAAGCAAGGCCGCTAATGTTTTCGAGGTTGTTGTTGAGATAGCATTTACCAAAATAAATGCGGTTAAGATTGTGTACAAATACTTGTTTAAGTAAGTGGGGATCTAAGTGATTAGGGGTGCTCTCGCTCATGATTTTATAAAATAAAAAACGTTAAATATGTGTTTAATAGGGTTTTAATCAAGTATAATGCTAATAGCTAAGCTTTATTTATATTTTAATGTGCGCATATAAGCTAACTTTGCCAACTGATAAGCATAAGTATGAAATATAAATTAGGCGATTTTGTTCGCTTTGTTGATGAAAAAATGGAAGGTTTTGTAACCCGCATCATTGACGATCAAATGATAGGTGTTACCGGAGAGGATGATTTTGAAATTCCTGTGTTGGCCAGCAAAGTAACAAGTGTGCATGGTTATGAACCCGCAGGCTCAAAAAAGTCGGCAGTTGCCGATGAAAAACCTATTGATTTAGCCCGGTTTGAAAAGAAGGGCATTTATATAGGTGTGGTTACCGATGCAAAGGCGCAATCGGTAGTGCATTTTTATTTGGTAAACGCTACATCTTTTCAACTACTAACAACTTTAAGTACAGCTAAGCAGCAGGTATTTAAAGGGGAGTTTGCGGGAGTTGTACCTCCGCAGTCTACAGAGATGATATACTCTGCCCAATTAGCCGATCTGCAATTATGGCCCGAGTTTACTTTCCAGGTTCTTTACAGTACCAAACAAAACATTGAACAGCCGGCACCATTGGTGGTAAAAGAAAAATTTAAAGCAAAAGATTTTTCGGGTACAAAAAAGCAGGTTCCTTTATTGAATCAGGCAGGCTGGCTTATCAGGCTCGACGAACCGGAAATGGTTATAGACGCTCAAAAACTAAAAGAAAGCTTTTTTAAGCCTGCCGAAGAAAAGATAGTAATAGCAAAACCCGTAAGTGAGGTTGATTTACACATTGAAAAACTGCGCGACGATTACCAATTTTTGCAAAGCAGCGAAATGCTGAGTATTCAATTAGCGCATTTTCATAAAGCATTAGATGCTGCCATAGTACACCAACTGCCCGATGTTACATTTATTCACGGTGCAGGCAACGGTACTTTGCGCAATGAATTACATAAACTATTGGGTAAACATCCAAAAGTGCAAACTTTTATGGATGCCCGTAAAGAGAAATTTGGCTATGGTGCTACCAAGGTGTTATTAAAATAATTCCTGGTATTTAGGTGCCAAACCCCGTTAGCTCATTTAGGCTTATCAAATTTATTTTTTTACTAAAGCCAGCACAGGTCTTTTTAACCGGCTTTTTTGGTGGAGAGGGGTAGCTGGTGCAGGTAGGGCATAACAAAATGAAGCCCCCTTGTTTTGGTTGTTCTCAACCCAAATACGGCCATGCATTTTTTCTACAAAATCATTACAGATCATAAGGGCCACGCCAGCGCCCTTTTCTTTTTCATTACTATATTTAAGATCGGCTTTAAAGTTGAAAATATCAGGTAGTTTTTCGGGCGATATACCCTTTCCTTCGTCCCGTACACAAAGTGTGGTTTCGGCCATGTCGCTAAAAGCCATAATAGTTATAGTTGAATGTTTGGGCGAAAATTTGATAGCGTTGTGAATAAAGTTACGATGAATAAATTGAACCAGTTCTTTATCGGCATTCATGCTGATGCTGCCATCAATGTTATTTATCAGTGTGATTTCGTATTCTTCGGCAAGTAGGGTAAATGGTTGCAGCGCCTCATCTATTAATTCTCGTAATGGCAACAAAGTAGGTTGATAGCTAAAGCCCGATAATTGCTGTTTAATCCATTGCAGAATATTTTCAAAAATTTCCAGGGATAGGTTGGATGCCTGCTCCATATTGTGAACTAATGACGTCAGTTCCTCGCGTGTAAACGAGTCGGCATCTTTCAAAACGGCTGCAAGGGTTTTTAACGTGCCCAAGGGCTGCCTGAAATCATGTGCCAATATTGAAATTAGCAGGTTATTAAACTCATGGTCAATCTCCAGTTTTTCGTTCCGTAACTGTACTGTTTTATTCAGTTCCTCTAATATTTGGTTATGCTGTTGTTTAAGGCTGTATAAGCGATAAAATATCACAACAGATACGCTTGTCACAACAAATAGAAAACCAAAAACAAAAATCAGCGTTTTGTGGCTTTCTGCTTTCATAGTGAGCGCTTCCAGTTGCTGATCTTTTATAGCATAATCAATATAATCAAATCCCGATGTATTGGTATATAGCTCCTCATCTTCATAAAGCTGCATCAGCTTTTCGCTGTAATGCTGTACTTCGCGTAGGTTATTTTGGTTGATGTAGATATTATACAACTGTTTGCCAAATACCTTCTCATAAAAATGATAGCCCTGCTTTTCGGCAATGCTTAGCCCCTGCTTGTAAAATTCTGAAGCTTTTAGCGTATCGCCTATGGTAAAAATATCACCCAGGTTTTTGAGGATATCAAGGGTAACGTAGTTTACCTCCATCTTTATGCCTTCGGCGGCGGCTTTCTGCAGTAATGCTATACCTTTTTCACGTTCGCCGTTTTTGATATAAAGGTTAGCCTGTATCTGCTCTGTTACCAGCAATACCCGTTCATCTTTATACCTGGTTGCTATTTGACGGGCCTTGGCAAGTAGTAAGCTTGTGGAATCCTTACTGATTTGTGCCGGGTACAACAACAAATAATTGCAATACACCAACGACATGATGGAGTCTCTTTTAAGGCTTTGGCCGATAATCATACCTTGCTTAAAATTGTCTATCGCCTTTTTATCTTCCTTGTTTTCGTTAAAAACCAGGCCTATATTCATCAGGCCTTGCACAATATTGGCCGAATCGCCTATGGCTACGTAGCGGTTGTAGGCATCGTTATAATATTTTAGTGACAGTTGTAAATTGCCCCTTAAATCATAAACTATTCCTATTATGTTAATGGCATCAGCCTGGCCTTGTGTATATTTTATCCGGGTAGAAATGGATCTGGCAAGTTTGGCGTAATAAAAAGAATTATCAACGTTCTTTTCATACATCAGCATGCCAAGGCGGTTTAAAGCATCAACGTATTTTGTGCTATCTGTAATTGAAGGAAGCTCTTTTTGAATCCTGTTAATATCAACCACCTGGCAATAACATACATTGCCGGAAAATATCAACAGAAATAAAAGGCTTAAATATTTAGTCATTGGTACAACTTATAGTTGTTATATGGATTTATACGGAATAGCAGCTCAATCAGTTTAATAAATGTAAAATATTTATTACATAATTGAAAGCCTGTATGTAAATCACGCTTAGCCAATAACTATTGTGATATTTTTTTGCGGTTTAGGTATATTAAGTGCAATTAAACAAATAGCTTATGCAAGCTAAATTTAATGATCTTTACAGGGTATCCGGGTTGGGAATAAAGTTCATGAACGCCTGGAACTTGGCGTAGTAATTTTGCATATTAAGCTGGTAATAGTAAGCACCGCGTTTTGAACCGGCTTTATCCTTATCCGCCAGTTTAATAAGCAGTCCGGTAGCTAATATCCGCTTGCTGAAATTGCGTTTATCAATGGTTGTATTAAAAACACTTTCGTACAGAATCTGTAATTGAGGGATGGTAAATTTTGTGGGCAGTAACTCAAACAAAATAGGGTGCATGGCAGCTTTGTACCGAATGCGTTTGCGGGCCTGCTCAACCATTTCCTGCTGATCGAATATCAGTTTTGGGGTACGTTTAAGTTGAAACCACTCGGCATGGTAGTCGGCACTTAGCTGGGTTTCATATTTATGGATATCAATCAGCGCAAAATAAGCTACAGATACGGTGCGTTCCATGGGGTCGCGTTGTGGATCGCCAAAGGTATATAGCTGTTCAAGGTAAACGCCTTCCAGGCCGGTAAGCTGTTTCAAAATACGGTTTGCTGCCTGATCCAAACTTTCATCGTTTTGTACAAAGCCCCCCATTAAACTCCAGTTCCCTTTTTCGGGCTGAAATCCCCTTTTTATCAATAGGATCTTCAGAACTTCGCCGTCAAATCCAAAAATGATACAATCAACCGCTAATAATAACCTGGTTTGTTTGGAGTACTTGAGCATTTTTTACCTTGAAAGTTTATACAAAAACAAATATATAATAACATTTGGTAAAAGCATTAATCAAGGTATGGTCTTTACTTTAGAGGTAGATAAGGGTGAAGTGGCAGGGGAAATAATATAATCAAAGTTTTAAGTCATTTTAACTTTATCAGAATCAGGGGAATCGCTTTTACCCACAAGTAATGAATTCGTGTTATCTTAAGGCAGCTTTTTTTTGAGTTAGACACGAATGCCCGCCGACCCGGTTATAATTTAATCGAATTTCACGAATTTTGGAATTGATCGATAGCACAAACAGGGCAAACGCATCTGAATAGTTAACGGGGATAAGCTTAAGGCGTTGGGAAGATAAAGGCATCAAACAATATCTTGTTTTTATTGCCTGGTCCTGGTTAAATGATCGAGGTATCGAAGGTACTTGTATTGACCAACAGCAGGCACAAATATTGGGTGTACCTAAGTTGCGCGGCACATCATTTTTGTGTTAACCATGTATAAATATAAAATATTGATTATTAGGTAGTTGTGATATATTTTATCTAAAATATGTTAAGTTATGTTAACCCAGTTAGCTGCGTTTAACCTGTATCACAAATTTAAATGTGATTTAAAAAATTCGCGGTAATCACCTACGGTTTTAAATCAAAACGGAATTATTACCTGGTTGAGATAGCGGAGTAATCATAAGGCATTCAAATTTACCACACATGCGTAAAAACTTTTCCAAATAAATCTCCTTTAGCTTACAGGTGCAATTATATCCGCACATTTGCAATCTATGAACAGTCTTGCTAATTCAACATCGCCATATTTATTACAACACGCCAATAACCCGGTTAACTGGTACCCATGGGGTAAAGAAGCTTTAGATAAAGCCAAAGCCGAAAATAAACTGATATTGGTAAGCATCGGCTACTCGGCCTGCCACTGGTGCCATGTAATGGAACATGAGAGTTTTGAGGATGAGGCCGTTGCCGCGGTTATGAACGAGTTTTTTGTTTGTATTAAAGTAGATAGGGAGGAACGACCCGATGTTGACCAGATTTACATGAGCGCGGTGCAACTCATGAGCGGCCGTGGCGGATGGCCTTTAAACTGCATTTGCCTGCCCGATCAGCGGCCTATTTACGGTGGTACCTACTTCCGTAAAAACGACTGGACATCCCTGCTGTTTAACCTGGCCGATTTTTACAAGCAAAAGCCCGAGGAAGCTGAAGAGTACGCCGTGCGCTTAACCGACGGTATTCAAAAATATGAATCGGTACAGTTTATTGCCGAGCAGCCCGAATATACTAAAGACGATCTGCAGCTGATAGCCGATAACTGGAAGCGGTATTTTGATAAATATGAAGGCGGCACCGGCAACGCCCCCAAATTTCCTATGCCCAACAATTGGCTGTTATTGATGCGCTATGCGCATTTGATGCAGGACGGGGAAATTGCTAAGCAAGTAAAGCTTACACTACATAAAATGGCTTTTGGTGGTATATATGACCATATAGGTGGTGGTTTTGCCCGTTACTCGGTTGATGGTAGGTGGCATGTGCCACACTTCGAAAAAATGCTGTATGATAATGCCCAACTGATCACGCTTTATGCTGAAGCTTACACCTGGCAGCCCGATGAATTATACCAACAGGTAGTTGATGATATTATTCATTTTAGTATAACAGAACTGGCTTCGCCAGAATTGGGTTTTTACTCAGCCCTCGATGCTGATAGCGAGGGCGTGGAAGGTAAGTTTTATATTTTTACCAAAACCGAAATCGAAGAGATTTTGGGCGACAATGCCGACCTGTTTTGCATTTACTATCATATTACCGAAGATGGTAACTGGGAAGAAGAACATTCAAACGTACTTTTTCGAAAGGAAACTGATGAGGAGTTGGCCAAAAAATTGGGATTGAGTGTGGATGACTTGCTATTGCGGATAAAAGCATCACGTAAAAAAGTATTTGAGGCACGCAGCTACAGGATAAGACCGGGTTTGGATAACAAGATCCTGGCCTCGTGGAACGGTTTAATGCTGAAAGGCCTTTGCGAAGCTTATCGTACTTTTAACAAGCCAGCGTATTTAGAACTCGCCTTAAACAATGCTGCTTTTATCCTGAAAAACCTCATAAGCCAAAATGGCAGGCTTTCAAGGGTTTATAAAAGCGGCAATACGGTAGCTTTTTTAGATGACTATGCCAACATTATTGATGCTTTCATCGCTCTTTATGAAGTAAGCTTTAACGAATACTGGCTGGAGCAGGCAAAAAGCCTCACGGATACCGCCATAGCCCATTATTACGATGAAACCAACGGCATTTTCTTTTACACTGCCGATGATGAAGAACAGCTGATAGCCCGTAAATCTGAAATTATGGATGGGGTTACCCCGGCCAGTAATTCGGCAATGGCACGTAACCTTAAAAAGTTGGGCCTGCTTTTTGATAATGAAAACTATGCAGCGGTTTCGGCACAGCTGTTACGCAACATAATGCCGCAGCTTGCAAAGTATGGTACAGCCTATTCAAACTGGACAATGCTTTTGCTTGATGAGGTTTTTGGTGTATACGAAGTTGCGATAACGGGCAGCGATGCCGAAACTGTTAGAAGGGAAATAGAAAATAATTACATCCCCAATAAAATAATATTGGGTGGTAATAAAGGAAGTTTACCTTTGCTGCAGGATAAGTTTGGTGCATCTACACAGATTTTTATTTGTAAAGATAAAACCTGCGGACTACCTGCTCATAACACGGCCGACGCGTTAAAACAAATGAAGGCCTGATTGCTTATTTAAAAAAACAATTCCAATGAAGATTGAACCACAGCACGTAGTGTCATTAACTTACGATTTGTATGTTGACCAGGATGGTACCGAAGTATTACAAGAAAGTGCCACAGAAGAACAACCATTAACCTTTTTATTTGGTGCCGGCCAGATGCTGCCTAAATTTGAAGAAAATTTAAGCACCCTATCAACAGGCGATACTTACGAGTTTCGTTTAACTGCTGGTGATGCTTATGGCGAATATGACGAGGAAGCAGTAGCCAACTTGCCTAAAGAAATGTTCCAGGGAACAGAGATTCCTGAAATCGGCAGTGTTTTGCCTTTACAGGATAACAATGGTAACCGTTTTCAGGCCCAGGTGGTATCAATTGCCGAAGACGCGGTAATCGTTGACCTTAACCACCCTATGGCCGGCCAGGAGCTGCACTTTAAAGGTAATATACTTAACGTACGCCCTGCTACCGAAGAAGAATTATCACATGGCCACGCACACGGCCCCGATGGTCATCACGCTCACTAAGCCCCTTCTAAATCTCCCCCTGAAGAGGGAGACTTTTGATAATAGAAAAGCCCGTTATGTAGATAACGGGCTTTTCTATTATGTTATATTTTTATCATTCCCCCTTTAGGGGGTTAGGGGGCTGCGCCTTAAAAGCTATGCCTTACGCTATTACTAAAAGTTTTGGTTGTCCAGTAACCGCTATCTAATATACGGCGCACGGTCATCAGTGGATAATCAGGGTCGCGTTTATCGGCAAGCTGGAAAGCTATTTTGAAACCTCTTTTCTGGATTTCTGGTAATACTGGTTTTTTCCATACGCCAAATGGGTAAGCAAAATATTCTATTTTTTTGCCGGTAATTTCTTCCAGTTTTTTGGTTGGCTTATCAATTTGGGTAACCCAGTCGTCAACCGGTTTGTTGGTTATTTTACCATTTTTACCGATGATCTTCAGTACTCCATTATGCGTGTATTTATCAACGCGGTGGTGGTCCCAGGTATGGCTCCCAATAATGTTCCCTTCGTCAGACAATGTTTTAACCATCTCGTTGGTCATGTAATGCGGGCGACCTAAGGATACCGTCATCACAAAATAAACGCCTTTAAAGCCGTATTTTTTAAGTGTAGGGTTGGCAATGGTGAATTGATCAAGATCGGTATCATCAAATGTTAACATGATAGGCTTGCTTGGTAGCGGAGTACCTTTGGTAAGGTAGTTATAAAGCTGATCTGGTAATATGGTATGGTAACCGCTATCGGCTAACATTTTGATATGCTCTTTAAAAGCAGCAATTGGTATAATGTAATCTTTGGCGCCTTTTGAGTCGGTTGGTTTCCAGTCGCGGATCTGGTGGTAACAAACAACGGGCACCTGCTTACGGCCCATAATAGCTGTATTATCAGCCGGTTTTGCGCTGGTAGTTGCCGCGGTGACGTTAGCTGGAGTTTTATCGGCCGGTTTAGATTGGCAAGACAGTGTACCCAATGTACATACAGTTAGCCATACAAAAGCTTTTTTGATCATAGTAGAATGATGATTTTTTAATTTATTCAATAACGGCGAAATTAAGATATTTATTTAGAAGAAGAGTCAAGAATTAAGAGTCAGGAATCAAGAGAGCTGCGGAATCTCCATTATGTCATTGCGAGGAACGAAGCAATCCCCGATTTACAGAGTCGCTGTGCAAATCCGCCCTGTAATTTGGGGATTGCTTCGTCGTTCCTCCTCGCAATGACGTTTTTTTTGATGTCATTACTGTTTTTTCAGGGATCCCCCTAATGGTTCCCCGCAATGACATGACTTTGAGGTGCTCTTGTCTTGACTCTAACTTCTTGACTCTTCTTAAAGCACTATTCGCTTGCCTTCTTTGATCGATCTTTTGGCGGCATCCAGTATCATCATTACTACCATGTTGTTTTTTAGCGATGAACGGTCATTGCGTACCTGTAGTGGATTTTTAAGGGCGTAAGTAAAATAGGGTACGGGCGCATCTGCCGGGCTTGCTAAAGGGGCAGCTTTAAAGCTACGTACGGTGTTATCGATCCTAACCTCAAGACTATCTTTATCAAACGTGTGTATGTAGCCTTTCGCGCCAAAAATCTCCATGTCTTTAATACCGAAAGGCCAGTTCCATGATGCTTCTATCATGCCGGTGGCTTCGGGGTATTCAACTATAATGGTGGCATCGTCTTCTACCTTAGGGTATACGCCTGGTTTGTAATGGCGGGCAATGGCGGTTACCGCGATAGGTTTTTGGCCCTTCATCATCCAGGTCATCATATCGGCACCGTAACAGCCGAAGTCATTTAAGGCACCTGCTCCATTCAATACCGGGTCGGTAAGCCAGGCTAAAAAGTCCTCGCTGCAACCAATTTCCTTTGGTCCCTGGTGCCCATCGTGGAATACCATTTTACGGATCACACCAACGCTGTCTGTTTTTATCGTATTATAAGCGCTTTGTACCGATGGGTACCAGGTTGTTTCGTAGTTTGTAAGCAGGTTAATGTAATATTTAAAAGCTAAAAATTCCATACGCTTAGCCTGTTCAAGGGTAGCAGCCAAAGGTTTTTCAACCATTACTGATATGCCCATGGGGGCGCAGGTTTCCACAATATCAATATGTTTGCCAACAGCATTATAACCTAATACAATAACCGGCTTGCGTTTTTGGCACATGGTTTTCAGATCCTCAAAAAACAGGGAATCGGGTACGCCATACATTTTGCCATATTTTTCCCAAAGCTTTTTATCCGGTTCGGCAATGCCAACAATGTTTACGTTACCGTTGCGATATTCGTTTAGTATCAGGTGGATATGATCGTGGTTTAAGCCCGCTATGCCCACTTTTGGCCCTGTGGCTACCTTTTTTACCACTACGGTGTCTTTTTTTTTAAGCGTTGTGTCTTTTTTAAACTTTGCGGCCGTATCTGGCGGCAAAGCCTCGGGCTTGGTAGGTGCCAAAGGTTTTGAAGGGGTAGGGATTGTTGTTTGTGCTTTTGTAATAGCAACACAGCATATATTAAATGCCGCTACAGCTAAAAACAATTTAAAGCCTTTACTTAGTTTGGTTTTCATGATTGATGTATCGTAATTGGTAGTCTATTGGTTCACTTAAAATAACGATTGATTGCCGCCTAATTTTATTCTGCCAAGGTGTTTGTAGGCGCTCTCCGTAGCCTCGCGGCCGCGGGCTGTGCGCATTAAAAAACCTTCCTGTATCAAAAACGGTTCGTATACCTCTTCAATGGTTCCTTCATCCTCGCCAACGGCGGTGGCAATAGTTTTTAAGCCAACAGGTCCACCTTTAAACTTATCAATAATGGTAACCAAAATCTTGTTATCCATTTCATCCAACCCATGCTCGTCAACGTTGAGCGCGTTAAGCGCGTATTTGGCTATGGCGGTATCAATATTACCATCGCCTTTGATCTGGGCAAAATCACGGGTGCGGCGTAACAGGGCATTGGCAATACGTGGCGTACCGCGGCTACGCCTTGCTATTTCATAAGCGCCTTCATCGGTTACCGGTGTTTTTAATATCGATGACGAACGCAGTACAATAGTGGTTAGGAGCTTGGCATCATAATATTCCAAACGCGAGTTGATGCCAAACCTGGCCCTTAACGGCGCTGTAAGCAAGCCTGAGCGGGTGGTAGCACCAACAAGTGTAAATGGGTTTAATGAGATCTGTACCGAGCGGGCATTGGGGCCGCTCTCCAGCATAATATCTATCTTGAAATCTTCCATGGCCGAGTACAGGTACTCTTCAACCAGCGGACTTAAACGATGTATTTCGTCAATAAAAAGGATATCTCCTGTTTCGAGGTTGGTAAGCAAACCTGCAAGGTCGCCGGGTTTATCCAGTACCGGGCCTGATGTTATTTTAATACCCACGCCCATCTCATTAGCAATAATGTGCGATAGCGTAGTTTTACCCAAACCCGGAGGGCCGTGCAAAAGCACATGGTCAAGCGCCTCGCCACGCTGGCGGGCCGCCTGTACAAACACTTTTAAATTGGCTAATATTTTATGCTGACCGGTAAAATCCTCAAACTGCTGCGGACGTAAAACTTTTTCAATATCACGTTCGGTATTGCTGAGGCGTTCCGGCGCGGGATCAAGGTGCTCATTCATTACCAACGAAATTAGCTTTTTATTTCGGATTTCGGAATTGGGATTTCGGATGTGTTGAATTTTTTACGTTCAAAACGGACGTTAAAATAAGCTTCGACGCGCTATTCAAAATGAAAAATCCCAAATCGAACATCCGAAATCCGAAATCAAATTATCCTTCCGGATATTTCCTGAAAATGCTGTTGATCTTCATCTGGATCACCCCAAAAAATGCTTCCTTGAAAATTCCGCCCGACATTTTAGATGTGCCCATGATGCGGTTGATAAATATGATGGGCACTTCTACCAGCGTAAAACCATGTTTAATGGTGGTGTACTTCATTTCAATTTGAAAGGCATAACCCACAAACTTTATTTTATCAAGCTGTATGGTTTCCAGTACCTTGCGTTTGTAGCACATGAAGCCGGCTGTTGAATCGGCGACATCTATCCCGGTAATAAACCTAACGTATACTGATGCAAAGTAACTCATCAGTACCCTGCTCATGGGCCAGTTTACCACATTTACGCCGGTGCTATAGCGTGATCCTATTGCCGCATCGGCTCCATCAATACAGGCTTGTCTTAGCTTAAGCAGGTCATCTGGATTATGTGAAAAATCGGCATCCATTTCAAAAATATAGTCGTAATGATGCTCAATGGCCCATTTAAAACCATGAATGTAAGCAGTACCCAAGCCTTGTTTCCCGGCGCGCTCCACTAAAAAAAGCTGCTCGGGATATACATTCATCAGCCCTTTGATAATTTTGGCTGTACCATCCGGCGATCCGTCATCAATGATGAGGATGTGAAAGTCATGAGGGAGGGAAAACACCTTGCGAATCATCTTTTCGATGTTTTCCTTCTCGTTATAGGTTGGTATAATAACTATGCTGTCTGGCACTTAGTAATTCTTGTGTGTGATGAAATAAAACACAAAACAACAACTTTTATTATACAATTGGGTTATCCGGATGAATTTCGTTGGTATGATCGCCGCGAATATCCAAACCTTCGGCCAAAACATCTGATGCCAGGTACGCCTTTTCCTGTATAAAAGGGCTTATCAGAACAAATATCAAAACAAAACCAAAACAAATACCAACAAACAACCAAAAGAATGATGCACCTGTAAACCGTGCAAAAAAGCCATTGCTGGCAATGCTGCTGTTTACAATGGTGTTAAAGAATGAACCGACAGAATAGGTGAAATACCAGATAGCGGTCATGGTACTTTTCATGGAAGGCGGCGACTGGGTATAAGCGTATTCCAGGCCGGTGATAGAAACCAATACCTCACCCGCAGATAGCACCGCGAAAGCAAGAATTTGCCACCATACGGATGGATGCGAGCCATGATCAATCTTAACCTGCAATAATGCGATGATTACAAAACTAAAACCGGTAATAAAAAGGCCTGCCCCAATTTTGCGTAGGGAAGTTAGTTTGATACCCATTTTGGTAAGCAAGGGATATAAACCATAATTGAAAATAGGGATAAACGCCAAAAGGAAAAACGCGTTAACAGTTTGAATTTGCGATGGCAGGATCTTCCAGCCCATAATGCCCATATCTAAGTTTAATTGGGTTGATTGCAATACCCACTCGGCGCTGTTCATATCCCATAACGACCAAAACACTGGTATAAATGCAAATACTGCCATAACGCGCCAAACAGCTTTTATACCATCAACTTTTTCATATCCGTATTTCGCCTCGGCACAATCCCATGCTGTTTTGCCAGCCGGCCTGGTGCCCAATTTGTATTTAAGTGCATATAAACTTACCGAAACGAAGTTGGCTTTATTGATACCTTTTGCAGGTAACCTTACATAGCTTTTTCTGCCCGAAAAGAAGATCAATGTAGCAAGCGCCATTAAAATTCCTGGTACGCCAAATGCCCATGCACCGCCAAACTTGTCATAAATGTAAGGGATAAGTGCCAAACTTACCATCGAGCCAGCGTTGATGCTGAAGTAAAACCAGCTATAAATACTGCTCATTAAGTGTTGGTTGCTATGATCAAACTGGTCGCCCACGTTGGCAGATACGCATGATTTTATAGCGCCTGCAGAAAATGCTATAATAATTAAGCCGGTTTGAAAGCCGGCCAGGTTAGTATCAAACATCGATAACAAAAAGTGCCCGATGGTATAAATAAGTGAGCCAATTAAAATTACGCGGTATTTACCAAAAAACCAATCGGCCAGGATAGCACCAAGCAGGGGAGTAGCGTAAACCAATGTAGAAAACATGTGGTTAATGCTATTGGAATGGGCGTTGGCTACAACAGAAGATTCGTGATTAAAGAATTGATGTACTAAAAAAACAGCGAGTATACTCCGCATCCCATAAAAACTAAACCGCTCGGCAAACTCGTTGCCTATGATGAATGGTACTGCTCTTGGAATTTTTCCTATAGATCGTGACTGTGCTGCTGTTTTTTCCTGCATAGTTTATTTAATTAAAGTTTTGCTAAAGTAACACAAATCTTTCAAATCGAAATTTAATACCGAAAGTGTTACAGTAGGTGTTGGAATTGTTTTGATTATTAACGGCTAACAGTTGTTTAATTCTAAAATTAATGTGATGTTGGAACAAGCATTTTGTCCTTTAATGCTTGTTTCTTGGGGTCAACGTAGTCGTTATCAGTAGCTGTGTTACTGTTATCGGGTACGTTGCGCATATCAAGTTGCTCTACATATACCCAGCGGCCATTCTTTAATTTGTAGCCATCATAAGTAAGGTCCGGGCCAAAGGATTCGGGTTTGTCTTTTAGTTTGGCATCTGGTGGCGACAGGTGATCAAAAACAATCAGGTTTTGCTCTGGTACATATCTTAACAGCATAGATACCTGGCGGGCGTATTCAAATACCACCCTTTTACGGGTTTTGCCGTTGCCATCAAAAATAGCCATGCCAAACCGTGGTTCGCCATTATTGAATGATAATACATCAAGCACTTTTTTTGTCGATTTTACGGTGTTGCCCTTCCAGCCTATCAATACGTAATAGGTTTTGGCTGCATAAACCGGTATGATTTTATAGTACTGTGCACCAAGCCATTTGCGGTTGTCGGTTACAGAGTCCTCGGGGTTTTTGAGTAAAGGTGAGTAGTCTTCAAGTGGGTACATCTTTAAAAAGCCGCCGGTATTCATTTGTATGGTACCATAAAAACGATAGCTGCCATCCTGGTTCATGATTGGCCACGTGAGGATACGAAACCGGTTATCGGGTGAGTTAAGGATGCTGATGGTTTTGATAGAATCAAAGGGGAAAAGGAAAGAATTTGGCACTTTAAGCGCGCTAACGATGGTTTTGATAAATTGGTAGTTGGCATTTTTTCGCTCCAGGTCGTTCTCGTTATTAATGAAAGTTTTACCCAGTGTTTTCAGGGTATCCTCATATAATTTAAGCTGTTTGATATGTGCGCTTTCGTCAGAATGCTGGGCATAGGTTTGTAAACAAAACAGGAGGGGGAGAAGGGATACAAAAAGTTTTTTTGTCACGATTCTTGTGTGATTATTTTTCAATATACTATTTATTTGTCAAGCGAGTACCCATGTAAGGAATATAAGGTAGATGCCATTGCGAGGAACGAAGAAATCGCAAACATTACAGAGCGTATTTGCACACGTGCGATTTCTTCGTTCCTCGCAATGAACATGGTAGTTAATATGATCTACTAACGTAAATTTTCGATAACCATTGCACTGGCACCACCGCCACCGTTACAAATTCCGGCAGTACCAAATTTACCATTGTTTTGTTGCAGTACATTTATTAGAGTAACAATGATACGTGCGCCTGATGCACCCAAAGGGTGACCTAAGGAAACTGCACCACCATTAACGTTAACTTTTGCCGGATCGAGCTTTAATAATTGATTATTGGCGATGGCCACTACAGAGAACGCTTCATTAATTTCAAAGTAATCAATTTTCTCTGCCGATAAACCTGCCCGGTGTAAAGCCAATGGGATGGCTTTTGATGGCGCGGTAGTAAACCATTCTGGCGCTTGTTGTGCATCAGCATAAGATATAATACGGGCAAGTGGCTTAATACCCAGTTCATCTGCTTTTTCGCGGCTCATAAGCACTAAGGCTGCAGCACCATCATTTAAGGTCGATGCGTTGGCCGCGGTTACAGTGCCATCTTTTTTAAATACAGGTTTTAATGACGGGATCTTTTCGAATTTAACAGCTTTGGGTTCCTCATCATCAGTAAATAAGGTTACGTCGCCTTTTTTATCTTTTAGTTCGATGGGGGTGATCTCGTCTTTGAACTTACCTTCGGCCTGGGCCTTTTGCGCTCGGTTGTATGATTCAATGGCAAAGGCATCCTGCTCTTCGCGGCTGATATTGCAATCAACCGCGCAAAGTTCGGCAGCAGATCCCATGTGGTAGTCGTTATACACATCCCACAGACCGTCTTTCACCAATCCGTCGGTAATTTGGCCATTGCCTAAGCGATAGCCATTGCGGGCTTTATCTAAGTAATAGGGTACATTGCTCATGCTTTCCATACCCCCGGCTACTACAATTTCGTTTTGGCCAAGCGCTATGCTTTGGGCAGCCAGCATAATGGCTTTCATACCCGACGCGCAAACCTTGTTAACGGTAGTCGCAGGTAAATAAGGTAAACCCGCAAATATAGCCGCCTGTGTGGCCGGTGCCTGCCCCAAACTGGCCGACATTACGTTGCCCATATAAACTTCCTGGATCTGATCTGGCCGTAAGCCAGCCTTTTCAACTGCCGATTTGATAACCTGCGCGCCAAGTTGTGTGGCGCTTATGTTGGCTAAGCTGCCCCCAAAACTGCCTATAGGCGTGCGGGTAGCGGCTATTATTACTACTTCTCTCATGTGTCCCTCATTAAATTGGTAGGGCAAATTTAGTTATTTATTAGTTCATGGTTGATAGTTCATAGTCGGAGCAGGTATTTAAATGAAACCAAATTTCCTGCCATGAACCATGAGCTATGAACTATCAACCATTTACAAAATTATTTCTTCTTCGCACCTTTTTTTCGCGCAAGCAAAGCCTGTTGCATCAGGTATTCTATTTGCCCGTTGGTGCTTCTGAATTCTTCGGCAGCCCAGGCTTCCAACTCCTTTAATACATCCGGATTGATGCGTAATACAAATGCTTTTTTCTCAGCCATATCAACCTCCCGCTCCTGCAGCCGCTGCGGCCTGTGCCTGTTTTATCAAAATTAAATTTACCCCTAATAATGCCAGCAAAGGCATATTGGGAATCTTATTTAGCTTATCTAAATCTACCAATATCGTAAACGGCTTTTTAAAGCCCCATAGGGTGGTTTTTATATCCAGGATATCGCCAGATTGATCGCTGGTTAAACTAAAAGTACGTGTAAATAACTTTTTGTTTAAATACATGGCCTCAAAGCCATCATTCATACTCAGCTTTACCTTTCTCGACAGGATCTCGGGCGTAACAATCCCTATTTGCATTTCATTAATATCCTTGACAAGTAATGACCGGCTAAGTATCCCCTTTCGCTTAATAATCCACTTTTTTTGTGCCGACTCCAGGATCATGGTAGTTTTCCATAAGTTGGCGTAGCTCAGGTTGCCATATATAAACTGTCCGTCCGTTAGTTCAAAACAAGGCCTGAAGAAACCATTTCTTGTGACGGTTAATTCGTTGGTGCGTAACTGGTCAAAACTTCTAAACTGTTCCATGCTATTAATGATATAAAGTACCCGTGTTAACAACAGGGCTCACGCTTCTGTCGCCACATAAAACTACCAGCAGGTTGCTTACCATAGCGGCTTTGCGTTCTTCATCAAATTCAACTATGTTTTTTTCTGATAGTTTATTCAATGCCATTTCAACCATACCAACGGCTCCTTCAACAATTAAACGGCGTGCAGCTATAATGGCCGAAGCCTGTTGTACCTGCAGCATGGAGTGGGCAATCTCGGGCGCGTAGGCCAGGTGCGATATCCTGGCCTCCAATACCTCGATGCCCGCACGGTCAAGCCTTTCGTTTAATTCTTTTTCTAATAAAAGGCTTACCTGCTCGGCACCGCCGCGTAGGGTAATGGTAGCGGTTTCGTCTTCCAGATTATCATAAGGGAACGAATTTGCAAGGTGCCTTACCGCGGCTTCACTTTGTATGTTTACATATTGAATGTAGTTTTCAACCGCGAAAACCGCATTGGCGGTATCTTTTATCTGCCATACAATTACCGCGGCAATTTCAATAGGGTTACCAATGCTATCGTTAACCTTTAGCTGCTGGCCGTTAAGGTTAAAGGCCCTTAGGGATACTTTTCTTTTTACAGTGAAAGGGTTAACCCAAAAAAAGCCGTCCTTTTTAACGGTGCCTAAATATTTGCCAAAAAGGGTAAGCACTTTTGATTCGTTGGGGTTTACGATAACCAGTCCCGGCAGGATGAAAACAATGCTGAGCACGCCTACGGCCGCGCCGATGGGTTCTTCACCTATAAACAAGCAAACAGCCGCCACTGCCAACAGTACCAAAAATAAAACAAAAGCTAAAAAGCCAGAGGGCGGATTAATGGTTTTTTCAGAGTCCATGATGATTTAAATTGATTTTAAAATGATATTATAAAGATATCAATATTTATTTGACAATTCCAAAAAAGAATCAAGAATTAAGAGTTGGGAATCAAGGCAAGACACCATTTATTTTTGTCCTTGATCTTTGTTCCTTAGTCTTTATTGCCCAATTCCAGTCTTGATTCTTGACTCTTCATGCTTAACTCTGTTTCAAAAAACTTATTTTTGAGCGCTTAATCATATAAATGGCAAAACTATCTACATCGCGGCAAAAAGCCTTAATGCGCAAATATGCCCGCAACGTTAAGTTTTTGATGATGCTGGTGAGCATCGGCCTTATTGTTTTCTTTTTACCCAAGCAGGCAAAATTTGGCTACGAATATGAAAAGGGGCGCATATGGAATCAAAAAGACCTGGTATCGCCCTATAACTTCGCCATTTTAAAAACCGGGCAGGAAATTGATAACGAAAGGAAAACGGCTTACGAAAGCATTACGCCCATATACCAGCTTGAAGCTGCAGCCGGCGATCAACAAACCGAAGGCTTTAAAAGCGACCTGGAAATAAAGTGGCATAACGCCGGCATAAACGATAAGTTAAAGCCTAAATATATTGAGGCTGGTACAGCTTTATTAAAAGAGGTTTATGACACGGGCATCTTAAAGCTGAACGATAAATACCTCACGCACGCCAACAACTACCCTGTAACTATATTAAACAAAAACGTAGCGACCGATAAAAATACCAATTCGCTTTTCACTAAGGAGAAAGCTTTAGCTTATTGCGATAAGGTATTGAGCAAACGTACCGATGTAGATAAAGCGTTTTTGCTCGATTTGCTTCAAAACCGAATTCAAAGCAATTTAAATTACGACGATAACCTTACCCTGCGCCTGGAAAAAGAGGTTTACGATGGTCTATCTATAACCCGCGGCATGGTGCAAAAAGGGGAGGTGATAGTTTATAAGGGATCGGTTATTAATGACGATGTTTTCCAAAAACTGGAATCGTACAAAAAAGCGTTTGAAAATAATGCCCGGGTAAATGGTAACCGTATCCTGGTATTGGCGGGGCAGGTTTTACTGGTATCCATAGCCATAGGCTTGCTGATGATATTCCTGTACCTTTTCCGTAAGGATATTTTTGCTGATAACAGGCTGGTTGGTTTGATATTGCTGGTTATTACCGCCATGCTGGCCACCTTATCGGCTGCCATCAAATTCCAGGTGCCTACAAACCTGTATTATATACCTTATTGTATAGTGCCCATTATTATCCGTATTTTGTTTGATACCCGTTTGGCGCTCAACATTCATTTGCTGGTGGTTTTGATAGCAGGCTTTTTTGTGCCCAACAGCTTTGAGTTTGCTTATTATGAGATCACTGCCGGGATGGTATCCATTTACAGTATCAAAAACCTGCTTCGTCGCGAACAGTATTTCATTTCGGCAGGGATGATCATTTTTACTTATTTTGTGTCATTCCTGGGTATCACATTCATCAGGGAAGGTACTTTTTATGATATCGACTGGGTTGATTTTTTGCCGTTTGTAGTAAGCGTGATGCTTACGCTGCTGGCTTACCCGATGATCATCATTTTTGAAAAGATCTTTGCCCTTACATCAGATATTACGCTTATTGAGCTTACCAACACCAACGCACCACTATTGCGCGAGTTGGCATTTACGGCTCCCGGAACCTTTCAGCATTCGTTACAGGTAGCCAATTTGGCCGAGAACGCTATTTACAGCATAGGCGGCAATGCGTTATTGGTAAGAGCCGGAGCATTGTACCATGATATTGGCAAAATGGAAAACCCGCTGTTCTTTATCGAAAATCAAAGCTCGGGCTTTAACCCCCATGATAAATTGCCTTATGAAGAGAGTGCCCAGGTGATCATCCGCCACGTGAGTAAAGGTATTGAGATGGCCCGTAAGGCAAATTTGCCCGAAGTGATCATCGATTTTATCCGCACACACCACGGCAATACCCGGGTCGACTATTTTTATCAGTCGTCATTGAAAAATTTTCCCGAAAAATTCATCAATGAGAACATTTTTAGGTACCCGGGTCCCATCCCTTTTACCAAAGAGGCCGGTGTTTTGATGCTTGCCGACTCAGTTGAGGCCGCTTCCCGCTCACTAAAAGAACCCGATGTAGAATCAATAAGTGTTTTGGTAGATAGGATAGTTAAATATAAACTTGATCAAAACCAACTGAAAGACAGTAATATAACTTTGAAGGATATTGAAACCATTAAAGAAATATTTAAACGGATGCTGATGAGCATTTACCACGTGCGGATAGATTATTAAAAATCCTAACTTTTTTTTTGACGGGGAGCATGATTTGCTATATTTGCAATCCCGAAAACGGGGGACAAGTTTAAAAAACACTGGTGAGGTGCCTGAGAGGCCGAAAGGATCAGTTTGCTAAACTGACGTACGGGAAACTGTACCGAGGGTTCGAATCCCTCCCTCACCGCAAGATGGGAAGTCATCAGAATTATTAAAGGGTTGCTCGACTTCGAGCAGCCCTTTTTATTTGAGCATCAATAAGTTATGAATAAACTCAGGATTGATGGAAGGTGTTCTAAACATACCCTCCTTATAGGTGATACCTTGTTTGAACACCTCCCTTATGATAGTGTGCTGCTGGTTCAGTGAAGAATCGGCAAAAACCTGCGGAAGATTAAGGATGTAAGGCAAAGTGAGCACCACCTGTTGCAGACGGTCATCCAAATCTTCAAGATAAGTAAACTCCTCATTCAGCTTGGCCTTTTCAGCATTGAACTTCTTCATCCACTTTTTATAAGTAGTAGCATTGATTGTATCATCGAAGAGCTTTTGTTCTGCGTTCTCAATCTTTGCTTCCAATACTGTTAGTTGGGTTTGTAATATTTTAAACCGCTTGTCCTTGATGTCCAGCATACCTTTAGCCAACTGTGGAACCCGCTGTGTTAGTTTATCCATCAACTCATGGCAAAATTTACTGCGGTCAGGTAAGTTAATATATAGCGCACATCAAAGCCCCTATACTGACAACTACTTGGAATAGGTTGGTCAATTTGCTTGACGTCTAACTGTCTTGTTTATAAATCATTGTATTGGTTTGTACATTTGGTCTATATTTTTGTTCATCTATATCCCCTCCTTTTTTTTAAGTAGCCATAGTTTCAACTCTTGGAATATAACTGCAATGCGGTGTGTTTGAAATACTGATTTTGAACAATATTTCACCAATTATCAACTGAATCAACATCTGTTTTTTTGACTTAGCGAACAGCCTGACTCTGTTTAAATTTTATTGATATGTTAAGAAACCCACTTATGGATTGTGATAAGATTGTTAATGTTAAAATTTCGCAATCGATTGCAAAACATAAAACCATTAATAACTTAAAATCAAAAAACTGCGTGGGTTGCCGCCGACAAAACGAGGAAGGTTACCATGATGTGCACACGCTTTCAGCCACTCTAAACCTTAATAACCAGCCAATTTGTTTCACTTAAATTAAAAATTCATGAAAAGAAAACTATTTACACAACTCCTGATTTTTGTCGGGATAACCTTATCAATTATAATGATAAGTTTACCTGGCTTTTCGCAAACGGGGAAAATTACCGGCAAAGTGTCGGATAAGGACGATGGGGGACCCCTGCCGGGAGTATCCGTTAAAATAAAAGGCAAAGCTGAGGTCACCGGTACCAATTCGGAAGGGATCTATTCCATAAACGCTGTTCAGGGCAGTACATTGATATTCTCTTTTGTTGGTTACGAACAAAAAGAAATTGTTGTTCCTGCATCAGGCGTACTTAACGTGGTTTTATCAAGAAGTACTAATAACCTGAACGAAGTAGTAGTAATAGGATATGGTACTGCCCGCAGAAAAGACCTGGTAAGCGCTGTTGATGTGGTGGCGGCGAAAGATGCAGGTGCCAATACATCAACAAGCCCTGCACAATTATTAATAGGTAAGGCGCCAGGTGTTCAGGTAGTTACCGCGAATGGTTCGCCAGGTTCAGATGCGCAAATTATTATACGTGGTACCGGTTCTTTCACTAATGTTAGCCCGTTATATGTTATTGATGGCATACAAGCTGATGCCGGCTTGTTCAATACGATTAGCCCACAGGATATTGAGAATATTACCATATTGAAAGACGCCGCTTCAACAGCAATATACGGCGCGTCGGGCGCCAACGGCGTTGTGATAATTACAACAAAAAAAGGTAAAGCCGGTCCCATTCAAATATCATTTACATCACAGGCAGGTTTTTCAACTATACCCCAAAAACTCGATCTGTTAAAAGCAGCCGATTATGTAAACCTCATTAAAGATGTTGCCGTTACCAACAATGTTCCAATACCGGCAAAACTTAACACACCGTTTGTTTTAGTTGACAGAAACGACTGGCAAAACGAAATTTTTAAAACAGCTTTATCAACCCAAAATGATGTAAGTATAAGCGGCGGGGGCGACAAGGTTACCTATAATATGTCGGCAGGATATGTAACCCAGCAAGCCACAATTAAGGATTATCTCTTTAAAAGGTTTAATAACAGGTTCTCGCTTGACGAAAAATTAGGCCGTTTTCATTTCGGGCAAACCTTAAATTTGAGGTACACCAAAACGCGGGGCCAAACAGCGGGTATAGGCAACGCCCTTACTTACGCGCCTTATCAACCCATTTATGATTCCTCAATTACAGGCGGTTACTCCATCCTCACCAATAATGATGATAACAGTAATGCTATAAACCCATTGGCAGACCTGGGCCTAAAAACCCAAAGCAGCCAGGACATGGTATTATATCCACAAGTATTTGCCGAAGTGAAAATTATCGATGGTTTAACTTTTCGTTCGCAGGCATCGGCAACATATGACAGTAATGGAAGTGATTCTTATCAGGTACCTTTCGTAACTGCCAATAACCTGGCTTTCGACCGCCAGGCGGGCCATGCGTACGGCAGCTCCTCCTATTACATCATTGAGAACTATTTATCCTATAACCATACCTTTGGTAAACACAATGTTTCGCTAACAGCAGGCACAAGTTACATTGATGCCGGAACCAGCAGCTCTGCCAGTTTAACAGGTACAGGTATGCTGACCGATGCGGTAAAGGATATTGGCGTAGCCCCAACCGTTACTGTAACAGGCAGGTCATCGGGTTATGCCACTCAATTTGGTATCCAACAATCCTATTACGGACGTTTAATTTATTCTTATGACGATAAGTATATTCTTTCAGCCAGCGTAAGGCGCGACGGATCTTCCAACTTTCTCCCGGCAGTCCGTTACGGTAATTTCCCGAGCGCGGGCTTTGCATGGCGATTCAGTCAGGAAGATTTCGTAAAAGCAGCTCTTCCATTTGTTAGTGATGGTAAATTTCGCGCAGGATGGGGACGTACAGGCAACAACCGGATCGATCTTGGCAGAACCGATGTACTAACATTTAACGGATCGCCTGTGGGAAACCTGGTATATTCTTTTGGTCAGACAGAGAAATTCGTTAACGGAACAACAGCTACTACAATTGCTAACCCGAAATTACATTGGGAAGCAACCGACCAAACCGATGCAGGCATCGATCTGGGATTTCTCAACAACAGGATAACTTTTACCGCTGATTACTACAATAGAAAAAGCAGTGGGTTATTAGTAAATATACCTGTACCACCAAGTTTAGGGGTAGGTTTAAATACAAGTAACAGTTACGAAACTGTTAACGCGGCTAAGGTGCAAAACAAAGGGTTTGAATTTCAGTTAGGTTACCGTTCTGAGGTAAAAAGGGATTTTAGCTATAACATAAGCGTTAACGGCGCTTTTAACAATAATAAAACATTAGCGTTAGACCCCCAATCGCCAACTCCAATAATTGGAGGAACCACCAGCGTACAGACCATGACTATGCCGGGTATTGCAATCGGGGCATATTACGGTTATAGGGCGGATCATGTAGCCAAAGACCAGGCTGAAATTGATGCATTAAATAAAAAGGCACAGCAGAAATCCGGCGATCCGACTACGGTGTACCAGTCTGGATTGCTCCCCGGCGATTTTATATTTAAGGACCTGAACGGTGACGGCGTTGTTGACTCAAAAGACCAGCAGGTTTTAGGGAGCGCAATTCCAAAGTTTACTTATGGCATTAACATAGGTGTTATTTACCATAATTTCGACCTTAACGTAGTATTATCAGGCGTGCAGGGCGTACAGATTGGAAATGATCTGAGGGCTTCCACTTTGGATTTCGCAGCGACAGGGCATAATGCCTCAACCGACATATTAAACAGGTGGGAAAAACCGGGTGACAATGCCAGGCTGCCAAGAGCGGGGCAGAATGCGACCGGAACCGGAAATGTAAGGCCGTCGGATTTCTTTATCGACAACGGCGCTTATTTACGTGCCCGTAATGTAACCCTGGGCTACACTTTAAGTAAAGCCACTTTAAAAGCATTTTCGGGTAATGTATTGAGTAAGCTGCGCGTATATGTTGCTGCGCAAAATTTATTTACCATAACCGGCTATAAAGGGTATGATCCCGAATTAAGCACAGTAAATGGGGATAACAATGCGAACGACACTATTTTTAACCGCGGTATTGATACGGGCCAGATCCCGCAGGCACGCGCATTTTTATTCGGGATACAGGCAGGATTTTAAGTAATATTTATAAAAATACAATTATGAAAAAATATATAAAATTTCTTATGACAGGAGGGCTTTTAATTCTCTCGATAGGATGTAAAAAGAATTTGGATTTAATTAATAAGAACGCTTATACTTATGATACCTATTTTACTACCGATGCTGCCGTAAACCAGGCCGTTGTGGCCACTTACGCTGGTTTGTTGCATACGGGTTTATGGGCACGCGAGTGGTATTATACTTTTGATTTGTTGGGTTATGATGCCAAAAACAATCAGCCCCTGGTAGGCGACCTTCTGCAATTGGCCCAGTATAATTTTGGTGCCGATCAAAACCAGGTGGGCCAAACATGGGCAGCGTTATACCAGATAATAGCGCGTGCTAACGTCGTTATCGATCGTGCTCAGACGTCATGGAAGCCGGCTACCCCCGCAGAGACAACTGACCAGACTCAATATATCGCCGAAGCCAAACTTCTGCGTGCTTACGCCTATTTTCAACTCGTTAATTTGTACGGGCGGGTGCCTTTGCGTACCAAGTTTATACAGCAGCCAACCCCTGCCGAGATTAATCTGGCCAGATCGCCTGTAGCCGATGTATGGGCATTCATTGAACAGGATTTGAAAGACGCTGAGGCAGGTCTTCCTCTAACATACTCTTCTGACAACTACGGTCGGGCAACGCAAGGTGTTGCAGTTGCGCTTTTAGGAAAATCTTACTTATATGAAAAAAAATGGGCCCTGGCACAAACAGAGCTTGCTAAGTTAACCAAGGCGCCTTTCAGTTATTCGCTTGCGCCGGTTTATAATGATCTTTTTGACGACCCGAACCAGGATAATACCACTAAGAACCCTGAAACCATTTTTCAGGTGATGAACCAGCAATGGACAGATTGGGGTATAGGTAATCAATACTATCTTTTCGGCGGCCAGGAAACCTGGGGTGGAAAAGCTACCCATTCTGGCCGTGCGCAGGAATATGGTTTTAATGATTGGAACAATACGCTTGTAACTACAACTGCTGTTAAAGCTTTCACTTACCCTAACCCACAAAACCCATCTGTGAATTACGTAGATCCCCGTGCAGCCTTCACCTTTTATGGCGATGCCGCAAGTGGCGGGCAAACGGAATATTGCCAGCAATGTGCCCCTCCTAAACCTGGAGTGTCGCCTGTTATAGCTTACCCTTACGCCACAAAAGGGTATGCGTGGCTTAAATATGAATATTATAATAAGATGGCCAGTTTTGGCGGACCTCAAAGCGGTATAAACGGCCAGGTAATACGCTATGCTGATGTATTGCTTATGCTGGCAGAAAGCTATATACAACAGGGTAATACCGGTGCCGAGCCATTGGCTTTAATTAACCAGGTGCGCAGCAGGCCAAGTGTTAAAGCTACGCTTTATACCTCGCTTGGTAGTCAGGCAAATGCCATGAGCATATTAATGCGCGAAAGGCAGTTAGAACTAACCGGCGAACAAAGCCGTTATTTTGACTTGATACGTTGGGGTATTGCAAAGCAAACAATAAATGCTGAGAGGAAGATTGAGGACGGTACACAGCCATTTCAGGATAAAAATATCTTGTTACCAATACCTTTAGCGGAGAAGAATTCTAATTCTGCGATTGCTAAGGATGTTTCAGGCGACTGGAATTAGGCAAACCAAACTTATAATTTTGTTGAAAAGGAGAGCGTACCACCTTCGGGTGTGCGCTCTTTTTCGCAAGATTCTACACTGGCTATGTTTACGGCCCCCAAAGAGACTATACATTAAGGATTACCTATAAGCAATTAACGAGCTGGTTCAAGAACAAAAATGAAATAATGCAGGAATCACAATTTGAAGAGGTAAAATCTGTAATAGATTTAATTCAAGCCAATACATCGTGGACATGGTATAACAATGTCGAATTGGAGAAACTCAATGAAAAAATAGATATCATGCTCGGTGTTTTAGATGAAAATAACGAGTTATTGCGGGAATTAATTTGTGTTATTAAAAATCAAAGAAGCGGATGAATTGATTGATGTTGTTTGTTCAAGCCTAATATGAAATGGCTGTACCAATACATTTTCGTCTGAATTAACTGTTATTTAAGTTAAGGTGGTCAACACTTGCCCCTGTGCGTTTCCCCGTAATATTAAAAATGCTCAAACCAGGTTCCTATCTATACTTCCAGCATGAAAATTTTATCGATTTGAACATTTCATGCCCTATTTACTAACTTTTGTACCCCTTCATTCATTTTTTGGGGCTATATTTTTGGCTGCCCGATCAATAAACCTGAGCGCATTTTAAAACCAACACAGCTGTTTTTTTAGTTTCTATTATAAGAGACTAAAGTGTTGTTATTGGAAACGATTATCATTTTGTTAGCTATCATTTTTATAACCGGGAGCAAGTACAATTAATTGCCAATTATAGAACCTATTATTAGTGCTGTACAAAAAACAAGTTTTGAAGCATGTTTACTTCAGGCTATTATATGATGCAATGGCAGTGCTGTAGTGATTAAGTAATAACGTAACCGATACGAGCATTATGAATTGCACGTGTCACTTTTTTACAGGAAACCAATTTAAAATTTAATATATGAGAACACTAAACTATTTTTTCGGTATCGCCATCGTCCTGGCGGCGTTGGGATGCCACAAACAGGAAACTCCCGGTGTTGCAGTTCAGCCACTTGCTAAAACGAGTAAAAAAACGTTGACCGCAACCAGTTATCCGAGTTACAACATTTCGCCACTTTCGCCCGATCAAACAGGGATGACCAGTACAGCGGCCCAACTCGCTGCAAACATCGGGCTGGGGATTAACATCGGCAATACAATGGAAGCCCCCGGCAGTGAGCAGGGATGGGGTGCCCCGATGATTACCCAGGCGCTCATAGATACCTATAAACAAAGGGGTTTTACCGCCATACGGATTCCTTGTAATTGGGATTGGTCACATGTACCGGATTCAACAACTGCAAAAATAGACCCGGCCTGGCTTAGCCGTGTTCAGCAGGTGGTGCAATACTGTGTTAACGACGGTTTGTATGTGATATTAAATATACATTGGGACGGAGGTTGGTTGCAGGGAAATTGCACCGTCGCTAAACAGCCTGCGGTCAACGCCTTGCAAAAGGCACTTTGGGAACAAATTGCCACCAAATTGCGTGGCTTCGACCAGCATTTGATGTTTGCCAGCGCGAACGAACCTGATGTAAGCGATGCCACAGGGATGAGCGTCCTGCTTTCTTATCATCAAACTTTCATCAACGCTGTCAGATCAACCGGCGGGCACAACAGTTACAGAACTTTGGTTGTGCAGGGGCCAAGTACAGATATTACAAAAACAAATAATCTGATGAACACCCTTCCCTCAGATCCGGCTTCCAACCGTATGATGGTTGAAGTACATTACTACACCCCTTACAATTTTTGTTTGATGAACGCCGATGCTTCATGGGGCAAAATGTTTTACTATTGGGGTTCGGGATATCACACCACCTTCGATCCTACACGCAATGCCACCTATGGTGAGGAGTCGGACGAGAATACGTGGTTCGGGCAGATGAAGACTAAGTTCGTTAATAATGGCATCCCGGTAGTGATGGGCGAATTTGCAGCATGGAAACGCGGCATTTCGGGAGATTCGTTAAAGTACAATGCTGCTTCTGTGGCATATTGGAATAATTATGCTGTACACAACGCTTTGAATAACGGGATACTTCCATTTCTATGGGATACCGGTTCGATCATCAACAGGTCTACTTATGCGGTACAAGATCAACAACAGTTAGCCGCCCTGGTGCAAGGAACACAAAATGGGTCATCCCAAACTTTCCAGGTTGGTGGTGTGTACCAAATTTTAAACAGATTTAGCTTTAAGCCTTTAGAGATCTGGGGCTGGGGTACTGCTAATGGATCGACAGCAGACCAATGGGATTATGTTGCCGGGCAAAACCAGCAATTTAAAGTTGTGAGTGGCAGTAATGGTCACTACCTATTAGTACCACAGCATGCTCAAAGCAGGTGTTTGGAAGTACTAAATTGGTCGGGCTCTAACGGTGGTACTGTGGATATTTGGGATTACTCAAGTACAGGCGGAAATAATCAAAACTGGTCAATTCAGGCAACCGACAATGGTTACTATAAAATCATCAATGTTAATAGCGGAAAAGCCCTGGAAGTTTCTTCTCCTTCAACAACGACGTCACTTACCAATGGCACTTCTGTTGATCAGTGGGATTACACTGGAGCCAAAAACCAGCAATGGGCGTTTGTAAAGATATAAAGTATAAACTGGTACAAAGATAATTTAAGCAAACCGTTAAAAAACCGCTATTAGCCCGGTTTAAAAAACATTTAAGATATCACAACATAGCTGTGATTTAGTTGAAGAAAGACAGGCCAATGCGTCCGGGGAGCGATACGGACGCATTTTTTTTAAAGAACACAATAAATACTGTGATTTTGATTAAAAAAGGCAAGTTAATGCGTCCGGGGTGAGATCCGGGCGCATTTTTTAATTTAATAGTTTGCCCTTTGACAGTCGGCTAAAAATTGAAATATGCCAGTTTATTATGCAACATTTGTGCTACCTTAGTGTGCTGACTTTTAAAAGTTAAACTGTTGCTTCTGAGCTTTTCAATGATACCCCAATGCGCCTAAAATTCTATTATCTTCTTGCCGTTATATTAGTTTTTGCATATAATAATGTTTTTAGCCAAGGCAGTCAGTACCGGTTTTCGCACCTCGATATCAGTAACGGACTTTCACATAACCAGGTTAGTTGCATATTTAAAGATTCGGAAGGCTTTATGTGGTTTGGCACTGCATCAGGCCTTAATCGTTATGACGGTTATACCTTTAAAGTATTTAAGCACGATGGCAATAATAAAAATTCTGTTAGTGATGATTTAATATATAAGATTTTTGAAGGTCCTGATAAAAAGATATGGATATCAACCCGGAGTGGGTATTGTTTTTATGATCCTGAAACGGAACAATTTAACAGCGATATGCCGCCGCTGCTCCGTTCTTTAAAACTTCCTGCTTATCCCTATGTCTCTAAAATAGTGCGGTCTGGCTCAGCAGACTTTTGGTTTTTGATCCCCGATTCGGGTATTTACAGATATAATGCCCTAAGCAAGCAAACAAAACACTATTATCATAATATTAATTCTGTCCCATCATTATACTCGGGTTCCATTACAGATATTACTGCCGATGCCAAAGGCAATATATGGATAGTTTACAGTAAGGGCGCAGTAGAGATGTTTGATATTAAGTTTAATAAAATTAGCTATCATACAGATGTTTTTAATAAGGCAATAAATAATAAAGACGGCTACTATTCTTTAACTGTTGATCGCGATAGTGATTTGTGGTTTTATACATTATATGTTGAAGGTGGCGTTTTCTACTACAAGCCTTCAACAGGTGTTTTGCACCACATTGATAAGGAATCGGCCGGGGCAAAGTTAAAAGGGAATGTAATTAGCAATATTATTCAGGCCGATGATGGCTTGATATGGATTGGAGCGGACCATGGGGGCATCAATATACTGGATAAAAGGAATTTCAATATTACTTATTTACTAAACCGGGAAGACGACCCTACATCATTAAGGCAAAACAGTGTAATACTTTATAAGGATGTCTTCGGTATTATGTGGGCCGGTACTTTTAAAAAGGGTGTAAGTTATTATCATAAAAATATCATCAGGTTCCCGCTCTACAGGCATTTTGCCTCAGATCCTGGCAGCTTAAGTTTTAACGATGTTTACAAATTTATAGAAGATAAGTACGGAAACCTGTGGATTGGCACCAATGGCGGCGGCCTCATTTATTTTAACCGCAAAACTGGCAGGTTTACACAATATAAACATGATCCGGGAAACACAAATAGCCTGAGTAATGATATTATTCTTGACCTCTATGTCGATCATGATCAAAAATTATGGATTGGCACCTATTTTGGCGGTCTTGATAGTTTTGACGGAACCACATTTACCCATCATAAACATGATGATCATATTGCTACCAGTGTTGCCGATGATAGGGTATGGACTATCCTGGAAGACTCTTCGCACCGTTTATGGATAGGGACGTTTGCAGGCGGTCTTGAAATTTTTGACCGGGCTAAAAATATATTTTACCATCCTTTTAAACAGAGCGACATCAGGTCGCCGATGATAACCGCGATGTTTGAGGATAAGCGCGGCAATATATGGACTGGGGGATATTGGGGTGTAGATGTGATATTGAAAAATGGGAAAGGAGTAACTCATTATATCTCAAATGGTAGCGACGCAAATAATTTAGTTGACAATGCCATAAACAGTTTTAACGAGGATAGCCGTGGTTTGATATGGATAGCTACATCAGGCGGGTTGAGTGTTTTCAATCCTAAGACCAATAATTTTACTTCGCTAACAAAAAAAAATGGGCTCCCGGCAAATTC
This sequence comes from Mucilaginibacter dorajii, assembly GCF_024808255.1. Classification (GTDB taxonomy): domain Bacteria; phylum Bacteroidota; class Bacteroidia; order Sphingobacteriales; family Sphingobacteriaceae; genus Mucilaginibacter; species Mucilaginibacter dorajii. Next base: position 85,668 of record NZ_JANTYS010000003.1, read on the forward strand.
AATATCGAAAACGCTCGAAGATAATAAAGGAGCGATGTGGGTGAGCACGTCAAATGGGTTGAGTCATATCACCTTAACACCAAAAGTTAATGGGTTTAATTTTCATTTCGAAAATTTTGACGAAACAGATGGCCTGCAGGGCCGTGAATTTAATATGAATTCCGCTTTAAAAACACGCGGGGGCGAGTTGATATTTGGCGGTGTTGATGGCTTCAATATTTTTGATCCCGCAAACTTAGAACTTAATACCAATAAGCCGCAATTAATATTTACCGATTTTCAGTTATTCAATAAAAGTGTGTCGGCCAATGAGGCTATTAATAACCATGTTGTACTTTCAAAAGCCATATCGTTAACAAACAATATAATTCTTAATCACAGCGAAAATGTATTCTCCATAGAATTTGCAGCCCTTGAGTTTTTCAATCCCGGCAAAATAAAGTACCAATATATGCTGGAGGGTTTCGACAAAGGGTGGGTAAACGCAGATAACAGAACACGAAAAGCCAATTATACTAACCTGGATGCGGGAGATTATGTATTTAGAGTACGGGCATCCAATTCTGAGGGGGTGTGGAACCCGAATTATAGTTCGTTAAGGATTAAAATATTGCCACCATTCTGGAAATCAACTTTCGCTTATGTCATTTACTTGATAGTGTTCCTTGCCATACTTTTGCTTATCCGACAAAGAGGAATACAAAAAATAAGAAGACAATTCGCAGTTGAAAAGGAGAAGCAGGAAGCAAAATTAATAATTGAGCAGGAGCGCCAGGAGGTTAAACGGATGCAGGAGCTGGATCAGCTGAAAACTAAATTTTTGACGAATGTAAGTCACGAGTTCAGAACGCCGCTGTCATTGATCATGGCACCGGTTGATAAAATGCTTACCCGTGCTGACCAGGAACAAAAACAACAGCTGAGCATGATAAGAAAAAATGCCAGACGGTTATTAAACCTGGTAAATCAGCTGCTTGATTTTCGTAAGATGGAAGTTCAGGAGTTGAAACTGCATAGCAAGCCGGGCGATATTGTGAAGTTCATTGGCGAAATAAGCATGTCATTTACAGATATTGCTGAAGAAAAGGAGATTGATTTTGTATTTGACACAACGGTTGATTTCATGTTTACCAGTTTTGATCATGATAAAATAGAAAGGATACTGTTTAACCTGATATCAAATGCCTTTAAATTTACTCCGGCCGGCGGCCAGGTAAGCGTTTTACTCAATATGGATAAGGAAGCCGATGGCAGTAATGCTTCTCTTGAAATAAAAGTGATAGATACTGGTATTGGCATTCCGCCTGAAAAACATAGCAAAATTTTCGAGCGTTTCTTTCAGAACGATATTCCCGAATCGATGATTAACCAGGGTAGCGGCATCGGTCTTGCGATAACCGGTGAGTTTGTGAAGATGCATGGCGGGGAAATAACCGTTGAAAGTGAGCCGGATCACGGCAGTTCTTTTATCATCAAACTGCCGCTTGTTATTTGTGCCGAATCGGAAATGGATATCTCAATCGAAGATGAAGGCGACACCGTATATTTGAATGAAATCGGCCAAAATGAAAATAAAGCTGCACTTAAACAGCAACGTACAAACAAGAAACCTGTGGTTCTGTTAGTAGAGGATAACGATGACTTTCGTTTTTATTTAAAGGATAATTTAAAAGATATATTTTTTTTAATTGAAGCTTCAAACGGAAGAGAAGGCTGGCAAAAGGCGCTTTCGCAACATCCGGATATTATTGTAAGTGACATCAGCATGCCCGAGATGACCGGAATTGAACTGTGCAAAAAATTAAAGAATGATAAGCGCACATCGCATATTCCCATTGTTTTGCTAACCGCGTTGAGCGGTGAGGCCGAACAGGTAAAAGGGTTGGAAATTGGCGCGAATGATTACATGACAAAACCCTTTAATTTCGAAATACTTCTCTCAAAAATCAAAAATATCCTCACCCTGCGGGATACCTATAAACGTACATACAAAAAGCAAATGGATGTGCAATTACAGGAAACGCCTTTACAAAATGAAGATGAAAAACTGTTAAGAAGTATAGTAGAATACATAGAATTTAATATTTTAAACGATAGTCTTTCGGTAGAAGAATTAAGCCGCAAGATGAATATGAGCCGCGGATCGCTTTATAATAAGGTATTGATGCTTACCGGTAAATCACCTGTCGAGTTTATCCGTTCCATAAGATTAAAAAAAGCAGTGTATTTGCTGGAGAACAGCCAGATGACCATTAGTCAGATTTGCTATGAAGTAGGCTTTAACACGCCCAAATATTTTACAAAACTATTCAAAGACGAATATAATACCCTTCCCTCTGCCTATATCAGCTCTGTTCGGCAAAAGAAACTATCTGAAACGGAGGAAGGTTAACCTCCACACCGTTAACGCCGTGATGCATTAGGTGTATGGCTCTAAATATTAGCCAGCAGTTTGCATCAACATGGAGCACCATAGCCTCCGTATTCCAAATTATCATTTGAATTTTAGTGCTCGGATAAGCTGCAATGGTAATGTTGTTTGTTTGTATTTAATTCATTATTAATGTGTTGTAAAATATTGAACATTTGGTCCATATTTTTGCTCAACTCTGCCACTCCTCCTTTTTTAAGTTATCATAGTTTCATCCCCCGGAATATAGGTTCAAGGTAACATATTTAAATAAGTTGCTTTTGAACTATGTTCTACCAATTACCAATAGGGCCATCAGTTAATTTATTTTTTGAAATAGGAATCATGTGCCTGCCTGTACCTGAAGTTTTTTACTGATTGTTCGGGCAGCCATTTCATGCAAGGACACCAAAGGTAAAGTAGTTTAAAATGGCTGGCTTTGGGTAGTTGTTAATCCCTGGAAATATGATAGCAAAACCAATTATGAATGAAAATAAAACCAATTAATTACTAACCAAACAACAATGAACCAATTATCAAACCTTAAAATCCTGTTACCAAATGGATAAAAATTTACAAAGAAGAGTGAAATACCAGATTTCATTAATTATCACGGGCATGTTTCTTTATTTTTCGGCCCATGCACAAACCGTAAATATTACGGGCAAAATAACAAGCGTCGACAATGGTTCGCCAATACCAGGAGCAAGCATTAAAATTAAAGGGACGAGCCTCGGGGTTATATCCGGTATTGATGGTAGCTATTCAATAGCCGCTGAACCAGGTAAAGTGCTTGTTTTTAACTTTTTAGGGTATGCGAAACGGGAAGTAACTGTTAAACAAGCTGGTATAATTAACGTCATACTGAATTCAACATCCAGCAACTTAAATGAAGTGGTGGTTACTGGTTATGCTAAAACGCAAAGAAAAGACGTTACCGGGGCCATAAGTTCAATATCGGGCAACGAATTGCGCCAAACCCAGCCAACTACCTTTGACCAGGCCCTGCAAGGAAAAGTTGCAGGTGTAGTAGTGCAACAGATATCAGGTCAGCCTGGTGGTGGTGTATCTATTCAAATACGTGGTGTATCATCAATATCAGGCGCTAATGCGCCGTTGGTTGTTATAGATGGTGTTATTATTCCCCCGGCTACCGACCCTGGTCACGGTTCCAATCCCTTAAGTGGTATCAATCCTAACGACATCGAAACACTCGACGTGTTGAAAGATGCATCTGCAACTGCAATATATGGTTCGCAGGCTACCAATGGTGTTATCGTTATTACCACAAAAAGAGGTAAAGCGGGGCGCCCATCAGTAAATTACGATTTTTATACCGGTTACCAGGAGATTCGTAACAGGCTCCCTACTGTGAATTTACAACAGTTGGCGACATTTTTGAATGCCCGCGCACAAGTTTGGGGTTACGGTACAAGGCCCGAATTAGCCAATCCACAATATTTAGGTAAAGGTACCGACTGGCAAAGTGAATTATTCCGTAGAGCGCCGATGACCAGTCATACATTTTCTGTAAGCGGTGGTGATGAAAAAACCCAATACTATATTTCGGGAACTTATTTCAACCAGGAGGGTATAGCGCTTGGATCTGACTTCAAAAGATACTCAGTACGTTTGAACCTGGACACTAAAACCACTAAATGGTTAAAACTGGGAACAAGCCTTCAGGTTTTTCGGGTTTATGAAAACACAGTTTCCACTGATGGCGGTGTAATTGGCCAGGCGTTAAGCATGACGCCCGATGTTCCGGTAAAAAACTCCGATGGTTCCTATGGTGGTGTTACCACCTCAGATGGCTGGGTACCACCTGTTGCAAACCCTGTAGGCATAGCCTCGCTTTTGAAAAACGAATCTGCAAGATATGAAGCGTACACCAATGCTTATGCAGAAGTACAGTTTACTAACGATCTGTCATTCCGTACAGAAGTATCTGGTAACTTCACGTTTGGCACCCACGATACTTTTAATCCGGTTTACTCATTTGGTACAGCAACTAACAACGTCTCCAACGCCGTCAACAGTGCCAGCTCGGAGACGAATCACGACGCCAACACCACATGGCGCCAATATTTAACTTTTAACCATAATTTCAGGAAATTTAGAATCAATATTTTAGGAGGGCACGAAGCAAATACAGATTATTACGAAAATTTAAGTGCCGGGCGTAAAAATTTCGTTTCAAATAATGTGCAGGCTATTAGCGCTGGTGACCCTACTGTTGTAACAAATGGTGGCGATCATGGTCCCGGTAGCGCATCGGAATCTTATTTCGGCCGGGTTAATTTTTCCAGTGATGATAAATATCTGATCACTGGAAACCTGCGCAAAGATGGGTCTTCAAATTTTCCGATTAACCATAATTGGGCCGTTACCTATTCAGGGGCATTTGCCTGGAAAATTAATAACGAGGCGTTTTTAAAAAATGTAAAAGCTATAGATGAATTGAAATTGAGACTTGGTTATGGGCTTACCAACAACCAGGGTATACCGGGCAATACTTATGCAACCCAACTTACAACAGTTCCTACCGGTTTATCAGGCGTTTCGCAGTTTCAAAGCAATTTGGCCAATCCAGACGTAACCTGGGAAAAAACAAATTATTATAATGCCGGAGTGGACGCAACGTTTTTTAACGGCCGCATAAACCTTTCGTTTGATGCGTACGACCGAGAAACAAAAGGGCTTTTATTAAAGATCCCGCTTCCTGAATTTAGCGGTACTACCACCAATTGGTCGCCGGGGGCCATGGCTGCACCTTATGTAAACGTTGGTTCTATTCGTAATAGAGGGTTTGATTTCCGTATTAGCACTACTAATACCAATAGCAAAAACTTTACATGGAAAAGTGATTTTACCTTTTCACGGAATGTGAACAAAGTACTCAGTTTAGGTTCTGGCGGAAGTGATGCCAGCTTAACTACTTCTGTTCAAAAAACCGTAGTCGGGCAGTCAATCGGCGAATTTTACGGCTACATATATGATGGCATATTTGCAAAGCCGAGTGATTTTCAAAACCATGCCCGCACTGCTGATCAAAGCGGAAAACCTTATCCAATTACTCCTGCTTATGGCGGTATCTGGTACGGCGACCGCATGTTTAAAGACTTGAATGGTGATGGTATTATCGATACCAAAGACCAAACTTTCCTGGGCTCACCTCTCCCTAAATTTCAATATGGGTTCAGCAACTCATTTACCTACAAAAATTTCGGTCTCAATATCTTCTTCAGTGGTAGTTATGGCAATAAAGTTTATAACCAATTGGCTGTATCACAAACCAGTTCACAAAATAATACATCCTATTTTACCGACGTATTAAATTACGCGAAATATGCTTTGGTAGATCCTAAAGGTTCGTCATCTGATATTAACAACGTGTATATTTCCAACCCGAATACATTCGTTGTAGGTTTAAGACAGGATAACGTCACCAACTATAATAACCGCCCTTCTAATTTGTGGATTGAAGATGCTTCATTCCTGCGTTGTAAAAATATCACATTAGATTACCGTCTTCCGGAAAGCATTTTGTCGAGAATATTCTTGCATTCAGTTCGTGTATATGCTAATGTATCCAACGTATTTGTAATCACAAAATATAAAGGGATGGATCCTGAAATTGGTACATGGAATCCCCTTCAGGGCGGTGTGGATGGCGGTAACTATCCCATGCCACGCGTATTTACTATTGGTGCAAACCTAACCTTTAACAAATAAAATGATTACCAATTTTAAAAAGATATTTTATGAAACCAATTAATAAAATCGCATTTTTTTTATTAATCGTAGCAGTAGTTGCCGGATGTAAAAAGGATTTCTTGAACCGTCCATCTAACTCGCAAATTAGCTCTACTAATTTTTACAAAACCCCTAACGATTTAAGGCTGGCTACTGCCAGTTTGTATGGAGGCGCGCCCTGGGGCCAATGGCACTACAATGCTTTGTTGCAATTGGGTGATATATTGAGCGGAACTGGTCATGTAGGCTATAACGACGATATGGGGCAGCTTTTTAGTCGTACAATTACGGCGAATAACGGCATTTTAAATTCGGGTTGGACAGGCTTGTATATTGTGATCGGTCAATGCAATAATGTTATTAATGCCATACAGCAAACAGCGTCGACATCTATCCCGCAGGCAACCAGAAATGCCGCTATTGCCGAAGCAAAGTTTATACGTGCGGTAGCTTATTACCACCTGGCTGTTTATTGGGGTGCTGTGCCCATTATTGAGGACAATACCAAATTAGTAAACAACCCTATGCTTAACCGTAATACTACTGCTGATGTATTTAAATTTGTCACCATCGATTTAACTTATGCCGCGCGATATCTTCCTTTGAAGGATGACAAAGGCAGGCTAACCACCTGGTCGGCGCAAGGAATGCTGGCCAAAGCATATTTAACAATGGCAGGTGTGGGCAGCAAACAGGAGGGGCAGCGCAACCAGGCATTGCTGGACAGTGCAAAAAAATACGCAGGCAATGTGTGTAAAAACAGCGGATTAACGCTTCTTGGCCAGGATGACCCCAACCACCTCGGCTATTATAATCTTTTCAGGTCGCAATACAACGATAACCCCGAAGCATTGTTTGCATTTCAGTGGTCGCCAGATCAGACGAGTTGGGAAACTGGTAACATGTATTTAACCTTTTCACCAAGCAACGCTATAAATCCTCAAAAAAACGGTGCCTGGTTTGGCTTAGCCCCAACCTGGGATTTGTATAAGATGTACTCGACCGACGATACAATAAGACGCAAAGCCACTATTATGCTCAACGGAGATTTTTACCCCGAATTGAATGCTGCAGGTGGTGGTTATAAATCAACAGGCGTTGGTTTAAAAAAACACATTATTGGTAACGAAGTGGATAACAATGCGCCAACAATGACTTATACGTCATCCATTGAGCATGACGCAGTACTCAGGTTGGCTGATGTATACCTGGTGTATGCCGAAGCTATTTTGGGCAACAATGGTGTTACCGCGGATATGAATGCCTTAACCTATTTTAATAAGGTGCGGACAAGGGCTGGCGTGGCCCCCGTGAATTTGTTGGACGGTCCTACAATACTTAAAGAGAGAAGAGTTGAACTTGCTTTTGAAGGACAATATTGGATAGACCTTGTTAGGTATTCTTTTTACAGTCCGATGGCGGCTGTGAAGTTGCTTAATAATCAGGATGCCACCTACAGCCGTCAAACGTTTAGTTATGATCCTGCAACGCGTAAGGCCACAAGGGATACTACTACTGCTCCGTCTACGGTCCCGGCATCCATCAGCTCATTTACACTGCAAATTCCGGCATCCGAATTATCCTCTGATCCGAAATTGGCAGCCCCACCTGTGCCTTACTATTAATTAAAACATTTTAAATATATTGTTATGAAAAAGAAATCATACCTAAGCTTATATTTTTTGCCGCTTTTCTTCGCGATGGTGGCTTTAGTTTCGGCTTGTAAGAAAAACAACGACGGTGGCAGCGGTGCGCCGGTAATTACAGGTGTAAGAAATTATGCTGCATCACCAAACGATGTTGATTTGAGTAATAGTTTTGTATATGCAGATGGTGGAATATACGTAGTTATAGTTGGGCGTAATTTGCAAAATGCAACAGAAATTGATTTTGATGGGGTTCCTGCAACTTTTAACACTGCTTTATTTGCGCCGAACAGCGCAGTGGTGAAAATACCAACCATCAAATACGCCACAGTTGATACCACCAAGCTTTATACCCTGGTTTATAAAACACCGGGAGGTTCAACAACGTTTCCGTTTAAATTGGGCCCTCTGTTCCCAACTATTAGTTCTATATCCAATGTTTTTGCCAATCCCGGTGATTCGGTTTATCTGCATGGTACAAATTTAGTATTGGTGCAACAGTTTATATATGGGGGAACCAAGATTGCATCGTTTAACTCAAGTTCTGACGGAACTTCTCTTGGTTTTTTAATGCCCGCAGCAACCCCCACCAGCCAAATAATAGTAACCACTAAATCTGGTACTGTTAGGGATACCATAAATGCTACACCAACAATTACCGGCGTTTCTAACGAAAATGCCAACACAGGTGATTCCGTGTTTGTTTATGGTACATATCTTAAAAACATCAAATCACTATCTTTTGCGAGTACCCCAATTACTTCTTTTAAAGAGTCAAGCGATGGAAATTCTGTTCGTTTTGTTTTGCCTGCGCTAACGCAAAGCGGACCAGCATCTGTTACTACAAAGTTTGGCACGGCAACCACCGTGTATAATGTGAACGATGTAGCAACCGGCAGAATATCGGATTGGGAATGGGGCGGAAATTTTAACTGGCAATGGTGGGGCGGTTCCTACTATACAAGTGGTAGTCCTGATTTTCCTGGCAATTCAACTCAATACATGGTACTGAAAACTGGTGTTTTGTCACCCGCTGAAGGAAATACGTACTCCAGTTATGCAATACGTATGAATGGAGCACAGTGGGTACCAACAGCCAATATTAACGACCCGGTTAGTAATTGGGCATTTAAATTTGAAGTAAATGTTTCAAAACCCTGGAATGGTGGTACAATTGATATTATAAGCGGGATAGATAGCAGCCCTATAGCCAGGTGGGAGCCATGGCAAAAAGACGCCAATACCACGGCACCTTATTCAACAAAAAGGTGGATAACGGTAACTATTCCTCTTTCATCGTTCCGTAAAGCAGATGCTACACTTGGCGAGGGCAAAGGGGAATCTATAGCCAAACTTGCCGATTTGGTAACCCCGTCAGGAAATACATCGTGTTTTGTGTACATACACAATTATGGCACATCGGCCACAGCAACGGGCTTTTATGGGGCGTTTGACAACTTCAGAGTTGTTAAAATTAAATAAACAGGTTAAGCCCTACAGCAGCATAACGCCGTGGGGCTTCAACTAATTAAAGATAAATTTTAATAAAAACGAATATGAAGATAATGAAAATTGGCGCGGCGTATAAGATTGCAGGAGTGTTTATTGCAATTTTAGCTGTCGTTTCCTGTAAAAAAAATGAAACGCCGGCAGCACAACTTGGGCTTGCTAACCTAACAGATACTATACCGGATGGTGGTGGAACCGTCGCCTTGAAATTTACCAGTAATGCGGCCTGGAGTGTTGATACTGCCGGTATCGGATGGCTGCATTTAAGCCAAACATCGGGCAGTAGCGGTGCGGCAGTCATTAATTTAACGGCAAAAGGAAATTCATCGGGCGGTACCCGGTCGGTGGTATTAAATGTGAGTTCGTCTAATGGCCAAAGCAGGCGCATTACCGTAATGCAGGATGCCCAGATTTATCCATCCTATAATACATCGCCCAAAGCACCTGATGCAGCCGGCATGGGTAGCACCGCTTCGCAAATAGCTGCAAATATTACCTACGGTTGGAATTTCTATAACACCATGGAAGCCCCTGGGAGCGAAACCGGGTGGGGAAACCCGCCAATTACGCAGCAAATGTTTGATTTGATAAAATCAACTGGTGTAAATGCGGTAAGGATACCTATCAGGTACGATGGACACTTTATCAACACAAAAACGATGCAAATAGACCCGCTCTGGCTTGCCCGTATAAAACAAGTAATTCAATATGGCATTAACGACAATATGTATGTGACAATCAATATCCATTATGATCCCGGCAGTGAAACAGGTATTCAACAGGATTCCGCCAATGCTAAGCACAAAGCAATTTGGGAACAGGTAGCTACTTATATGCGCGATTTTGACGAACATTTGATGTTTGCCAGTGCCAATGAACCTAATGCGAGCGATATACCAACAACGGTTACCTTAATGCGATATCACCAATCATTTATTAATGCGGTGCGCGGCACAGGTGGAAAAAACACTTATCGTACTATAGTTATTCAGTCGCCTTCTACATCAATAGATTTGCTTAACAGTTATCTTGATCCGACTAACGCGTATAAAACGCCAACATTACCTATCGACCCTACGCCTCATAAAATGATGCTTGAGTTCCACTATTACAGTCCGTCGCAGTTTTGCATATTAGGAGGTCCTGGTACTGTACCTGGTGACGCAAGCTGGGGTAAAGAGCTATATTTCTGGGGGAAAAACTATCATACCACAAATCCGAAATTTTTGGACCGCAATTGCACGTCTGCGAATGAAGAAGCGTATGTAGATTCTATAATGCACACCGTGAAAGTAAGATTTGCTGATAAGGGTATTCCATTGTTTATGGGCGAATATGCGTCGAATTATCACGCTGGTAAATTAACAGGATATCCGGCCGATTCGGTATTGGCATTAAAGTCTGCTACGCATTTCACAGCTTATATTGCACAACAAGCCAAAGCAAATGGCGTAATACCGTTTTTATGGGCAGGTATATTTGATAGGCGAGGTAAGGACGGGGTTCCGCAAGGGCCCACAATTGTAGGCGACACGGCAACATTGAATGCTGTAAAAATTGGCGTAAACGCGGGCGTAGATAAATTTGGCTCAGGCGCAAAGTTTCATTAAGCACACCGAGTTATATTGTAAAGCCACGTTCGATGTTTGCACTCATCGGGCGTGGCTATTACCGGATTATCATCCGAACGATATTTAAAACAAAAACTTTACCTATAGAATATCAGGAGCCGAATGAAAGCTAAGCATTCTTTTAAAGCATTATTTTTTCTAATTACCGTCATATCTTTTTTTTCAGTAAAGAGCCCCGCTATTGCCGGCCAACAAACGGGGGGAGTATCGCAAAAAAATGCGGTTGCCGCCCGGCCTATCATCTATCCTTCTTATAACACCTCGCCAAAGGCCCCCGACTCAACAGGAATGCATAGTAATGCTGTTCAGCTCGCCGCTAAAATCAGGTTAGGGTGGAACATCGGCAATACTTTTGAAGCTCCGGGCGGTGAAACAGGCTGGGGGAGCGCTGTCATTACGGAGGATTATATAAAATTTGTAAAACAGCAGGGATTTAATGCCATCCGCTTGCCCTGCGCCTGGAATTTGACGCATTTAGCTGATAAAAACAAAGCACGCATAGATGCGAATTGGCTCAACAGGGTTAAAGAGGTGATAGGTTATTGTGTAAAAAATGATATGTATGTTTTACTCAACATACACTGGGACGAGGGCTGGCTCGAAAATAATTGTACCACAGATAAAAAAGAGTCTGTTAACGCCAAACAAAAAGCACTCTGGGAGCAAATTGCAACTACTATGCGCGATTTTGACGAACACCTGATGTTTGCCAGCGCCAACGAACCGAATGCAGACAATGCGGAAAAGATGGCTGCGCTTGCCAGCTATCATCAAACCTTCGTCGATGCGGTGCGGTCCACCGGCGGTAGGAACAGTTATAGGGTATTAGTGGTTCAGGGCCCTTCAACAGATATCGACAAAACCAACGACTTGATGACTGTTCTTCCCCAGGACCAGGTGGCAGCGAGGATGATGGTTGAGGTGCATTATTACTCTCCCTATCAACTTTGCCTGATGGACGGCAACGCAAGCTGGGGCAAAATGTTCTATTACTGGGGAGCAGGACATCATTCTACAATAGAGCCCGAACATAATGCCACCTGGGGGGAAGAAAATGACGTAAATACCACCTTCAACAAGATGAAGGTGAAATTCGCCGATAAGGGAATTCCTGTCCTGTTGGGTGAGTATGGTGCTTACAGGCGTAACAACAGCAAACACGTTCCTTTAGACCTGGCAACACACAATGATGCTGTGGATTATTGGCTAACCTATATTACAAAACAAGCGAAAGCCAACGGCATGTTGCCATTTTTCTGGGACACGGGTGGTGCTTTGGACAGGCAAAATTATTCGGTGAAAGATCAACGTACAATTGTTGCCCTTAACGCAGGCGCTAACTAAAATATTATATAGAAGATCTGCAGATTATATTCAAAAACAATAACACACAACGCTGCCGGTATCATGGATTAGAACATGGTACCGGCTGCATTACGGATAGCAGAGCCGATATGTGACTCGCATCTATAACGAATGATGTTATTGATTAATGCTGACTGAATCTATTGTGAAACAACTTATAACAGCTTCGATAGAAAAGCTTAGAATCTTTAGATGAGAAAATTACTAACGATATTTATATTAGGGTTCTTAATCCCTTTAACGGCGTTAAAAGCACAGGAAGCCAATCGGTTTTTTCCTGAAAAAGATTTAGTAACTACTGGTATATATTATTACCCTGAACATTGGAATGAAAACCAATGGGAAAGGGATATAAAAAAGATATCCGCAATGGGTTTTGAGTTTGTGCACCTGGCTGAATTTGCCTGGTTTAAAATGGAACCCCAGGAAGGACGGTTTGATTTTAACTGGCTTGACAGGGTGGTGAGCCTTTGCACAAAGTATCATCTTAAAGTGTTGCTATGTACGCCATCTGCAACTACCCCAACGTGGATGCGGGTAAACTACCCGGAGACCTTTGTGATGGACGGTCACTATATCCGTGCAGAGAATGGCACGCGGGGCCTGGAGTCAATGGTCAATCCGAAATTCCGTGGCTATGTACAAAGGATAGTAGCGGAAATGGCTAAACGATACGGGCAGAATAGTAATGTGATGGGATGGCAAATAGATAATGAACCCGGTGCTGTTTCCGATTATAGTCCCTCGTCGCAGGAAGCATTCAGAACGTGGCTGAAAAACAAATACAAAACCATTGATGCATTAAATACGGCCTGGGGGGCTGCTTTTTGGAGCCAGTGGTTTAATAACTTTGACCAGGTTATCATACCGAATACCAACCTGGTAGGCTGGTGGGGTAACAATCCTCATGCCTTACTTGATTTTAAGAGATACTCGGCAGATGCCCAGGCCGAATTTCTTGATTTACAGGCGGGCACTTTACGTAATTACATATCAAAGTCGCAATTTGTAACTACCAATTATACCGCGGTTTGTACGGGTTCGGACCCTAACCGTACCACGAAACTGGATTTTGCGGCCTACACCGCTTATCCAAACGGGGGGAGTGATAATATTGGTGAATCAGGTTTTCGTTTAGGCAACAGTGATGTTGTTCTTTTTGCTTCAGAATATTACAAATCAGTAGGCGGTATATCCGGGGTTTTAGAGATTCAGCCAGGCCCCGTTAACTGGGGAAGCTACAATCCCCTGCTTTTACCTGGTACCGTTAGGCTATGGTTGTACCACAGTTTTGCCGCAGGAGGAAAGATCGCCTGTTCGTATCGTTTTCGTCAAATCTTGTATGGTGCCGAGCAATATCATGCAGGTGTGATCCAAACGGATGGCGTAACACCTTCGCAGGGTGGTAAAGATTATATGCAGTTCATGAAAGAAATAACAGAACTACGGAAGCAATTTACGCCAGGTGCGAAGATGCCGGCAAAGCTGGCCGCACGGTCAACCGCGCTTCTGTGGAACGTGGAAAATTACTGGAGCATTGACAGGCAAAAACAGACCGGGCAATGGAATACCTGGGATTACCCGGTAAAGTTCCTTAAAACTGCAAGGGCATTGGGTGCCCCCGTTGATGTCATTCAGGAAACGGCAGATTTGTCAAAGTATAAGCTCCTGATCGTCCCAGCTTATGAAATGGCAGATTCCGCATTGGTAAAAAAATGGACTGATTATGTAGCAAAAGGCGGCAACCTGGTTGTTACGTGCCGTACGGCTACTAAAGATCGCAGGGGCTATTTCTGGGAAGGAGAGACCGCCATGCCAATTTCAAACTTGATTGGTGCCCATATAAGCCAGACCGATATGCTGTCATCGTATGGTAAAGGCGATATACTGATGAATTCAAACCATTATTCATGGCATAGTTGGGCGGATTTGCTTGTGCCCGATAATACTACAGGCGTGCTGGCCACTTATAATAATCAGTTTTATAAAGGAAAGGCTGCTGTTGTAAAACACAGGATAGGAAAAGGCTCAGTAACCTACATCGGTGTAGATACCGATGATTCTAAATTAGAAAAGGATCTATTGAGGCAAATTTATAAAGATGCCGGTGCTACAACGGAGGATTACCCTCCCGGTGTATTTGTTTATTGGCGCAATGGTTTTTATACCGCATTAAATTACTCATCAGAAAATTACGCGGTAAATGTGCCGGATAATGCAAAAGTTTTAATTGGAGAGAAGATACTTAAGCCATCGGGAGTACTGGTATGGACAGAATAATTTTATTAGGAATTAACAAACAGATGAAAAAAATAATTTGGGTACTGGTGGTTTCGCAATTCGCTTTTTTGGCAAATGTAAAAGGCCAAAGATCGATTAATGTTGATTTAAACAAAACATCGGGTAAGCTTAATACCATGTTTAACACCTGTGTAGGCGCGGGTCGGGCAAATGAAGGGTTACGTGCCGACTGGCAACAACAACTGGAATATGTAAGAAAACAATGTGGTTTTAGGTATATCCGCATGCATGGATTACTCACCGATGATATGGCTGTTTATACCGAAGACTCCAAAGGGAAACCACAGTATAATTACATGTATGTAGATGCCTTGTTTGATTTTCTGCATAAAATTGGGATGAAGCCTTTTGTAGAGCTGGGTTTTATGCCCAATGCGCTGGCAAGCGGAAGCCAAACAATTTTTTGGTGGCGTGGTAATGTTACCCCGCCAAAAGATTATAACAAATGGCAGGCGCTCATAACCAACCTTGTTCAGCACTTTACAGAACGGTATGGTGCCGGGGAAGTAAAGTCCTGGTATTTTGAAGTATGGAACGAGCCGAACTTATCTCCCGGATTCTGGACGGGGACACAAGACGATTATTTTAAATTGTATGATTATTCAGCAAAAGCGATTAAAAGCGTAAACCCCGACTATAAAGTAGGTGGTCCAGGCACTGCAGGCGCCGCGTGGGTTCCTGAAATGATAAATCATTGCAGCAAAAACAACGTGCCGATTGACTTCGTCAGTACACATTCTTACGGTGTAAAACAGGGCTTCCTGGATGAGTATGGCAATTCGGGCACAGTATTAAGTAAAGATTCGCTGGCAGTAAGTGGTGATGTATTAAATTCTCGCAAACAAATCTCTCAATCAGCAAAACCCGGTCTGGAACTACATTATACAGAATGGAGTTCATCCTACACACCGGCAGATCCTGTGCACGACAGTTATCATGAAGCAGCCTATATATTGGAAAAAATAAAACAGGTTGGCAACGCAGCCAGCTCTATGTCATACTGGGTTTTTACTGATGTTTTTGAAGAACCAGGTCCACGTTTTACGCCTTTTCACGGAGGTTTTGGTTTACTGAATACCCAAGGCATAAACAAACCGGCTTTTTATTCTTATCAATTTATGAATAAACTTGGAGAAACAGCGTTAGCCAATACCGACGAACGTTCATGGGTTTGCAAAAATGATAAAGGGGATATCCAGGCATTATTGTGGGACTATACCTATACGTTGCCGGATTCTGTCAACAATCAATCTTACTATATCAAGGATTTGCCCGCCAAACCAAAAGGCAAAGTAAAAATAAACCTATCACATGTGCCTGCTGGAAAATACACGATGGAAATTTATAAAGTAGGGTATAGGGTGAACGATGCCTATACAGGCTATGTGGATATGGGCAGGCCAAATCAGCTAAACAGGCAGCAGGTTGAAAAGTTAAAAGAAGAAAATGGCTCCCCTGTCGCAAAACAGGAAATCGTAATAAAACCCAATACGGTGTACTCCCGCGAATTTGATATCCGGGAAAATGATGTTATCCTGATAAACCTGATTAAAAGTTAACCAATGAATGTATTGATATTGAGACTAAAAATAGTGGTAAAAACATGCTGCTCTGCATTTTTCTTTATGCTGCTGGCAGCAGGAGCGGCAAATGCACAGCAAAGTTTGATTAATAGTAAACAAGAAGAAAAAATCCGGGCCCTGATCAGTCAGATGACTTTGCATGAAAAAGTGAGCCTTTTGCACGCCAATTCTAAGTTTTATGTTTCGGGGATAAAGAGGTTGGGAATCCCTGAATTGGCGCTGAGTGATGGTCCGCATGGTGTGCGTGCAGAAATTAACAGGCACGACTGGGCTTATGCTGGCTGGACTACTGATTCGGCAACCTGCTTTCCTCCGGGAACAGCCCTGGCTGCAACCTGGAATCCTGAACTGGCCTCAAAACAGGGGCTGGTATTAGGCGAAGAAGCCCGTTTTCGGAAAAAGGATGTGCTGTTGGGGCCTGGTATCAACATTATCCGTTCGCCACTTGGCGGCCGTAACTTCGAATACATGAGCGAAGATCCATTTCTTATTTCGAGGATGGCCGTTGCTTACATCAAAGCCCTGCAGTCTAAAGATGTTGCGGTGAGTGTAAAGCACTGGGTAGCCAACAACCAGGAAACGCATCGCGATTCTGTTGATGTACAAGTAAGCGAAAGGGCTTTTCGTGAAATTTATTTGCCCGGTTTTAAAGCTGCAGTAACTGAGGGTGGCGCCTATACCGTTATGGCTGCTTATAATAAGTTCCGGGGCGACTGGTGCTCGGAAAACGAATATTTGAACAGGCAAATCCTTCGAAATGAATTTGGATTTAAAGGCGTTTTAATGACCGATTGGGCCGCGGCACATAGTACGGTAAAGGCCGCGTTAAGCGGACTCGACCTGGAAATGGGCACCGATATAAAAGATTACAACGAATGGTATTTTGCCAATCCGTTGATAAAAGCAGTAGAAGAAGGAAAAGTGCCTGTATCAGTAGTTGATGAAAAAGTAGCGGATGTGCTGCGTGTAATGTTCAAAACAAAGATGTTTGATGAAGACCATCGCGAAAAGGGAAAAATGAACATATCGGGGCATCAAAAGGCAGCTTACAATTCTGCTGCCGAAGCCGCGGTATTACTTCAAAACAAAGGCAACATTCTTCCTGTCAATTTCAACAAAATACAATCGATTGCCGTTATTGGTGACAATGCTACCAGGAAACATTGCGGGGCGGGCCTTAGTTCAGAAATAAAAGCGTTATATGAAATAACTCCCTTGCAGGCCATTAAGCAAAAGTTTGGTGCCAGCGTAAAAATAAATTTTGCCCAGGGATATGAAAAACAATCTACGTTCAAAGAAGGTAGCAACAGGGGCCAGGGAAATTCAGATAATGTTGATTGGAAACTGATCAACGAGGCGGTAAAAGTTGCCCGGGAATCAGACGTTGTTATCATTTTCGGAGGGCTAAACCATGATTTTGATACGGAATCTTTTGACAAACAAAACATGGACCTGCCTTATGGACAGGAAGTTTTGATGCAGGAAGTGGCAAAAGCAAATCCTAATACCGTTGTAGTAATAGTTGCCGGTTCTCCTGTAAAGTTAGCGGGCATTGTTAACCGGGTACCTGCTATTTTATGGTCGTGGTATGGCGGCATGGAGGCTGGTAACGCGGTGGCAGATATATTAAGCGGCAAGGTGAATCCATCCGGCAAATTACCTTTTACAATACCGGTGGCGCTTGACCAGTCGCCCGCCCATGCTTTGGGCAATTTTCCCGGAAAAGATTTGAAAGTAAACTACGAGGAGGATGTGCTGGTGGGATATCGCTGGTTTGATACTAAGAAAATCCAGCCCCAGTTTCCTTTTGGATATGGGCTCTCTTACACCGGTTTTGCGCTCAATAATTTTTCGACAGACAAGAAGATCTATGAAAAGAATGATATTATCCATGCAAAGTTAATGGTTAAAAATACAGGTGCCCGTTACGGTGCCGAGGTTGTACAATTATATGTAAGCGATCCTGTCAGTTCGGTTTTGCGTCCTGAAAAGGAATTAAAGGCTTTCCAAAAAGTGTTTCTGCAACCAGGCGAAACGAAAACTGTTGAACTGGATGTAAAGGTTGGCGATTTGGCTTTTTATGACGAAACAAAGAAATCATGGAAAGTTGAAGCCGGCGAATTTGTTCTTCAATTAGGCAATTCATCACGCAATATTTCAAAAACACTAAAAATATCCGTTAAATAAACATCAACCTGGATACTGTCATACTCAAAAACAACTTCCAATTAATAAACAAATGTCGGTTTTGTATAAAAAAAAGTCCCTTTAAATAAAACATTAGGGCATTCTTTAAGGTAAGTTTGATTCACCCATTATTAATTCCTTACCATGAATGAAGCGGAGAACCAATTATCTACCGCCATGCTTTTTTCTGTATGGATTTGCTAAGCCCTGCTAAACAAATAACAAAGGAAGTTATGCTGCAGTGAGGTAATTCACCACGTAATTTTTCAAAAAAAGTAAAAATATCAGTTAAATAAATGAAAATACAACTCAAACAGCTTTTGATAATTTCAACGCTCCTGCTTGTCGTTTTGTCGGTTAAAGCTCAGGAATTATACGTTGGCACCAATTATCATCCACATGATGATAAAGATCAGGAAAAAATAAAAAAAGACATCGGGTTGATGAAAGCTGCCGGGTTCAAGGTGGTTAGGATGGGCCACCTGGCCTGGGATAGTTACGAACCTTCTGAAGGTAGGTTTGATTTTAAATGGTTTGATTTTGTGATGGATATGATGAATAAAGCAGGAATTAAGGTGATTCTTGATATCGCTATTCGCCCGGCACCTGTTTGGTTACATCATAAATATCCTTCAATTGACGTTACCAGTCCGGGCGGGGTTGCACAATATCCCAACCATCGCTACATGGATGATGTAGGCGATCCGATGTATCAAAAATATGCTGTACGCTATGCGGATACACTTACAAAACATTATGCTAAACACCCGGCGCTGTTAGCTTTTGGCGTTGATAATGAACCTGGTGATGGCCCCATTTCATACTCAGAAACGGTAAGAAAAAGGTTTGTTGTTTGGTTAATGAAGAAATATGCTACCATTGATAATTTTAACACAGCCTGGGCTACGCAACGTTGGTCAAGAAGGATTAACGACTTTGATGAAGTTGGACTACCTGTAGCCGGCGAAAAAAACGGTGCCCCGGAGAAAATATTAGATTTCAGGCGCTTTATATCAGACGAAGTTAACCAGATATTATTCAAAGTACTTGACAGGGTAAATACAAATGCCCCTGGTGTACTTACTAACACCAATGCCTGGTACTTCAGTTGGATGAGATATTTTGACTATTCTGAAATTGCGTATTCCGGAAAAATGGCCCGCGAAGGTTGCGGCTACTATCCCGGAAACTCACTGACCACCAATTGGGGTGTCATGAACGCTAACTTTGTAATTTCCCGCAATCAGTTTGAAAGCACTAACCCTTTCTGGTGCAGTGAATTTACAACAATGACGGCGGTTCCCAATTCGATCAGAAAATCGGCCTACGCCACGCTGATGTACGGTAATCAAATGGTTTGCGGCTGGACCTGGCAAAGTATGTGGTCGGGCGAAGAACAATACCTGGAAGGGATGCTTGATTGGGACGGAACCCCGAACCGTAAATATGAAGAATACAAAAAGATAGCAACAGAGTTTAAAAAGATCGAAAAATATTTTCCTTACAAGGCCAGCCCGGAAGTTGGCCTGGCATTCTCATTCCCAAGTCAAATAGCCAGCAGTTCTTTCCCCGAGGCGCAGGACCAACAATTACAGAGCTGCTGGAATTTGTTTCATTACCGCAATATGGATTCCCGCATTTTGGAGATCAGCAAAAGCTCCTTAAAGTATAAATTACTTTTTGTGCCCGGTGTAACTGTAATGGATGAAACCACTGCCAATAAAATCCGGGATTTTGTAAAAAATGGCGGCACTGTTGTGATGACAAGTAATTCTGGCGTGGTTGACGAAACCGGGAAAGTATTTGCATCCACCCATCCCGGGCGTTTAAGCGATGTGTTTGGGATACGGGTAGCTGGTTATGAAGAAACAGAGCAGATGAATGAGATATCCCGCGCTTCGTTAAGAGGCAAAAAAATTGAACTAAATTACATGGGGAAAACTATCGGAACAGAATCAAGCCGATATGATGTTATTGAATCCAAAGGTGCTGAAATTCTCGGAAGCATAACCAGTTTAGATAAAGATTATCCAATTATTACGGCCAACAAGTACGGCAAAGGCAAGGCAATTTATGTCGGCTTGCCGGCAAGTGGCGAGGTATTGGGCCCGTTGCTTGATAAACTGATAGATGAACTGGGTATTAAAAAGGGGCCACAGGTACCAGCTGGTGTTATGGCCAGGCAAATTGACAAGAATCATTTTTTATACCTGAACGTGACGGGAGAACCAAAAGAAATCCCAATGAATGGAAAATCGGAGAGTATTCTTTTTGATAAAAGCTATGATGGCAATTTTACTGTTGCGCCATACGAGCCGGAGTTTATAGAAATAAAGTAGGTTTAATCCTTATAATATTAAATGCAGAAAGTTAAGAACTTAATCGTAACGTCACTATTGCTTGCTGTTTTCCTATGGCCGGCCGGCAGCAGCGCACAAACTAATTTATATGTTTCCCTCAGCGGTAATGATAGCAATCCGGGTACCCAAAGAGCCCCATTTGCTTCTATAAGCGGTGCATTGACCAGGGCGCGGAAAATTTCGGGCACTGTTTTCATCAGGCTTTATGCCGGTACCTATTATTTGAGTAATCCCGTTGTGTTCAGTTCTGCCGATTCAAGGAAGGATAATGAGCCACTTACTTTGACGAATGTTGACCATCAGAAGGTTACCATAAGCGGCGGCGCTATATTAGGCGGTTTGAACTGGACGGTATATAAAAATGGTATCTGGCAGGCTAAGATTGGTCATGACCTTGTTTTCGATGAACTGTTTGTGAACGGAAAATTACAGCGGATGGCCCGTTACCCCAACTATGATCCGTCGGCACAATTTCTCGGTGGTACAGCAGCCGATGCAATCAGCAAAGAACGGGCTGCAAGGTGGCAGTCGCCCGCGGGAGGGTACGTACATGCATTGCACAGTGCCAAGTGGGGTGATTTTCACTATATCATTACAGGGAAAGACACCAGCGGTCAGCCTATGTTAGAAGGGGGCTGGCAAAATAACCGGCGTTCGGGCATGCATGAAAAATATCGGTATACAGAGAATGTTTTTGAAGAGCTTGATACGGTCAACGAATGGTATTATAACAAGAAAACGAAAATCTTATATTATTTACCGCCTAAAGGCCTTGATTTAAAAACTGCAAAGTTTGAAACGCCCCAGGTTGCCCATTTATTTGAGTTCAGGGGGACGGAAGAAAAGCCGGTTAAAAATATTACTATCTCCGGCCTTACATTAACAGAAACGGTACGCACTTTTATGCAAAACAAGGAGCCGTTGCTGCGCAGCGACTGGACGATTTACCGGGGAGCGGCAGTATTTTACGAAGGTGCGGCACGTTGCCGTCTCGAAAATTGTGTGCTGCATGATTTGGGTGGCAATGCGGTCTTTTTTAGCAAATTTAACCGCGGCTGTGAAGTGGCCGGGTGCCAGATCTCCGAAATCGGGGCAAGCGGCATTTGTTTTGTCGGCGACCCGGCTGCGGTACGTTCGCCCAGCTTTGAATATAACGAGTACATACCACCTGCAGAAATTGACCGTACGCCCGGTCCCAAAACAAACAACTACCCAAAGGACTGTAAAGTTTATAATAACCTGATGTTTAATCTGGGTTTCGTAGAAAAGCAATCAACAGGTGTGGAGCTATCTATGTGCCAGGACATCACGGTGAGCCACAATACCATTTACGATGTGCCCCGTGCAGGTATAAACGTAAGTGAAGGAACCTGGGGAGGGCATATCATTGAATTTAACGATGTGTTTAATACCGTTAAGGAAACCGGAGATCATGGCTCATTTAATTCCTGGGGGCGAGACCGTTACTGGCAGGCCGATAAGAAAAAGCTTGATTCCATTGTTGCCGAAAACCCTGCGATAGCACTCCTTGATGTGGTGAAACCGATTATCATTCGTAACAACAGGCTCCGCTGCGACCATGGCTGGGATATTGACCTCGACGATGGATCAAGTAATTATCAGATTTACAATAACCTGTGCTTAAACGGGGGGATTAAGTTGCGCGAGGGCGTAACCCGTGTTGTTGAAAATAACATCATGGTTAATAGTACTTTTCACCCGCATGTGTGGTTTAAAAACAGCCAGGATATATTTCGTTGTAATATCGTCGGGGCAGCATACCTGCCTATCGGTATTTCCTCTTGGGGAAAAGAAGTTGACTATAACGCTTTTCCTGATTCCGTTTCAATGGCTGAAGCCCGTTTGCGCGGAACCGATAGTCATTCGGTGCAGGGCCCACTAACCTTTGAAAATCCTGAAAAAGGGGATTTTCGCGTGAGAGAGGGTGCAGCTGCGTTGTCTATCGGTTTCAAAAACTTCGCGATGGATAATTTCGGTGTTGTTTCCGCGCGGCTGAAAGCCATTGCCAAAAAGCCAATCTTCCCGGCAGTCGTTGTCACTAATAATTTAAGCAAAGATGATACGATAGATTTCATGGGGGCCAGGGTTAAAAACCTGAGCACAGCCGGCGAGCAATCTGCAACCGGCATGGACCAGATCAGAGGTGTGTTGGTGCTTTCAGTTGCACATGGGGCGGCAGCTTCGGGATTTCTCCAGGCCAATGATGTAATAATTGCTTTTAATCGCAGGCTGGTTAATAACCTTAAAGATCTGCTGGAAGCCCGGGGCGCGGTCGGGAAAAATACCGAAATAGTGATCTTCCGCAACCAACATCAATTGAAGCAAAAGATCGAAGTAAAGATGTAATAAATATGAATTTATGAATAGAAATTTTTTCTTGGGAATTGTGTTTTCATTATGGCCGGCAGTGTTTTGCTGTGCTCAAACCAGTGCGCCCAAACCATTTGGTCCGGTCCCAACCAGTAATCAACTGCGTGTGCAACAAATGGAATCCTATGCGTTTGTGCACTTTTCATTGAATACCTATACCGATCAATCCTGGGGATTTGGTAACGAAGATGTGAATTTGTTTAATCCCAAAGATCTGGATTGCCGCCAATGGGCACGTACATGCAAGGAAGCAGGTATGAAAGGAATTATCATTACCGCGAAGCATCACTGCGGCTTTTGCCTTTGGCCTTCAAAATATACAGCGTATTCTGTTAAAAATTCGCCATGGAAAAATGGCAAAGGCGATGTAGTGAGGGAAATGGCCGACGCCTGTAAAGAATACGGTTTGAAACTGGGCATTTATTTATCGCCCTGGGACAGAAACGACCCGGATTATGGCAAACCCGAATACATTACTTATTTCAGGAATCAGCTTACTGAACTGCTGACTAATTATGGGCCCATTTTCGAAGTGTGGTTTGATGGCGCTAATGGCGGGTCGGGTTATTACGGCGGTGCAAATGAAACCCGTACTATTGACCGGACAACCTATTACGATTGGAAGAATACCTATGCCCTTATTCATAAACTGCAGCCAAATTGCGTAATCTGGAACGACGGTGGCGACAGGGGCGATCTTCGTTGGGTGGGAACAGAAGCCGGTTATGTTGGTGAAACCAATTGGAGCTTGCTTAATGCGACCGGTGATGTGCCCTACAATATGCTGCATTACGGTTTGGAGAACGGTAACGCATGGGTGGCTGCTGAAGTAAATACCTCTATCAGGCCGGAGTGGTTTTATCACCCCGCTGAAGACACTAAGGTAAAAACGTTGCCTCAACTGATGGATACCTATTATCACTCTATTGGCCGTAATGCTACTTTCCTGCTTAACTTCCCTATCATGCCCAATGGCTTGATCAACGAAAGGGACGAAAAAGCAGCCCTGGAATTTGGCAAAGCGGTTAAGGAAGCCTTTGCGGTAGACCTGGCTAAAATAAAGAAAACAGCTGCATCCAATGTTCGTGGCAACAATAAAGATTTCGGTGCCGGCAAAGCTGTTGATAGTGATAACGACACTTATTGGGCTACGGATGATGATGTAAAAACGGCTTCGCTGACTATAGATTTGGGCAAGCCAACTACATTCAATCGTTTCCTGGTGCAGGAGTACATCCCGTTGGGGCAAAGGGTGAAGGCATTCACTGTTGAAGCCCTTGTTGATGGTAGCTGGAAAGAAGTAGCCAACGCGACAACGATTGGGTACAAGCGCATCCTTATTTTCCCGAGTGTGAGGGCAACAAAGGTTCGATTAAATATTACGGATTCAAAAAGTTGTATTGTTATTTCCAATATCGGTGTTTATGATGCGCCGCAAATTTTGACTGCGCCCTCTATCATCAGGGACCAGTCCGGTAAAATAATTGTAAACCCGGCAGACAAAGAATCAGTAGTTTACTACACATTAGATGGAAGTGCACCCACCACGACTTCAAAAAAATATACCGGGCCGTTTCAAACAGATGGAAAATTGGACGTGAAGGCAATTGCCGGCGACCCAACCACGGGCAAAAGCAGCCCCGAAGTTGAGGAGAAATTTGACTTGCCCCGCAAGGATTGGAGAATTTTAGGAATCAGCGATGAAAAGGCTAACGCAGTTTTAGATGGAGATCCTGCTACAGTATGGCACCAGGGCAAGGATGCAAAAATGCCGGTTGATTTGGTGATCGACCTGGGAAAAGAAGAAAGCCTGTCTGGTTTCAGGTATTTGCCCGACCCTGGTTTATGGGGCCCCGGTATTATTACAACCTATCAATTTTACGTATCTGCCGACAATAAAGAATGGAAACTGGTTGATGAAGGGGAGTTCTCCAATATCAAAAACAATCCGCTGATACAAATTAAAAACTTTGCGGCGGTAAAAGCACGCTATATTAAATTGAGGGCATTGAAAAATACCGAAGGCAACGATAATACAGGATATGCCGAAGTTGATGTGATTACAAGCCAGCCCTAATGTTATTATCCGGCATTTGAGGAGCCGGTTATCCATTTAAAAGATGAAGAATACACCTAATCAAATTAATAATCAATTATTTAATATGCTACTGCGGGGAATAGCGCTCTTATTTGCAGTTTTATTAGCTTTAAATGTAACAGCACAGGACAGGTTAAATGCCGGGTCTGAAAGGACAAGAGATAATTTTGACTTCAACTGGCAGTTCCACAAAGGCGATATCGCTATCAAACGGGCAGTGAAAGCTGCCGGATATGGCGGTTTAACAGATATCAATGTCAAAGTCGAAACAAATAAAGAAGCTATTGTTGCTTATACTGATGTTGATAAAGCAGCAACATTTAAACCCGAAGACTGGAGGGAAGTAAATCTTCCGCACGATTGGTGTGTAGAGGGGACTTTTGTTAATGATAAATCAATCGGGAGCTCGCCTGCTGTAAGCGGATACCTGCCCGGTGGGATAGGCTTTTATAGAAAAGAATTTGAAATACCGGAAGCCGATAAAGGAAAAAAAATAACTATAGAATTTGACGGGATTTTCAGAAACAGTACCATTTGGGTCAATGGTCAGCTTTTAGGCACGCACCAAAGCGGCTATACACCTTCTAATTATGATTTGACCGATGTTTTGCGTTATGGTAACGAAGGCAAAAATGTTGTTCTTGTAAAGGTTGACGCTACCGAATACGAAGGCTGGTGGTACGAAGGATGTGGAATTTACCGGCATGTTTGGCTTAATAAAACCGACAAGCTTCATGTTGATAGGTTTGGCACCTACGTTACCACATCTTTAGCCAGGCCTGATCAAGCTGATGTAAACGTAAAAACCAATATTAAAAATGAATATGGCGTAGTTAAAAACATCACACTCGTCTCTAAAATTGTAGATAATAAAGGAGTGGTGCTTGACACAAAAACTTCATCGCAAATAATTGAGCCATTTAGCACTACTGAGCTTTCACAAAAAGGAAGTATTCAAAAGCCCTTGCTTTGGACCCCCGAAACACCAAATCTTTATAGGGTACTGACTGAAGTTTCTGAAAACGGGATAATCGTCGATAATTACGAAACCACTTTTGGGGTAAGGACAATCGAAATAAACAGGAAGGGTGTGTTTCTAAACGGAAAGCTTTACCCGGTGAAGGGCACTTGTAACCACCAGGATTTTGCCGGAATTGGTGTGGCACTCCCCGATAAAATAAACGAATACAAATTAAAGTTGCTCAAGGAAATGGGCAGCAATGCTTATCGTTGTTCCCATCATCCACCAACGCCGGAACTGCTTGATATGTGCGATAGGATGGGGTTACTTGTATTGGACGAAAACCGCATGTTGTCCAGCTCTGAAGAAGGGATAAAGGATTTGAAAGCCATGTTGTACCGGGATCGCAACCACCCATCGATATTTATGTGGAGTATGGAAAATGAGGAATGGATTCAAGGCACGGTAACCGGGGCCAGGATACTAAAAACACTGGTTGACATCACCCATAAAATTGATCCGACGCGCCCGGTGACTGCCGCCATGAATCACGGGCGGAACGAAGGTGGTTATAGCGATGTGCTGGATGTTGTGGGGTATAACTATGGAGATAAGGGACTGGCGTATGTGAAAGACCATGAAAAATATCCCAACCGAATTGAGTTTTGTACAGAAGCCACAAGTTTTATTTCAACCCGTGGCGAGTATCAGAACGATTGGGGAAAGGGTTACGTCTCAAACCTCGGGCTATGGCAACCCAACTGGGGGCCATTACCAGGCGAAGACTGGGCGGATATTGTTAAATATCCGTACCTGGGAGGCTTGTTTGTATGGACAGGTTTTGACTATCGCGGTGAGCCTACGCCATACCAATGGCCATGCGTTACATCTCATTTCGGGTTTATGGATATATGCGGCTTCCCTAAAGACGGGTACTACGCGTACAAAGCGGCCTGGACAAACGAACCGGTTGTTCATATTTTCCCCCATTGGAACTGGCCCGGCAAAGATGGAGACAGCATAAAGGTGCATTGTTACACCAACTGCGACGAAGTAGAGTTATGGCTCAATGGCAAAAGCATAGGCAGGCAAAAAGCGATTCCCTATACCAAACTGATCTGGAACCTTATATATAAACCCGGTAAACTGGAAGCCAGGGGATATAAAAACGGGAAATTGGTAACCAAAGACGTTGTTGAAACAACAACGGCCCCGGCACAGTTGGCACTGAAGAGCGATTGCCGCTTACTTAAAGCTGACGGTACCGATGTGGCCGTTATCCAGGTGGCACTTAAAGATGCCAAAGGGAGGGTGGTCCCTACAGCGGCTAACCAGGTGAAGTTTTCAATTGAAGGCCCGGGAGTGATCATTGGCACGGGCAACGGTAATCCCAGCAGCCATGAGCCTGATAAGGCCAGCCAGCGGATGGCGTTCAACGGATATTGCCTGGTGCTGGTTCAATCCAATAAACAGGCAGGGGAAATCCGGTTAAAAGCTCAATCCGAAACCCTTAAAGGAGCCGAAGTTGTTATTAAAGTTCAATAAGGTTAAAATATTATTTCTTCAAAGAATCAAAAAATCACTATGAAGTTGCATAAAACTTACAGTACCACCTATCATGTTAAAGCAATGCTTACAGCCTTGCTGTTTTTGGCAACCAACATCGCGTGCCAGGCTCAAAATTCCGTTAAAATTGAACGGAAACAACTATTTGATTATAACTGGAAGTTTTTTCAGGGAGACACGGCATCGGCAAAATCAAAGGATTTTAATGATATGAGTTGGCAGAGCCTTGATTTACCGCACGATTGGAGTATCGAAGGCAAAATAAGTCCTAAAAACCCAACCGGAGGGGCGGGGGGATATTTTCCGGCAGGTATTGGCTGGTACCGGAAAACCTTCAAAGCCCCCCATGAATGGAAAGGCAAAAAAGTTTCCATTTATTTTGAAGGGGTTTATATGAATTCTGAAGTTTTTATTAATGGAAAATCACTTGGCACTTACCCTTATGGCTATTCATCCTTTAGTTATGACCTTTCGCCTTTTTGGGATTTTAATAATGAAAATGTGATAGCGGTGCGGGTAGACAATTCGCAACAAGTGAACAGCAGGTGGTACAGTGGTTCCGGCATTTATCGCCACGTTTGGATGAATGTTACCGATGCTGTACATATAGCCAATTGGGGAGTCGCCATTACAACCCCTGATGTGTCTCCCAAAAAAGCAACTGTTCAAATTAAAACATTGGTAAAAAACGAAAGTGATTTGCCTCAAAGTATTGCTCTTAGCACCTGGTTAAAAGATGCAAATTCTAAAAATGCAGGAAATAACCAGGTAAAGGTTGAACTGGCTGCAAATAGCGAGAAAGAAGTTGCCCAAACTATCATTGTGTCAAACCCGCAGCGATGGACGCCCGAAACACCCCGTTTATACGATGCACAAATAAGTATTATCCTAAATAAAAATGTAATTGACAGAACGGAAACGAGTTTTGGTATACGTTCCATAAAATTTACACCTGAAAATGGATTTCAGCTTAATGGTAAAACAGTAAAACTCAATGGCGGATGTGTACACCATGATAATGGTTGCCTGGGGGCTGCCGCTTTTGACCGTGCAGAGGAGCGTAAGGTAGAGTTGTTCAAAGAAGCAGGCTTTAACGCGGTAAGAACTTCTCATAATCCTCCTTCCGAGGCTTTTTTAAATGCTTGCGACAGGTTAGGCCTATTGGTTGTTGATGAATCGTTTGATTGTTGGAGAACAGGCAAAAACAAACAGGACTATGCTCAATATTTCGCCCGGTGGTGGAAACGCGACTTAGACGCGATGGTTTTACGGGATCGTAATCACCCTTCAATTGTAATGTGGAGCATTGGTAACGAAATAGTAGAGAGGGGCAGCCCGGACGCTGTAAAAACAGCCACAATGCTTGCAGATGCTATAAAAAAAATAGATACCGTCCGTCCGGTTACATCCGCTATTGTGGATAATGGTAAAGATTGGGCAACGCTTGATTCCCTTATGGCTGCGCATGATGTAGGTGGTTATAATTATCATTTATGGAGTGCGTCTGCTGATCATAAGCGGGTGCCTTCACGAATGATCGTTCAAACGGAGTCGTACCCCAGGGATGCTTTTGCAAACTGGAAACTGGTAAAAAGCAACAATTATGTGCTTGGGGATTTTGTTTGGACAGCTATGGATTATCTTGGAGAATCGGGGATAGGTCGCTGGTATTATTCGGGCGATGTACCTGGTGAACACTGGGAACATGATTTTTTCCCCTGGCACGGTGCCTATTGTGGCGATATTGATCTGATTGGATGGAGAAAGCCGATTTCGCACTACCGTAACCTGTTATACAATAATACCGAAAAGCTCTACATGGCTGTTCGTGAACCTGAGCCTGATCCCCTGGAGATTAAAACAACCTGGTGGTCTGTATGGCCGACCTGGGAAAGCTGGACCTGGCCGGCGTATTTGGGAAAGGCGATTAAGGTAGAAGTTTATTCAAAATACCCTAAGGTACGCTTGTACCTCAACAACAAGCTCATTGGAGAAAAACCAACGACCGACGAACAGGAACATAAAGCTGAATTTACAGTGCCTTATGCGGCTGGCCAGCTTAAAGCAGTAGGTGTGGAGAACGATAAAGAAGTTGAATCAACCGTTTTACAAACTTCCGGCGATCCTGCAAAAATCAAACTAACTGCTGATCGGAACGAGATAATCGCTAACGGACAGGACTTGTCTTACGTTACCATAGAGATAACAGACCAAAATGGTGTACTTCAGCCTAATGCTGCAAACCGTCTGCACTTTAAAGTTGAGGGCCCCGGAACAATTGCAGGAGTTGCCAATGCGGATATGAAAGATACGGACTCGTATGTTGGAAATACACATAAAGCCTGGCACGGACGCGCGTTAATTATAATTAAAAGCACTCATAATTCAGGCGATATTAAATTGACGGTTAGTTCCCCCAATCTATCAGGGGCTATTTTAAATGTTAAAACACTTGGGCATTAACATCATGAACGGTGAAAGATTTATATTATTTAACTTATAAAGATTTATCTTTAACTGCGCTGAAGCTATATTTAGTGATATTACAATAAGAGGGTAACATATCTCGTGAACAAAATTCAGAATGCTTTTTTAACTATAGCTCTTTTATTTTGTTGCCTGTTTGCCTCTGCGCAATATACTAATGTGTTTTTCAATAATGCGGGCATAAATCAGGGCCTATCACAAAGTAGCGTTGTTGATATTGCTTTTGATTCAAAAGGATTTGCCTGGTTAGCTACACAGGACGGTTTAAACCGTTATGATGGTATAGACTTTTTGATTGCCGACAAAAAATTCGACGATATTACCTCGGGCTTCAATAACAAATTAGGGAAGATTATACCGGCAGATGGCCATTTTTTATGGGTTATCTCCAAGGGCGGGAATTTAGAAAAGCTTAATCTCATCGATGGTATTTTTATACCGGTTAATATCATATCGGGCAAAGTGAAGCAGGTTTTAACCTGTATGCTGACTGACGATTACGGAAAATTGTGGTTAGGTACGGCAAGCGGTAAACTTATTTTATACGATAACAACACCGGTAAAATAGCCAGGGAATTTAACGTACCAACCAATAAATACCACCCCGCCATAAATGCTTTATACAGAGATTATAACAAGCGATTATGGATATTGGGAACTACCTTAAACTATCTTGAAAATGACGAGCTCAAGCCTTTTGAGTGTAAAACGGAGAAGCCAGACAAAACAATTCTTTATAGCTGCATTACCCAAGATAAGGCAGGTAATATGTGGCTGGGTAGTTGGGGCAATGGTTTGTTTCTTAAAAGAAAGAATGAAAATTGTTTTAAGCAATTCAATGGTTATGGTAAAGGGCAGCTATCACCAAGCCTGGTTATTGAGGCAATGTTGGCCGATTATAGCGGTAAAGTTTGGTTTGGCACTTACGGCGACGGATTGTTTATTGTTGATAATAAGGCAGCAATTATAAAACAATTAGTTAATGATAAAAGAAACTTGTCCTCGTTACCTTTTAACGATGTGCTTTCTATTAAACAGGACGCCAACAAAGGTATCTGGATTGGTACCGATGGGGGAGGCGTGAGCTATTATAATGAAAGCCGGAGTAATTTTATATTATTTAATAATCAAACTGTGCCGCAAAACGTAGATGTAGCACTGGTGAGGTCTGTTACAACAGATAAGAACGCAAATATCTGGGCCGGTACAACCAATAATGGTTTAACCGAAATTAACTATCGGGAAGGAATATTTAAAACCTGGCATTTTACATCTTATAAAAAAGACATTTACAATCCGGATAGGATAGTTTCGCTTTATAATGATCAGCAAAATTTATTGTGGATAGGTACGCAGGATAATGGTTTGTTACTTTTTGATCCGGTAAAAGGCAAAACAATTAAATGGTACCATCCGGAAGCATCAGCCAACCTAAACATCCCCGATGCAACAATCTGGTGTATGTACCCTGCCGCTAATGACAATGTGTGGGTAGGCACAGGCAACGCCGGGCTATGCCTGTTAGATAAACAAAAGGGTTTGGTTGGCAACTATGTGCCCGGTGATAATACGGATGCCATACGAACCATTATTGGCATAAATGACACTACATTGGGTATAGGTTTTGAAAAAACAGGCATCGGGTTTTTTAATACAATCACCAAAACTTTTGATATGCCGCAGTCAAAAAAGCTAAATACCTATTTTAGCGCCCAAACCAATATCAAAAGCCTTTATTATCAAAAACCTTTATTGTGGATTGGTACAGGTGGGGCGGGCATAATAACTTATAATATAACAAACGGAACAATCAGGCATCTGACAGCCGCTGAGGGCTTACCCAACAATACCATTTATGGAATTTTACCCGATGACATAGGCGATTTATGGGTAAGCACCAATAAGGGGCTGAGCAGATTTAACCCTGCAATTATTAATGGCAAACCCATTCCGTCGCAATTTACCAATTATACATCGGTACAGGGTTTACAAAGCAATGAATTTAATACCGGCGCGTACTATAAAAGCAGTAACGGCATGTTGCTTTTTGGCGGCATTAACGGGCTTAACCTGTTTGATCCTTCAAAGTTCAGGAATGAAAATAAAAACGTCTCTGTAGTTTTTACTAAAATATTGGTGGATAATGAACCCGTGGAAAATGAAACCGCAGCACCATTTAAAAAAACAGTTAATCTCTCATACCAAAATCATTCTGTTGCCTTTAATTTCGCGGCGCTTGATTTTTTCTCTCCGCTACAGTTTCATTATTATTATAAATTGGAGGGGTATGATAAGGCCTGGATAGACGCGGGCCAGCGTAATTATGTTTCATATACCAATGTCCCCGCGGGCCAATACAACTTCCTGATTAAATATGTAAAAAAGGATAATGTAGGCCATGCCGCCATCTCAAATATCATACTTAAAATAAGTGGACCTGTTTATAAAAAAACCTGGTTTATTATACTTGCAATACTACTATTCATGGGAGTTGTTTATGGTTTGTACCGTTACCGTATTGCCCAGTTGTTTAAATTGCTCCAAATTCGACAGCGTATTGCTACCGATTTGCATGATGATATAGGCTCTACTTTATCTAACATTAATATATTATCTGAACTTTCAAAAAAGAGCCTCGAAAATCCATCGCAAGCGAATAAGTTTTTAGATCGTATATCCGAAGAGGTGCAAACTTCCAGCCAGTCGCTTGATGATATTATATGGAGTATAAACACGCACAACGACAACTGGGGAGAAACGTTTAGCCGGATGCGTCGCTATGCAGCAGAGGTTTTTGAAAATAGCGGCATCCTTTACACTATAAAATTAGAGGAACAAGCCGGCACCAATGCTTTGAAAATGGAAAAGCGAAGGGATGTTTTTTTGATT
Source organism: Mucilaginibacter dorajii (assembly GCF_024808255.1). Classification (GTDB taxonomy): domain Bacteria; phylum Bacteroidota; class Bacteroidia; order Sphingobacteriales; family Sphingobacteriaceae; genus Mucilaginibacter; species Mucilaginibacter dorajii. The sequence continues at coordinate 118,808 of NZ_JANTYS010000003.1, forward strand.
TATAAAGAGATATTGAATAATATACATAAACACGCCGGGGCCACAGAGGTTGAAATTAACATGAGGTTTAATAAGCAACAATTAATAATGTCTATATCCGATAATGGTAAAGGATTTGATAAAAGCTTACAAACTCATCGTAATGGTCTTAAAAATTTAAATAATCGCGTTGCCCGGTGGAAAGGCACTATCAATATTGAAACAAATAAAGCAGGAACACACATTCATATTGCTATATAATTTAACTCACTCATTTGGGTGAGTTGAAGCATAAATTATTTAATTAATTTAGACAGATGAACTCCATTAGCCTGGTATTATTTGAAGACAACGATAGGTTGAGAGAATCGCTTGTCTTCTTGCTGAATAATACTGAAGGCTTTAGTGTATTGGCCGATTACAATAACTGCAACGATGCCGCCTCGGCCGTGCGCATTTATAAACCTGATGTGGTATTAATGGATATTGACATGCCCGGCAAAACCGGGGTAGAGGGGGTACGAATGGTAAAGGAGGCTATGCCTTTTACCGCCGTAATTATGTTTACCGTTTTTGAGGATGAGGACAAGCTGTTTGAGTGCCTTTGCGCGGGTGCCAATGGCTATATGCTTAAAAAAACACCACCGGGTAAGCTTTTTGAGGCTATACAGGAGGTAAAAGACGGTGGCGCACCCATGTCTCCGTCCATCGCCCGTAAGGTATTGAATAGCTTTAAACATATCAGATCAACCCAATATAATTTAACCCCGCGCGAACTGGATGTACTGCAACTGCTAATAAAAGGTTATAGCTCAAAAATGATAGCGTCCGAATTAACTATCTCTTTTGATACCGCCCGGTCGCACCTAAAAAACATCTACACCAAGCTGCATGTAAACTGCGGTAAGGAAGCTATCTCTAAGGCGCTTATAGAGCGTATTCTGTAAAACTCTCCTTCTTTTTCTATTCCTGGTACTACCCAAATGTGTGATTTACAGGCGTTGGCTTTATATGCAATTTTACAATATGATGTTATCCTAAATAAGGAAACGTGTAACAATAATAATTATTAAGCCTAATTATCATATCGTATGAAAACCTTTATTCTATTTGTATTATTTATTGGACTCAGTTTGTTATCACAAGCCCAGGTCTTCAAATTTAACACTCCATCGCCATTGAATGTTCAGAAAGCAAGTGCCGATAAGAATATATCTATTGGGGTTTCCCTTGCCAAAGCAACTAAAGATTGTACGGTGAGCTTCAAAGTAGACACGACGTCTTCAGCTTTGTCGGGAGAAGACTATGTTATATCTATAAAATCCCCGATTATATTGACTGCGGCCAATAAATATAAAGGCATAATCCAACTGGCTATAAAAGCAGAAAAGATCACCAACCTACCTCGGAAAATATTAAAAATCAACGTTGATTATAAGGACGAAAAAGGAGCCGCCAAAGATACGGAATTTGTGATTAACGTTTTTGCCAAGAATGATGGCAGTGCCGACGCACTACAGTATACCGTACAAGAGGAACAGATTAACAGGCACCTTTCATTTGAGGTTTTTACGGGAGGAACATTCGATTTTACTAATAATTTAAAATTTCCCCAAACGCTGGGTGGAGAACTTGTGATTAACGCCACTGATATATTCGGAAAAGACAAACGCTTCGGCTTTTTTTTAGGTGTTTCCAATTTCCAGAATTTTACTGTTGATTCTTCAAATGCCAATCTAAGGGTCCAAAGAATCCGCTTAGATACTGGCGTTTACCTAAATGGCAAAACCCAATACAAAGAGAACACATTTATCGATCATAAAAAATTGTCTTCCAATCAGTGGAGTTATTACATAAACCCTACTTTTCGTATTAATAAAACAAGAAGCGATTTTGTTAACCTTTATCTCTCGTTCCGGGCAGAAATAATAACCACTTCTACTCAAACGCAATTCTTAACAGATACAGTAAGCAGCGAAACTACCAATCGGCCATTAGGAAATTCGCCTATTTTTCAATCCGGAAAGGGTTTCTTGCTCCAAAAAGCAACTGATGTCGAGACCAACGGTTTTTATAGTTTAGGCTTGCCCGTATTTCTAACATCTCAAGATAAATTTAACCTGTATATAGATCCAAACTTAGGTATAACAAGTTATACATACGGCTCCTATATACCAAATGCGACCAATACCTCTTTGCAAAAGTTCACTACGCTAAAAGTGCATCCTTTTGGATTATTTAAATTTCGAGTTACTGAACAATACTCAGGTCTCAACATTACAATCGGAGGAGAAATCAGGGATGTATTTGGCACCTATCACCCAAGTATAAATGCCTACTTAGGTATAAAAGCAAACATTGGCAAATGGTTTAGTAAGTAAAAAATATATGCCACCCAAATTAAACGACACTTTTAAACATGAATTTGTTTTCACCGAAGAACAAGTGTTAACCTATGCTAAAATATCAGGCGATACCAACCCAATCCATGTTTCAAATGAATATGCGGGGCAAACCGAATTTGGCAAATGTATAGTTCATGGATATTTTGCAACAAGCATATTCTCTAAAATATATGGCACATTACTATATCCCGATGGGCACATCTTGCTTAGTCAATCTGCAAAATACATCAAACCAATTTTTACTGATATACCTTATATCGCGGTTATTACAGTAAAGGAATTGATTCCCGAAAAAAGCAGGGTGGTTTACTTGAATGAGATATTTGATGTTGAAAATCAGCAGTTAAAGATAACGGGGGAAGCAACTTTATTAAATAAAAATTATTTCAATTAATGAATAGCCAAGAATTAATATTAAAAATGGATAATGTTGACAACCTTGTTTTTCGTATAGCTGAAGAACATGATTTACCAGAGATTCTTTCTATATATGAAACTAATCTTGTGAATGATTACTCATTGGGAGCCGATAAATTAAATGAATGTAAAGAAGATCTTACCGAACTTTTTTTATCACGTAATCAATATCACAATATTTGGGTTGCCAGGGATGCCACAAACGATCAACTATTAGGGTGGCAATCTTATTTCCCAATATTTCACACCCCTTTAAAAAAAGGTACAGCTGTTGAATCAAGTACATACATTAAATTGGATGCTCAAAAAAAAGGAATAGCTTTCCCTTTAATGAAATACGCTTTAAACGAGTTGGCCGGTTCTGATGAGCATTTTGTTTACGGTTTTGTAAATAAATACAATTATGGTGCAATTAAACTGGTTAATAAAATTGGTTTTTTAGAGGTGGGCAGTGTTCCCGCATTTCCATCAGTTTTCCCCTATTATTTTGAAAAAATCATGTACATATACGTATTGAAATGAAATTTTATATAATTCACGAAGGCTTTTATGAAGGTGTACAGGCAAGGATAGATTTATTAAAATCTGCCTGTGTAAAAATGGGTTTAAAAGTCTTTTGCGTAGATAGTTTAGATTTCGATTATTCCAAATTACCTAAATTATCTAAACAAGACTTATTATACAATATTTCCAGCGGATCGCAAACCCTTGTTTCATTATTGTTAAATGATGAAGTAACAACTTTTTATAAAAAAAATCCAAACCTAAACCTTATCACTTCTACCACCGAATGGACTATTATTCATACCAAGGCAAAATTGCCCCAGCCTAAAACGATATTTCACTTAACAAAAAACCGTGTTATATTAAAAGCTTATATTGATTTCCTGGGGGGCTTTCCCCTAATTATAAAATCGCCGGGCGGTTCACGCGGCATCGGTACCATCAAAATAGAAACCTGGCAAAATTTGATCTCCACAGTTGATTACCTGGTTACTACGCCCGATAGTTTTATTATGCGCGAATTTATTCATGCCGACTATGGCGCAAGGGTTATAGTATTAGGAAATGAAGTGATTTTAAGCAAGAAATTCTATTTTCAGGAAAACGATTTCAGAAATGCCCCCATACTTTCGGCCACTCATTATGAGCCCATGGAGATTGATGAGCCTACTAAGCAGCTATGTATAAAAGCCGTGCACCTGGCTAATTTAGAAATGGCCGGGGTAGATTTGTTATTTGAACGTGAAACAGGTAAACCCTATTTACTGGAAATTAACTTCCCTACCGGCTTTCAATCATTTATGGACGATCCGCAACCTGTGTTAACTAAAATGATACAGCATTTAATTAATAAGGCTAACCGGTATGAGTAACAAGACCTATGATGAGGCTTATTTAAATCAGCTGCAAGTTGTTTTAGCCAAAACTATTACCCGGAGCCTCGCGCTGTTAGCTGCAAAGCCCGGCGAAACTATTTGTGATATAGGGTGCGGCGTTGGTGACCTGGTGTTTAAAATAGCTGCTTACGGTGCAAACGTGATAGGGATTGATAATGATGAGAATTTTTTAACAGTAGCTCGGAAAAATAATCTAACTCACACTAATGTTAAATTCATCTGTAGCGATGCTGATCACATTCCGCTTGAAGATAATAGCATTGATAAAATTATTGTGCATAGGGTATTACAGCATGTAATTGATCATGAATCTGTTATAAAAGAATGTTGCCGTATTTTAAAACCTGGCGGCACATTGCAAATTGTTGAGCCGGATTACTTAAGTCTCACTTTCTTTTTAAATGACATCGGTTTTGAAAGAAAGTTGATTGACAGGGTGGCCTATAATAGAATACCAAATAGTTACAAAGTAAGGCAATTACCGTTTTCACTAAACAATGCTGGGTTTAACGTAGGCTTAACAGAAGTGCATAATTATTTAATTGATTCATTTGAATTAGCCAACTACGTGATCCGTTTTGATGAGGAGGTTGAAAAAGGATATGCCTGCAACGATTTCACTCAACTTCAATATGAAGCATGGCAGGAATTAAAAAAACTACCGCAAGGACAGTTTAATCTGTCGTTAAATTTATTATTGGTTAATGCGATAAAATAGTTTAACAAACTGAATATGAAAATAAGATCAGAAAGTGTATCGCCTGGAATGCCTCCATTATCTTTTAGCTATTTTTTAGAAATTACTAATAGATGATCAATTATGAGCGAAACGGATTTGACATTACCAGACTGGAACCAGGCCATGCCGGGTAAAGAGGAAATTAAAAAGGCTTTATATGCATTAACAATTACGGTTTTGAAGGAAACATATGATCTGGAATTTGTGGATTACCTTGATGCTTGTGTACTGCAATATATAAATGCCGATGTATTAATGGTTCAATTGGCTATTGAGCCTAACCCGGTTTTACAGTGGTTCAGTTCGCGAAATGTACTTAACCAAATAGATTTTGTAAGAACGGTTTTACAGCATGGGGCTTTTGAAAAAGCCTCGGGCATGAAGGGCCTAAAAAGCAGGGATATTTTTGTAGCTAAAATGCAGCCTGCAGGCTTTTTACTAACGGGCGAACTTGCAGCCCTGCTTTATAACGGAGGCGTTTATAATACAGGAAAAATTGATGATTCAACAGCATTCCGTCTTTCATCGGCACAGGTAAACTCATTGTGCAATTCCCGGTACAGCCACATCAACTATTTTTTATTGTACGGTGGATGGAGCAAATGGTTTTATAATAAGCCTTGGGATTATACTTACGTTATTTTTAACAAAGCGACTTATGTTATTACTGTTTTTTGTTTTACGGATACAGATTGATTCAATAATAATATAAAGCGAAACACTAAATGGATGCTTTTTTTAATGTAAAGCTATTTACTACAGTTGCGAGACATAGAACAGTGGAGCGATGGGTACCGTTGTCTCTGGCGCAACGATTCCAATCATAAAGCCTCCTCAAATTAAAAAGATCTTAAAATTTCCAAAAGTTTTTGCAAATTTTCCATAGGGATAAGTTAATTCTATATCAATCAAATAATCCTCGTGACACCCGCGCTAAATTGTATCGGTAATAGCAAACCGGATGTGATTTTGGGTTGCATGTTTTAGTTTCTGGCCGTTGCTTCCGGGCCTACTTTTCATTTCAATCTTTTGCAAAAAATTAAATCTGCAAACTCCAAACGGGTTTATAACAGATTGCCTGGTCGCGCTTTATCGGTCAATCTTTTACCAGTCAACTTATTGAAAAAAGATAACTTAAGTTTTTGCATAATTAACTCATTAATAGTGTTTTAATGTCTGTTATTCATAACTGTACAGGATAGTTGTCAGGATACAGCAGGATGTGTTTCATTTAAGTTTTATAGAAATTAGGCTGTATCAATAACGGCTGTCACTTGCAGCGTATTATCAACCAAATAATAAACATTTTATCAAACTATTATGAGTAAAAATTTTTTACTGCTAAAATTCCTTTTTAGAAGGTTTTACTTATTTCTATGGCTTGCTTTGTGTAGCGCCGCTGTAATGGCGCAAGACATAAAGATCAGTGGAAAAGTAACCAGCGCCGACGATGGAACACCGCTGCCGGGTGTTTCTGTTCACGTTAAACTGGGTAACCAGGGGGTAGCTACCGCTGCTGATGGTACATTTTCACTTACAGCGGCTAAAAACAGTATTTTGGTATTTTCCTTTATCGGTTATGAAACCAGGGAAATACCTGTGGAAGGCAATGCCCCCATTAATATCAAACTAAACCCTAAGAGCGGCTCTTTGAATGAGGTGGTAGTTATTGGTTATGGTAAACAACAAAAAAAGGATCTCACTGGCGCGGTAGCAACACTATCCAATGCACAGATCAAGGATTTGCCTGTTTTATCTGTTGATCAAAAACTGGTTGGCCAGATTCCAGGTGTACAGATTAGTACAACAACCGGCTCGCCAGGTGGGGGATCTACTATCAAGATCCGGGGTTCAGGCTCCATTGGAGCGGGTGATAATCCATTATTTGTGGTAGATGGGTATCCAATATCCAACACGGCCGGGCAAACATATAACCCGCTAAACGTTATTAATCCCGATGATATTGAATCGGTAACCGTTTTAAAAGATGCTTCTTCTACCGCTATCTATGGCTCAAGAGGCTCAAACGGGGTAATTGTGATTACCACAAAAAAAGGAAAAACCGGCGCACCTGTAATAACACTTAACTCTTATGTGGGTACGCAGTCTGTTCCTCAGAAAGGGCGTCCGCAAATGCTTGATGGTACACAATATGCCCAGTTTAGGAAAGACATCATTACAGATGATTTTGCTTTTAGGGGAGTGCCCATAACGGATGCCGATATTCCGGTACAATTCCGTAACCCTGCCCAATATGGCGCCGGAACAAACTGGTATAATGAGGTATTAAGAACCGCTCTTCAAAATAACCTGGATCTGGGTGTAAGCGGCGGAACAGAAAATACACATTATAATTTTTCTGTTGATCGTGTTAACCAGGAAGGCGTTATCAAATACACCAATTTTCAACGGTATGCTATCCGCTCAAACATCGAAACCAATATCAGCAAGCGGTTAAAAGTAGGCCTCAACCTGGCACCTACTAACAGTGTTCAGGACCGTAACAATTTTGATTCAGGAGGGCGTGATATCCTTACCCGCACCTTATGGCTCAGCCCAATTGTACCGGTTACTGATGCAAACGGAAACCGCACCTCCTATATAACCTCTCCGGGAGCAATCGGGGCTCCAAATCCGCTTAACTCATTGCAATTTGCCGGTACAACAGATAAGTATTTTCGTGGCTTGGGCGGAGCTTATGCCGAGCTGGAAGTTATTGATGGCTTGAAAGTAAAATATAGCTATAATGTTGACTACACCAGCGAAAACTCTTTCAACTTTAACCCCTCTACCGTAGGTGGCGAAAGTAACCCTGCTCCGGTGGTTCCCAATTCAAACACTTATAAAAATACTACCTTTAACTGGTTATCTGAGCTATTGGTAAATTACGACAAGCAAATTGGTGACCATCGAATTAGTGCTGTATTAGGCTATACTGCTCAAAAAGAGCGCTCCAATTCTATTTCACTATTTGCTGATAACTACCCCGATGACCTGGTTAAAACCATCAATGCTGCGTCATTGATCAGGAGTTATGGCGAAGATGTTCAGAAATGGTCACTGATATCTTACTTAGCAAGAGTAAATTACAGTTACAAAGACAAATACCTGCTTACAGCTACAGTACGTACAGACGGTTCGTCAAGGTTTGGAAGCAATAACAGGTATGGAACCTTCCCTTCGGCAGCCATCGGCTGGCGCGCATCTCAGGAAGATTTCATGAAAAATGTATCCTGGTTAAGCGATCTTAAAGTACGCGCGTCATTAGGTAAGGCGGGTAATTTTAACATCGGTAACTACACCTATACTTCCAACATCGGAACGGCTAATTATTCCTTTAACGGCAACCTGGCCAATGGGCGGGTAAACACTTCATTGAACAACCCCGATCTGACCTGGGAAAATTCCAAAGAGTTTGACGGTGGTATTGACCTGGGCCTATTTAAAGACAGGATATACCTCACTGCCGACTACTACAACCGTTTAACAACCGGGATGTTATTTAACAGCGAAATCCCGCAGTCATCAGGTTACTCCAACGCTATCATTAACTCGGGTAAAATACGTAACCGGGGTATTGAGCTTGGTTTAGCTACCCGTAACCTGGAAGGTGAGTTTAAATGGAAAAGCAATTTTAACATATCCTTTAACCGAAACAAGGTTTTAGCATTAAATGCCAACAATGATCCTATTTATAGCGGTTTAAGCGGGGAAGGTTCCTACACACATAAAACTGAAGTAGGACAACCCATCGGACAGTTTTTTGGCTATGTAGTTGAGGGTATTTATAAGGATCAGAATGATTTAAATAATTCGCCTAAACACGTTACCTCAGTTGTTGGGTCAATAAAATATAAAGATGTTGATGGGAATGGAATTATTGAGCCGGTAAAAGACTTTGCGGTTATTGGCCATGCCCAGCCTAATTTTAATTATGGTTTTACCAATAGCTTTGCCTACAAAAGGTTTGATCTGAACGTGATATTTGTAGGTTCACAGGGCGGGCACGAGTTAAAAACTGCCAACCAATACCTGCTCAATATTGACGGTGTATTTAACGTAGATAAAAAGGTACTCAACAGATGGCGGTCGCCGCAAGACCCCGGTGATGGCTTTACACCAACCACCAACGGGTCACGTGTTATTTATCGCGATGTTAACTCATCATGGGTAGAAAATGCCAGTTTTTTAAGGCTTCAGAATGTTACGTTTGGCTATAACTTCAATCCTGCATTATTGTCTCACTCAAACGTTATCAAGGGGGCGCGTTTGTATGTCAGCGGTCAAAACCTGGTCACATTTACCAAATATAATGGCAACCCGGAGGCGAATACTGCCGGTGCAAGCGCCCTTACACCAGGAGAGGATTTTACTAATTATCCGTTAGCCCGCACATTGATTGTTGGACTAAACTTAACCTTTTAGTTTTTTTAAAGTTTTAAACCGATATACAATGAAAATTAATATAAAATATATACTTATATCAACCCTGGCTATCAGCATCACGGTAGGTTGTAAAAAGGATTTTTTGAATCAGACGCCCGAAGCGACCATTGTTGGCGATAATTTTTTCAAAACCGAAACAGATATTAAACAAGCCGTGAACGGAGCTTATAGCTCGCTCATAGGAATGGGCTTAACCAGTTATTGGCTTTTTGGCGAAATGCGCTCTGATAATACAACCTATCAGTACAATGGTACAGACCGTGGGTTGGAGCAGCGCGAGTTTGTCGACGAATTTTTATCAAGCGCTACCGCGCCTCCAATACAACAATACTGGCAGGAAAGCTATACCGCCATTGCGCATTGTAATGATGTGCTTGACCATGTAGGCAAGATCAGCATGTCTGATGCGGCTAAAAACCAGTATACCGGCGAAGCTGAATTGTTGCGCGGCTTTCATTATTTTAACCTGGTGAGGCAGTTTGGCGGTGTACCAATACGTATTACCTCAACACAATCGCCAGGCGACGCCAGGTCAAAAGGCAGGGCTACCGAAGCCGACGTTTACAAGCAGATTGTTGCCGATTTAACGGATGCTGCTACAAAACTACCTGCAAAATATACCGGTGCCGATATAGGTAGGGTAACACAGGGTACCGCATTTACCCTTTTAGGCAAGGTATATCTTACACAAAAAAACTATGCCGATGCGTTAACGGCGTTGCGTAAGGTAACTGCTTTAGGATATACCATGCTGCCCGATTATAAAAATGTTTTTGATCCTGCCAATAAAAATAACTCCGAGTCGATTTTTGAGATCCAGTATCTCGGGTCGCAAAATGGCCTGTCAAGCAACTTTTTATACCAATTTGCGCCCTGGACATCAGGTAGCACGGTAACCGGCGATCCGGGAACTAACTTAGGTAGTGGTAACGGTTATAATATACCTACACAGGATATGGTAGATGCCTACGAAGCCGGAGATATACGTAAAGATGCGTCGCTGTCATTGAGTTTCAAAGATCCAACATCTGGTAAAGTGGTGCCATATGTCATCAAATATAACCACGGTTTTGTGGATAGGGGAAAAACAAATGACGATTTCCCGATACTACGCTACCCTGATGTGTTACTGATGATAGCCGAATGTTTGAATGAGCAGGGTTTTGCTGCTGGCGGCGAAGCGTTTAACCTGTTAAATCAGGTACGTACCCGGGCACATTTACCTGCAAAAACGGCCGGCAATACCGATGCTGCACTTAATGTGAGTAACCAGGCCGCTTTCCGCGACGCCATATTTCAGGAGCGCCGGGTTGAGTTCGCATTTGAAAATCATCGCTGGTATGATCTTTTACGTACAGGCAAGGCCGTTGAAGTGATGAACGCCCACGGAGTAAGGCAAATGGCCCAGTTTTCAACCATACCTGCCGGCTCATATAAAGTAACCACAAATAAATTATTATTGCCCATACCACAACGTGAGGTAACGCTTGATAACTTAACACAAAACCCCCAGTAAAAAGCGTTTTTTACGAACCTGTAATTTCTTTTGGGTCATTACAATTTTATGGTCAATAAATGTTTTTTACCACAATTTCGCTTGGGCGCAAAAGCTTGGGGTTAAGAAAATAGCTACATCAATGCCCATTGAATTATGGGCATTGATGTTAAAGGGCTTAACTTGCTCTATAATGGCACTGCTGATTTACAAAAATATTAGTGGTACCAACCGACGTAGAATTGGTTAGCCAGTAGCCGCGAAAGTAAGGTTCAATACCGAAAAGGGTTTTGGATCTTACTATTTCGAATAAAAAACGGATTACTGTAAAAGAGGATATCTATTTATCCTAAATAAATTCAAACCATAACGCATGCTATTTAGCAAATAGCCATTTTTTTGATGGTTAACCGTATCTTAATCCCCAACAGACCTTTTGAATCTTAAACAAGATAAGAGGTTTAGCACTTACTACCTAATGTTAACAAATGAAACCAATATCATTTTTAGATCTCATTCACATTGATGTTCATTCATCTACTCCTAAATATCTACAGCTTTCGGGTGCAATAATTAAGGCTGTTGAAAAAGGAAAATTAAAAAAGGATGACATTCTTCCATCCATTAATGAACTAAGTTATAAACTGGAAATATCAAGGGATACCGCAGAAAAAGGTTATAAACATCTGAAAGAAATAGGGGTGCTTAACTCTGTACCTGGTAAGGGATATTACATTGCGCATAGTGATTTTAAGCAAGAGCTTCGGATATTCTTGATGTTCAATAAGTTAAGTTCACATAAAAAGATTATATATGATAACTTTATCAGTGCCTTAGGTGATAATGTGACGGTTGATTTTTATATTTATAATAATGACTTTAAGCTGTTTAAAAAGTTTTTAACCAGTGAGGCCGGTGACTACTCACATTTTGTGATCATTCCCCACTTTATTGATGGGGGGGAGTTTGCCAAGGATATTATCAATACCATCCCTAAAGAAAAATTGGTGCTGCTTGATAAAAAGATCCCGGGAATTGATGGGGAATATGCCGCGGCTTATGAAAATTTTGAAAAGGATATTTATGGAGCTTTAGAACAAGCCCGGGAGCAATTGAGTAAATACCATACTATTAAGATTATATTTCCAAAACGTAGTTATTTCCCTGCTGAAATTGTGACCGGTTTTATTCGGTTTTGCCAGCAATATGCTTTTGCTCATGAGGTAGTTAGCGATATTTTACTTGAGCCTATTAATGAGGGTGAGGTTTTTATTAATTTAAAGGAAGATGACCTGGTGAATTTGATTGAGCGAATAATTTCAATGCAGTTTGTTATAGGAAAACAAGTAGGGATTATCTCCTATAACGAAACACCGTTAAAAAAACTTATTCTAAATGGTATTACAACTATATCAACCGATTTTTCCTATATGGGTACTGTAGCTGCAAACCTTATTCTGGACAATAGCCGGCGGCACGTTGAAATTCCGTTTTACTATAATAAGAGGGCCTCTTTATAAAAGGGTGCCCGCTTGATTTATAATTTGATTATAAACGATAAATCATGATCGATGCCTAATTGATATCAGGTTAACGAAAATTTCCGTTTTATTTAATGAACGGGCGTTTCCGATAATATATTTTCATGTTTTGTTCTCTTTTTTTCAACGATCTTTAACTCGTTTCAACCAACTGCAGCTTTTGCTCCTTTAAAAAATAATGTTTCATGATTGGGCCGGATATGATCATCGTTACAACCGTCATTACTACCAGGCCTTCAAATACGGGTTCGCTTATGATTTTGGCCTGCAAAGCCAACAAGCCCAGTACAATCTCCTGCGATCCTCTTGCATTCATACCAAATGCTACCGCTATTGACTCGTTTTTACTCATGCCGCTCATGGCGCTGCCAATACCTGCACCAAGCAGTTTAGCCAGGCAGGCGATGATCAATATAATTACTACCACTTCCAGGTTAAAATTGGCTATAAAATTAAGCCTCAGGCCAACGGATGCAAAAAAGAGCGGCGCTAACACATTAATGGTAAACTGATGCAGTACATGCTTGTGCTTTTCTGTAAAATATTTAGAATCGTTGATGCCGACGCCAACCAGGAAAGCCCCGAATATGCCCCGGACACCAAGCCCTTCGGTAATGCAGGCGCTGATGAGGCAAAGGCAAACCGCCATGGTAAGTACGCGGCCGGGTTTTTCGCCCTTGCCCGCAAATGCCAATAGTTTATGGATAAGCCATCGCCCACCGGTTAACATGAAAACGGCGTAAAGTACCACTATGCTTACCGACCAGAAGGAGGCCTCACCCTTACCCACGTTCATCAGCTGGATGATGACGGAGAACAGTATCCAGCCCAAAAAATCGTCAACCATGGCTGCTGTTAATACAATGTTGCCAATGCGTGTGTTCAGAATATCAAGGTCGAGCAATATTTTGGTGATCACCGATAGCGCAGTTATGGAAAGTGCTGTTCCAAAAAACAGCGAAGTAACCAACTGGTTGTTAAAGCCGTTGGCAAAATGACTTTGGTACAAATACCAGACCGAAGCAAAACCAATAGCAAAGGGGAATATAATGCCGGTAAGACTGATGCTGATAGCCTGTTTACCATTTTGGCGTATCTGTTTCAAATCTACCTCGAAGCCAGCAATGAACATCAGCAAAATGATGCCGATATTGGCAATACCATCAAACGCTTCGAAGGCGTGAGGAGTAGATAGGAATACATCTTTGAAAACGGATGGGAAAAATAGTCCCAAAAGGGTAGGGCCAACAATGATTCCCGCGAAAATTTCTCCGATGATGGCCGGCAATTTATACCTGCGGCATAGTTCGCCTAACAACCTTGCGGGGATGAGGATAATTAAAAGAATAATCAGGAAATGAATTATCTCTGATGAGTTAAGCTTAGAAACCATGTTTAAATAAATTATTGCAGGTTTTCTTTTACCTCAATTCGTAATTGATGGGTATTAAAAACATGCGAAAAGGGCTGAACGCTTTTTGTTAAAAATACGCTGCCGCCTATCACACTATGATGGCCAATCACTGTACGGCCACCCAAAATGGTGCTACGGGCGTATATAACCACGTTATCCTCAACTGTAGGATGTCTTTTTGTTTCGGATAACTCTTTACTTACCTGTGCTGCCCCCAATGTTACGCCCTGGTATATGGTTACATGCTTGCCAATAATACTGGTTGCACCAATAACTATCCCGGTACCGTGATCTATACAAAAAGGAACATCAATGGTAGCTTTAGGATGTATATCAACCCCGGTTTTGCCGTGCGCATGCTCAGATAATATCCTTGGTAAAATAGGTATGGCCAGCCGGGTAAGCTGATGTGCAATGCGGTAAACCGCGATGGCATAAAAGCCGGGATATGATACAATCACCTCGTGTACGCTGGTAGCGGCAGGGTCTTTCTCATAGATCATGGACGCATCCTGCCGCAAATCCTGGTAAATTTCATTCAACGAATCGTAAAATGAAACAACAGCTTGCTCAATATCAATATCTTTCGGATCAAGATAACTTAGCAATATATTTTCAAGATCTATCTGGTTCTTTTTAAGATGACCGCCATATATGGATAGCTTATTGGCATGGTTATTTGGAAACAGGAACTCAAAAAGATCAGACAGCCAGCCTACGCAAGCCCTGATCTTTGGTGTTGCTTCCCATTCGGCTTTATGGGTTTCATAAAGCGTTTGTATAAAGCTGTCAAATTTATCGTCTTTCATATCCTCCCATTATCGTTTAAGGCTATGAAGGGTGTTTACCAGCAAGTCAATTTCGGCGCAGGTATTATAAAATGCCAAAGAAGGCCTCACCGTTGCTTCTACGCCAAAACGCCGCAATATTGGCTGGGCGCAATGGTGTCCCGAGCGTACGGCAATACCTTGTTTGTTTAATGCCGCGCCAACTTCTTCTGTTTTATAGCCATCCAACACAAATGATAAAACACTTGCCTTATCGGGAGCTGTACCTATCAGACGGATTCCTTTTACTTCCTTCAATAGCTGGGTGGCATAAACCAGTAAATAGTGTTCGTATTGCGCTATCAGTGGCATGCCCAGACGGGTAACGTAATCAATGGCAGCACCAAGGCCAACGGCATCTGCAATGTTGCCTGTTCCTGCCTCAAAACGACCTGGGGCATCATGGTATTGGGTATACTCAAAAGTTACATCCTTTATCATATTGCCGCCACCCTGCCAGGGCTGTGTTTCATTTAGCAGATCCTCCTTGCCGTAAAGTACACCGATACCTGTGGGGCCAAATACTTTATGACCGGAAAATACAAACCAATCGGCATTTAAGGCCTGTACATCAACAGGCATATGCGATACGGATTGAGCGCCATCTACTAATACTTTTGCCCCGGCCAGGTGTGCCAGGTGTACAATTTGCGCGGCAGGTGTTACTGTACCCAAAGCGTTGGATACCTGGGTAAATGAAACCAGTTTGGTTTTTGGTCCAAGGAGTTTTACATATTCATCAATCAGTATCTGCCCGTCATCATCAACAGGGATCACTTTGATCTTCAGCCCCTTTTTTGCAGCTAACTGTTGCCAGGGTACAATATTGGCGTGGTGTTCCAACTGACTTACAATGATCTCGTCACCAGCGTTCAGGTATTGTTCGCCCCAGCTTTTAGCCACCAGGTTAATAGCCTCTGTAGCGCCACGAACAAAGATGATCTCGTTGATGGAACGCGCATTTAAAAAGGCCTGCACTTTTTTGCGTGCGCCTTCATAAGCATCAGTTGCCCTTGCAGCCAGTTCATGTGCTGCCCGGTGGATATTTGAATTTTCGTGCTCGTAAAAATAACTGATACGGTCAATTACCTGCCTTGGCTTTTGCGTTGTGGCAGCGTTATCCAACCAAACCAACTGTTTGCCATTAACCTGTTCCCGTAGTATCGGAAAGTCGCGCCTTACGATGTTTACATCAAACGGCGGACTAATGATACTGCTGAATCCTGCCTGCTTAACTATTTCCGGCTCCGATTTAACAGCCGGCAATCCATGACTATCCGATAAAAAATAAAACGGAGCTTCAGGAGCAACAGGTGCGCCGGCGAATGGCAAAGCGCTTGATGGCCCTGATGCACGGATATCGCTCAATATTTTCTTCAGGTCGATATCAAAAGCCTGTTCCTGCTGGTATGGAAGTTGGAGCAAACCTTCAGGAGCATGTGAAAGCTGTTCAACCGGGAAGTTTTGCTTTAAAGCCACATCCGGGATAAGATCAGTTTTTACCAGGTAGGAGTCATAACCAAAGCCCGGTTTGCCAGGCAATTGCCCGCCAAAAGGCGTACCTCCCTGGATGGGGGCTGTAGAATTAGGATGCCCGCTTAAATTAGGATCCACAAAACTGGTTTGCGGATCTTTTAGGTTGACAGCGTTATTCTGATTTACGGCCGATGGCGAAATACCGCCGCCCCCAATTGTACTTGGAGGAGTGGGCTGGGCGGGCGCGTTTATATGCTGCGATGAATTAAATAACCCAACATCAGCTATGTTACCCGGTAGCGAGAAAATTTCAGGCACCTGTTGAACAGGTAATTGACTTACGATACCGCCAGGGCCTGATTTAAACAACTGGTTGGCCAGTTGCTCAAGCTCCTGAAGGTTGGGTAAGTTATCCGGATTAATATTTGTACTCATGGTAATTACCTAAATCAACATCTTCTAAAACAGCAATAGCGTCATCAACCAATACAGCCAATGAGCAATAAAGCGAAACCAGGTAAGAGGCTATTGCTTTATTATTTATCCCCATAAAGCGCACTGATAACCCAGGTGATTGTTCGCCCGGCAAACCTGGCTGAAACAGGCCTACAACTCCCTGGCGACTTTCGCCGGTGCGTAAAAGAATGATTTTTGATTTGTTATTAACGATAGGCAATTTGTCTGACGGGATGAGCGGAATGCCCCTCCATGTAATAAACTGCGAACCGAATAACGAAACAGTTGGCGGAGGTACACCACGGCGGGTACATTCGCGGCCAAAAGCGGCAATTGCCAAAGGATGTAACAGGAAAAATCCGGGCTCTTTCCAAACTTTGGTGATCAGTTCGTCCAGATCATCAGGGGTAGGGGGGCCTAACCTGGTTTTAATTTTTTGTGACGCGGCAACGCTGCTTAACAACCCGTATTCGGTGTTGTTGATCAGTTCGCTTTCCTGTCTTTCCTTAACAATTTCGATAGTAAGACGCAACTGCTCACTGATTTGATTGTAAGGCTTGCTGTATAGATCAGATACGCGGGTGTGCACATCTAATACTGTGTTTACAGCACTCAGGTTATACTCGCGCGGATTTTCTTCATAATCAACAAAGGTTGATGGCAGCTCGCGTTCGTCGCGGTTAGAGCAATCTACTTCTACATTGTTGGCATCTATCACCTTGTTTAAGCGGTAAACGCCAGATTCAACAGGAACCCAGTTTAATAAATGCGTAAGCCAGCGAGGCGTAATGGTTGATAGCTGTGGTACGGTACGTGTTGCTACGGCTAACTGCCTGGCGGCTACATCACCAAGGGCGGTTTGTTTTGGTTTTTGGTCTGGCATACAATAAGTTGAAATTGCTTAATATGAATTAATGTTTATGAACTTTAACAGTGAATACAATTATAATACATTAATTCTATAGAATTAGTATAGTATTTAAATTTATGAATAAAATAATCGTTGGTTGGGCAGGTTTAATTAAAATTTAATATTGTTGTTTTAGGGAAATATGCTTGAATTGCCGGAGACAACCACCGGATTTTGTGCGGAGTTCTTAGTCAGCAGTTTGCTGTTGCCGAAGAAATTTTTGATAGCTGCTATCTTGCCAGTGCGTACCAGGTATCCTATGAAGAGTGCTATTAACATGGTCGTTATTTAACAATGCCTGCAAACCGTTGATAAAAAGCTGTAGGGCTATCAGCATGCTTGGGCTCGTATTTCCCTGCTATGATAGGGATATAAATTACCCGCCTGCGGCTTTCTTCGCCGATGACTGTTGATTGGGCTACCCGGTGCCACAGCCTTCCGTCATGAATGGTTAAATCGCCTGCGGTTGGTGTAATGGCCACTTCATTTTCATCGGTATCGTGATCAAGAAAATACTTTTTGCGGAAAAGCATCTGGTAAAGGCTTTGTTGGTGTGTCCCGGGTAAAATGCGCAATCCGCCATTCTCTGGCTTCAGTGTGCTCAGGTGAATCCCCACATTCAGCATTGGATTTAAGCGCGAACCGTGGAAAATATCGCGCAGGCCATCGGTATGCCAGCCCATTTTGGTAAAACTGCTTTCGGGGCCGTTTACATAGTGATTAAAAACCATCCCGTCTTTTTCATCGGTACCCAGGCGTGCGCCATCGCCAATAAGGTTAAGCAATACCTGGAAACGCGGATCTTTAGCAAACTCATCCAATACAGCATGGTGCTTATTGATAAAGGCAAAACGCTGCACAATAGGGGAGCCATCCACATCTTTACCATATTTTATAGGCACACCGTTTACTTTATCTACCTTATTAGCGATCCATTGTTGCTGCACCTGTTTTGATGCATCTATAATGTCGGTCACTGTTTCGGGTTTTATGAAATTAGTGAAGTGTATAAAGCCGTGCTGGTTAAAAAAAGCTTGTTGTTGCGGCGTAATAGTACTGCCTAAGGTAAATTTTTGATATGGGTTTGCCATGAGATACGGTTATTAATGCGTTAAAAAGATGGTATAAAACTGGTTACCGCGCTAAGCGGCATTTAAGATCGGAAGCAGGTCCGTTGGGGAAATTAACAACAACAGCTACACATGACCCTTTTTGGGAAGGGCATTCGCATGGTAAATGCAAAGGATATGTGTTGGTGGTAATTCAATGTATATAATATCTATGTATTTAATAGACTATTGCAAAAGTATTGAATTAATTTAATCAAACAAGTTTTTGTGAATTTTTTTTATTGTTTGTATAAACCGGCCGTGATATGTTCGATAAAAGCTTTTGGACTATGCTTTGCGGCCAGGGAGGATAGTTTGTTTAAGAAACCCGGTACAATCTCCGCCTTTTTTCGCAACAAGCCATTGATGCCTATACGTGCTACTTCATCGGCGGTCATATTAAATTTGGCGGCAAGTTCGGCCAATGCATCCATACCGGCGCTGTGCGCAAAACCTGTATCGGTAGGACCAGGACAAAGACAACTTACCGATACGGTAGTTGACTTCAACTCATGCCGTAAAGCCCTGCTGAATGATAATACAAATGATTTTGATGCCGCATATACCGCCAGCGTAGGTACTGCCTGGTAGGCGGCTGTGCTGCTCACATTTAAAATATAAGCTTGCTTTTGCGATTTTAAAGCGGGTATTAAATGATGTGAAAGCTCAACCAGGGCTGTCATGTTTACCTGCATCATGCTTGCTTGACTAATAATATCCAGTTCGCCGAAGTTGCCCCAAATACCCAGACCTGCATTGTTAATTAATATAGATACAGGTACATTTAATGTTTTAATCCATTCTGCAATTTGGCTGGCAGTGCCGCTAACAGAAAGATCGGCTACATAATAATAGGTAGCTTCAACGCTATATTGAGATTTGACAAGTGTTGTTAAATTTTCCAGCTCATTTGCAGACCGGGCAACCAGCAACAGGTTGTAGCCTTTTTGAGCAAGCAATAACGCTATCGCCCTGCCTATGCCCTTACTTGCACCTGTTATTAAAGCATACTCCTTCATTTTGCAATTGTTTAAGCCATTAAAAATTCATCCGTGTGCAAGTTTAATAAATACTCTACTAATTTTGTAGACTATTTAAAATGTTATTATGTTTGTACCGGATATGAAAAATAAGGGAGTTTATTTACCGGCTATTTATAGTGATCGTTGTTGTTGCGGATAAAATAGATTTGCACCTATACTGATTGCGGCATCCTGCTGTTAATAACAATATCAATTTAAATTTTTCTGTATGTCCATCTCCTATATATTACGTTTTAGCAAGGCTTTACCTGTTATCATTTGCCTGTTGTTTACTATGTCAGCCCATGCCCAGTTATCTGCTGCGGTACATTACAGGCCCACCAGGCCAGATACATCAGATATCAACATTAATGATTTATCTTTAAAAAGCGCAAATAAAGCAACCACTGCTGCAGCCAATGAGTCAAATTCCAATACTGTTAAAATAAATTTTATAGAAAACTTGGAAACCCACTTAAGCAACCGGCAGGAGCGTAAATTGCTGATGGGTTATTTAAAAGAACTTTCGGCAGATAATAGCGAAATAACCTATAACCAATCAAAGGTGAAGCTTTATTACCGGCTGGCCAATGTATTCGCCAGGCTAAGGCTATATCCGCTGGCTATGAAATGCTTCTTCAAAACAATCAAGCAAAATAAGGTACCCGGTGACGAGCCAAGTACCAGTTCTGCTATTGATTCGCTAACAGCTGATAGCGCCGCTCAGCAAAAGTTGGATAAAAGCGGGTACCTGGCTATTAATTCAAGCGACGACTCCCTGTTTGTTAACAATCCCCGCCCCACTGATTTAAACGACAAAACTGAAAAGAAAAGTAAGGCAATTACCTATGACCGTATTACCGGAACTTTCAACGACGGTAAAAAGGCCGCTGCTTATGCATTGTTATTTCACGTGAAGCAGCCGGTGCCGGGAAAACCCAAGGTATTTAAACTGGCTAATACCGGGCACACTTTTATTACGCTTATTAAATATAATACCGATTCAAGTTCTGTTTCTGTTTCGTTTGGTTTTTATCCGCAAAAGGATAACCTGATATTTTCGGCAACGCCCTGGAACCCCACCTGCTCGGGAACCTTTAAAAACGACAATGATCATAACTGGGATGAAGTGTTAGGCCGTTTTATCTCTAAAAGACGGTTTGACCGGATCATGAAATTGATAAAAGATTATGATGGATTAGATTACCATCTATCTAAAAACAATTGTACCGATTTTGCCCTTAAAGCGGCTTCATTTGCTGGCTTTGGCGTTACCGAAACAAAGGGAAGCTGGCCTTTAGGCCATGGGAATAACCCAGGCACCACTGGGCAGGGAATCCTATCCGGAGCTGTATCCGGCATAAACGGAACGCGGGATATTTTTGTAGATTACGATAAATCACTATTAAAAAATAATTAATTCTATAATGTCTATGGATTTAATAGAATATAATTGTATATTTGTGACGTTATAGCATTTGGTACTCCTTCGGCACAGGAAGGAGATTGGTATTTATAACCTGTAACTTAAGCTATAACTAATAAACTTAATCATAAATGAATACATTCTACTACCAGTTTTCTAATACGCCCGGCCGGTATTATAGCGTTATCCTGATGTGTTGTTGATATATCATCTGCAACCTGCTACATAGGATACACTTTACAAAATCATTTACCTTATGAAAAAAATTATACTAACGGCCATAGCCATTACTTTAAGCAGCGAGGTTTTCGCACAGATACTAACTCCTGTAAAATGGTCATATGCGGCCAAAAAGGTTGATAAAGATCAAGCAGTTGTATTTATAAAAGCCACCATAGATAAAGGCTGGCATATTTACTCGCAGCACCTTACGGATGGCGGACCGGTTAAAACGACGCTGAAGTTTGCAGAAAACAATGATTACGCCCTAATAGGCAATGTCATCGAACCCAAATCGGTTACTAAGTATGAAAAATCATTTAGTATGAACGTGCAGTACTTTGAGCAATCGGTAATATTTCAGCAAAAAATAAAATTGAAGGCCGGGCAGGCTACCGTAAACGGAACCGTAAATTATATGGTATGTAGCAACCAGCAATGCCTGCCACCAGAAGATGTAGAATTTAATATTCCTGTAAAATAAAATACCTAATCATTCATGCAGCCGATAGCCACCAATTAACCTGCTGTACTTTTAAATAATACCATGAACTTAAGCAGAAATTTAATAGTCCTGGCCCGCAAACAGAATGGTGGCATCCCTTTCTGTTGTTATTGCTAAAAGCATCCTTCCAGCCATTTTTTTGAATATCCATTATAAGATATACATCCTGGCTGTACTAAGTGCGTTGCTTTGCTATGGTGGTAATTCAGGCGTGTGCTGTACAGTCCAGGATGTTTATTATTTTACAAGATAAACAATTAGTAAAAGATAAAAAATTAAAAATATTCTACTAAATCTATAGATTTTATTGTATTTGTCATATTTATTATTATCTTTACACCATTCTAATTAACCCCACCATTAATTAGTTGATTTATAAAGAATAAGGGAGAGGAAGTCTCGATGATCTTATAGCAACTTTTCAGGAACCTGGAATAAGTGCTAAACTTTTTCCGATAGCGATGATGCCGCCGGAATATAAATTAACTAACAGTCATGAATACATTTCACTACCATTACCCGCATGTGCAGTCCGCAGTCATCAAACGATGTTGCTGTTTGGTTCAGTACGTTTTCTGGTTTTAGCAGCCGGATAATCTAAAATTTATAGTGTCTGTTTTAAAGGCTTGCAAAGCCTTATGGGCAACCTATGCCCAAATTTTCAGCCATCGCTTCAATTAACAACAATTAAAACTTATACAAAATGAAAACTACAAACTACTTAAACAAAACCAGGCTGCTGACTGCCGCTTTATTGCTTAGCGGGGTCAGCGTGTTATCGGCCCACGCAACCCCAAAGCCTAAATTTATAAAAGAAGGTAAATGGCGTGGTGAATTTACTGTAAGTGAATCAAAAGTTCCTTTCAACTTCGAACTGAAAGGCAAGGATGCAGAGCACGCGGTGTTTACATTAATTAATGGCTCCCGCCGCGACAATTTTCATGTAAAATCTATAGGCACCGATTCTGTATACATCAAAATGAACACCTATGATGCGGCATTGGTAGCCAAAATAGAGGATGATGGATCGTTAAGTGGTGAATACCGTAGCCTGGTGCCAGGTTTCAGGGGTAATTCTTTACCATTTACTGCCGAATATGGTAAAACGTACCGCTTTGTTGAACCAGGCAAAGATGTAGCCCCCAAAGCCGATCTGACTGGTAAGTGGGAAATTAAAACCTACAGTAAAGAGGCTGTTCCGGCCTCTATCGCCTTGTTAAAACAAAAAGGAAACAAGCTTACCGGTGTGGTAATGACCGTTGTTGGCGATACCCGTGAACTGGAAGGAACAGTACAGGGCGATGAGTTTGCATTGAGCGGCTTTACCGGCCCAAGTCCGTTTATTATAAAAGGCAAGATCAATGCCGATGGTTCTATCAGCGGTGAAGAAGGTTTTGGCATCTATAAAAACCTGAAGTTTGATGCCGCTAAAAAAGCAGAGGTTGAGTTGCCCGATCCTTATAAGCTTACTTTTTTAAAAGAGGGCTATAAAAAACTTGATTTCTCTTTCCCCGGTATCGATGGTAAGCAGGTTTCATTAAGCGATGCCAAATACAAAGGTAAGGTAGTGATTGTAGAGATCATTGGCACCTGGTGCCCTAACTGTACCGATCAAACCGTATTTCTTTCGCCATGGTTCAATAAAAACCACCAGCGTGGGGTAGAAGCCATCGCTTTAGGTTTTGAGCAGAAAGATAGCCTGGAATATGCCAAATACACTTTAGGCAAGCTGAAAGAAAAATATGAGATCAATTACGATATCGCCTTTGGGGGACTGGCCGATAAAAAGCTGGTATCGCAAAAACTGCCTGCATTGAACAAATTCATCGCTTTCCCAACTACTATTATCATTGATAGAAAAGGCGATGTAAGAGAAATATACACTGGTTATACAGGTACCGTAACCGGCAAATACCATGAAGATTACGAAAAGAAATTCAACAAACTGCTGGACGAACTGATTGCAGAACCGGCTCCTGAAACCGCCGCGGTTGTTGAACCTGCAGCTCACCAGGGTAATTAATATTAACAGATCCTATAACAATATATCAAATGAAAACAATCAACTTAATCACATCATTCAAATGCCTGTCTGTAGGCTTATTGTTCAGTGGAGCTGCGGCATTGGCTGCCGATAAAAATCCGCCTGTTAAATTTATTAAAGAGGGCGTTTGGCGCGGCGAATTTACCGTGGCCGAAACCAAAGTGCCATTTAATTTTGAATTGAAAGGCAGGGATGCCGAGCATGCTGTATTTACACTGATAAACGGAAGCCGCCGGGACAATTTTCACGTAAAACAGATTGGTAAAGACTCGGTATTCATCAAAATGAATACTTATGATGCCGCCCTGGTAGCTAAGGTTCAGGAAGATGGAACGCTGACCGGCGAGTATCGCAGCCTGGTACCAGGTTTCAGAGGAAATTCGTTACCCTTTACTGCGGAGTACGGTAAAACCTACCGCTTTGTTGAACCCGGTAAAGATGTTGCACCAACAGCCAATTTAACCGGCAAGTGGGAGTTAAAAGTTTACTCTA
Organism: Mucilaginibacter dorajii; assembly: GCF_024808255.1. Classification (GTDB taxonomy): domain Bacteria; phylum Bacteroidota; class Bacteroidia; order Sphingobacteriales; family Sphingobacteriaceae; genus Mucilaginibacter; species Mucilaginibacter dorajii. The sequence continues at coordinate 143,130 of NZ_JANTYS010000003.1, forward strand.
AAGACCAGGTGCCTAACAAAATCGCTGTTTTAAAACAAACAGGTAACACACTGACCGGTGTAATTATGCAGGTAACCGGCGATAGCCGCGAACTGGAAGGTACCGTTCAGGGCGACGAGTTTGAGTTATCGGGTTTTACAGGCCCAAGTCCTAAAATATACAAAGGCAAAATCAATGCCGATGGAACATTAAGCGGCGAAATTGGCTCTGGTATTTATGATAATACCAAGTTTGACGCGGTAAAGGATGATAAAGCCGAATTGCCAGACCCTTACAAACTAACCTACCTTAAAGAAGGCTATAAAAAGCTCGACTTTACTTTTCCCGATCTGAACGGTAAACCGGTTTCGCTTAGTGATGATAAGTATAAAGGCAAAGTAACCATCATTGAAATTGTAGGTACTTGGTGCCCTAACTGTACCGATCAAACTGTATTTCTGTCGCCATGGTTCAACAAAAACCATAACCGCGGGGTAGAAGCCATTGCCATCGGTTTTGAGCAGAAGGACAGCCTGGAGTATGCCAAATACACATTAGGTAAGCTGAAAGAGAAATACAATATTCAGTACGATATTGTTTTTGGCGGCCTGGCCGATAAAAAACTGGTTTCGCAAAAACTGCCTGCACTCAACAAATTTGTAGCATTCCCAACCACCATCATTATCGACCGTAAAGGCGATGTGCGTGAAATATACACAGGTTACACAGGCACAGTTACCGGTAAATATTACCAGGATTACGAAAAGAAATTCAACAAGCTGTTGGATGAATTGATAGCCGAGCCTGTACCGGCCAGCGCGGCTAACGTTACAGGTAACGATAATAAAGAACTTAAAGGAAAATAAACTAAACCCAAACCCGGTAAAGGGTAACAGCTTTGCCGGGTTTAATTAAACAACCATAAAAACCACCATGACTAAATTATCAGGCGCTGTATTATTCACAGCATTCGTATCGCTAACCGCGTTTACACCATCGGCCATTAAAAGCGTTAAGCTTACAAAAGGAAAAGTTGTAACCATTAAAACTGTTGGCTCAACAAAAAAAGCTAAAGTATCAACCTTTAAGGTAGATAATGAGAGCAGTAAACTTACCTGGGCGGCAAAAAAAGCCACAGGCGATCATAACGGCGAAGTAAAAGTAAGTAACGGCAACTTTGCTCTTGAAAATAACGCGCTTAAAGGCGGTAGTTTCGACATCGACCTGAATACCATTACCGATGCCGACCTTACCGACCAGGCTTCAAATGATAAGCTGGTTAGTACTTTAAAAAGCGAAACCTTCTTCAATACAGAAAAATTTCCTAAAGCTAATTTTGTGATCTCATCGGCCACAAAAACTACAGGAAACCAATATGATGTAAAAGGCAAGTTGACTATTAAAGGTATCACCAACGAAGTAAGCTTCCCGGCAACTGTAGCAGTAAACGGCAAAAAATTGGCTGCAACCGCAAAGATCACCATTGATCGTACCAAGTACGATATCAAATTCCGCTCAAAAAACTTTTTTGAAAACCTTGGAGATAAGGTGATCTATGATGATTTCGATCTGAATGTGAACCTGAATGCCGTGGCCCAATAAGCGGTAGATATACACAATTAAATTAAAAATTCGGCCGCCAAAAATATGCCGCCAATAGGCGGATGGCCATTGTTTTGACCAAAAAAGCATTTAAAAACTCGTTTAAAGTTGGAAACGGATCCGTGAGCCGGGATATATTGAGTATCCCGGTGAATGGTCCGGATTTTAAAAGAACAAAAGTGCATACACGACATGAAAAAAGGATTTATACCGCTTACCATTACCGCTATTAGTATATTGATAGGCTCGATGAGCTTTGTAGGCACCAAAGATGATGTACAAACCAAAGAGCAACTGGGCGAAAAGCTATTTTTCGATCCGATACTGTCTGGCGATAACACCATCAGTTGCTCATCGTGCCACAAGCCGGAATTTGCATTTGCAGATACTGCTACGTTTAGTATTGGAATAAAAGGTAACCTTACTGCAAGAAACTCGCCCGGTTTAACAAACCTTTCCGGGCGTCCGCACCTGTTTTGGGACGGACGGGCGTCATCATTGGAAGAGCAGGCTTTAGGGCCAATCACATCGGCTACAGAAATGGGGCTGCCAATTGAGGATGCTGTGAAAAAATTAAATGACAATAAATACTATGCCGATGCATTTCAAAAGATATTTAAATCAGCACCCACCAAAGATAATTTGTTGAAGGCCATAGCCTCCTTTGAGCGCACGCTTGAAACATCCAACAGTCCGTATGACCGTTATATCAACGGCGATGATAACGCTTTATCTGTTTCGGCAGCACGTGGTCGCCTTTTGTTTATAGGTAAAGCCAATTGTAATAACTGCCACTCGGGCGAAGATTTTACAGCCGATAGGTTCAAAAGCATTGGGCTGTATAATGGTAAAGACTTGAATGACCCTGGCCGTTCAAAGATCACCAATAACAAAACGGAAGATGGCGAATTTAAAATTCCAAGCCTGCGCAATGTGGCAGTTACCGCTCCTTATATGCACAACGGAAAGTTTAAAACACTGAAGAGCGTGGTTGAATATTATAACAATCCATCGCTTGTTGTGAAGGATGGCATCAATCGTGACCTGTCATTGGATAAGCCATTAAACCTAAACGAAGGGGAGATAAACGACATTGTTGAATTTTTAAAAGCGCTTACCGACGATCGTTTTAAGCAAAAACTTGCCTCAAATATTAAATAAATTCCCATCAAATAAATAATTAATTACAGGCAAAGAATAAGTGTTGCGGTGCAAAAAGCACGGTAATAGCTGCTGCTTTGTCTAAAAACTATTGTAAAATGAAGAAAATTATACTCTTGCTTATATTTTTCAGCCTGGCATACGGGCAAAGTGTATTTGCACAAAAACGAACGGTGAGCGGAATTGTAACCGCTGCCGATGACAAGGCTCCTTTGCCTGGCGTATCCATCCGCATTAAAGGATTAAACGAAGGAGCCGTTACCAAAGCCGATGGTACTTTTAGTATAGTAGTACGTAATGGTAAATACCTGGTATTTTCATTTTTAGGATATGAAAGCCAGGAAGTGGAGATTGACGGACATAAAGAGTTCAATATTGTTTTAAAACCTGCGGGTAACGACCTGAACGAAGTACAGATTGTGGGCTCTCGCAATGCTAACCGAACCAAGTTAAATTCAGCTTCGGCAGTTGATGTTATCGATATCAAACCGCTGCTTGAATCGGCACCGCAGGCGAGTGTAACCCAGTTGCTGCAATATATTTCGCCATCGTTCCACTCTGTTAACGGCAGTAATGCGGGGGATGCCGGTTCGGCGCTGAGCCTGGCGCAACTGCGTGGCCTTGGTCCCGACCAGGTACTGGTGTTGGTGAATGGTAAACGCAGGCATAAAAGCGCCAATGTAAATTATGGTGGTTTAGGGAATGGTTCTACGGGCTATGATTTGAACTCAATTCCGTCGGGTTCCATTGATAGGATCGAGATACTGCGTGATGGCGCGGCTGCACAGTATGGCTCTGATGCCATTGCCGGGGTGATCAACATTGTACTGAAGAAAAAAACTGATGATCTGTCAGTAAACACTACAGGAAGTACCCGCAGGCGTGGTGATGGGGCAACAACCCGTACCAGCGTAAATTACGGTGTGGGCTTAGGCAACACGGGTGGTTATATCAACGCCACTGCCGAATATGCCACGCAGGCGATCTCATTGCCCGCAGGTAAGGCCGATGCCGGGTTGTACAACGGGCCTATTTATGGCGGCGGTGCCAATACCCGTGGATACGATGCCATTTATACCAAAGAAATTGATGATGCTATTCTAAAAAGCCGGGGTATCGACCGTCATTTTTTTGATCAGCGTGGCGGTGGGTCTAACGCGGGGCAGGACGCATTACTGTCTTTCAACGCGGGTTTCCCTTTAAATAAAACCACTGATATATACGCTTTTGGAGGTATCAGCAGTCGTAATTCGCAGTTCACGGCCGTTTACCGCTTGCCGGGATGGACATCACGTAACAATAACTTTATTTATCCCGATGGCTTTTTACCGGCCATGGAAAATAACATTGTAGATGGCTCTATAGCTGTAGGCATAAAAGGTAAGGTAGGCTACTGGAATGTTGATCTATCAAATGTGTTTGGGAAAAACAGTTTCAGCAACCGGGTAGATAATTCATTGAATGCCAGTCTTGGCTTAAAAAGCCCTACCAGTTTTGATGCCGGCAGGTATAACGCTGGTCAAAATACTACCGGCCTCGACTTTAACCGTTACTTTGAAAAGGTTTTGAAGGGCTTAAACGTTGCCTTTGGCGCGCAGCACCGGATTGAAAGCTTCCAGATCATAGCAGGTGAGGAAGCATCTTATTCTAAGGCAGATCAGCGTACTATTGTTGATGTAGATACTACGGTGGGTGGCATTCCATATTTGTCAAATGCCGGCGTAACATCATTGAACGGCCTGGCTGCAGGTTCACAGATCCATTTAGGTTTCCGGCCGGAGAATGCCGTGAATGTAAGTCGTTCGATAACTGCCGGCTACGCTGATGTGGAACTAAACGTAACCAAAGCCTGGCTGATATCGGGTGCCGGTCGTGCCGAGTATTTTTCAGATTTCGGTAATGTATTCACCTGGAAAGCTGCCACCCGCTACAGCTTTGCCAGATGGCTGAATATCCGGGGATCGGCCAATACAGGCTTCCGCGCGCCAGATTTGGCTCAGTCTTATTATACCTCGGTTTCTACCACGTTTCAGCAAGGCAGGGGCGTTGATATCTTAACAGCATCAAACCAAAGCGCGGCAGCAAGGGCTTTAGGGATCCCTAAGTTAACGCCCGAAAAGTCAAAAGGATACGCGCTGGGCCTTACCTCGGCACCGGGCAGTAATGTGGAGCTAACGGTAGATGCTTACCTCATCAATATTGATAATAGGGTAGGTAATACGGGTAACTTTACCTCCACAGATGCCAATTTACCGGCAGATGTTAAAACGCTTTTTCAACAAACAGGAGCGGCACAGGCTAACTTCTTTTACAATGAGTTCAGCACACGTACCAAGGGTATTGAATTTACCGGCAGCTACAAGGTGTTGTTAGATAAAGGGAATATTAACTTCCTTTTCGGCGGCAATTTCTCTAAAAATGAAGTGACCAAGGTTAATACCCCAAAAGGATTGGAAGCGTATAAAAATGTAATATTAAGTCCGGGTGAAAGAGCCAGGGTTACTACCAACATCCCTGCGCAAAAAATCAACCTGCAAGGTATTTACAGTTTAGATAAATTCACCTTCTTACTACGTACAGTTTACTTTGGCAAGGTGACCACAGCCTCGCTGCTTAGCGCCGCTGATCCGCTTAACCCTGTTTACTTTTATCAAAACCTTAAGCCAATCTGGGTAACAGACCTATCTGTAGGCTACAGGTTCACAGCCAAATTACAAGCTACCGCGGGCGTAAACAACGTGTTTAATATCCTTGGTGATTACACCGATCCATCTATTGCCGGTTTGCGTAACCCAACCGTTGTTGGTATACAAAACGGCAGCGCGGGCATTCAGCCATTTATTAAACTATCTGCTCATTTATAAGCTACATATCATGAATAAGAATCAACATAAAACTACCCTGATTAAAAGGGGATATAAGTTAACATTATTATTTGCCGGCGTGCTGCTTTTGGGTAGCTCCTGCAAAAAAACAGATTACCTGAATATCAACGATGCAAACAGGCCTTCGCTGGTTGCGCATATCAGCTTTGTAAATGCAAGGCCGGTAAATGTAGGCCTCCAGTTTTGGACGTATACTACCCAGGTAACCAAAACGGCTGTCGCTATCAATACCAAAAGCGATTATCTTGATACCCAGTTTGGCGATGTACAGATCAACATTACAGAGGGCACAAATACATCGTACAAAGCATCGCGCGAGTTTGGTAACAGCGCCACCTTTACAACAACCGGCGGCCCTAACGGCCCAATAGCTACGTACTATCACACCGTATTCGCTATAAAAAATACCAAAGCCACTGCCGATTCACTCATTTTGTTTTATGATGACCTGAGTGCGCCTGCCGTCGGTAAAGCCAAAATAAGGTTTGTGCACCTGGCACCAGGCAATGCCGCTGTCGATTTTGGAATTGCCGGGCAAACGGCCTTGTTTACCAACACGGTTTACGGTAGGGCAGGTGGATCTATCCTCTCCGGCACCGGAGAAAACGCCTGGTCAATTGGTCCGTTTGTTACGGTTGATGCAGGTACGGTCAATTTCGCGGTTACTAAAACTGCCGATCATTCCGCATTGAATATCCTCAACAATAAACTTAATAATGTAACACTTGCTGCGGGTAAAATATATACCATTTACATTAATGGTACGCCGGGAAGCACCGACGTTGGAGCTACAATCATAACGCATAATTAACAATGATACCGCACAAATAGCAGTGATTTAATAGATGTGCCTATAAAGCAGTCCCGGTTTTGGCCGGGCGGCTTTATTTTTTTAACCAGTAAACTCAATTAAATAATACCATCATGAAAAATAACAGTCGCAGAAAGTTCATTGAAAATACATTAAAGGCAACAGTTGCCGTAGCTGTAACCGGTCCGCTGATTTTAAACAGTGAAAATGTGATAGCCGCCCCCCAAAATATAACAACGGCACCCGGCGATGTGCTGAAGTTTTCGCAGGTTCCGCTGGGCTTCGACTATAAAGCGCTGGAGCCGCATATAGATGCGCTTACCAACGAAATACATTATACCAAACACCACGCGGCTTACATCAAAAATGTAAATGAGGCCATAATTGCCGAAAAACTAACTTTTACTACCGAGAAAGAATTTTTTGACCACGCGTCGCAGCTTTCGCCTAAAGCGCGTAATAATGGCGGCGGTGCCTGGAACCATAATTTTTTCTGGCAAAGTCTTACGCCAAACTCCGCCGCACCGGATGGAAAGATCAAAGATGCTTTGAACGCCGCATTCGGCTCCTTTGACCAGTTTAAAGAACAATTTACCCAGGCCGCGTTAACACGTTTTGGATCGGGCTGGGTATGGCTTGTAAATGTTAACGGTAAATTAACCATTGTCTCTACAGCTAACCAGGATAACCCTTTATTTGATAATGCTGCCTTAAAAGGTGCACCCTTACTGGCTTTGGATGTTTGGGAGCATGCCTATTACCTTAAATACCAAAACAGGCGCAATGAATATGTAGCCGGCTGGTGGAATGTAATTAACTGGAACGAGGTTAATAAAAGATTGGGCTAATGGCAAATACAAATGATTTTGCCGGCCCCGGCTGGGCATGGTATAACCGGCTCCTTTTAAGAGCATTTATTGTTTACGCAGCAATAACCGTTATACCACTTACCCCATCTTTTTATAGCCAGGACTTTGATGCCGGTTTTTCGGTAGTTAATTACCCCTGGCGCTGGCTCGATGTGCTTAGCCAGAATAACCCCTGGTTTTTTAGCGGCCAGGGTGGTAAAAATTACGGTGGCTGGTTAATTACTCTGCTGGGCTGTTTTCTTGTTGGCGCGGTGTGGTTATGGGTTGAAAAGCAAATTAATAAGAATAAAAACATATTGGATATTGATACCGGTGATGCCCGTCTTTACAACCTGTTCTTTGTTTTGGTGAGATACCAGGTTGCTTTAAGAATGTCGTGGTTTGCCATTGCCAAAGTATTTCCTGTTCAAATGCCTTTTCCAACCATCAGCCAGTTGAATACCAATTTAGGCGATTTTACGCCCGGAAAACTTTACTGGCTTACTACGGGAGTATCGCCGTTCTTTGAGGTTTTCGCGGGTGTATTTGAATTAACAGCTACTGTGCTCATTCTATTCCGCCGTACGGCTACATTAGGCGCCCTGATGATGATCGCTATCCTGCTTCCTATATGGTTTGTAAATATTGGGTATGATGCCGGGGTTGAGCTTGCAAGCCTGCACCTGTTGCTATTATCCCTGCTGTTACTGGCTAAGGACGCAACTAAGTTCTGGCAATTGCTCATTGAGCATAAAGAGGCGGCCATCAGCTATATTCAGCCGCCGGTTTTTTCGCAGCGATGGAAAAGGGTAGGGCGTATTATTCTTAAGGTTGGTTTTATTTTTATTTTCCTGTTCTATCGCGGTTATCATTACGGAAAGCTGTATGCAGCAGGTAAAACATTTAAATTGCCGCTTGATAATGGAGTAGCCAGCTTTACCGGGTTTTATAATGTGGAGGAATTCAGGATAAATAACCGAATTATCCCGTATGCTCCTGATGATACCTTACGCTGGCAAAATGTGGTTTTTGAAAAATTCAACACCATCAGTATTAAAGTTGTCAAACCTTTTAAGCTAAATACGGAAAATAAGATTCGTACAACAGAGTATTATGGTAACATAGGAAGGTTGTTTTATGGATATGATGCGGATACGGTTAAACACGTATTAATATTGAAAAACCGCGCAGATACCAGTGAAAAAGTTGTGTGGAATTATACAGCCCCGAAGCCAGGCCGGTTTATTTTAAGAGGATTAGACGGACATAAAGATTCGGTTTATATCGTGCTCAACCGTGTTGACCGGCAATACCCGCTTGCCGTAAAAAGAAATACCAAGGTTAAGGGCGACTGATAAGGTGTTTATAACAACGTTTGTCATCCTGAACGCAGTGTAGGATCTTCTTCGCTATAAAAGTCTGCGATGAGCAGGGAGAAGAAGATACTTCGTTTTTACCTATGAAAAGTCCACCATGTCATTGCGAGGAACGAAGCAATCTCATGCTCTACAGGGCGGACTTGCACAGTTCGCGATTGCTTCGTTCCTCGCAATGACATAGCGTTATATTGTCATTCGCCCCTTAGAGTCCGCGGATTTTACAACTCAGGATGACAAACTTTTATGCCACCGCTTACAACAACAACAACTTGCCTTCCATCACAATAACCGATGAACCACTGATCCATATGCCATCATCGGCAACGTTTACGTGAATGGTTGAGGGTTGGTCAACGTAGGTCCCTTGCAAAATTCTGTAATCCTGGGTTGTTTTAATGTAACCAAGCTGGTGCAGGTAGCCGGCAAGCGGACCTGCTGCTGTCCCCGTTGCGGGGTCTTCATCAATGCCAATACCAGGGTTGAAAAATCTTGTCTCGGCAAGGATATCGCTTTCGGTATCCTGGGTAGTAAACAAATAACAGCCTTCAAAGCCATATGTTTCTGAAGCTTTTTTTAACAAGGATCTATTGGAAACCGCGTTTTTTAGTGCAGCTACATTTCGTACGGGTACCATCAAATGCGCTACTTCTGTTTGTACTATGTTAATGTCCCATCCGTTTAAGTCGAGGTCTTGGATGCTTAATCTGGTAGCCTGGGCAATGATTTGGGCAGGTACAGTGCCCACTACGCTGGCCGGTTTCTGTTTCATACCTACATAGGGAAGGCCATTTACTTCGGTGATTTTTAGCGGGATTTCAATGTCCTTAATTTTAACGCGGGGAACGCCCTGTTGATTTTTAAAGATATCCCATTTTTTGATCAGCGCCAGGCAAACTGCACCCAAAAGGTTATGCCCGGCACCGGCAACTTCAAATTTAGCCGGAGTGAATGACCGTACCTTGAAAATGTTTTCCGTTTCATCATAATACACAAATGAGGTTTCTGAATAACCGAATTCTCTCGAAATATCATAATACTGCTGTATATCAAGTTCGGAATTGATGTAAACAACAGAAAGTTGATTGCCTTTGTAGCGCTGATTGGTAAACACATCCAGCACGTAATAATCTAATTGTGTCATATTTTCAAAAGTTACTATTTAATTCTGATCAAAATTAAAAGCCAAATGTTGGTTATCTTTATGAGTTAACAGGAGGTAACCGGTTACCTCCTGTTAACTATCTTATATTTGAATAATGAAGAATGCAGATAAAAAAGAAGTAACCTGCGAACAGGAATTGGCGGCTATCCGCGATAGCCTGGAAATTTTAGGTGGCAAATGGAAACTGAGGATCATGCGGCATCTGAACAACCACATCAACGAGGTCAACACTTTTAAAAAAATTCAGCGCGAAGTAGAAGGAATATCCGCGAAAATGCTTTCAAAAGAACTGCAGGACCTGGAAATCAACCTGCTGGTTACCCGCACGGTAATGGACACAAGACCCGTGACCGTGAGTTATGCGATAACAGCATACGGACAGAGTGTTTTCCCGGTAACAGAAAGCCTGGTTGAGTGGGGTTTAAACCACCGGGAACAAATCAAATAACTCAAAAGCATTGATCAATATCCGTCCCCATCAAATCAATGCAAGTATAACCGTGCTATTGTAGGCTTTTACGTGCGCCCTTTGTGTGCTATCCTTAATTTATTATTCCCCATCGAAAAGACTTTAACTTAGTAACTCAAGGCGTTAATTTTATTAGGGAATTTGTCTTCTTTGTTTTAATAACTGCTTGTTTTACAGCGTATTCGTGCTTTGGCTAATTGCTTCGCCTGTAACGCCCTGCATGCTAACTTCAGATTTGCTTCAAATTTGAAGTTTAACTTAGTCAAATTCTAAAAAGCCATTTCGGGAAAAGTTACTAAAGAAGCATGATCAATCAATCCCAATTCAGAGCCTCTAAATCGCGAATCACCAGGCAACAGGAAGATAATAACCAGATACTCGATCAGATTGTGGAGTTTATTGTAAACCTCGACCTGGAAAGCGACGCGGAAACCATCTGGATGCAATTGAAAACCCAGGGTGTTGATATAAGCATCAGCTCGTTTAATAACAAGTTGAAAATATTAGTCGATGCCGGCCTGGTAATCAAAAGGTCGGAGGGGTACAATAAACATTTTTATAGCACGGCATAGCTATTAAATATTTTTGAAAGGAATTTAAACAGTTTCTGAGATCTTTTCTATAAGTTTACCGCAACTTTAGGGGTGTCCTTTACTGGACTGAGATAATACCCTTTGAACCTGATGCAGTTAGTACTGCCGAAGGGAAAAGTGACGACAACTTTACGCGATATCTTTATTTGATATTTAGTTGTTATTTCTTTCCTCCATACGGGGCCATTCCTAAAAGTTATTTTTTAGACTCAGAATGGAAATAACCGTAAATCAACAAACTTACCAGGTTGCCGATGTTTGCAGTGTGCAGCATTTGCTTACAGCTGTGTTAAAAAACGCTGTTAAGGGCATTGCTGTGGCTGTTAACCAGGCCATCCTTTCTAAAGCCAGCTGGGAAACGCATCTCCTCAGTCCCGGCGATCATGTAATTATCATTAAAGCCACTCAAGGCGGCTAATCCTAAAATCGAAACCAATGAAACAAGAAAAAATTCCAACAGACCAGGTGTTGACTACTGCACCTTTTCCGGCCTCTAAAAAGGTTTTTGTACAGGGACAATTGCACGATATTAAGGTAGCCATGCGTGAAATTAGCTTAAGCGATACCAGGCTTCATGGCAGGTTTGGGGAAACCGAACCTAATGCGCCTGTAACGGTGTACGATACCAGCGGACCCTATACAGATGTGAATGCCGATATTGATGTAAAAAAGGGTTTGCCGCGTCTGCGCAATAAATGGATCATAGATAGGGGCGATGTAGAACAGCTTGCCCATATTTCATCGCATTATGGGCAGCAGCGGTTAAATGATAAAAGTTTAAACAACCTGCGTTTTAACCATACCACAAAGCCATTTCGCGCTAAGGCGGGGATGAACGTATCGCAAATGCACTATGCAAAAAAGGGCATTATTACGCCCGAAATGGAATATATCGCCATTAGGGAAAACCAGCGTATTAATCTTTTAAAAGAACAGCTTAACGGGCAATACGATGTGATGAACCACCAGCACCAGGGCCATAGTTTTGGTGCAAATACCCCTAAGGGTTATATTACGCCAGAGTTTGTGAGGCAGGAAGTAGCCGCCGGCCGGGCGGTGATCCCATCCAACATCAATCACCCTGAAATAGAACCCATGATTATCGGGCGTAATTTTTTGGTAAAGATCAATGCCAATATCGGCAACTCGGCTGTAACCTCCAGTATCGAAGAAGAAGTGGAAAAAGCGGTATGGGCCTGCCGCTGGGGCGCTGACACCATTATGGACCTATCTACCGGCAAAAACATTCACGAAACCCGCGAGTGGATCATCCGTAATTCACCGGTGCCTATTGGTACAGTTCCTATTTACCAGGCATTAGAAAAAGTAAACGGCAAAGCCGAAGATCTGACCTGGGAATTGTTTCGCGATACTTTAATTGAACAGGCCGAGCAAGGCGTTGATTATTTCACCATTCACGCCGGTGTTTTATTGCGTTACGTGCCTTTAACGGCAAAGCGCATTACCGGCATTGTATCCCGTGGCGGTTCTATCATGGCTAAATGGTGTTTAGCTCATCATAAAGAGAATTTTTTATATACGCATTTTGAGGAGATCTGCGAGATCATGAAAGCTTATGACGTATCGTTTTCTTTAGGCGATGGCTTACGTCCGGGTTGTATTGCCGATGCTAACGATGCAGCGCAATTTGGTGAATTGGAAACTTTGGGCGAATTAACCAAAATAGCCTGGAAACACGATGTGCAAACCATTATTGAAGGCCCTGGTCACGTACCGATGCACCTGATCAAAGAAAATATGGAGAAACAATTGCAGTATTGTTCTGAAGCTCCATTTTACACCTTGGGACCCTTAACTACGGATATTGCGCCAGGGTATGATCATATTACCTCGGCAATAGGCGCGGCCATGATTGGCTGGTTTGGCACCGCTATGCTGTGTTATGTTACGCCAAAAGAGCACCTGGGTTTGCCTAACAAAAAGGATGTAAAAGATGGGGTGATCACCTACAAGATTGCCGCCCATGCCGCTGATCTGGCAAAAGGTCACCCCGGCGCGCAATACCGCGATAATGCCTTGAGTAAAGCCCGTTTTGAATTTAGGTGGGATGACCAATTCAATTTGTCGCTCGATCCGGATACGGCTAAAGAATTTCATGATGAAACTTTGCCTGCCGAAGGCGCCAAAATAGCTCACTTCTGCTCTATGTGTGGTCCTAACTTCTGTTCGATGAAAATTACGCAGGATGTAAGAGAATATGCCAAAGAAAATGGTGTGGCCGAAGAAGATGCGCTGACAACGGGAATGGAGCAGAAATCAAAGGAATTTGCCGAAAAAGGGAGCGAAATCTATTTATAATACTGAAATGGAGCTGATCATTATATCTGCCCCTGAGGTAATTGCCGACGAGGCGACTATCATCAACCGGCTTTTCGAAACCGGCATGAGTCGTTTCCACCTGCGCAAACCCAGCTGGGATATCAAGCAGGTAAGTGATTTATTGATGCGGATCGACAAATCGTTTCACGGGCAAATGGCTTTACACCAGTATCATGAAATGGCCGGATACTTTGCGATTAAAGGATTGCATTACAAGGAAGAGGAGCGCATCCGCACGTCGCCCGAAAAACTGATTGGGCAAAAAGAACAAGGATACATATTAAGCACCTCTGCTCATGATTTGCAGGTATTACCATCACTGGGCGCATTTGATTATGCTTTTTTTGGGCCGGTATTTAACAGTATTTCCAAGCCAGGCTACGAGGGTAAGGTTTTGAAGCCATTTTATTTGGATAAAACGGGTATCGGTCAGCAAGTGATCGCTTTGAGTGGCATAAACGAAACTAATTTGAATAAAGTTAAGGAAATGAATTTTGACGGTGCCGCTGTATTGGGGGCGATTTGGAACAATCCGCAGCAGGCGGTTGCCAACTTCAACAATTTAAAAACCTTAACAAAAACTAAACCAGATGATTGACAGACTGCATTATATATCGCAACAACCAGCGAATGGCACACATATTACCGCTATAAAAGCCGCGCTTAAAGCCGGTGCTAAATGGATTCAATTAAGGGTTAAGGAGCAACCAAAGGAAGATATTCTTGAATACGCGTTATACGTTGGTGAGCTATGCAACGAATATGGCGCTAAACTAATTGTGAATGATCATCCCGAAATTGCGCTGAAGGCGGGCGCTTACGGCCTGCACCTGGGCTTGGATGATATGCCGGTTAACCAGGCCAGGGCCATTGTAGGTAAAGACATGGTTATAGGTGGCACAGCAAATACGTTTGAACACATCAGGCAAAGGGTTGCCGAGGAGGTAGATTATATAGGCCTTGGGCCGTACCGGTTCACCAAAACCAAACAAAAACTCAGCCCGATATTGGGCCTGGATGGTTATGCCGAAATTATCAAAAAAGTGAAACTGGCAGGCATTCAAACACCAATAATTGCCATAGGCGGTATTGAACAACACGATATAAGCGCCATTATGCAAACAGGTTTATATGGTGTAGCCGTTTCTGGTGCCATTACTTATGCAACTGATGCTGAAACAATGGTTAAACAGATGTATCAGCAGCTAAACAGCACTTATTTGTTAGAGGTTTAAATCAACACACAATGTTAAAAATAGCAGATAAAATATTCAGTTCGCGCCTGTTTACAGGCACGGGAAAGTTCAGTTCTTCGGCTTTAATGGAAGAAGCCTTGCTGGCATCAGGTTCTGAATTGGTTACCGTTGCCTTAAAACGGGTAGACATTAGCAATAACGACCATGATGATCTATTGCTCCGTTTAAAATACCCGCATATCAACTTGCTGCCCAATACTTCTGGTGTGCGTAATGCCAGGGAAGCGGTGTTTGCTGCCCAACTGGCCCGTGAGGCCCTGGAAACCAACTGGATAAAGCTGGAAATTCATCCTGACCCTAAATACCTGATGCCCGACCCCATAGAAACCTTAAAGGCTACTGAAGAACTATCTAAACTGGGTTTTATAGTGTTGCCATACATTCATGCCGATCCGGTTTTATGTAAACGGTTGGAAGATGCAGGAACCGCTGCCGTAATGCCCTTGGGTTCGCCAATTGGCAGTAACAAAGGCTTGAAAACCATCGATTTTTTAGAGATCATCATTAGCCAAAGTAATGTGCCGGTTATTGTTGACGCGGGTATAGGGTCGCCCTCTGATGCGGCCCGGGCCATGGAAATTGGTGCCGATGCTGTTTTGGTAAATACAGCAATAGCTGTATCAGCAAATCCGGTACAAATGGCAGCGGCATTTAAGTTGGCTGTAGAAGCCGGACGGATGGCTTTTGAGGCAAAATTGGCGTCTCCTGTTTTACATGCAATTGCAACCAGTCCATTAACCTCGTTTTTAGATGAATAGCTTCAACGATATTTTTGAAACCTATAACTGGGACGAAACCAAAGCCTCCATTTATGCCAAAACCGGCGATGATGTGGAACGGGCTTTGTCGGCAACCAAACGAACGTTAGAAGATTTTAAGGCTTTGGTTTCGCCGGCCGCCGCCCCTTATCTTGAGCAAATGGCACAGATAAGCCAACGGCTTACATTAAAACGCTTTGGTAAGGTGCTTCAAATGTATGTGCCGCTCTATTTATCTAACGAGTGCAGCAACATTTGTACCTATTGCGGCTTTAGTTACGATAATAAAGTAAAGCGTAAAACCCTTTCGCCTATAGAAATTATGCAGGAGGTAGCAGCAATAAAAGCTATGGGCTATGAGCATGTACTGTTGGTTACCGGCGAAGATAACGTAAACGTGCACGTAGATTACTTTAAAAAAGTACTGGAACTGATTCGGCCGCATTTCGCGCATATCTCTATGGAAATACAACCCATGGACCTGGAAGATTACCAACAGTTAACACCCTATGGCTTAAATACAGTACTGGTTTACCAGGAAACGTATCACCAGGAAGATTATAAGAAACACCATCCGAAGGGGAAGAAATCAAATTTTAAATACCGTGTGGAAACACCGGATAGGCTGGGAAAAGCCGGGATACATAAAATGGGGCTTGGTGTATTGATTGGCCTGGAAGACTGGCGCACCGATTGTTTTTTTACCGCCGTTCACCTCAGTTACCTGGAAAAGAAATACTGGCAAAGCAAATACAGCCTCTCTTTCCCAAGGTTGCGCCCTTTTAGCGGGGGGCTTGAACCAAAAGTAGAGATGAGCGACAGAGAACTGGTGCAGCTGATTTGTGCTTACCGTTTATTTAATGAGGAGGTGGAGCTATCGATCTCTACCCGCGAGTCGCCAAATTTTCGGAATAATATTATCAAACTGGGTATTACATCCATCAGCGCCGGTTCTAAAACTAATCCGGGTGGTTACGTGGTTGAGCCTGAATCTTTAGAGCAGTTTGAAATATCTGATGAACGTAGTCCGTCCGAAATAGCCAGGGTAATCACCGCACAGGGTTATGAGCCCGTGTGGAAAGATTGGGATAAATGTTTAGCCTAAATAATAAACGATGTTGGAGCGCGAGGAATTAAAACGGTATAACCGCCAGATCATATTACCCGAGCTGGGAATTGAAGGGCAGCAAAAATTAAAAGCAGCCAAAGTATTGATGATAGGTGCCGGTGGCCTGGGTTGCGCTGTTTTGCAATATCTGGTTGCGGCAGGTGTTGGTACAATTGGAATAGTTGACGATGATGTGGTTGATTTGAGCAACCTGCACAGGCAAATCTTGTACTCAGCCGCCGACTTGGGGAAATCCAAAGCCATAATAGCTAAACAAAAGCTGGAAATACTTAACCCATTTATAAACCTGGTGGCTTACCCGGAAAGGTTCACATCTGATAATGCCGCCCGGCTTGTTAATATGTACGATGTGGTTATTGACGGTTCTGATAATTTCCCGACCAGGTACCTGGTCAACGATACTTGTGTGGCATTAAACAAACCGCTTGTTTTTGGCTCAATTTTTAAGTTTGAGGGGCATATATCCGTTTTCAATTATAAAAACGGACCAAATTATAGAGACATTTTTCCTGAACCTCCTCCAGAAGATGAGGTTCCCAATTGTTCGGATATTGGTGTAATTGGTGTATTGCCGGGCATTATAGGAACTTATATGGCCAATGAAACAATTAAGGTTATTTGCGAAATAGGGGAGCCCCTTTCAGGTAAGCTACTTACCATCGGTGCGCTTGATAACACCATGGCTATTTTTGAAATAGCCATGGAAGAGCAAACAAAACCCACTCAGGCATCAAATGAAGATAAGCCTGTTCTCCTTGTAGCAGACGAGATTTCAATAGAAGTTTTAAATACCTGGATAGCTAAAACGCCCGAACAAATTTACCTGGTTGATGTACGTGAAGACTATGAATTTGAGGATTACAATATCGGTGGGATAAACATATCTCTTTATGACGTTCAGGAACATATTTCAACCTTTCCGGTCGATAAGAAACTTGTTTTTGTATGCCAAACGGGTGAACGAAGTAAAATGGCGGTTAACATAGTAAAGGCCCATTTTAAGGGAGAGGTTTTTAGCTTAAAAAATGGGATATTATGAGTAAGCAATATAAATATACGGCCCTGCTTACCATTGCCGGATCGGATAGCTGTGGGGGAGCAGGGATACAAGCCGATTTGAAAACATTTAGTGCCCTGGGCTGCTACGGAACTTCGGCAATTACCGCTATTACCGTGCAAAACACATTGGGGGTAAGCGGTATTCACAGTATACCGGCTGAAATTGTGAAGGGGCAGATTAAGGTTGTGATGGATGATATTAAACCAATGGCAATCAAAATCGGTATGGTTCATTCCGCAGAATTGGCCGTCGCAATTGCAGCAGTTTTAAAAGAATATCCACAAATACCGGTCATTTTTGATCCGGTAATGGTATCAACCAGTGGTCACCGTTTAATTGAAAAAGATACGATAGCTGCACTTCAAAAAGAATTATTCCCAAAGGCAAAGTTGATTACGCCCAATTTAAGCGAGGCAGAAATACTCGCGGCAATGAAAATCAATAACGTTGCTGACATGAAAGAGGCAGCCCGCCGGATGATAACAGCCGGATGTAACGCGGTTTTGGTTAAAGGAGGCCACTTACAAGGGCCCGATCTGTTTGATGTGTACCTTGATAAGAATGGATTTGAAAAGACATTCCGGTCAACTGCCATTAGCACAAAAAATACACATGGTACCGGCTGTACACTATCTTCTGCTATTGCCGCCTTTGTTGGTTTAAATAATGATATCTATGTGGCCATTGAAAAGGCTAAAGCTTATGTGCATGAGGCCATCGTGGCCGGGCAGGATGTTAAAACCGGTGAAGGGCACGGACCATTAAACCATCTCTTTGATCCTCAAAAATTATTTAAACATGAAATGGAGTGAAGTAGCCTGGCAAAGGGCCGAGCATGTTTTTCGGGCAATTATTACGATGCCTTTTATCCAGGAATTGATTTCGGGCACCCTGGATTCAGAAAAATTCAAGTTTTACATTGCGCAGGATTCCCTTTACCTGGAGCATTTTGCACGGGCACTTGCAATAATAGCAGCCAGGTCAAATGAAACTGAGCAGGTACTTGATTTCATCCGGTTTGCCGAAGGCGCTATCGTGGTGGAGAATGCTTTGCACAATAATTATTTTAAAGAATTTGATATCACCAAAAACATTCCACAATCGCCATCTTGCCACCACTATACCAGTTATTTATTAAAAGAAGCAGCTTTAGCCCAGGTGGAAGTTGCAATGGCCTCGGTATTGCCTTGTTTCTGGATCTATAAAAAGGTTGGGGATTATATTTATCAGCACCAAAACAAGAAAAATAATCCCTATCAAACCTGGATCGACACCTATGCAGGAAAAGAGTTTGACTTATTGGTAAATAAGGCAATCCGCATTTGTGATGAGGCTGCAAATAGCTGCACGGCTGTACAGCAAGGTAAAATGACGGCCGCGTTCCTGAAATCGTGCCAATTGGAATGGCTGTTTTGGGATAGCGCATGGCGGTTAGAGCAATGGCCTTTTCCTGCCAATATTTTAATTGATACCGGTGTTCACTACCGCTGAAATTTGAATAACATCCAGGTCGTTTTATAAAGCGAAGAGTGCCGATGGCTGGGCAAAACGTATCTAATTGGGTTAACATAACTTAACATATTTCAGATATTTATCTTATAAATAGTTAATAATCATGGTTTTATATTTTTGCATGGTTAACACTAAAATGGTGTATCGCGCAATTAGGCGCATTCAATATTTGTGCCTGTTGTTGCCTAATACAGATACCGGATAGACCTGGATCTTTTAACCGGCATCAGGCGATAAAAACTAAGGTATCGCTTGATGCTTATATATTCCCACCGCATAAGCTTATTCCGTTAACTATTTAGATGCGTTTGCCCTGGTGCGGATTGGGCATATTTTTGATTTTGACAAATAAATTATATAATGTCTATGTATTTAGTGGAATATATTGTATGTTTGCATCATCAAATAGTTCTTTAATTTTAATTATCAAGAAAGACTGAGGGAAAGGCCCTGTGATGTCTTAGCAACCTGTAAACTCTGGTTATAAAGGTGCTAATTCCTGTTTGCTGTTACCGGCAAAAAAGATAATGTTCGCAAAATTATTGCACAGCTTATGGCTGGTCGTTATATCTTCTCCTTGTTTAATCTTTCTGTTAATTAAAATTCATGAACATTAATGCCTGTTAAAAGCGGGACTTAAAATTTACTGTTATGAATATTAAACATTTACTTATTGCCTGCTTATTATTAATAACCGGAACAATCGCTTCGGCACAAACCGCATCGCCCGGGTCACCTGGTGACGACCGTGGGTATACCGTAAAGGTTGGCGACCAGGCTCCGTCAGATTTTGAGCTTCAACTTGCCGATGGTACTACAACTTCATTAAAAGCCCTGCGTGGCAAAGTAGTTATACTGCAATTTACCGCAAGTTGGTGCAGCGTATGCCGCCAGGAAATGCCTCATCTTGAAAAGGATGTTTGGCAAGCCTATAAAGATAAAGGCCTGGTATTAATTGGTGTCGACCGCGATGAGCCACTTGAAAAAGTAAAACATTTCCACCAGGAAATGAATATAAGCTATCCTTTGGCGCTTGACCCGGGGGCGGACATTTTTGGCCGTTTTGCCAACAAAAAAAGCGGCGTAACCCGCAATGTGGTTATCAATAAAGAGGGCAAAATAGTTTACCTCACCCGCTTATATGATACCCAGGAATTTTCATCGATGCTAAAAGCGGTTGACGCCCTGGTTAACAATAAAACCGCATCTCTATAAATTAATAATATCCTGCAATTATACCATTGGCATTCACTGCCGGCTAATATCAGGATGCAATTGCCAGGTTTTACGCCCTATATCTAAATTGTTATGAAAACAACAAGTACACCTTTACACAACATCTATCCTGCAAAACAAATTATGTTGCCTGTTTGCTCATCTGTTTATGCTTTTATGCAAAGCATGCGTTGTTGCTGTTAAGCCAACGGCTACGGTTAATTGGTAAGGGTGCCTGCTGCAGCTTGCTGCCTATCGCTTAACTATCAATCCACAATCAATTCTTTACCGGTGCTCAAAAAATGCTTTAGCTGGGCTTGTCATGCCCAAAAATGCTATTGGCTATGCTTTATTGCGCCTGTATGGCTTTTAAAAACCATTCACCATTAAATTATTATGTTTAAAAATTACAAATTATTACTGGCGCTCCTGCTGCCATTTTTTGTTACCCTAACGGTTGCAGCGCAATCCGTTAAAATAAGCGGGGTGGTAACCGCCAAAGCCGATGGCTTGCCGCTACCCGGCGTAAGTGTATCTGTAAAAGGTACTACCAGGGGTATCCAAACCAATACCGATGGCCGCTTTACTATTGATGCCAATGTTAATGAGGTACTGAAAGTTACCTACCTTGGTTTTGTAAGCCAGGAAGTTACCGTAAACGCAAACTCAACCAATTTACAAATTGTATTGGTAGATGCCGCTAACTCCCTTAACGAGGTAGTGATCACGGCCCTCAATATCTCAAAAGATAAAAAGTCACTGGGCTATTCTGTTCAGGGTTTAAAATCAAAGGAGATATCAGAAGCTAAAGAAACCAACCTGGTAAACGCGCTTGCGGGTAAAATTGCCGGTGTGCAGGTAACCAACAGCCAGGGCGATATGGGATCGTCCCGTATTATTATTCGTGGGGAAACTTCAATAGCCGGTAACAACCAGCCTTTATTTGTGGTTGATGGAACTATAGTTGATAACTCCCAGTTTTTAGGCACTAACGGCTCACGGGATTTTGCTAACGCGATAGCGGATCTTAATTCTGAAGATATTGAATCGGTAAGTGTGCTTAAAGGCCCAAATGCCGCGGCGCTTTACGGTTACCGTGCAGCTGCCGGTGTTATCCTCATTAAAACAAAAACAGGTAAAGGCACTAAAGGGCTTGGCATCAATGTAAACTCCAACACAAGTTTCTCAAACGTACAGGTGTTGCCAAAATATCAGAACCAATACGGCCAGGGTTCAAACGGGAAGTTTAGCTATGTTGATGGCAAGGGTGGCGGCGTTAACGATGGTGTTGACGAAAGCTGGGGCCCGGCATTGGATGGTTCGCTTATCCCGCAGTTTAATTCAAACGGTGTAGCTGTGCCATTTATAGCGCATCCGGATAATGTGAAAGACTTTTTTAAAACAGGCGTTACTTTAAATAACGGTGTAGCATTATCAGGCAGTACAGATAAAGCCGATTATCGTTTATCATACAATAACCTGCATCAAACAGGTATTATCCCAAATACATCGCAAGGGCGTAATTCATTTTTACTGAACTCTACATTTAAGCTTAGTCCTAAATTAACCATTACTACTATTGCCAATTATATTAAGGATGATGCCGATAACCTGCCTGGCGCGGGCGGCAAAAGGGCTACCAGCACTATGCTGCAGTTCACCTGGTTTGGCCGGCAGGTTGATGTGAGCCAGTTAAAAAACTATAAGGATGCCAACGGCAATACCTTTAACTGGAACAATAGCTATTATAGCAACCCATACTGGTTAGCATATGAAAATACCGTTGGGCAACATAAAAACAGGATTATTGGTAGTGTTGAATTAAACTATAAGATTATTGAAGGTTTATCGGCTAATTTCCGCACCGGGACAGATTATTATAACGACCGTCGCAAAATCAAAGTAGCTTACGGTACAAACGGAACGCCTTTTGGCTCATACGAGGAGGATGCTTACAGCGTAAACGAAACCAATACCGAAGGCCGTTTGCAATACACCAAAAAGCTCAATAATGATTTCTCTTTAGATGTTTTAGGCGGTGGTAACATCGGCACCATATTAAATGAGCAAAACGACCAGGTTGCACCTAAACTGGCAGTTGCAGGTTTGTATACTTTAAGCAACTCGCGCGATCCGCTGGTGTCATCAAACTACTATGGCAAGCTTAAAACTTACAGTTACTTTGCATCGGCGCAAATTGGTTTCCGCAATTACGCGTTCATCAACTTAACTGGCCGTAATGACTGGTCATCAACCTTACCGGCTGCAAACCTGTCTTATTTTTACCCATCAGTTAACGGCAGTTTGGTGCTTTCAGAAGCCCTGGACATCAAGAGCGATGTGTTAACCTATGCCAAACTAAGAGGTGGCTGGTCAAAAGTGGGTAAGGCTACAACACCTTACCAATTAATCAATGCTTATACCTTTACCGCGCCATTCGGTGCCAGTCCGCAGCAAAGTTCGCCAAGTATTGATCTGAACAGCAAACTTAAACCAGAAACTACCACATCGGCCGAAGCCGGTTTTGAGTTAGGATTTTTCCAGGATAGGGTACACCTGGATGTGAGCGCTTACAACACCAATAGCGTAAACCAGATATTAACTGTAGATGTAAGCCCGGCGACAGGCTACGGCCAAAAAGTGATCAACGGCGGCCGTATCAATAATAAAGGTGTTGAGGTACAATTAGGTATTACGCCAATAAAATCAAAAGATTTTACCTGGGATGTTACTACCAACTATTCTTTAAACCGCAGCAAAGTAGCCAAACTTGATGACGAAGGCAGGCTGCAAAGCATCGTGTTGGGTAGCGATCGTACTGTGCAGGTATTAGCTGCCCTTGGCCAGCCTTATGGTACTTTATATGGCAACGCTTATCAGCGTGATGCATCTGGTCAAATAATTGTTGCTGCCAATGGTACACCGGTTATCAATCCAACCAAACAATACCTGGGCAAATTTACACCTAACTGGTTGGGTAGTATCAATAATAGCTTTAGCTATAAAGGTATTAACCTGAGCTTTTTGGTTGATGCTCGTTTTGGTGGTTCAATTTATTCTAATACCAACCGCACAGGCACTTATACAGGTGTATTGGCCTCAACCCTGCCGGGGCGTGGCGCGGCTAATGGCGGCTTAAGCTATTATTACCCAGGCAACAATACTTCGGCTACCGCGGTACAGGTAAGCGGCAGCGCGCCTGCCGGTGTAACCGTTTATAATGATGGGGTGATATTTAAAGGTGTAAAGGCCGATGGTACAGCTAATACCACCATATTGCCGGCACAATCTTATTATAAAGGCTTTACTAATGTTGATGAGGCATTTGTTTATGATGCATCATATATTAAACTGCGCGAGGTTAAACTGGGCTATACTTTCCCTTCACACTGGGTAAAAGGTATTGGTTTGCAGGGTGCAACTGTTTCATTGGTTGGTCGTAACCTGTGGATCATCCATAAAAACGCACCTAACATCGATCCTGAAACTGCCTTTAACTCGGGCAATGGCCAAGGTTTAGAAGACCTTACCCTGCCAACTGTACGCAACATTGGCTTTAACATCAACCTTAAATTTTAATGATCATGAAACTTAAATATACAAGTATACTATTATCGGGGGCGCTGTTATTCTCTGCGGCCTCGTGCAAAAAGGAGTTGGTAAAAATCAACCAAAACCCCAACAATTCGCAAATAGCACAGCCGGATTATTTGCTTACAGCTGCTACCAAAGCCACTGCCGATACTTATTGGGGTGTTGCCAACACCATGGAGTCGAGTTTATTGTTTGTACAGTACTGGGCAAAAATTCAGTACACAGATCCCGACAGGTATATTTTAACCAATAGCGCTTTCCAGGAATTGTGGACAGTGGGTTACTCAAAAAGCATTGTAAACTTTAACCAGATCATTAAACTGGGCGACGCGCAGGCTAATCCCAATTATAAAGGTGTAGCGCTGGTACTGCGTTCGTGGGTGTTTACGCTGTTAACAGACGCTTATGGCAACATTCCTTACAAGCAAGCGGTAAGTATTGATCAATACCTTACCCCGGCTTATGATAACCAGAGGGATGTTTATTTTGCCTTGTTAGATGATTTAAAGGCTGCACAGGCTGCACTTGACCCCGCAGGTAAAGCCATTGCCGGCGATGTGATTTATGGTAACAATATTGCACTTTGGAAAAAGTTTGCAAACTCTTTACGCCTGCGTATCGCGTTGCGAATTGCCGATAGGGAACCTGCAAAAGCCAAACAGGTTTTAGCCGATATCCAGGCAGAGGGCGGTGCATACATCAGTTCGAACGCCGAAATTGCTCAACTGGTTTACCTTGATTCGCCTAACCAGAACCCGGTTAGCAACTTGTTTGATACCCGCGATGATTATCGTGTTAGCAAAACCACGGTTGATAAACTTACCGCTTTGAATGACCCTCGCTTGCCTGTTTATGTAAGTAAAACGCAGGATGCAACGCCGCAAGGTTATGTGGGCATACCAAACGGTTTGCTTGTTGGTGATGCCAGTAACCTTGGCTTTACCAAAACATCAAAACCAGGTGCGTACTTCAGGGCACCACACGCGCCTGCTGTAATCATTAGCTATGCCGAGGTATTGTTTGATAGGGCAGAGGCTGCCGCCCGCGGACTTACTACCGAAAACGCCGCCGATTTGTACAAGCAAGCCGTAACCGCGTCATTGAAGCAGTACAGCATTGCCGATGCAGATGTGGCTACTTACACCGCTTTACCTGCCGTGCAATATGACGCAGCCAATTACAAAAAATCAATTGGCGAGCAAAAATGGATAGCACTGTTTGGTCAGGGGTTGGAGGCATTTGCAGAATGGCGCAGGTTAGATTACCCGCAATTACAGCCTGCTGTAGCCGG
Source organism: Mucilaginibacter dorajii (assembly GCF_024808255.1). Taxonomy (GTDB): domain Bacteria; phylum Bacteroidota; class Bacteroidia; order Sphingobacteriales; family Sphingobacteriaceae; genus Mucilaginibacter; species Mucilaginibacter dorajii. Next base: position 168,174 of record NZ_JANTYS010000003.1, read on the forward strand.
TACGCTTAATGGTAAAATACCGGTAAGGTTCATTTACCCGGGTACCGAGCAATCTTTAAATGGCGCAAGCTATAAAGCGGCGGTAGCAAACCAGGGTGCCGACGTGTTGACAACCAAATTGTGGTTCGACGTTAATTAATTGCAAAAAGGCCCTCATATTTCATTTGAAATATGAGGGCCTTTTTTTAAGGCGGAGTGGCCGAGTGGCTTAGGCGGGGGTCTGCAAAACCCTTTACGGCGGTTCGAATCCGCCCTCACGCCTCGTAATTATTGTACAGAGTAGGGTTGCGGGTAAATTTTATCGATTTCCCCCAGCCCTTTTTTTCTTCTACATGGATGATGGGAATTGACCATCATCCCAAATATGTCGCGGGCTGTCGCCCGGCTTGGGGATTTCGCCACAAATTATCAATAAACGCCGGTAACATATTTTATTCAACGCTGCTAAGGTAAATTGGCCAGGCCTCTCGGGGCAATCGCTTTTAAAGATTTTCGTAACAAAAGGTAGCTCCTATGGAGCAAAAAAGATAAAATATTTTGTTCTACAAATAGGTAGCCGCTATGCGGCATCGAATATTTAGTAGATGAAAAATTGCCGCATAGCGGCTACCTGTTTGTAGCAAATGAACCAGACCAGATGCCGCATAGCGGCTACCTATTGTCCGCATGGAAAAATCTCACGTTGTGCTGAAATGTTTAAAAGCGATCTCTTTATAGGGCTTCCGTTTTTGCAGTTAATAATTCGTCATAGCTTATAATTTGATATTTAAGTGTTTAAAATACATTAAAAATACATGTGGCTTCCGGGTTAAGAAAGCATCATTTTAATTGATAATTATATCTTGATAAAAGTATGGTTAATTATTTTTAGCTATGATTTTGTCAATAAGCCCTTGAAAAATGCTGACTTAGGTATCGATTTTAAAACGAATAGGAGTTGAAAAAATTATTAAAATAATTGTTGTTTTGACAATAAAAATTTCTACATTGGCTTTTGATAAGCAAGTCAATCCGCTTTATTATAAACCAGTTATAGTTCATTTCATGAAAAATTTAGAGGACGCTCAAATTATTGAGCAGTTAAAAACGGGCAACCGGGAGGTGTTTGAAGTGCTTTTTAAAAAGTATTACAAACTGCTTATCGTAACCGCGTTTTATGTTTTAAAAGATGAAATGGATGCCGAAGATGTTGTTCAGGGGTTTTTTATTGATCTTTGGGAGAGGCAATTATATAACAACATTAATTCGGCTTTGAAAGCGTATCTAACTACTGCCATTCGTAACAGGTGTTTAAAAAAGATGGAAGCTGAAACAAGGGTGCAAAAAAAATTAGTTGATTATGGCTATACGCTAAGTGAAATAGAAGAAGATGTTGTTGCACCACAAATTTATCCCGAAAAATTATTAGCCGATCTTTCGGTACAGCGTATGCAGGCTTTTACACTGGTGCATTACCAAAATAAAAAATACAACGATGCGGCCATGGAAATGGGGATTAGTATTAACTCGTTAAAAACTCATTTAAAGCTGGCAGTACGCGCTTTAAAAGAAGGGTTAAAAAGTGTTAAATAGTTCACCCGTTTTATATATAAGAAGGTCTTACAAATAATGGCATATAATAAAACATATATACAGGAACTAATAATTGAACGGGTTGCCGGTACTATTAGTGTTGAGGATGATAGTTTGCTTGAAACCGCCATTCAGCATGATGAACACGTGAAGCAAATGTGGCACGAGATGCAGCAGGAGCTAAATTCAAACCAAACATTTTTTGATAACGTCGACGAAAATAATGCCTGGGATAAAATTGAGCCACAAATTTCAAATATAAGGCCGATAGGCCCCAGGCACGGCGGGGTATCCAAATGGATTTCGATAGCCGCTTTATTGTGCATTAGTGTGGGGCTTTTCTTTTATTGGCAACCAAAACCGGTTACACAGGCCTTGATTGTAAAAAAAAACACCAATAAACCCGCCATAGAGTTGCAAATGGCAAACGGGCAGCATATCGATCTTTCGGATACCGCTAAACGGATTATCAATACCTCTTTTGCCCATTTAAAAAAAGGTAGCAATGGCTTAAGTTATCAGTTAGCCAACACCAAAACGCAGGAATGGAGCACACTGGTAATTCCCCCCAAATTAAGCTACCAGATAGTTTTATCTGATGGTACCGAAGTTTGGATGAACTCGGCATCCAGTCTGCGGTTTCCTTTCGCTTTTACAGGTTCAACAAGAGATGTGTATTTAAGCGGCGAAGCGTTTTTTAAAGTGGCAAAAAATAAAGCACTGCCATTTATTGTGCACACCAATCAAACCGATATTAAAGTACTGGGCACCCGGTTTAATGTAAATACTTATAAAACCGATATTACAACAACATCATTGGTAGAAGGTTCTGTAACTACTAACAGCGTAAATAGTCCCAAGCTATTATTATATCCCGGCTACCAGGCTGTTTATGCCACCGGGAAGGGCTTTTCAACGCAGTCATTTGACGCCGATGTAGAACTGGCCTGGATGCATGATATATATTATTTTCACGACACAAAACTGCAGGACATTGGCGAAGTGCTCTCGCGCTGGTTTGATGTAAAAGTTGTTTTTGATGACCCCGCCAAGGCCCGGGAAGAGTTTAGTGGTGCCATCCAAAAAAATAGACCGGTGGAAGTTTTTATACAAAATATCAAAACATCGGCAGGTGTAAAAACCTCTTTTGCAGATGGCGTTTTGCATATCAAATAATACTACGCTTTAAAAGTTTACCCACATGCTTAGTGTTGTGGTTCTGTCGCCAAACTATTTGATTTAATGTTCTTTATAGCTATTTGTGTAGCTAAATAATAAAAAAATAATCTTTTTTTATTTCCCCATTCACCCGATTTTATCAAATCAGGTCTTAGAAGAAACCAATTATCAAACCCAATAAATATGGAGAGAATTTTATTCTGCCGGCGGATAATACTGCCCTTTATTTTTCTTTTATTGGTAACCCGGTATAGTGCTGTACAGGCGCAAAGCACGGGGCCAATAACACTCAAAAAGGCTAATACCACCTTAGCCGAGGTATTTAAAACAATCAAAAAGCAAACCGGGCTCACTGTTTTTTACAGCAACAATCTTTTAAATGATAAAGAAATTGTTTCTGTCGATTTTAAAAACATGGAGTTAAAAGAAGTTTTTGCTATCCTTTTAAAAGGGAAAAACCTGAGTTATGTGGTGCGCGACCAGCTCATTGTAATTGAAAAAAGCGAACCCACAACCGCTGCCCCTCTACAGCAGCAAAAGGAGCCGGTTAAGGCAGCCATCCCTAAAAAAGTACAGGGTATTGTTACCGACGATAAGGGCCTTACCTTACCCGGAGTAAGCGTTAAGGTTAAAGGTACCAGCATTGGCACACAATCAGATGTAGATGGAAGGTACTCCTTAAACTTAAAAGAGGGTGCCACCGTCGTTGTGTTTTCATTTGTTGGATCAAAATCGCAAGCGTTTGAATTGGCAACTTATCCCTTATCTGCTAATGGAACTTATAAAATAGACGTGCAGATGGGCGCCGACAAAACGGACCTTGACGAGGTTGCTGTAGTTGCCTACGGTACGCAGAAAAAGGCGAGTTTGGTAAGCTCCATAACTACAGTAAGCCCTAAACAACTTAAAGGGCCCTCAAGTAACCTTACTACTATGCTTGCCGGTGTGGTACCGGGCATGATATCATATCAGCGAAGTGGTGAGCCCGGTGCCGATAATGCCCAGTTTTTCATTCGTGGTGTTGGTACATTTGGAGCCGGTAAAGTTGATCCATTGATTTTGATTGATGGTATCGAATCCTCGACTACCGACCTGGCCCGGTTACAACCTGATGATATTTCCGGTTTTTCGGTGTTAAAAGATGCAACAGCTTCATCGTTGTACGGGGCCCGTGGTGCAAACGGTGTTATCCTGGTAACCACTAAACGTGGTGAAACAGGAGCGGTTAAATTCAATGTACGCGGCGAAAATTCAACCTCGTCAAATATCAAAAACGTCGATCTGGCCGATAATATTACTTACATGACTTTGGCCAACGAGGCTGTGCTTACCCGTAACCCCCTGGGTGCGCTGCCTTATTCACAAAATAAAATAGATCATACCGCGGCAGGCGATGATCCGCTGTTATATCCAAGCAATAACTGGATCAAGCAGCTCATAAAAACCAAAACCAACAATCAAAGGTTTAATATGAATGCCAGTGGCGGGTCAGAAAAAGCGAAGTACTACCTGGCCATGACCTACAATATTGATAATGGTAACCTGGCCGAAAACAGCCTGAACAATTTCAGCAACAATATTAAGCTGCAATCATACTCCTTATTATCAAACACCACCTTAAACCTTACCAAAACCACCGAGGTGGTAGTAAGTTTAAAAGGCCAGTTTGATAGCTACCACGGACCAATTAATGGCGGTGGCTACACCTTTTTAAATGCTTTGTGGAGTAACCCGGTAGCTTTTCCGGCTATTTACCCCAGCAATTTGTTGCCGTACGCAAACCACCCGCTTTTTGGTAACGCTATTATACCCAGCGGCGGCCTGTATATGAACCCATACGCGCAATCACTGTCGGGTTTTCAAAGTTCAAATACCAGTACCCTAACAGCGCAATTAAACTTAAATCAAAAGCTCGATTTTATTACCAATGGCTTATCTGCCAGGGTAATGGCTTATACAACGCGTTATTCGTATTTTACGGTTTCACGCCAGTATAGCCCTTACTACTATCAATCAAATGTACTTAACGGTCAATTTAATGGTTTAACCTTACTAAATGATGGTTCGGCAGGCAGCATAGGTGCCACGCCAACCGAATATTTAACTTATAGTCAAAATCCGACGCTAAACGTATCAAATTCAACCACCTACATTGAAACGGCTGTAAACTACAACCGTACATTCGGGCAAAAACATGCTGTTAGCGGCTTATTAATTGGTACCATGCGTAATTACCTTACCGGCAACGCGCCAACGCTGCAACTGTCGTTGCCATCGCGCAACCAGGGTGTATCGGGCAGGTTTACTTACGGGTACGATAACCGCTACCTGTTTGAATTTAACTTTGGTTACAATGGTTCCGAGCGTTTTGCAAGTAACCACCGTTTCGGCTTTTTCCCATCTGTGGGTGCCGGCTGGGTGGTATCAAATGAGAAGTTTTTTGAGCCGCTGCTTTCTGTTGTTGATAACCTTAAATTCAGGTTTACCTACGGTTTAGTGGGAAATGATCAGATTGGGCGGCCTGAAGATAGGTTTTTCTACCTGTCTGATGTTAGCTTAAACAGTGGCAGTAATGGCCAGTTTGGTACCAATTATGCCTACAGCAGGCCAGGCGTGGTTACCTATCGGTATGAAAATCAAAATATCACCTGGGAGCAATCAAGGCAAACCAATCTTGGTATGGATTTAACGGTGGCAAAAAACTTTACCTTAACAGTAGATGCTTATCAGCAAAAACGCGATAATATTTTAATGGTACGCAGCACTATACCTACCTCTATGGGTTTACAGGCCGATATATCCTCAAACGCGGGTAAATCATCCAGTAAAGGTGTTGACATTGCTATGGATTATAAGAAAAACTTTACCAACTCTTTCTGGATCCAATCGCGCGGTACACTTACTTACGCAAAAAGCAAGCTATTGAAAAATGAAGAACCTATTTATCCTGCCAACATGCAATACCTGAGCAAAGTAGGCAATTCATTAAACCAAATATATGGCCTTGTTGCCGAACGACTGTTTATTGACGATAAAGATGTTGCTAATTCGCCGGTGCAAAGCTTTGGCGATTATAAAGCCGGTGATATTAAGTACCGGGATATGAATGGTGATGGTAAAATAACCGCATCAGACGTGGTGCCGATAGGTTACCCACAGGTGCCCGAAATTATCTACGGTTTTGGCTTTTCGGTAGGGTATAAAAATTTTGATATCAGTGCCTTCTTCCAGGGATCGGCCCGCTCATCCTTTGTTATCAACTCGGCAGATATTTCTCCATTCTATTTAGTGAATGCTTACAATCCGAATAACAAACTTGATGTCGGTAACCAAAGTGGCCTGCTCAATTCCATAGCTAATGACCATTGGTCAGAAGATAACCGCAACCCCTATGCGTTTTGGCCGCGTTTAAGCAGCACCATACAGCCAAATAATAGTCAAACCGATACTTCACCAACATCAACATGGTGGTTGCGTGATGGTTCATTCCTTCGCCTGAAATCGGCAGAGATTGGCTACAATTTCACTAAAAAACAATTGAAGGGTATTCATTTGAATAGCGCGCGTATTTATGTAAACGGCCTAAACCTGTTAACGGTAAGCAGCTTTAAGCTGTGGGACCCTGAAATGGGAGCATCGGGATTGGGATATCCAATTCAAAAAGTGTTTAACCTGGGCTTAAGGGTAGAATTTTAAAAGCTTTCAAATCAATTATATGAAAAGTAATTTTATAGAAAAAATTAAGCATACTGTATCAAACCACGCGCCTAAAGGATATCTCAGTCTTTTAATAGTGGCTTTAATAATAGTATTGCCAATATCATCCTGCAAAAAATCATTCCTTGATGTAGTGCCGGACAACGTATCAACCATAGCTAACGCGTTTGTTTCAAAAACTGAGGCAGAAAAGTACCTGTTTACCTGCTACTCATACCTGCCTACAGAAACCGACCCGACCTATAACGTAGGCCTTACCGCCAGCGACGAGGTTTGGGTAGAAGACCCGGCCGGCCACATACGGCCAACAAACGTGCTGCAATTGCCAAGGAACTTTCAAAATTCGTCAGATCCGATTGCCAATTATATGGATGGTACCAGGGATGCCGCTGCGAATTACAAGGCTATACGCGATTGTAATGTTTTTCTTGAAAACGTAAGCGACCTGACCAAAGTACGCGACCTGGATGCAGATACACGCCAACGCTGGATAGCCGAGGCACAATTTTTAAAGGCCTTTTATCATTTTCAATTGTTCAGGGCTTATGGGCCAATCCCCATTATCGATAAAAATTTAGCCATTGATGCATCTATTGATCAGATAAGGGTAAAACGCCGCCCCGTTGATGAAGTAGTGAACTATATTGCCGGTTTATATGACCTGGCAGCAGCTAAACTGCCTTTAACCATCAGGAACGAAGGGAGCGAACTGGGCCGTGTTACCAAAGGTGCTGCATTGAGCATGAAAGCAAAACTGCTGGTAACGGCGGCAAGCCCCTTGTTTAACGGTAACCCCGACTATAACTCATTTAAAAATAAAGATGGGGAGCAGTTATTTAACCCAACCTATAGCGCCCAAAAATGGCAGTTGGCGGCTGATGCCTGTAAAACGGCTATAGATTTTTGCGAATCTCAAAATATACAGTTGTATACTTTTCCTGCACCAACCAATAAACTTAGCGATACTACCATGACGCAAATGAGCATCAGGAATGCCATGAGCGAAAAGTGGAACGATGAGTTGATTTGGGGTTTAACTGCCGATAACAACATTAACTACAACTCGTTTTTCCAGTCGATGTGTGCCGGCCAGTATGATTTTAATAATGCTGATGCCGCTAAATCTGCAAATCGCCCGTTGCTTGGCCCAACTATAAAAATGGCCAAACTGTTTTATACCAAAAACGGGGTGCCTATTAATGAAGATAAAACGCTTGATTTTAGCAATATAGCGCAATTGCGTGTTGGTACCCATGCCGAGCGTTTTAATATTAAAGAAGGCGAAACTACAGCCCGCCTTAATTTTGACAGGGAGCCACGCTATTACGCCGATTTGGGTTTTGACCGTGGTGTATGGTATATGGCCAACAGCCCAACTAAAACCGACGAAGATACCTGGTGGATGAAATCGCGCGGTGCCGAGGTTGGCCAATCATCGCCCATACCTATTGCCGGTTTTTATATGAAAAAAGCGCTTAACTGGCATTACGAATGGGCCACAGTTACTTATATCAATTATCCATGGCCAGAAATGCGCCTGTCTGATCTTTACCTGTTGTATGCCGAAGCATTAAACGAGGCCCAGGGTCCGGTACCTGATGTGTATACCTATATAAACCGCATCAGGGCCAGGGCTGGTTTGCCTACTGTGCAGGATTCCTGGTCAAATTACAGCATTAACCCAACCAAGTATACTACTAAGGATGGTATGAGGGCAATTATACAACGCGAACGCGCGGTTGAACTTTGCTTTGAAGGTCATCGCTTTTGGGATTTACTACGCTGGAAAACAGCAGGTGTTGAACTTAACAGTAACGTAACAGGCTGGTCTATCAGCGAAAACTCGCCTGAGTTATATTACCGCGAGCGCTCCATTTATTCGAGGCAGTTTGTAGTTCCGCGTGATTATTTATGGCCAATAAAGGAAAGCGATCTGTTGGTTAACCAAAACCTGGTTCAAAACCCTAACTGGTAAATGTATAGTAAACATATGTTTAACAATAAAAACATTAACATGGAAACAACGAAATTACGAGCTGCGTTTTGCATATGGTTATTAGCAATAGTAATAACCGGCTGTAAGCAGGAAACACTTAATAAGCCTACAGTAACTAATAATGCCGCCCCTGGTGTTGTTAGCAACGTACAGGTAAAAAACCAAAACGGAGCGGCCAATTTAACTTATACATTGCCTGGCGACGCTGATCTTTTTTATGTAAAAGCGGTATACGAAACCTCGCCGGGTAAAACGCGCGAAGTTATAGCATCGCATTATACCAATAATATAACGGTTGATGGCTTTGCCGATACGCTTGCACACGTGGTAAAATTATACGCTGTTAATTCAAGCGAAAAAGCGTCGGCACCGATTAGTGTTACCGTAACTCCGCTTACGCCACCCTATATTCTTGCTTTTCGTTCGCTTAAGGTAACGGCCACGTTTGGTGGGTTTAATGTAGTGGCTGATAACATTAATCAGGATAACCTGGCTATTATACCCATGGTTGATACCGCTAATAATGGTTTGTATGTGCAACCAAAAGGCATGGATAACATTTACAGTAACAGTGTTTTAATAAAAGCCGCAGTAAGAGGCCAGCCAGCTGTTGAGCGTAAATACGCGTTTTTTGTGCGCGACAGGTTTTTAAATAAATCTGACACCCTTTTTATGAAGCTTACACCATTTTACGAGGAGCAGTTTTCAAAATCAGATTGGTCGCCTTATGTACTGCCGGGCGATGCTACCAATTTATACTCGTACACAGATATTACCAAAATTTGGGATGGCAATTTTACAGGTGGCTGGCCAAACTGTCTTTTCACGGTTGAAAGCGCAGGCAGCCCACAAATGGTAACGTTTGATTTGGGTAAACAACGGGTATTGAGCCGTTTTATACTTAATCCTTTCCTTGAAGTTGGTAACGTATACTATGTAAGGGGTAATTTAAGGGATTTTGAAATATGGGGCTCTAATGCGCCAAATGTCAGTGGTGCATTAGATGCTTCATGGACAAAACTGGTAACCTGTACCGTGGTAAAACCATCTGGTTCTGCATCTGGCACAGAAACCCCTGCCGACTTTAAATACGCTCAAGACGGCTGGGGATATGATTTTCCGGCAAGCTCAATTTCATATCGGTATATCCGTATCAGGAGCCTGCGCAACTGGACAGGATCATACTTTATGAGTATCAGCGAATTTACCTTGTTTGGGAAGTAGTAAACGCATACAGGCATTTTTCAATTTAATTTCAATTATGAAACAGTATAAATATATATCATACTACCTTTTGGTGCTAATGGCGTTTATCATGAGCGCCTGCACTAAAATGGATGATTACAAAAAGAAATACGAACCAAACGGGCCAATTACATACCCGGGCAAGCTGGATTCGGTACAGTTGTTTTCGGGCAAAAACCGGGTGCTTTTAACCGGGCTTTTTACATCCGATCCTAAAATTGTAAAGTACAGGGTTTATTGGAACAGTAAGCAGGACTCTGTTGAAACGCCGGTAACCCGTACATCTGGCGTGGATACCGCCAAATTGTATATTCCAAACTTACCCGAAGGGATCATGAGTTTCGAAATCCGCACTTATGATAACCAGGGACATGTATCTATCCCGGTTACCATAGCAGGCAATGTGTACGGCAGCCTGTATCAAAGTTCGCTTATTAACCGGGGCATAGCCAAGGCCGAATTACAAACGGATGGTTCGGCGTTAATTAACTGGGCCGATGTTAATGCCGATGACGGCTTGCTATCGATGGAAATTAAATACAGCGATGTGGCTAATAAACAACATGATACCTTAGTTACATCGGTGCCAACAGGTTTAAGTACATCTTTACCTAAATTTAAGGTAGGTAGTGTTATCAGTTACCGTACTGCTTTTAAACCCAATAAAACAGCCATCGATACTTTTTATGTAGACTATCAGGATCATAGCGTAAAGGCCGAGGTAACCAGCATTTATTTGTCAAATACAGGTCCTTTTCAAAGGAATAGTTTTGATGGCCGGTGGGGCACACTTGCAGCTCCATGGATTACCAACGCGGCTGCCAAAAATAAGGATAATGGTACCAATGGCGGTTATTCATCTGATGCAGGCGGCGTTATTAACTGGGAAACATGGGGCTACACCCCTGTTGTAAACGGTATAATTTACCAGCCTACATCCGCCGCATTACCGGTAGGAACTTATCTTGTTTCGTTTAGTTATTACTCAGAAGTACAATCCAATTCAACCGTATATTGCGTAGCTGCAGCAGGCGGCAATGGCTTACCGGTATTAGCTAACCTTATTACAGCTTTAGGCTACACTGGTATGTATAACGGTGCAAACGTAGGCACAACCAGCCCTAACGCTACCGAAACAAAAACGTTCACGTTTACGCTTACCGCGCCACAGGTGGTATCAATTGGCTTTTTAGGCAATGTTGTTGGCAATGGAAATCCCGGTAGTTATTTCCAGGTATTTAATATTAAGCTGTATAAAATCTGATGTTTTAAATAACCGATAGCTATAGTCAAACCAAAATTGACTTTATCTAAATAGTATCACAATATCCCGGCTGGATAACTCCTGCCGGGATATTTTTTTATTTGAGATTATCGCCCATTAAAGACGGGGGTATACCAACGCAAAGCGCTATTGCGTTGCTCCAACTGCTCATTCTTTACGTTCACACCGTAATGTAGAATTAAGATTTGGTTATGAAATGGATTGACAATGATTTATTACACGCTATATTAGCTAAATGATGCTTAAACTTAACAGGATACACCATATTGCTATTATCTGTTCTGACTATCAAAAGTCGAAATATTTTTACAGCGAAATACTTGGTTTAAAAATAGTTCGCGAGGTTTATCGCGAAGCAAGAGATTCTTATAAGCTCGATTTGGAAGTAGGCGATCTTTACCAGATTGAACTTTTTTCATTTCCAAATCCCGTGCCCCGTCCTTCCCGGCCGGAAGCTGCCGGCCTCCGTCATTTAGCTTTTGAGGTTAACGCTTTGGACGATGCCGTATTTCACATCACAGAATTTGGTATTGAGGTTGAGCCCATCAGGGTTGATGAATTTACCGGCAAACGCTTTACCTTTTTTTCCGATCCGGATGGGCTGCCGCTGGAATTGTATGAGCGATAGCTTTTTTTGTATCAAGTAGTAAGTATCAAGTATCAAGATTTGACTTTTTCAGACGGAAGGTTTTTAGACTTGAAAATTGATGTAGCTATCTTGCTACTGACTATTTGCAACCAACCGTAGCTGTCTTACTACTTGATACTTACTACTTACTACTAATTGTCGTCCGCTTGCAAATCAAAATCCAAAAAATCAGATTAATCTGCTTAATCCCGGTTCCGACAAATCCCTTACCAATAATTTGCGTGAATTTTCCGCATATTAATAACTTTGCGATATGACCACCTCGCAAGATATTAAAGTAGCCGTTGATGCCGTAGTATTTGGATATACTTCGAAGGAAGGATTGTCTGTATTACTTATTAAACGCGATATTCAGCCGTTTAAAAACGGTTGGGCTTTACCCGGTGGCCTTGTTGGTAATCAGGAGTCATTAGAAGACGCCGTACAGCGCGAACTTAAAGAAGAGACTGGCATCAGCATAAACTACCTTGAGCAGTTATACAGTTTTGGTAAACCAGGTCGCGATCCACGTAACAGGGTTATTTCCATCACTTATTATGGTTTGGTAAAACCGGATGTATTTGAAATACATGCCGATACCGATGCTGCGGAGGTAGCATGGTTTAACATAAAAAAAATACCCCCGCTGGCTTTTGATCACCAAAGCATTATCATCGCGGCGCATGATCGCCTTAAAAGTAAAATTCTTTATCAGCCCGTAGGTTTTGAATTACTGGAAGAGCGGTTCCCTTTTTCTGAATTGGAAAAACTGTACATGGCCGTTTTAGATCGTGATATAGACCGTCGCAATTTTAAAAAGAAGATTGTAAAGTTTGGTTTTCTGGAAGAAACAACTGAAAAACAAGTGCTTGAAGGTGCAGGTCGACCGGGCAATTTATTCCGCTTTAACCAGGAGAAATACTTTCAGCTCCAAAAACAAGGTATCAATTTCGAGATTTAAATAAAAAACGATAAATAATTTGCGTAATTGAAACGCATATTTATATTTGCGTATAATTAACGCAAATATAAATATGAAAATAGCCGTAATTATTGCCCGTTTCCAAACACCGTATTTGCATGAAGGGCATAGGCAATTGATTGAAACAGTAAGTAAAGAGCATGCCAAGCTCATCATATTACTTGGGGTAAGCCCGGTAATGGGAAGCCGGAAAAACCCTTATGATTACCACACCCGCGAAAAAATGATCAAAAAGGAGTATCCCGAAGTGATAGTGATCCCGGTAAGTGACCACCCCAGCGATAAGGTATGGTCTGATAATTTGGATAATCTGCTGAAAAGCGTTTTTCCTAACGGAAGTTTCACGCTGTTTGGTAGTCGTGATAGTTTTATTCCGTATTACAGCGGTCATTTTAATACGGTAGAGCTACCTGCCCATGGCGACTACAATGCTACCGAACTGCGTAAACAATACGCCGACATGGTATTTGATTCAAGAGATTTTAGGGCGGGTATTTTATATGCCTACTACAATCAATACACCAAAGTATACCCAACGGTTGATGTGGCCATGTTTAGGAACAACAAAACCGAATTGCTATTGGGCAAAAAGGCAAACAGCCATAAATGGCGTTTTATAGGCGGCTTTGCCGATCCGGAGGATGAAAGCTATGAAGCCGCCGCCTTGCGCGAATTAGGCGAAGAATGTGGCGCGGTAGAGATAGGAGCGATGACCTATGAAACATCGCACCGGGTAAACGACTGGCGTTACCGTAATGAGGCTGATAAGATCATTACGATGTTGTTTAGCTGCGATCATCTATCTGGCGAGCCGGTGGCCAGTGATGATATTGTTGATGTGGCCTGGTTTAAACTCACGGATTTGCAAGCCATGATTAATGATGAACTTATAAATGATGAGCATGTTAAAATGCTAAAACTGATTATTGGCAAATACCTTAATAACTAATACCATGAAACGCGAGAATTTAATCCTGCTGGCTGATGCATACAAATATGCTCACCATAAACTTTACTATCCTGGTACTACCCAGATTTATAGCTACCTGGAAAGCCGGGGCGGTATGTTTAACGAAACTATATTTTTTGGCCTGCAATACTTTTTAAAAGAATACCTGCAAGGCTCGGCGTTTACACAGCAAGACCTTGCTGAAGCTGATGGCTTTTTACAACAGGTATTTGGCAGGGATGACGTGTTTGAAAAAAGCAAGTTTCAATATATACTTGATAAGTACGATGGTCGCCTGCCGGTGATTATCAAAGCTGTTGCCGAAGGTACAGCAGTGCCAACCGGTAACGTATTAATGACCATTGAAAATACCGACCCGGAGTGTTACTGGCTTACCAATTTTTTAGAGACCTTGTTAATGCAAGTATGGTACCCATGTACCGTGGCTACCTTAAGTAACCAGATCAGAAAGGCGGTAACGCGGTATTATATCGAAACTGCGACAGATGGTGCCGAAGCCGGGATAGATTTTGTGTTGAATGATTTTGGCTTCAGGGGAGTAAGCAGTGTGGAAAGCGCCAAAATTGGCGGCGCTGCCCATTTGCTTAACTTTAGCGGCAGCGATAACCTTGCCGGCTCAAAAATGGCTATCGATTATTATGATGCGAAGCGGGTATACGGATTAAGTATCCCGGCTACTGAGCATAGTATTTGTACACTATTGGGCCGCGAGGGCGAAGAAAAGATTTTTGAACATGTATTAAGGGCTTTCCCTACCGGCACCATAGCCTGCGTATCTGATAGCTTTAATATTTTTAAGGCTTGTGCCGAATATTGGGGAACCGATTTGCGCGAGGAGATCTTAAACCGGGACGGTACATTGGTAATCCGCCCGGATAGTGGCGATCCTATTGCCACATTGCTGAAAATATTTGAGATCTTATTTGATAAGTTTGGTTGCACCGTTAATGCCAAAGGTTATAAAGTTTTACCACCACAGGTAAGAGTAATACAAGGCGACGGAGTAAATTATACTGAAATAGGTAATATATATAAAGCGCTGCAAGAAAATGACATCAGTGCCGAAAACCTGGTATTAGGTATGGGAGGCGCTTTACTGCAAAAAGTTGACCGGGATACACAAAAATTTGCTTTAAAATGCAGTAGCGCCGTTATCAACGGTACCGAGGTTAGGGTTGAGAAAAGCCCTACAGAAATGGATGCGCAAGGTAATATTACCGAAAGCTTTAAAAAGAGTAAAGGTGGCCGTTTAAAACTGGTAAAAAACAACGGTGTTTTTGAAACACTTAACCAGGATGCCGAGCCTCAGTTAACAGACTTGCTGCAAACCGTTTTTGATAATGGTAATTTAATAAATACCCTTAGTTTTGAACAGGTGAAAGCCAACGTAAATGCCAATTAATACAATGAACCAAAAACTGCTGTTTGCTATAAAAGATTATGAATACCTGGCCGAAAAGGTGATGGCCCGCGGTACATTTGAAAAAGGAAACCTGTCGGTAAGTAATTTTACCGATGGGGAACGTTACCAACGTATCCTATCGCCTATAGAAAACCGCCATGTTGTTTTGATAGGAGGTACGGTTACCGACCAGGCTACGCTGGAACTTTATGACCTGGCATCGTCGTTGGTGAGTTATGGGGCCAACTCGCTTACCCTGGTTATTCCGTATTTTGGTTATTCAACCATGGAGCGCGCTGTATTGAGTGGCGAAATTGTGACCGCCAAAACCCGGGCCAGGCTGTTATCAGCTATCCCAAAATCAAACCGGGGCAATAAAGTATTGTTGTTTGACCTGCACTCCGAAGGGATTCAGTATTATTTTGAGCATGATTTGTACCCGGTGCATGTTTATTGTAAGGATATTGTGATTAAAGCCGCGCTTAAATACGGCGGCGATAATTTTGTAATGGCCAGTACCGATGCCGGCAGGGCGAAATGGGTTGAATCTTTGGCCAACGACATGGGCGTAAATGCAGCCTTTATCCTTAAAAGACGATTAAAAGGCGACCATACCGAAGTAAGCGCCATTAATGCCGATGTTGCCGGCAAAACGGTGGTTATTTATGACGATATGATCCGTTCGGGAGGTAGCATAGTAAATGCTGCCAAAACTTATAAAGATGCCGGGGCGGGGGATATTTACGTAATAACAACCCATGGTTTGTTTGTAAACGATGGCATTAATAAACTCAAAAACAGCGGTTACATTAAAAAGCTCATCTGTACCGATTCGCATTTTAATATGCAAGGTATCGATGATGATTTTGTGGAGGTTAACAGCCTGGCAGAATTGATTTGCTCGGTTATTTAATAATTTACGCAGATGTTCCACTTCAAACAATTCAGCGTAGATCAAACCGGTTGCGCCATGAAGATCAATACCGATGGTGTATTGCTTGGGGCATTAACCGAGGTGGATAAGCCTTTGGCGGTTTTAGATATTGGTACAGGCACCGGGGTAATCGCGTTAATGCTGGCGCAACGCTTTCCTGCTGCCCAAATAGATGCCGTTGAAATAGATGAAGCTGCTGCTAATACCGCTGCTAATAATTTCAAAAACTCACCTTTTAAGGATAGGCTCACGCTTTACGCAACAGATTTTAAATCGTTTTTTGATAATCGCCCCGAAAAGAAATATGACCTGATCGTATCTAATCCGCCCTTTTATATTAACTCTTTGCAATCGCCGGGTGCAAAAAAGAACCAGGCGAAACATGCAGGGGATGGCTTTTTTGATGGATTGATTGAAGTGATAGCCAGCCACCTGGCAAATAATGGTATTTGTTGGCTGGTATTGCCTCGGGATACCTCTGCATTGGTTAAAACTCTGGCTGCATCATCCGGGCTTTCCCTGCAAAAGATCATCAAAATACATTCTTTTAAAACCGATGAAGCTCATCGGGAGATCCTTGCTTTTGGTTTGCAATCTGCCCGGATCAGTGAGCAAAATTTCGTGATTTATGATGCGCCTAAAATTTACAGCCAGGAATACCAGGCTGCTTTAAGAGGCTTTTTGACTATATTTTAACTTTGCTTAGTTCAATGTATGATTTTCATTTGGTGGGAGTTGATCGATTATATGTTTTAGATTTTCTGGTCTGTATGTATCATCAGTTTCCCAGCGACTAACAGCAGTTTGATCAACTTTTTCACGATGGCTATCGTCATACCGTTTGATTACTCTTTTTGCCGGTGGCAAAAGATTAAATGGAAATACAAATGAATCGTAAATTTTTGCCCCAAAATCAGGATTAACATTCGCTGCCAAATATCCATCTTCAAAAGCCAGATCTGTATCTCTGGCTTTTTCAACCATCCAGTTAAGCGCGATATCACTTATGCCCGTTTCTGGATAACCGCCACCAACATTGGAGTGTACTCCCAAAAACCATCTTTGTTCCATTACCTGGGCAACTGGCCTATCTTTAACAAATTCACTTTCAGTCCATAAGGTTGGTTTGAAACTATATCGCTTTTCGTTTATGGCAAGGGCGTGATAGGCGTAATCTACGTAGCTGCTTAACGTGGTATCGTGAAACTTGTATTTACTTTTGTTATAAAATCTAAAAATGGTAAGCGGGATCCCCAATGAGCCTACAGTATCCCAAACTCCAATAAATTTGACGTTTGCTTCGTGGCTGTTTTTTTCCTTAAAAGCTTTTGCTTTAGGTCCGTTTGGCCGCCATTGCTCGTCATTTCTGTTTCGGTAAATATCATAAGCCTGATTGATAAGCGTAAGATCATCGCTCCTGATAATGCCACTGTTACGGATGAGGCCGGCAATACTTCGCGCTGTGTAAGCGCCTCGGCTAAAACCAAACAGGTATATCTCATCGCCAGCTACATAATTCCAAACCAGAAATTTATACGCGCTAATAATATTTTGATCTAATCCCCAGCCTGTAGCGCCATCCATTATTCGCCTGAATTTGCTGCCCGACGTACCCACTCCTTCTATATAGTATTTTATTTGCTGTGTACCCTGGGCATCAATATTACAAATGCTTTCAAAAAGTTTTTGAACGTTGGTTTTTACAACCTTCCCCTGATCTTTATCACCGGGGAAGTTCCAGGTACCGTCGCAACAAATGATTATTCTTTTATTCATAAGGTTAAGGATTAAGGTTTGTGTAAATGTATGCAAAACAATACGTTATGGTAAAATAAAATAATTGCAAAATAAGCCGGTACTCTTTTAAACTAAATAGTATAAAACTAATTTGCATGTTATCACGCTATTCTTTACTCTTGCCGTTTATCAACCATCATGACCAGGATAGGCCTCATATCTGATACCCATAGTTACCTCGACGAATCCGTTTTTAAACATTTTGAAAACTGCGACGAGATTTGGCATGCCGGTGATTTTGGTACGTTAGAGCTGGCCGATCAATTGGCAGCCTTTAAACCAACAAAAGGTGTGTATGGTAATATCGATGGAAAAGACATCCGTATCGTTTACCCCGAAAACCTACGCTTTAACTGTGAAGGGGTAGATGTACTCATGACCCACATTGGCGGTTATCCTGGCAAGTATAATCCATCTATCCGTACAGAAATGTACAGCAACCCACCAAAGCTTTTCATTTGCGGGCATTCGCACATCCTTAAGGTAATGCACGATAAAAAGATCAATTGCCTGCACCTTAACCCGGGCGCGGCGGGTAAGCAGGGCTGGCATAAAGTGCGCACACTGATGCGTTTTAATATTGATGGCAACAAGATCCAGGACCTGCAGGTGATTGAGCTGGCGGATAGGTACTAATAAGTTTATCCTCCCTAAAACCAAGCGCTTTATTATCCGTTGGATAATAACATGAAAAAACTAATTGTTTTTGACCTTGATGGCACCCTTGCCGAAAGCAAGGCCCCCATTGATAAAGAAATGGCCCAACTGTTTTCGGCTTTGTTGGATGTGGCCAAAGTGGCCATCATATCTGGTGGCGACTGGCCCCAGTTTGAAAAGCAGGTAATAGCTCATTTACCCAAGGGAACAAAACTATCCCGCTTATCCATATTACCAACCTGCGGCACAAAATTTTATAAGTATAAATCATCGGGCTGGAAAAAGATCTACTCGGAAGATTTTACAGTTGATGAAAAGAAAAAGATCATCGACTCCTTAAATCAGGCTGTTGAAAAATCCGGCTTTAAGGCCGATAAAACCTGGGGCGATCAGATAGAAGATCGCGAAAGTCAGATCACCTTTTCGGCATTGGGTCAAAAAGCTCCGCTCGAACCCAAAAAAGCCTGGGATCCCGATTTTAAAAAGAGAAAGAAGATCAAAGTTATCCTGGATAAATTGATCCCGGAGTTTGCGGTGCATTTAGGAGGTGCTACGTCGATTGATATTACCAAGCCGGGTATCGATAAAGCCTACGGTATGTATAAGCTACGTGACACGCTTAAAATAACCATTAAACAAATGCTGTTTATGGGCGATGCCCTGTTTGATGGCGGTAACGATCAGCCAGCCCGCACCACCGGTGCGGATTGTATCCAGGTACGTGATCCGCAGGAAACAAAACGGGTTATCGAGGGCGTGATAGCTTGTTTAAAGTAAAACTATAAGGTGCGGATAGCTTATCTGTTATTATAGCTATTTGGTTCGATCTAAGCGGATACGACGCGATATAAAGCCTACATTTTCTTCTCAATGTTAACGAGCGGGATAGCCAAAAAAGCGATCAATAAAAGAAACGCCGCAGTGATCATGAAAAGACCCGATCCTAATATATGGTAAAGAAAAGCGCCTGTAACCAAACCAATAATACTGGCCAGGCTGCCGGCGCTGCCTGCAAAACCTTGTATCATGCCCTGTACGTTTTCGTTGCCTGTGTTAGAAAGTAAGGCGATGAACGATGGCCACATTATACCGTTGCCAATTGCAAACAGCAGTGCGGCAAAATAAATGATCACGATATTATCGAATGTTAAAAGGACAAAGCAGCCGCACAGGATCACGCTGCCTGCAATCACCAGTGCCGCTCCCGAAATGCGTTTGGCGATATAGCCCATAACGGGGCCTTCAACCAAAACCATCATCCCGCTTAAAAACGAAAAAAAGATTCCCAACTTTAAAACACTCCAATGCATTTTACCCGCCGCGTAAACCGGGAAGCCCACATAAAAGAAGTTAAAGCCTAAAAATATCAGGAAATATAAGATCAAAAAATAAGGAACGTAAGGGAGTTTAAGCACGGCCTTTAATCCCTTAAACGTAGTTTGTTTAACAGGTGCAATGCCGGGTACCACCTCAATACTCTTCTTTTCCCGGGGCTCATGAATCCGAAAGTAAATAACCCCCAACGCGATTAATGATATGAGTGCTGTAACAATAACCGGCAGGATATTGCCTAATGCAGTGGCACCCAATAAGCCGGCCAGCAAAGGCCCCAAAATAAAACCCAGGTTTGATGCCGCGGCCATGCGACCAAAGTTTCGCTTCCGATCGTCCTTCACAGAAATATCGGCTACGTAGGCATTGGCTACAGACATATTGCCACCGGTGAGCCCATCAATAGCCCTGCCTAAAAATATCAACAGCAGCGGAATGCTGAACATAAAGTTCCCTGCAAGGTCGTTATGCAGGTTTATTTGATGATTGGGAATTATCAGCCCCAATAAAAAAATAAGCCAGGCTATAAAAGTTCCTGCTTCACTTAGCAGCAGTATTTTTTTACGCCCATACCTGTCAGACCAATTCCCCAATACTGGCGAGCCTATGAGCTGAAAGAATGAGTAGGTGGCGCTCATAAAGCCGTAAACCACCTCGTGCCCGCCTAATTTAAGTACAATAACAACCATAAAGGGAATCACCACACTAAAACCCAGTGCATCAATAAAGTTCACCATCAATATAGGGAACAGGGTAGCTTTAGAGGTGTTTGCAGGCATATTATGGTTTAACTGATTATACTACAGGTAAGTTAGCGTTTAGTTTTTTGTTTTTAATGAGCGTTTTAACAAAACGATTTGAGCTTTACAGCAAAATTGCCTGGCTGAAACCTCCCGACATTTGTATCAACAAAAAAATAAAAACGACATGACAAAAATTTGGTTTATAACAGGCAGCTCCCGCGGATTAGGGCGTAGCCTTACAGCAGCGGTACTTGCCAAAGGCGATAAAGTAGCCGCAACAGCACGCAATACAGATCAGTTACAGGATTTTGTTGATCAATACCCCAACCAGGTACTTCCAATTAAACTGGATGTAACCAAACAGGACGAGATCAATACTGCTATCGAGAATACGATACAGTATTTCGGACGTATTGATGTATTGGTTAACAATGCCGGTTTTGGCATCACGGGAGCTGCCGAAGCTTATACTGATGAACAGGTTCGCGATCAGCTGGAAACAAACCTGAACGCGCCCATTGCCATAACCCGTGCGGTGATCCCTCATATGCGCAAACAGGGCTCTGGTCATATATTGCAGATCAGTTCTATCGGTGGTCGGGTTGGCGCTGCAGGTGTCACCATTTACCAGGCAGCTAAATTTGGCTTAAGCGGTTTTAGCGAAGGTTTGGCACAGGAGCTCGATCCATTAGGTATCAAAGTAACTGTTGTTGAACCGGGAGGTTTCCGTACCGATTGGGCCGGCGATTCGATGACCTACGCCAAATCAATAGCTGGCTACGAAACTACAGTTGAAAAAAGGGCCAATTATTTTAAAAGCGGTGAGTTTAAGCCCTTGGGCGATCCTGACAAGGCTGCCAAAGTAATGATTGACATTGTTGATCATCCGCAACCACCCCTGCACCTTATATTGGGTAGTGAAGGCGTAGCTATTGTAAAAGCATCAGAAGGAGCTAAATTGGCCGAACTGGAAAAATGGACGCCAATAAGCATCTCTACCGATCATGACGAAGCTGAAAACTTTTTTGAATCGGAACAGGGCAAATCATACCTGAAACTTAAAAAGTAATAGTTGAATTAATAAGCAGCACAGACCGGTAAATTGGCCTGTGCTGTTTTAATTTATAAATTTGCCCCTGTATGCTTAAGCAAAATAAAGAACCGGTGCTACAACAAATTAATCACAACTGCTACCTAACCAGGAGCCGGGAAGGAGAGCAGTTTGTGCCCGAACATGTTTTTAGCTACCAGATCTCGGGCTCGCTTACTATTAATGATGGCAACAAAACATACCAGGTGGAGCAGGGTGAGTTTAGGCTAAGTAAGCGTAATCATCTCATTAAATTTGTAAAGCAGCCGCCACCCAATGGCGAATACAAAACTTTATCGATATATCTTGATCAGCAAACCCTGCGTGATTTCAGCCTGGAGTATGGTTATAAGGCAGAAAAACATTCCGATGAGGGTCCGTTTATCACCTTAAAGCCAAATCAGCTTTATAAAAGTTTTATGGAATCGCTGTTGCCTTACGCGCAAAGCGGGCACGGTATAAGTAATGAGTTGCAGCGGTTAAAGTTAAGAGAGGCCATACTCATTTTACTACAGGCCAATCCCGAACTGAAGGACGTACTGTTTGATTTTAGCGAACCTGGTAAAATAGACCTGGAAGGCTTTATGAACAAAAATTATCATTTTAATGTGCAGCTAAAAAGATACGCATACCTCACCGGTCGCAGTTTAGCTACGTTCAAGCGCGATTTTGAAAAAATATTTCACCTAAGTCCAAGCCGATGGTTACAGCAGCGCCGGTTGCAGGAGGCGTATTATCTCATCAAAAAAAAGGGGCAGGCTCCCTCTGATGTTTACCTCGAATTAGGCTTTGAAGACCTATCGCATTTCTCATTTGCATTCAAAAAAATGTATGGCGTTGCGCCATCAAAAATTTGATTATAAGGAATTTGCAATAGGTATTTCGTGGTTAAAATACCACGTTTCCTCAATTTGGGGTATTTTATACACAAAATATTCCCTCGTTAATCATCCTTGTTTAGCCCTGTTAAGCTACAAATGTTTTTTGCGTGTCGTTAAGAAATGAATAAGCTTCCAGCTTTTGTAAAAAAGACTGCACGTTAGCATCAATCAACTTTACCATATCAAGCGTAGCAAGGCATACCCGTAAAATATTATCCTGTATGTATACAGTATAATATGCTTTCAATTTGGTGTTATCTTTATAGCTAAATTCAACCAAACCAACCGGATTGAATCCTTCGGGATGATGAAATGTAACTATGCAGTTGTTGAAAAAATGATTTTTTGCAGCTAATTCATCAATAGCTTCATTTTTTTGGTCAGTTAGTTCAGGATCAGCTTCTGTCCTTAGCGCGTTATAAAGGATCGTCATTTAATGGGGTATTGTTAAATAAAAAAGTCAGTTATACCTGAACACAACAACAAGAATACCAATAGGTGTTCAAACGCTTATTCATTTTGTTCACTTTTAATTGGTGGAGTCGATTAGAGGGATATGGTTTAGATTGTATGCGGAATCCGTCATGAAAACGATGACGGAGTTGGTTCGACTCATTCTGATTAGCCATCTAAAATAAAAATTGTACTCCTTTTAGGAATGGTGTGTGTTTTATTGTACAATTAAGCATTTGAGGATGTAACCATTAGCGTTTGGTTGCCGTACAACAAATAGTAAAAGGTTAGTTAATTTATTGGTTTGAATTTGTTTAGAAACTCCCGGATTGCCAACCGGGAGTTTTCTATTTTATGTCGATTACGAAATCTTGTCTCTATTAAAGGTTCATACCACCTGATACCTCAATGCGTTGCGCGTTGATCCAGCGGGCATCTTCGGTACATAAAAAAGCTACTACGCCACCAATATCATCGGGTAGGCCTACGCGACCCAAAGCGGTAACGCCCGCAATGTATTTATTAACCTGTTCATTATCGCGTACCATGCCGCCGCCAAAATCTGTTTCAATAGCACCGGGAGCCACCACGTTAACTGCAATACCGCGTTTGCCCAATTCGGCGGCCATATAACGGCTAAGGGTTTCTATGCCGCCCTTCATTGATGCATAAGCCGCATACCCCGGTGAACTGAACCTTGCCAAACCACTTGATAAATTAATAATGCGGCCACCATCGTTAATTAACGACAATGCTTTCTGGGTTAAAAAAAATACACCCTTAAAGTGGATATTAAACAGCATGTCAAAATCTTCCTCTTTAGTATCTGCAAATGAAGCGTGAACGCCAACACCCGCGTTATTGATCAGGAAATCGAAGTTTTCTGCATTGAAGGTATTTTTCAATACTGCTTTTAAATTTTCAAAAAATTGATCGAAAGTTTTAACCTCGCCGGTATTCAGTTGCAGGGCAGCGGCTTTAACACCTGTCTTTTCAATTTCGGTTACTACGGCCTCAGCCTCATCCTGTTTGCTGTTATAGGTAAGCACTACGTTGATGCCTTTTTGGGCCAGGCTTAACGCCATGTTTTTACCCAATCCGCGACTGCCGCCGGTTACAAGAGCTATTTTATTTGTTGGTTCCATTTTCTGTTTTAATTTATAAAACAAAGGTAACGTGGTTATGTCCCGTACTGTTTGCAAGCATCAATCCAATGTTTGCAAAAATCAATCCTGAGGTAAAAGGCGAAAGGTTTTGAGAGATGGCGTTGAAGAAAGCAGATAGGGGTAGCGAAACATATTCAACCTAATCAACTCAATCTAACTTAATCAACCACTCACCTCTGATTAACTTCCTTCAACTTTTTCCTGTACTCATTTGGTGAGCTGCCCATAAGTTTGGTGAACATTCTTGAAAAGTAGTATTGATCTTCGATGCCGAGGTTCAGTGCGATGCTTTTGATAGACATGGTGGTGAACGAAATGTATTGACAGGCCTTTTGAACCTTGAGCTGGTTAAAATATTCGATGGGGGAGTAACCCGTTTTTGCCCTAAAAATAGCCGAATAGTGGGAGGTAGATAGTTTGGCGAAGCTACTGAGGTCATCAAGCCTTATCATGGTGGTGATATTGTCCTGCATGTATTTGATCGTTTTTTCAACAATATCATTGTCGGCAGGCTGGTCGTCAACATGGTTAAACTTGTCCTCGTAAATCAGTGACGATAAAAAATGTGAAAATATCATGTTTACATATCGTAGGGCATCACTGCTGTAGCCTTTTTCGAGGTTAAAGCAGATGTCTTCAAATAGCTTAATCCTGTCTTCATTAAATGAAAGATATGGCTTGTAATTTTCAGAGTTCTTCAATATCAGCTCAAGAATAAACGGCGCTATTTCGCCTTTAAAGTGAATCCAGTATATCGTCCATGGTTTGTCCATATTGGCCGCGTACTTATGCGGCGTATTAGCGGGGATTGCTATAAATTGTGACGGTGATACTTCTACTTTTTTTTTGTTGATCTCCAGCCAGCCGTAACCTTCTGTACAATAAATAATGATATGCTGGTTAATGCCATTTGGCCGCTCGGCATAGTGGTGTTTGGCTTTAGGGTAGTATCCAATATCGGTAATGTAAATCTGTTTGGTAACCAGGTCTTTACTTAAAAAATTGGTAATGATTTTTTTGGGCAAAACAATAAGTTTTTGCCCCTCGAAACCATCTCTGCGCCTTAAAATTGTGCTTTTAGCCATTTTTTATTAAGAAAGTGATTGTAAATAACCGGCAGAAGCAATTGGAAAACCTCTGTAATACAAACATTCATAAAAAAACTCAAAATAGCATTATCCATCTTAAAATAAGTTTTATTATTGGTCCATAACATAGTCCATCATTTCCGTAACATTACCTATTTTTTAATCTCATTTAATCCATGAGATTTACATCGTAACCAATTAGCGATATCATCAATATCAAAAGCTTCGTGAAAATACCCTATTAAGTAGTTAGCAGGGGTAAGCTTGCAACAAGTTGACCAATTAGCTGTGAAAGCAAGGAGTAAGGGCAATGGATGTGTACAGTAGATGGACTTTTATATTGAACTATCGCGATATTTTAAAAAAGTATAATTACACTAAATGCAGCATTTTTACGCACCATTTAACAGGTTTAAATTAAATAGCACAAAGCTATTAGGCTTTGCTATTATGTTCATTTTTTTGAGTGATCTGTCAAAAGCGCAGGAAGTTCAAAAAAAGGCTGATAGCTACATTTTTAGCAATACACAGGTTAAGATCACTGTTGACGGTCGCAGCGGCCTGGTAAGCTACGTTTTTGCCGATGGCACCCATATAGATAATACGGTGGCCTATGTTAAAGATATAAAAGCCGGCCGTTTTACCAGTGCCGATTTTACAACCCATACCATCAGCAGCGAAACCACACACGATAAAATTGGTAAGGGCACAGTATTGCTTGTTAAGCATAGCGATAATCAGCATAAAATAACGTTGATTCAGCGCCTTACTTTATATCAGGATCATCCTTATGTGCTTGTCGGCGTATCGGCCATGGCGACAGATAAGCCGATAGAAACCAGGGATATTAGTCCGTTGGCGGTATTGCCGCAATATAAGGGGCAGCTTTCTATCCCTGGCGCCGAACCCCGGATATTGGATGTGCCATTTGATAACGACGATTGGACACCAATCCTGGAAAGAAGCTGGCCCAAAGCAAATACGCCCGCTATAAAGGGCATTAGCTACGAGTTTATGGCAGTTTACGACCAATTGAAAAACTCCGGGTTAGTCATCGGTAGTGTGAACCACGACTTTTGGAAAACAGGACTTTCCTATCAGGCGGGTAGCAAGCAAGGTGTTGTTGATTCGCTGAATGTTTTTGGGGGAGCGGCTACACCAGACAATTCCGCCTTAAAATCGGCCTATGGCGGATTGGATGGCACGCATGATCATGTAGAACATGGTACTATGTTGGGCAAAACAGTTAACTCTGCCGATGTATATTTATGTGCATCTGATGATCTGCACGAGGCCTTTAAAGATTATGGCAGGGTAAACTCGACCATCAACGGTAAACAAACCTGGGAAGGCCACGCTCCTGTTTATTGGAATAGTTTTGGGGTTGAGGGTGTATTGGGCTACGAAAAAGTGATGATGCCGCCCGCGGTTAGCCAGATCTCGGATTTTGTTCACTCCATGCAAAACTTTAGCGCTTACTCCAAACCTGTGCTTAGTATCGATTCATACGATCAGGGCATCTACTCCACAGAAGTTTTAAAAACTATAGGTGAGTACGGCGCAAAAAACGGTCAGCAAATGGGCTTTTATTTTATCCCTTTTGCCATGTGGAGCTGGAAAGACGATATCAAGGGACATAAAGTACAGGGATCCGATTATTTACTACAGGATGTTTTGCTGCACGATAAAGCCGGCAACCCCATTATGTATAAAGATGGCCAATGGGGTGCATACGCTATGGACCCAACCCATCCGGCCATTCGCCTATACATTATTCAGCAGTTAAAAAAGGCCAAAGCTATTAATGCTAAGTTTTTAAAGATCGATTTTTTAACTGCCGGTGCCCTGGAGAGCACAAGTAGATACGATGCTAAAACACGCACCGGGATGCAGGCCTACAATTATGGCATGAAAACGTTGCGGTTTTTGGTCGATTCCATTATGGGGAAAGAGATATTTATTACCCAGGCTATTTCGCCGTTGTTCCCGCATCAGTATGCGCATACCCGTTTCGTATCTACCGATGTTTACTCGCATTTGCGCGATGATCAAAAAGGTTTCCCGGGATGGGGCAGTACAGAGTCGTCGTTGGCTACCGGCTCGCATATGAACTGGGTGCAGGGCACTTTGTTCCCTTATACTAATCTTGATGTTAGCATCATGAAAAATTTTCAGCGTAACCCCGACCTCAACGAACAGGAAATTAAGATAAGGCTGTATGCCATGATGGTGATGGGCAGCATTTTGGGCGATGGATCTGATTACCGTAACCCAATTGCCGCCATGCGTGCCCAGGAGTTTCTGGATAATAAAAATATAGCCGCTTTCTTTAGCGACCCCAAGGCTTTTATCCCCCTAAAAACAGCCGATGGCGAAACTTACGATCAGCAACTATCATTTTACTTGCCCGGTGATACTACCATGCTGGCGCTGTTCAATTTCGACCTGAAAAATGATTTTAAGCAAGGATTCAGCAGGCAAACCTTACACCTTGACGCACACAAAAAATATGAGTTTCATGATTTTATGACAGATGCTCTGTTAGGAGAGTTAAAAGCTGATGCACAGAACTTTAGTATGATAGCTAACCCAGGAGACGTGGTATTGGTAAAATTGGTGCCGGTAAATTAATCACGCAAATAAATAGTAATATTATGCCACCAGTTAAATATATACAACCTAAAAAATGAGTAGTTCAAAAAGCTTTAACAGCAGTTACATTATTGGCATTTCTTTTATTTCGGCCCTGGGGGGGTATCTTTTTGGGTTCGATTTTGCAGTGATCTCTGGCGCACTCCCCTTTTTGCGTACCCAGTTTGCACTCACTCCCGTATGGGAAGGTTTTTTAACCGGCTCTTTAGCTTTGGGTTGTATTGTTGGTTGCCTGTTTGCGGGTAATATTGCCGATAAATACGGCCGTAAACCAGGATTGATCATCGCTGCTCTCATCTTCGCGGTATCATCTATCGGTATCGCCTTTTCTACATCGTTAACTTACTTTTTGATCCTGCGTTTTGCAGCCGGCATTGGGGTAGGCATGGCATCTATGCTTTGCCCTATGTACATAGCCGAAGTATCGCCTGCCGAAGTACGTGGCCGCAATGTGGCTATCAACCAGCTTACCGTAGTTATCGGCATATTGATCACCAATTTGGTCAATTACTTTTTGGCCGATCATGGTGCCGATTCATGGAGATGGATGTTTGGCCTTGGTGCTGTTCCATCCGCGGTATTTTTAATTGGCGTAACCTGGCTGCCCGAAAGCCCAAGGTGGCTCATGAAATCGGGCCAAACCGATAAAGCGCTGACCATCCTTAATAAAATAGGCTCGCCCGATTTTGCCGAATCTACCTTTAAGGCCGTAAAAAAATCGTTGGCGGGCTCAACCAAACAATCATATGCCATGGTGTTTGAAAAAGCCGTTCGCCCTGCAGTGGTGGTGGGTATTACGTTGGCCGTATTCCAACAGTTTTGCGGTAGTAATATACTTTTCAATTATGCCTCAACCATTTTCCAGGCCGCGGGTTCAAGCGTAAATCATCAATTACTCGAAACAGTTTTTATAGGCCTTGTAAATTTAGTATTTACCATTTTGGCCATGTTTATGGTTGATAAGCTGGGCCGGCGGCCGTTAATGCTCATTGGTTCGATAGGTTTATCTGTTTCCTTTATTGTGCTGGCCTTTTTGCTTCAAAATCATGCATCGGTAATACTGCTATCTACATTTGTGTTGTTGGCTATCAGTGTATACTCGTTCACATTGGCCCCGGTAACCTGGGTGCTTATTTCCGAGATTTTCCCCAATAAAATCCGGGGGGTAGCATCATCAGTAGCCATTGTATCCCTGTGGTTAGCCTATTTTATATTGGTTTTTACCTTTCCGATACTGGCCGAAAAGTTAGGTACTTATGGCCCTTTTTATATGTACGCGGGTATTTGCTTTGCAGGTTTCCTGTTTGTAAAAGCCAAAGTGAAAGAAACCAAGGGGCAAACTTTGGAAGAGTTAGAAGACAATTTAATAAGACATTAATAACACCCAATATTTATGCAAAATTCAACTGTTTCCGTTTGGGAAGAGCAAGTAATTATCCCCACTTACAGCGTTGGCAAGCCCGATAAAAATCCCATGTTTTTCGAAAAACGGGTGTACCAGGGCAGCAGTGGTGTGGTTTATCCAAACCCGGTGATTGAAAAAATTGCCGATGAAAAAGAAGACAAAACATACACAGGCCTATTCCTTGAAAATAAATATTTGAAGGTGATGATCCTGCCGCAACTGGGTGGCCGTATCCAAACCGCGTTTGATAAGATTAAGCAGCGCCATTTTATATATCATAACCAGGTAATTAAGCCGGCGCTGGTAGGCTTAACCGGTCCCTGGATTTCGGGGGGGATTGAATTTAACTGGCCGCAGCACCACCGCCCAAGCACATTTGATCCGGTTGATTATAAACTGGAAGAGCATGCCGATGGCAGCAAAACCGTTTGGGTGAACGAAGTGGAACGCATGTTTCATACCAAGGGTATGGCGGGCTTTACGCTGCGCCCGGATACAGCTTACATCGAAATAAAAGCTAAACTGTTTAACCGTTCGGCCCTGCCGCAAACTTTTTTATGGTGGGCAAACCCGGCCGTAAAGGTGAATGATTATTACCAGTCGGTATTTCCGCCTGATGTAAACGCAGTATTTGACCATGGCAAGCGCGATGTGTCTGATTTTCCGATAGCTACGGGTACTTATTATAAAGTGGATTATTCGCCCGGTACCGATATCTCGATGTACAAAAACATCCCGGTACCAACATCGTATATGGCTATCAACTCCGATTATGATTTTGTGGGCGGCTATGAGCACGATAGTGAGGCAGGTTTGCTGCATGTGGCTAATCACCATGTATCGCCCGGCAAAAAACAGTGGACCTGGGGCCATAGCGATTTCGGCCAGGCCTGGGACAGGAACCTTACTGATGAAGACGGCCCATACATTGAGCTGATGACCGGTGTATTTACCGATAATCAGCCCGATTTTAGCTGGCTGATGCCTTACGAAGAAAAAACATTTACCCAATACTTTTTGCCTTACCGCGAATTGGGCATGGTAAAAAATGCATCCAAAGATATTTTATTAGCCCTGAGTAAAGCAGGGGATAAGGTGACGCTGAAAGTTCAGGTAACATCAGCACAAGCAAATCTTACCCTTAGTTTAGCTTATCATGGCACACAGTTGTTTAGCGAAACTTTAACCATTACTCCCGAGCAGGTTTTTGTTAAGGAATTAGTTGTCGAGGCCGGTTTAAATGAGAACGAGCTGTTGCTTGTTATCACCAATAACAGCAACCAGGAAGTATTACGTTACGAGCCTGCCAAAAATAAAAAGAACGAAATGCCAAGCGCCGCGAAACCGGCATTGGCACCGGCGGATGTAGAAAGCGTAGAACAGTTGTTTTTGACCGCGCAGCACCTGGAGCAATACCGCCATGCAACGTATAGTCCGGTGCCTTATTATGAAGAGGCCTTACGTCGCGAACCTACAGATCTGCGAAGCAACAATGCCCTGGGCAAGTGGTATATCCGTAAAGGGCAGTTTGCCAGGGCCGAGC
Source organism: Mucilaginibacter dorajii (assembly GCF_024808255.1). Classification (GTDB taxonomy): domain Bacteria; phylum Bacteroidota; class Bacteroidia; order Sphingobacteriales; family Sphingobacteriaceae; genus Mucilaginibacter; species Mucilaginibacter dorajii. The sequence goes on from NZ_JANTYS010000003.1 coordinate 198,891, forward strand.
CGTGTTTAAGAACAGCGGTAGAAACCAGCATTGGGCGTAACCCTAACCCTTATGATAGTGAGCCGTATTACAACCTGGGTTTGTGCTTAAAATATCTTGATAAGGCCGATGAAGCTTATACCGTATTTTACAAATCAACCTGGAGTAATGCCTGGAAAGATACCGGCTTTTTCGCGGTGGCGCAGATAGATGCTGCCCGTGGCCATTTTGCTTTGGCGTTGGAGCATATCAATCAATCTTTGGATAGGAACGCAAACAACAGCAAATCATATGTGATAAAAATGGCTGCCTTGCGTAAGTTAAATCAGCTTGATAAAGCCTTAAAAGTTGCCGATGAGGCTTTGGAGCGCGACGGCTTTAACCTGGGTGTTATTTTTGAAAAAATCCAGGTATATAAAGCAACAGGTGATGCTTTGCAGGTAGTTAAATGCATCGACGAATTGGTTACGCTGTCAAGAAACGACGATCAGAACTTTTTAGAATACGCCCTTGATTATGCTAACGCGGGCTTATATGCCGAAGCAGATCAGCTGCTGCAGCTGGCTTTAAAAGATGCGGGTAACAACCCAATGGTTTATTATACCCTTGGTTACATAGCCTATAAAGCTGGTTTGAAAGAGGAAGCCTTGCAATGGTTTAAAAGGGCAGCAACTGCTAATCCGTACCTGTGTTTCCCTAATCGCCTGGATGAGGTGAAAATATTGCAGCTGGCCATCGCGGTTAATCCTGCCGATGCCAAAGCGCCTTACTATTTAGGTAATTTGTTTTATGACAAGCGCCAGTATGAAGTAGCAGTAGGTTATTGGGAGCAATCGGTAAAACTGGATGAAACATTTCCAACCGTATACCGGAACCTGGCCATTGCTTATTTTAACAAACAAAACGATCAGGACAAAGCCTTAGGCTATTTTGAAAAAGCTTTTGCTTTGGATAATGCCGATGCCCGCGTGCTGATGGAGCTTGATCAGCTTTATAAAAGACTGAATTATCCGGCTGTAGATCGCCTTAAATTTATTGAAGATAACCTGGAGGTTGCCCTGCAGCGCGATGATGTTTACCTGGAAAGGGTAGCGCTATACAACATGCTTGGCGACTATGATAAGGCACTTGGCTTGCTCATGAACCGCCAGTTTCACCCTTGGGAAGGCGGAGAAGGTAAGGCCTCTGGTCAGTATGTGTTTAGTTTGGTGCAATTGGCAAAAAAATACCTGGACGAGGGCGATAACGACAAAGCTATTGCCAACCTTACCATGGCTAAAAGTTACCCGCACAATTTAGGCGAAGGTAAATTATATGGTACGCAGGAAAACGATATAGATTATTGGCTGGGCCGTGCTTATGAAGGTTTAAACCAACAGGAAGCCGCAAATCAATATTATACACAGGCTACTATTGGTTTGGATGAACCTTCGGCAGCGGTTTTTTATAACGATCAGCAGCCGGATAAGATCTTTTACCAGGGCCTGGGCTGGAAAAAGCTGGGAAACCAGGAAAAGGCCGCGCAGATCTTTAATAAATTGGTAGCCTATGGCAAAGCCCATGAAAACGACGAGGTGAAGATTGATTACTTTGCGGTATCATTACCCAATCTGCTGATTTTTGATGATGATCTTAACCTGCGTAACCGTATTCACACTTACTTTTTACAGGGACTTGGCTTATTAGGTTTACATGAATTTGATGCCGCGCGGGTTATGTTAGGTAATGTATTGGAGTTTGATGCCACACATGCCGGTGCCAAGGCTCATTTAGAAATGACCAAACAGCAACTTAATGTAAGCAATTATTAAAGGTTTCTGCATAAATCAGGATGGATACCGGGCATAAAATGAAACGCTTAAAGGATGGTTTTGAAGGGCAGCGCATGTTTGTGCTGCCTCCTCATATCCGCCGGGCAGTTATGGCTAATCCCATCAACCGCAACTTTTATGCAACTGCGATAGGCTATTACCCCAATGCCTTTGGGCACGAGCGCGAACGCAGGTACGGCAGCAGTGATTATATCCTCATTTATTGCATAACCGGCACCGGCGAGATCAGTTTTAAAGGGACAAAGTTCGATTTAAAAACCGGCAGCTATTTCATTATACCACAAGGTTTGCCCCACAAATACAAAAGCTCGGTAACCGAGCCCTGGAGTATTTACTGGATGCACTTTAACGGTGGGATGGCTGCCGAGCTTTATGACAGAGCAGGCTTTAAGGTTCATGAAGTGAACTACGACGAAGCCCGGATTAAGGTTTTTGATAAGGTTTGTGCCATTTTAAACAACAGTTACAGCAAGCGCGAAATGGAGATCATGAACTTTAATGCCCTGCATTTTGTAACCTCGCTCATCTATCACCGGGAAATAGATCATCAGTCTGGTAATGTGGATATTATTAGTGATTCCATTGCTTTTATGAAGGCTAATATCGGCCTCAAAATTGGCTTAAAGGAACTGGCCAGGCAGCAAAATATTTCGGTAACGCATTATTCAAAAATGTTTAGACAAAAAACAGACTGCTCGCCGGTAAACTATTTTAACGAACTGAAGGTACAACGGTCATGCCAACAGATGTGTTTTACCAATAAAAGCATCAAAACCATTTGTGCCGAACTGGGTTTTGATGATCAGTATTACTTTTCGCGCCTGTTTAGTAAAGTGACAGGTATTTCCCCATCTAAGTATAAACAACTTCAAAAAAATAAGCCAATTGATAGGGAATTGGCAGGCTAAAAAGTTTTAGCTTAATGTTTGTTTTTTTAACAATAATAAAATCTATCTTGAGCAGTAAATACAACGAAATCATGATTAAAGGCCAAATTAGCGTATCGCAACAGCAATGGGGCGAGTATTTTGGCAAGCCCGTATACCTGTTCAGGATAGAAAACTCAGCCGGGAGCTATGCAGAACTTACCAATTATGGGGCTACATTGGTATCGGCAGTAATGCCCGATAAGGCTGGCAATTTTGAAAATGTGATCCTCGGTTACCATTCACTGGCCGGTTACGTAGCCGATGAATGTTACTTGGGCGCCACCATCGGCCGTTTTGCCAACCGGATAGGTGGGGCGCGGTTTACGCTGGATGGCGAAGTGTTTAAACTGGATGCCAATGATGGAGAAAACTCCAATCATAGCGGCGAGGCCGGTTTTAATGCCAGGGTTTTTGATTATGAATTATTTGACGATGGGATAGCCTTTACCCTTCAAAGCCCTGCCGGGGATGGGGGATTTCCGGGTAATTTAACTTTAACAGTTACTTACCGGTTTATGGATGCTAACCAGCTCTGCATCAGCTATGATGCGGTTACCGATGCTGCTACGATAACTAATTTTACCAACCACGCTTATTTCAACTTATCGGCGAAAGGGGAGGGCATTTTTGACCATGCCCTTGAGGTTTACGCCGATGCTTTGCTTGACGTTGATGCCGCCTACATCCCAACCGGGCTTATCAAGCTTGTAGCTGATAAAGCTTTGGATGGCAGTATTATCCGTAGTAAAATAAAGGCGAATGACGGCAAGCTTACCGGCTTTAATGATTGTTTTTTGCTAAAAAACGCCGGCGATAACCCTTTGAAACCCGCCGCCAAACTGGTCGACAATGCCTCTGGCCGAACGCTGGAAGTATCAACTACCTATCCGGCGGTAATGGTTTATACCGGCGATTACCTTGACTGCCAACCAAACGGAAATTTTTTACGACCCTTTAAACCTTTTGATGGATTATGCTTGGAATGTCAGTACTATCCGGATAGCCCAAATCATGCTCATTTTCCGTCGACAATATTGAGGCCCGGCGACAACTACCACCAGGTTATCGTTTACAAATTCGGGGTTGTTTTGTAGTTTTTCGTTGCGTTTTTGATCCTATAATTTCCTGGTAATAAACAGTCCTTTTTCTGTAAGAAAACAGCAACTTATTGCCCTGTTTTTGAGAAAAAACTGCAACAAATACGCAACTTTTTGAGATGGTAAAAATACCGCCTTAAAAAGTTGGCGGCCGGCTTTTTCCTATCCCAAAAATCTAAAAAACACCTCGCTTTTTTGCCTGATGGATAATAAATGGATGAAACTATTTTGAGGGTTAAAATTCAGAAAATTGTCCATCTTTTTTGAAAGTTTATCCATTTTTTGATGCACTATCTGCGTCTACATTTACAATACCAATTATTAACCAAAACCCATAAAGTATGCAAACACCTTGACTCTTAATCCGGAGGAAAGATTTAGACCAACCATTGCAACAACAGGCAAAGGATGCATCCTGTCGATTGAAGTTTAAACACGTACCCAATGGCCTCCTTGAGAAGGGCCTGCCGGTATAACTCAGCGCCAGGTAGTTCAAACGCCTCCCTCCAATTAATTCTGTTAGTTTCCTGCAACCTGGTAGCTGATAAACTGAATTGATTAAACCTAATTAACAACCAATAAATTATGAACCCAATTTTATGAAGCCACTTTACATTTTTAGTAAACTACTTTTAAAAAAGACCAAACAGATTCCCGCGGGGCGCTACCTGCTGCTGTTTGTGTTTACCCTGCTGTTTGGCAGCGCCCGGGCGCAAAACAGGGTTACTGTAACCGGTAAGGTAACAGATACCCTTGGCGTGAAAATACAGGGTGCAACCATCCTGGCCGAAAACACCAAGAGCAACATCTCCACCTCGACCGACGAGAACGGCCGGTTTGTATTAGAGCTGCCTGTTGGTACTACTTTAAGGATCACCTTCATCGGTTTTGTGGAACAGCGCGTAACCGTATCAGAAGACAAAAAGATCTTCAACATCATTTTGAAGGAAAACAAACTGATTGCCGATGAGGTGGTAATTACGGCCTTTGGAAAAAAGGAACGGAAGGAAGCCCTGGTAGGCTCGGTTACCAGTATTAAACCCGGTGAACTAAAGATTCCGGCGAGTAACTTAACCAACGCGCTTGCAGGGCAGGCAGCAGGTATCATCGCTTATCAAAGGAGCGGCCAGCCGGGGCAGGATAATGCCTCATTCTTTATCCGTGGTGTAACTACCTTCGGCTATAAACGCGATCCACTGATTTTGATCGATAACGTAGAGCTATCCACCAATGACCTTGCACGTTTAAATGTGGATGACATTGCCAGCTTCTCGATTTTAAAAGACGCGAGTGCTACCGCGCTTTACGGTGCAAGGGGTGCCAACGGCGTAATCCTGGTAAGCACTAAAGAAGGTAAAGAGGGAGCGCCTAAGATCAACTTCCGCTCGGAGTATTCCTCATCGCAATCAACTCAAACACTGCACCTGGTTGATCCTATCCAGTACATGAACCTGTACAATGAGGCCACGCTAACCCGCGACCCAACATTGCCTTTACCTTTCCCCGAAAGTAAGATCGCCAATACCAAAAACACCATTGCAGGCGCACCCGGCAGCAACCAATATGTTTACCCGGCTGTTGACTGGCTTGGCCTGTTGTTTAAAAAGCGCGCCACTACCGAGCGTAATAACCTAAGCGTAAGTGGCGGCGGTAACATTGCACGCTATTATATAGCCGGTGCTTACAATGTTGATAATGGGGTGCTAAAGAACGATATCCGCAACAATAACAACAATAACGTTAAGTTTAAAAACTACCAGTTACGTTCAAATATCAACGTAAACATGACCAAAACTACCGAGGTGGTGGTAAGGTTATCCGGTACATTTAGCGAATACAATGGCCCGGTAACTACCGATGGCTCTTTCGCGTCCGACTTGTACAACGTGGCTATCCACACCAGCCCGGTACTGTTCCCTGCCTATTTCCCGGCCGATTCGGCTAACCTTAACGCTCAGCACATTTTATTTGGTAACGTAGGTTTAACGGGCGGTGCCGCCAGCAACAGCATTTCGTACAATAACCCTTACGCCCAGTTATTAAGGGGACATAAAAACTCATCCGAGTCGCGCATGTCGGCACAGTTGGAGCTGAACCAAAACCTGAAGTTTATAACCGATGGTTTAAAGTTTAAAGGTATTTTTAACACCAACAGGTATTCATATTTCGAGTCTACATCGGCATATTCGCCTTTTTACTATAACGTAAACACGTACGATAAAGAAACCAACAAGTATACCCTAACCTGGCTTAACCCGCAGCCAACCGGCTATAACGTGGCGCAGGAGTACCTGGGCTATTCGCCGGGCGGTACGCAGGTAAACACTTTTCTTTATTTACAGGCCGCTTTGGAGTATAACAAGGCTATTGGCAAAAGCAATATCAGCAGTACCATTATTGGTACCCAGCAACAAACCCTGTACGCCAATGCCGGCACACTGTTGGCCGCGCTGCCATACCGCAACCTTGGTTTGGCGGGCAGGGCAACCTACTCTTACATGAGCCGTTACTTTGCCGAGTTTAACTTTGGCTACAATGGGTCCGAGCGTTTTTCGGCCAATCACCGTTACGGTTTCTTCCCAACCATCGGCGCGTCGTGGGTGGTATCAAACGAAAGCTTCTGGACACCGGGCTTTATCGATCGCCTGAAAATCCGCGGCAGCTACGGTTTGGTAGGTAACGATGCCATTGGTTCGCAGCGTTTCTTTTACCAGTCTGATGTGGCCTTTAACTCGGGCTATAACTACGCGCAGTTTGGGATCAACAACCAGTACGAGCGTAAGGGCGTAACCATTAACAATTATGAGAATACCGATGTAACCTGGGAAACCTCCAGGCAAGCAAACGTAGCGGTAGAAATGACGCTGGCCAAAAACTTTAACATTGTGGCCGAATTTTATAAAAACCACCGCTATGATATTTTACAGCAACGTACCAGCATCCCGGTAAGCGAAGGTTTGGAGGCACCAATCAGCGCCAATTTGGGTGTGGTTGATTCAAAAGGTGTAGATATATCGATGGATTATAAACAAAACTTCAGCAATGGTGCCTGGGCATCCATCCGCGGTAATTTTACCTATTCAAGCAACAAATACACTTATATTGAAGAGCCCGATTATAAAGAGCCATGGCGCCACGCTATCGGCCAGCCTATCAGCAGAGGCTACGGCTACATAGCCGAACGTTTATTTGTTGACGACCAGGAAGCAGCCAACTCGCCAACCCAGATCTTCAACGGCAGCGGCATAAAACCACAGGGCGGCGATATCAAATACCGCGATGTGAATGGTGATGGTAAGATAGATGTGCTCGACCAGGTGTATATGGGTTACCCGCAAACACCAGAGATCGTATACGGTTTCGGTTTTTCAACCGGCTATAAAGGGTTTGATCTTTCGGCATTTTTCCAGGGCCAGGCAAGGGTATCATTCTTTGTTGATCCAACCCGGGTTAGTCCGTTTATCCAAAGCCCCGATGCTTATGTGTATGGTAATACACAGGTGTTAAAGGAGTTTGCAGATAACCACTGGAGCGAAGAGCACCAGGATTTGTACGCTGCTTATCCGCGTTTAGGTACCAACTCCACCGTAATATCAAACAACCTGCAGCCAAGTACCTGGTGGCTGCGCGACGGTAGCTTTATGCGCTTAAAATCATTAGAGGTTGGCTATACTTTGCCTTCACGCATCTCTAAATCATTAAGGGTATCAAACCTGCGCATCTACTTTAACGGCTTAAACCTGCTTACCTGGAGCCCCTTCAAACTGTGGGACCCCGAGCAGGGCGGCAATGGCTTTGCATACCCCATACAAAAAGTATTTAACGTAGGCTTAAACGTGAATTTATAATTAACAGAAAATATAAGGATATGAAACCATCATATTATAAATTGATTTGTGTGATTGTGCTGTGTTCTATGAGCCTTTCATGTAAAAAATACCTGGATGTTACGCCCGATAACGTAGGTACGCTGGAGTACGCTTTCCGCAACCGTAACGAGGCCGAAAACTACCTTTTTTCGTGCTACGCCACCATGACGCAGCTCAACAACGTAGTAAACGATCCGGGTTTTGCAACATCGGCAGAAATTGTGTACCCCAATACCTTAAATGACCATTACTTTAACGAGGTTGGCTTTAACATGATAAGGGGACTGCAAACAACCGCCAGCCCCAGTCTTAATTACTGGGATGCCACCAATGGCGGCTCAAGTATGTTCCAGGCTTTAAGGCGGTGTAATACCATGCTCGAAAACATAGATAAACCTATTGACTTGAGCGCGTCTGAAAAAAAGAGGTGGATAGCCGAGGTTAAATTTTTAAAAGCCTACTACCATTACTTTATGATAAGGCTGTATGGCCCAATGATATTGATTAAAGATAACAACGTGGTTAATGCCAGTACCGACCAGGTAAAACGCAAAAGATCGTCTGTTGATGATTCATTCGCTTACGTGATATCGCTCATGGACGAGGCTATCCCCGATTTGCCGTCGGTTATTGAAAGCCAGGCTACTGAGTTTGGCCGCATTACCAAATTCATCGCGATGTCTGTTAAGGCCGAAATGTTGACCACAGCTGCAAGTCCGTTGTTTAACGGTAACCCCGATTATGCCAATTATAAGGATAACGATGGTAAACCACTATTTTCATCAACCTATGATGCCAATAAATGGAAGCTTGCCGCCGATGCCTGTAAAGCAGCCATTACCGAGTGCGAGGCGCAGGGATTACACCTGTACACTACCCCGCCAACCGTTAGCGTGGGCAACGTATCTGATAAGCTGAAAAAGGTATTAACCCTGCAGGCCATGATCACCGATAAATGGGAGCAAAACCCCGAATTGATCTGGGCTTTAAACTACACTTTTGGTTACCAGGGATTTACCATTCCAAGGATGACCGATAAATCTGAAAGTCTGGCATCAACTTATCCCTCAACTTTCGCGGTGCCAATTTCTATGGGCGAGATGTACTACAGCAATAACGGCGTGCCCATTAACGAGGATAAAACCTTTGACTATAATAACCGCTACAACACACAAGTTGGCGATGATGCCAATGCCTCCTACATTAAAAGCGGTTACACCACCGCCAAAGTTCACTTTAATCGCGAGCTGCGGTTTTATGCCAACATTGGTTTTGATGGCGGCATTTGGTTTGGTAACGGTAAAATTGACGAAAGCAGCGCTTACTACGTACAGGCACGTGGGCCATATGCTTTGGCTGGTCCTAAAAGCTTAAGCGCGACCAATATTACCGGTTACTGGCCAAAAAAACTGGCCAACTATTTATCGGTGTATGATGATGTATTTACCTCGGTTGATTTTCATATGCCAAGGATGCGCTTAGCCGGCTTATACCTTTTATATGCCGAGGCGCTGAACGAATCGCAGGGGCCGGTTGCCGATGTTTATACGTATATAGATAAAGTGCGTGCAAGGGCCGGGCTGGATGGCGTACAGGCTTCATGGGCTAACTTTTCTAAAAATCCGGCTAAACCAAGCACTAAAGAAGGGCTGCGCGATATCATTCACCAGGAAAGAAGAATTGAGTTGGCATTTGAAGGCCAGGCCGGTTATGACCTGCGCCGTTGGAAAGAACTGCAAGGCGTGTTAAGCCGGCCATTACAGGGCTGGAGCATCAACGAGGGCGAGGCCGTAAATTACTATCGCCCGCAAACGGTAATTACACCGGTGTTTGGCTTAAAAGATTATTTATGGCCTATTCAAACCAGTGATATTGTGGTTGATAACAACCTTAACCAAAACCCTTACTGGTAGTTTACCTGCGCCTTAACGTATTTCAAATGATTAATATTAAAATATAAATTATGAAAAAGATCACCAACCGCATAAAGCATAGCTACTTGTTGCTGGCCCCGGTTTTACTGCTGATGTTTTTAAGCTCGTGCAAAAAAAATGAGTCGAACATTGAGGTGGTATCAAACGATAAAACAAAGCCCGGTGCAGTTACCAATGTAGTGGTACAAAACCTCAATGGCAGCGCCAGGATCACCTATACTTTACCCGACTCGAAGAACCTGTTATACGTACTGGCCAAATACGCCATAAACGATAACACGGTACGCGAAACCAAGGCCAGCTATTATACCGATACCATTATGGTTGACGGCTTTGCAAGGGCCAAAGAGTACGAGGTTACGCTGTACGCGGTGAGCAGGGCCAACGTAATGTCAGACCCGGTTACCATAAAGGTAAATCCTTTAACGCCCAACTACCAGCTCATCAACTCGGCATTGGCCATTACACCCGATTTTGGAGGTGCCAACTTCTTTGGCTTAAACCCCAATAAAGCGCCTATAGCCCTGCACGTATTATCGTTTAATACCAAAACCAGTAAGTACGATGAGCAGGACCCTAACTATATCAGTACCGATACGGTTAACTTTTCGGTACGGGGCTTTAGCGCGGTATCAACCAAGTTTGCGGTTTATACTACTGATAGATTTGGCAACCACTCTGATACCCTGTTTAAAACCTTAACCCCGTTATACGAAACCCTGTTGGATAAGAGCAAGTTTTATGTGTACCACCTGGCAAGCGATAGCCCTATTGGTTACGGCTGGGAGTTAAAATACCTGTTTGATGGCAGCACCAACGAGCCCGGATGGCATACCTTAGGCGCACCTACCAACCAGTGTACTTTTGGCCTGGGGGTTACCGCTAAATTGAGCCGTTTTGTATTGTGGGAAAGGTTAAACAGCATCTACTCGTACCAAAACATTCAGAATTTTACGCTATGGGGAACAACCGTTGATAACCCGCAGGATTCTGTACTGCCTAAAAACTCGGCACCGGGCACTATATCCGGCGATTGGGTAAACCTGGGCAACTTCGTGTTCCCGCCGCCACCATCGGGATTGCCTAATAACCAGGCCAACGCTTCCGATCTGGCCTTTGTGGCAGCAGGGGTAAGCTTTGCAATACCTTTTGCCGCGCCGGCAACCAAGTTTATCAGGCTGGATGTTTCGCGCACTTTTGGCGGTTTAAACTATGTGAACGCCATTGAGGTATCCCTGTATGGTAACCCTTTGTAATGCAGTAGGTTGTTAAAATTAAAAATTAAGAAAATGAAAATTACTTTCAACGTTACTGTTTTCTTTTTGCTGTGCCTGGCATTATCCGGCTGCAAAAAGTACGATACGGATTATAAATCATATTTAGCTAATCACGAGGTAACTTACCCCGGCCTGGCCACGGGTGTTACCTATCATACCGGTAATTTAAGGGCGGTGTTGGTTTGGCACCCCAGTCCCGATCCAAGTATCAAAAACTATTTGGTTACCTGGAACAATGGTAGCGATTCGGTAGTGGTTACCGCCACCAGCCATAGCCCGGCCGATTCTATCAAGGTATCTATCCCAAACCTTAAAGAGTATGTTTATACCTTTACCATTGTAGCGCGTGATAACGCCGGCAATAAATCGGTAGGGCAGGATTTGAATAACGTAAGGGTTTATGGTCCGGTTTACCAGGCGTCGTTACAAAACCGTGCAGTTAATGCCACCAGGCCGTACTCTTATAATAATGATGGTACCGTAGGCCTAAACTTTAACAAGGCCGATACCGGCAACCTAACAACCACGGTAACGTATACCAATTTGCTGGGTGTATCAGTGCAAAAAAATATTAACCCTGCCGATACCATTATGATCCTGAAGGATTATAAATACGGAACGGCAATCCAATACTCGTCATCTTATATCCCTACTGCCGATGCTGTGGATATGTTTAGCGTCAAAGCAGATGACTTCCCAACTATTTACGCCATTACAGAAATGGATAAATCGTTGTTTAAGCAGTATAACCTGCCTACCGACGCGGGCTCTGCCTATGGCTGGGAAAAGTATTATTTGTGGGACAAAAGCACCAACGAGCCCGGTTATTACTCTTCAAGCCAGGTATACCCATCATGGTTCAGCTTTGATATGGGCGCGGCGGGTTCTATGGGTAAATTGCAGATCTGGCAGCGTACTTCCGATCTGTTTAACTATGGCAATCCTAAGGTATTTGAAGTGTGGGGTACCAACAACCCAAGCGCCGACGGCAGCTTTAGCAGCTGGACCAAACTCGCCACCTTTACCTCCCGTAAACCATCGGGCTTACCACCGGGACAAAATACCCAGGCCGATGCCGATTACGCCGCGGCCGGCGAGGCATTTACTTTCCCGCCAAATTCGCCGCCTGTAAGATACATTAGGTTTAAAATATTAAAAACCTGGAACAGCCAGGATTTCTTCCACATGCTGGAGATCACCCTGTATAAACAAAATAAATAAGTTTTTAAATTGGTTAAGTGGAGCCGGCGCTGTTGTAAAACAGCCCGGCTTTTTTTGTGGAAGAGCCTCACCTAAATCCTCTCCAAAGGACTACGGTGTGTACATATCTTTTGAAATTGTATCACTAAACAAAACTGATGTCATTTCGAACGAACCAGCGAGGAATTGTGCGTCGGGGGGTGAGGAGAAATCTTATACGAGAGGCTACGTTTGCTTGTCGGTTGTACAAGATTTCTCTTTCGCGCCACACACATGCCCTCCTTCGCTCTATCGAAATGACATTTTCTTTTTTTAGAAAGATGTGTACACACAGTAGTCCAAAGGGAGGACTTTAAAAGGAAGATTTTAGATTAGAATGATGGTTTTTAAATGTGCAAATCAGAACCCTCTCCTTTGAAGAGGGCAGGGTGAGGCTGCGCGGAAAGTTTAACGCCGGCTACCCATTTGTAAAAAAAACAACGCCACGCAAATTATGCCGCATAGCGGCTACCTATTTGTAAAAACGAGCCGGTCGCACATAAAATGTCGAACATTGGTTAATCCTTTATCCCGCCTCAACCTTATTTCTCCAACCCTGTAAGGTTACCCGTAAAATTGCGACTAACCATCAAAAAACGAATTAACCCCAATCATCATGAAAAAATATTTAGGTATGCTGCTTATAGCGGCTGCTTTCGCATCCTGCAAGAAAGAAAGCACCCCAACCGTAGTACTTAATGAAAAGGTAGACCTTGCCGTGGCAACACCCAAAGACACCGGAACTTTTGTTAACGGCCCTTACGGTAATGTAAAGGGTACCGCCCGCATTTATGTAACTGAAGGCAAATATTCACTGGCGTTGACCGATTTCGCTGCCAGCAATGGTCCCGATCTTAAAGTTTACCTGAGTAAGGAAACCGATCCTCAAAACTTTGTAAACCTCGGCTCTTTACGCTCGGTTAACGGCAACCAGGTGTATGATATCCCGGCATCGGTAAACGTGGCCGATTATAAATACGCCCTCATCTTTTGCCAGCAATTCAAGCATCTATTTGGTTACAGCGAATTAAAAAAATAGCCATGAAACAGATATATCTTATCATAACGGCCCTGTTCTTGTCCGCTCAGGGCTTTGCGCAAGGTTGCAGCGATGCCGGCTTTTGTAGTTTAGGCGTTTTAAAAAACAATGTAGATGATCCTGCAAGTCCCACCAGGCATACCCTGAGTTTTGGGGCCAGCTATGGTATTGGCGAACAAAGTACCTATACTTATAATCCCTACCTGGAATATGGCGCAAAAATTAATGATCGTTTCGCGTTCTCTACCAAAATAACGGCCACTTATGCCACCGGTTTTTTAGGTCACGCTTTTGATGTGGGCGATGTGTATGGCAGTATTGTTTACAGTCCCAAATTAAAATCGACGGATAATAGCCTGAGTTTTATTGGCGGGATAAAACTGCCGCTTACTGTAAGTAACGATAAAAACAGTGATGGTAGGCCGCTATCATTAGATTATCAATCGAGCGTGGGTACGTTTGATGCTATTGGAGGCGTTAACTATATTGTAAATAAAAACTGGGAGTTTGATGCCGGCTTACAGGTGCCTGTATACAATAATAATAAAAGCACTTATTTCCCCGATGAGTATATCGACCCAAGAGCACAAAAATTTGCCCCCACCAATAATTTCAGGCGTAAAAGCGATGCGCTGGGTAGAGTTGGCTATTACATCAGGTTTTCAGATTCCTTTATCCTGAAACCAAACCTGTTGGCTATTTATCATATAGGGAACGATAGCTATGAAGATAGATTTGGAAAACGCCAAACTATTGATGGCTCAAACGGAATAACTTTGAATGGTGCGTTAACCGGCGTTCAAAAATTTAAAGGCGGTAACTCGCTCGAAGTAATTGTAGCCACCCCGTTCATCGCCCGCAAAATACGTCCCGATGGTTTAACAAGGGAATTTGTGTTAAATGTGCAGTATAATTTTGCATGGTAGGGGGAGTTGCGATACGGTCTTTTTATGCGAATAATAGCAGGGGTCTTGAGCGAATCCCCTCTTGAGAGGGGCGGAGGGGTGTGTTGTGCGCGGGGGGATTGAACGCGGGATAGCACACCCCGCCACCGCTCAATCCTGCGCGCGCCTCTTGAGAGGGGATTTGAAAAATTACCTCGGCAAACACCAAAAAACGCTTTTCCTCAAGTCATCTTTTTCCTATATTTAATTCCAAACCTGTTACTGCATGAAAAAGCTGATCTTATTATTACTCTTTATCTCCCCATTTTTAGTAAACGCCCAAACCTTCAGGGTAAATATCGACCCCACCCTTGGCGAAAGCAAGGAACTTGACGGCAGGCTATTGCTCCTGCTCTCTAAAAACAATAAGGAAGAACCCCGTTTCCAGGTGAGCGATGGTGCCGAATCACAGTTAGTTTTTGGGATGGATATTAACGGATGGCAGCCCGGCACCAGTCAGCTGGTGGATGTGCAGGCTTACGGCTACCCGCTTGAGCGTTTAAAGGATGTACCCGCCGGCGATTATTATGTGCAGGTACTTTTGCATAAATACGAAACCTTTCACCTTAAAACCGGTCAAACGGTAAAGTTGCCCATGGATAGGGGCGAGGGGCAGCACTGGAACATAGCGCCCGGTAATATTTACTCGGCCCCGGTAAAAATTCATTTTGATCCGGCAGCCTCAAACGAGGTGACGCTTAACATCAGCAAGATCATCGCGCCTATAGAGCTACCCAAGGATACCAAATATATCAAACACATCCGCATACAAAGCAAACTGCTTACCGAATTTTGGGGAAGACCAATGTACCTTGGGGCAAACATTTTGCTGCCCGCCGGTTTTGATGAGCACCCAAATGTGAAATATCCGCTTGCTATTTTTCACGGCCATTTCCCTGCCGACCTGGAAGGCTTTAGCACCACGCCGCCAGATCCGAATTTAAAGCCCGATACCTCCGCACGTTTCCACATTACAGGTTATAACAGGATAGTTCAGCAAGAGGCTTATGATTTTTACAAGCAATGGACAGGGCCGGCTTTCCCAAGGGTGTTGGCCATCGAGATCCAACATGCCAATCCGTATTATGATGATTCCTATGCGGTAAACTCGGCCAATCTTGGTCCGTATGGTGATGCGATCACTTACGAATTGATCCCCGAGATTGAAAAGGAGTTCAGGGGGATAGGTAAAGGTTGGGCAAGGTTCATGTATGGTGGCTCAACAGGTGGCTGGGAGGTATTGGCAGCGCAGGTTTTTTATCCTAATGAGTATAACGGCTGTTACGCCGCTTGTCCGGATCCGGTAGACTTTCATCACTACATGACCATCAATCTTTACGGCGATAAAAATGCCTATTTTCTCTCATCAGATTTTAAGCAAACACCTCGCCCCGAAGAGCGCGACTACCTAGGCCATGTAGGTTCAACCATGAAGGAGGTGAACCAGAGCGAGCTGGCAATCGGTACCCGCAGTCGCAGCGGTGGCCAGTTTGATATTTGGGAAGCCGTGTTTTCGCCCATGGATAAAGATGGTTACCCAAAACGCATCTACGACAAAAATACGGGAGCAATAGATACCTCGGTAGCCGCCTACTGGCGCGACCATTTCGACCTTACCCACATCATCCAACGGGACTGGCCAAAAATTGGTAACAGCCTGAAAGGCAAGATTCATATTTATGTAGGCGACATGGATACCTACTACCTCAACAACGCCGTATACACCGCCGAGGATATGCTCAAAAAGCTCAACAACCCCAACTGCAACTGTGAAGTTGACTATGGCGACCGCGCCGAACACTGCTGGAACGGCGACCATACCCAACCCAACTATATCAGCCGCCTGCGCTACCACCAGATGTTCATCAAAAAATGGGCCGCCGAGGTAAAGACAAGGGCACCTAAGGGAGCGGATTTGAAGAGTTGGAGGTATTAGAAGCCTTTGCAAGGGTTGCTGTGTGTAATTTTTAGAACCGATCATTAAACAAAACCTTGTCATTTCGAACTCTTGGAGGGCGGGATTTTGCAAGGCAAGGGTGAGAAATCTTATACGACAGGTTTGCTTGTCGCTCGTAGAAGATTTCTCTTTCGCGCCACGCTCATCCCTCTTCGCTCTATCGAAATGACATTTTTCTTTTAGTTAGAAAGATGTGTACATTAGTTTCTTTGGAGAGGATTTAGGTGAGGCTGAAGCTTTTTTCAGACTGTTCATGACAGTTAAAGCAGCCTCACCGTGTAGTTTAGCTTTACATAAACCAATAAACAAAATTTCATAGGCCGTTATATGTGGGAGCTGTTATCCCCTGGGTTTATGATGCCTGTAAAGCTTATTTTACTATGATAAAAAAGATCCTCTTCCTATCGGTTATTTTCTTCGCGTTTAATCAGGTTAATGCCCAGCAGGGATCATTGCAGGAGCGGTTTATCCATCCGCCGGATAGCTTACAAACCAGTATTTACTGGTATTGGATCTCGGGCAATATCTCCAAAGAGGGGGTAATTAAAGATTTGCAGGCCATGAAACGCGTGGGTATTAACCGGGCGTTTATTGGCAACATTGGTTACGATAGTACGCCGTACGGCAGTGTGAAGATGTTTAGTGATGAGTGGTGGGATATCATGCATGCCGCGCTTAAAACCGCAACCGAACTCAATATTCAGATTGGTATTTTTAACGGACCGGGATGGAGCCAAAGTGGTGGACCGTGGATCAAACCGGAGCAGTCTATGCGCTACCTGACCTCGTCGGAAGTGAGGGTGAAAGGCGCTAAAACGGTTAAGCTACAGCTTAAAAAGCCGGGTGCCGATTTTCAGGATGTAAGGGTGATCGCCTTTAAAGCGCCTAAAAGCTTTGGCACATCTATCATCGATCTGAAACCGAAGATAATTACCTCGGTGCCGATTGAAAACATCGGCAATATTACCGACGGCAATCCATCGACAGAAACCAAACTACCTGCCCAAAAAACATTTTCGGTAGATATTGAAACGGCTCAGGATTTTACAGCCAGGAGCATTACGGTTTACCCGGCCCATAATAGGTTAAATGCTAAGGCCGAAATTTTAGCTGAAGAAAATGGTACTTATAAAAGCATCAAAACCTTCACTATCGACCGCGATAACGATGCCCTTAACGTGGGTTTTGATCCATACGGACCGGTTGCGGTTTCCTTACCTGCAACTACTGCCAAAAAATTCAGGGTTGTTTTTAGCGATGCCTCGTCTGATTTTGGTGTGGCCGAACTAAGTATAGCTGCCGCACCGGTTGTAGAACGCTATATCGAAAAAACATTAGCCAAAATGTTCCAAACCCCGTTACCGTATTGGAACGAATACCAATGGAAACCCGAGCCGGTTATCAACGATCAGCAAACGGTGATTGATCCAAACAGCATTGTTGACATTAGCACGTCAATGACTGTCGACGGTGCATTAACCTGGAAAGCCCCTGCCGGCGATTGGGTAATTATGCGTACAGGCATGGTGCCAACCGGGGTAAAAAATGGTCCGGCACCACCAGAAGGCACCGGTTTGGAGGTTGATAAAATGAACAAGGATCACATTGCAGGCCATTTTAACGCCTTCCTGGGCGAGATCATGAAGCGCATCCCGGCCGAAGACCGCAAAACATGGAAGGTGGCCGTTGAAGACAGCTACGAAACCGGCGGCCAAAACTGGACGGACGGCCTCGCCGCCAAATTTAAAGCTGTTTATGGTTATGATCCGCTGCCTTATCTGCCTACCTTAAAAGGCTACGTAGTTGGCAGCCAGGATCAAAGTGACCGTTTCTTGTGGGATTTGCGCCGCTTTATTGCCGATAGGGTTGCCTATGATTATGTGGGCGGTTTACGCGATGTAAGTCACCAGCACGGGCTTACCACCTGGCTGGAAAATTACGGTCACTGGGGTTTCCCGGGCGAATTTTTGCAATACGGCGGTCAAAGTGACGAAGTAGGCGGTGAGTTTTGGAGTGAGGGAGATTTGGGTAATATCGAGAACCGGGCGGCTTCATCATCGGCACATATTTATGGTAAAACCAAGGTATCGGCCGAGTCGTTTACAGCCGGTGGCGGCCTTTACCTGCGCTATCCTTACCTGCTCAAAAAACGCGGCGACAGGTTTTTTACTGAGGGGATCAATAACACGCTGCTGCATGTTTTTATTTCCCAGCCCTCTGATGATAAAATGCCGGGCATTAACGCCAATTTTGGTACCGAGTTTAACAGGCACAATACCTGGTTTAATTACATGGATCTGTTTACCGCGTACCTTAAGCGTACCAACCTGATGCTGCAGCAAGGTAAATACGTTGCCGATGTTGCTTACTTTATTGGCGAGGACGCGCCTAAAATGACAGGCATAACCGATCCTAAACTGCCCTTCGGCTATTCATACGATTATATTAATGCCGAGGTGATCAAAAACCGGGTTAAGGTGGTTGATGGCAAAATGGTGCTGCCCGATGGTATGAGCTATAACCTGTTGGTGCTTCCCAAACTGGAAACCATGCGCCCTGAGTTGTTAAGAAAGATTAAAGACCTGGTACAGCAAGGTGCCCACATTTATGGTCCTGCGCCAGAACGGTCGCCAAGTTTACAGGAATACCCGGCGGCAGATGCTGAAGTGAAAAAGTTAGCTGCTGAACTTTGGGGTAAAGTAGATGGTGCTACCACACAACAGGCAACAGTAGGCAAAGGCACGGTGATGGCAGGGATGGATCTGCAGGACGCGCTTAACGCTCTGCATGTTGCCCCTGATTTTGCATTGAAGTTTGATAAGCCAGTATTGTACATCCACCGAACATTGCCGGATATGGAGATCTATTATGTGAGCAATCAAAACGAGGAGACTATAAATATCAATCCCGGCTTTAAAGTGAGCGGCAGGCGGCCTGAGGCGTGGGATGCGGTGACAGGCGAAACCAGGATTTTGCCTGAGTTTTCATCGGCAGGTAGCAATACAACGGTTCCTTTAACATTGCAGCCTTTGCAAAGCTTGTTTATTATATTCAGGAAACCGGTGGGTGATAAGGTGGTAAACGCGGTAAATTTCCCCAAGGAGCTGCCTGTTACCCAAGTAAACGGGCCGTGGCAAGTAACGTTTGATGCCAAAATGCGTGGCCCTAAACAGCCAGTCATGTTCAATACTCTTACCGACTGGACATTATCAACCAACGATAGCGTTAAATATTACGTCGGTACGGCCATCTACAAAAACATCGTTAAACTGCCAAAAGCCGTTAAAGGGCAACACCTTTACCTCAACCTTGGCGATGTTAAATTGATGGCCAAAGTGAAGGTAAATGGCACCGATGTTGGCGGCGTTTGGACGTACCCTTACCGGGTTGATATTACCGATGCGGCCAAAAAAGGCGATAACAGCATAGAAATATCGGTAGTAAATAACTGGGTGAACCGTTTGATTGGGGATAGTAAACTCCCCGCAGCAGAGCGCAAAACATGGACAAGCTACCCGCTATATGATCCAAACAGCAAGCTGCAATCATCGGGATTAATGGGGCCGGTTACTGTTACGGCTGTGCAGTATTAAAGGTCTGATTATCAATATTAAGAATTCGTCATTGCGAGGAGGAACGACGTATCGTAAAAACGTTTGTCATCCTGAACGCAGTGAAGGATCTTCTTCGTTAGAAAAGTCTGCAATTAGCAGGGCGAAGAAGATCCATCGTTCCTACCCGTGACAAGTCCACCATGTCATTGCGAGGCACGAAGCAATCTCATGCTCTACAGGGCGAATCTGCACAGTTCGCGATTGCTTCGTTCCTCGCAATGACATAGCTTTGTATTGTCATTCCACCTTCAGGATTTCGCGAACCTTTACAATTCAGGATGACAAAGCTGTCACCTTATGCTCAAAAAAGCTTTTCTGCGCTTTTAAAGCTTCATCTAATGATTGCTGGATATAGGCTATGCCATCAATAGCTTCCGGTGTAGATGCCCTTTGTTGAAGTTCTCCCGGCTTAGTAAAATCAATTTCTTCAACCCGCTCATTTATCCACCAAATATTGCCGAATGGATCTAAAACCCTGCAAACCTTTTCGCCAAAATAAAGCCTGGTGATATTGGTTACCGATTTGGCGCCAAATTCTATTGCTTTTTGGTAAGCGCTTTCAACATCGGCTACATATAAATTCAAAAAAGCCGGGGTAGATGCCCAACCCGTTCGCGAATCAAAAAGCATCACCATCGAGTCGCCAATTTTTACCACCGCATGGATAATTATTCCATCCTTATTGGTTATCCTGCTGTTGGGGATCTCTTCGGCATCAAAAGCAGCTTTTAAAAACCCGATAAGCTTTATCGAGGATGGCGATATGATCCAGGGAGTTACCGATGTATAATTTTCGGGTACGGTTTTGATTTTTTGCGCTTCGTTTTTCATGGTTTCTTTTTTTGAATACACGAAACTATGAACGGGTGGTGACAGCCCTATGTCAGCAGGATTTAATATACTTTGATAAAGTTTGTGTGTTATTTTGAGGGGCAACAGACAGGCTGATAAAATTTAAAAGCTATATTTAAATCAAACTCATTGATTGTTATGCTCAACCGTTTATTAACACTGTGCTTAATTGCTTCCATAACCTGTTTAACCGCGGCAAAACCGGTTAAATTTCCTGTAACATCGGAGAAAACTAAATACCATTCAAAACCATTACCGCGGATAGCCATAGCCGGCCTGGGTATAGAATCGAGCACGTTTTCGCCGGCGTTAACAGATGAGGTCGCTTTTCATGCAAAATACGGTGCCGATGTTTTTACGATGTACCCCTTTATGGCTGCCGATTCAAATGTTCGCAGCCAGGCTGCCTGGTTCCCGGCTATTGTAGGTAAATCATTACCGGGCGGCGCGGTTACCCGGCAGGCTTATGAATCGCTGGTTAATAAAACGCTCGATTCGCTTAAAAAGCACTTGCCTTATGATGGTTTATATTTTGATATCCACGGTGCCATGAGCGTTGTGGGGCTTGATGACCCCGAAGGTGATTTTATTGTGAGGATAAGAAAGGTTATAGGTTACAAAACCATTATATCTACCTCCATGGATCTGCACGGCAACGTTTCATGGCGACTGGCACAAAACTCAGATCTGATCACCTGTTACCGCATGGCACCGCATGAGGATGCCATGCAAACCAAAAAACGGGCCGTTGAAAACCTGATAGACCGCATCAACAGCGGCAAAGGTAAGCCCGCTTACAAAGCTTATATCAGTGTACCCATATTATTGCCCGGCGAAAAAACAAGCACCCGCATTGAGCCCGGTAAAAGTATTTATAAAGCTGTTGCACCTGCTTCTGTACAGCCAGGCATTGTTGATGCTGCCATATGGATAGGCTATGCCTGGGCCGATGAACCGCGCAACCATGCCGTAGTGATGGTTACCGGGGATGACAAAGAAAAAGTAACCGGCACTGCCGAGCAATTAGCCCGTCGGTTTTGGGATGCCCGCAAAGCTTTTGAATTTGTGGCACCTACAGGTACGTTAAAGCAATGCCTTGACAAGGCTGTTGCCAGCCCAAAACACCCGTTTTACATCAGCGACTCGGGCGATAACCCAACCGCGGGTGGAGCAGGTGATGCCACCTGGACACTCACCCAGATCCTTGCCCGGCCGGAATTTAAAACAGCTACCGGTCCGTCATTACTTTACGCGTCTATTCCCGCGCCTGAGTTAATTAAAAGCGCTATTGCTGCGGGTATTGGCAATTATGTGGAAGGCTATGCCGGTGCAAAAGTTGATGCCCGGTTTGCTCCACCTGTTAAACTATCTGGTACGGTGGAAAGTATTGTTTATGGCGATAAAGATGCCGAGGTTGAAGCGGTTGTTAAAGTGGGCAGCGTGCACGTGATCATCACCCAAAAACGCAAGCCTTACCACAAGGAAATTGATTTTACCCGCTTAGGGCTTAACCCACGTACAGCATATATTGTAGTGGTAAAAATAGGCTACCTTGAACCCGAATTGTATGCCATGCGTGCCGACTGGATTATGGCCCTTACACCAGGCGGCGTAGATCAAAACATTGAAGGTTTGCCCTATCATCACATCATACGGCCAATGTTCCCCTTTGATAAAAATATGAAAGACCCGGACTTGACTGCCAAGTTGGTGCCGGTATCGGGGAAATAAAATTTGATTACTAAGTTTGGATAAAAATCATTTCAATGAAAACCACCGTTTTAATTTCCCGCCTGCTGCTTGGTTTCCTTTACCTTACCTTCGGACTCGATTATTTTTTGCATTTTATACCTTATCAGCCTTTGCATACCGGCGCGGCTGGTGCTTTCATAGCCGGATTGAAAGGGACAGGCTATTTTTACCCTATTCAAAAGGTGATACAAATTGTGGGCGGTTTATCATTGCTTACCAACCGGTACGCGCCTTTTTCGGCGGTGGTGCTTTTTCCTATAAGCTTAAACGTATTACTGTTTCATACTTTTTTGGTACCCTCGGGCTGGTTAATGGGTGTTTTCCTGGTATTGCCAAACCTGCTTTTGGGTGTTGGGTATTGGAAATACTATAGCCCTATGTTTGTTGCCAAAGCGGTTGCGTAAATAATATGAAGCGACAATAAAAAAGGCGATGGTTTTAAAACCATCGCCTTTTTTATAAAAACAATTCAATCCATCACGGCGCGGTTAACGTTTTCCGCTGTACGGTATGTACGCTAAAATAACCTAAAGCCCCGCCCTGTACATTACTCACCGGGTTTGATGGGGCGGCATTATTGCCATCGCCATTGGCAGATGAGTTTAGGCTGAAAAAGTATTTGTAAACAGCCGGATCGATGCATTGCATTTCGATAGTTACTTTATTACCAGGGCGGATATCCCTTGCTGGGTTATCATTATTGTTACTGAAATTCAATTGGGTGTTCACTTCCTGCCCGTTGGTAAATTCATCATCATCTAACAATATCGATTCTTCCTTACGGTCATTTACATATTGTACAAAGCGGTAATAGTTTTTGGTAGCTATAGGGTCGTGGTATTTTACGGTTACATATTTACGCACCGTGCCATCGGCATTATTGCCAAAACTGCTTTTTACCAGGTAAATGCTATCAAGTGCCACCTGCGCCTGCATGGCACAGGTAGATGTAAAAGTTTTACCGGCCACAATAACAGTCAGCTTATAAATATGGGCATAAGCGCCTGTAAGCGTAGTATTCTGGTAAACGCCGCTGCCGGCGGGCGTAAGCGGGTAAACATTGTTATCATCGCTTATGCTTACCTGCGCGCCATCAATACCAATAACATCATTATTATCGGTGAAGTTTTTGGTTTGGCTTAAGGTTACTTTACAGCCGCCTGCCTGGTTGGTTAATACGCCCTCAATTACATATTGCGGGGTGGTATCGCTTAGCTTTAGGTTGATGGCTTTTTCGCAAGAGCTAAAGGTTGTTACCAGTAAAGCTATCATCAAATATTTTATTGTAGTGCGCATGTAATTAAAATTTAAAGTTGTAGCTAATAGATGGTACAAAGGTGAACAGCGTAGTGCGCACTGCCTCGGTACGACTTGGGTCATTCTTATTGTCCCTGAAATAGATGCGATACGCGTTATGACTGCCGTAAGCGTTGTACAAACTAAAAGTAAGATCGGACTCAAACTTGGCGCTTTTTTTCAACTGCCTGGTAGCTCCCAGGTCAAGCCTGTTGTAGGCTGGTATCCTATCGGCATTGCGGTTGGTATAGTAGTAATACGTAGCACCGTCAACCTGGTATTTGCCGCTTGGGTAGGTTACGGCGTCGCCGGTGTAGTAGATAAAATTGGCAGAGAACGTCCATTTTTCTGATGCTTTGTACATGGCCACAATGGCTATGTCATGAGTACGATCCTGCCGGGCGTTGTACCACTGGTTATTGTTGATGCCATCTATCTTGCGTTCGGTTTTTGAAAGCGTATAACTTATCCAGCCGGTAAGCCGGCCTGTTTTTTTCTTTAACAGAAATTCGGCACCGTAAGCACGACCTATACCGTAAAGCAGTTGCGTTTCTATAGGCTGGTTGGTGAAAACATTGGCGCCATTGCGGTAATCAACCTGGTTTTGCATTTTTTTGTAGTAGGTTTCAACAGTAAATTCATACTGGTGATCCTTCAAATCTCGGTAGTAACCTACCGAAACCTGGTCGGCAAGTTCGGGTTTAATAAGGTTTGTACTGGCCGCCCATTTATCCGTTGGCGAACCGGAGTTGGAGTTTGATATCAGGTGCAAATTTTGTGCGTTGCGTGCGTATGATGCTTTAACCGAGCTGAAATCATTCAGCGAATAAGCTGCCGCTATCCTCGGTTCGGGGTTAACATAAGTTTTAACCGCCTGACCAGAAGTATAATGCTGTGTGCTGATGATATTGCCGTCGGCATCAAGGTTGTAATAATCACCTTCGCCAAGGATTGTAAAAGCGGATACCCGCAAACCATAGGTTAGGCTAAACCTGTCGGTAGCTTTCCATGTATTGGTAGCATAGGCGGCGTTCTCTAAAGCATACCTGTTTTGCAGGTTTTGAGATAGGATGCCCGAGTTACCGGTTGATGAGATCTCGCCGGGTTTTATGGTATGATAAATGGCGTTTACCCCAAAGCTGATGGTGTTTTTATCGCCTGCGTAATATTGCAGATCTTCCTTAAAATTGAGATCCCTGATCTGCGAATAGATATTAAACTCGTTTACATCCTGCTTAATATTGATCTTATAATCATAATTGCTGTAAATGAGCGAGGTGTTTGAAAATAACTGGCTGTTAAAAATGTGGTTCCAGCGCAGCGTGGCCGTAGTGTTGCCCCAGTTAATGCCCGCAATATCAGATGCTTTTAACACATCCTTGCCAAAATAGCCCGAGATATACAGGCGGTCTTTATCCCCTAAAATATAATTAGCCTTGGCGTTGATATCATAAAAATAAAGCTGGCTTTTTTTGGCGATAGTGTCCTTTGAAAAAGCAAGGAAGGCGTCGGCGTAAGTACGTCTGGCCGAGATCAGGAACGATGATTTATTTTTCTGGATCGGCCCTTCAACATTAATCCTTGCGGCTATCAGCCCAACGCCGCCGCTTACACCAAACTTTTGGTTATTGCCATCATTCATTTTAATATCCAACACAGATGACAGCCTGCCGCCGTACTGCGCGGGCATATCGCCTTTGTAAATGCTGATGTTTTTAATCGCATCGGAGTTAAAGGTTGAGAAGAAACCCAGCATATGCGATGCATTATAAACCGGTGCTTCATCCAGCAGGATCAGGTTTTGATCGGCCGCACCGCCGCGTACATAAAAACCGCCGCTGCCTTCGCCGGCCGTTTTAATACCTGGCAACAACTGAATGGTTTTGATGATATCCCGTTCGCCAAGTAACACCGGGATATTTTTGGTTTCCTGGATGCTGAGGTGTTCAACGCCCATTTGTGGGTTAGCCAAATCGCGGGTGCCAGGTGCTTTGGCGGTAATGGTTACCTCTTGTATAGACTGCTCATTGTTATCCATGGCGATGGCGAGCTGTTGGTTGCTGTTTAATGAAATAGGCACAAGGGTGCTTTTTTGCCCAACGGCGCTTACGGCAAGCTGATGATCGCCGGCCGGCAAGGTGAGCGAATAAAACCCATATTCGTTACTTGAGGTGCCCTGGTTTACATCCGTGGCCCTGATAGTTGCGCCAATCACGGTTTCGCCGGTTTGCTTTGATTTAACGGTGCCGCTTATGGTGTATTTGCCGCCGCCCGCGAGAGCGGCGGCCTGCTTTTTTGGTTTCTCGGTATCGTATTTGATCATGATATCCTGATCGAGCACCGTATAGCTGAACGGGTAAGGGGCCAGCGCCTTTTTTAATACTTCCCCTAAAGGCTGGTTTTGAGCGTTAACGCTGATGGTAATTTTGCTTTTGGCAACGGTTTCGTTATAGGTAAACCTTACGCCGCTGGCGGCGGTCAATTGATCTAAAGCCTGCTTAAGCGGCTGGTTATGAATGCTGATGGTTACCGGCTTATCAAGCGGACTTTGCGCTTTAACCTGGAAAGAAACTGTTAACAGGAGCAATGCGCAAAGCGCCGTTCGGAGGGCAGCCGGGAAGTACATAAATTGGGCTATCAGCATCGGGGAGCACGCCGGGTAATTGTTTTTCATTTGATGATTTTGGGGTAATGATCTGTTGGTGACCGGTTTTAATGTGAAATGTGTTAGTTTTTGCTGGCCTGGCTTGTAAGAAGGTAGTGGTTGTCTACCAGGGTCCAGTGGGCATCCATTACGGCGCATAACTTGTTAAGTGTTTGTGCAGCAGGTTGATTGGTGTTTAAACGACCATAAAAACCCTTTTTTGCCAGCTCAGGATCAATAGAAATGTAAATGCTATATTGCCGCTTTAGATTGTTGACTACCTGTTGTACGGTTTCGCCGTTAAAATTGAACAGGCCATTGCGTTCATCAAGAAATTTGACAGCAGCCGGGTAATCTTCTTTTTCCAGCGATCTATCGGCAAGGGTAAGCACCGTTCTTTGGTTGGCAATCATGATTTGCTGCTGGCTTTTGGGTACATCATGCTCGGCAACGCCTACCTTTCCGCTTACAACGGTAACCTCGGCAGTGGCCGCGCCGGGGTAAGCTTTAATATTAAAGCTGGTGCCCAATACTACCGTTTTAATTGGTCCGGATGTAATGATAAATGGATGGTTGGCATCATGCTTTACGTCAAAAAAAGCCTCGCCGGTTAAGGTTACCAAACGCTGGTCGCCCCTGAACTTATCCGGGTAGCTTATCCAGGTAGATGGGCTTAGCCAAACCTGCGTACCATCGGGTAAACTGATGTGCCTGTGTTGCCCGGCGGCAGCGCTTAATTGTAATTCCTTAACGGGGTCTATCACATTTAAAACGGTGTTCCTGTAAAACGTAGCAAAACAAATGAGTGCTATAGTTGCTGCAACGGCAGCTATGCCACGCCATAAAGTAATCACTTTAGCTTTTGGCCGGGCAGGTGTTTCCATTTGCGTGGTAATCCGATTAAAGATGGCATCCCGGAGTTCATCAGCAGATGAGTGTGCTGCCGCTGAAAGCAGTACTTCTTCATCATTAAAACCGGCATACCATTGCTCAAACCAGGCCAGCTCTTCGGCTGTTATGGTGCCTTGTTCCAGTTTATGGGCAAGCTCTTTGGCATCGTACGCGTTGTTTTCCATTTAAAATTATTTCAACCTTTACACATATAGTCAATGGTAAAGGGAAACACCCTTAGTGGAAAATGAAATTTATTTTGGGAGGTGTGATTTTGAGAAGTTGATGCTACAAAACCGATGGAGTTATTGCTGTTATAGTTGCTTACCGGCTATGAGTAAGTCAGCAATCTGTTGTGCTTTTTTAGCGGAGTCGCCATTGCCGATATTTGATAGAACGATGATGGCAACCTGTTGATCTGTAAAGCGCATGATTTGGGCGCTTACTCCATAATCGGCGCCATCCCATGCCCAGTAGGTACTGCCTTTGAACGTGCCGCGATACAGGCCAAAAGCCTGGTTGTCCATATCATGCCGGAAACGTTGTGTCCGGTGCATGAGCTGGTAAAACTGTTCGCCGCCAAACTGCTTGCTGAAAAAGTTCTCCTCCCATTTAATGAGATCGTTAACCGTTGTGCTAATACCGCTACCGCCATAATGCGGTGAATTACGAGCGTGCTGTATCCAGCCGCTGCCGTATTTAACGTCAAATCCCGACTTGCGGTAAGCATCTACATATTCCTTTGTACGCGGGTTGTAAGGTATCGCCCTATCCTGTATAATCTCGGTTGCATCGTCGTTAACCATCGTTTGTTTCATTCCCAGGGGCAGGAATAACCGTCGGCGGGCAAATGCGCTGAAGGGTTCACCGCTCACTTTTTCTACTATTCTGGCTAATAACATGAAGTTGACATTGCAATAATCCCATTTTGTTCCGGGCATAAATGCAAGTGTGTCCTGCCGTAGTGAGGTACGTATACATTCATCATTGTCAAAATAGTCGAAGGTCACCCAGGAGCGGTCGCTTGCGCGCGGCAATTGATAATAATCCGTGATCCCACTGGTATTATAGATCAGGTGTTCGATACGGATCGTATCCTTATACTTCGCCAGTTCCGGGATGAACCGGCTCGCGGGCATATCCAGGCGGAGTTTACCATCCATGATAAGCAAGGCGATGCAGGCCCCGGTGAATTGCTTGGAAACAGAGGCAATATCAAAGGCGGATTTAGGAGTGATTGGCAAGGTATAGTCGAGGTTAGCCAAACCATAGCCATGCCGGTATATGATCTGCCGATTTTTAACAATCCCAATCGCGTATCCGGGAGTTCGTTTCGTAGTATAAGCCTTAAACAAACTGTCGATCTTATGTTGCAATTGCCCGGGCAACCCATCGGTTTGCGCCTGAACGACTGATGCTGTCAGAACAAGTGCTAATAATATGTTTAACCGCAAAAAGATCATGAGGCCTAAATTAATGAATATTCACAAGCAGTGTACATTACCACACGTACAATTAAAAGTGACAAAAGTTAATAATCAAGCGCGAACGATTGCAGATAGGTCGCATCAACTTCTGAAAATAACTCCCGCATGAACAAAAAGCAAAATAGCGCCCGGTCATTTTTGAGGTGAAAACTGATTGCAGAAATACGAAAATGCATCCCGTACAATTATTTTATCCGGATGGTCGTTAATGCATTGTTTTTCAATTATTACCAATTTTTCCCTGCATGAAAAAGCACCACGCCCTTTTAATTGCTTTGCTGGCCTGTTCGGGCTGCGGCATCATCAGTAAACAATATTATTACGTACCCTCGGTTGCACATCAAACCATCAAAGGCTACTTTAGTCATACCGACTTTAAAATGATCAGTAACAGGTTTAGCGTATCGAACAAGGTGGGCGATAGCGTAGGTTCAATTGCTGTCAGCAATGGCATTGGCCACCCGCTGTTGATGGGCCTACTCTTGCCGGTTATGCCGGTTGGGGGCTTTTTTCAAAAAAGTAGTAGCCAGTTTGTAATGGAGGTGACCGTGAATAGCAACGAAGGTTATTTCATGCCTTTAGCCATCGACAGCAACGATTACAAAAGCGTACGGGACTCGCTGCATATTTCGAAAGTCAGTACGAAACGCCCCCTGCAAAGCAACCAATGCTATATGATCGTTAACGATACACTAAAAGTTCCGCTGAAGGTTGGCGAGTTCTTTATGGGGCATACAGGGGCACATAGTTATTGGATGACAGCCGATATCCGTTTCAGAAAAGTTAAGTCGCTGAAATTGATCACCGGGAATACCTTACTCGACAGCACACTTAATCATGTCACCTTTAAACGAAGATCGCGCATTAAATTCGACCTGGTAGGGCCCGGATATTGACATGGGGTAGAATGATCAGGCAGCAAAAAAACAACCTGTTATTTTTGCCGCCCATGATTGATGCCGTCTTTGAAAACAGCCATCAGGTAGTAGCTCTTATAAAAAATAATCTGCATTTGTGCACAACAAGATCAGCACACAGCCAGAAACACCCATTGTTGCCCGCAGCGTTGTCAACGCCTTGCTCATGTGCGCTTCTACCGTTTTTTGTGAAATATTCAATTCGGCGGCTATCTCGGCATAGGTTTTATTTTCGTCCCTGCTGAGCAGGAAAACGATGCGGCATTTTTCGGGCAGTTGATTAATGCTTTGGTCAAGTAGTTTTCGGAGTTCTTTTTCGGCCAGCCAGTTTGCGGTAGTATCTTCGGTATCGGTGGCATTAACGCTTAGCTCATCAATATGTTGCTGCCTGCGGTGCTGTTTGGCCAGGTGATTGATCACTTTGTATTTAACCGCCACCGAAAGATAGGTAGCCACAGCATGAGTTAATTCGATATTAGCCCTGCGCTGCCATATGCTTAAAAATACTTCCTGCACCACTTCCTCGGCTTCGTGCTCGTCGCCCAGGCGATGTAAGGCTACGGCAAATGTTTTATCCCAATAACGATTGTACAATTCGGTGGATGCGGCACGGTCATCATGGCGGATACGGTCCAGGAGCTGCTGATCGGTATACTGGTTTTGCAGGTTTAATACAGGCATATTTACGCTGTAGGTCATAAAGGAACTCTTAATATGTCTCGGCTCGGTTATGACAAACTTATCGAACTAAAGTTACACAGCACCAAAAAAACAATAGATTTATCGATATTGTAACTCATAAACCTTTCAATTAGTGCCCTGACCGGCAGTAAATGGCACATTTTAATTAATTGAACCGTTTTTTTTACCTGTTATGATAGATCGGCAATTTGCCCGAAGTTTTGCCACAGCATGGATCAACTGCTGGAACACCCGCGACCTTGACCAGTTGATGCAGCATTACACCGATGATTTTATTATCGAAACGCCCTACGCCTTAAAGATCTATCCGGATTGCGGTGGAATAATATCCGGCAAAAAACATGTACGGCAATACTGGGAAACCGCGTTGAGCAAACTCACAGCCCTGCACTTTGAATTGCTGGAAGTACTTACGGGGGTAAATGCCACCAGCATTTATTATCATAACACCATAAGTGGTAAAAACGCTGTTGAAAGCCTGTTTTTTAATGCTGATGGAAAGGTTGAGCGGGTAATTGTGATGTATAATTAATGGAAGAGCTATGCTTCCTCAGCAGCTTCTGATAAGATACCCATTATGATAATAAAGGCAAACTCTTTATAATAGATAGTACAGGCCAGGATGTTATAGCTACGCCCCGTAAATATTATGAGCCAAAAACGCGTTCCTGAACTTGCCATGCGGATCATATTCGGCAACCACTTCTTTAAAGGCGGCTATCTTCTCGTATCGCGAAGCCAATACTTTAGGATCAAGAGTAAACACTTTGCCCCAGTGTGGCCGGGCGTTAAAGGGGGCAAGGGCCTTTTCAATGGTGGGAAGCAGTTTGGTAACAGCTTCGGTTTCTGGTTTCCAGGTAAAGTGAATGGTTACCGATTGCTGGTTGTGGCAGGGACTCATCCACAGGCTATCCGCCGCGATGGTCCTGATCTCGGTAATGAACAAATGCGGCCCTACCTGTTTACCCAGTTTGGCTATCGCTTCAATAGCTTCAACGGCATGCTGCATCGGTACAAAATATTCAGATTGCAACTCTTTACCGCTGCTTGGGATAAAACCCATTTTAAAATGCGGTAATCTTTCATACCACGGACCGGGTACACCCAACTGATCGGTACAGCTTTCGGCCGGATGGTCATATATAGGGTGCAGGTTTTTGGTAGCCGCTTTAGCACCGTAAAACTCGGCACCGTCATGGTCTTTTTCGGTCATGCGGCTTTTTATCCAAACCTCGTTAATGTAGTCGTTTTGCCAGTCGGTAAACAGGCTTACACTGTACCCGGCAGATACGATAGCCTCAAAATGCTGCTTTACCTGTGGCATTGGCATTTTTAAAAATACCCGCTGGCGCATCATATAGGTAGGCTCAATAGCAAGCGTAACCTTGGTAATTACGCCGATAGCACCCAGGCCAACTACCACGGCGTTAAATTTTTCGGAATCTGTAGCCTTTGAAAAATGAACAATACTGCCATCGGCAACAACAACTTCCAATGCCCTTACCGCGCTGGCCAGGTTGCCGTTTTTAACCCCGCTGCCGTGGGTAGCTGTAGTAATGGAGCCCGCGACCGAAATATGCGGCAACGATGCCAGGTTATGCAGCGCGAAGCCTTCTTTATGCAGGTAGGGGGCAAGCTCGCCATATTTAATACCGCCCTCCACGGTAACGGTCATGGCTTTTTTATCTATGGAAATAACTTTATTGAGTTCTTTGGTCGATAGCAGGTCGTCTTTGCTATCGGCAATGCGGTTAAAGCAATGCCTTGTGCCAAGGGCTTTAAGCTTGCTGTATTTTTTAACCAGCTGCTGCACCTCGGCCACCGAGCGCGGGTACTGCACGTTAGCTGTGTTATAAGTAAGATTGCCGGCCCAGTTTTGCAAAGGAGCCTGGCCTGCCAGGGATATGATAGGAGATAACAAAGGTGTAGTCATAAGTGTGCCGCCTAAACGGATAAATGTTTTTCTTTTCATAAAAATTGGTTAATACAAGGTAGGGTTTTAGTTGGAAGAAAAAGTAAAATAAATCACAAATATAGTTGACAAAGGCTACTATATTTGTGATGTTTGCTTCATAAAAGGACGATACCAGTGGAAATATCATCAAAATTACCTGTTCAGCAAATCAGGGCGTTTAGTCGTTTTTATACGGATATTATTGGGCTGCTGGACAAGCACTTGCTACAAAGCGATTATTCTTTAGCCGAAGCCCGCATTCTCTATGAAATCAATGCGGCCAGCGGTATGCAGGCTTCACAAATAATTGCAGCCATGTATATTGATAAGAGTTATTTAAGCCGCCTGTTAAAAAAGCTTGAAAAGGATAAGCTGATCATAAAAAAGCCCTCACAACAGGATGCCAGGGCCTCGATACTTTCGCTTACGGATAAAGGAATGGCGGAGTTTATGAAGCTTAACCAGGCATCTGATGTGCAGATAAACGATTTGATTAAAAAGCTGTCCGCAGAAAAACAGCAGGAACTGGTATCGCATATGCAGCAAATTATGAACATTTTGAAACAAAAATGACCAGTGTGATGAGCGCAATGTTAAATGTTAATGATATTAATATCCGTACCGAATTGCAACCCGGCGACCTGGGCTATATCGCTTACCTTCATGGCGAGATGTACGCCCGCGAATGTGGCTATGGTCTTAATTTTGAAAGCTACGTGCTGCAAGGTTTAGGTGATTTTGCCCGGCAATATGATGTAGCTAAAGACCGGGTGTGGATTTGTGAACATAACCAGCAAATAGTAGGTGTGTTAATAGCTGTCGACCGTGGCAGTGCCTTACAACTGCGTTATTTTATTTTCCGGCCGGAATTTCGCGGCCTTGGCCTGGGTAAAAAGTTAATGACGGAGTTTATTAACCACATGAAAAAACGTGAAATAACTGATGCTTATTTGTGGACAACTAATGAACAGCATGCTGCCATTACCTTGTATGAAAGGTATGGGTTTAAGCTAACCGAAGAAAAAGTATCAGCCGAGTTTGATAAGGAACTGATTGAACGCCGGTACGATTTGACCCTGAGCTTTTAATTGGGAGAGTTCAATTGCGATAGATAGTAAAAACACCCCAAACCCTTATTTTACTTCAATTTGGGCCTGGGGCGTTTTAATTAAATTAACGTCAATTGGCTGTTAGCGCCACTGGTGCCAGTTGCCTTGGTGAGCCATCGGGCCCCACAGCTATAATATTATCAAAAATAACCCTTGAGCCCGGTTTAATGCTGTTTAACGAAGCTGTCATGGCGTCATTCAGCGTATTGCCCGACCCTGTTTGTACCGATGCCGTTTCCCTTGGGTTGGCAATAATTAAGCTGAAACGGGTTATTTTAAACTTCGCGTCAAAATCAAAATTATCCAGCATGGCAAAAATGGCATTCTGGGCTTTTAAGGCCACAGTTGGTACATTCCCGCTTGATTTTCCCGAAAAGCGGGCAACAGGATCGGGGATACGCTTAGCCCTGAACATGGTGTTGCTTAATACCTGGGTTTTCCCTGGCGAAATTTCGGCCGATACCGAAACAGTCACCGTACCCGGGCTATTTACCCTTGCTACGTACTTTCCTTCCGATCCGCTGAGTGTACCGGCCGAGATCCCTATCCGGATGTTTTTGGATGGGATACCCGGAACTGAAACTGAAACCGGGTTATCAACGCCGATGTACAGCACATTCATTTTATCGGGCGATACTACGGCCGACGGCCTGGAAACTATGTAACGCTGCTCTGGCGTGGTATAGGTTTTAATGGTACCATCGGTTTGTTTTACGCTGATGGTGCCCCGCCAGTTAAATACGCCTTCGCGGCTGGTGCTTACGTTGTAAACACCCCGACCATCTTTTACCGCGATGGTACTGCCGCCAACCTGCACCGTTGGTGTTGACCGTGAATCATAAGCCGTTAAAAATACCTGGGCGGTGTAGGGCTGGCCTTGTATCAGGTATGATGTAGGCGCAACCGCTACAGCCTCAAACTTATCCAGGTTCACCACTGCCTGGTCCATTTTACCCAGGATCTTTTTTACCACCTCCGATTCGGCATTTTTATTATCGGCCTGGATACGCGATAATATGGTGAATGTTGCCGTTAAAGGTACCCCCTCGCCAAAATTCAGCTCCTCCCAGTTGCGGTGATTAGCCCCTTTACCTGTCGGATCATCGGCCTTAAGGGTGAACGACACGGTTTTACTATCCTGCGGGCCTAACAGCGTAATCAGCCTTTCGCGGGTATCGTTGATCTTATCCTTGAGCGCTTTTGCCCTTTTTTTGTTGATCATTACATCAAAGCCAATGTCCAGGTTGTCGCGCTGTTTAAGGTCGCCGGTTTGGATATCGTATCCGTTGCTTTGGTTGGTAAGCTCCAATTTGATGTCCCTGATGTAGTTATCCAGGTCCTGGGTTGCTTCCCGGGCTTGTTTTGCCTTTTCATAAACGGGTTTGGCCCGCTCTGGCGATTCCTTAAGCCGGGTTTGCTCAAAGGTGTTGAACAACTGCTGTACCGAATTACCCACATTGGCCGCCGACGCGGTTAAGCTATCGTTAATGGTTTTAAAAGCGTCCAATATGGTTTCTGATACATTGAGGGCCAGCATTGCTAACAAAACCAGGTACATGATATT
The DNA here is from genome assembly GCF_024808255.1 of Mucilaginibacter dorajii. Classification (GTDB taxonomy): domain Bacteria; phylum Bacteroidota; class Bacteroidia; order Sphingobacteriales; family Sphingobacteriaceae; genus Mucilaginibacter; species Mucilaginibacter dorajii. The sequence continues at coordinate 233,769 of NZ_JANTYS010000003.1, forward strand.
GATCATCTTTTGCCTGGTGGTTTCTTTTCCTGCAGCCATTTTTTTAAGTTTTAATTTGAATATTTATTGTTGATAAAACCTGCTTGTGTTTACTAATCTTAAAAAGATTGTCATTTCGAACGAACCTTGTGGGGGCTGCGCGCGGGAGGTGAGGAGAAATCTTCTATAGGCGGACTTTCGACTATACAAGGCGCAGAAGATTTCTCACCCTTGCCGCGCTATTCCCCACCCTTCAAGGGTTCGAAATGACATTTTCGTTTTAAAAGAATATGACATATAGCAGTATAAACCTATACTATTACATCCGCTGCTGGTTCATGGCCGAAAGCATGTTGGCGTAGTAAACATTTAACGATGATATGTTTTGCACCAGCTTATTCACCTCATCCTTAAATACCCTGGTTTCGCCTGCAGATTCATGCAGACTGCTAAGCGTACCGTTTAAACCCTGGTAAAACTGGTTAATGCGGCGCAGGTTGGTATCGGCTCCATGCAGCTCACTTTCATATAGCGAATTTAAGTGGGCAAGGTTGTGGGTAAGCTTTAACACCTGTTGCTGGTACGCCAAAGCATCATCACGGCTATCGCTTATGGTGGCAAAACCGGCCGATGCTTTCTCAAACATAATACCCAACAAATCAAATTTAGATGCAGCGTTTTTCAGCTTGACCGAAAACTCGTCTGTACCTAAAGAGGCATCGGCAATGGAGTTGATGCGGCTCATTTTATCAGAGAATTGTTTAAGCCCTTCGCCCAAATTGTTGATCTTTTCAGGACTCAGGTCAACCTGAGTAAGCAGGCCATCTAACGCGGCTGTTGTGCCATTGCCGGTTTGTACTTTTCTTAAACCTTTAGGAGCCGGTTCGCCATCATAATCAACGGCCAGTTCGGGGTAAACTTTTTCCCATTCCGGCTCTTCAGCCGGCGGGAAAAAGCCCAGGGTGAAAAACAACATAGCCTCTACCGATAGGCCAAGCCCTATCATATAGGTGCCCAGCTGACCGCCCCAGTGGTTAATTTTAAACATAGCGCCAAGGATAACTATACTGGCGCCCCATGATATGGCTATATGCAGCCAATTGATTTTCTTTTTCTTTAACATGATATTTGATTTTTAATGGTTTACAGATCAGAATTTTACATAAATAGTTACTGCCGAGTTAAGGCCTGGCAATAAGCCGCGCAGTCCGTTACTTACTTTGCCGGCCTTATCTTCATAAGTTGATGTGGCCGAACTTGTGGGGATATACCAACCCAGATCGGTACGCATACCTATGTTTTTAAACAGCCGGATGTTTCCCAGCCCCGTACCGATGTAGGGCCGCACTTTTGACATGTAGATGGTGTAATTTGGCACGCTACCTATCCCTTCGCGGTATAAACTGTTTGAAAAATAATAGGCTATCCCCGTACTGATGTACCACTTACGCGCCAGCCATTCGCCTTGTCCGTATAAGGGCTGCCAATCGGCTATGGCATATACCGATGTACGGTTCAATTGTAAATCGCGGCCGTTGTATTTGATGTTAACGTTGGGTACGGTATTAAAACCAACCCTCGCGTTAAACTGGCTCCAAAAGCTGTACGATCCCTGTAGCCCGATGCCCTGTATGCCCACCTGAACGCCGAAAGACGACGACGGAAAGGCGCTATACTCTGGCAATACCTGGGCGCTTGCCCTGCCGCAGCAAAACAGCAAACCGGAAATTAATATCATCCATAAAAATTCCCGTAATAAATTCAGTTGCTTTCTCATGGCTTATCCTCCTTTTTTTGATCGATTTTTACAAGGTTCTTTTCGTTTACCCCTTTTGGGTTTTGCCAGATGTGCTTTTTGAGATCGGCAATTTTTTGTTCCAATAGCAAAGCCTCTGTGCTGCCCGGTTCCAGCTGGCCCGTTTGTACCCCGCTTGGTGATGATTGTTTTACCAGGTAAGCCGAAAACTTGTGCTGCATAAACACATCATCCATGGTAAAATCAAAAATGCCTTTATCCGGGTTGCTCACATCTTCCTGTACCAGCGTGTAGCGCAGCTGTGGAAAGTAAAGCCAGAAAGCAGGCGCGAATGCCAGGTTTTGCGGCAGCTCGGCCGAGGAAAGGATGGACATCATGGGCGCTATGGCTACTATGCGGGTATCAACCCGGCCGCGCTGCCTGTCAAAAAACACATCCTCCTTAATCCTGAACCGCCTGATCTTATCAGGGTTAAAATCATTGAGGGCCATCCGGGAGCCGGTTTGATTGCCATCCTTATCAAAAATGGGGATCAGTACCGAGTCGGCAAACCGCAACTCGCCCTCTTTGGCGGTCATTTTCTTTTTAAAGTCATCGCGCTCATAAGGGGTAAGCTTGCCCAGTTTTATGCCCTTCATCACATCCTCCATTAGCGATTTACCGGGGATGGTAAGCATACTGTTTGCCGTATCGGTAAGGTCAATATCGCGCCAAACCTGGGCATAAAGCCTGATGCTGGCCTGGTTGATCTTGGGGTAAGGGAATGGTTTGGCCTTGCCCAAATCGGCCTGTTTAATAAAATTATCGTAGGCCGGCAGGGTATCCGTCAAGGTACTATCTGCCTGCATGGCTTGTGCAAAGCCTACACTTCTGCCAAAACCCATCAGCAAAAGGGTTTCAATTATGATGATTATCTTTTTCATGAGTTTTATCGTTTAGCGTATTTTCTTGTTTTTACCTGTTCGCCTGGCAGCTCGAAGGCCGCCATAACGCAACGGAAACCAATGTAGGAGTGGGCATTGCCCTGGTCTTCAAAACTGCGGGTATCGCTGTTCAGCATTTCGCCGTTATCTTTCCATGATCCGCCGCGTACCACCTTTCGTTTCAGCAGGGGCGAATCTTTATCGGTAGCATCATATAGCAAGGCCGGGTTAAGGTCGTTAACCAGTTGTGATGCCGATGGACTAAAAGCATCCAGCGTCCATTCAGATACATTGCCGGCCATGTTATAAATGCCAAACGCGTTAGGGGTGTAAGAGGTAACCGGCAGGGTAAAAGTTGATCCATCGCTGGCATAAGCGCCTTCGCCCTGTTTAAAGTTGAGCGATAGCTTTTCTTTGCCGGTAGTTTTGTCAACTATGGTTTTCACGGTACGTTCTATGGTATCGGCCGGATCAAGCTTGGCTTCGGCAGCGTACTGCCATTGCGCCTCGGTTGGCAGGCTAAAGCTAAGTTTGAAGTTTTTGAGGTTTGGATTATTCCTGATCAACACCTTTAACTGCGTGCCGCGCCAGTCGGTATAGGCCCGGGCCTGTTTCCAGGTTACGCCCACAACGGGGTTGTATTCATAAATTTTATTGCCAAAGTAGTTGGCATCCATCACCGTCATCTGGGCGTTGGGGAAGTCGGTCGACCATACGTGTTCATTGGGATAAACGCCAACGGTATCCATCACGTACTGGTTGTTTTTTTCGCCGTCCATCCGCACATAATAAAAGCGGTAGTTCATCTGCGCCGGATCTGGTACACGCTGCCCGTTAATCATAGTCATCATACCGGCCAGCTTTTCTTTAACATCGGCCGGGGCTTTTTTCCAAAGGGGCGAGATTTTGTTTACCTTATCCCAATCTATCAGCCTGATCTCTTTACCGCCTTTGCCAACAGTAGCACCGGTTGCGGGGAGGTAAAAGGCATCATCGTGCAGGTAATCGGTAATGGCAACCGAGTCGGCCACCCAGTTTACAAAGGCCTGGTATTGTTTATTGGTGACTTCGGTTTTATCAATAAAAAAGGCGCTTACGCTTACGTTGCGTTTTTCGGCTTTATCATCATCCAGTAATTTGTATTGAAAAGTTCCTGATGGAATGTAAACCATACCCACCGGCGGAATAAGCCGCTTAACGGAAACTGCACGCGTGGCAGGGGTATTGTATAACTTTGATTGGCAGGAGCTGAGCACTATTAACAGCAGGCCTGTGATTTGAATTGAAGATCTCATATTGACTTTCGGGATTTGGTGAAAAAAATAGTCGATGTGGGATCATAGCATTTTTTGAGTGGTGAAACAATGAGTCAAATATGCCCGGAATGGATGCAAGACCTCATTATGTGCCGACGAAAGCACTAAATAACTCGACAAAGAATTATTAATTTTTTATGAAGATTTATTGTTGGGGTGCAAAACAATAAATGGTTAATATTGACCGTTTTAGCGCGGAAAAATGGTAGGTGATAAGTGTTTTGACACAAAAAGTAAACGTTGTTACCATCATAAACCTTTACAATTGGCTCTGTATAACGGCTAAAACTCACCCCAGCGAAGCATCGGCCTGGTGAGTCGTTCCTTGGTTAGTTTCCTCAATTCCCTCTCTTTCCATTCCATTTAATTTGTACTTTTAACAACCAACTATCCCTTGAAAACCTTTAATATGTTCAAATCAATTTTTTATGGCCTGGCGTTTGCCGCTGTTGCAACCCCGGCTTTTGCCCAGGATGTATCTACGCCACAATGGCGACCAACCTACCACTTTACTCCACCCCAAAATTGGACTAATGACCCTAACGGCCTGATATTTTTGAACGGCAAGTATAACCTATACTTCCAAAACAATCCTTTTGAAAACAAGTGGGGGCACATGAGCTGGGGCCACGCCACCAGTACCGACCTGGTGCACTGGGATAACCTGCCAGTTGCCATCCCCGAAATTGTAACTAAGGATACCACTACCTATATCTATTCCGGATCAGCCGTATTGGATAAAAATAATACCAGCGGTTTAGGTAAAGATGGGAAAGGCCCTTTAGTCGCCATTTTTACGGCAGATAAGCCCAAACAACACAACGAATCGCAATATATAGCTTACAGTAATGATGGCGGACTGAGTTATACCCAGTACGCCGGCAACCCGGTTATCGACCTCGATAAAAAAGATTTCCGCGATCCCAATGTGTTTTGGTACGAACCTACCAAACAATGGATTATGACGGTAGCTATGGTTGATGAGCACATGGTGAGGATCTACGGTTCAAAAAATCTGAAGCAATGGACGAGGCTGAGCGATTTCGGTCCGGCAGGGTATACCAAAAGCGGTTGGGAATGCCCGTCCATGGTGCCCCTGGTAGTTAACGGCGATAAATCAAAAGTTAAATGGGTACTTTTTGTTTCGGCCTTTACAGATCGCGGTCCGGGGATGCAATACTTTGTGGGCGATTTTGATGGTACAAACTTTAAAAGTGATAATTCCGCTACGGAAACCTTGCCGGTTGATGGGGGAGATGCCTTTTATGCTGCCATCCCCTGGCGGTTAGCTAATCATAAAGCTACGTTAATGGGCTGGCTGGTGCCGGGTAAACCGGATACCTATCCATGGCGCGGACAAATGTCTATCCCCCGCGATCTTTCTTTACGCGCAACAAGCGAAGGTTTAAGGTTGATCCAGCAGCCAGCTATCACCATTAAAGATAAACTCAATACCTTATCTGCCGATGGCGTATTTGCTATGGAAAGTACAGACTTACGTGATAAAGAAGTACCGCTACCTAAAGCCGGCAAAACCAATGCCTATTGGATTGATGCCGAATTTGCAATGGCCGATGTTAAGGTTGCCGGCTTTAAAATAGCCCAAAATAAGGATCTGCCCGGTAATGACATCATTATAGGTTACGATGCCATTAAACAGCAACTGTTTATTGATTGTACCAATGCCGAGAAAAACAACAAACAGCCGGCTAACCATATCCAGGCTGTGCATATGAGGCCCATGAAATTGCTGAATGGTTTAGTAAAGATCCAATTACTTGTCGATCGTAATTCGGTAGAGGTGTTTGGTAACGATGGCGAAAAAGTAATTACTACCGAGATTTACCCCGATGCAAAGTCAACCGGCGTATCCGTATTTGGCAATTATGTTAATGTAAGTTTAAAGCTTTGGAGGATGGATAAGTAGAGTGGAAGATAACAAAGCGACTAAAGAGATCGCCACTACGTCATTGCGAGTTGTAAAATTCGCGGACTGTGAAGATGGAAACGACGTAGATCGCATGGCGGCGAAGACTCACCCGCCAGCGCTACGCGCGGCACCCTCTCTTCGGCTTCGCCGGAAAGAGGGGTTGAAGATTTTTTTTGTATTTATATTTCTTGTAATCAATTGATTAACTATTAAATCCCCTCTTTCCACCGCAGGTGAAGAGAGGGTGGCGGGCGCAGCCTCGCCGGGTGAGTCTTCGCCCGCGTTCAAAGCCAATGTTTGTGTAAAGTACAAAATGTCATGGGTAGAACGAAGCAATCGCGAACTGTGCAGATTCGCCCTGTAGAGCATGAGATTGCTTCGTTCCCCAGGATGACAGAGTGGAGAGGACACTTTTTAGGTCATTTCCACCTTCACAGTCTGCGAATTTTACAACTTGCAATGACATAGCTTTATATTGTTCTTTCCCTGTTTGTATTTTGTAAACTTTATTTTCAGTATTTTTTGAAAGTTCAATATTTTATTTACATTTGTACTGCCGGTAGGCAGCAACAAAGTAAATGATGATGAATGCATTACAACTTAATATCCAGCAATTGATCTGGCTGGCAGGAGTAGGGCAGGTAGCCTTAGCTTTGGGCAGTCTTGCCATCCCCACTGTGCTTAATTGGAAGGTGGAGCTGGCAAAACCACAGCCCTTAATTGGGCAAATGTTTTGGACTTATGCCGGGTATATTTTTGTAATTAATATATGTTTTGGTTTACTATCGGTGTTTGATTACCGGGAGTTAACCAATGGCTCAAGACTGGCCATGCTGGTTACCGGGTTTATCGCGGCTTATTGGATCTCCAGGGTATTGATCCAGTTTCTGTATTTTGATAGGACAAACTTTCCAATCGGGAAATGGCATAAATTGGGCGAAGTCGCGCTGGTAGCTGCCTTTGTGTTTTTTGGCCTGGTGTATTGCGGGGTTTGTTATCTAAATTATATCCAATTATCATGATACCATTGATGCCTGTATGTTATTTCGCGCTTATCAATTTGGCTGTTGTGTTGTTAGGCTACGTGTTTGTCCGCAGGCAAATGATCTGGCAAAGCTGGGTTTTATTGGCGCTTAGCATCTTTGTAGTGCATTTGGTTTTTTTTCACCAGGACGCCATCATCAGGATGCTGGCCATTATTGTCACAACCTTTACCGCCATGAAAGTGATAGCCGTTGCCGAATGCTATAAAGGTAAACCTTTAACGCTCGGTTTTAAACAATGGCTTGTTTTTGCTACTGGCTGGGCAGGCATGCGGGCACAACCATTTGAAACCCTTGGAGGCAAACCTTTACCCGGCGCATGGGCAATGATCAGGTTTGGCATCAGCCGGGTTGTTATCGGTTTGTTACTTATTTTACTGGCTCATAAACTGGTTTTGCTGCCAATGAATCATCAACTAAAATACGTTTTAGTTAGCGCGGTTTTGTTGGTAGCATTAAGTTTGATACTGCATTTCGGCTTGTTAAGTATCAGCGCCGGCGGATGGCGGTTACAGGGGGCAAATACCTACCTGCTATTCAGACAGCCGGCAACGGCCACCAGCCTTACCGAATTTTGGAGCAAACGCTGGAACATCGCCTTTAGCGAAATGACCTCCGTGGCTATTTTTCGTCCCCTAAAAAATAAAGTGGGTAGCGCCGCTGCCTTAATGCTGGCCTTCGCTTTCTCGGGCTTACTGCATGAACTTGCCCTGAGCGTGCCGGTAAATAGCGGCTACGGTTTGCCATTGCTGTATTTTATTATCCAGGGGATGCTGGTATTGTTCGAAAAAGCAATGATTATTCGCAAGATTAGATTTTTGAATAATGCTATAGTCGCCAGTTTATGGTTATTCTTTTGGTTGGTTGTGCCAATGCCTTTATTGTTTCATGAGCAGTTTATTAAGCAGGTGGTTTGGCCGCTGGCGGGCCTGCATGTGTTTTAACGATATCATATTTAGACTGGAAATCGCTTTAAGGTCTATCACGGAAATTTTGGCTAAAGCCAGATGAGTAATTTTTTGTAAACCGTTGGCTGAAGCCAAACGGAAATGAATTGCCAAGATCGAGGCTTTAGCCCAAAATAGCTGCCAGGTTTTTAAGGTGATTTTCCTGATTATGCTATAGCTTATCCCATATTTTTTCTAATTTTCCGCTGAGGTGGCTTCGTCGCCCAAAAACCTATAAACAGTACATCGCATATGGATCAAAAACCATTAAGGAGCCGGGCATGGTTTGGCCGTAAAGGTAAAGACGGTTTTATTTACCGTGCCTGGATGAAAAATCAGGGCATCCCCGATCATGAATTTAATGGTAAGCCCGTAATTGGCATCTGTAATACCTGGAGCGAGCTTACGCCCTGTAATGCCCATTTTAGGGAACTGGCAGAATCGGTTAAACGCGGCATTTTAGAAGCCGGTGGTTTCCCGGTGGAGTTCCCGGTAATGTCGTTAGGCGAAACGCTGATGAAGCCCACCGCCATGCTGTACCGCAACCTGGCCAGTATGGACGTGGAAGAATCTATCCGCGCTAATCCCATAGATGGTGTAGTGCTGCTTTGCGGCTGCGATAAAACCACCCCGTCGTTAGTAATGGGGGCTTGTAGCGTAAATATCCCAACCATTGTAGTTTCGGGCGGACCGATGTTAACCGGCAATCACCGGGGTAGCAGCATCGGTACCAGCGATGTTTGGCGCTACCATGATGATGTGCGCGTTGGTAAGGTACTGGAAGAAGAACTGGTCACCATCGAAGCCGCCATGTGCCGTAGTCGCGGACATTGTGCGGTAATGGGTACTGCCTCTTCAATGGCCTGCATGGTTGAGGCACTGGGATTGTCCCTGCCCGGTAACGCGGCTATCCCGGCTGCTGACTCCCGCCGGAAAGTACTGGCCCAGCTTTCGGGCTCCCGCATTGTGGAAATGGTTAAAGAAGATCTTAAACTATCAGACATACTAAAGCGCGAAGCCTTTGAAAATGCCATCCGTGTAAATGCCGCTATCGGCGGTTCAACCAATTTTGTGATCCACCTGCTGGCTATTGCCGGGCGGATTGGCGTGCCGCTGGAATTGAAAGATTTTGATCCGCTCTCGGCGGGTATTCCATTAATTGCCAATTTGCAGCCATCCGGCCAATACTTTATGGAAGATCTGTTTTATGCAGGCGGTTTACCCGTGGTGCTTAAAGCGCTTGATCACCTGTTGCACCGGGACAGCATCACCGTAAACGGCAAAACCATAGCCGAAAATTATGCCAATGCCGAGAGTTATAACAAGGATGTGATCAGCACCACCGATGCCCCTTTTAGCACTGCTACCGGACTGGCTATTTTAACCGGTAACCTGTGCGAAAACGGGGCCGTGATCAAACCATCGGCAGCAAGCGCGCATTTAATGCAGCATACCGGCAAGGCTGTGGTTTTTGAAGATATTGAAGATTTTAAAACCCGCATTGATACGCCCGAATTAGATGTGGATGAAAACAGCGTACTGGTGTTAAAAAATGTGGGTCCCAAAGGATATCCCGGCATGCCCGAGGTTGGCAATATGGGCATCCCGATAAAATTGTTAGAAAAAGGGGTAAAAGATATGGTCCGCATCTCAGACGGTCGGATGAGCGGTACCGGTTTTGGAACGGTAGTATTGCATGTTTCGCCGGAGGCAGCGGCTGGCGGCAATTTCGCTGTGATTAAAACCGGCGACCTGATCACGCTTGACGTACCCAACCGCACATTAAATGTGGATTTAACCGAAGATGAATTTGCCCGAAGGAAACAGCAATATGAACCATTATCACCCGTAGCAAACCGGGGATATGTAAAATTGTATATAGATCATGTACAGCAAGCCCACCTTGGTGCCGATATGGATTTTTTAACCGGTGGATCGGGGAGTGAAGTGGTAAGGGATTCGCATTAGTTGGGTTTGGGACTGTTGGACTTTTGGACGAAGGACTTTTAGATGAAGGAGCAAGGATAAATGACTAAAAGCGGGGGGCTTTGCGCGAATCCCCTCTTGAGAGGGGCGGAGGGGTGTGTTATTAAAGCGAAGTGAACGCCGGTCAACACACCCCTGCCAACACACAGTCCGGCGCTCTCAAGAGGGGAATTGAAAATTTAGATCAAAATATACATATACCGATGACATTTAAAGACAAAGTAGCTATAGTAACAGGTGCGGGGCAGGGCATAGGTTTCGAGATCTGCAGGATGCTTGCCGCCGAAGGGGCCATGGTTTTGTTGAATGATATGGATGCCGAATTAGCCGAAAAGGCGGCAACAGTTATCCATTGTAAAGGCATGCCCGGCGATTCGGGCGATATTGGTTTTATTAACCACATGGTAAACACCGCTGTTGAATTATATGGCCGGTTGGATATTGTGATTGCCAATGCGGGGATCACCTTATATGGCGATTTTTTAACCTATTCGCCCGAGGCATTTTTTAAGGTAATGCAGGTAAATTTGGGCGGATCATTCTTTTTAGCCCAGGCTGCCGCTAAGCAAATGAAACTGCAGGCCAATGGGGGTACAATCCTGTTCACCTCATCGGTAGTGGGGCACCAGGCATTTAAAAGCTTGGCGGCTTATGCTATGAGCAAAGCAGCTCTCGAAATGCTGGCCAAAAACCTGGTTATCGAGCTATCGCAATATAACATCACCGTAAATACTATTGCACCGGGTGCAACCTTAACCGAGCGGACCCGGGAGGAAGAGGATTATGAAAAGGTATGGTCGGCTATAACGCCGATGGGCAGGCCGGCTTATGTTACTGATATAGCCAATACGGCGCTGTTCCTGGTATCGGATAAAGCCCGGCACATTACCGGTCAAAGTTTAATTGTTGATGGCGGCTGGACGTCGGTTAGCACCATCCCCGAAGGGATCAAATAAATACACATGGTAAACGCAGTAGTTGAGCATGCCTGTTTTTTAGGCGAAGGGCCGGTTTGGGATAATAAAACAGGTACCCTGTATTGGGTTGATATTTTGATTGGGCACATTCACCAGTTTAAGCCCGCCACCGGTGAATTCAAAACAACAGAACTTAACCAGATGGTTAGCGCTGTAGCTTTGTGTACTAACGGAGATACACTGGCGGCGTTACAAAGCGGCTTAAGTATTATTCCCCAACACGCGGATCGTTTGGCATATATTAACCATCCCGAAAAGCACTTGCCTCAAAACAGGTTCAACGATGGTAAGTGCGACCCGGCGGGCAGATTTTGGATAGGTACCATGGCGATAGATGAAACGGCGGGTGCGGGCAGCCTTTATACTTTGGACACCGATGGAGGATTGAGTTTAAAAATACAGGGCACTACTATCTCCAACGGAATGGCCTGGAGTGCCGATCATCAAACTTTTTACTACATCGATACGCCGACATTACAGATTGTGGCTTATGATTTTAATAAGGGAGATGGGAGTATCAGCAATAAAAGAACTGTTATTACAATTGATGAAAAGGATGGCTATCCCGATGGAATGACGATAGACAGCGAAGGCATGCTTTGGATAGCACATTGGGGCGGTTGGCAGGTTAGCCGTCGGGATCCCTCAACCGGTAAAACGTTGTTTGCATTACCCATGCCGGTTGCTAATATAACATCCTGTACATTTGGCGGCGATGACCTGGGCGATTTATACATCACCACGGCCCAAAAAGGCCTTCCCGCCGATGAACTTGGGCAACAACCCGGCGCAGGGCACCTGTATGTTTGGAAAAATAGTGGATACAAAGGCATGCCCGCCTTTGAATACAAGGCTGATTAATTGTGTAAATAACTTTTATTGTACATGCTTGTTTTTCAATGAGTAAAATGTTAAATTCGTTCATGACCAACAACCGACGCAGTTTTATTAAGCAAGCTGCCGTATTAACCGGCGCTTTTTCGGCCACCAGCCTGTTTAACCAGGCGCATGCCGAAGTTTGGAAATCAGCCGAAAGGAAGGTAGCCCACCTAACACCTCAGCAAGTGGCTACAGATGAGGATTTTTGGGCCGAAATTCAGCGGGCGTATACGGTTAGTCCTAATATTATCAATTTGAATAACGGTGGGGTATCGCCATCGCCATTAGTGGTACAGCAGGCGGTCGAACGTTATAACCAGCTCACCAACGAAGGTCCGTCATATTTCATGTGGCGCATCCTTGACCAGGGCCGCGAACCCCTGCGCGAGAAGCTGGCCTTGCTGGCCGGTGCGCTGCCCGAAGAAATTGCCATTAACCGCAACTCAACCGAAGCGCTTAATACCATTATATACGGTTTGCCATTAAAAAGCAGCGACGAGGTTATAGGGGCCAGGTTGGATTACCCACATATGGTACAGGCCTACCGCGCCCGCGCTACACGCGAAGGCATTGTTTACAAACAACTCACATTCGATTTTCCGATAGAGAACGATGAGCAGATTGTAAAAGCTTATGAGGATGCCATAACTTCCAAAACCAAGCTGATTCATGTTACCCATATTGTAAACTATGTTGGGCAAATAATGCCGGTGCGCAAAATTTGCGATATGGCTAAAAGTCATGGTATTGAGGTAATTGTAGATGGCGCGCATTCATTCGGTCTGTTAGATTTTAAGATCCCCGATTTGAATTGTGATTATTTTGGTACCAGTCTGCACAAATTCCTTTCGGCACCAATAGGCAGCGGGATGATGTGGATCAAAAAAGAAAAGATCTCCAAAGTGTTCCCACTATTGTGCGATGATAACCCGCAGGGTGCCGATATCCGTAAGTTTGAAAACCTGGGTACCCGCAGTTTCCCAATTGAGCAGGGGATAGGCGAGGCCGTAAATTTTCAGATGGCTATTGGCAGCAAGCGTAAGGAAGAACGCATCCGTTACCTTAAAAACTATTGGGCAACCAAGGTGCAGCACCTACCCAAAGTAAAGCTGCATACCTCTTTAAAACCCGAATATTCATGCGCCATCTGCGGTGTGTCTGTCGATGGGGTGACGCCAGCGCAATTAGATGCAGCATTGTTCAATCAATATAAAATTCACCAGGTATCCATCGTATTTGAAAATGTAAGCTGCGTGCGCATTACCCCGCATGTATACACCACTCTTGCCGATTTGGATAAACTGGTAAAAGCCATCACAGAAATAGCAGGGAAAGCGACATAAATTCCCTTTTTGTAGAGACGCAATATTTTGCGTCTGCAGCTATACAGAGCGAATTTGTAACGTAATTGTATAACCAAATAAAACCGTTGTCGGTTCGAACGAGCCGGCAGTGAATGGTGCGTTGGAGGTGAGGAGAAATCTTGTAAAAGCGAACATTCGACCATGCAAGGCGTACAAGATTTCTCTTTCGCACCCCGCTCACACCTCTGCTTCGCTTTATCGAAATGACATTTTTTTTAGTTAAAATGATTTGTGTATTACTATTTGCGCGCTTGATTTGCATGCGGGAGACGCAAAATGTTGCGTCTCTACAAAAAAAATCGCAATTACGGTATCAGGATAATTTTTCCATTGCTTTTCCTGCTCTCCAATAACACATGCGCCTGTTTGCCGTCGGCAAGTTTAAATACGGTTGGTGGCGCAATGGTAATGTCCTTATTGTTAATCCAATTAAATAATTGATTAGCTCTTTTTATCCGCTCTTCTTTGGAGGTTAGGTAACTCCATAAATCGCCGCCTGTCAGGGTTTTGGAGGTATCCATCAGCATTCTTGGGTCAACAAAGGCAGGATCACCGCCCGCCATACCAAAAAATACAACCTGGCCGCAGTTTTTGGTGACGGCAAAGCTGTCCTGTAAGGTACTGCCAATGCTATCATATACTACATCTACACCTCCGGGACAAAAAGTTAACAGTTCTTTTTGCCAGTCATTTTGATAAAGGAATACTTTGTCTATACCATTATTTAAGGCTATTTGAGCTTTTTCTGCCGATGAAGTTAAGCCAAGGGTAGTGGCACCCAAAAGCTTGCTGATCTGGGTTAGTAACAAGCCCACGCCGCCTGCACAGGCATGGATCAATACCGTTTCTCCGGCATTAGTATGGTGGCTATCGGTTGCCAGGTATTGGGCCGTAAGCCCCTGTAATAAAACGGATGCCGCAGTTTCAAAACTGGTTACATCATCTAATGGGATAGCATGATCAACAGGTACGGCTACAAGCTCGGCATTAGCAAAGGGAACATCGGCAAAGCCAATCCTGTCGCCTATGTTAAAACCCGGGTTGTTGTTAGCATCAACTACTACACCCGCACCCTCGTAACCCGCAATAAAGGGCGGGTTGCCTTTAAGATGATAGTTGCCCTTACGGCGATAAACATCGGCAAAGTTCAAACCTATCGCTTTCACTTCAACTAATAGCTCGCCCGGTTTTAGTATAGGGTTGGGGATATCAATATATTCAAGTACATCAGGGCTGCCAAAAGTTGAAAATGTTAAAGCTTTCATTTGCTGTTGATTTAAAGGATGGTAAAAGTAACAAATCGGCCAAGCTGCATGCCCTTTCCTTATCACAATAAAGTAAAATGATGTGGTTTAGCTGTGTGGTCCTAAGGAATTTAGGAGGGCGTATACGAAGTAGTTAACATCATGACGTATTGTGTTTTATAAAGTGGGCGGGCCGGTCAGTCTGAGCCTGTCGACGATTCGTGCGCAGGGCCTTTGTTCGCGTGTTTCGACAGGCTACCCATGACAAGTCGACCATGTCATTGCGAGGAATGAAGCAATCTCATGCTCTACAGGGCGGATCTGCATAGTTCGCGATTGCTTTGTGCCTACCCATGACGTTTTGTACTTTACATAAACATTGGCTTTGAACGCTGGTTAAGACTCACCCGGCGAGGCTTCGCCCGCCACCCTCTCTTCACCTGCGGTGGAAAGAGGGGTTTTAATAGTTAATAAATTGATTACAAGTAATATAAATACAAAAAACTTTAAACCCCTCTTTCCGGCGAAGCCGAAGGAGGGTGCCGCGCGTAGCGCTGGCGGGTGAGTTTTCTACGCCATGCGATCTGCGTCATTTCCTCCTTCGCAGTCTGCGGATTTTATCACTCGCAATGACATAGTGTAACCACCCCTCAATTTTTGTTAATAATTAATTTTTTTATTCGTGTGTTTTTAACGGTTATTGTGTAGTTTTATAATCTTATAAACCAAAATATAAGTTCCCCAATCGATTGCCGGTAATAAACTTTATGAATTTTAAATTCTATATATTATTTGTACTGCTTTTATGTACCCGGCAATTATTGTACGCCCAAAACGATCCATACAAGTTTTCGCATCTTGATATTACCAACGGCCTGTCTGACAATCATGTAAATTATATTTTTAAAGACGAGAAAGGCTTCATATGGGTGGCCACCAATTCGGGCTTAAACAGGTACGATGGTTATAAATTCAAAGTTTTTAAGCACGATGTAAAAGACCCCAATTCACTTACCGAAAATTTTATTTCGAGCATCAATGAAGGGCCGGGTAAAAAACTGTGGATCTTTACACATAGCGATATCAATATTTACAATTCGGCAAGAGAAAACTTTTCGGGCAGTTTGGCAGCCGAGCTAAAAAAATATAAGGTATTAACCAACCAGATCAGGTCGATAAAAAAAGACAAGGATGGTAATTACTGGTTTACCACCAGGGAAAAAGGGCTTTACAAATACGCTCCTGCCGATAGCTCAACGGTGTTTTACAGCACCGCACCAAACTCAAATGTGGTGCTGCATACCAACAACGTAATGGATGTTGTAGCAACCCGCAGCAATGCCGTTTGGCTTATTTATGATGATGGCATTATAGAGGAACTGGATAGTAAAGTAAATAAAATTACCCGCCGGTTTGATGGCGTGGTAAAAGCAAACGCGTTTAAGCCAAAATCATACACCATGAGTGTTGATGATAAGGATAATTTGTGGATCTATTCGGCGGCCGGCCCTATTGGTACTTATTGTTATAATACGCAAACCAACGCGCTGCTGCATTATGGTAAAGATACTCCCGTTGGCAGGCTAAGCTCCAATATCATCAATAGCATCCTGCAGGCCGACGACGGCAAAATCTGGATAGGTACCGATCACGGTGGGCTAAACGTGCTCGATCCGGCGACAAATAAGGTTACATATGTGGTTAACAAGGAGGATGATCCGCAATCCATCAGCGGAAACAGTGTAAACCTTTTTAAAGATAATGACGGCATTATTTGGGCCGGTACTTTTAAGCAAGGGGTAAATTATTACCATAAAGCTATAATTCAGTTCCAGGTTTACCGACATTTACTAACGGATAACAACAGTTTGCCGTTTGAAGATATCAATGCTTTTGCCGAAGATATAAATGGTAGCCTATGGATTGGTACCAACGGTGGCGGATTGATTAATTATAACCGGCAAACAAAAAAATACACCCAGTTTAAGCATGATGCCAATAACCCCAATAGTTTATCAAATGATATCATTATCGCCTTGTATATGGATCATGATCATAAACTGTGGATAGGTACTTATTTTGGCGGCCTGGAATGCTTTGCCGGTGGAAAGTTTACCCATTACCGTCACAGTGATAAAGATGCTGCAAGCATCAGCGATGATAGGGTATATACTATTATTGAAGATAATGCCCTGAATTTGTGGGTAGGCACCTTTGCCGGTGGCCTTAACGTGCTCGACCGTAAAAGCAATACATTTAAACATCCCAATTACCCAATGGTATCTGATTATACGGCATTTTTGTGTAAGGATAAACAGGGTAACATATGGATAGGACGCGATAAAGGTGTTGATTTCATTAATTTGAAGAGCAACAAAGTAAAGCACTATTACTATCAGCCCAATAACCCCAACAGCCTTGCCGGCAGCGATGTAAATATTATTACGCAGGATAGCCGTGGACTAATGTGGATAGGCACCAAAAGTGGTTTAAGTATCCTGAATCCTCGGACTAACAAATTTTTAAAGATAGCAGATGCCATTAGCTGGTCGGTTAATAATGTTTCAAATATTTTAGAAGACAAGCAGGGGAGGATGTGGGTAAGTACCACTAACGGCTTATCAAGCGTTAAACTTAGCGGTAGCGGGAGTAACTATAAGTTCCAGGTGAATAACTATAATGAATCTGATGGTTTGCAGGCCCGTGATTTTAACCTGTATGCAGCATTATTATTTAAGGATGGTAAAATGGCCTTTGGCGGTGCGCATGGTTTTAATTTGTTCGACCCGGCAGCGATCACTACCGTTAAGCCAGACCCTAACCTGGTATTTACTGATTTTAGATTATTTAACAAAAGCGTCTCGGCCGGCGATACAGTAAAAGGGAGGGTTATTTTAGAAAAATCGATCTCTGAAACCAAAGCCATCACGCTAAATCACAATGAAAACGTATTTGAAATAGAGTTTGCTACCTGTGAGTATTTTTATCCAAACAAAATAAAATACCAGTACATGTTGGAGGATTTCGATAAAGGGTGGATCACCTTTCCGGCAAATAGTCACAGCGCAACCTATACCAACCTTGATGGCGGCGATTATACTTTTTATGTAAGAGCGGTGAATACCGATAAAGTGATCTCCCTGAAAATTAAGGTAATGCCTCCTTTTTGGAAAACTCCCGCTGCCTACGCTACATACCTGCTTTTAATAGTTACCCTCATCCTATTCGTTAGGCACCGGGGCATCAGGAAGCTGGAACGCCAGTTTGAGTTTAAACAGGCCGAGATTGAAGCAGAGCGAAAACTGGCCAACGAACGTGAAGAAGCACAGCGAATGCACCAGTTGGATATGATGAAGATCAAGTTTTTTGTGAATATCAGTCATGAGTTCAGAACGCCCTTGTCTCTAATATTATCGCCTATTGATGACCTCATCAAAATAACTGATAAGCCAGCCCAGCAGCATCACCTCACCATGATTAAGCGCAACAGCAAACGCCTCCTTAACCTGGTTAATCAGCTGGTTGATTTCAGGAAGATGGAATATAACGAGCTGAAGCTTTCTTTAAATAAAGGCGATATCATCCAGTTTATTAAAGATGTTTCGTCCTCGTTTACCGATGTAGCCCATCAGAAGCAAATTGAATTTCTTTTTGAAAGTGAGATTAACTCCTTTATCACCAGGTTTGATCATGACAAAATTGAACGGATCCTGTTTAACCTGCTCTCCAATGCCTTTAAGTTTACCCCTGCGGGTGGAACTATCAGCGTAATATTAAACCTGCCAGAGGTTGATACTTTACCTGCTGACCAAAAGTTGTTGGAAATAAGGGTGATTGATACAGGTATAGGCATCACCAAAGAAAACCAGGATATGATATTTGAGCGCTTTTTCCAGGATGATATTCCCGAAAGTTTGCTTAACCAGGGTAGTGGTATAGGTTTATCTATTACCAAGGAGTTTGTGAAAATGCACGGCGGCAGCATTAAACTGGAAAGCGAACCTGATTATGGCAGCTGTTTCATTATCAGCTTGCCCGTTGGCGGCAAAATCGAAAAACCGGATGCTGCCGTAAAACAAGGCAGGCCTGCAAAACTGGAGCTCAAAAATACCGATGGCATACAGGGTACAACAAAAAAGAACACTGTTTTATTGATTGAGGACGATGACGACCTGCGGTTTTACCTCAAAGAAAACCTCAAAAACAACTTCCATATTATTGAGGCCGCAAATGGGAGGGAAGGCTGGCAAAAAGCGCTGTCATTACATCCCAAGCTAATAGTAAGCGACGTAACCATGCCCGAAATGGATGGTTTAGAATTATCGCGCAAAATTAAAGGTGATAGCCGCACCGCCCAGATCCCTATTATATTGTTAACTGCTGTTACCGGCGAGGAAGATCAGTTAGCTGGTTTAGAATGTGGAGCCAATGATTACATTATCAAGCCTTTTAATTTCGAGATACTGCTCTCCAAGATCAACAACCTGTTAACCATGCAGCAAACGTTTAAAGAAACCTATCAAAAACAGGTGGAGATCCAATCGCAGGATGTTGTTGTTGTATCTGAGGATGAAAAGTTTTTAAAGAACGCGCTTGATTTTATAGAGCAAAATATCACCAAATCCAATTTCTCTGTAGAAGAATTGAGCCGCCACCTGGCTTTGAGCAGGGTATCGCTGTATCGTAAGCTGCTAACGCTTACAGGTAAAACTCCTGTTGATTGCATCAGAACCATCCGCTTAAAACGGGCGGTACAGTTATTAGAGAAAAGCAAGCTGAGCATTGCTAATGTGGCTTACGAAGTTGGCTTTAATAACGCGGCCTATTTTGCAAAAGTATTCCGCGAAGAATACGGCATGCTCCCATCTGAATATATCGCCGAGCTGCGTAATAAAGAGCAGGAAGATGTGCTGGCCTGATAGATGATCAGATAAGGCACCATTGCTTCGTGCTTACCCATGATAAGTCCACCATGTCATTGTGAATTTTTAAAATCCGGGGCCTCTGAAGGTGGAAATGATAAAGCGACGAGAGACTTACGAAGTTTTTAAAACTTCGTAAGTCTGGGGTATACACCATGTCATTGCGAGTTTTAAAATATGGGGACTGTGAATGTTGAAATGACAATCACCTTTAACCTCGCCGTCATGCTGAACTTGTTTCAGCACCCCACTCGCTAATTATACATCATGCGGGTTACCTGTCTTGTGGGGTCCTGAAACAAGTTCAGGATGACTTCCGTTTTACAACTTGTCATGGGTAGAAACGAAGCAATCTCATACACTACGGGGCGGATCTGCAAAGTTCGCGATTGCTTCGTCTCCAATAGATTAACACATCTACATTCCGGCCGCGCAGTTTAGCCCGATGCACCTGTATCCCAATGCATTCATTACACTAAGACAGCCTAAAAAAGGATGATAAATTTGTATCATTTTGTAACCGATATTAATTATAAAATCTCATTTTTTTATTATTTTAAATTGTAAGTAATTGATAATCATTGTATTTGTGCAGGTTAACATTTGTTGTATCAATTTTAACATATGTGGTACAATCGATTGTATTGGTTGCATAGATTTGGTATCAAGGTTCAGTAGTTCCGTTTGCAATAAACAGGATATTGAACCGCTTCGATAGCAAACCAATTTTAAATTTTAACATAATAATATGAGAGGAAAATTACACATCAAAAAAGTTGTGTCTTTGATCTGGATCAGCTTATCACTTTTACTGGTGAGCATGTCGGGTTACGCGCAAAGTAAAGTTACCGGAAAAGTTACCGGTTCCGATGACGGGCTACCCATACCCGGCGTAACCGTTAGGGTTAAAGGTACCACTACGGTAACAAGCACCAATACCGACGGTATTTACTCCATCAATGCAGCCAGCAATGCTACGCTGATCTTCACTTTTATTGGCTATACCCCGCAGGAAGTAGCGGTAAACGGTTCGGCCTTAAACGTAAAATTAGCGCCCGAAAATAAAGCTTTGAACGAGGTTGTGGTAATTGGCTATGGCAGTGCCAAACGCAGCGATGTTACAGGTGCTATCAGCTCGGTGAGCGCGGCAACTATTGAAAAAGTACCCGTTACATCTTTAGACCAGGCCTTACAGGGCCGCGCGGCAGGTGTGCAGGTTACCAATAATGATGCTTCACCAGGCGGTAACGTATCGGTGATCATCAGGGGTACAGGTAGCCCCGCGGCAGGTGGCAACTCGCCATTATATGTTATTGACGGCTATCCGTTAAACGCGGGTGGTATCAACAATATCAACCCAAGCGATATCGCATCTATGGAGATATTGAAAGATGCATCTGCAACGGCCATTTACGGTGTCAGGGCGGCTAATGGTGTTGTTTTGATCACTACCAAAGCCGGTAAAAAAGATGGTAACGCGGTAGTTGAATTAAACGCCTACAATGCTTTTCAAAGCAAGCCAAAACAGTACGATCTGTTAAACGCGCAACAATTTGCCACACTGGCCAACACAGTAGCAGCAACAGACCCAAACAAACATTTTACCACATTGGCTAACTGGGCAGATCCCGCTTCATTAACCAATTCCGACTGGCAAAATGCTATCTACCGCTCAGGTTTAACTCAAAACTATGATTTGTCCATCCGCGGTGGTAATGAAAAAGTTCAATCTAAAATAGCAATTGGCTATTACGATCAAAAAGGTACCGTTTACGCATCGTACTTTAAAAGGATCACCCTTGGTGCCAAGTTAGATTATCAGCCTATGAAATGGCTTAAATCAACCACAAACGCCAATTACTCATACCAAAATTACAACACCCCTTTTGGTACAGGCAGTTTAGGGATCATTAACCAATTGCCACCAACTTTAGATGGCGGTAACAAAAATACCAGCCAGATAAAAGATGCCAACGGTAATTACGGTTTTTACAACCCTATATATACCTACGTTGCTAAAAACGGCAACCCTATTTATGATCTGGATCATAACCAATACAAAAACATCAATAACTTTTTTAAGGTTAACTCGCAGTTAGAGGCTTCTATTTTTGATGGCCTTAAACTGAAAACCAACGCAGGTATTACTTATACAGGTTATAACGGATCCTATTTCCAACCCGAAGATGACCGTAAAATTAATCAGTATGGTGCCGCAGCCGGTGCATCTGGTAACGCCTTGTTCTCTCAGCACATCAACAGCACTTTTGACTGGTTGTGGGAAAATTACCTGTCATATGATAAAACCTTTGGCGCACATACCATCAATTTTGTAGGTGGTGTATCTGAGCAGGAGCGCGATTATAACAGTATGGGTGGCAGCGTAATTCCGCCAAACAGCGTTATTAAAGATTTAAACCAGGGTACTAACCTTAAGCTTGATCCTTACGGCAACGGCGAAATCAAGCGTTCTTACGCGTCGCAATTTGCAAGGTTATCTTATAACTATTTAACTAAATATTATTTAACGGCTACAGTTAGGAGAGATGGTTCATCGCAATTTGCGCCTGGCCACCAATACGGAACTTTTTATTCGGGAGCTTTAAACTGGAACGCTAAGAAAGAATCTTTTCTGGCCAATGTTGATTGGTTATCAGGTTTAAAATTCAGAGGTAGTTATGGTGAGCTGGGTAACCAGGCCGGTATAGGCGATTTTACCTATCAGTCGCTTTACACAGCAGGTTCGGCACCGGGCAACAGTGGCAACCTTGGTTACGCTTTTGGTAAAGTTGGTGGTACAAATGGTACTTACCAGGCTGGTATAGCTTCTTTTCAACCAGAAAATGATAATATCCGTTGGGAAACAGATTATGAAACCGATATTGGTACCGATGTCTCGTTTTTACACGGCGATTTAACTCTAACTGTTGATTATTTCAACAGAAGGTCGAAAGATTTCTTATTGAACCTTACGGCTTCGCCGCAAACAGGTTATTTAACCTTGCCAAGCAATGTTGGCTCAATAGTGAACAAAGGTTGGGAATTTGCAGTAAGCTATAATCACGCTGTAACATCCGATTTACGTATTGACCTGGCCTTAACCGGCTCATTCATAAAAAATAAACTAACCAGCTTAAACTCTGGCAACAACTACATCGGTAATTTAGGAAGCCTTGCTTTAACAGGCGATGGCTGGACAGATTTTACCCGTACCTACATCGGTCAGCCAATTGGCGAGTTCTACGGCTATAAAGCCCTTGGCATTATCCAAAACCAGGCCCAGTTAGATGCCTTGAACAAAGCCGCACAGGCAAAAGGTAATGCTTATTACTACAAAGCTACAACCGTAGTAGGCGATAGATTATTTGCCGATGTAAATAACAGCGGCAGCGTAACCCCTGATGACCAGGTAAGCTTAGGCAGCGCGCAGCCAAAATTCTTTGGTGGTTTTAACTTAGGTGCAAACTATAAATCATGGGATTTTAACGCTTACTTCTACGGTGTTTACGGTAACAAGATCCTTAACTACCAGGAAAGTAATTTAGAGAGCTTTGCACAAAGGGGATCGGTAAGTATCGAAAACGTAAGCAAAGAGTATTACAATAATTACTTTACACCTTCACGTCCCTCAAATCGTTACGCTACGGTACATTATGATGATACCGATTACGGTAACCTTGTACCATCAAGCGTTTGGATCGAAAACGGTAGCTTCCTTAAATTAAAAACCCTTACCGTTGGTTATACTTTACCAACAAGCCTGGTTAAAAAAATTAGCCTGACCAAAGTAAGGTTCTACGTGTCATCACAAAATTTATTCACCATCACAAAATACACCGGTCTTGACCCCGAAATTGGTTCACAAGGTGGCAGTCCAACCCAAACAGGTATTGATAACGGTACTTACCCGTCATCAAGATTCTATACAGTGGGCTTAAACGTAGTATTTTAATAAGGAGATAAAAAAATTAACGATATGAAAATGAATAAGAAATATATAGCGCTAATAGCCCTGGTCGGTACATTACTGATCCCGCTAAGCTGTAAAAAGAATTTTTTAACCCAAACCAATACCTTCCAGTCAACAGCCGATGCCACTTTTGAAAAATCACAGGATGTTGTAGCGCTGGTAAACAGTATTTATGATGGTTACCAAAACAGCGATCTGCTGAAAAAATCCATCTGGTACTACGCCAACTTTACATCACATGACTGGTTTAATGATGGTGGTGATATTGCCTGGAACAACTATACCATTAGTCCTACTTTTGCCGCTTTGTATACATTTTGGCAAAATGGTTATATCGATATTATCCGTGCCAACTCGGCTTTAGAGATCATCGCGACAGCAAAAACAAAAGGTGTTGTTACCGAGGAGTTAGGAAACCGCCTGTTGGGTGAAGCGTACTTTTTACGCGGCATGACCTATTATTACCTTGCAGGCAGCTTTGGTGGTGTACCGATAGAATTAAAAGCATCTACCAATGGCCTGGCTCCAAGAAGTACGCAAGAGCAGGTATTTGCACAGGTAGTTGCCGATATGAAACAAGCCGAAACCTTATTACAATCAAAAACAACCTTGCCTGCAACGGAATTAGGCCGTGCCACTAAAGGTGCTGCTTATGCTTACGAAGGATCGGCACAGATGTGGTTGGGTAAATACACCGATGCCTTAGCCGCGTTTAACAATCCGGAGCTTACCAATAACTATCATTTGCTGCCAAACTTTATTGATGTTCATGAATTTGATCATCAAAACAACGACGAGTCGTTGTTTGAAATTCAGTTTGATATCCAGGGTTCACAAAGCTGGGATGGCGGCTGGCAAAACGGCGGCGAAGTTGCATGGATAGATGACTTTAGCTGGCCACATGAAATAAGCGGTTTTGGTTATGATTATGGTAACCCTGGTTTAGAGTACTCCTACCAAACAGGCGATTTACGCAAACACGCAACCATTGCTGGTCCTGGCGATTCATTGATCAGCCCGGGAATCATCAAAAAATGGGGTGGTATTAAAGGCTACCAGGTAACTATTGATGGTTTTAAAAACGGAACCAAAGATAACGCAGGGCAGCAATATGGCTCCTACGTTGGTGATGACGGCAAAATTATTAATACCGTTGGGGCCATCAGGCAGCCATGGTATGGTGATGACCTTACCCGTTCTGGTTACTATTGCGCTAAAAAATGGCGCGATCCAAACCTTACCGGTGCCAACGGTTCATCAACTATTTTTGGTTCACAAAACCAGATATTGATGCGTTACGCCGAAGTACTACTGTCAAGAGCTGAGTGTAAAATACGTACCGGCGATGTACCGGGAGCGATGGCCGACCTGAAAATAGTTAGGAACCGGGCATTTGGCGGCACGGCCCCTGCGGTTATGCAGGATGGTTTAACTTTTGATGGCAAGCCAACATCGCCAATTACCGATCCGTTACAGATGGTGTTAAGTGAATATAGACACGAACTTACCGGCGAATATTCGGTGTTTTACCTGTTACGCAGGGCTGGTGCAGGTGTAGCGGCTGCTTTCATTAAAGCCAACTACGGTACCGATGGCACAGTAACCCCGCAACCTTATCCATATGGCCCAACTGCCGATGGTAAATTGCATGGTGTTTGGCGTACATCGCTGCCTGCCGGTCGTGATATATTACCTATTCCGCAAACAGCACGGGGGTTAAATCCAAACTTAACGCAAAACCCGGGCTATTGAGCGGGAAGGGTATAAATTTAAAATGAGACTTAGTTTATAGTTGGTTATCTTGTTTTGGCTTTCCCCAATTGGGGAAAGCCTTTTTACCTTTCGGGATTTTTAATATATGGCCCGGTTTATAGCATGTTTTTGTAACATGCACCCCTTTTTAACCTAAATGTACCCGCGATACCGATGGCGGTACATCAAAAAATTGATATGCATTGCATCAAACCAATAGTTGACAAAATTTGCTTAGCTGATATGCTGCGATGAAGAAGGTATTAGTTGTAGCAGGTATTTGTATAGCATTACTGGCGGTTTTTTACACCCAGTTTAAACCCGGTACAGCCAGCGCCGATCCGCGTGGCGATGCCTATGCCGGCTCAAAAGCCTGTGCCAAATGCCATGCTAAGGTTTATGACTCGTACCTGCATACAGCCCATTTTATGGCCTCAATGCCTGCCACACCCAATTCGGTGCACGGCAGCTTTGCTAAGGGGTCAAATGTTTTCAATATCGACCAAAACCAAAAGATTGTGATGGAGAAACGCGATAGTGGCTTATATCAAACATATTATGTAAATGGCAAGGTAAAGGGTGCCCATCGGTTTGATATTGCTTTTGGCGGTGTTAAGGGCGAGAGCTATTTGTATTGGAAAGGGGATGGGCTTTACCAGTTGCCGCTTTCATACTTTAACCGGCAAAACGAGTGGTCAACAAGCCCCGGTTATAAATTTAGTTTTGTTGATTTCCGGTCAATAGGGAAACGCTGTTTGGAGTGCCATGTATCCTATGTAAATGAAATGCCCGGCGGAAAGCAGCAGCTAAGCCGCGATGAGCAGTTTGATAGAAGTACCATGGTTTACGGTATTGATTGCGAACGCTGCCATGGCCCCGGCGCGCAGCATGTTGATTTTCAAACCAGCAATCCGCAGGTAAAAACGGCGAAGTTTATCGCCAGCTATGCTTCACTAAGCAGAGCCCAGCGTATGGATGCCTGTGCGGTTTGCCATTCAGGCATTCATACTTCCCTGCTTAAATCAACCTTTGGCTTCATGCCCGGTGATACCTTTGCCAAATATAAACTGCCCGAGTTTCAGCAGCATTTAGATACCACCCATTTAGATGTACATGGCAAACAATTTCAGTTGTTGCAAAGCAGTAAATGCTACCTTAACAGCAAGATGGATTGCGGTACCTGCCACAATACCCATCAAAACACCCGGGGCAACGATATTTTGTACGCTCAAAAATGCCTGAGCTGCCATAATACCCCAAACCATACTTATTGTAAAATGACCGATAAGCTTGGTGCTGATATGCTGAAAGCCAAATGCATCAGCTGCCACATGCCGGAGCTTACCACCAGCGTAATATCGGTACAGGTTGCAGATAAGGCACCGCCGGTCAGGTTTTTTGTGCACACCCATCATATAGCCATATATCCGCAGGAGGTTAAAAAGATATTGGCCTTTATCAATAAATAAATCAATGCATACTGTTAAATTTCAGCTCGTATTCTTGTATGAATAAAATATATACTTCCGCTTTGTTTTTGATTGCTGTTTGCTTATTTTCATGCAAGAAGCATACATTGTTCCAACAAATTTCGTCCTCACATTCGGGTATCCATTTTAATAATGAGATCATCGAAACCGATACCATCAACCCCTTTGATATGACCAATATTTACAATGGCGGTGGTGTTGGCGTGGGCGATTTTAACAACGATGGCTTACCCGATCTATATTTTACCGGCAACCTGGTATCAAGCAAACTCTACCTCAATAAAGGCAATTTTGAATTTGAAGATATTACCGATAAAGCCGGCGTAAATGGCATGGGCAGGTGGGGCCGGGGTGTTGCCATTGTTGATATTAACAACGATGGCCTGATGGATATTTACGTGTGTAATACCATTTACCCCGATTCGGCAAGGAGGCGCAATATTTTATACGTGAACCAGGGCAAGGATAAGGACGGCATACCTCATTTTAAGGATATGGCCAAAGAGTATGGCTTAGATCTTACCCGGCAATCAACCATGGCCAGCTTTTTTGATTATGATAATGATGGCGACCTGGATATGTACCTCACCGTAAACACCGCGTCATCCAATTACTATCCAAATGTTTTTGGCAAAGCTACCCGCACAAACAGCAACAGCACAGGCCGGTTATTCCGTAACGATTGGGACGAAAAACTTCACCACGCTGTATTTCATGACGTTTCACAACAGGCAGGTACCAATATAGATGGTTTTGGACACGGTGCCACTACAGTAGATATTGATGGCGATGGCTGGAAGGATATCTATGTATCTAATGATTTTGTATCGAGCAATATTTTATACATCAACAACCACAACGGTACGTTTACAGATCGTTCAAAGGAGTATTTTAAACACACATCTTACAACGCCATGGGGCAGGATATTGTGGATATTAATAACGATGGCCTGGCTGATGTGGTTGAGCTGGATATGAATCCCGAGGATAACTATCGTAAAAAAATGATCCTGGGTGCCAACAGCTACCAGATGTTTCAATATTTTGACATGTTTGGCACGCAATACCAGTACGTGCGCAATACCTTACAGGTTAACCAGGGACCCAAAGTTGGCGCGCAGGGCCGCATTGGCAGCCCGGCTTTCAGCGAGGTTGGTTTTTTGAGCGGCATGTCGCAAACAGACTGGAGCTGGACACCTTTGGTTACCGATTTTGATAACGACGGCTACCGCGACCTGGTGGTAACCAATGGCTACCCCAAAGATGTATCCGACCGTGATTTTATGACCTACCGGCAGCAGGCCTTTGCGGTAACGCCCAAAAAGAAAGTACTGGAGCAAATTCCGCAAATTAAACTGCACAACTATGCATTCTCCAATAACGGTAACCTTACGTTTACCGATGTAAGTAAAACCTGGGGCTTAAACCTGCCCACGTTTTCAAACGGCGCGGTATATGTTGATTTGGATAATGATGGTGCTATGGATATGGTGATCAACAACGTTAACGATGAGGCATTGGTATACCGCAATACCTCCCGCGACGATAAAGAGAAGCGGGCTAAAACCCACT
This sequence comes from Mucilaginibacter dorajii, assembly GCF_024808255.1. Taxonomy (GTDB): domain Bacteria; phylum Bacteroidota; class Bacteroidia; order Sphingobacteriales; family Sphingobacteriaceae; genus Mucilaginibacter; species Mucilaginibacter dorajii. The sequence continues at coordinate 261,819 of NZ_JANTYS010000003.1, forward strand.
TTCTGCAATTGAGCTTTACCGGCGATAAGCAAAACATTGGCGCTTTAGGTACTATAGTGAACATTTACTATGATCATGGCAAACAGCAGGTTTATGAGAACGACCCTTACCGGGGCTACCTATCATCAGATGAGTGTATCGCACATTTCGGGTTAGGTAAAGTAATCTCTGTCGATTCGGTAGTGATCAAATGGCCGGGTAACAAAAAGCAGGTTTTACTAAACGTTAAGGCCGATCAAAAATTGAAGCTCAACATTGCCGATGCCAAAAGCTCTTACACCATTAACCAGCCGCAGTTTGCAACCAAAGCCTTGTTTAAAGAAGTATCAGATTCTTTAGGTATTCACTTTAAACACAAAGCCGCCGATTTTAGCGACTTCAATATTCAAAAACTATTACCGCATAAGTTATCAGAATACAGCCCCGCGCTTGCCGTTGGCGATGTGGACGGTAACGGTTTTGATGATATGATAGTAGGGGGTAATGCGGTTTACCCCGCCCAGGTGTTTTTACAGCAAGCTAATGGCAAGTTTATTCAGCGCGATTTACTAAGTACCCAGCCAGATAGTAAACACCTGTATAAAGATGCTGGGTTATTGCTTTTTGATGCCAACGGCGATGGTAAACTTGATTTGTATGCTGCAAGCGGCGGTTACGAGGCCATGACGGGCAGCCCCGAATACCAGGACAGGTTATACCTTAACGATGGCAAAGGCAATTTTACCCTGGCAACCGATGCCTTGCCAGCCAATACTACCAGTAAACTATGCGTAAGGGCCTGCGATTATAATAAAGACGGCAAGCCCGACCTTTTCATATCTGGCAGGGTTGATCCATGGCATTACCCAACGCCTGTATCCAGCATCATTTTAAGGAACGATAGTAAAGACGGGCACATTAAATTTACCGATGTAACCGCGCAGGTAGCACCTGTTTTGAAAAAAATAGGAATGGTTTGCGATGCCCTGTTTACCGATTTTGATAACGATGGCTGGCCCGATATGATCCTGGCCGGCGAGTGGATGCCGGTAACCTTCCTGAAAAACGATCATGGCAAATTTGTGAATGTAACCGCAGCAACGGGGCTTGGCGATAAATTGGGCTGGTGGAACTCTGTAGTTGCCGGCGATTTCAGGCATACCGGTCGTACAGATTATATTGTGGGCAACCTTGGTCAAAACAGCTTGTTCCAGGCCAGCGATCAATACCCGGTTTACATTACCGCGAAGGATTTTGACAAAAACGGAAGCTTAACTGCTATCCCATCCTTGTTTTTACCATCACAGGATGGGGATAAAAAGGAGTTTCCTTCAGTGGGGCGCGAGGATTTGCTGAAGCAGATGATCAGCATGAAGAAAAAGTTCCAGAACTATAAATCGTACGCAACGGCTACCATGAGCGATGTACTATCGCCCGAACAAATGGAAGGGGCTATCAGGCTTAAAGCCAATATGCTTAAATCATGCTACCTGCGTAACGATGGCAATGGCAAATTCACCATGATCCCTTTACCCATTGAAGCCCAGGTATCGGTACTGAACGGTATGGAAACCGGTGATTTTGACGGCGACGGCAACCTGGATGTGGTGATAAACGGCAACGACTATGGCACCGATGTATCCATTGGCCGTTATGACGCTTTGAATGGGCTTATGCTGAAAGGCGACGGTAAGGGCGGCTTTAAACCAATGAGCATACTGCAAAGTGGCATTTATATCCCCGGTAATGGTAAGGCGCTGGTAAAACTGCGCGATAACAGCGGGCATATGCTGTTAGCTGCCAGCCAGAATAAAGATTCATTAAAAGTATTTAAAATGAACGCCCGAATAAAAAACATACCAGTCGGCGAGCAGGATGCTTATGCTTTAATCACTTACAAGGACGGTAAAACAGCCCGGCAAGAGTTTTATTACGGCAATTCGTTTTTATCTCAATCGGCCAGGTTTATCCAGGTTGGCGATAGGGTGAAGAGTGTGGTTATTTTTGATGATAGGGGGAATAAAAGAACCATAAACCTCAATTGATAAAACGCGCAAAGCATCGTATCACAATTATTAACAATAATTACGCAATCGATTGTTATAAATTATTAAATTGCGCAGGATAAGCGTTATAAACCCTTATCCCATTTAAACCATATTATAATTAAAGAAGCATGTTTTTTATGAAGTATCCCACTATAAAAATTAGCGGTAAAGGTGCTTTGGTGATGTTTGTTTGCTTGTTGGGCGGTCAAAAACTCCTGGCGCAAAGCAGCGTACCACTTACCGATCTTTCCTTTTTCCAGGAGCCATCATCAAACTGGAAATTAGCCACCGGTGTACAGGCCGATCTGTTGCAGGATGAGGTTTTAACCACTAAAGATGGCAATGGCATCCTGGTAAACTTGCCCGGCAAAAAAGGTGCAAAGGACCTTTACACCAAAAGCACGTATGGCGATGTAGATATCGAGCTGGATTACCTGGTGGCCAAAGGATCAAACTCGGGAATTTATTTGCAGGGGAGGTATGAAATTCAGCTATTGGATAGCTGGGGTGTGGTTAATCCCAAATCGGGCGATAACGGCGGTATTTACGAGCGCTGGGACGATAGCAAACCAGATGGGCAGCAAGGCTATGATGGCCACGCGCCAAGGCAAAACGCCAGCCGCGCACCGGGCTTGTGGCAGCACATGAAAATCTCGTTCCAGGCACCGCGTTTTGACGCCAATGGCCAAAAGATAGCTAATGCCAAGGTGATTTACGTTTGGCTGAATGGCGTTTTGATACAGGATAACGTGGAACTGGCCGGGCCAACCCGCGGCGCTATGGATAGCAAAGAAACCACGGCTGGCCCGCTCCGCATCCAGGGCGACCATGGGGCGGTTGCCTTTAGGAATATTTCCATTACAAGCTATGATAAGCCGCATCCCGAGTTAGCCAATCTTAAATACTCGGTTTACAAGGGCGGCGCGCTAACAAATCCGGATTATAAAACGCTTAAACCCGAATCTGAAGGAAACTCAACCATACTATCATCAAACCAGGGCAAATTAAGCAATGACTTTTTAATGCGCTACACTGGTACCATTAAGGTAACCGGGGCGGGCGAATATGTGTTTAAATTAAGCGTACCCGGAGGTAAAGGGGTTTTCCGCATCAATGGTGCCGATGCAGTTACCGCCGACAACAGGGGCGAAGGTAAAATTCAGCTTACCGCCGGCGAGCATCCCTTTGATATAGTTTACGCCAAAACGGTTGATTGGGCTAAACCTGCTTTGGGGCTTACGGTTTCGGGTCCAGGTGTTAGGGAGTATCTATTGAGTGATGCCAATGTGAGCAATAATGATCCGGTTGATCCGATATTGATTAATGCTACAGAAAATACCATCCTGCGCAGCTTTAGCGATTTGCCGGGTGGCATCAGGGTTACGCATGGTGTAAACGTTGGGAGTCCAAAGCTGGTTCATTACACTTTCGATTTGGATAAAGGTATGATTGTGCAGGTTTGGCGTGGCGGCTTCCTTGATGCCACCCCCATGTGGCATGATCGTGGCGACGGCTCATCACGCGTTGCCGGTTCTGTAATGTATTTAGGCAAACCCGTACCATCTATCGAAAAATTAAGCAGTGAGCAGGCCGTGTGGTCGCCGGATACCGCAGGTACCTGGTATAAACCCAAGGGATATATGTTAGATAATGCAGGGCAGCCTACCTTCAGGTACATGGTTTATGGTTCGATGGTGAACGATGCCAGCGTGGTTATAGATGGCGGGCAGGGCATCAGCCGACAGATTACCGTTCAAAATCCGGTCGATGGTTTGTTTGTGCATGTGGTTACAGCCAATAATATCGAAGCTTTAGGGAATGGCTTATACACTGTTGATGATAAATCATATTATATCCGCATTGATGACGCGGGCGGGGCTAAGCCAATTCTGCGGGATGCCGGGGGCAAACAGGAACTGATTATCCCCATCAAGCAAAAATTAACCTATTCTATTATCTTTTAAGCTGCCTGCATCATGATATACACTATAAAACAAATGATAAACAAGGGCGCGTTATTCATCGCGTTAACAGCTGCCGCGCTCTCGGCCAATCCCCAAAATACCTACGCCCAGGCCGAATCGCCAAAGGAGGATGACTTTTTCAAGATCATGAAGATTCCAGCGCCCGAGGGTACCATACTGGAAGTTGGCGGTTTATGCACTTTACCCAACGGAACGCTGGCCGTAACTACCCGTCGCGGCGATATTTTTATGGTAGAGAACCCCAGCGCTCAGCACCCATTTTTCCGCAAGTTCGCGTCGGGCCTGCATGAGGTGTTGGGCGCGGCTTATAAAGATGGCTCGCTATACGTTGTGCAAAGGGGCGAACTCACCAAACTTACCGATACCAATATGGATGGTAAGGCCGATGTTTTTGAAACAATTTACGCCTGGCCATTATCTGGCAATTACCATGAGTATAGCTTCGGCCCTAAAATAGCGCCCGATGGTTCCTTTTTTGTAACCCTCAACCTTGGCTTCCCACCGGATTGGTGGCATCCTAAAAGCTTTGTGCCTTACCGCGGCTGGACACTCAATATCAAAGAGGATGGTACGGTAACCCCATGGGCGGCGGGCATGCGGTCACCTTGCGGTATCAGTATGATTGACGGCGAGTTATGGTACAGTGATAACCAGGGCGACTGGGTAGGTTCGGGAAGTATTATGCAGGTGAAGAAAGGGGCGTTCATGGGGCATCCATCAAGCCTGGTTTGGACTAATTTGCCAAACTCTCCGCTCAAATTAACCTCCGAACAGTTCTTCGCCAAAAATAACCCACGGATTGAATTTGACAAAGATGGCCAGCCCTTTAAACCCCAGGATATTGTTAACGAAAAGTTTAAAACCGAGTTTGAGGCCAAAAAGGAAATCCCGGAATTAACCCTGCCGGTAGTGTGGCTGCCGCATGGCATACTGGGCATCTCCAATTCCGAAATTGTAAAGATCCCGCAGGATGCTTTTGGCCCCTTCGGCGGGCAGCTGCTGGTGTGCGACCAGGGGCAAAGCATGCTTGACCGCATCTTTTTAGAGAAGGTGAACGGTGAATACCAGGGCGCGGCGTGGGCTTTCAGGAGTGGGTTCCAGTCGGGCGTGATCAGGCTGGCCTGGTTACCGGATGGTTCGCTTGCAGCAGGTGAAACCAACCGGGGCTGGGGATCGGCAGGTGATGCTACCATGGGCCTGCAACGTTTGGTATGGAACAATAAAGTACCGTTTGAAATGTGCGCCATCCGTGCCATGCCCGATGGTTTTGAAATAGAATTTACCAAGCCGGTTGATAAAAAGGTAGCCGAGGATATAGCTTCATATTCAATTGAAAGCTACATCTATAAATACCAGGCCGTGTACGGCAGTCCGCCCGTAAATACCGAAAAATGCCCTATAGCAGGTGTAAAGGTTTCTGAAGATGGTTTAAGGGCAAGGCTGATCGTTAATAACCTGCGCCGGTATTACATCCATACCATTACATTGGATGGCGTGCGCGATAAGGAAAACTATTTTAACCTGGTTCACCCAACGGCCTACTACACGCTAAACAACATCCCCGAAGGGCAAAAACTTTCTATGAGCGAAGTGAGTACCCTTAATTCAGCCAAAACAAAAGCGGCGGTTGCGTCTGTAGCTAAAAAAGGAGCATTGGCAAAAGGAGTTACAGCAAAAGCAGTAGCGGCAACAAACGCGGTGCCCACTTTTGACGAAGTGAAACCACTGTTGGTTAAAAATACCTGCCTATCGTGCCATAACGCCAACAAGCGCCAGGTTGGGCCTGCTTATATAGATGTTGCCAAAAGAAAGTACAGTGTGAATGAACTGGTGCAACTAATCCATAGCCCTAAACCCGAGCACTGGCCGGATTATTCAACACCAATGCCGCCAATGCCACAGGTACCTAAAGAGGAAGCTCGTAAAATAGCGCTCTGGATCAAATCGCTGGCTAAGTAAAAGATTGTTAACGATATAGAATTAAAATGATGAAAAGGAATTACACTTTAATATTTGCCGCCCTGCTGGCTGGCAGCGCCATCACCGCGAAAGCGCAGGAAAAAGCCAAACCCGAAGATACCGAGTATTATACCCCGGTACCACCCATCGTTACCCCAGCCAAAAACGTGGGCGATGCCCCATCTGATGCTATAATTTTGTTTGATGGTAAAAATCTGGATGAATGGGTAGCTACTAATGATTCTACATCAACCCATAAATGGAAAGTGGCCGATCATATAATCACGGTAGATAAAACCGCCGGCGATATCCAAACCAAACGTAAATTCCAGGATTTTCAGCTGCATATTGAGTACCGCATCCCTTCAAATATTACCGGCAGCGGGCAGGCCCGTGGCAACAGCGGGATTTTCCTGGCGGCCTTGCCTTGGGGAGCAGGCGGTTATGAATTGCAGGTTTTAGATAATTACAACAACAAAACTTATGTGAATGGCCAGGTAGGCAGCTTATACAAGCAATCGCCACCGTTGGCCAATGCCTGCCGCAAACCCGGCGAATGGCAGTATTACGATGTGATTTGGACAGCCCCGCGTTTTAATGACGATGGCAGCCTGAAATCTGCCGCCCGTGCCACCGTGTTGCACAATGGTGTGCTGGTTCAAAACAATACCGCCCTAAAAGGCGATACCCCGTACATCGGTCAGCCTGAGTATCGTAAACACGGCAAAGAACCCATCAAGCTACAGGCCCATGGCGATAAAAGTGAGCCGATAAGTTACAGGAATATTTGGGTAAGGGAATTGTAAAAATAAAGAGCCTCAAATAGTTTAAGTTGGAAACTTAAATTATTTGAGGCTCTAGTACGCTTTGCTAAACTCGCGGCAGCTAGGTAAGGCAGTTGTATAAAAAAAAGAGTAGTAATTGACTATTTTGAAAGTATCTGTTCTGCCAGTTTAGTGCCTTCAATGCGTGCCCGAATCTTGGCGAAAGCAATTTCACGTGCTGTGCTGGTGTCATCGCCAAAAGGGGAGAAACCGCAATCGTCTGCAGTGCCCAATTGGTTAACGGGGATGATCTCTGCTGCTTCTAAGATCAGGTCACTTACTTGCCCTGCTGTTTCCACCTGTGGGTTAAGCACATCGGTAACACCCAGAAAGATGCGCTGATTGGCACCCAGGTTTTCTTTGATAGATTGAAGTACAGCTGTTTTGTCCTTTTCGGCGGCATATTCCATATAAAAGTTACCGGCGTGCAGTTTAAATAGCAATGGCAATAATTCAGAGTATGGAATATCGGCACTATGGGTTGAATCATGATCGCCACCAGGGCAGGTGTGTACACCTATTCTTTTTTGTTCTTCGGTAGTAAACCGGTCTAATACCTGGTTGTTGAGGTCGATAAAAGCAGATAACAATTGTTTGCTGGGATCTAACTTTATAGCAAGGCGGGCCTCGGTAAAATCAATTTGTACGTTGTAGGCGCCGCTATCTAAGCATGATCTGATATCGTAAGCGGCGTCATTCACAAGGTCGGCCAGGAACTGGTCTCGGGTATAGCCGTCAATTCCCTCTCCAGGATAAAGTAAACTCATTGCCGAGCAGGAGATCACCGCCTGCTTGATAGGCAAAGACGAATATTGTTTGGCTTTTTGCAGGTAGCTGTTTGCAAAGGTGGTGTAGTGAAACGGACCGGCGGTAAGTTTAGGCAGCTGACGGGTATGCCCATCGGCAAAAGGAATTACCACACCATCGGCAGCAAAGTTTTTAGAGCCCTGCATGGGGTAGGTTACAAAACTGGGTTTTGATTGCTCTCCATCAGATATCACCGGCGATCCAGTGGCTTCCAGTTCTTTGATGGTTTCCTGGGTGGCTTTGTCAAAAAGTTTTTCTAATTCGGTTTGTTGAATTTGGCCGCCGGCAAAGGCGGTCATGGCTTGTTGCAAGTAAACCGGGCGGGGGATGCTCCCGATGGGTTCAGTTAATATTCTCATAGTTATTGGTTAAGATTGTTCATAAAGTTAAATAACTTAAAAATATAACCAAAGGATACCTCTTTAAATTAAGATTAAATTTAGATAGGTAATTCAAGCTGTCAAGCTCCCGCGAGTTACGCTTTTGCTAAACTCGTGGAGCTATGTTTTCAACTTAAATTGAAAATGTAACTATTGGGGCGAATGTATGGAAAGCTGGTTGCCTTCGGTATCCTCAAATACGCCCAGGCAGCCAAACTGGGGCGAGATTTGCGTTTTGGGCATAATAATTTTGCCCCCGGCTTTTTCAACGCGGTTTAGCACCAATGCAAGGTCGCTGCCGCCATTCAGGTAAATTTTAACGCCGTCTTTTGATGGGGTATACCCTTTACCCTGTACAATGGCCACACCTATGCCCACACCACGTTCATGCAATAAAAAGCCCATGCGGTTTGGCCCCATCATAATTTCGGGCATGTCATAATCATATATCGTGCTGTAAAACTGCTTGGCACGATCAAAATCAGTAACAGGTATCTCGGCCCAGAAGATTGAATCTTTTAGCATTTCCATTGTTATAGGTTTTTAAGTGTTGAGGTCTTTAACACAAATGTATTTTTAATCGGAGGAATTAAAAAGATAAATAGCGACAAATTAGGGGTGTTTTGCGCCTTGCTTTTAGTGCATAAACCCACTTCTTATAACAAAGCTTTTAAGCCGTTTTACGGTAACACACTATTATCATTAGCTTTGCATTAGTCTTAAGTAATTTGATACTTGTTTAACCGTTTAATGACGCTCCCTTATAAAATTATACCGATGTCTGAAAGATTGAAATTGTTTGTCATTTTTATTATTGCATTGTTTTTTTTGATACCCTGCCAAAATTCATTTGCGCAAGCTAAGAAGAAAAAGGTGCACCATACTTTAAGGGATTCCTTACGGGAAAGGGTGTTACAAAGGGATTCTGTTATCCGGTCGTTCAGGCATTCTGATGGTTCTGTAAATATACTGCTGGGTAAAATTGAGGATTACACATCGGCCTATGTAGAAACCAATTCAGATCTTGCCCGCGGGTTTGATACTTTAGATATCAGCGAGCAGTTGCCTGCTTTAGAAAAACGCATGGCTTTAATGCGTAAAGCCATCGGCAACTCCACCACTATGGGGTTTCTGGTATCAATAAGGGGAATGGTTGATCATTTGAAAGATCAGCTAAACTCATGGGAAGACCAATTAACAGCCTACAACAACCAGCTTGACAAGATCCGTTCAGATATTGCCGATTTTAAAAAAGATACCGTTTTAAGAACCGCTCCCGCTGATAGCAGTTTAAGATTGAAAAGCTTTATACAGGTACAAAGCCTGGAACGCAAGTGGAAAGGCCTTGAGGATAGCACGGAAAAGGCTATCATTAGGATTGGATTGTTGGAAAACCGTGTATCGTCATTAACCATTTTGTTGATTGATGTTGACGATAAGATAGATCTGAAGATCCATGAGTTTACACTTAAAGCCCTGAATAACGAGTACGGCTACATCTGGAACATACATAAAGAGGGAAGTCCGCAGCGGCTTGATACCGCGGTTGCCCGCAGCTATAAGCTTAATTCCCGGTTATTCCGTTATTTTTTGACGAATAAATCAAATTATACGGGGCATTTCATCACCATATTTTTGTTGCTGGCCTTTTTAGGCTGGATCATGAACAGCCGGCGCAAAGTTTCCAAAACAGGAGATATGCATCAAAAAATAGTTGATGAAACCAGCTATGTGGTAAAACATCCATATCTATCTGCTATAATTGTTATTAGTGTGCTCGCGCCATTTTTTTATGATCATGCTACACAGGTGTTCCTGCACACTATGTTGCTTATTACAGTGGCGGTTATTGGCTTTTTGATTAAAGATGTGTGGCCAAAACCTTTATACAAATTCTGGACTCATCTTTTCGGCTCTGCTGTTATTTTCGCGTTTAGCAGTCTATTGATCCTCAATACCGACTTTGACCGTGTTGTACTGCTGCTGTTATCGTGCTACGTTATTTTCTTTTCGGTAAAGTTTGCCAAACTTTTGAAATTATCAGCAGATGGATATCCGCCACACTTAAGGATAATAGTACGGGTGTTTATCGGGCTGCAGTTGGTTTCGGTTTTATTAAATGTGTTTGGCAGGTTTAGCCTGGCAAAAATAACAGGGGTATCGGCAACATTAAATTTATGCCTGGCCATGGGCTTTTACCTGGTGGTACAAATTTTAATGGAAAGCCTTTTTCTGCAGCTGGAGGCCAACAAAACGGTTAATAGCCAAAACTTTATATCCTATATCGATTTTAAGGTTGTTCAGAAAAAATTCAAAGGGGTTTTAATAAAAATAACGTCAGTATTGTGGCTTTTAGCCCTGGCAAAAAATTTAACCATCGATGATTACCTGTACGATACCATAAATGATTTTTTAAACCATCCGTACCAGTTTAGCAGTACCGCATTCACTTTTCGCAGTGTATTGGTGTTTATTATAGTTATCTGGCTTTCGGGCTTACTGGCGCGGGTAATAAGCTATTTTTATGATTTTGCCGGCCAGCAAACAAAGCTTACCCCACAAGCAAAAAAAACAAGGTCGTCTATATTACTCATCAGGTTAACGGTATTTGTTGTAGGCTTTTTTGTGGCGATAACCGCCGCGGGTATCCCAATGGATAGGGTAACAATTATTATAGGTGCATTGGGCGTAGGTATTGGTTTTGGCTTGCAAAATATTGTAAATAACCTGGTATCGGGGGTAATACTTGCCTTTGAAAAACCGGTACAGGTAGGCGATATTATTGAAGTAAGCGGCAAGTCAGGAACAATTAAGGAAATTGGTATCCGATCAAGTAAAATAGAATGCGGCGACGGATCAGAACTGATTGTACCTAACGGGGATTTGATTTCGCAGCATGTTGTTAACTGGACATTGACCAATAATAACCGGAGGGTTGAAATCGTTATGCGTGTAGTTTACGGGTCAGATGTTGTTAAAGTAGAGGATCTGCTTTTGACAATAGTTAATGACCATGCCGATATCATGAAAAGCCCATCGCCTGCCATATTTTTAAACAACTTTAGCGATAGTGCGGTAGAATTTCGTGTGTTGTTCTGGGCCGCTGATATAGGCAACTGGTCGAGGTTAAAAAGTAATGTGATGCGTGAAATTTACCTGGCATTTAATAAAGAAGGTATTGAAATAGCCCAGTCGCAAAAAGAAATACAATTGCTTTTCCCAGAAAACGGTGTTGCCGAAGCAAAAGCAATTGCGGCGGCAAAAAATGAGGTTCCAGATAAGCCCGGCGATACCAATGTTTAATGACCGCTAATTGTGTATAGTAAGTAATATGATAAAAATGGTTAGATAAATCATGACTGAGGATTAACATGACTACCTACTTGTACGGCAGCGCTACTGATAAAGGTTCGTGCGATTTTTTGGCGGGGCCAGAAAAAATTAAAAACTTTCCGATACGCCTAGTTGCGGCATATAACCTGCCCCAAAAGCTTTAACGATAGATCTGGGCGTTAGCACGGTAACCGTTTCGTTTTCGGGGAGTTGTAGAGCATCTTGGTAGCCGAAAGGCGTCCAATGGTAAATTTGCTTATCAGTCACCAAATAAGGCTCACCGTTTATTTCGATAAAGCTGCCGGTTGGCAAGTTTTGGATCTGATCTTCAAACGTTACTTTTTTGCCCTTAGCTATCCGTTCTGCATGGATTATCTTATCTATTTCGCTGATCGGGGTTTTGTGGGTAAAACCATATTCAGGGTTACCATTAAGCCAGGCGGTTTTAAAACGCTGATGATCCTGGTATCGGCATTGAAAACATGGCCTGTGCCCGGCCGAAAACGCGGTGGCTTCGTCTAAAAAGAAAAGTTCGGTCCAGCGGTCTGGCATCATTACCTCCCGGTGCCGTCCCCTGAACTGTAGCGCGCAAATGATCCATGCTTTTACCTTAAATGGCCGCACTATTTGCTGCTGCGCATTATGAATTACACCCCGGTTACCCAGCCATGCGCCACGGGCCGGCGTGCTGATGATATTCCCTTTAGGGTCAACACGGTTTTGTAATGGCATAAAAGATCAGGAGTTATAGGATTTGAATAAATTATTCAGTTCCGGGTAAGGCTTTGCATCATTAGCATATGCAAAAGTGCCCGGGGCTATAATTTCCTCTGCTGCTTTAAAGAATGCTCCATAAGCTGCACGGGCCAGCGATGATCCTACACTAACCCGCTTTACGCCAATATCCTCCAATTCGCGGAGCGAAAAACTGGTGCCGGATAAGCCCATTACCACGTTTACAGGCCTGGGAGCTACGGCTTTTACAACGGCGGCTATTTCCGCCGCGGTTTTAAGTCCGGGAGCAAATAACACATCAGCACCTGCGTCGGCAAAAGCTTCCAGTCGTTTAATGGTATCGTTTAAATCAGGTCGGCCATGGATCAGATTTTCGGCCCGGGCGGTCAGCATAAACGGATAGGGCAGGCTTTTTGCCGCCGCTACAGCAGCTTTTACTCTTTCAACAGCCAGTTCAAATGGGTAAATAGGATTGGCAGGGTTACCGGTGGCATCCTCAATTGACCCGCCGACGATGCCGGTTTTAGCTGCAAGCAGTATCGTTTCGGCACACATTTCAGGTGTATCGCCAAAGCCGTTTTCCAGGTCGGCAGATACAGGCAAGCTAACCGCGTTTGCAATGCTTCGCGCGTTTTGCAATGTTTCTTCGCGGGTGATGGATGCATGCCCATCTGGTTTACCCAACGTGTAAGCAAGGCCGGCACTGGTGGTAGCTAATGCTTTAAAACCCATGGTTTCCAAAACCCTTGCCGAGCCAGCGTCCCAGGCGTTGGGTACTACAAAAATTCCTGGCTGCGCATGTAGTAGCTTAAAGGCTTCGGCTTTGGTAATCAGTATATCGTTGGCAGGTATATTCATTGGTTTTGATTTTTACCAAAGTACCGGATTTCTTTCGGAAGAATCCAAATTTGTAAAAACGCAAAATGCTATTGATTTGCCCACTTAGCAAAATCAAGCTGATTAGTGAATTTCCGGTAAGTTATTCGTCTTAAATATCCCTCCAGTTCTTCGGGTGTATTAGCAATGGGGGTTATCACTGTTTCGGCAGCCTGTTTTTCAAGTGAAGCTTTAATAGTAACCTGGCGATTTTTGATATGGATACCAAAGTCAAGATTGCTAAACCATTTATGGTTAGCTGTTATTTTACCATAGAATAGCTCATGACGAAAAGATTTAAGCAATTGTACAGTTTTCAAAAGATCACCTTTTGAATTATAAAAGTTCACCGAAACCGTATCCGAATGTCCGTCTTTTTCCAGTAGTAATGAGGCTTGATGCTTTCTGTCTTTTGAGTGTTTTTTCTTCAGCTCCTTTTTATAGATATACCCACATTCAATGACTTTGCTATAGGCTTGGTCAAAAACAGCTTTATCCCATCCGTATCTTTTTGAACAAAAAACGGCTATCCTGTGTATAGTGTCCAGTATAATTTTATTCTGTTGGTCAGGTGAGCTTAGCTGATATTCTTTCTCGTCAAAAGCAACTTCAACACTTAAAATACTTCCGAAATACCCTCTGTTGTAATCCTCATTTCCAATATCGGCCGAAATTCTCGTAGTGCCTTTTGGTTTGTAACCGTCAAGAAAATCGATATATAAATCGGAGATAAGATGGTTTTGCATAGCAAAGGTATTATTGTCGCTATTGTCAGAACGACGATAAAGGGTAATATCATAAAATCCGTGACCCATAATTTAAATTATCAATAAAGATATTGAAATATCGAGATCATAAAATACAAAACAAAATACTTTTCCGACTGAATGTTTGGGCGTTTTTTATAACGAGAGGCAATAAAAAAAGCCTTCCCTGATACAAAGAAGGCTTTGGAGCGAAAGACGAGATTCGAACTCGCGACCCCGACCTTGGCAAGGTCGTGCTCTACCAACTGAGCTACTTTCGCGTTGGTGTTTTTTACTTCAAATGACAGTGATAATTATCGCAGTCGTTTTTTAGTGGCGGCAAATATATAAATTTGAGATGGGTGAGCAAAAAAAATATCAAGATAATGGTGTTGTCGTTTTAAGTTGTTTGATGTTAGGGAGTTGTGTTTTGATAAAGCTTTCGAAAATGGTATTTGTGGCTGTTTTTTGAATAGACCAAGCGGTGTTAAGTGGCGAAAAATGGCCTATTTGTGCAGATAACAGGAAAATAGCAGGGCAATGGTGCCAGATTTTAACTTTGTAAAACGTTCCGTTCTTTCACAATTTCTTTCAATAGCACCTGCAGGATCACGGCATTCCAATCGTTGGCAAAGCTGCGGCTTTTGCGTTGGGCTTTGTTGTGGCGGTTGTAGATCATGTAGTAATGATAATAGCTGCTTATGGCAATCTCGTCCCAGGTTAAAATGTTTTGCGTGTCCCAGCCGATCCCGTCAAAATGGAAGCTGATGCCGCAAAGCTCAAATGTTTGGTGAATTTTATATAGATCGTAATAGTAGTTATAGATGTTTACAAAATAGTTTTTCCAAAGCTGGTGGATAATATCGTTCCAAAGCTGGCCGTAAAGATCTTTGCGAATGCCATAATAACTCCCCAGTTTTATCCGGCAAACGCTTTCTTCATCGTTCCTGATCTCCACAAAATACTGGCGACCGAACACGAATTTGTATCCTCTTGTCCAGGTGATGCCATATCTAAAGGCCAGCATGTTTTGGGCGGCGATATTGTTTATATACACAAAATTAGTTGGGGTAAAGCTGTTAGGTTTTTCAATAGTTAAGCCATCGGGTTTAAAAACCAGTTTACGGTATAGTTTTTTGCTTAGCAGCTGCGGCACCTCAATGGTATTCACCCTATAAAAATAAGCATCGGTTAGTACAGATTATTTGAGAACCGTAAATAAATCACCACAATACCTTATTTTTTGTAAAAAGTATAACTTTATACCGTAAAACCCATCGTTATGGCTACAAACACTATCATACCCGACCGTAAGAACGCCATCCTTACCATTTTATGGCTTGGCTTTGTAACCGGCACCCTTGATGCCATGGCGGCCATTATATGGAGTTACGTCATCAACAAAAAGATTGTGACCGGCATTATCTTCAAGTTCATCGCGTACGGGGCCTTTGGGCAGGCAGCCATGAACGGCGGTAACGAAATGGTGGTAGCGGGCATTATTTTTCATTACGTTATCGCTTTCGCGTTCACTATGGCATTTTACCTGTTGTATGGCTACTTTGATAAATTGCTGCGCAATAAGTATTTGGTAGGTGTTATGTACGGAATAATTGCCTGGCTGGTAATGAATTTAATTGTACTGCCGCTCAGTAAAATAGGCTATCACCATGTTAGGATCCAAACCGCCTTAACCGGTTTATTGATCCTGATTATCTGTATAGGTTTGCCAATAGCACTTGTGGCCGATAAAAAATACTGGGCAGCCAAATTATCTCCAAAAAAATAATGTCGATACAATTTCCATCAACAGAGTTTCCTGTATTACAAACTAATCGCTTGGTATGCAGGGAATTGACCAAAGTAGATGGTGAACAATTGCTAAGCATCCGTAATAACGAAGAAATTAACCGCTTTATAGGCCGTAGTTCGGCGCAAACGCTTCAACACGTGCTTGAATTCATAGATTCGCGTAAGTTGGATTGGAAAGAAAGAAAAGGTGTTTACTGGACTATCGAACTAAAAAGTACCGGTAAACTCATTGGCAACATTTGTTTTTGGAACCTTGATTATAATGCCGCTACCGCCGAAATTGGTTATGAACTGCTGCCCGCCGAGCAAGGCAAGGGCCTGATGACGGAAACCGTAGATAAGGTAATAGCCTACGGATTTGAAACCATGCAGCTGGATGCGATGACGGCATGCTTATCGCCCGACAATAAACCATCTGTAAAGTTGCTTGAACTGCATGGTTTTACTTACACCGAAACCATTGATGAACTGCTGGTTTATAAATTAACCTGTGCCCAATGGGGAGCAAAATAAATCGTCAATAAAAAAGGCCCGGTATTTTACTACCGAACCTCCTGGATTTAAAATTGATTAACAATTGCCGGTTTTACTCCGGCATCTTAGCGCACTTTAACAGTGGTATAAGATGCTGAAGTTAACCGATATGATAACCTATCTTAAGTTACTGCGGCATCAATATGCCATTTAAACCGTGAATAACACCATTTGATGCCATGGTATCAAACGAGATCACCAAGGCAACATTGCCCTTTGCATCGGCAATCTGTAAATTACTTTTATCATTTACCGATAGGGTAAGGGTGTCGCCATCAATTGTTTTCAGTGTGGTTTTTCCTTTACCGGCACTCAGCGCTTTAATAATATCGGTCTTGGTATATTTGCCGGAAACTATGTGGTATTTTAACAACTTGGCCAGTTTACCCTGGTCTTTCATTAAATCGTCCATAGTTGGTTTTGGTACTTTGCTAAATGCTACATCATTTGGGGCAAAAACGGTGAACGGACCTGGCGTTTTTAAATTAGGTTCAAGTCCGGCGGTTTTTATTGCTAATGCAAATGGGGCAAAATCTGTGGTGCTGCTTAACACGCCAACAACATCGCTGGTTGCTGCAGAAGGAGCGGCCGGAGCAGTTGCAGGGGCAGCGGCTTTAGTAGTATCCTGTTGCTGGGTTTGTGCAAAAGCATTAGTCGAAAATAATCCGATAGTTAATGATGCAACGGCAATTAAAACTGACTTTTTCATGTTCATCTTTCTTTTGTTGTTGTTTGTAAATAGATTGTAAATGAGTAGCAGTTTATCTGATATTATTTCCTTTTAGTTGTTTAATTATCGTTTATTGTATATGTTATAACTTATAATTACAGAAAATGTTTTGAATGGACTCGAATCGGGCACGGATTTTAGCGGATTTCACGAATGGGATAAACACGAATAGAGACGAATTTTAGCGAATTTCACGAATGGGGGCGGATTTGAATTTCTTAGGGTTCAATAGGTTATGGCTGAATATATCTGCGCGAATTAATTTAAGATCATAAAAAAGCCCGTGGCAAAACCACAGGCAAAAAATTTGTGAAATTGTACAAAAAATTAGAAAAATTCGTGTGTATTATTGCCCCTGCGCCAAAGTATATCCTATTTTGCCGTCGAATTTCATCAGGAATTCGGCAGAGCAAACTTTTATATGTTCAGAAAAATCAGCGGCAATGTGCAGCAGTTCTTTTTGGGTTACGGTGCGGTCGGTTTTCTTTTCAAAACGTACGCGGTATTCGTTCACCAGTTCGGTATAGATTGATCCTGTAGGCCAAACCTGGGTACCACGGTTAGAGATCATCACCAGTTCAAAATTATCGGTTAAAACAGTTTTGGCAAGCTCGGCCAAAGCAGCCGGCTGAATTTTTGACTCAACAAAAACATCTACCCCAACCATTTCTTCACTAATGTTTTTGGTGGCAGTAAGTTTATTTTTTAGGGGCTGAATTTTTTGCTCCTTGGTTTCAAAATCAGGATTGCTGTAAACGCCGCCACCAGCAGGTACACGGCCCAGGTTAGCTATAATAGCATCGGTAAAGGCGTTGGTGTTTGATGATGGGATAGCCTTATCCCCAAAATCGCCGGTATGTACGCCTTGCTCTAAAGTGTAAAGCAACGCGTTCTCGATATCGGCCGCGTTTTTTGAGAAGCCCAGGAAGCGCAGCATTGAAATGCCTGATAATAATAACGCAGTAGGGTTGGCAATGCCTTTGCCCGCAATATCCGGCGCGGTACCATGCACCGCTTCAAAAATAGATATGTTATCGCCAATATTTGCCGATGGCGCGAAACCCAAACCACCAACCAAACCGGCGCAAAGGTCAGATACGATATCGCCTTGCAGGTTAGTTAACACAATAGCCTCGAAAGTTTCTGGGCGGGTAACCAGTTTCATGCATAGGTCGTCAACAATAATGTCCGTTGCTTCAATCTCGGCATATTCCTTAGCTACCTGTTGAAAAACTTCTAAAAACAAACCATCGGTAAGCTTCATGATGTTGGCTTTATGGCCACAGGCTAACTTTTTAAGCCCTTTGCGGCGTGCCATCTCAAAGGCGTAACGGATAACCTGCTCAGATCCGGGGCGCGTAATAATACGACGACCAACGGCTACGTCGTAAGTTAATAAGTGCTCGATGCCTCCGTAAGTATCCTCAATATTTTCGCGGATGATGGTTAAATTAATGGGGATGCCTGCTTTAGAGAAAACAGTATCAACACCATTAAGGGTGCGAAAATCGCGTTGGTTAGCATAGGTGTTCCATACTTTGCGGGCGGTAACGTTAATGCTTTTAACACCCTTGCCTTTAGGGGTTTCCATAGGGCCTTTAAATAATAAACCCAGGTTTTCGATGGTGGCCTTAGCCGCGTCGGTCATCCCGGTTGAGTGGCCTGCATCAAAATAAGATTTACCCATTTCAACAAATTCATATTCAAGGGGTGCATTATTGGCCTCAAAAACACGAAGAACGGCCTGCATAATTTCGGGCCCGATGCCATCGCCATTGGCAACTGCTATTTTGGTTTTCATAGAAGTATTATTAGTTAAAAAACGCGCAAAGGTAAACGTTTTGCGGTTTGTAGTTAAGCTGATAAACAATCATGAAGGTAAATTGTGACATTGATATTAACGCTTTGTGCTGTCAGTTCCATTAATTTGCACCGATCTTACAGACGCCTTATCGCTCTGTTTTTAATTAATACATTATGAAAGGATTAGCCAGGCCGCTTTTTAAAGCATTTATATTTTCGGTAATATTATCTATCGCCGCCAGCAGTATTTACTACGCTGTTGCGCAAAAGGGCATTGACTACACACATGCGCTGCCCCAAATATTTGAAGGGATCTTATTTCTCAACATCATCATCTTCATTATGTCGCTACCCTCATTATTCCTGGTTAATGCCGCCTATTGGAACAATCTTATTGTGCGCTTACTGCTTTATTTTGCCGGACCGGTAGTATTTATTATCACTGCTTTAACCTTCAAGCTGCCGCCGGCAGACAAAGCCGTTTACCTGCTTACCGGCGTAATATTTATAGTTGTTCGTGCCGTGTTTTACTACCTGGCGGTTAAGAAGCGGAAGTAGTCCGGTACACCTAAAAAACCAGCCTGGATATAATCCCGTAGGTTTTGGCATCTTAACGCATTTTTCATAATTGATTTTGTAAACTTGCGCAGCTTATATTTTTACAACGTATTATGGGATTGGGGAAATTGCTTTTAAGAACTTATATCTTCTCTTTTTTGTTGACTATTGTTTTGGCAACTGCCTGGTCCTTTATATTTAACGCTTCAACAACAGATTTGAAAGCCATACAGGTGATTGTTTTAAGCAGCCTGTTATTCAATATCCCTTTAAATTTTATTGCATTTCCGGGTTTGTTCATGTCGGCAAGTTTTCAAACTAATAAGCTAAAGGCAGGTGTTGCATGCTTTTTGGCACCGGTGGCTATCCTTATAAAAGTTGCAACAATGGCCGGTACGCCGGCCAACGAAATGGCGTTCAATATCATTATTGTAATTTCCTTTATGCTGGTATTGGGTTACTTCTTTTACAAAAACTTAACGCCCAACAATCCAAGGCCGCCTCAGCCGTAGCCACGCTAAATTGATATAGGCTTTTTGAAAGATTTGCGGTAAACTTGCATTATCAAATGAAAGCATTTTACGGAGATCTTAAATTGGGTATCTTGGGCGGCGGCCAGTTAGGGCGCATGCTGATACAACAGGCTATAAATTATAACGTTACAGTAAAAATTCTTGACCCCGATAGGGAAGCCCCATGCCGCAAACTTTGCGACGAATTTACCGTAGGCTCTCTTGGCGATTACGAAACCGTTTACAATTTCGGCAAAAATGTAGACCTGCTAACCATCGAAATAGAGAAGGTAAATGTAGATGCGTTAGAGCAGTTGGAGAAAGAAGGCGTGCTGGTTTACCCGCAATCTCGCATCATCAGGCTTATTCAGGATAAAGGCCTGCAAAAGCAATTCTTTAAAGAAAACGATATCCCTACTGCCGATTTCCAGGTTATCAATTCGCAGCAGCAGTTACAGCAAAGCTATATTCCATTCCCTTATATCCAGAAGCTGCGTAAGGACGGCTATGATGGCAAAGGTGTTTATAAAGTGATAGATAGTTCATACCTGGCTGGTGCTTTCAAAGAACCGAGCCTGATAGAAGAATGGATAGATTTTGAAAAGGAAATAGGCGTAATTGTTGCCCGCAACGAAAAGGGCGATATCAGCACCTTCCCGATGGTAGAAATGGAATTTAACCCCCAGGCCAACCTGGTGGAGTTTTTAATAGCACCATCCACATTACCCTTTGAAGTACACGAACAAGCAGAGCAAATTGCCCGCAAAATAGCCGATAGCCTTAAAATTGTAGGTTTGCTGGCGGTTGAAATGTTTTTAGATAAAAGTGGCAAGATATTGGTGAACGAGCTTGCTCCGCGACCGCACAACAGCGGCCACCAAACTATTGAAGGTAACGTAGTATCGCAATTTGAACAGCATTTAAGGGCGATATTTAACCAACCTTTAGGGGATACGGCCTGTCTTAACAACGCCATTATGGTAAACGTATTAGGCGAAGCCGGCTACGAAGGCCCCGCCATTTACAAAGGAATAGAAAAGGTGCTGAATGTACCGGGGGTATATGTGCACCTGTACGGTAAAGCCTTAACCAAACCTTTTAGAAAGATGGGGCATGTGACTATTGTTGATGCGGATAGGGAAAAGGCCATTGAAAAGGCGAGATTTGTGCAAAAAACGTTGAAAGTAGTGAGTTAGTTCATGGTTCATAGATCATGGTTCATGGTAGCTGCGGAAATAGTTCATAGTATTTTGAATAAAAAATAGTTTTATGGCATTTAGATTTGAGGATCTGCAGGTATGGCAAAAAGCTATGGATTTAGATGAGCAGGTAAACCAACTTACAAAAACGTTTCCTAAAGAAGAGGTTTACGTTTTAACATCGCAAATGAAACGAGCAGCTGATTCCGTAGTTCTGAACATAGCCGAAGGTTCAACAGGGCAAAGCAAGGCTGTGTTCAAAGTGTTTTTAGGGTATTCCTTAAGATCGGCCATTGAGGTAGTAAGCTGTCTTTTTATAGCGAAAAGGAGAGCATATATTGAAGACAATAATTTCAAATTTTTATATAACGAATACGAGGTGTTGGTGAAAATGATTACTTCGCTTAGAAATTCAATCTAAGGCTTTTTACCATGAACCATGAACCATCAACTATGAACTCAATAGCAAAAGTCGCCATTATAATGGGCAGCAAGTCTGATTTGCATATTATGCAGGATGCTGCCGATGTTTTAAAAGAATTAGGTGTTAATTACGAGATTACCGTGGTATCGGCA
Source organism: Mucilaginibacter dorajii (assembly GCF_024808255.1). Classification (GTDB taxonomy): domain Bacteria; phylum Bacteroidota; class Bacteroidia; order Sphingobacteriales; family Sphingobacteriaceae; genus Mucilaginibacter; species Mucilaginibacter dorajii. The sequence continues at coordinate 283,215 of NZ_JANTYS010000003.1, forward strand.
CACCGTACACCCGATAGGATGTTTAGTTATGCCCGTGCAGCTGCAGATCGTGGTATAAAAGTTATTATTGCAGGTGCCGGTGGTGCCGCGCATTTACCGGGTATGGTGGCTTCGCTAACCCATTTACCAGTAATAGGCGTACCTGTAAAATCAAGTAATTCTATTGATGGCTGGGATTCTATTCTGTCTATCCTGCAAATGCCAAACGGTATCCCGGTAGCTACCGTAGCCCTTAATGCTGCCAAAAACGCCGGCATCCTGGCCGCGCAGATCCTATCTACAGCCGACGAATACCTTGTTAAAAACCTCATCGACTTTAAAGAGGACCTCAAGAAAAAAGTAGAGGAATCGGCGAAGGAAATGGAGTCTTAAATGTGCAGATGTGCGGATTTCAGATGTGCAGATGAGGGAATAATTTGAAGATTTGAAAATGTGGTTTCTGAACCGGGATTAAGCAGATTTTTACGATTACAGGATTTTAAATCAGACGATAAAAATCCTGTAAATCCATTAATCTCATAAATCCTGGTTCAGACAATCCCCTGCAAACTGCCTACCGCCCACTGCAAACTCAATTCAACGCCGGGTCCTCCGGGAAATTGGCAATGTGGGCGTAGCGCTGGCCAAGGCCTTTGATTACGTCTTTCCACAGGTTTTGTTCTTCGTTGCTAAACAGGGTTTCGGGGGCAAAATGGTCTGATACTATCCAGCTGTCGGCCAGTATCTCGTCGTCGAGCTGTTGAGCGGTCCAGCCGCTGTAGCCGGCAAAAAATTTAATTTCCGTATCGTTTAGCTGGTAGTTACTTACCAGTTTTTTTACCAGTTCAAAGTCGCCACCCCAGTAAATGCCGGGAGCTATTTCAATACCGCCCTCAATTTTTTCGGGCGCACAGTGGATAAAATGCAAGGTGTTTTGGGCTACCGGGCCGCCATCATAAACAGGCATTTCTGAGTAGGATACATCGGGCAGCACATCGCCCAGCATGTATTCGCCCTGGTGGTTTAAAATAAAGCCCATGGCACCATCGGCAGAGTATTCTGTAAGGATGATCACCGACCTTTTAAAATTAGGGTCCATCATAAAAGGCTCCGAAATAAGTAACCGCCCTGCGGCTGCCGATATAGTACTTAGCATAGAGGTTTATTTATAATAATACAACAAGCATAGCAAAAATATGTTCAATTACGAAAATGAAAATGATCGTTATCAAGATATACGGATTAATTAATTTGTAAGTTTGCAACAATGGATCAGCAGGAACTACAAAACTTAAGGCAGGATTATTCTGCCGCCACCTTAGAAGAAAACAACACCAAAGGCGACCCGATAAACCAGTTTGAACAATGGTTTAACGAAGCTTTAGCCGCAAAATTGCATGAGCCCAACGCCATGACACTGGCTACCGCCACTACAAGCGGCAAGCCATCGGCGCGTATTGTGTTGCTGAAAGGTTTTAACCCCAATGGCTTTATATTTTATACCAACTATTTAAGCCGCAAGGGCAAGGAACTTACCAAAAACCCACAGGCGGCCGTCACTTTTTTTTGGGGCGAACTGGAACGCCAGGTACGTATTGAAGGTACCATTGAGAAGCTAACCAAAGAGGCATCTGAAAGATACTTTCACTCGCGTCCTAAACTGAGCCAGTTAGGCGCGGTTGCATCGCCACAGAGCCAGGAAATTGAAAGCCGCGACCTGTTAGAGCAAAAAATGACCGAATTAGAGGCTGAATACGAAGGTAAGGATGTTCCAAAACCATCTTTTTGGGGAGGCTACATTTTAAAACCGCAAATGGTTGAGTTTTGGCAGGGCAGGAGAAACCGCCTGCACGACCGCATCCTATACAAAAGAACCGATAAAAAGACCTGGAAAAAAGTACGTTTAGCCCCATGATGTTTAGCGATATCAAGTTATTACTCACCAATAAATTTGGTGAGGCTGTAATTGCAGGCGAAGAAACCGGCGGCTTACAACCCGCGCTTTTGATTAATCCTGATGATATCGCGGCTGTGTGCCTGGAGCTGCGTAATAATCCTAAAACATATTTTGATTTTTTGGCAAGCCTGAGCGGGATGCATTATAATGATGAAACCAACCGTTATGGCGTGGTTTATCATTTAACATCTATCCCCTATAAAACACAGCTTACCTTAAAAGTGAGCAAACCACATGATCGTGAAAGTGATCAGTTGCCCGAATTTAAAAGCATCACCAGCGTATACCGCACCGCCGACTGGCATGAACGTGAAGCCTACGACCTCTTAGGCATCTTTTTTGAAGGCCACCCCGATTTGCGCCGCATCCTGCTACCCGATGATTGGGATGGTTTCCCGTTACGGAAAGATTACCAGGCCGCCGAGTATTATAAAGGGATTAAGATAGATTAAGAAGCCTCACCTAAACGGCGAAGCCCTCATGAACGCCTTTAAAATAAAAATATAAACTTGTGAGTAATCCTCTCCAAAGGAGAGGGTTTTTGATTAGCATATTTATTAGCCTCGTGATGCATAAAAGCATTACGAGGCTTTGTTTTTAGAACCCTCTCCTTTGGAGTTACTGTGTATACACATCTTTCCAACTAAAAGAAAATGTCATTTCGATGGAGCGAAGGTGGGGCATGAGCGGGACGCGCGAGAGAAATCTTATGCGCCTTGCAGGGCCGAATGTTCGCTTTTATAAGATTTCTCCTCACTTCCGGCGCACAATTCCCCTCAGGCTCATTCGAAATGACAAGGTTTTGGTTAGTGATAAGATTTCAAAAAGATGTGTACACACAGTAGCCTTTGGATAGGGCAGGGTGAGGCTTCCTGTTAAATTTTGTTAAAATATTTTGATAATTACGAAATACTCGTAGATTTACGAAATAATCGTAATTGAGATGGAGAAATTATCAAAACAAGAAGAAGAAGCCATGCTGGCGGTATGGCAGTGTGAGGCTGGTTTTATAAAAGATTTTTTGGATCAGATGGTCGAGCCCAAGCCACCCTACACCACCCTGGCATCAACCATTAAAAACCTGGAACGCAAGGGCTTTTTAAAAAGCGAGAAGATGGGTAACTCTTTGCGTTATAGCGCGGCCATCAAGGAGGAAGAATACAAAAAACGCTTCATGAGCGGTTTTGTGAGCGATTACTTCCAAAACTCGTATAAAGACCTGGTTACTTTTTTTGCCAAAGAGAAAAAGGTAAGTGCCAAAGATCTGGAAGAGATCATTAAACTGATTGAAAAACAATAAACCTTAAAATCATGCCAGCACTGTTTGTTTTTTTACTTAAAGTAAATATTGCCCTGTTATTGTTTTGCGCCGGTTATTACCTGGTATTAAGGCACCTTACCTTTTATACCCTTAACCGTGTTTATCTGCTTACGGCTATTTTGTTTGCCAGCATTTACCCTCAAATAAATCTTACCGGTTTTTTACAACGCCACGAGCAACTGGCCCGGCCGGTGCAGCAAGTGGCTATTAACTGGCAAGCCCCCGCACAGGCGCTGGCCAGTAAAGTTGATAAGCCCGACTATTGGCTGTACATAGAAAGTGTTTTTTGGATAGGGGCAGCCTTACTGGCTATCCGGCTGTTTGTACAGCTGTTTTCTTTGTACAAGCTGTTTAAAAATTCGCAGCCTGCTACCATTGGCAGTCATAGCGTACGGGTGATGGATAAGGATGCCGCGCCATTTTCTTTTTTGCAAAGCATTTTTGTAAACCCGGCCAAACATGAACCTGCCGACCTGAAAGCCATTTTATTACACGAGCAGGTACACGTAAACCAATGGCATACAGCCGATATTTTACTGGCCGAGCTAAGCAGTATCTTTTACTGGTTTAACCCCGGCATATGGCTCATGAAAAGGGCCATTCGTGAAAATATTGAGTTTATAACCGATCAAAAGATCCTTAAAAAGGGGATAGATAGCAAGGCCTATCAGTATAGCCTGGTTTCGGTAAGCTTTAGTAATACGCAGCCGGGTATAGTTAACCACTTTAATTTATCAACCATCAAAAAACGCATTATTATGATGAACGCTAAACGATCTTCAAAAATTAACCTGACACGCTACGCGTTTATGGTGCCGACTGTTATTTGTTTGCTATTGGTTTTCAGCATCTCCAAAGCCGATTTTGTTAAAAAGAGCAAGGCTTTTAAAACCATAACCATTATATCAAAAAATGTAAGCAATGCGGTTGGTATTAACAGGCTTGCCGCATCTGTTAAAGCTATTTTACCGGGCGGTAACGATAAAGTGGTTACTGATACTGCCAACTTTGATGCCGGGTATATTAAAAATTCTATAAACGCATTGTGGTATCTGGATGGCGAACCATTATCAAAAGATAAAGGTTTTGGTGATGATACCGAAAGCATTGATTACATGGCCGCTGCCGATGCGAAAAAATATTTTAATGCAGGCGATGGTAAACATATGATAGCTTTTGCCACAACCAAAAACTCGGCCACTGGTAAAGCGTTAAGAGAACAAATAGCGCAACTTGTGGCATCGGGCAAAATAAAAGTGCACGGCGTGGCAAAGGGTACTCTTGAGAATGTAAACAATAAGGTGCGGTTGATTAACGCAGATGTAGCGAATCACGGTACCAAAACCGACACACTAAAAAAATCAAAACACTTTTCCATAGTAACCAATAGCGATAGCAATTTGGTTTATGTAAACGGCAAAAAAGGAAGAATTAAAGATGTTGACCCCGATGATGTGCTAAGTGTAAACGTATTTGATGCCAACGGGGCTGCCGGGTTTATTGATGAAAAGATTGGTGATAACACCGCTGTAATTTTTATTACCACCAAAAACTCACCGGAGGGTTTAAAATTTAAAGAGAAATTGGATAGCTATACTGGTAACACAAATGCTATAGGCGGCACCGGTGTAAGAGGCTTCAACAGTCTGCCAATAAAAGGTAAAGTAGCCAATGTGATGGTGTACAACGTTAAGGTAGATAGCAAAGATAGTTTGGAAAAGAACGGTTCAAAAGGAATTCGTTATACTGTAAACACTATTGCCAATGTGACTGCGAATACAAAAAATGTTGTACCCGGAACTTTAGTGTTAATAAAAGATAACAAGGTAAATAAAACTAAGGCTGTTGGATCAAAAGTTACTTCTATCAGGATCAATGGGAAAACAACTAATGTAGCGGGAACAACAACTGCCGACGAACTGATATCAGATGATGACGATGCAAACTCGGCTACTGTAGCCGGTACCGGAGCGGTTAATAAAGTGTTTGTTACCGGCAAAAAGGCCAGTAAATTACACCTGGTGAAAGGTAATTTTATTGCTTTAAGTGGTAGTGCGCCAATGGATACTATTGAGCTGATGGCTGATCCTAAAAAGGCGAAAACGATTACATCAACATGGAAAGTTTTATATCGTAATGATAGCGATGACGACAAAGCAAGTCCACTGATTTTGGTAGACGGTAAAGAAGTTAGCCAGGCCGAGTTTAAAAAGGTAAATCAAAGCGACATCAAAGCCATAAGCATATTGAAAAACGATGCCGCCACCGACAAAAAATACGGCGAAAAAGCCAAGCAAGGTGTAATTGTTATTGAACTGAAGAAAAAGAAATAGGACCCGGTTGATTGGGTTGATTAAGTTGTGTAAGATCAGTTAATAGTTAATAAATAGTTCTTTATATTACTCATCAAACTAACTTGATCAGCCCAATCTGCATTGGTGAATGGTTTATTGAGTTGATTAGGTTGAATGGTTGATTAAGTTGTATAAAATGAACTGTTCTTATTCTGAATATTCTGATTCAGACAACCACTTAACTTAATCAACCCAATCAACTACTCACCTAACTCGCGATAGCGAGTTTTTCTGTTTCCAATAGCTTGATCAGTGCTTTTTCTGCAACATTAAGTTCGGCGGTTTTTACGTCTTCTTTCTCGTTTATACTATCGATATATTTAAAAATGGTGCCTTCTTCATAGCTTTTTATCACCGTTGGGTGCACATAGTATTTTTTACAAACTGTGCGGGTATTGCCCAGGTTAATGGCTACTTCATCAAGCACACTTACAATTTTCTTTTTACATTCGGTTACGTTGTTAAACTCGCCCGCCTCCTTAAAAGCATACAGGGCGCTCACGCTGCCGCTCCAGGTACGGAAATCTTTGGCAGTAAAGTCTTCGCCGGTAATTTCTTTCAGGTAAGTATTGATATCGCCCGATCCGATGCTGCATCGTTCGCCGGCCTCATTGTAATATTGAAAAAGTTCCTTGCCCGGGATGTCCCGGCATTGTTTAACCAGGTGGGCCAGCTTACGGCTTTGCAAGGCTACTTTATGAAAAACACCCTTTTTGCCCTTAAACTCAAATTGAATGTTCGACCCCTCAATTTTGATATGCCTGTTTTGCAGGGTAGTAAGGCCGAAAGAACCATATAGCTTTTTGTAAGATTCATTGCCTACACGGATGCTGGTAAGCTCCATCAGGCGCACCACCAGGGCTACTACTTTTTCATGATCAAGGTTGTGTCGTTTAAGGTCTTTATCAACCTGCTCACGTATAGCGGGCAAATGCTCTGCAAAAGTTTGCAGGCGGTGATATTTTGATTGATTACGGATCTGGTTCCAACCAGCATGATAGCGGTATTGCTTACGCCCCGCAGCATCAGTGCCGGTAAACTGCAGATGACCATTTTCATGGGGCGAGATCCACACATTGGTATAAGCCGGCGGGATCACCAGTTTGGTAAACCGGGTAACCAGCTCTTTATCCTTCACCAGTTTGCCATCGGTATCATAAAAACTCCATCCCTTGCCCGATTTTTTGCGTGTGTAGCCCGGCGATGAGTCGGACACGTAACGCAGACCAACAGCTTTAGCGGTAACCTTGGGGGCGCGGCCAATTTTTTCGAGTTTTTGAAGAAGACGGTTCATGGTGATACAACAAGGCGCCTTGGATTAAGTTTTAAAGCAACAATCAGTTATGAAATATCAATCAGATCGTTTTTTTAGATAAATAGCCTTATTCGTCACATTTTTAGGATGGTTTGTCACATTTTAATATTTGGCATATTAGCTTTTTGTACCATTGCATCAACAAATGCACATTTACCTTAATCACGAAATGCTATGTTCAAACAAATAAACCTCAAATTAAAAAATGATACTGCGCGTATCGAGTTTTGGATAGTAACCGGCTGCATAGCCCTGGCGCTGTTGCTTTCTATCATTGATGTCATTAGGGCTAACCAGTATGTTACCGCGCCGTTGTTATTTAATTATGCTATCATTTTTATTAGCTACGCCTTCCTTTGCTTTTACGTAGCCCCGGCCTTCGAGAACACGCAGGAGTCTGTTGCCAACAACACACTCTTTGTTTTCGTTTTTATTTCAGTTTGCTATTTGGTAGGAATAATTAATCTTTATTTTTCGGCACTTTTAGCGCTAAAAATCCTGCTTGTTTTTTTTAACCGGAACCGTAAAAATAAGTCGAATGCTTTGTATTACGAGGCGGCACTGCTCACAGCATCATGGATATTGCTCACCGTTGCCTTATTGTATGTTTCGGAACCGTTAATGCTAAAATTTTATTTTGCAATTGATGTACCCGTGGTTATAGTATCCTATTTATATGCAGTGCATGTGCTGCTGCCAAGGGTGGAATTTAAGCGCCATGCTTTGGGGCGTTATTTAGGTATCATGTTATTGGTTAGCGTGTTATCATGTTTCATTGTGATTTTGGTAGCCATGAGCCTTAAAGGAGAAAACAGGGTTTTTTATAACCCGGCGGCAGGTAATGCACTCAATATTGATATTGGCAATGACTCAAATATTGAACCGGTGTTTTTATTGAATTTAATTACGCAGCTGTTTATTGTAATTCCCTTAGCCCGTTATATTTACAAAGGCCGGCAGACCAAAAAGGATGAAGAGATCAAAACCCTGAAAACCGAACTGGGGAAATCTGATGCTAACCTCAATTTTTTAAAATCGCAGATCAATCCGCACTTTTTGTTCAATGCTTTGAATACCCTTTATGGCACCGCCTTGCAGGAAAACGCCGAGCGCACCGGCGAAGGCATTCAAAAGTTAGGCGATATGATGCGATTTATGCTGCAGGAAAATACCCAGGATACCATTTTCCTGTCGCGAGATATTGATTATCTGAATAATTATATCCTGTTGCAAAAGCTTCGTACGTCTACATCAGAGGATATTACTATAGAAACACAAATAGAGGAATATACAGGCCTGGCTATGATTACACCAATGTTGTTGATCCCTTTTGTTGAAAATGCTTTTAAGCATGGAATCAGCCTACAAAATCCATCTCACATACGTATAACGCTACAAACCAAGGGGGATACGTTGTATTTTGATGTGCATAACAGCATCCATATCCGGCATGACAACGACCCCGAAAAAGGACAGAGCGGTATTGGGTTAGAGAATGTGAAACAAAGGCTCAACCTGCTTTACCCGGAGCGGCATGATCTGTCAATTCATCAGAATGCCAAAGAGTTTTTTATTCATTTAACCCTGCAATTGGCCTCAAATAATTAATTTTAAATAATGATAGCCATTGCCATTGACGACGAACCTATTGCCCTTGATATAGTAAGATCGCATGCCGCCAAAGTTCCGTTTATCGATTTAAGGGCAACGTTTACCAACGCTTTTGATGCGCTTACCTACATCCAGGAAAATAAAACCGACCTTATTTTCCTGGATATCAAAATGCCCGATATCAGCGGGATGGACTTTTTAAGTACATTGAACCATCCGGTTATGGTTATTTTCACAACTGCTTATTCTGAACATGCCGTTAAAAGCTTTGAGCTGGATGCCGTTGATTACCTGTTAAAACCCTTTTCGCTTTCCCGCTTTTTAAAAGCCTGTAATAAAGCCTGGGAGCTTTATAGTTTACGTAACCGGAACACCCAACCTGATGAACCTGCCACCATATTTATTAAAGATGGTTACGAGCAAGTTAAGGTTAAGCTTGCCGATATTTTATTTATAGAAGCCGCCGGCAACTATACCAAGGTACACCGGCAAAGCGGCGAAATGCTGAGCACACGTATTACTATTACAGATATGTTGCAAATGCTGCCACCAGCTCAATTTGTACGCACCCACAGGGCCTTTATCGTAGCACGGGATAAGGTGGATAGGTTTGATCGATCGCAAGTGAATATCGGCAGTCATATTGTACCAATCGGCGCTACCTATGCCAATTGCCTGCAGGCGCTTTATTAGGTTGTGCGTGGTTGATTTTAAACGCCATTAAAAAAATGGCTGCACAAAAATGTTGCAGCTAAAAAAGCATCTAAGCATATTTCCTTATTATTGTTTGATGAGAAGAAATGACGATATTCTTTGGAAAGGAATACTGGAAGATGTTTTTGACGATTTTTTGCGGTTCCTTAATCCCGACGCTGATGAAGTATTTGACTTTGAGAAAGGTTTTGAATTCCTGGATAAGGAGTTGGAGCAGGTTTTTCCGCCCGAGGACGACGCCTACTCACCCAAAGTTATTGATAAGCTGGTTAAAGTATTTACAAAAAGCGGAAAGGAAGAATGGATACTGGTACATGTTGAAGTACAGGGACAGTATCAAAAAGATTTTAGCCGCCGGATGTTTACCTACTTTTACAGGATACTGGATAAATATCAAAAGCCAATAGTTGCCTACGCCATATTTACCGAAGAAAGTACCAAAAACAGGGCCGATCATTTCGCGATAAACTTTATGGGTACAAGTTTACGTTATACATTTAATACCTATAAAATAGCCGGCCAAAACGACGACGAATTGCTTGCAAGCGATAATCCGTTTGCATGGGTAGTGCTAACTGCAAAAGCCGCGCTTGCCGGTAAAAAGATCAAAGACAGCCTTGAACGCGATGAGCTTTTGCTTGGTTTGAAACTGAAATTAGTAAAAGTGTTGTTAACAAGGCAAATACCTAAAGGTAAAATAAGAACACTGATGAACTTTTTGAAGTATTACGTGCGCTTTGAAAACCGGGATATAAACGCTAAATTTGAACAAGAGGTAGAAATTTTAAAAGAAAGGAGCGCCACTATGGGTATCGAAGAACTTTTATTGGACAGGGCTAAGCAAGAAGGTAAACTTGAAGGTAAATTGGAAGGTAAACTGGAACAGACTATCGCTATGGCCATCGAACTTAAAAAAGAAGGATTAAGCCTGGAGTTTATTGCAAAAATCACTCAGCTTTCTGTTGAAGTAATAGAAAAACTATAGCCTTCGGTTTCGTCGCCGAACGGGATTTATTCGTTTTTTGTGATTTTGATACCTTCTTCTTCAATAATGCCTATAGTAAATCATCCTTACCCTTATTGTAACCCAACTTTTACCATTACCTGACCGTTTTGGCTTGGCATCGCCTTGTACTATTCCCTAACTTCACATCAACAAACATCAAACTTTATGAAATACAATTTTTTAGGAAATACCGGCTTGCTGGTTTCCGAGATCTGCTTTGGCACCATGACCTTTGGTGGTACCGGCTACTGGGAGGCCATCGGGCAGATCAAGCAAGAGGGCGTAAATGAGCTGATGAAAACCGTTGTCGACTCGGGTATCAACTTCATTGATACTGCCAATGTTTACTCTTTCGGCGAATCAGAAACATTATTGGGGCAATCTATAGTTGATCTGGGCCTTAACCGCCAGGAACTGATCATTGCTACCAAAGTGCGTGGCCGGATGGGGCAGGGGCCAAATGATACGGGGCTGTCACGTTATCATATCTTCAATTCGGTTGATGCCAGTTTAAAGCGTTTACAGCTGGATCATATTGACGTGCTGTATGTACATGGTGTAGATCTTAAAACTCCCGTAGAAGAGATTATGCGGTCGTTAAATGACATTGTGCTAAGCGGCAAAGTACGCTACATAGCCTGCTGTAACTGGCCCGCCTGGATGGTGATGAAAGCCGCAGGCATTGCCGAAAAAAATGGCTGGAATAAATTTGTTGGTCTGCAGTATTTTTACTCGCTGGCCGGCCGTGATATTGAAAGGGAGTTGTTGCCTGTCGCTGAAGATCAAAACCTGGCCGTAATGCCTTGGAGTCCGTTGGCTGGTGGTTTTATATCGGGCAAGTACACCCGTGATAACCAAACATCAGAAGGTTCACGCAGAGATAAATTTGATTTCCCTCCTCTTAATAAAGACAAGGCTTATGATATTGTAGATGTTATTGCCGAAATAGGCAATCAAAAAGGTGTATCGGCAGCGCAGATCGCTCTGGCCTGGGTACGCCTGCAAAAAGGCATCACCAGTACCATCATTGGCGCCAAAAATATCGATCAGCTGAATGATAACCTCAAATCTATCGAAGTGGAACTTTCTGCCGATGAACTCCATCGCATTGACGAAGTAAGCGCCCTGCCACGTGAATACCCTGGCTGGATGGTTGAACGCCAATCGGCAGATAGAGTACCGGGAGAAAAGTAATGAGTTTTGAGTAGTGAGTTTTAAGGTGTAATGAGCGATGAAGTTTTACATGCAACTCATCGCTCATCACAAAGAATTCATTACTCAAAACTCACTACTCAAAACTTTAACTACGTATTCCACCTGGTCGGCATGCACATCTAAATGGGTTACAAAACGGATGCGGTGTTTGGCGGTGTCGCTGGCTTTGATGCCTTTGGCAGCCAGTTTGGCTAATACTATGGCTGCCGGTTCAACGGTGTCAAATAACACGATATTGGTTTCTACAGGCATTACATTGGCTACCCAGCTTTGTTTGCCTAACTCTTCGCTTAAAATGCGGGCGTGGGCGTGGTCTATCTTCAATCTATCCACATGGTGATCTAAAGCATAAATGGCTGCCGCGGCCAGGAAACCGGCCTGGCGCATACCGCCACCCAACACTTTACGAATGCGGCGCGCATATTTAATGGTTGCCTTATCTGCCAGCAGTACCGAGCCTACCGGCGCACCTAAACCTTTGGACAAACAAACTGAAATGCCGTCAAAATACTGACCATAATCCAAGGCTTTATCACCAGTATGGGCAAGGGCGTTAAACACGCGTGCGCCGTCCAAATGCAGCTTTAAGCCTTTAGCCTGGCATAGCTGCGCAATAGGCGCTATGTTATCAAGCGTATAGCAGCTGCCGCCACCTTTGTTTACCGTATTTTCCAATACCACCAAACTGGTGTGCGGGTAATGAATGTTTTCGGCGTTGATCTCGGGCTCTATCATTTCGGGTGTAATAATGCCGCGGTAGCCATCTAATAATCGCGTTGATACGCCGGAGTTGAATGCTATGCCGCCGCCTTCATAGCGGTACACATGGGCGGTTTGGTCGGCGATAAGCTCATCTAAAGGCTGGGTAAAACATTTAATGGCTATCTGGTTGGTCATGGTGCCCGACGGGCAGAACAAACCGGCTTCCATGCCAAACATGGCGGCTGCCTTTTGCTCAAGTGTGTTTATGGTTTCGTCTTCGCCAAACACATCATCGCCAACTTTGGCGCTCCACATGGCTTCCAGCATGCCGGGGGTAGGTTTAGTAACAGTATCGCTGCGTAAATCAACAGTCATTTTAAAAAATTAAATTATTTTTGAAATTCAAATATCAACATCTATGCGTTCGTTTTTATTTTTATTCTGTATTTTAAGTGTTACTGTAATTACAAAAGCGCAGCAGGTAGATAAATTTAAAGCGGGTGCTTACGCCGATAGCCTTGGTAATCGGCATCCCGGTTTTATAAAACTTAAAATACCCCAGGGCGGCATTTTTAATATTGGCCATACTTATATTACCTACAAGGAAACGGCTACTGCTTTTGAGCATGATATTAACATCGGTGCAATAAAAAACTTTACCATGGGTGTTGATAGTTTTGTGGTGAGCCGTAACAATAATGTCAGTAAGGTGCCCATATTAGAGGTTTTGCTTAATACGCCGGTGAAAATTTATCATTCGGCGTTTTATGATCGTGGTAACATCCTGCTGCATACCAGCGATGGAATTTACCTGTTTGGCCCCGATCCTGATAACCTGGGTTTAATTACCCGGAAAAATTTCAAAGAGGTTTTGAGCCACATTATGGAGGCTAAACCAAATGCGGTAGCCAATATTCAAAATGGTACATTTACCTATTTTTATATGGATGACCTTATAAAGTACTATAAAGTACGATAATAAAGTTACACAATGTTAATAGGCGCACACACATTAAATTTGTAAAAACTGCGTTCATTCTATTTTAATTAGTTATGCGTTTAAATTTAATTATACTGTTTTTTATACTGGCTTGTGGCCCGGTGTGGGCCCAAAAATGGCAGCCCGGTAATTTTACCGATGTTAAAGGCAATCGAACGGTTGGGATGGTGCGGGTAAACCCCGGCGGCAAAGGCCCCATTAAAGACGAAGGTTTTATTGAATTCAGAGACGACCCTAAAGCAAATCCCTACAAACTTAGTGCAAGCGACCTGCGCAGCTTTGTGGTTGGGAAGGATAGTTTTGTAGTTGCCCATGCCCCGCAAAATGAATCATGGAACAAAGAGGAAACCGACTTTGTACAAGTGGTGTTAGACGCCCCTTTAAAGCTTTACATGGCTAAAGGCGGTACAGGCAGTGGTGGCAGCAGTGTACATTTTTCACCCGGTGTATCGGCCGGTTATGGTAGCGGCGGCTACGGCGGCGGACTGGGCGGTGGCGTAGGTATTTCCCTTGGAGGGGGAGGCGGTGGCGGCGGCGGAAAAAGCGGCAAAACCGTATATTATTATGGTGAAAGCACCGCCGAAATGAAACGCCTTACCGACGAGAACTTTGAAGATATAATGATAGAGATCATGGGAGATGAGGAGCAGGTGGTTGACAACATCAAAGAACATAAATTTAACCTGCGTAGTATGGATAAGCTGCTTGATTACTATAACAAAATGGCGGCATCACACGGTGCAGCCCCCCAGCCCCCTAAAGGGGGAGCTTTTTGATTGGCATGATGGTGCTTGTTAAAAGTTAATTTGGTATATTTGTATATATAACAAACAGCCCTGATATCTGTAACAAGATATCAGGGCTGTTTTGATAATAAGGGTAAGCGGAATAACAAAGTTGTTTTTATTATATAATTGATACCTAATTTGTTATCACTTTTTAAAGCCTGAAAAAGGCCTGAGCTTGGGATCTCGAAAGTATTAGTTTGGTAATCGGCAAGGTATTCAAAAGATAATGGAAAGGTGCAGAAAGGTTGTAGTTTGGATTCAAAATATAACTTTAAAAAGTATTGGGAAACGGACACCGTTTCTTAAAATGAATAGATGTTAATTTCTTGTTAAGAATGCATATAAATTCCATAGATATTATCATATTTAAAATAAATCGGCAATAATTTTATTAAATCGTTTAAAAAACTATCTTAGGGCTTGCATAATTGTAAAACACAAAAACAAGCCTATTGAAAACCATTACCCGCAGAGATTTTTTAGGAAAAGGTGCCATGCTTGCCGGTGGTGCCTATCCCGCAATGATGGCTTTGGGCCTGTTAAAACCGGCCCCTGCTCACGCCTTTAACCTGGAGGGAAGCGGCAAGGGAAAACACATCATTATTTTGGGCGGTGGCCTAGCCGGTATGACCAGCGCTTATGAGCTAACCAAATTAGGCTACCAATGTACTATCCTGGAAGCCCGCCAAAGGGCAGGCGGCCGTTGCTGGAGCATCCGTAATGGAAGCACCAACCAGGAAACTGATAAACCTACAGCCACGGCCAAATTTGATGAAGGGCAGTACTTTAACGCTGGTCCGTCGCGCATACCGCATCACCATGAGCTTACCCTGCATTATTGCAAGGAGTTGGGCGTACCATTACAAGTATATAATAATGTGAATGAGGGTGCTTATTACTTTGCCGAGGGCAAGGGGGCACTCTCCAACAAAAAGATCCGTGTACGTGAAGTTCATAACGATATCCGGGGCTATATGACCGAAATGCTTGCCAAAAGCATTGATCATGGCAGCCTGGATAGCAGCCTTACCAAAGAGGACGGCCAAAAAATCATCGAATACCTGCAGGCCGAAGGCGGTTTGGATATTGATAAGTTATACAAAGCATCTGCAAGGCGTGGTTATACCGAATCGCCTGGAGCAGGGGATAAGCCGGGCAAAATTGCCGATCCGCATAAACTGGCCGATCTGATCCACTCCGGCCTGATGGATCCTGATTTTTACAATGTTGCAGAATATACCTACGAACTGCAGATGACCATGTTCCAGGCTGTAGGCGGTATGGATCAGATTGCCAAAGCACTTGAAAAAAAGGTAGCCCCTATGTTAAAAATGGGTGCCGAAGTTACTGCCATCAACAACCTAACCGAAGGTGTACAGATAAAATATAAAGATGCACTTGGCGAGCATGTACTTATCGGCGATATGTGTATTTGCACTTTGCCATTGCCGGTACTAAGTAACATCAGCAATAACTTTTCGAGTGATGTTAGTCGCGCAATTGATTATATCGAATACATTAAAACCGGTAAAATAGGTTTACAGTTTAAGCGAAGGTTTTGGGAAGAGGATGAGCATCTGTATGGCGGCATCACCCACACTAACAACGATTTAACACAAATTTTTTACCCATCCTATGATTATTTAGGAAAAAAGGGTATCTTAATAGGGTATTACAATTTCAACGAAAAAGCGCAAAAAATTGGCGCTTTAAACTACGCCGAAAGAGAGAAGTTCGCGCTTGAAAAAGGCCGGTTGATCCACCCGCAATATAACAAGGAATTTGAAAGCTCGTTTTCGGTAAGCTGGCATAAAACAAAATATAATTTAGGCGGATGGGCGGTTTACAATACCGATACACGTAAAACGCAATACCCCGCGCTATTAAAGCCAGATAAGCAGGTATACTTTGCCGGCGAACACCTAACCTACTTAAACGCCTGGATGGCAGGAGCATTTGAATCGGCGCGGAGCACCGTAGCCGCGCTGCATGCCCGGGTAACAGATGGAAGGGCGAGTTACCCGACTGTGAAATAGAAGGGGAAAAGAGTCAAGAACCAAGAGTTAAGAATTAAGACGGCTGCAGGAAAAGGTTTTTGGAACGGAATTAAGTATTGAACTTTTTTAAACTATATCAACAGAATTGTAACGAATACGAATTATTTGTCTTGGCTCTTGATTCTTGACTCTTAATTCTAAACAAAAAACCACCATGGCAAACTCACTTAACCGCAGAAACTGGATTAAATCCAGCGCATTTATGGCCGGGGGACTGGCCTTCTTTTCGGGAACCATCAGCAAGCTGGCCGCAATGCCCGTTGCTAAAAAGCTGGCCCCGCTGGCTAAACGCTTTACCGATCTGGATGCTATTGCAGGTGCTCCGCCGGTATTAAAAGCACGTTTGCTGGCTAATGAAAACCCTTTTGGTCCGTCGCCTGCGGCAAAAAAAGCAATCCAGGAAGCTATCGATCTGGGTTATCAATATCCTATGCAGAGTATGGGCATGCTTTATGATAAAATTGCTGCTTACGAGGGAATATCATCAGGTAACATCCTTATGGAATCCGGCTCGTCGCCATTGCTGCTTGCCGCTGCTATGTATTACAGTAAAGGCGGAAAAAGTATTATTACCGGCGATCCATCGTATGACGATTTGCCGTCGCACGCCGAGCGATTAGAAGGCAAATGGATAAAAGTACCATTGACCACCGATTACAAGCTCGATCTGGACGCCATGGAGGCAAAAATAGATGCCAACACAGGCTTGGTTTATATCTGTAACCCTAATAACCCGACTGCCACCGTATTGGATACCGCCAAACTGAAAGCGTTTTGTGAACGTGTATCCAAAAAAGTAACCGTATTTGTTGATGAGGCTTACATCGATTACCTGCCCGATCCTAAAGGCAGCAGTATGATAGATACCATGAAAGCCGGCAATAACATCATTGTAGCCCGTACATTTAGTAAGTTATATGGTTTTGCAGGTCTGCGTTGTGGTTACGTTGTTGCCCAGCCAGAAACTATTAAAGCTTTATCAAATTATACAACAGGTTTCTCTTTATCTGCCACAACAATCGCAGGTGCCCTTGTTGCTTACCGCGAAGAGGCATTTTTAAAAGAAGCTTTAGAAAAAACATTAGCATCAAAAGAGTATTTATACTCGGTACTGAAAAAAGAAGGCTACGAATATATCCCATCGTCAGCAAACTTTGTGATGTTCCCGCTAAAAATGGATAGCAAGAAATTTGTAAGCGAAATGATGAAACGCGGCGTGGGCGTACGCAGCTGGCAGTTTAACGGCAAAGAATGGTGCCGTGTAAGTATCGGCCGTATGGATGAAATGGAGGCATTTGCAGATGCGTTTAAGCAACTATCTTAAGCCCCACCCAACCCTCCCCTAAAGGGGAGGGCTTTTAAAATTAATAATAATTATACAACTAACAAATCAAAGTCTCACCCTTCAGGGGGAGATTTAGAGGGGGCTTTATGCGCAAACTAACACTAACTCTACTTTTATCATCGGCTATTTATTTAAGCAATGCTCAAACCGCGGCAGTTAACCCAAGGCCGCTTACCATGGATGAGTATACCAAGGCCCAGGGCTATACCATTGCCAATTTGGATCAGGATACCTACGTAAAATTCGATAACGCTTACGTGCTTGATAGGTATGAAAGCCGGAAGCCTTATTTTATTACCGGATCTGATGGACTAAAAAAGCGCATCGACCTGTATAAACTGGTTGCTAAGGAGGGCATGCAGGAAATTGGCCTGATGGTGTTTTATACCAACGAAAAAGGCAAAATGTACAAGGCCTTAGTTCCCGATTTTACCGCTGATGCTAAAGTTTGGGAAAAATACTTTTTAGATATCGATAACATCAATAAAGAGGAAACCAATTTTATCCTGAAGCTATCATACGTACTATCTAAAGAAATGAGCTTTCAGCAATATAAAATGCTGAATGGTGGCAAGGATATGAAAGAGGAATCGGCTACCTATGGCAACGATATTTGTTTCCCAGGCGATGAAATGGTTACCATGGCGGGCGGCGGTACCAAAATGCTTAAAACAGTCAAACCAGGCGACGCGGTGATCACCATCGATCCAACAACCAATAAAAGTTCGGTAGTAAAAGTAAAAGAACTAACCACTCACGATGCTAAAAACTATGCGTTAACCCGTTTAGTATTAGTTTCGGCAGTGGTAACGGATACAAAGGTTGGTCAGTTTATCAACCTTAACTCAAAAATATTACAGGCCACGCCAAACCACCCTATGTTGACTAAACAGGGCAATCAGAAAATGGGTGAAATTAAAACCGGCCAGGAAGTACTTTGCTTAAATGACCAAACCGGCAAATATGAAGCCTTCATTGTACTCCAAAAAACAGAGAAGGGAGGCGGTATTCAAAAAGTATATAACATTGTGGTCGATGGCGGCAGCACGCTGCTGATGAATGGTGTTATGGTGATGCAGAAGTAGGAGCAGCCCAAACCCTCCCCTAAAGGGCTACTGTGTGTACACATCTTTCTATAAAAAGAAAAATGTCATTTCGATAGAGGGAAGGAGGGCATGTGCGGGGCGCGAAAGAGAAATCTTATACAACTCGCAAGGCCGAATGTCCGCTTGTACAAGATTTCTCCTCACCCCCGGCGCGCAATGCCCCGCTGGTTCGTTCGAAATGACATCAATTTTGTTTAGTGATACGATTTCAAAAGATCTGTACACATAGTAACCCCTAAAGAGGGAGGGTTTAAAAATGTTGTATTATTGCAATATGCAAATCAAAAAGTTTCCCCTTCAGGGGGCGGAGGGGGCCTCATGGCAATAAAAACAACGGTTATAACAGGTGCAACATCGGGCATAGGCGAGGAAACCGCCCTCGCATTGGCTAAAGAGGGGCATGCCCTTTATTTACTGGTGCGCAATATTATTAAAGGCGATGAGCTTAAAAAACGGCTCATTACGGAAACTGGCAATACTCAAATTTATATCGTAAAATGCGATCTGGCCGATCTGCAGAGCGTCAAAGATGCGATTGCCGAATTATCAGGTAAGCTATTTGCCATCAATATACTGATTAACAATGCAGGTGGTGTTTTTCAGCAGCGCGAGCTAAGTAAGGATAGGTTTGAAATGACCTTTACTACCAATCATTTGGGCCATTTTTTGCTCACCAACTCTTTGATGCCGTTGCTGCAAAAAGGGCAGGCGCGTATCATCAATGTAAGTTCTGAAGCTCATAAAATGGGCGTTCGGCAATTTGATGATTTGCAATGGGAGCAATCCTATAATGCCTGGAAAGCCTATGGCATGAATAAACTTTTCAATATCTATTTTACCCAATCATTGGCTTCAAAATTTGGTAACACCGGTATACTTGCTTTTTCGCTACACCCTGGCGTGGTAAGCACCGGGTTTTGGAACGGGTTTAAAGGTTTTAAAAAACTATTGGTAGGATTGGGGCGGTCATTCTTCATGATTTCTGCAAAGCAAGGTGCCGAAACCACGGTATTCCTGGCAACAGCTCCACGGCTTGATAAATATAACGGTAGCTATTTTAAAAAGAAAAAAGTGGCTAAAACGTCGGCAATAGCCACTGATACAGGTGCAAGGGATAAACTATGGGCTATCAGCGAAAAGCTGTTAAGCAGGTAGTTTAGTTCGGTTTTTATTAATCAGTGTATCTGAAAAGTTACCTCGCGTTCATCTAATTAAAAGTTGTAACATTCAAACTTAATATCTACATTAGATGACTTAAATATGACAATTATGCTGATGAACAAAAAAATGTTGGTCACGCTGGGTTTAATGTCAGTAGTCGTGCTTGGGGCCATGACTTCTACAACACCTAAACCGGCTGATGAAGGTTGGAAAAACCTTAAAGTATTGCCTAAAAGTATTACCAAAGATCAGCTTCACGAAGTGATGGAGGAGTGGGAGCATTCATTGGGGGTACATTGCAATTTTTGCCATGTACGTGATGAAGCTGCCAAGCAAATGGATTGGGCAAGCGATGCTAAACCTGAAAAAGGAATGGCACGCGATATGTTCAAGATGATGGATAAGATCAACGATAAATATTTTCACGCTAAAAAAGATTCGTTAGGAATGGTTTTGAAGGCCGGTGTTAATTGTAATACCTGTCATAGGGGCACTGCGCACCCAGAAGTAACTGTACCTGCAGGTCGTGGCCCGGGTGGCCCTCCTCCGGGTGGTCCGGGTATGCCTCCGCCTCCGGGCACTGGCCCGGCTGGTCAGTCAGGACCGCCGCCGGCAGGTACTCCGGCACCAGATAAAAAGGAGTAGTTTACCTTAGTACGTAATTTTTGAAACGCTGTTAATTTTAAATTAACGGCGTTTTTTGTTAATGGGTAAAAAGAGGGCTAAAAAATGTAATGGTAATTTTTTTAGCCTCTTAATTAAAAGTTCATTGTAAATTCATGATTTATAGTTAATTTGCTTAAAAATAGTACCCCTAATTAATAACTATATTATGACAGCCGATTTAGATACAAAAACAGGTATCAATAAGATTGTTCAAATAAAACCTGTTACTAATCAACAAGAATTGCGTTGCCGTGGTTGTGCAGGTAGCTTATCCCGCATAAAGCGCGGCCTGTTTGTAAGAACTTTTTTATCCTGGCTGCCTGTTAAGCATTATGTTTGTTATCGTTGTAGCCGTAAAACGTATCGTTTAGATAGAAAGGCATAGCTGTAAAAATATTGTAATTCTGCAATAGGCCATTTCATTTCTTTTTTATTATCCAACTAAAAATCCTATTGCCAGGTTGGTAAATCAATTACATTTGTTATATGCAAAAGATACTGATTGCCAATCGTGGTGAAATAGCTTTACGGGTTATGCGTTCGGCGCGTGAAATGGGGATTAAAACTGTAGCCGTTTATTCAGATGCAGATAGGGATGCCTTGCACGTACGCTACGCGGATGAGGCTGTGCATATTGGTGCAGCTCCTTCTAATCAATCCTATCTTGTTAGTGATAAAATTATAGCAGCCTGTATTGAAACCGGGGCACAGGGTATTCATCCCGGGTACGGCTTCCTTAGTGAAAACGCGGCGTTTGCAAAACAGGTACGTGAAGCAGGTTTAATACTGATAGGCCCATCGCCAGAGGCTATGGAAGTGATGGGCAACAAGCTATCGGCAAAAGCCGCGGCGCTAAAATATAACATTCCAATGGTTCCGGGTACCGAGGAGGCAATTATCGATGTTTCTGAGGCCAAAAAGCGTGCCGTTGAGGTAGGGTTTCCTATTTTGATAAAAGCCGCCGCAGGCGGCGGCGGAAAAGGCATGCGTATTGTTGACGGCCCGGGTGATTTTGAAGAGCAAATGCAACTGGCCGTATCAGAAGCTACATCGGCCTTTGGCGATGGATCTGTTTTTATTGAACGGTACGTGTCATCGCCCCGCCATATCGAGATCCAGGTTTTGGGTGATACCCATGGCAATATTGTACACCTGTTTGAACGCGATTGTTCCGTACAGCGCAGGCATCAAAAAGTTATTGAGGAAGCACCATCTAAAGTACTTACCCCTCAAATTCGAAAGCAAATGGGCAGGTGCGCTGTTGATGTGGCACGTTCTGTAAACTATACAGGCGCCGGTACGGTCGAATTTATTATGGATGATAACCTCAATTTTTATTTCCTGGAGATGAATACCCGTCTGCAGGTTGAGCATCCCGTTACCGAATTGATAACCGGTATTGACCTGGTTAAGGAACAGATCAATATTGCGCGGGGTTTACCCATAAGTTTTAAACAGGAAGACCTGGAGATGAGGGGGCATGCTATTGAATTAAGGGTGTATGCAGAGGATCCGGCTAATAATTTCCTACCTGATATAGGCACTTTACAAACTTATATTACACCCAAAGGTGCGGGTGTAAGAGTTGATGACGGTTTTGAACAAGGTATGGAGATCCCCATTTATTACGACCCTATGATAGCCAAGTTGATTACCTATGGTAAAGACCGCACAGAAGCTATTGAACGCATGACAAGGGCTATAGACGAATACCAGATCACCGGCATTGCTACCACCCTTGGTTTTGGTAAATTTGTGATGCAGCACGAGGCTTTTACATCTGGGAATTTCGATACCCATTTTGTAAAAAAGTATTTTACACCAGGGGTATTGCAAACCGGAAACGTTGAAGAGGCAAAGGTTGCTGCCATATTAATGGAGCGCTTACTGGGCGAGCAAAAAATAGCTGCAACCACAGCAATAACATCCCCAAATAGTAACTGGGTAAAAAACAGGAGCAGGGTTTAATTACAGTAATTCGATAAGTTCGCTAAAGCTATCTATGGTAGCAACCATGCCATCAGGTACTACACCGAAGCCATAGCTCGCAAAAATAAAAGGGACATCTGCTTTAGTCGCCGATGTGTAATCGCCCATGGTATCACCTACATAAACAGGTGCTTTAAGCTGATGGTCGTTTACAATATCTTTAATATTATCGGTCTTAGGATTGCCCTTGGTGCCAAAACATTGGTGGCCTAAAAAGTGGGGATGCATATTATTCAAATCCAAAAACACCTCAATATAACCGCTTTGGCAATTGCTTACTATGTATAGTTTGTATTTTGTGCCAAGGTACTTAAGAGTTTCTTCTAACTCCGGATAAAGTTCGCCGCCCCTGGTGTGTAATATCTCCAGTTCGCTGATTCCACATAGCGTTTGTACCTCTTTACGCTGATCGGCATCAAGCGAGGGGAAAAGCTTGTCAAAAATGGAATCATAAGTCATACCGGTAATCGATCTTACACGTTCAACAGTCATTTCTTCATTCAAATAGTCAACTTTTGAAATGGCATTCTGCCAGGCCAGGGCCACGTTTGCGGTGCTATCCCAAAGGGTGCCATCCAGGTCAAAAATTATACTATCGAATTTGTTTTTTAGTGAACTATCCATACTGGCGGCAAAAGTAATAAAAAAGGATGTACCACTATGCTTTATGTGATATTGGTAAATCTTTGGGTTGAAGTAATCCTTCAAAGCTGTTTAAAAACAAAAAGAATCGTCATTACGGGTTTTAAAAAGCGGTGGCCTGTGAAGTAGAAAATGACAAACGCCTTAACAAAAACGTAAAGGATAGGTGCTACAACCTTGTATGGCCACCGTGTACGTACATCTTTTTTAATAATTTAATAAAGAAAAATGTCATTTCGACGAGCAAGCGCGGGGAAAAGTGAGGGGCGAGGAGAAATCCTATACGCCTGACATGGTCGAATGTTCGCTTTTACAGGATTTTTCGCTGCGCTCAAGAGATAGTTTCTCCTTTCCTGCGGTGTACAATCCCGCTCCTGGTTTCGAAACGACAGCCGTTTTTATTTGGAGAGTAGTTTAATAAAATGTGGATACACAGCAGCTTGTATGGAGGCACTTTTAGAAACGCGTATGATGATCGAACCCGTAAACGGGCAAACAGCATTTGCGCTAAAGCGGTCAGAAATTGGCATATCAAGGCTAACAAAATTTAGTTCACTTTAAATTGAAACAGGTCGGAATAAGAAGTATTGCCGTTGGCGTCTTTCGTTACAATTTTCCAATAATATTGAGATCCCGATATCACACTAACATTATTATAGAAACTATCGGTAACGTTGGTTTTTAACACAACTGGTGATGTACTGGTACCGAAGTATACATCATAGCTTATAATATTACCGTCGACAGAACTGCCTTTCCAGCTCAGGTTAACAGTACCAGCCGGAGCCGCGACATTTTGACCAATAGCAGGAGCAACAGCATCTGCCGGGTAAGGAGCATACGATACAGCACCGACACCCGCATTGTAAAATTTCCAGGTATCGCTTTGTGCCGTGGTAGCCGATTTGCTTGATTTGGATACGATATACCACGAATATGGCGTGTTTCTGGATAGAGTTATTTGCAGTTGTGTAGTGCTTGTAGTTTGTGATGTGGTACCCCCAGTCAAAAGGTTCTTGAGGTTTAAGTCATAACTATCGACATTGTTAGAAGCTACCCATGTAAACAAAACAGAGCTTTGAGTAGAAGAAATAATTGTTCCGCTTATACAGGCCTCATTCTGCTTCGGAAGTGTCAAAACTGCTTTACCTGGCGTTAAATCCGGAGCAGGCGTTGGAGAATTCTTTTTTCCGCAGGCCGTCACTATTAAAAACAATACTGCTATTAATAATTTACTTTTCATTTTTTATTATTTTATATAGCGTTTCTGAATTATCTAATGACACCTTAAGGATATACACGCCGCTGCTAAGACTGGATAGATCTAAAGCGATTATGCCCGATTGGTTTGAATATTGCGCAGCATAAAGTACCTGCCCGGTTTTTACGCTACTGATTTGAATAATGGCCTTGTTAATAACATCATTACCAATACTCAGGTTTAACGTACTTTCAAAAGGATTGGGGTAAATCAATACCTTGTTTGAAACGATGATGTCTTTCTGAATAATGCCCTGGCATTCCTTGTCGGTGCTAACTGTCAGATTATTCATTCCTTTTGACAGGGACAGGGTTATCTGATTTTCTGTTGTAGCGTACAACACACCATTTAAATTTACATTGTAGCTGGCACCGCCCTGTAAATTTAAACTTATGCTATTGGTGCTTTTATTTACCGTTGAATAAACCGATAGGTCTTTCGGCTCGGTAACTACCACGTTGTTACATCGTATATAGTCGGGTTGTGCGGCTATTGTTATACAAACACCATAATTTCCTGCCGATAAATTTTGTACCTGCAAGGAATCAGTAAATTGATAGGACGTGGTTACACTATTATTTACTGTAATAGCGGCGGTATAATTTAAAGATTTGGCCGCTTTGATATTTATCGATCCATTATTTTTCCCTTTACAGCTTGCGCTTGTTACTGATATGCTAAAGTTTGTTACTGGTAGCGATACAAATAATGTTTGGTTAACAGGGCTTGCCGCGGTATAGATTTTGTTGCCCGCCTGCGATGCGGTAATTACACTTGTTCCCGGGCCAACTACATGTATTTTCCCATTAACTATAGTTGCAACAGTGCTGTCGCCGCTGGTATAAGTTACCGGTAAACCCGAACTTGCGGTCGCGCCGGCATCAAAATCCGCGTCGCCCTCCTTTTTTCTGGAAATGGCGTTAAACGTAATGATTTGAAGCCCTCCTGTCAACTGAGTAATTTCGTTGGGAGGCAAGGCATAGTTGTACACTCTGAAATCGTTGATAGTACCATTGAACAATGGATCAGCATATTGACTGCGACCAATGTAGTTCAATATTGGTTTAAAATCCAATGGACGTGTGGTGATTGCGGTAGAGGCAGCCACCTGTACGCCATTGACATATATAATTACGCCAGTCGAATCTAAGGTTACAGCCACATGAGACCATACGCCCGAAGGCAACGCCGGTGCTTCTAAACCTTGTTCTGTCCCGCTATTCTTAATGGCAAAGCGCAACCCCGCCCCTGAATTTGGTGTTAAAAACATATATTGATCCTGGTCGTTCCCAAAATCGAAAATGCGTTGCCCGGCAGAACCTCCGTTCCAATACACCCACGCGGCAATGGTGATCTTTTGCTGATTTGCCAATGTTGCAGGTAGTTGTACGAAGGCATTTGTGCCGTTAAGCGCGATAGCCTGTTTACTAACCTTGCCCGAAACGAATGAAACCCCTCCATACGGTGCCCCATGGTTCAGGTTAATCGTGCTATCAATGGTATTTCCATCAAATGAGAGTTGAGTTACAAGGCTTTTAGCGCCGGTTGTAGTAGCCGAAACTTCGTTTGAATAAGCAGAACTATTCAAAGATTTATCCACCGCTTTGATTTTATAAAAATACGTACCTGTTATGGTGGTGGTATTATCCACAAAAGAGGTTGAAGTTATGTTGCGTGCAATGGTAGTATAAGTACCTCCTGCGGTTCCTGAACGATAAATATTATATCCTGCAACGTCTTTGTCAGGGCTGGCAGTCCAGTTCAACAATACAGATTCGGCGTTTGTCTTGGCAACAAAATTAGTTGGGGTAGCGGGCGCAATAAATTCTACCGCTGCACCAACAGGTAAAAAACGCCATTGTTGGTCGGTAGATGCTGTTTTGTCCCACTGACAGATGTTTGCCCCATCGGCGGTGCTACCGCCAGATACATCGATACATTTTGCACTCTGACGACTACGGATATAGAACCAGCCATCCTGGGCATATTCCAGATACCATTGCTGGGCAGCATTTTTATTATCATCCCATGCGTCAATGGTAGCACCATTGTCCAGTGAAAAGTTCAAAAGGTCTGCCGCTTTACTACTGTTTACATTAATAAGTGAAAAGTAACTGAAGTCGCCGCCTATCCTTGAATCTACCGGGGTTACATCCCATTGTTGATAAGCTGCCCCCGTGCTGGTTGCCTGCACCAGATTGGTACCTGCTACCGTGCCACCTCCTGCAACTTGCAGCACTTTACCGCTATTGCGGTTCACCAACACATAACGCCCGTTGATAACAGGTTGAATATCCTCGCCCCAGGTTACATTTACCACTCTTTCGGCATTGGTTTGTCCATTTTGGTAACTGCCGGGAGCGCCCCCTGGCATTACCATGGTGTATTCACGTTGCGGGCCAATGCCATTGTAGTACACATCTTTATCTTTAGAAACAAAACGATAAGTGGTTGTGACCCCTTGCCGTTCGGACATGCCCGCAAAGGCCTGTACCTTGCCATCAAGCCCCCGGTAAACCGATGCCGCCGTCCAGTTTGGGCGGTGTTCGGCATATCCCAGCCGCACGCCATCGCTGGCTTTTACAAACTCTCCCCGGGCATACTCTGCGGTGCCCCACCAAATACCGGCTTGCATACCATATTCAACACCAACCATCGCTTCCATTACATTGTGCAATTCATCATTAGTTGCATAATTATTGTTAGCTCTCACGGTTTGTTGAAAAGTGGCATAGTTATCAAAACTACCGGCAAGCTGGTGGGTATTTCCTTCATCTAATTTATCTTTTAAAGGGAGGTACCAAATTAAGGCCTGGTCGTCATTAAGCGTGTTGCCCCCGCTGATACGAATGTTGGTAAAGCGGGAATTACTTTTCAACAAGCCGGCAATATTATAAAAATCGTTAACTGTACCTTGTTGGCTTAATGGATTATCCGGCTCATTAAATGGCGAAACGGTTACTACGGTGCGTCCGGCATCCTGGTGCCGTTTGGTAGTTACATCTATCAGTTTTGCCCAATTAGCGGCATTGCCCATAAACGATGCATCAACGCTGGGGTTGTCGTCATTTAACACCACTTTGGTATTTGTGCCCAGCCAGGTATTAATTATATTTATTCGTTGATTAAGCGTGGCCAGTTCGGCGGGTGCAAGGTCGCCATTTACCAATGCGGAAGTTGGCGTGAACGATGATCGCACCAAACCCACCCGGTCAGCACCCATAAAGGCTACTCCCCGTCTAACATTTACTTCACTGAGCCATGCCAAATCTAATCCAAACGTAATTGGTTTGGAAACCCCTGCATCCGTAACTCTAAATGGCACTGTCCTATCCGGAATAGGCTGGGCAACAAAGTAGTTACTTGCACTTGTGGTTTGTGCAGAAACGTACGGCGAAGCCATTATGCCCAAAGCTAACAGTCCTGATTTGCACAGGCTATCCAGCTTAAAAATAGCAGTTTTGATTTTCACAATATTTTTTGATTTAATTGGTTATCAGGGAATAAAACAGGAACACAGGTTAACCTCAGCGATGGTTTCTAAGTTCTGAGTATCCGTTTTATTATATGATTGCCTATAAGACCAGATTATGAATAAAAGGGTGAATAGCCTTGTGGTTTTTATACCGTTGTGGGAAAGTTATATCTGCTTTCGTACAAGGGTATTTATCTAACAAAATCACAACGTGACACTTAGAAACTCTTTTGAAATCACCCAATAATGTAAAATAACCCCCGTGTTATTGCTATTGTAAACTAATGGCCTGCTATTTATTTAGTTTTGCGTTAGTTGTTCACTAATGTGTTTAAATATTGGATACCAGCCGCCCACCAAAAAATACAATCAACCAGGTTACCTTAAAGGAACGATTTGAAGCCCTTAAAAATTTGCCGGCTTTTTTTAAACTGGTATGGCAAACTAACCACTGGATGACGGCGGTTAACGCGTTGCTGCGAATTGCGCGCTCTGCTATGCCCCTTGGGTTATTGTATGTGGGCAAGCTGATCATCGATAGGGTGGTTTTGATAAGCCACGCACCTGTTAAGGATTTAACCCTGCTTTGGGAACTGGTTGGACTGGAGTTTGCGCTGGCAATACTTACTGATGCTTTGAGCCGTGCTATTACGCTGATGGATAGCTTGCTTGGCGATTTGTTTAGTAACCACACCTCGGTAAAGATTATGGCACACGCTGCAACGCTGGATCTTGACCAATTTGAAGATTCGGTGTTTTATGATAAACTGGAGCGGGCGCGCCAGCAAACCATAGGTCGCACTATATTGCTGTCGCAGGTGATGAGCCAGGTACAGGATTTGATCACCATGGGTTTTTTAGCTGTTGGTTTGATGGCTTTTAACCCCTGGTTGATAATTTTACTTCTGATAGCTATTATTCCGGCTTTTTTAGGCGAATCGTACTTTAATGATCGTAGTTACGCTCTCACCCGTGGGCAAACACCAGAGCGACGGGAACTTGATTATATCCGCTACCTGGGGGCCAGTGATGAAACGGCTAAAGAGGTAAAGATCTTCGATCTTTCGGGGTTTATTATTAGTCGTTTTAAAGAACTTTCAGATAAGTTTTATGGCGATAATAAACGCCTGGCAATCAAACGATCATTGTGGGGTACATTTTTTGCCATGTTGGGCAGTTTAGGATATTACGGAGCTTATGTAGTGATCATTTACAGAGCGGTAAACGGTAGTGTTACTATTGGCGAACTGGCCTTTCTTGCCGGTTCATTCCGCCAGTTGCGGGCTTTGTTAGAAGGTATTTTAACCCGTTTTACGGCTGTATCACAAGGTGCTATATACCTGCGGGACTTTTTTGAGTTTTTTGAGATCGAACCTAAAATAAAAATGGCGGCAAATGCGCTGTCCTTCCCTAAAGTAATACAACATGGCTTTACCTTTGAAGATGTTGGTTTTAAATACATTAATTCCGAAAGATGGGCTAACCGGCATTTGAATTTTACCCTTTATCCGGGTGAAAAGCTGGCGTTGGCGGGGGAGAACGGTGCAGGCAAAACCACGCTTGTTAAATTACTATCGCGTTTATACGATCCAACTGAAGGGCGAATCCTGCTGGATGGGATAGATCTGCGTGAGTATGATCTTGCCGATCTGAGAATGAACGTTGGCATAATTTTTCAGGATTATTTGCGGTACCAAATGAGTTTTGCTCAAAATATCGCCGTAGGCAAAATAAGCGAGGCCGATAACCGGCCACTAATTGAAAACTCTGCGCGCCAAAGCCTTGCTGATGTATTGGCGGCCAAATTACCCGGGGCTTACGATCAGCAATTAGGAAAGCGATTTGCCGATGGAGTTGAATTATCGGGGGGAGAATGGCAAAAAGTAGCGCTGGCCCGTGCCTATATGCGTGATGCGCAACTTTTAATATTAGACGAACCAACGTCGGCACTTGACGCCCGGGCCGAATTTAATGTTTTTGAACGCTTTGCCGAATTAACCAAAGGCCGGTCGGCTGTACTGATTTCGCATCGTTTTAGTACAGTACGTATGGCTGATAGGATATTGGTTTTAGAAAAAGGCGAGTTAATAGAAATTGGCAGCCACGAAGAACTACTACAAAAAGGTGGCCGCTATGCCGAGCTTTTTGATTTGCAGGCAGCCGGGTATAGGTAGTTAACAGTTTTTAGATAGCAGTTGGCAGGAGAACTCCGGTCAGATTGAATTGAATTTTAGTTACCTTAAATTTAATTATCCTTCATTTTAGCAAAAATAATTTCAATTAAATCCTAACTTTCTTGAAAATCGCGTAAAAATACGCATGATTTTAGGTGAAATCCCCGTATGTTTTTTAAAGATCAACATGTATCTTTGATATAACATTTACTTAATACCTAAGTCCACACTTAATACCCCTATCGCTATGAAACTTTTTTACCATTTTTTATTCTTTGTGTGTGCCTCACTCATATTGGTGGCCTGCGCCAATATGTTCGCATCAGATCCGCAAAGTCAACCACAAACAGATGAATTTACATCGCCGGAAACAGACAGCAAAAGCACGGCTGACGATACTACTGTAGCGGTTAGTCAAACCAATCCGTTCATGCTAACCAGTTTAAAAGAAATTGCTGCTTTACAACCTGTTGTAGGGTTTGAATTTGAGAAAACCGGTATTTATAAAACCGGAGGTTATTTGCACCAGTTTCAAATGGCTGTGAACCAATTACAATTGCCCAAAAAGTTCAAATAAGTCAGTTAATAGTTAGTTTAATTTAGTTAGGGAACAGTTGCAAGCAGCCATTACAGCAATGTAAGGGCTGCCTTGTTTTTTATAACTGGTTAAATGCCTAATATTTAAAATGCCCGAAAGCAAAAAATACAGTTAAAAGGGGGATGGCTAATAAAAAGTATGCTTTTGCTAATTGTACGTTATCGGCGTTACCAAGTACAAATACCTTGTACATATCGGTTTTTATAGTGTTTATTTTCGCTTTCATGACTCAAAAAAAATTAAGTTCCGGTAAATGTGAACTGTTGTAATTTTGACAGAAAGCCGGGTACTTGGTTTAACCGCTTTTATAAATTATCCTTGCTCATTTCGGGATGGTAATGCAAGCCTGGGGTAAGCCAATGCAGCAACACCACTCTTGAATACCTGAAATTAAACGGAGATAACACTACCGCTACCGCCAAAATGATACCGCAATACACCCATGGGTTATTACTGCCCGTCAAAACGTGAATGGCAACAGCAAGGGTAACCATTTCTGCTACGTTTAACGCGTAGCTTACAAACATAGCTACATAAAAATAACCAGGTTCGCGCTCATAGGTTAAGCCACAATGTGAACAGGTTTTGTGCATCTCCTGTCCCTTAAAACCATACATGCCGTTGATGAACAAATCGCCACGACGACAGCGGGGGCATTTGGCGTGCACTATAGCGGGCCATGCTGCCAGTTTGTATTCTTTATTTTCCATTATCGTATCCATAATTTTAATGTTTTAAAGCTTGTTTTCGAAATTCCTCGGGGTTAATGCCTTCTGCTTTTTTGAAAAATTTGGTAAAGTAGGAGTTATCGCTAAAATTGAGTTTAAGAGCTATCTCGCTAATGCTAAGCCCGGGGTTTACCAGCATCCGTTTAGCTTCAAGCAAAGTACGGTTGCGAATCAACTCTCCAGCCGATAGACCAACCAAATCTTTACAAACCGCGTTGAGGTGGTTTGGGGTAATGTATAATAGTTCGGCATAATCTTTTGGCAATTTGATATCGGCATAATGCTGCTCTATTAGATTTTGGTAATTTTTTAACAATGTTTGGTTATAGGTAGGCTTGATACTAACATCGGGATTGGCATTTAACCGGTTAATGTGGATAAATAGCTGCAGCATGAGCAGGCGCACCATATCACTGCCGGCAACAGCAGGTTTTACAACTTCAATTAATATGTTTTCCAGTATCGATCTGACTATTTCAAAACTTTCTTTTGGAAGATCGATCACTGCATCCTGCAAACTGCCACTGAAGAATGAAAAATTATGTAAATATCCCGGCTGTAATATAAAGGATTGGATAAAAGCCTCAGAAAAGTTAATGATATAACCATCTGTAAATCCCTTAAAATGCCAGGAATGTACCTGCCCGGGTATCATAAAATAGATTTGCCCCGGTTTTACAGTAAAGCTTTCAAAATCTATAGTATGACTGCCACTGCCTTCGGTAAATAATACCAAATGATAAAAAGAGTGTTTGTGCGGAAAAAAAAGCTTTTTGTGTGAATCGAGGTAGGGTGCAAACCGGCTCACTAACAGGTCATCCTGCCTGATATCAGACAGAGAGCAAATATCATAAACCGGAATGTTTTGTATCATGTACCAAAATTACATACTATACCATTTGTTTAATGGTATTATTACTATAATGAATGGTACTATTTACTGATTATGCAAATGGGTATTATTAAAGTTTTGCCCATTTCTGAATTACGTTTTCCAGGCGTTCAAATGTAAAAGGCTTGCTTACAAAATCTTTCATGCCGGCCATGGCACATTCATTTTCATCTTCGCTTAAAACGTTGGCGGTCATGGCAATAATGGGAGGTGCGCTTTTGCCATATTTCCTGATAATGTTACGGGTAGCTTGCAGGCCATCCATTTCGGGCATTTGGATGTCCATAAAAACAAGGTCGTACTGCTGCTTATCAAGCATGTTGATGGCATCCAGCCCATTTTCGGCAATATCAATATTATAGCCTACTTTTTTAAATATCTTGCAGGCTATCAATTGGTTCATTTTGTTGTCCTCGGCTAAAAGGATTTTTAAAGGACGATATTTAA
Source organism: Mucilaginibacter dorajii (assembly GCF_024808255.1). Taxonomy (GTDB): domain Bacteria; phylum Bacteroidota; class Bacteroidia; order Sphingobacteriales; family Sphingobacteriaceae; genus Mucilaginibacter; species Mucilaginibacter dorajii. Next base: position 315,718 of record NZ_JANTYS010000003.1, read on the forward strand.
AGGTTTCTTTGTTATCCGGCGCGAGTTGCGGAGTGCTTTCAAGATCAGTTACCTGTAATGGCAGCGTGAAAATGAACAACGATCCCTGGGCTTCCTTGCTAATGGCCCAAATCTTGCCATTCATCAGCTCCACCAGTTTTTTACAAATAGATAAACCAAGCCCGGTGCCGCCATATTTGCGCAGCGCCGTTGTGTTTACCTGCGTAAACGGTTTAAACAATTGCGTTAATGATTCCTGACTAATACCAATGCCATCGTCTTTTACATGAAAGCTTATATTTTGGATGCCATCTTTTATTTCAGATCCCTTTACGGTTACCGTTACATTACCCTCATCAGTAAACTTTATGGCATTGCCTACCAGGTTTACTAAAATTTGCTGCACCCGGCCTTCATCTACCTTAACAAACTCCGCTACATTGTTGTCAATATTATAACTCAGAATGATAGGCTTATGCTGGCTGGTGATGCCGGGCATGCTGATATCAATGATGGTTTTAACGCAATGCCTGATGTTGGTAGTAACCGGGGTTATTGTCAGCTTATCGGCCTCTATTTTTGAAATATCCAGGATATCGCTAATGATATTAATGAGGATGTGCCCACTTGATTGCAATGTTTGTAGCAGTTCGCTTTGCTCGTGGGTAAGAGGAGAGCGTGATAGCAATTGTGATGCACCGATGATACCATTGAGCGGGGTACGGATTTCATGGCTCATATTGGCCAAAAAGTTCGATTTGGCAAATGCTGCCGCCTCGGCCTCCTCTTTTGAGGCGCGCAATTCAACCTGCGATTGCTGTAATTCTTCACTTTTTTCTATCAGGCTTCGTTTATCTGCTTCATGGCTTTTTTTGATAAAGCCTATCAATAAACCAACCAATATAATGTTGATAATGGCCGATGAAATAAGGTCCTGCTCATTGGCCGATTTTTCTGCCGCGCCCTTGATCCAACCTGGATGTGCTTTTTCTAAATAATAACAAGTGAGGAAAGCGCCTGTTAGCAAACTGATGAAAATATAGTGATAACGCTGCTTTACTAATAAAGAGATCAATACAATCAGGAAGATACCTATCTGGGTAGTTGAGCCATGAAGACCGCCGTTGAAGAACCAGCCGGGGAAAATGGCCGCGATGCCCATGCCGATGTATACATAAACCACAGTTTCTTTATAACCCCTGAACCTGCTTTGGTAATAAGCAAAGGTTGAAAATGAGAGAATAAATACATTAGCCAATAATAAGCCAATTGGGAAGCCCAGGGAAATATTAATTGCCAGGGAAATAATACTGTTTAATGCAATGAATAATGAAACAGCATTAAAGAGTTTATTCTCAAGCGATAAAGCTGGATCGCCATAACCAATAATTCGTTTTAGCTTTTCCATTTAAAATAAAAAGTTAATTATACAGATAGCCTTTACGTATTAATGGACAAAAAGGATATGGTAATTAAGGAAAAATTTTGATTAAAAAACGATTTATCTGTTCAAACAGATAAATAACCAGGGTTAATTGTTTAATAATTAAACTTTGTGTTCTTGCTAATTATTAAGCAATTAATTAGGATGGCAGGAGCGGGGCCGGGTGGTGAAGAAATTAAAACAGCATGCTTTTGAGCGTGCTGTTTTAACAATTAATTAATAAGCGCTGGCTACAGTTAGCTTATCAATGACCTCGTTACTTAATTGCAAAGAAGCAGCTTGTGCAAGTTCGTGGAGTTGGCTTACACTTGTCGCGCTTACAATTGGCGCTGTTACGGTTGGCCTTGCAATTAACCATGCTAAGGCAACCGCGGCTGGCTTAGTATTGTATTGTGCCGCTACCTCATCAAGGGCCTGTAAAATGCGCATGCCCCTGTCGGTAAGATATTTTTTAACCATAGCGCCACGGTTACTACCTTCCAGATCAGCTTCTGAACGGTATTTGCCGCTTAAAAAGCCACTTGCCAATGAAAAATAGCTGATAACACCCAGCTTTTGTTCTTTAATGAATGGCTCAATAGTGGTTTCGTATTTTTCCCTGTCAAACAGGTTATATTCGGGTTGCAGGGTTTGGTAGCTTGTCAGGCCTTTTTCTCGACTAACCTTTAAAGATTCATGTAGTCGCTCAATGGAAAAATTTGAAGCGCCAATCGCCCTTACCTTACCATCTTTTATCAACTGGTCAAACGCTTGCAGTGTTTCCTCAACAGGTGTTTGGGGATCGTCGAAGTGGGATTGGTACAGATCAATATAATCGGTCTGTAATCGTTTTAATGAGTCTTCTACGGCTTTAATAATGTAGTCTTTTTTAAGCCCCTTTTTATCGGCGGCTAACTCGGCGCCAACTTTGGTAGCAATAATCACTTTATCGCGCTTGCCGCTTTGCTTAAGCCATTTGCCAATTTCCGTTTCCGATTCGCCGCCCTGGTTACCGGGCACCCATTTTGAGTACACATCGGCGGTATCAACAGTATTAAAACCCGCATCTAAAAAAGCATCTAAAAGTAATGCCGTATCGTTGCCTTTAACTGTCCATCCAAACACATTGCCGCCAAAAACCAGTGGTGCTGTTTTTATGCCCGATGAACCTAATTCACGCTGTTCCATAGTATCAATTATTAAAATTACATGTAAATAAAAGCTTCGGATAGGAAGATTTGTTTGTCAGTACATTGAAATATTGATGTTACATTTTAAGTGACGCATATTTGCGTCTTCCGCTATACCGGCCAGCGGCAAAAATAATCTGCACATCTGAAATCTAACACCTGCACATTTATTTCAATACGTTTTCTGTTACCCTTGCAATGTCATAGCTTATTTTATTAATAAAGCCCAATTGTTCTTTTAATAAAGATTCATCGGCAGTAAGCTCCGGCTTCTCGGCTTCGCTGGCAGGATTAGTTTTGCCAATATGGAACTCAATAGCTGTCCCGTGTAGTTTTTTATTGACCTCGTTAAGTACCGCTATATTCTTTTTGATAAGCCTCAGCGCCTCGGGATGAGGGCGTTGCGTGTTTTTTATCAAACCGGACGCCACTGTGCTGATATATGACGACAAAATATGATTGAGCACCACAAACTTATGCACTTCTTTAATATTGCGCTGCTTGCTTTTGGGTTCTGATGTCATTCGTTCAAACGTGGCCGATAAGTTGGCCGATTTTACGTAAACCTCTTTGCGAGCCAGCTTGTAAACGGTAGTATCTATAATTTTACCCGATATGCTGTCGGCAATGGTTACCAGGTAATTGATGTTGGCTTTTACAACCTCGCGTAATGTTTCCTCAATCATTTCAAACTCCCAGGTTGGGAAAATAAGATAGCTGGCAATAAACGCAATGGACGAACCTATGGTAGTATCAATGATCCTTTCCTGGGCCACATTTAAAAGCCCTACACCTAAAAACTTAAACAGGATAAGCACATAAGGTGTCATGAAAATTACGCTTACCACGTAGTTTAAACGCTGAAAACTGTAAGCGCCCAGCATAAAAATCATCAGGAAAATGAACTGTGCCGTTGTATCTGGTATCAGGCTCAATATCAATATACCTATGGCGCCGCCGCCAATAGTGCCTATCAGTCTTTGGTAATTACGCTGTTTTGACAGGCTGAAACCGGGTTTTAATATCACAATGATAGTTAGCAGCACCCAATAGCTATGACCGCCCTGCGCAACTGTTTTAGCCGTAATAAAGCCGATCAAACAAACCACTGCCACGCGTAAAGCGTGTTTAAATGCGCCCGAGCTAAGGGTAAGGTTGTCAAAAAATATATGAGGTGTATAATCCTGGTGGGTTACAAATTGCGAGTACTCCACTTCGCCTTTAATTTCTGTTGATTTGAGGGATGTTTTTGAATTATAATAGCTGTAAATATTGTTGATGCCCTCGGTTAAGTTGCGCAGGTTAATCAGCACCTTTTTTAATACCAGCGTGCTGTTTTCCTGCTGATCCTTGGCAATAGAGTCTATCTTAAGTTTTAATTTTTCAAGCTCGATACTAAAATCCATTACATGCCTGTGGCGGGTATTTGATAAAACGATGTAGGCAATATCATCTAATTCATCGGCCATGTTATGGATAATGCGCGCAATCTCGTTTAGTACACCGGTATCTTTAAACTTATCCCGTATTTGCTGGTAATCATAATGTGTGGCCATGATTTGCTCAAACATATCAACCAGGTCAACAAATGTTAATACCAATATCCGGCTTGCCGGAGTTGATTCCCTTACCATTATACGGCTTTTAAAAAGCATTTCGCGCACAGCATCCTGGTGCTGACTTACCTGGATCTGTTGCGATACCAGTTTGCGGTAGTTTTCGTCGATATCGCTGTCGGGGTTATAAAATTCGGCCTTAATACGTAAAAACTTGGCTATGTCTGCCACATTTTCGCCCAGGGTTTGCTGGGCTGCTCGATAGGGGCGGATGCCAAAGAAAACCAGGCTAAAAATCATGTACCATACGCCACCTGCTAAGATAGTTGCACTGTAAGCTATAACCCCCGAAGCGGGGAGTGCTTTATCCATCATGAATATCATAATGAGCAGACTTGATGTGCCAACCGACGCGGCACGGTTGCCATAAACAATAAACATGCTGAACAGGAAGGAGAGCAAGGTGATCTCTAACCCCAGGGTGTACACATTAAGCCGTGCAAAACCGGTGGTAACGGCCACTATAAACAGGCAAAGGTTACCAATACCCATTGAATTACGTTTATGCAATACCGGGCCAGGGTTATCAATAACACAAATACAAAGCGCGCCTAATGAAAGGGTAAGGCCCAAGTTAAACATGCCAAATTCCATCAGCAAAAGCGATGGTAACAGGATCCCCGCAGAAATGCGCAAACCATCAGAAAAATACTGACTATAAAAAAAGCTGCTGATTTCCCGGGTGTTTAATTTCATTAATTTTTGGCTGTTTTTTAACCAGGATAAAGCTATGATGTTTACCATAACCCTTGCAAATTTTTGATGCTGATAAACCGCATTTCATTTAACGCCTTTTTTACGGCTAAAAAGGTCTGTAAATTTACAAAAATTAAATCTTTGGTCATTATTTTAATAAATATGGCATTAATACCATATAATCATTATAAATTATTTACTTTTTGCTGAAATTAAATTTTAGATAATTAAATTCACCCCCGGTATTGCTGGCTGACCAATACCCATCAATTTTAACCTTTCAAATTATTCGTAGTACTATGTCTTTAAATTTAAAACTCAGTCAAAGAGAAACAACTTTTAATAGCGAAGTTGTAACCCGTTTTGAGTTGTATAATAGTTTGTTTCAAACCCTGCCTTTTTACCAGGTAAAGGATACGGGAATTTTGCTGCCCTTTTTTACTTCGCATTGCGAAAAAGGGGCCGCTATGAATGCTTCCCCAACAGACATTATTGAGAGTTTTTTCAGGAAGTACGTACCGGATATTGAGCATCGCGAACAGATTAACCGCATGTTCCGTTTTATTCAGTACATAGAGCGCCAGGTGGTTTTGTTTGATGCCATTGAAGATTCATCATTTAACAAAATTGGCAAGTTTGATGATACAGGTACCCTGCAAAGCTTATTGCAGCAGGCAGCTATGAGCGATGAGACCCGTAAAAACATCAGCGAAAAGCTAAAGGATTTTTCCTTACGCCTGGTGCTTACTGCACACCCAACCCAGTTTTACCCCGGCACCGTTTTGGGTATCATGACCGATCTTATAGAGGCTGTAAAGGTTAACGACATTCCCACTATCGACGTTTTGTTACAGCAATTGGGTAAAACACCATTCTTTAACAAAACATCGCCAACGCCGGTTGATGAGGCTATAAGCCTTACCTGGTTTTTGGAAAATATATTTTACTATGCTGCATCGGGTATTCAATCAAAATTAGAAGAGGAGTTTGAAATTGATGCCAGTAACCAGTTGTTGGAAATGGGTTTTTGGCCAGGCGGCGACAGGGACGGCAACCCTAACGTAACTACCGAAACCACCAAAGCCGTAGCCAGTTACCTAAGACAGCGCTTATTTAGATGTTACTACCGCGATTACCGCGTGCTTAAACGCCGGATTACTTTTCGTGGTGTTGAAAAACCAATGGCACAGCTTGAAAAACTGATTTACAAGAATGCCAACGTAAAGCTTGATCCGCAGGATTTGCAGCCAGAGTTGCTAAGCCTGTTACAAACCATTAAACAAACGCTCATAACTGAACATGACAGCTTGTTTGTTACTATTGTAGAAAACCTGATCCAGAAGGTTCGCCTGTTTGGTTGCTACTTTGCTACGCTTGATTTAAGGCAGGATAGCCGCGTTTTACGTAATGTTTTTGATTTTGTAACCAAACAAACAGAAACGGGAATTGTGGAAGGTTACAATGATTTGGATGAGGACGGCAAATTAGCTAAGCTTACTTTTAAGGAAGTAGATTATCAATGCCCCGAAGATGCGGATAACCTTACTAAGGATACGCTTAACACCATCAGGCTGATGAAAGAGATTCAGCATAATAATGGCGAAAAGGCCTGCCAGCGCTTTATTATTAGTAACTGCCAGCGTGCCTCTGATATCCTGCAGCTTATCGACCTGTTTTTATGGAGTGGTTGGCAAAAAGATAGCCTGACGGTTGATTTTATGCCACTTTTTGAAACCGTGAATGACCTGGCCAGTGCCGGAGAAATCATGGAGCAGTTGTATACACATCCTTACTACGCCGAACATTTAAAACTGCGGGGCAACAGGCAAACTATTATGCTTGGCTTCTCTGATGGTACTAAAGATGGCGGCTACCTGATGGCCAACTGGAGTATTTATAAGGCAAAAATTGAAATGACGGCTATTGCCCGTAAATATGGCATCAGCCTGGCATTTTTTGACGGCAGGGGAGGCCCACCGGCACGGGGCGGCGGTAAAACTCACCGTTTTTATGCTTCAATGGGTAACGAGATTGCTAATGAGCACATTCAATTAACTATACAGGGGCAAACTGTTAGCTCGCAATATGGTTCGGTTGAAACGGCCAGATTTAACATGGAGCAACTGATTAACGCCGGTATCATTTCTGGTTTGCATCCAAACCGTAATGATCTGTTGGATAGCGGGCATAAAGCTTTGATATCAAATATGGCTGATGAAAGCTATGCCCTGTTTATGGCATTAAGGGCGCACCCCTTGTTTATGGAGTACCTGGAAAAATTTAGTCCGCTTAAATTACTATCAAAGATCAATATCAGCAGCAGGCCAACCAAGCGTAACGCTGCATCTTTAAAATTAGAAGATCTGCGTGCTATCAGCTTTGTAACCTCATGGAGCCAGCTTAAACAAAGCATCCCAGGTTTTTACGGGGTTGGTACTGCATTAAGAAAGGTAAAAAGTGAAGGACATTGGGAGCAAGTGCAGGAGCTTTATCAAACATCAGGTTTCTTTAAAACCATGTTGGATAACTGTATGATGTCAATGTCAAAATCGGATTTCAGGGTTACCGCTTATTTGGAAAACGACGAGAAATTTGGCGCCTTCTGGAAAATGTTGAAAGATGAGTTTGATTTAACCCGCGCCATGTTACTTGAGCTTACAGGTAGCACTGTGCTGATGGAAGAATATCCTGTAGAGCGTAAGTCAATCGCCATTCGCGAGAAGATTGTATTGCCGCTGGTGATCATTCAGCATTACGCTCTGCAATGCCTTAATAATGAAGATGACGCTGAGTTAACTGAAGTTTACAAAAAACTGGTAGTAAGAACTGTGTACGGTATTGTGAATGCGGGGAGGAATCTGGCGTAGGGAGCCAGACCCCGAGCCCCTCTAAATCTCCCCTAAAGGGGAGACTTTTAAAAATTAAATGATAGTTTTTTCCTCAAATAAAAAAGCGATGTTCCTTGTCAGAACATCGCTTTTTTTATTTTAAAGTCTCCCCTTTAGGGGAGATTTAGAGGGGCTTTGGCTGCATTCCAGTTGATATAGCAAACCTGTTCCAGGCGTTGATTGCAATAATTGCTAAAATTACTTGTGCAATATAAGCTTCAGGCAAAACTTTAGCGACTGCTTCGTAGGTGGCGTCAGATACGTGGTGTTGTATCAGCGTAACTTCTTCGGTTAGGGCCAATATTGCTTTTTCTTCTTCGGTAAAAAATGGGGTTTCTCTCCAGGCGTTCAGGGCGTAAATGCGTTGCTCTGTTTCGCCGGCCTTGCGGGCATCTTTGGTGTGCATATCAATACAAAAAGCGCAACCATTAATTTGTGACGCACGGATCTTAATAAGTTCCCTGTGGGTTTTACTTACGGTGCTTTTGGCTACGTATTGATCAAGGGCTAATAATATTTTGTAAGCTTCCGGGTCGGTTTTACCGATATTTACTCTTGTTTCCATTTTTATGTTTGTTTTAATACACCAAAGGTGGCAACAAAACAGGTTCCAAAAAATGAATCAAGATTAAGAAATTAGTGGGGCAGTTAAATTTTTTTTGCCCTTATTTTGCTCATAAATTGTGGTGTAAAACCCAGGTAGGAGGCAAGCATATATTGAGGTACCCGCTGCATAAATGCCGGGAACAGGCCGCTGAAATGATGATACCGTTCCTCATCGCTCATGCTGTAAATATATTTGATGCGGGTTTGGGTGGCAGCAAATGCGCGTTGTTGTACTATCCGGAAATAACGCTCCAATTTAGGAACGGCCGTAAACAGTTCATCGAGCTTGGTTTTGGTTATGCTGATGATCTCAGAATTTTCAACCGCCTGCATATAATAAGAGGATGGGCGACCACTATCCAGGCTTTCATAATCTGTCATCCACCAGTTTTCAATAGCGAAAAGGATTATTTGTTCGTTCAGTTTTTTGTTAATGAAATAGAGTCGCAAACAACCTTTGCTCACAAAATATAGTTCCTTGCAAACGTGTTCGGGTTCTAATAAAAAAGATTTCTTCTTGATTGTTTTAGCGGTTATAGCGTCGCGGATCTGTTGCTCCTCAACATCTGTAAGGCTGATGTATTTTTTAATATGATCTGTGAGGCCGGGTTGCATCATTGAGGAAAGTATATGCAATTATACGAAGTTTCAGTGGGCTTGAAACTTACGAAGTTTTCAAAACTTCGTAAGTTTGATTGGATGTGTTAAGATAAAACTATTATTCTTTATCCAGGTATTCCTTCAATGATATACCTGTAATATGTGTCCATCCACCTACAAAGTTCTCGCGCTTGAAAGATGGTAGATTTGGGAACGTTTCCAGGCCACTATGAGTTAGTTTTAAGCGGGTTCCATCGCCATCGGGGAAAAGCTCCCATGTCACTTCCGAATAGCCTTCGTACTCATCATATTGCCAGGAATATGCAATGGTTGTGCCGGGTACAACCTTAGTTACACAACATAAATGGCGGTATTCTTTAATGTCATCACCTCCGGTAAATTCAAATTCAAAGCCTACCTCTGTTTTAAAGTCGGACACATTAAAATACCATTCCCTCATTTTATCGGGATTGGTAATCGCATCCCAAACTTTATCAATGGGGGCATTATAGGTGCGTTCAATTACAAATGGTTCTGCGCTCATAGTTTTTTGTTTTTATGGTTAATATCTGTGGTGTTTTGTTCTGCGGTAAGGAATGCATCTAAATCATCCAGTTTTTGCGTCCAAAACCGGCGGTATTGTTCGGCCCAGTCGGTAACCTGTTTTAGTTGTTTTAAATCGGCCTTGCAAAAGCGTTCGCGACCTTGTTGCTTAATGATCAGTAAGCCACACCGGGTAAGGATTTTGATGTGTTTAGATACGGCAGGTCTGCTCATGTCAAAATTGTCGGCCACTGCATTCAGGTTCATGCTTTGATGAGCAATCAGGTTAATGATCTCGCGGCGGGTAGGGTCGGCAATGGCTTTAAAGATATCCTTTTGCATAAGCTAATGGTTATATGAAACCATATGGTTACAAATATATATGAAACCTTTTGGTTACGCAATAGAGCTTTTTATTTTTGTCTGAACCGGGATTAAACAGATTTATCGGATTATTTGGATTTTGACGCGTTTTACAAAATCCTGAGAATCTTTTAATCCCCAAAATCGTGGTTCAGACAATAAATTCTGATAATTCTTAAATCCCGAAAATTCTGATTCAGACAATCGCGTTAGGGATAGGAGCGGATACCGGCCAAGGTGGCTAAGGCCTGTGCAGTATGAGCGTATAGCCCGGCCGCAGGCAACGCCCTATTGAGGAGCAAAGATTTTTGGAGCAAAGAGCAAGGATTTTTGGAAGAAGGATTGATGGGTAAACTTTCCTTATGACCCTTTATCTGAAGGGTTTTTCCTTTTATCCAGCAGCATACTTACCATTTTTGCCAGCCGTTCTTCGCGGGTTTTCTCTTGTTTGGCAGTCAATATCCATAAAACGTATTCCTTTTTATTACTGTAGGATAGCTGCTGAAACCAGGCGAGCGAAGTTGGCTGTTGTTCAAGGGCTGCTTTAATGTAGGCTGGCAGGGTTACAATCTTGTTATCTACATCAATAAATTCGCCAAACTCGTTACCGCGTACGGCCTCATTACGGCCTTCAGATACCTTAACCTGTTCAACAGGTTTAAAGCGTAAGGCAGTCCGGGTTTCATCTATCGCTGCCGACGATACCGGGCGCAAGCTGTAGATAGTTGGCTCATCCCAGCTACCCATCATTTCCAGGTCGGTTTTTATTTTAGATGTCTTTTTGGGGTAGATGATCCATAGGATGGTATTATCCTTTAGCAAAGGTACAACTACCTTGAGTTCTGCAGATAACTCAACGCTGTCGATAACAAACAGTAACACGCCATCAAAATCTCCGGCAGTATTAAAGGCAACTTTAGTGCCCTCTGGCAATGGCTCTAAAGTATCCGTAAAACCGGCAGGTGCGTTATGTAATAACCAATTTGAATTAGGTTTTATTTGCAGTTTTTTGGCTAAGGCATTCATTGGTTTGGCTTATAGTTGATGGTTTGTAGCAACAAGCTAATTTAATAAAGTTTTGAGGAAACCATGAACCATTAACTATGAACCATGATCCTTTTCTACAAGCTTATCTTGGCAAAAAAGTCCCAAAGTACAATGCCGGCGGTTATAGCGATGTTGAAAGAGTGCTTGGTGCCGAACTGAGGGATTTCGATACAGGCATCGATGGCCTGCATTACTTCGTCGCTAACGCCATTTACCTCGTTGCCAAATATTAAGGCATATTTTTGGTTGGTATCCGGCGTAAATTCGTTGAGCATAGTGCTGTTTTCGGCTTGTTCAACGGCAATGATCTGGTAACCTTGTTGGCGTAGCTGTTCAACAGCCTGGAGCGGGGTTTCGTAGTACGTCCAGTTTACGGATAGGGTGGCGCCGAGGGCAGTTTTTTCTATTTCGCGATGTGGTGGCTGGGCGGTGATGCCACAAAGACAAACCTGTTCGACCGCAAAACCATCGGCAGTACGGAAAATAGAGCCGATATTGTGCATACTACGCACGTTATCTAATACTACGGCAACGGGTAATTTATCCTGTTGCTTAAATTCATCAACCGAAGCCCGGTTCAGCTCATCTAACTTTAATTTGCGCATTTTTTTGGTTCATTAGTTTATTGGTTGATTAGTTCATTGGTTGTATGGCGATGAACTAATCGATCAATAAAGCGCAAAAGTATGATTTATGGGCTTAAATAACCACCTCGTTTAATAAACCTACGCCATTGCCAATTAATGAGCTGTAAACAGATGGGGCATAGCCAATTTTACCGGTATAATATTCAGTAACACCTTTGCTGAAAGCCTCGAATGCATCGCCTTTTACTAAAGCTATAGCACAACCGCCAAAGCCTGCGCCTGTCATACGGGCACCGGCAACATCGGGATTAGTTTTGCTGTATTCGGCAACTGCATCCAGTTCAACACCGCTTACTTCGTATAGATCGCGAAGTGAATCATGTGAGGCATACATCAGTTTGCCAAATTCATCAAGGTTATTGCTTGCCAACGCTTTGGCAGCCAGTTTTACACGGTCGTTTTCCTCAATAACGTGTTTGGCACGTTTAAGCACTACAGGGTTGGTTATCAGGTGCTGGTATTTTTTGAAAGTATCGGCATCAATATCGCACAGATAATTAATGTCGAGCTCTTGTTTTAAAGCTGCAAGGGCAGTTTGACATTCCTCAACCCGCTTGTTGTATTTTGATTCGGCCAGTTTGCGGGGTTTGTTGGTGTTGATGATGGCCAGTACATATTCGCCAAGATTGCTGTCAACAGCTTCATAATCCAAGGTATCACAGTTAAGCATCAGTGCTTTGTTTTTTTCGCCAAAAGCCACTGCAAACTGATCCATAATACCACAGTTTACACCAATAAAGTTGTTTTCAACAGATTTTGAAAGTTTAACAAGGTCTAATTTGCTATAACCGCTATTGAAAATGTCGTTCAGGGCAAAGGAAGTAACCACCTCGATAGAGGCTGAAGATGACAAACCAGAACCGATAGGTATATCGCCATAGAATAGGAAATCGAGGCCTTTTAATTCGTGCCCTTCTTTTACAAAGCTATCAATAACGCCAATAGGAAAGTTATACCAGTTTTCGCCAACCTTTTCATAAGATGCCTGTACGGCGATATCCTGCTGCTCGGTAAAATTAAGGCTACGGAAACGGAAGATTCCATCTTCATTGGGTGATATCAACAGGTAGGTGCCAAATGTAATGGCACAAGGCATTACAAGCCCGCCGTTGTAGTCAATGTGCTCGCCTATAAGGTTTACACGTCCTGGCGAAAAGTAGGCGTATTCGGCTTCTTTATTGAAAATGTTGTTAAATTCCTGGTGTAAATTATTCTTCATTATTGGTCTTGTTACAATTGGGAAACAAATATTGTAAAAATTGTCAATTTTACATTTATAAATATGAAATTATTTTGAAAAAAAATCAATTTAAAGCAGATGTTTTTTCAAATTTTGCCATCATTTTTAATTTGATAGTTTTACATCGGCCAAAACAAGCTCAAAAAGCAAGTTTTGGCTATTGGTCGCTAATTTTTTAACCCATGAAACAATACCTGGTTACCGGATACGATTATACTGATGAAGGCGCGCTTAAACGCCGCGCGGACACCCGACCACATCATTTAGATGGCGTGAAAGAATTGAAAGCAAATGGGAATTTTGTAGCTGCGGCTGCATTCCTGAATGAAGAGGGCAACATGATAGGATCAGTAATGATGCTGCAATTTGAAACCGACGAAGAATTGGAAGCCTATAAACAAGGTGAACCATACATTACCCAGGGCGTATGGGAATCTGTAGATGTAAAGCCTATTAAAGTAGCAGTTATTTAGTTTGCAGTTTTCAGTAGGCAGTTAGCAGGAGCGCTTGCGCAAAGGTATATTACCTGCCTAATCGCCATTTGGTCATTTGCCAGTAGCCAGAGTCGTCTTTGGTGTAAAAGGCGGTATAGCCAATGCCCATCATATTAAAATCGAACGAAAATTCGGTGATGGATGCATCGTCGGGCAGAAAGTGGGGGAGTACGCTATCAGCCACTAAGGCTATGTGCTCGGTAAGTTCGTCCTTTTCGCTTTTGGCTACTTTAATTTCGGTACTTTTTATATAGTCTTCAAGCGTGGCAAAGCTGTAGTCCGGGTGCGCTGCCGACTCATCCTTAAGTTCGCGGGCGGCATTAAAAGCATCAGCCAGGCTTTGTTGCTTATAAGCCTCCATGGCGTTGAGCAAATCAGGGGCTGATATTTCGGGCATGCCGTCGGCACCGGTGGTGTAAAAACTGTTTAGTATTTCTTCCTTGGTTTTCATATTCGTTCTCGCTTGGTACAAAACAAAAGGATGCCAAATTTAATGACATCCTTTTGCTTTATCACCCTAAATAAAAAACTTATTAAGCAGCACCGATAGTGTTTAATACATCGATGTCATCTTCAGATAATTGAATGCCGGCTGTTTTCATGTTTTCTTCCAGGTGTGCTACACTTGAGGTACCCGGGATAAGCAGGATATTTGGCGAATGGTGCAATAACCAGCTTAAAGCTACCTGGTGAATGGTGGCGCTGTGTTTATCGGCCACACGTTTCAATATTTCTTCGCCCTGTACATTACCGCCACCTAAAGGAAACCATGGGATAAAAGCGATATTATGATCGCGGGTGTACTCCAGCTCGGCTTCCCATTTACGGTTATCAACACTGTACATGTTTTGTACCGATACCACTTCAAAAAACTCCTGCGCTTTTTTGATATCGGCTACGCTGACTTCTGACAGGCCAATGTGTTTGATCTTACCTTCCTGCTGTGCCTTTTGCAAAAATTCAAAAGACTTTTCGGCAGGTACTTTAGGATCTATGCGATGTAATTGATACAGCTGGATTTGATCCTGTTTTAAGCGTTTTAAACTGCCTTCCAAAGCTTGTTTCAAATGCTCTGGCGATGAGTCAACAGGCCACTCGTTTGGGCCTGTGCGCAGCAAACCGCCTTTGGTACCAATAACCAGGTCGACGGCATAAGGTACAAGTGCTTCTGCTATTAATTCTTCCGATACATATGGGCCGTAGCTATCGGCAGTATCAATAAAATTAACGCCGAGCTCAACCGCGCGCTTTAAAACACGGATACACTCATTTTTATCTTTAGGTGGGCCCCAAATGCCCTGGCCGGTAATACGCATTGCGCCGTAGCCCAACCGGTTTATAGTAAAATCGCCGCCTAAACTGAAAGTTTTTTCAAATGAACTTGTTGTAGTAGCCATAATGATTGTTGTTTTAAATTGAACTCAAATATGGACGCATTGTTTAGGAAAAATGTCAATATAGTATCAAGTATTTAGTATCAAGTATCAAGACAGGAGTATCAAGTAGCAAGTATTAAGTATCAAGATTTTTGAAAAGTATAATTTGAGAAACCTCTGACATTCTAAAGCAGCCACCTAAAAGTCTTGATACTTGATACTTACTACTTGATACTAAAAAAGCTATCTTTCCTGAAAAATCAAGAACCATGACCGATCAGAATTTCGCAAACCACAAACGTAACGTTCCGGGATTTCATTTCCTGTTAAGCTTTTTGCTTTTAGCGGGTTTGATACTTGCTATTGTAAACGTGGCGTTGCAATGGCGAACCGATAATCTTTTAACAGCATTGGTGTTGTTACTTTTCGCTATTACTATACTGTTGATGAGCTGGTATATCCGCAGCTTCCCCATAAAGGCACAAGACAGGGCCATCCGCGCCGAGGAAAGCCTGCGGTATTTTATACTTACCCGTCAGCCTTTAAACCCCAACTTAACTATAGGTCAGATCGCGGCTTTGCGTTTTGCACCCGATGATGAACTGCTTCCGCTTGTTGAAAAAACAATTGCCGAAAACCTGCAGCCCGATGATATAAAAAAGGCCATCAAAAACTGGCGCGCTGATCACCACAGAGTATAGGGATTTTGGAATTTGGATTTTCGATTTCGGATTTTTGTCGGCTGTGTAAACAACTGTTCAAGTAAGTAATAGGCGGTTTTTTTTTGATTTTTGAATTTTTACTTTTGAATTTTCATCTCCAGGCCCCCAAAATGGCACCCATTATGGTTAATGATACCAGGCTGTAGCCGCCATTGATAAAAATCCATCGCCAGCTTTTAAGCTCAAATAGGCCAACAATGGCAATGGAGGCAAATGTCCAGATGCCTGCTAAAGAACCGGCAGTTGCGCCCCAGGAAAGGTTGGTTGTTGGCGTTGCTAAAAAGGCCGCCAGGTTTGCCGCCATTACTAACGAAAACACGGCCGTCATCCCGAAGATCTTTGCTTTGTTGCCGGTTTTTAATTCATCCTGGCTAAGGTTGGATGCAGTCATCCAGGATTTTTGAAACATCACAGGAGAATACCAAATACCGCCAACTAAAAATGCCGACAGCGCGGCCACCACAACAGCGGCCCAGTTAATTAGGTTAGGATTCATGATAATAAGTTTATGTGTGTTATAAAGTTAGTGGAATTGAGTTAAGAATCAAAAATCAAGACTTTTATTTTCGGGGCAAACACATCTAAATAGTTAATGACGCTAAGCCATTTTTTAATAATAGCTAACTAAATAAGCTTATGCCTTTGAAATGTATAAGCATCAAACGATACCTTGTTTTTATCGCCTGGTCCTTGTTAAAAGATCCAGGTCCATCCGACACCGGTATCGGGTAATAACAGGCACAAATATTGGGGCGTGCCTAAATTGCGCGATATATCAGTTTTGTGTTAACCTTGTAAAAATATAAAACTCTGATTGTTAGATATTTGAATTGTATTTTATCCAAAATATGTTAAGTTATGTTAACCCAATTAGATACGTTTTTCCCTGCTTTTCTTTTTTCGGGTAAACTTAAAGATTGCTCAGATTTAGCTATGCTTTAAAAGCAAAATGCCGGTCAGTTGCTACTGATCGGCATTTTGCAAGTTTTTATCTTAATTCTTGACTCTTGATTCTTTTTCGAAGTTACCTTACGTTAAAATGAATCACCAGCCGGCCTAAGTTACCGTCGCCGTCAAGGCCTTCAATAATGGCACGGTACGAACCGCGGGCATCGCTGTTATAAAAGTTAAAGCTTGCCACACCTGTTTTATCGGTGATGATCTTGGGGTTCCAATAAATTGTATTACGCAGATCAAGTCCTATTACACTGCTTTTATTGACATCGTATTTAGGTACATAAAAATCCTTCGCCTTGCTGTAGCCTTGTACCGCAAAGGTGATCACGTTTTGTTTAGGAATAAGTGCCAGTAGTTGTGAAAGAGAGATCTTTTCTTTTTTTACCACCTTTTTATTGATTACCATAACACCTTTTGTATTGGTCGTGCGGTTAATGCCGCTTAAGCCATCATTCAGGAAAATCTCTACCGATTCTACCTCATCGCCAGTCATCGAGAATAAGTTGCTTACATCAACTTGCGAGCTGTTGATGTAAATTTGTACCGGTGTTGTTTTCTTTCCCTGGTTATAATCGCGGGTAACGTAAAAGTTGTTATCCGCGTATGTTAAGCCCAGGGCCATAGTACTCAAACAGTTGATAAGGATAGGACAACCTTTTAACTGATCGGAATTGATCTCATGGTCGGCCTGCGGACTAAGCCCTGCAAAAGTTCCAAAATCACTATGGCTCGGCTTTTTAACATTGGGCTTGGCTTTAATCACAACTTCTTTCAACACCCTTGAACTTTGGTATTGTTTACGGCTGTTTTCAAGATATGGGCGGATAACGCTATCAATATTAACCACCTCATCTGCAATATTGACGTTTTTATTTATCTTTTGGAAAACTTCGCCGTTAACGTTAATTACCAGGTTTTTGCCGTTAGGATTATCACGGGCACTTAGGGTGATCTTTGAAGTATCGCGTACCACCACATCTGAAAATTTGAAGTTGCCGGAAAGATCGGTAATGGTTTGTGCCGAAAAATTATTATCGGGTATCACCAGCCTAACGTTGGCCTTGCCAACAGGTAAACCCGTGTTGGTGCGTAATATACCGGTTACTTCTATCCCTTGTTCGGGCAATGCATAAACCGTTGGGAATTTATCGGCTAAGATATCCTCATAATTAAAACGGGTATACCCTTGGGTAAGCATCAGCAAATCAAGGTTGTTTAACTTTTCTTCGTCGGGTTTATTGAAATAGTAGTTGGGTTTTTCAATATAGCCTTTTAAATCAGATGTAAGCAGGATGTTGCTTAAAATGGTTTGCTCGTTGTTTTCGTCAGATGGTATAGTAGCGTCATCTAAAACCGCTACCGAAAAGCTGCCTATAACGGGGGCTGTTTTATTTAGCGCCGTTACCTGCATTTTTACATTTTGCCTAACAGTGTATGTTGGCTTATCGGTTTTTAAGTTAAGTGTTAACTGATCATTATGCTGTATAAAAACCAACCTTTGGCATAAGGCATAACCGCCCGATGAAAACAGTGTAACCTGTACAATACCGGTAGGGAATTTTGATTTGGGTACGTTTGCCGAATAGCTAAGGTCTTTTAACGCAATAGATGCTGCGTAATAAATAACACCACCGCTTTGTGCTACCAGGTAAAAGCTTTTGTTTTGCTTGCGCTGCAAAAATACATCGTTTGCAGAAATCTTAATACTAAGGTTTTCCGGGTCGGTGTTATAAACCGATAGGCCTATCCCCATATTTTGGATGCGCGGTAACTTGTAGGTAGTTTTTGAACCGTTGGGGAAAGTAACATTGGCTGTATAGGTTTTATCGCTTTCGGGCGTTAGCGCAAATACCCCCATGCCCAGGTGGGCCGACGTAAATGTGGCTACCTCGGTTCCTTTATCATCGGTAACATTTCCTTTAATATCAACCCCAAGGCCTTTCACGTTAATAGCTTTGAAGGCTACCCGTGTACGTATACCGTTGGTTAGTTGCCCACTCTCGGGGAAAAACTGTACATCAAAATTGGTGATGGAGTTTTTTAGCGGGAAAGTGTTATTAACAAACTGGCGGTCGCCCATATCAATAGCAGTAACCAATTGCGACGCGTTGATGGTTTCCAGGTCATTCTCGGGCAATTCAACCAATAGGTTACCATTGTTATCGGTAGTACCTTTTCCTTTACTAATGGCATCGCCGTTACGTACCAGTTGCCAGTTTACCTTTTTATCGGCATAAATTTCACCCGATGGGCTTTTGTAAATAATATTGGCGTTAAGTTTTATAGGGCCGCCTTTCCTGCCCGAGCTTCGGTAGCTTATAAATGTGTTTACCTTATTATCAATGGCGTTACCAACGTTAATGGTGCGGTCATAAAAATACTCCGGCTCAAAATTGCTCATCCATTTGGTATAAGCTCTTATGCGGTAGGCACCTTGTTTAAAGGTTTCGCCGTCAAGGGTAATATTACCATTAGCAAAACCATTGACCACTTTTAATCTTAAGCCCGAAACAACCGAATCCTGACTGTTAAGCAAATCAACATATACAATGCCGCTAAGGCCAGATGGCTGATGTTTTTCTACCGTTACATAGGCCTTAAGCCAAATGGTATCGCCGGCGGCATAATAGGGTTTATCGAGGTGCAGGTACACCTTTTCAATTGGAAACGAGGCCGAGTATTTGGCGGTTTTTTCAATTAAGGTATTAATGGGAATGCTATCCTGCTGAGCCATTGCGGCCAGGCCAAAAGAGAATAACAAGGATACAACGAGTAAAAATTTTCTTGATATCATTATATAATATAAAGCGGCTAACAGGGGCTAATATAAACATTTAGGGTTGTTGCATACCGGGTACCTGCAGGTTTTAACACTTTTTTACAATCAAGCCGAATTTTGAACGATGTTTTAAATTAATAATTGTTTTCAGGATAAATTCCTGGGCCTTAAAGTTTAAGGTATTTGCTTTGTAAGTGATTGATCCTGTTTTATTTGCGTTTGCAGGTGTAGTAAATGCATAACAATAACATTATTGTTACCTTTTAACAAGCGCGAAAATGATGAAGAATGGCATATAGCTATTGTGCCGCCGCAGCTTTACCTTCCACATGTACCGATATCATACTTGAATGTACAATGCCCAGCGTTGAACCTGGCTTAACATCAAGATAGAATTTTAAATAGCTATCCATAATAGCTGTAGACTGGTGGATGTATGCCTGTTCAAATTCCGGGCCGCTAATGCCCAGGTCAATTAACGGTTTTCCATAGTGCATACCGCCTTTATCATCTACATAAACGGTAAACGAGTAATAGAAATCTTTATAAGCTTTGTTGATCACGATATCGTAGGTAGGATCAAGATAATCGTCAGATGGATCAAAGTTGTTTTCGATAGTGGCTTTTGTAACTCGGCGATGGATATGTAGCTGTGGGCTTTTGCTGGTAAGGGAGGCAACCTGGCGTGCCGAGAACTGTTTTTTATAATCGGCATTGGCTTTTGCCGATAGTGCTTTAATAAATAAGGTATCTTTACGACTTGGGTGCCTTAATATCGATGTATCGGTATGCAACACATCTTTCACGTAGTTATCGGCAAAAAAGCGCATATAAACTTTAGTTCCTTTGATATCCAGTGAATCACCTTTTTGTTTAATGATCTCCAGGATGAGGCTGTCTTTGGTTATTTTTTGCACCTTGAGCCATGAGCGCGCGGCGTTAAAAATAGAATCGTACCCGCGTGTAAGCGGAAAATTTATAAAAGCATTTTTTGTAGGACTAAATATACTCACCGAATCATCTGAGACGAATTTCATTTTCCATTGTGGCTCCAACTGGTAGCCATATTCATTAAATGAAAGCCCGTTTTTTTGCCTGCGGGATACTTCAGAATAGTTGATGCCATTATAAGGTTTAAAATCAATCAGTTGTTTCTTTTTGGCGCCGGTGCCACTGCCGCAACCAGTTTGGACAATTGAAATAGCAGTAAGCAGTATAAAACCGGCCAGTTTTACAGTTTTTATATTGATAGATAGCATACGCCTTAAAGATATGCAATTTTTGGAAAACGGGACTTTTGGACAAAAGACAAAGGACGCTTTTGCGCGGGTTTTAGATAGCAAAATTTATTTTTCAACCTTACCGGCTACATGCACATTAATTTCGCTGGCATGGACAATACCCAGTGTTGAGCCTGGTTTTATTACCAGGTAATATTTAAGGTAGCTTTCCATAATAGCTTTTGAAGACTGTATGTAATTGTCTCTAAAGCCTTCACCCAAAAATGCTATTAAAGGTTTACCATAGTGCATTGCGCCCTTTGCATCAATAATAATACTGAACGAATAGTAAAAATCGGCGTGAGCTTTGCTGATGGCCACATCATAAGTAGGGTTCATATAATCATCTGATACATCGAAGTGATTTAACAGATCGCCTTCTGCCTTCCATTTTTTTACTTTTACCGAAGGACTTTTGCTGGTCAGTTCAGCAGGCTGCCGGGCGGCAAAGGCTTTATTAAAATCATTATCGGCAATGGCCGTGAGTTTTTTAATGTACAAAGTGTCTTTTTTGCCTGCTCTTTTTAATATTGTTGTATCGCTGTGAAGCGTGTTTTTAATATAGTTATCGGCATAAAAAAGCATATAGATTTTGGCGCCGCGGGTATCAACGGT
This sequence comes from Mucilaginibacter dorajii, assembly GCF_024808255.1. Classification (GTDB taxonomy): domain Bacteria; phylum Bacteroidota; class Bacteroidia; order Sphingobacteriales; family Sphingobacteriaceae; genus Mucilaginibacter; species Mucilaginibacter dorajii. Next base: position 336,779 of record NZ_JANTYS010000003.1, read on the forward strand.
ATCTCCGTACGAATTAACAAGTTCCAGTTTCAGGCTGTCTTTGTTCATTGCTTTCACTTTTAGCCAGGTACGGGCTGTATTAAAAATAGAATCGTAACCGCGCGTTAAAGGAAAGTTGATGAACCTGCCTTTTTCGGGGCTATAAATACTTGCCGAATCGCTGGATACAAAATTGATGCGCCATTGCGGCTCTAACTGATAACCATCTTTAGTAAAAGAAAGCCCATTGGATAAGCGGCGTGCAATTTCAGTATAGTTAATACCTTGCACGGCTTTAAAAGATATCAGATCACGCTCACCCCTGTGTTTAACAATTTTAGGGTTTTCTTTGCAGCCCTGAATAGCGCATAAAATAATAGCAAACGGTAATAGATAGGTTAAGTTGGTTTTAGGTGACATAAGGCAGAATATTATTTCTTTAAATATAGGTTGTTGACTTTAATAAACTAATATTTGCCCGGTTTATTGCAAGGCTGTACTGCTAATAAAACTAATGGCCTTTTATCAGGTTAAATAAAAAAAACAAACCCATGGGAGTTGAAATTGAACGTAAGTTTTTGGTTGATCACGAACAATGGAGCCAAACACCAAAACCAATAGGTACTTATTTTAGGCAAGGCTATATTTTAAGCGAAGAAAATAAAACCATCAGGATAAGGGTTACGCCCGATGAGGGGTTTATTACCATAAAAGGCAGTACCCAGGGTATTAGCCGACTGGAGTTTGAATACAAGATCCCGGCTATTGATGCCGAAGAGATGCTGAATAACTTTGCCATATCTGAACTGGAAAAGCGCCGTTACTGCGTTGAGATAGCCGGAAAGGTATGGGAGGTGGACGAGTTTTTAGGCGCTAATAAAGGTTTACTTGTTGCCGAAATTGAGTTAGAAAGCGAAGACGAAAAATTTATACTGCCAGAGTGGATCACTACAGAAGTAACAGGCGATGAGCGCTATTACAACTCAAAGCTGGCTGTGCATCCGTTTAAAGAGTGGTAATTTGCATGGTGGACTAAGCCGATTCGGGTAAATTCAACAAAATATCTGGCTCAGACTCGTCTTTAACTGTCTTTACGTATTTGTTTCCTTCGGGACAAAGGGCCGGTATAAGGCGGGTTTTATTGCCGTATTGGTCAATGATGTATGCTTCGCCATCCTCGTTCTTGATCCAATCGTAAAGTTTACTGCGTTCTGTTATTCCCTTTACGTTAATGCGCTCGTTTACCCATTCAAGGGAATCGATAGCCACATAGGGGTTGCGATGTCGTTTTTCATCGGTTTTAATGCAAAGTATCCGTACTGCCATAATCGAAATGCTTTAACTTATTCAGGGTGCCGTAAAATTAAGGCAAATGGCAAGGCAGTGAAATAGGTGTTTTCACCCGTTTTGGCGTACGTAAAACTACGCTATATTGATTTCGGATTTAGAATGAAAGAGTTAAAAATCTCCCCTTTAGGCTACTGTATGTACACATCTTTATAATATAAAAAAGAAAATGTCATTTCGATTGAGCGAAGGAGGGGCGTGAGCGGGGTGCGAAGGAGAAATCTTCGACACCTTGCATGTCCGGATGCCCGATTTTACAAGATTTCTCCTCACCTCCAGCGCACAATGCTCCTCGGGTTCGTCGAAATGACAACGTTTTTGTTTAGTGATACGATTCCAAAGATGTGTGCAAAGAGTAGCCCTTTAGGGGAGATTTGGAGGGGGGCTGAAAATACAAAAGCCCTGGCTTAAGCAGAAACTCAACCAGGGCTTTTGCGGTTAATAATAAATATTAAGCCCAGCCAGTGCCTTTTTTAGCGTTACCTTTTGCTATATGCTCTTCAGCAGTAGCTTTGCCCATAATAGCAGCCATTTTGTTGCCTGCACCATCTGTACCAGTTGCAATATACCTACCAGATTTAATGTCGATCACCGGATCAATCATTGGTACATTTTTGGTTTTGGTTTTCACTGAATAAGCGGTAATGCCGCTTCCTTTTTCTGTTGCCATGATAAGTTTCTTTTTGTGTTTTTTAGTTTAACCCCATTTATACTGAATTGTTTCAGCCTTAGCTATAATTGGTTTTGAAGTGTAAACATGCATTAAAATTTTTTAATTCAAAATATTTGGCCTAAATAATTTGTTAACACATTTACTTTTTTGTTAATAAAGCGTAAATAACGGTATCTTCAAAGCGGCCATTATGGTAATGATTTTCCTTAAAATACCCCTCTCTTATAAAATTATTGCATTCAAGCAGCTTAATGGATGCCTTGTTTTGCGGACTAACATTTGCCTGGATGCTGTGAAACTTTAACTCGTTAAAGCCAAAGTCAATAACTTTTTGAACAGCTTCCTGCATTAATCCTTGTCCCTGGTATGCAGGGTTTAACAGGTAACCTATCTCGGCCCGGTGATTTTCCTTTTCTATCCGCCAAAAACCAATACTACCTATAAATTTAGGATCATCTTTAAGTGAGATACACCAGGTAATGCCGTTGTTGGCGGCTAAAAGGTCGTCAATAACCTTGATCAATCCCAATGCGTCATCTAATGTTTTGGTAAGCGGGCGGCCAATATATTGCATCACACCGGCATCGCTGCGCATTTCAAAAAGATCGGCGGCATCAGCATCGGTAAACCGGCGTAACTCCAGGCGCTGCGTTGTTAAAACCGGGAAGGGGGTAAAGTTGGGGTTAAGCATAACGGGTAATTATCGTTTGGAATTCTGCATCAGCGAATCATTAAATTCAACAATGAACCTGAACAAGTCTTTATATTTATTGAGCGGCAGGGTGGCACTAATGTCAAATACATCGTGATAAGCTTTAATACCTCCCATGGTGTAAATAAAAAATGCAGGCACACCTTTTTCTGTAAATAAATAATGATCGCTATTGGCGGCTTTACCACGTTTGGCTACTTTAACAAAGTAATGGCCTTCGTCATTAATGCGCTGCATCGCGGCAAATTCATTAGGGTACACTGTTGCGTTTACTACGGTGATGCCTTCTTCGCCGGTTCCGTTCAAATCAAGGTTAATTAAAAAGCGGATGTTTTTTAGGGGGATGAGTGGATTTTCTGTAAAATATTTAGAGCCCAGCAGACCTGCTTCCTCGCCCGAGAAAGCAATAAACGCCATGGTATAAGGCTGCGGGTGCGATCCGTAATATTTAGCCAGGCTAAGCATTTGCGTTAAACCACTGGCGTTATCATTAGCGCCCGGAAAATAAGTATCGCTGCCCATGCCACCCAGATGATCATAATGCGCGGTTACCACAATTACAGAATCGGGCTTTACGGTACCTTTAACTACCGCGCAAATGTTAGCCGTTTTAAAATTGGGAATAACCTGGTTTTCTATATCAGTATAAATACTGAAAAATGGCAACTTTATCGCTTTTTTATCAACCTGAATTACGGTATAATCAAGCGCCTTACCCTCGACCGACCAGGTCAATTTATCCTCTAAGGAAACCACCACCCGGTTTTGCCTGTCAACAAAATGTGTGCTATCGGTTTGCTCCAATTTGCCTGCGCCATGCACCCCCTTGCTATCCGGACTTACAATAAACGCTTTACCTGGTACAAGTTTTTCCCCGTTAATAGTCACCTCCATTTTACCGGGGAAAATATTTACCGGGTAGCTAAATTCCTGCTGAAAGTTTTTGCCATCCATCGGCTTTAGGCCATAGCTTTTAAATTGTGTTTGTATAAAGGCGGCAGCTTTGTGTACCCCATCGCGAGTATAACCGCGTCCCCAAAAGTAAGGTGAGGTAAGGGTGTCAACCAGTTTACGGGCAAGCAGGCTATCCTGGGCAAAACACAGGTTGGCTATAAACACGAATAGGATAGTTAGTTTAAATTTCATTTATATTAAAGGTGTAGTTGATAGGCTGCTTTGAGTAAGTTAAATTGGCAACATAAAGCCAGGGCTAAAATAATTAATAAAACCGGGCAGCAGGCAAATGGAGGTTAATATTGATCGCATTAATTACTACAATATATTTGCTATGTTTGCGGCGGCAAGCCTGGCCTTATTTATCCCGTTTGAACTGGTGTTATTATCCTATGCCATACTTGGCCCGGCGCATTATTTAACTGAGATCTCGTGGTTAAACAGCCGGAGTTATTTTACCCTCAAAAAGTATGACATTGCGCTTGTTATTGGCGTTGTGGTACTTTCTTTATTATTCAGGCGGCCTTATTCCAGCCTTGTTTATTACACCTTTGGGTTATCGTTTATTTTGCTGGTCATCCCCGGTTGGCCAATGCGGCTTTTAGCTTTTGCTTTGTTGGTAATAACGGGTTACTTTTTACTGAGCAATAACCTGCTTAATACCATTTTTGGCCTCTATATCCCAACGCTTATTCATGTATATATTTTTACCGGGGCTTTTTTGTTACTGGGCGCTTTGAGGCAAAAAGGAATGTCGGGCTATATTGCTTTTTTAGTCTTTGTAATTTGCCCTGTATTATTATGCGTGCTTTTTAACAATTTACATATTGAGCCCACGCAATGGGCTATTGGTAACTATCAGCATTTTGCAAGGCTAAACACTATTACCCTACGCAATAGGAACCTCAATATTTATACCGATAGAACCAGCATCATTTTAACAAGGCTTATTGCTTTTGCTTACACTTATCATTATATCAATTGGTTTGCAAAAACAAGGGTTATTAACTGGCACCAAATTTCGCGGCTAAAGGGCATCGTAATAGTATTAATATGGGCAGCTTCTATTACCCTGTATTTTTACAATTATAGCTTAGGCATCAAATGGCTGCTGATACTTAGTTTGGCTCACGTAATACTGGAATTTCCACTTAATCATCGCACTTTTATTGGGATAGGGAAAGAGATCCGGAACAAGATAATTACATAAAACTATCGGCCTCCCTATATGCTTTAATCAGCGCTAATTCGCCTTCTTTACCTGCGCCCGCGGTACCATGCTCCATGCCCAAAACCCCACGATAGCCTTTATTATAAATGTGTTTAAAAATGTTTTTATAGTTTACCTCGCCGGTGCCCGGTTCTTTGCGGCCAGGATTATCGCCAATCTGGTAATAGCCTATCTCGTCATAAACCAAATCGAGGGTAGGGATAATATTACCCTGGTTGCGCTGCACATGGTACATATCATACAAAATTTTGCACGATGGACTGCCTACGGCCTTGCAAATGGCATAAGCCTGATCGGGCGTGCGGAGGAACAGGTCGGGGTTATCGCTCAGCGGCTCCAATACCATGATCACGCCGTGGGGTTCTAATATGGCGGTGCCTTTTTTTATGGCCTCTATTACGTTGCCTGTTTGTACGCCGATGGGCAGGTTGCGAACAAAATCGCCGGGAACAACGGTTACCAGCTTGCTGTTGATGCGCTTAGCAATTTCAACCGCTTGCTTGCAGGATGCTATGAATTTTTCAACCTGGTCGGCTTTGCCGTTTGCCAGCATGTTGCTATCGTTACCTAAGCCCGGTTGTACAAATACGCCCATGGCCATGCCTAATTTGGCTAAAGTATCGCCTATTTTTTTCTGCTGATCTTCTGGCCGGCCGCTCATCCCGTTATCCTCAATGGCACGGAAACCTTTATCATAAGCAAATTTTATCTGCTCAATAAAATCATCGCCTGCATGGCTTTTAAACATACCATCGTGTGTGCCATAATTGAGGTTAAATGGTTTATCGCCTGCTGTAGCAGCCACTCCAGCCGGATCGGCACAACTGGTAAGTGCCGTAGCGTTTAAAACACCAGTAGTTAATAATGATGCACCCGCCAGCATGGAGCCTTGCACAAAGTTTCTGCGTTTCATAGGTTGGAATTGGTTTGTGGAAGCAAGATAGGTTTTTTGGACTATTGGACAAAAGATAAAAGACTTTTAGACAAAGGATTGTTGGACGTATTAGACCCATGACTGTTGAAAGAGAAGATTTAGGGTAATCTATTTAGATGCTTTTGTTGAAGTTATATTATTGACTAATAGTTGTTTATAATTTATAACTGTAAAATAAGTTACATAACGTAGTTTTTAGTTGCATAACTGAAAGTTACGTTATATATTTGATTATGGAAGAGCTAACAAAAACAGAGGAGCGGGTGATGCAGGTAATATGGCAGCTAAAGCAATGCTTTGTTAAAGATATTATTGAAGCGCTGCCCGATGATCCTAAACCACCTTATAATACCATTTCGTCGGTAGTACGATTGCTGGAAAAAAAGGGATATGTTGATTATAAGGCCTATGGCAAAACCTATGAATATTTCCCCAAGATCACCAAAGCCGAATATCGCAAAACCTTTTTCAGCCGATTTTTTGCCGGGTATTTTGACAATTCGGCCGAGAGTCTTTTTTCCTTCATGGTAAAGGAAGAGAAGCTGAGTCCTGAAGATATTAACAAGCTAAAAGATATCATTAATAAAGGCGAGGAATAATGGAAACCATTAGCTATGTACTACAAGTATCGGCGTGTACGGGGATCTTTTACCTGTTTTATCACCTGTTTTTGCGAAAGCTTACCTTCTTTAACATCAACAGGTGGTATTTAATGGTAACGCTGCTGTTGAGTTTTGTAATACCCGCGATAAAAATACAGGTTGATGAACAGCCGCGATACATTACAGCTGCTAAACAAATTGCGTATATCGATAAATTACAGGGTGTTGCGCAGCCGCAGTTTACGTACCGGCAAACAGATGGGTTTATTGATGAACCACCTGTAAATTGGGCTAAAGTTGCTGAGTTGTTTTATATTATAGTTGTGCTGGCATTAGGTACGCATCTTTTGATATCTGTAAGTCTGTTTTTTGTGCGTTTGAAGGGGAAGCCTAAATCAAAATTAGATGGCGTAACCATTTTGGGAAGCCATCCCGAACTTCGAAACGGATCTTTTTTTAACTATATATTTTTAAATGACGATGGCATTAGTCCACAGGAGTTAAAATACATTATAGCGCATGAATTGCTGCATGTAAGGTCTTTTCATTCTGCAGATAGGGTTATTGCCAAAATAGCCCAGGTTATCCTTTGGTTTAACCCTTTTGTTTACCTGTATGCAAGCGCCATTGAGGCAAATCACGAGTTTGGTGTAGATAATGGTATGGCCCATGTTACAGATAAAAAAATGTACGCTAATTTATTGCTTCACCTATCCGTGACCGGGCAGGGAATGCTATTGCTTAATGGTTTTAGCAAGGTACCCTTAGCAAAGCGTATTACAATGCTTTTTAACAAACCATCAAATAATATGAAAAAGTTCGCCTACCTGCTTATCGCGCCTATTGTGCTCATTAGCTGCCTGGTTTTTGCAACCAGTTTAAAAATAACGATCAAAAAGCAGTCACCAACAACAGCTTTTGATGAGCCGGTTGAAAAGTATCGTCAAAAGGTAAAACGTGATAAAGCTTTCGATTTGGCAATGGCCGAACAAAAGGCTTACATGAAGAGTGATGAGTATAAAGATAAGTCGAAGCTTATTAAACAAGTAATGGAGAACGACAACGTAGTTAAAATTGTTAAGGTAACAAAGGACGAAAAGACCGGCATTTTACGTAACTATACTATAGCCTACAATAATAATAACTATGACCTTTGGATTAATTACGCAGACAAAGGTGAGTTGGACGGAAAACTAAATGTGGGCGATGAGGTAACTATGAAAATGTCTACTGGTACTATCTCTAAAAATACACCGGTGTCGTTTTCACCGGCTTATATTATAAAGAATAATGTAAAAATATTTGAAGAAAAAAGCGTCACTACAGTTGATAAGTCTCCCTTTTTGTATGAAACCAATAAGGTTCGTTTTACCTACGGGAAAATAATAGACGTTAAAAGAAATGCGGCAGGGAAATGTACGGGAATTGTTGTTGAAGGAAATAATGACTATAAATTTAATATCACTTTTAAACCCAACGCGCCCGACTTAACCGTGCTTAAAGAAGGCTACCACCTTATGCTCCGTTTTGTACACGAAGTAAAAACCGGCGAAAAAACATATGATATTAATGATTGGGTAGCCATTGGTAACAGTCAGGATACCTATGCCTACAGAAATCCCGATTGGTTCTTAAAGTTTTATGAACCGGTGAAATCCTAAGTCATCTAACGAAGGATATTACATCTAATAAAAAGCGGCGTTTCATTGATTTTTGAAACACTGCTTTTTTAATTTGCAGCTTTATCAGTATGGCTAAATCCTTGTTTTACAGGTTTAACCTCCGCTATATTGTCATCACAATACCACTTCAGACGCCTTTATTCATTGCACCGTCAGAATGGGGCCAATAACCGCAACGCGCGTTTTTTTGATGCTTATTAAGGGTACCTTTGCGCCGTCAAAAAATAACGACGTGCACAATACTGAAAACTTTATTCCCCGCTCACCGATGTTAATCCGCCTTTCGCCGATAAAAACCGGGTGTATATCTAAATCATAAAAAAGGGCTGTAACGTTTTAAAAATGCCTGCGTCTTATTGGTGTATTTAAAAATAACACAATACAATTACTTGACAATCAAAATGTTAAATATCATGAAATCAAAATTATTCACCATCGCTGCTTCTTTATTATTGGTAGCTGGTATCTCAAATTCAACCCTTGCATCTACAATAAATACTAACAATGCTGCTACTGTTTTAACTGACGTAAGCAACATCAACAAAATCGAAATCCGTGGTAACGTTGAACTTTATGTTTCTGCCGGTACAACAGACCAGGTTAAGGTTTATAATAAATACTATGCAGAAAGCGCTTTGGTACAAAGTTCAAAAGGGGTGTTGCGCATTGCATCATACACCAAAGAAAAATTAGTTGTTTGGGTAACTGCAAATGATTTACGTAACATCAGCGCTTATGACAATGCCGAAGTTAAATCATTCGGTAGCCTGTCAGCAATCGAGTTAGAAGTTAATCTGCATAACAATGCAACCGCTAACTTAAATCTGGATACCTACCAGGCCCGTGTAAATGTTAGCGACCGCTCAAAAATTGAGTTATCTGGTACAACCGAAGTTTACTCATTGACCCACAATGCACAATCAAGTGTAAACAACAACAAATTTGTTGCTGCCACTTATACCGATAAATTGAATACCAACGCCAAAATTCAAGCCAACGAATTAGCGGGTATCTAATTCCTTAAAGACTTTTGCAAAAGTCCATCATATATTCTGAGAAGCTGTTACCTGAAAGTGACAGCTTTTTTTGTTTTATGTAGATCATCGATTGTAAGTCGTTCAAATACTTATGACGTAAATGAATAGTAAAGAAGAAAAAAAACAACATTTTTTTTTCGCGCAAAGATCGCTAAGTCGCAAAGTAAAATCTTAGCGCCTTCGCGGTCTTTGCTTGAAAAGGATAATTCGTGCAGCCTTATAATCATCCTCCATTAGCCGCAAAAACTTCGCTGTAGCTTGCTCACCTTTAATTAAAAAGTAATTTTTGGGACTATCACCTAATTTATCATCAAAAATAATTCCCCTGTTCACCGATGATAATCCGGCGTTCGCCGATAAAAACCGGGTATACATCTAATACACCAAAAACTGCTGTAACGTTTCAAAAACGGGGGCGTCTTATTAGTGTATTTAAAAACAACACAATACAATTACTTGACAATCAAAATATTAAATATCATGAAAACTACATTATTTACCATCGCTGCCTCTTTAGTTTTAGTAGCCGGTTTATCAAATTCAACTTTTGCATCTACAAAAAATACCCAAAATGTTGCCACCGTTTTAACCGATGTAAGCAACATCAACAAAATCGAAATCCGTGGTAACGTTGAACTTTACGTATCTGCCGGTACAACAGACCAGGTTAAGGTTTACAATAAATACTATGCAGAAAGCGCATTAGTACAAAGCTCAAAAGGTGTGTTACGCATTGCGTCATACACCAAAGAAAAATTAGTTGTTTGGGTAACAGCAAATGATTTACGTAACATCAGCGCTTATGACAACGCCGAAGTAAAATCATTCGGTAACCTATCTGCCATAGAGTTAGAAGTTAACCTGCACAACAACGCAACCGCTAACTTAAACCTTGATACTTACAATACCGCCGTAAATGTTAGCGACCAGGCCAAAGTTGAGTTAACCGGTAAAACAGAAGTTTATACGTTAACTCACAACACACAATCAAGTGTTAACAATAATAAATTTATTGCTGCTAACTACACTGATAAATTAACTAACGGTACCGCTGCCAGGAACGAAAACGAGTTGGCCGGTCTTTAATTATCCATAATACTTTTGCAAAAGTTCATCATATATTCTGAAAGCTATCATCTAAATGTGATAGCTTTTTTTATTTTTGATGTAACATCTATTTCAAAAACAACGTCTTAAAACAGAAACACCATGAAAAAGTTAAGCTTTAACACTGCAGTGCTTGCAGTTATTGTATCGGTAAGTATATTTTCGTCATGCCGACGCTTAAGATGTGTGCATGGCTCGGGCAATATCATTACCGAAAACCGCAAAGCCAATGACTTTACCAAACTGGATATCTCTGACGCTTTCAAAGTGCATTTAAAACAGGATAGCTCATTAAGCATCAGTATTAAAGGTGATGATAACCAACTTAAATATGTATCAACTTCGGTTGAGGGCGGTACGCTGCACATTAAATCAAAAAAGAACTTTTGTGATGGCGACAGCATTGTGATCAATATCGGCATCAAAAAGCTGGATGAGATTGATGCATCTGGCGCAGTGGTCATTTCATCGGTAGGGAAAATAAATACCGGCGATCTGAAATTTGGCTTATCTGGTGCAACCAAATTGAATCTTGACGTAAACGCTGCAAATGTGGTGACAGAAAACAGCGGCATGGCCGAGGTGAATTTAACTGGTCAGGCAGCATCGCATAAAATAGAATCGAGCGGTATCTCTAAAGTAAATGCTTTCGATTTTGTGGTAGGCGATTATGACATCAATACATCGGGCATAGGTAACTGCAAGATCAATGTATTAAAAACTTTAAATGTACACTCAAGCGGCGCATCTGAAGTACAATACAAAGGTTCGCCGGCAACAGTAAATAACGATAAATCGGGAGCATCAAAAATTACCAAGGTGGATTGATGTTTCTGCTTAACAAATAGATTACCAGGATTACTAATAACCTTACCTTATCATGAAAAAGTTTTTAAAATTTACTGCTTATACAGTAATAGCTGTGGCAGTAATTGTTATTGCAGGCATTTCATACATTACCCTTGCCCTGCCCAATGTTGGCAAGCCAGAGGATATTAAAATCGTGCTAACCCCGCAACGTATTGAGCGGGGTAAATACCTGGCCAATCATGTAACGCTTTGTATGGATTGCCACTCCACCCGCGACTGGACAAAGTTTGCCGGGCCAATGATTGACGGTACCGAAGGCAAGGGCGGCGAAAAATTTGACGCAGCCGTTGGCTTCCCGGGCAATGTTGAAGTACCCAATATTACACCTTATCATTTAGGCAGCTGGACGGATGGTGAACTTTTTAGAGCGATAATAACGGGCGTTAAAAAGGATGGCTCAGCCATATTTCCATTAATGCCATGGCCGTATTATTCAAAAATGGATAGGGAAGATGTTTACAGCATTATTGCTTACATACGTTCGCTTAAGTCAATCAAAACAGATTACCCACCCGCCAAACTCGATTTTCCTTTAAACATCCTGGTACATACCATGCCCCAAAAAGCAAGCCTGGGCAAAGTGCCCGATACAAAGGATACACTCAAATATGGGGAATATCTGGTAACATCGGCGGCCTGTATGGAATGCCACAGCCAGGTTGATAAAGGGAAAATAATACCGGGGCTCGAATACGCGGGCGGCAGGGAGTTTGTAATTCCTAACGCGGGCATTGTACGGTCGGCCAATATTACTGCCGATAAAACAACCGGGATTGGCAGTTGGACAAAAGCACAGTTTATTAACCAGTTTAAGCAATATGCCGATAGCGCCAAAGCTAAAATAGGGGTTAAGCCTCATGAATTTCAGTCAATTATGCCCTGGTATAAATATGCCGATTTGAAAGAAACGGATGTTGAGGCGATATACGCTTATGTTAAAACAATTAAGCCGATAAAAAACCAGGTAGTAAAGTTTTCGGCTAAGTAATCAGGCCGTTAATTTAAAATAAATTCATACTTTTGCGCCTCGAAATTTGTACAGTCCGTAAATGATTTTCGGTCTTATAATTTCAATGGATCAAATATATACCCGGTAAAAAGATGAATATTACACAGGAAAAAGTAGATGCCCTGAATGCAGTTGTTAAGATCAACATCGATCCTGCAGATTATCAGCCACGTGTTGACAAAGCTATAAAAGAGAACGCTAAAAAAGCAAAATTGCCTGGTTTTCGCCCGGGAATGGTGCCTGCAGCACATATAAAAAAGATGTATGGTAAAAGTATATTGGTTGATGAGATCAACAACCTGTTATCAGATACTTTAACCAAATACATTGAAGAGCAGGATCTGCGCATCTTAGGTCAGCCATTGCCAAAGGTTGATGACGAGAAAGCATACAACTGGGATTTTGCCGATAATTTTGAATTTAATTACGAGTTAGGTTTAGCGCCTGAATTTAATATCGACTTTTCATCAAAAGATAAAGTAACCCAATACAACATCAAAGTTGACGACGAAACCCTGGCTTCAAGGATCAAGAATATTCGTCGCAGCTATGGCAAAATGACAAATCCTGACGTATCGGCAGACGATGACGTTCTTTACGGCGAATTAGTCCAGCTTTCTCCGGATGGTAGTGTTTTTGAGGGCGGTATAAGCAATATAGCATCTGTACGTTTAGATCAGATTAAGGACGAAGCCATTAAAGCTTCATTAATTGGTTTAAAGAAAGGTGATATAGTAACCTTCGATATTCAGAAAGCTTATGATAACGACGCAGCTAAGGTTGCTGGTTTATTGAAGATAGAAGAAGATGAAGCAGCTGATTTGAAATCAAACTTCCAGCTATTGGTTAAAAACGTTAACCGTTTAGAAGAAGGTGATTTAAACCAGGAGTTCTTTGACAAATTATTTGGTGAAGGAGTAGTAACAACCGAAGCGGAGTTTACAGCTAAAATTACCGAAGAGCTTGAAACAATGATGGTGCAGGATAGCGAACGCAAATTGCAGGACGATATCTATAAAGCAAGCATTGCTAAAGTTAACTTTAATTTACCTGACGAATTTTTAAAACGCTGGTTAAAAGCTACCAACGAGAAACTGACTGCCGAAGAGTTAGAAGGTGGTTATAATGATTTTGCTCAAAACCTTAAATGGACTTTGATCGAGAACAAAATAATTACTGATAACAAGATCGAAATTAAATACGACGAGGTTTTTGCTTTGGCAAAAGTGCGTTTAGATCAGCAGTTCAGGATGTACAGTCCACAACCCATCCCCGAGGAGCAGTTAGGGCAGTACACCGTACAATACCTGCAAAACAAAGAGAATGCTAACAAGATATTTGAAGAAGTAAAAGCATTAAAGGTGTTTGATTATATTAAAAGTGTGATCACTTTAGATAAACAAGACATCCTGTTTACTGATTTCAATAAATTGGTTTCCGAAAAATAAGAAACCGGTTTAACCCAATATTTTACAAAAGCAACTCACAAGGTTGCTTTTGTTGTATTGGGAAGTTTTTTTGTCCGCAAGTCGGGAAAGTCAGTAAAGTCCGAAAGTGAAAAAAATGACACTCGGACTTGCCCGCTTGTTTTTTCTTTCGGACTTTCCGACTTTCCGACTTTCCGACTTCCTGTCTTCCCGGCCCCTTCACCTCAAAATAATTTTTACTTTATACAAACTATCTTTTCAAAATTGTATTCAACTAAAAACTATATTTATCGCAGGTAACAATGCCTGCACCTAAAATTAACATAACAAAACCCATGAACAGTAACATCGATAAGAACGAATTCAGAAAATACGCGGTTAAACATCACCGCATCAACAGTCTTTTTGTAGATAAATACCTTGGTAACTTTGATAGCCGTCGTATGCCGCAAGGTATTGCTACCACCGTGCCAACAGGCATGACTCCGTATATCATTGAAGAACGCCAGCTTAATGTGGCCCAGATGGACGTGTTTTCGCGCCTGATGATGGACCGCATCATTTTCCTTGGCGATGCGATTTATGAAAATATTGCAAACATTATCCAGGCTCAATTGCTTTTCCTGCAATCGGCAGATAGCAAACGCGATATCCAGATCTATATCAATTCACCTGGTGGTTCGGTTTACGCCGGTTTAGGTATTTATGATACCATGCAATTCATTTCAAATGATGTTGCCACAATTTGTACAGGTATGGCCGCGTCAATGGGCGCTGTATTATTGGTAGCCGGTACCGAAGGAAAAAGGGCGGCATTGCCACATGCAAGGGTAATGATTCACCAGCCATCGGGCGGTGCTCAAGGCCAGCAGTCAGACATTGAGATCACTTACCATGAGATCACTAAATTAAAAAAAGAACTATATCAGATCATTGCCGACCACAGCGGTGCATCATTCGAAAAAGTTTGGGACGCATCAGACCGTGATTACTGGATGATTGCCGAAGAAGCCAAAGAATTTGGTATGGTAGATGAGATTTTAAGAGGAACTAAAGGGAAGTAAGTTTTGTAGTTTTGAGTAGTGAGTGTTGAGTTTTAGATTTTAAAAATGCTTTTTTGAACTCAGCACTCACTACCCAAAACTCAGAACTTTGCAACTCTCGCTCTAATTCACTAATTTTGATTAACTAAACGAATCAGATGAATAAAAACAGTAAGGAAATCAGGTGCTCATTTTGTGGTGCCGGAAAACAGGATTCCCTGATGTTGATTGCGGGGCTCGACGCGCATATATGTGATAAGTGCGTTAACCAGGCTAATGAAATATTAGCTGAGGAGTTAAAGGTACGTAAAGTAAAGTCGTCGCCACTGGCACCGGCTTTATTGAAGCCATACGAGATCAAAACTCACCTTGATCAATATGTAATTGGTCAGGATGATGCCAAAAAGATATTATCGGTAGCTGTATATAACCATTACAAACGCCTGAATCAGCGTATTGATAAAGATGAAGTTGAGATTGAAAAATCAAACATCATTATGGTGGGCGAAACAGGTACAGGTAAAACCTTGCTGGCCAAAACCATGGCTAAAATTTTAAACGTTCCGTTTTGTATTTGCGATGCTACGGTATTAACCGAGGCCGGTTACGTGGGTGAAGATGTGGAAAGCATCCTTACCCGTTTACTGCAAAGTGCCGATTACGATGTAACACTTGCCGAAAAAGGCATTGTATACATTGATGAGGTTGATAAAATTGCTCGTAAAAGCGATAATGCATCTATAACCCGTGACGTATCCGGCGAAGGCGTTCAGCAGGCATTGCTGAAAATTTTAGAAGGTACCATGGTTAACGTACCACCGCAAGGTGGCCGTAAACACCCCGATCAAAAAATGATCACGGTAAATACCAGCAATATCCTGTTTATATGCGGTGGCGCGTTTGACGGCATCGACCGTAAAATAGCTAACCGCCTGCGCACGCAAACAGTGGGTTACAAACTGAAGCGAGATGATGGCGAAATAGATATGAAAAATCTATATAAGTACATTACTCCGCAGGATTTAAAATCATTTGGTTTAATACCCGAGCTGATAGGCAGGTTACCTATATTAACATACCTTAACCCGCTTGATAGGTCGGCTTTACGCAACATACTAACCGAGCCTAAAAACTCGTTATTAAAACAGTACAAAAAATTGTTTGATTACGAAGGTGTAAAGCTTGAGTTTGACGATGAAGTACTTGAGTTTATTGTGGATAAAGCGATGGAATTTAAGTTAGGGGCAAGGGGCTTAAGGTCAATTTGTGAGGCTATCATGATTGATGCGATGTTTGAATTCCCGTCTAAAAAAGATGTGAAACGATTAAACATCACATTGGATTATGCTCACGAGAAGTTTGAAAAATCGGATCTGAAAAAATTAAAAGTAGCTTAACAATTTGCACAAATTAAAAAGCTAACTTTATTGAAATTGACACAGACCCTGGTGAAACGCCGGGGTTTGTTGTATCTATCAGTTTGCAGTGGTCAGTATTCAGTTTGTAGTTGGCAAACAATACTGATAAGTTAAACGGTTTGCAAGGCCGTTTAAGTAAGAAAGATCAAATTGATGAAAAACTGTAAACTGAGATGCAACCGCAGACGACAACGGCAAACTGAATACTGACCACTGCAAACTGATATCTGCAAACTGAATCCTGCAAACTGACTAAGGCGGCCCCACAAGGCTGCCATTTAAGGTTAAAACATAAAATTATTTAATATGAACGACGAATTAAACGTTAAAAAGAACCCTACCGACGCCCCGGTAGTGAAGGAAGTACACTCACCGGTAAAATCGGGATTGAAAACTAAAGATGCTATTGTAGCTAACTGGTTACCCCGCTATACCGGCAGGCCATTAGAGGCTTTTGGTGATTACATCATCCTTACTAATTTCTCTAAATACATCCAGCTGTTTTCGCAATGGCATGATGATGCGCCAATTATGGGGCTCGAAAAACCGATGCAAAGTGTTACTGCTGATGGCATCACCATTATCAACTTTGGGATGGGCAGTTCGGTAGCGGCTACCGTAATGGACCTGCTTACTGCAATACACCCTAAAGCGGTAATATTTTTGGGTAAATGCGGTGGCCTCAAAAAGAAGAACAACGTAGGCGATCTTATCCTGCCCATAGCGGCCATCAGGGGCGAAGGTACATCAAACGATTACCTGCCTGCAGAAGTGCCCGCATTGCCTTCATTTGCCCTGCAAAAGGCGATATCAACCACCATACGTGATTTTGGCAGAGATTATTGGACTGGTACCTGTTACACCACCAACCGCCGCGTGTGGGAGCACGATAAAGTATTTAAAAAATACCTGAAAGATTTGCGCGCCATGGCTGTAGATATGGAAACCGCTACCATTTTCACTACAGGTTTTGCCAATAAGATCCCTACAGGAGCTTTGCTGCTGGTATCAGATCAGCCAATGATCCCCGAAGGTGTAAAAACTGCCGAGAGCGATTCTACAGTAACCGAACAGTATGTTGAAACACACCTGCATGTGGGCATTGAATCATTAAAGCAGTTAATTAATAACGGACTTACAGTAAAGCACCTGAAGTTCTAAAGGTTCATTAGTCCTAAGGGTTCATTAGTTCATTGGTTTGGGCGTACAGAATGCTCAATACCATTCGGAACTTTCGGACTTTACTGACTTCCGGACTTTTCCGACTCTCATGACTTTCGGACTTCCCGACTAAAACCTTACTTTCGCAAAATGAATTTTTCGTCGAAGTTGCTGGAGAATGCTGTTGCCGAGTTTGCTAAACTACCCGGTGTGGGCCAAAAAACCGCCCTTCGCCTGGTACTGCATTTGCTAAACCAGGATAAGCAGGAGGTAGAACGATTTAGCAGCACCATCAGCAAGCTTCGTAACGAAATTCAGTTTTGCGCGGTATGTCATAACATATCAGATCAATCGATATGCGAGATCTGCGCATCCCACAAGCGTGATCATAGCCTCATTTGCGTAGTAGAGGATACCCGCGATGTAATGGCTATTGAAAATACCAACCAATATAATGGTGTATATCACGTACTGGGGGGCTTAATATCGCCAATGGATGGCGTTGGCCCTTCCGATTTACAGGTTGATACCCTTGTTGAACGCTTAAAGGCAGATGAAACTAAAGAGATTATTTTTGCCCTTAGCGCTACCATGGAGGGTGATACCACGCTGTTCTATTTAAACAAGCGCATAAAATCTTTTAACATTACCATATCAACCATCGCTCGTGGCATAGCCTTTGGAGGAGAGTTGGAGTACGTAGATGAGATCACCCTTGGGCGGTCTATCGCTACACGTGTTCCGTATGAAAACTCTTTGTCAAAGTAAGGTATGAAACTCTCTGTCATATTAGTAAATTACAATACCTGTGATATGCTCAGGATTGCGCTCAATTCGGTTGTCAGGGCTGCCGTAGGCCTCAATTACGAAGTTTTTGTGGTAGATAATGCCTCTACTGATAAATCGGTCCTGATGCTTGGTGATGAGTTTCCCGAGGTTAAAGTGATTGCTAACACCAGTAATAAAGGAATGGCCATGGCTTATAACCAGGGTATCGCAGAAACCACAGGAGAGTATGTTTTAGTAGTCAGTGCGGATACAATTACAGGCAAAAAAACAATAGAAAAAGCCCTGGAGTTTATGGACATGCATGCCGATGCGGGCGGTATGGGCGTACGCATGATTACACCTGATGGCCGATTTTTAAAAGAATCAAAACACGGCTTTACCAAACCATGGGAAGTGTTTTTTAAATTGACAGGCCTGTCTAAGTATTTCCCCAAATCGCGTTTAACCGACATCCAACGGAAAGATTGGGTAGAAGAATTTCAAACTTCAGAAATAGATGTGCTCAATGGTGCTTTTATGCTGATGCGTAAGGAAGTGATTAAGAAGGTTGGCGTATTTGACGAACGTTTTCATACTTATGGCTACGATATTGATCTGAGTTTCAGGATCAGGCTGGCTGGCTTTAAAAACTACTATTTCCCTAAAACATATATCATCAACTTTGATAGTAAAAACCATGTGAAATTTAGCTGGGATTACCTGAAGGAATATTATGGGGCGATGATTATCTTCGCCACCAAATATTTATTTAAGGTGCCCGAAATAAAGGTGGAGGGCTTACCGCAGCTATACCCTCCTTCATATGAAGTTAAATGATAAAGTTATAATCATCACCGGTGCCTCATCTGGCATTGGCAAATCATTAGCCATAGAGTGCGCCAAACGCGGTGCAACCGTTGTATTGGCAGCCCGCCAGTATGTAACGCTTTGCGTGATTACGCAGGATATTGAAAGGCGCTATCAAACAAAAGCCCTGGCAATTCAGTGTGATGTAACCAACGAGGACGACTGCGCCAGCCTCATCAAACAAACCCTTGCCACATTTGGGAAAATAGATGTGTTGATCAACAATGCTGGTATCTCCATGCGTGCTTTGTTCAAAGATGTCGATCTTAAAGTATTAAAATCCCTGATGGATGTGAACTTTTGGGGAACTGTTTATTGCACCAAATACGCTTTGCCGGAGATTATCAAGACTAAAGGAAGTATTGTAGGCGTATCATCCATAGCCGGTTACAAAGGTTTACCGGGTAGGGCAGGTTATTCAGCATCTAAATTTGCCATGAATGGCTTTTTAGATTCATTAAGGGTAGAAAATTTGAAAACAGGTGTACATATTTTAACCGCTTGCCCTGGCTTTACGGCGTCAAACATCAGGAACACAGCTTTAAACCAGGAAGGCGTACAACAAAAAGAAAGCACACTGGAAGAGGATAAAATGATGTCATCCGATAAAGTAGCCACTATTATAGTCGATGGTATCGAAAATCGCTCCCGTACGTTGATTATGACCACCCAAGGGAAACTTACCGTTTTGCTCAGCAAGCTTTTGCCGGCGTTTTTAGATAAAATGGTTTATAATGTTTTTGCCAAAGAGAAAAATCCTTTGCTTAGGTAGTTAGTTCATTGGTTCACTTGTTCATTAGTTTATTGGTGCCTATCAGCTGATATCTTACAGGTTTTACAATCTGCTATCAGGCTGATCGCTATAAAAGACCAATGAACTAATGAACAAGTGAACCAATGAACCAAAATCTAATGAACCACCTCATATTCGCTGATTCTACTCATATCAATAATGGCCTGTCCTTCTTCATCGCGGTGAAACACGGGGACAAATTTGGCACCCCATACCACATCGCTGTAAATGTAAGAGGTGCGGGAATGTACTGTTTGTGAGAAAGTATCATCAAATGTTTTGAGGATTACCGATACACTCGCCTGCTTAATCTCAAACTCTTCTTTGGTCATATCTTTCAGGGGGCTGTTCTCGTCGAGCGGGTGTACTACGGTCCAGTTTACGGTTAAAATGCTTACAAACTTTCGTTCCAGTTCCAACTGAAAGAATTTACGGATCGTTTTACCATTCACTTCTTCATTATAGCCAAAAACAACTTCTATCTCCAGGTCTATCAAAATATTACGCCTTAAATTGGCCAGGCGAAACATCAATCCCCAACCCTTATCACGATAGGGGGCCACCAAAAGCTTATCACTATATAATATTTTGGCCGATGGGCGGGAAAAGCGGCCGTAAAGTAAACCTGTAGCTAAAGCAAATGCCAGCAAACCCATCATCGACTCTAAAGCCGCTACACTATTGGCCATCATCCCCCTCGGACTGATGTGCCCATACCCAACCGTTGATATGGTTTGTGCCGAAAAGAAAAACGCGTCCATAAACCTGTCGAACCCGGTATTGCCGCTTTTGCCATCAAGTACATCTTTACCCAATGAAACATAAATACCTGCAAAAATGATGTTGGCTGTAAGGTATCCGGTAAAAACTATTACCCAAAAACGCCGCCAGCTCATGGTTATTAACGAGTGGTAATTATTGGCAGTGCTAAAAAAAGGTAAACCCGTACGCTTTACATTGATAGAACCATCCTTATTAATAACCGGCTGGCTTTTTACAACCGGCTGGGTACCAAATCCAAGATCATCTTCGGGGTTTATTTTATCTTTATGTATAGCCATGGGTAGTTATTGATTTACTGAATTGTTGATTTATTGAATTTTTCAAATAGGTAAACCATGCTTAATCATTAATTCAGTCAATCAATAATTCAATAATTGCTTTTGGTAAATTTATCATTCTGTTTGTTTTTATAAAAACTATTTCCATATTTGTGGCATAAATGAAAATGAACGCATTAAACAACAACTGGTGGTGGCTTAACGAGGTATCGTAAGGCAATTCCGTGTTTGTTTAAAAAAATATATTCAAAGAGAGGGTTGCCATATGGTAACCCTTTTTTTTTAGCCCCCCGGCCCCCTGAAGGGGGAGGGAACAGGCGGTTAGTAAAAAATAACAAATCAAAAATTCCCCCTTTAGGGGGTTAGGGGGCTTGGCATATGAAACAGATACTCAATCATCTATTTGAACACAAAACCTTTAGCCGGGAACAGTCAAAAGGTATTTTGATAAACATTGCGCAGGGTAAGTACAACAGTTCGCAAATGGCCGCGTTTATGACCGCCTATTGTATGCGCAGCATCACGGTTGATGAATTGGAAGGCTTTCGCGATGCGATGCTGGAACTTTGTTTGCCTATTGATTTAGAGACGGGCGAATTGATAGATCTTTGCGGTACCGGCGGCGATGGTAAAGACACTTTTAATATTTCAACCCTTGCTTCATTTGTGGTGGCGGGAGCGGGTTATAAGGTGGCTAAACACGGTAACTACGGTGTATCATCGGGCTGCGGCTCGTCAAACGTGATGGAGTATTTGGGTTACCAGTTTACCAACGATACTGATAAACTGAAACGCGGAATTGATAAGGCGAACATTTGCTTTTTGCATGCACCGCTATTTCACCCGGCTATGAAAACAGTGGCACCTATCCGCAGGGAATTAGGGGTAAAAACGTTCTTTAATATGCTTGGCCCGCTTGTTAATCCGGCTAAGCCCGAAAACCAGCTGATTGGGGTATTTAATCTGGAACTGGCCAGGGTTTATGCTTATTTGTATCAGAAATCAACCACAAAATATACCATTGTGAATGCTTTGGAAGGCTATGACGAGGTTTCGCTTACCTGCGATTTTAAAACCTTCTCGGCCGAAGGCGAAAAAATAAACAGTGTGGAAGCTTTAGGCTTCGAAAGACTTGATCCATCGCAAATTACGGGTGGAGACACGGTAAGTGCTTCTGCAGCCATATTTAGCAATGTGCTGACGGGTAATGGCACAACGGCGCAAAACAACGTGGTACTTTCAAATGCAGCGCTGGCTATCAGGACTATCACCCCCGAAAAATCTTTTGCTGATTGCTTTTATGAGGCCGAAGAAGCATTGCTGAGCCATAAAGCGCTGAACAGTTTTAACCTTTTATTACAAAACTGAGCATGAAAATAAAGGTTTGTGGCTTAAAAGATCCTGAAAATATAAAAGCAGTAGCGGCCTTAGGTCCAGATTATGTGGGCTTTATATGCTACGATCTTTCGCCACGATTTATTGTCGGATTACCGGTGGATATATCGTTGAACCTGTCATCAAATATTCAAAAGACGGGAGTATTTGTAAACGAATCTGCCGAAACTATCCATTCATTGATAGCTAATTATGGGTTTAATGTTATCCAGCTACATGGCGATGAAAGTCCGGAATTTAGCAATAGCTTTAGGGGGAAAGTAACTGTTTTTAAGGCATTTGGCTTAGATGAAAATTTTGATTTTAGCCAATTGAACAATTACGTGAACAATGTTGACTATTTCCTGTTCGATACCAAAACGAAGGGCTATGGTGGGTCTGGTAAAACATTTGACTGGGCAATTTTAAATAACTACAAATTGGATATTCCTTTCTTCCTGTCGGGCGGTATCAGCCTTGATAATTTAGAGGAAATTAAAAAGATCAGCCACCCACAGTTTTACGGGGTTGATCTGAATAGCCGGTTTGAAACCGCGCCGGGTGTTAAGGACATCGGCAAACTAAAACAAGCATTTGAAATCATCAAAAAACAACATAATACAGATGAAGTACGGAGTTAACGAAAAAGGCTACTATGGCGATTTTGGCGGAGCATACATCCCCGAAATGCTGTATCCAAACGTGGAGGAGCTGAGGCAGCAGTATGTCAACATCATTAATGATGAGGGTTTTAAAGCTGAATTTGATGATTTGCTGAAAAATTACGTGGGCAGGCCTTCGCCTTTATATCATGCCAAAAGGTATTCTGAAAAATATGGCGCAAACATATTTTTCAAACGTGAAGACCTGAACCATACCGGATCGCACAAGATTAATAATGCAATAGGGCAAATCCTGCTGGCCAAGCGCCTGGGCAAAAAACGCATCATTGCCGAAACAGGTGCCGGTCAGCATGGTGTTGCTACAGCTACTGTATGCGCGCTGATGGGTATCGAGTGTGTAGTTTACATGGGCGAGATTGATATGGCCCGTCAGGCCCCCAACGTATCACGTATGAAGATGTTAGGTGCAACGGTAAGGCCGGCGTCATCTGGTAGTAAAACGTTGAAGGACGCCACCAATGAGGCCCTGCGCGACTGGATAGGCAACCCGGTTGATACCCATTACATCATAGGTTCGGTGGTTGGCCCTTATCCATATCCCGATATGGTGGCTCGTTTTCAATCAGTTATATCCGAAGAAACCAAAAAACAATTACTTGAGCAAACCGGGAACGAACTGCCACAGTATGTACTGGCTTGTGTAGGTGGCGGCAGTAATGCCATGGGTATGTTTTACCATTTTTTAGATGATGAAGATGTAAAATTGGTTGCCGTTGAAGCAGCCGGTAAAGGTGTTAACAGCGGTGAATCGGCAGCTACTACATTCTTAGGCCAGGAAGGCGTGTTGCATGGTAGTCGTACAATATTAATGCAAACGCCTGATGGACAGGTTGTTGAACCGTATTCGATTTCAGCAGGACTGGATTATCCGGGTATCGGTCCGCAACATGCGCACCTGTTTAAGGTAAACCGTGCCCAGTACACCAGCATCACCGATGACGAAGCTTTACAGGCAGGCCTGTTATGCTCACAAATGGAAGGTATTATACCCGCCATCGAGACGGCTCACGCGCTGGCGCAATTAGAAAAAATGACGTTCAAACCCGAAGATAATGTGGTGATCTGTATATCGGGCAGGGGCGACAAAGACCTGGATACTTATATAAAATATTTTAACTTTTAAATAGCCTGAACCGGCATTTTTAAAATTTCGGTTCAGATAATAAAACGCTCTATGAATCGCTTAAATACGCTCTTCAATACTAAAAAAGATAATCTGTTATCTATTTATTATACAGCCGGTTATCCTGCTCTAAATACCACTGTTGACATTGCCGAGGCATTGGAAAAGGCCGGTGCCGATTTCCTGGAGGTCGGTTTCCCATACTCAGATCCGGTAGCTGATGGGCCTACCATTCAGCACAGTTCAGAACAAGCTTTAGAGAACGGTATGACTCTGAATCAGTTATTTGAGGAGTTAAAAGAACTACGCAAACGTGTAAGCATCCCGATATTACTCATGGGCTATTTTAACCCGATAGTACAATACGGCGTAGAGCGCTTTTGTAAAAGAGCCGTAGAATTGGGTGTAGATGGCGTTATTGTTCCCGATTTGCCAATGTATGAGTATGAGGCTAGGTACGCCAATTACTTTATAGATAATGACCTGAGCAACATATTTTTAGTTACCCCTCAAACATCGGAAGAACGTATCCGTAAGATAGATGAACTGAGCAACAGCTTCATTTACCTGCTATCGTCCTCATCTATTACGGGGGGCAGCTTAGAGTTAACCAATAGCATTGAGGACTACTATAAGCGTATTAAGGCTATGGAGCTCAGTAATCCAACTATTATTGGCTTTGGTATATCAGATCATAAAACCTTTGAACAGGCCTGTGCGTACGCTAATGGTGCCATAGTGGGCAGTAAGTTTGTGAAGTTGTTAGCCGAAGATGACTATATGGGAAAAATACCTGCATTTATCCAATCGGTCAAGGGATAAGCCGCCTCTAAATGGCCACGCCTTCACGAACACAAAAACACAATTAATATGTGAATAATCTTCCCCGGTAGGGGTGACTTCGGTTTTAAAGGTTTTAAGCCCTCCCTTCCGGGGAGGGTTTGGGTGGGGCTTACAGGTACAATTCCAGGTCGCCTTTACCTTCACGGATAACTTCGAAATCGCCTGAGGTACAGTCAACTACGGTAGATGCTATGTTGTCGCCGTAGCCGCCGTCTATCACTATATCTACCTGGTCTTCGTACTTTTCGTAAATCAGTTCGGGGTCGGTAGAGTACTCGATGATATCGTCGTCGTCGCGGATGGAGGTGGATAGGATGGGGTTACCCAGCACCCTCACTATCTCGCGGGCAATATCATTATCCGGTACCCTGATACCCACAGTTTTCTTGTTGGAACTCAGTAGTTTGGGTACTTTATGGCTGGCGTTAAAGATAAACGTAAACGGCCCCGGCAAAGCCTTTTTAAGCACCCTGAAGGTGGTATTATCTATCGGTTTAATGTAATCCGAGATATGGCTCAGGTCATAGCAAATAAAGGAAAAATTGGCCTTTTCGGGTTTGATATTCCTTATCTTGCAGATAGCCTCGATGGCTTTATGGTTGGTAATATCGCAACCCAAACCATAAATAGTATCGGTAGGGTAGATGATGAGCCCACCCTTGCGGAGCACTTCTACAACCTGTTCTATAGCCTTGGGATTTGGGTTCTCGGGATATATTTTGATGAGCATAATAGATAGACAAATATACCCTTAGTTTAGTTTAAAAATCCTGTTAATTTAGGGTTGATGATAAATAAAAATCCTGGCTTTAACTCAAAATTTGGATTTAAAAAACACATCCTCCCAATACCCTTTGTGTACCTTTCCTGTACCTTTTGTTAACCTTCCGACACCCTCGCCATGTCTTCCCGGTACCTTTTCGGAATACCGGTGAAAAAAACACCATTTTATGACGTTTATCGGAGTGAATCTGGGGCAGTGAACAAACTTAGTTTTTCGGTTTAAATAAGTCGGTAGTGGCAACAACTCCTTTTTGTTTAATGATCGCCATGACACAAATAGTAAACAACGCGCCGGCCGATCCATATACCGCGTCGATCACATCCGGGGTGTTCATAAACCTTACAAAAAGCTCTACCACAAAATTCAATACAATGGCGGTTGCACCCAGCCAAATGAAAAGTTTAAACGGCGCGCCCTGTAGCAGCCAGATAAACGAAATAACGGCGACTAAAATAGAGGTAATGATAAAATTGGAGGTATGGCTAAAAAATTCATGATACCGTGATTGCAAAAAGCTGAGCCGTTTGGCAAAGCCCAAACCCAGGTTGAATAGTATAAGGCCGTAGTAAAGCAAAACCCCTTTAGTGTTGATGGTGTAGCTGAGGTTTAGTTTTTTGGCGAATGAATTATCCATTTATAATCTAATGTTTCGGCAATAGCTTGAGGGTTAAAAATAGGCAATAAATGATATCTTTATATTAACCATGCTCAATATCCAATTTAACGCCATCCTCCAAAAAAGCCCAGGCAAGGGCGGCTGGACGTACGTAGTATGGCCCGAATCAGTTACCTATTTTAAAACCCGCGGACTGGTGAAAGTTAAAGGAACTGTTGATGGTTACCCTTTTCAAAGTTCGTTTATGGCCATGGGTGATGGTACCCACCTGCTGCCCATTAAAGCCGCGATTCGTAAAGCTATCAAAAAGGATAGGGGCGCGGGTGTTACCGTTGTTTTGCTGGAGCAGGTTTAAAAACAATCTTTATTGCATCCATTTCTCTAATACAATATCCGTTGTCTCTACAAATTATGTATATAAGCCAGCATCAACCCCGCAGTATACCGTGTAGCCCTGGCATTGCCAACGTTACCTTCAAGGTCATTAGCCTCACTTGGGCTATCGTAATTTACGGGTTGGATATATTTGTTGGCGGCACCATAGGATAGCAGTAAACCGGCACGCAGGTTAAATTTTCGTTTTTTAAGCTTGGCGCCCAGCTGGCAATGGTAAATATTGTAATTGGCAGTGTTGGTTTTATAGCCCTCTGTATCACGGTACTTAACATTATCGGCATGGCTAAAATCTCTTTTGCATCCCGGTCATACCCCAACTTCGCTCTGTTGTATGACATTTTCCTTTTAGTTAGAATGGTGTGTACATGCAACAGGCGAAGAAGATCCTTCATTTCTGCCAATTACATATTCTTGGAGTGGTTACTTTTTAAATCATCTTGAGAGGGCGCGCAGGAATGAGCGAGGGCAGGGGGGAGCCATCGTTCTATCGCATGCATAAACATACCCTCAAGAGAGGATTGGCACACGCCCCTCGCTTTTCATTGTCATTTCACCTTCACAGTCCGCGGATTTAAAAACTCAGCATGGCAAATGAATCGCCCAATAAAACCTAACGTTGTGCTAAATCGATACTAATTGCCATAAATTACTTTGTAACAATAGTATATTAATACGTAATTTGATGCAGATTTAAACAAATTGAGATCAATGCCGAAGTTTGGGATGTTAACGTTTTTTATTTTATGCCTTTTGGGTAATAAAGCGTTGGCTACTAATGTGGTTGGGGCAAGTGATAGTTTAAAGATGGCTTTACTCCAAAAAGATAGCGCCGTGCAAAAGGAAGATGTGGTAACCCTGCTTAAGAAAAGTTTCTTTGCTTCTTCCATCAATGATCGATATCAAAAACAGTTTGCAGATACCCTAAATAAATATGATAAGCCCAATGCACCGGCCTTAAATACGTTTATAAGCGCGTTGATAAATCGACGCCAGTTGAAGTTTAAAGCGGCGCGTGATTTGCTTTTAAGAGCAATTTACGCTGCCGAAAAGAATGGGCAAACCTATTACCTCTACGTGTTTTATAATCAATTGGCCTATACACAAACAGATATGGGCAACGCGGTTGCCTCGCTGTATAGCTACCGGCAGGCAAAAAAACAGGCCGGCGCATTAAATAATGAGTATTACCAGGCTGTGGTAAACCTTAATATATCAGATGTTTATACCAATGTTCAGTTTTACGCGCAGGCCCTGGTGTATTTAAATGAGGCGCAGGCCTATTGTTCAAAATATCCCGATAAAGACATATCGCTTGCTAATAATATCAATGTAAATAAAGGCGAGGTATTTTTTCAACAGAAAAGATCAGATTCGCTGGACGTTTATGCGGAGAGGATCAATAAAGCGAATGATCAGATAGTAGATATCGATCGCTGCCGGATGCGCTTTGCCGCTTATCAATTGTTGTTAAAGCAAAAGTATACCGATGCCATTACAATTATCAAAAAACTGGTAAAAGATACCACAGCGTACGCCTATGACGCCGACAGATGGAACCTGGCCGAATGTTACTTTAACAACCATCAGCCCGATTCGGCCAAACTGATCCTTCAAAATCTGCTTGCGGGTAACAGCCAGAATGAAGCTCCGGAGTTAAGATATAAATATTGCCAACTGCTGGCCACTATAGCCGAACAGGCTAACGACTATCATAATGCCTCCCTTAACTCCCGGCTGGCCCTAAAGCAGGCCGAAAAGTTTGCCCATAACCTGGTTGAGCTTGGCGACCTTTCATCCCAGATCAGGCTCGATCAGATAGAATCATCATACCTGGCCGATACCCAGGCTTACAAACGCGAAAGGGTATTGCTTATTATGGCCATTGCCTCGTCGGTATTGGTGGTGTTGGTGATAGGTATGTTTTATTACAGCACCAAACAAAAAAGGCATTACGAACAATTGTTGTATGCCGCAAAAAGGAAAACGCTGGCCTATATGAACTCGCACGAAGTGCGCAGGCACCTGTCAAATATCCTTGGGTTGTGCGCCTTGCTCGAAGATGGGGACTTCAACCAGGAGGAGTTTGCCACCTTTAACAAATACATGCTCGAATCGGCCCGCCAAATGGATGAATCGCTTAAAAGTGTGGAGCAGGAATTGAGCGGGGATGAGTAGGGGGATACACTCAATCTTCTCCGGCTAAGCGAAGGATTTCATTGATAACTGACTGAGAGTAATGGAAATTTGTATTTTGAATCTTTACGATGATTGAGGCTACAGATGGTATAATTCCGTTTTGTTTAGCACGTAAAATTAAACCAAAAGTCCCGGTATAGTTTAAATGCATCCGTTCGGCAGCTAACCTCGCTTTATGATCGTCTAATATCAATAAAGATGGTTTTGATTCCATTGCGAGTGAAATTGCACTGGCTTCACCTGCATCAATATCAAGCATTACTTGAATCTGTAAATAATCTGTTGGTTTTACAATAATCCACTCCGGTAGTGGCGATCCAAATTCTTCTGCTATAACTGTTGTTGTGGTAACTTTACCGAAAAGTGATTTTAAGAGGTTGAATTCGCCAATTTTATCCAATAAAATAAAACAGGTTGTATCGGCAATAACAATTTCATATTCTGCCTGCATCCCTTGATATTTCAGAAACAGGGTAATTTAAAAGCGAAACATTATAATCACCTAATAAATCGGCAAAAGTACGTTTGGCAAGTCCGGCCATTTCTGCGGCCTGCCCCAATGTAAGTTTGCCGGATTCATAAAGCTTGGCCGCTATAAACCTAACTGTATCGTGTTTATACTCGCCAAGACTATCCGGGATTTGCAACGTTAGTGTGGTCATAAACAAAAATAAACATTTAAATTTATTAAAAAATGTTTGTTTCGCCTATTATGCTGTCGATAATTCAGAAGGTTTTCCTTACTTCCTCAACAATTTGGTATGCACTTTTGCCCCGTTAGCTGCAATATCAACACCTATCGAATCACCATAAAATTTACCGCTGTGGGGGATCTCCATATCGCCTAAAGTAACGGTGAAAGTAAACTTATCGCCGGTTATTTTACCGTCATCAACAGGCAGTTCGCCTTTGGGGGTAAGTACTGTGCCGGTTAACTTATCGCCCTCTATTTTAAAGTTATAAGTTAATGGGTACTGATCACCGTTCTCCATGGTCAGGATTCCGCTCCACTTGCCAGAGAAATCTACAATGGCGGCAAAACAAGCTAAAAAGCAGCAGGTTAACAGGGTTGTTGCTAAAATTTTTGTTTTCATGTGCTGTTGTTTTTATAGCATTAAAGGTAAATTCCCTATTGAAATTTATCATGAACAATAGGTTAAGTTTACTCTTTGACAGGGTAGTTGCACAAACCATGCCTGCAGGCTTTATTAAAACAAATGATATGAATTTTTTATTACCAGTACGGTAACCCTAAAATGTATATAGAGAATGGTGCAGCACTTTCGTTAAGCAATTGATAGTATGCCACAGGGGGCAAAAGCTTTGCAGCATAAATGAATTAATGTCTTTTGCATGCCGTAGGTACGCTACCTAAGGTTCCGTACCTACGGCACGGAGCTGCATGTTTGTTCTTTTTCTACAAAGCTTTCCCCCCGCTGGGGGCTACTGTGTGTACACATCTTTTGAAATCGTATCATCAAACAAAAACGTTGTCATTTCGAACCCTTGAAGGGCGGGATTTTGCGGGGTAAGGGTGAGAAATCTTATACGACAGGCTACGTTTGCTCTTCGCTTGCATAAGATTTCTCTTTCGCCCCCGTCTCATACCCCTCCTTCGCTCTATCGAAATGACATTTTTCTTTTTTTGAAAGATGTGTACACACAGTAGCCGCTGGGGGAAGAAATCCTTAGCTTAATGACATCGGGTGCCGACGCTGCAAATAAAAATGCTTCTCCGGTATTTTAAGTAAAGGTTATGTGAGGGTAATAGAGGAAGTAGTTAGTGAGATTAAAATAAGGCTATCAGCGGCAATGCATTTTAAGAGCCTGCTGAAACATCAGCGGGTTTTTCTTTCGCCGTGATCTTTTTCCAGATACTAAACGCGCCTAAAATGAAAATCGCGCCGATCAAAATATAAATCCAAATGGAGAGATTACGGCCGGCAATTACCAGGTAAATATAAGGCAGACTAAAGCCCGTTGCCGCAGCTGCCAATGGCATCAGGATGGGCTTTTTTGCCCGGAAAAATTTCACGGCCCGGGCCAAAAACGAAAGTAACAATAACTTACTGCTTAAGTAAAGTCCACCAAAAACGAAGGGGTTAACGTTATGATCCTCGCCCAGGTCAATAAGCCAGTCTTTTAATTCTATAAAGGAATCTACCATTAAACTAAAGGTATAAATAATTGGGAAATAAGAGGAATGTAATTATTTGTGTGGACGGTAATTATTTGAAGAAGGCAACAAATTAAAGATGATACCGGCAATACCAGCATCATAAACCAAATGAAAATTCAGTATAAGAAAAAATATTCCGTAAATTTGTTTTACATCGATAGAGAGGATTTTATGAGCACTTTAAAATATCCATTAAATAACGCCCAGGTAGAGTTGATGAAACTATTTGGAACCAATTTATCTGATAGTGATCTTGCAGACTTGAAGAATTTGTTGGCCCGGTTTTTTGCCGATAAGGCAATTAAAGCTGCCGATAGCATTTGGGATGAAAGAAAGCTAACTGATCACGATATGGATAAATTGTTGAATGAGCAACGGTAAAAAGCTAACCATTGTTCTCGATACAAATATTCTGCTTGTATCTGTTTCAAGTCGTTCAAAATATCATTGGCTTTACCAGGCTCTTCTTAATGATAATTATAAGATTGCAATTACAGCCGATATTCTTTTAGAATATGAGGAAAAGATAGGCACACATTGGAATGGCGAAGTGGCCCTTAACGTGATCAGATCAATCACCGAACTTACAAATGCGTTTTTTACCCCTATCTATTATAATCTCAATTTAATTACCGACAAAGACGATAATAAGTTTGTGGATTGCGCTTTTGCTGCCAATGCCGACTATATAGTTACTCACGATCATCATTTTAACATCCTTAAAACAATTCCTTTTCCTCGTATCCCACTAATTGATATTCATCAATTTCAATTGCTATTGCAATCCCAGGGAATTATTTAATTAAAAATCCAAAAGTTCCCCTGCGGTCAATATCCAACCATCACCAGCTAAAAAATAATTAGTGTGTAAAACACAATTAATGTACATTTGAAATGTTGTAATTTAGCTATCGCCTTTTCAATTGTAACCTATTATGTATAAAAAGATCTGTTTATTAGCGGCTGTTTGTTGCAGCCTGTCGGCCTTTGCACAAAAGCAGCAGGACTATCCTATTCAGCCGGTTCCGTTTACCAGTGTAAAGCTTAGCGATCATTTTTGGACAAGCCGGATAGAAACCAATCGCACGGCCACCATCCCGGCATCTTTTGCCCGTTGCGAAAGTACCGGCAGGGTTAAAAACTTCCAGATGGCCGCTACCCACACCGGTAAGTTTTGTACTACTTATCCTTTTGACGATACCGATATTTATAAAACAATCGAGGGCGCTTCTTATTCACTGGCAGTTCATCCCGATCCGCGATTGGATCATTATATCGATTCGATGATTACCATTATAGGTAAAGCGCAGGAGCCCGATGGCTACCTGTATACTGCCCGTACTATCGATCCTATTCACCCGCAAGCCTGGGCCGGGCCCGAGCGCTGGGTTAACGAGCAGAATATGAGCCATGAGCTGTACAACTGCGGCCATATGTATGAAGCTGCAGCGGCGCATTTTATGGCAACCGGTAAACGCAACTTCCTGAATATCGCCCTGAAAAATGCCGACCTGCTGGTACGCACCTTTGGCCCCGGTAAACGCACTGTGGCGCCAGGGCACGAAATTGTGGAAATGGGCCTGGTGCGCCTGTACCGCATTAGCGGCAAAAAAGAATATCTTGATCTGGCCAAATTTTTTATAGATGCCCGCGGCCATAAAGAGTACAATACCAAAAGTAAAAACCCATTCGAAAACGGCGTTTACTGGCAGGATAATACCCCGGTAATCAACCAGGATGAAGCCGAAGGCCATGCCGTAAGGGCGATGTACCTGTATTCGGGCATGACGGATGTTGCGGCACTTACCGGCGATAAGGAATACATTGCCGCTATTGATAAGATCTGGGATAACATGGTTACCAAAAAGATCTACGTGCAAGGCAGTATTGGTGCCGTTGGCGATGGCGAACGTTTCGGTGGCAATTACGAGTTACCAAACACCACAGCCTATAACGAAACCTGCGCCGCCATTGGCAATGTGTTTTGGAACCAAAGGATGTTCCTGCTGCATGGCGACGCTAAATACATCGACGTGCTGGAGAAAACGCTTTATAATGGCCTCATCTCGGGCGTTGGATTGGATGGTAAATCTTTTTTTTATACCAACGCCATGCAGATCCGCGATAGCTTTACGCATCCCGATATTGAGCGCGAGCGCTCGGGTTGGTTTACCTGTTCATGTTGCCCCACAAACATTGCAAGACTAATTCCTTCTATCCCCGGTTATATGTACGCGCAAAACGGTAAGGATGTCTATGTGAACCTGTTTATCAGCGGATCGGCTAATTTAAAAGTGGCCAACAAAGCCTTAAAGATCACCCAGCAAAATAATTATCCATGGGATGGTGGCCTGGTATTTAATGTTGATCCTGCATCGGCGATGGATATGAACCTGAAGGTCAGGATCCCGGGCTGGGCACAGGATAAGGCCATCCCGTCTGACCTGTACAGCTACGAAAAATCATCGGCACAAAAAATTGAAATTAAGGTTAACGGCAAACCGGTTGAATACCAAATGGAGCATGGTTACGCGGTGATCAGCAAAAAATGGAAAAAAGGTGATAAGGTGGAGCTTACCCTGCCAATGGATGTACAACGTGTAATAGCCAACGAAAAACTGGCCGACGATAACGGCAAAATAGC
This sequence comes from Mucilaginibacter dorajii, assembly GCF_024808255.1. Lineage (GTDB taxonomy): Bacteria > Bacteroidota > Bacteroidia > Sphingobacteriales > Sphingobacteriaceae > Mucilaginibacter > Mucilaginibacter dorajii. Next base: position 370,292 of record NZ_JANTYS010000003.1, read on the forward strand.
TATTCAACGCGGTCCCATCATGTATTGCGCCGAGTGGAAAGACAATACCGGCAAACCAAGCAGTTTCATTATCTCTAAAGATGTTGTTTTTACCCCAACCTACAACGCCGACCTGCTTAACGGCGTAATGGTGCTAAAAGGCGACGTAAAAAGCGTTAACGTTGATGAAGCCGGGCAAAATATCAATACCAGCAATACTACCTTAACAGCCATTCCATACTACTCATGGGCAAACCGCGGCAAAGGCGAAATGCAGCTTTGGTTTCCGGAGCAGGTAAAGTTTGTGGATTTGCTGAGTAAGTAGCCCCCTCTAAATGGCAAAGCCTTCATGAACACCAAAAAACAATTAATATGTGAATAATCTCCCCGGTAGGGGAGACTTTTTATCAATGTTTTTTAAGCCCTTCCTACCGGCTACTGTGTGTACACATCTTTTGAAATCGTATTATTAAACAAAAACGTTGTCATTTCGAACCCTTGAAGGGCGGGATTTTGCGGGGTAAGGGTGAGAAATCTTATACGACAGATTACGTTTGCTCTTCGCTTGCATAAGATTTCTCTTTCGCCCCCGTCTCATACCCCTCCTTCGCTCTATCGAAATGACATTTTCTTTTTTTGAAAGATCTGTACACACAGTAGCCCTACCGGGAGGGTTTGGGTGGGGCTCCAATAAATGTTAAACCTACATTTACATTTTGTATAATTGTTTCTATCTTTAAAAACAATTACAAAAACCATGTAAACCAGTACTAATGCCGGGGTATCCCGCTGGTATTAGCAACATTTAAACCCAATCAACAATGATCAGGAAGATCTTCACCATGTTATTTCTTTCGGCGGGCTTTTTAAGTGCGTCGGCACAGGATGTATCTTTGAGCAAGGGCTGGAAATTTGCCGTCGGCGATTCGGCGCAATGGGCATCCCCAACCTTTAACGACCAAAACTGGCAGGCTGCCAACCTTAATGAAACCTGGGAAAGCCAGGGCCATCCCAATTATGATGGTTTTGGCTGGTACCGCACCAAAGTGGTGATCCCATCAACATTAAAAGCTAATTCATTTTTAAAAGATAGCCTGCGCCTTAACCTGGGTAGTGTTGATGATAACGACGAGGTTTATATGAACGGTAAGCTAATAGGTAAATATGGCGGCCATGGCGGCACTATTAAAGACGGCAACTATGGTGGCCGCTCGTACACCATTGCTGCAAACAACCCCGCTATATTGTGGGATAAAGAAAACGTAATAGCCGTGCGGATATTTGATACCGGCGGTAATGGCGGCATGTACAGTACAGGGTTTGGCAGTTTGTTCAACATTACCATGGCCGATGTAATGGATCATGTAACGGTTAATACCGGTGCCGATTTTGAATATGGCGAAAACAACAGCCTCAACAAAAGCATTAAACTGTTAACCACCAATAAGTACCTGTACACCGGTAAGCTGGCATTTAAAGTAACCGACCCGGAAAATGGCACCGTACTTTACGAAAAAACCAACGATGCCAATTTCACCGGCGGCAAGCCATTTACCTATTCGTTTTCGATAGCGCGCCTGGCTAAAAAATCTTATACTATCACTTACACATTTACCGATGTAAAATCGGGTAAGTCAATAACACAAACCGAAACTACGCCGTATGTATTAACGCCGTATCCATCAGCAAAAGTAAAGATCAATGGTGCCGATGTGTTTGGTGCAAGGCCGGGCAATCCGTTCCTGTACCTGATCCCGGCATCTGGCAAAAGGCCGTTTGTTTATAAAGCAGATGGTTTGCCGGAAGGATTAAAGCTGGATGCCAACACAGGTGTTATAACAGGCGCTGTAGCGCAAAAAGGCGATTACCCGGTAACTTTTACCGTAAGCAATAAATTAGGCACTAAAACAAAGAAATTCACCATCAGTATTGGCGACAACATTGGCCTTACACCTGCCCTGGGCTGGAACAGCTGGAATGCCTGGGGTTTGAGTGTTAACGACGAAAAGGTGCGCATCTCCGCACGTGCTATGGCCGATAAACTGAGCCAGCATGGCTGGGCTTATATTAATATTGATGATGGATGGGAAGCAGAAAACCGCGCTGCTGATGGCAAAATTGTAGCCAACAGCAAGTTCCCGGATATGAAAGGCCTTACCGATTACGTGCATAGCCTGGGTTTACGCATGGGGATTTATTCATCGCCTGGTCCGCGTACCTGCGGTGGCTTTTTGGGCAGCTGGCAGCATGAAGACCAGGACGCCCAAACGTACGGCGACTGGGGTATCGACTACTTAAAATACGACTGGTGTTCATACTCGGACATTGCTCCAAAACCCGACCTTGCCGCTTTAAAGAAACCTTATGAGGTAATGCGCGGCTCGTTAGATAAAGTACACCGCGATATTATGTACAGTCTTTGCCAATACGGCTGGGGAGATGTTTGGAACTGGGGTGCCCAAATTGGCGGCAACAGCTGGCGAACTACAGGCGATATTGAAGATACCTGGCAAAGTATGTCGGGCATTGGTTTCAGGCAGGGTGCTGCGGCTCCGCACGCGCAGCCTGGTCACTTTAATGACCCTGATATGTTAGTGGTTGGTAAAGTAGGATGGGGGCCAAGCCTGCATAATACCCGTTTAACTTATGATGAGCAATACACCCACATCAGTTTGTGGAGCCTGCTATCATCGCCTTTATTGATTGGCTGCGATATGGGCCACCTGGATGAGTTTACATTGAGCCTGCTTACCAATGATGAAGTGATCGCTATTGACCAGGACGCCTTGGGTAAAGCTGCCAGCCAGTACGTTAAAAAAGATGATTACCAGGTATGGGTGAAGGATTTGAAAGATGGCGGCAAAGCCATCGGCCTGTTCAATACATCTGATAAATACCAAACCATCAGCCTTGATAAAAACGATCCGGCGATAAGCGCGTATACCAAATTCAGGGATGTTTGGCAGCAAAAATATATCATCACCACAGGCAAAACATTAACCGCTAAAGTAGCGCCGCATGGTGTTTTGCTGGTAAGGGTTGAAAAATAGATTATCGTTTTCCAGACTTACGAAGTTTCAAAAACTTCGTAAGTCTTTCGATTACAGTAGTCCTACTTTAACGGGCTATCGTAATAATAAATAGGGGCAAATACACCTTCACTGGTGGTATAATACCCTTTGCCATCATTAGTAAATCCTATGGCTTCCCCTTGTTTCTCCATAGTATAACGCAGTTCCTGCGGTTTTTTAACCATCACATCCCAGATATGCTCGCCCGGCCTGCGTTTCCAGTAGTATACCTTCTCGTAGCTTCTTAACAAAATCTGGGTTCCGTCTTTTGATATGTCGCCGGCGGTGATCCATTTAAAGGGCTTGAAGCCCGCGAAGAACAGTCTTGAACGTTTGGTAAGGGTAACCGTATCGTTGGCCTTAAAGCCGCTTAAAGGGGCTGTATATACGGTAACAGAATCGCTGCGCTTGCTCACTATGCAAAGCATTTTTTCAATAGGGTCAATCATCAGCGTTTCCGCGTCCCTTGGGCCATCGGGATATTTAAGATGCACCGGTACAGGTACGGCATGGGTAACGGTATCTAACGACCATAATTTACTTTCGGCAAACCTGTAAACAGTGAGATATTTTCTGCTTGCATTATTATCACCTATGTCACCCAGGTAAACGTAGCTCCTGTTTTTTTGAGGCCCGGGACCTACAGCGATATCTTCACAATCTCTCACGCCTAAACGCTCTGACTTATCGCCGGTAAAGTAAATAGTACTTTTTAATTTGCCTTCGGGAGTTATTGAAAAGAAGCGGCTGGTATCGCCGCTGTCATTATGCACGTAATAAATATCGCGGTTGATAGATGATGCCGCGATACCCGATGTCTCGTCCATTTCCTTGCTGCTCAACGTGCCGGTAATGTCGTTTTTATCGATGAGGCGGTGCTTGGCATACGCGCCAACAAAAAGTAGCATGGTAAGGGGGATCAGGATCTTTAGCTTTTTTTGTCGGCTCATCTTATTGTTGCAAATAATAACGTAAAATTATCACATTATTATGAAGTTCGCATTAATTAAATCATGTGATTAATCAATACGCAATAATACTGCCAATAAATTAAGCGTGTTCTTCCTGGAGGGTTTCTTTTTCCATGGGGATGCCATTTTCCTGCGATGTACCGTACCGCTGCGGGTGGTCAAACTTCTGGAAAGGGATCTTTAACACATTTACAAATTTGCCGTTCAGGTTTTCGTCCATGTGGGTGTCTATGCCAAATACTGTTTTATCTTTCTCCAGGCTCCCGTAGGTTCCAAAAATGCGATCCCAGATACTTAATACATCGCCATAGTTGCAATCGGTATAAGGTAATTGATAATGATGATGTACGTGGTGTAAATTAGGGGTGATAAACAACAGGCTAACAATTTTATTTACCCGTGAAGGTAGTCTGAACTCGGTATGTGCTACAATATTGGAGAACGACTGAAAAGTTTGCCTTAATATCAGCACTCCAATAGCCGGGCCGCAAATAAAAACCCAAAACATTAAAAAGGTGGTGCGGATAGCTGTTTCGCAGGGGTGCTCCCTGATGGTAGTAGATACATCTACCTTTAAATCGCTGTGGTGTACCAGGTGAAATTTCCATAAGGCCTCTACCTTATGCATGGTAACGTGGTATACATACTCGCAAAAATCCATCATCATAAACATCACTATATAATAAACCCAAAGGTTATGATGATAGGGGATAAAATTGATTAGCCCCCAGTGGTGAACGGTAACCCAGCCACAGATTAGTACCACAAATGTGGTTAACAATAATTGTATAGGTAAAGCAGTAAAAATAAAAAGCGTATTTACAGTAGAGTGCTTCCATTTGGTTTTAATGCCATCCAATGATACTATCATTTCGGCAAACCAAAGGCTTGTGATTACACCGGCATATAAAATTACCTGTGTGAGGTCTTCATGTTGTGAAAAAAATGAGCGAAGCTCCTGCATAGTTACTTATAAATAGGGAACTAAAGATAACGTTTTTGTTACCAAATCATAAATTTCATATAAAATCTTCATTATTTTTTCATTTTTTTATGACATTTTTATGATATTTTATTTAAGGCCAAGATTTAGGATATTTGGAAATAAACGGGTACCAAACAAAAAAGGACCTTGAAAAGGTCCTTTTTTGTTAATATTTGTAAATTGTTATTTACTCTGCTATTAGTTCCGGTTTTGGTGCCTCGGCCCGGCTCATTTCGGCATCGGGTTTTGAAACATCGGTTAACGCTACGCGGCCGCGGTCTTTACGTAAAATACGGTTGAAAAGCGAGATCTCCCTATCAAACAAAAAGCGGAAAAATAATTTTGTCCATGAAGTATGATAGTATAAGGTATCATAGTATTCAGGCGCTGTTTTTTTGATCTCTGGTAATTTATTCCAGGGGATAGAAGGGAAATCATGGTGCTCATTATGGAAGCCTACGTTAAACGCTACCGCGTTGAAGTTGCCATAATAGCTATACGTTTCCTGCTCTTCGGTGTGGGTTAAGTAATGTTCCTGAATCCAACGGGCACCCAGCGGATGTAATCCTACCGAAAAAGAGAAGCTTAGCAGTAAAAACGCTACCGCGTGCCAGCCCATGAAATAAGCAATTGCTGTGGTAAATACCACCTGCATTACAAAGTTGGTGATGATCCAGCCATCAATAGGATGGATTTCTCTTAACCTTGATAAACGGAATAATTGAAATACGGGGAAAAACAGCAGCCACATGGCTTTGCCAAAAAATGAATGACCAATAAGTTTTGCCTCCCATTTGTTTGGTAAATCGGCATCAAGCTCATGCACACCCTGAAAAGAGTGGTGTTTGATATGATATTTTTCGAACGAGATTGCGCTTGGTAATATTTGCGGCAAATTGGCAAACATGGATGCCCAGCGGTTAGCGTTGCGATTTTTAAATAATAACTGGTGTGTACATTCGTGAATCATTACAAACAAAGCATGATCGGCAAAAGCACCTAATAAATAGGCTGCGCCAAATACCCACCACCATGATTGATCACGAACCAGCCATGCCAGAACTACCTGGAAAGCCACCAGGCCAACAATAGCAAAAATGGTATTTGGGTTTTTACCTATCAGGTTACGCAATTGCGGAAACTGCTTTAAGATCTTTTTTGTACGGATGCGATGTGGTTCAGACTCGGAAGAATAAACAAAATCAGTTTTCTTAATCATATAAAAGTATAAACGTTAAATATAGCAATAACGTTTTGAGAATTTCATTTTAGGGTAAAAAAATTGTCACAAAATGGAAAATTCACGATTTTTTCACGAATATTTTTTATAAAATTAACCTTACTGAAGCTTGAATACCAGTACTTTAAAAGTATTAGGCAATGCCTTGCGGGTGCCGGTTTCAAACTCTGCCACGCTTAAGTAAATTTTATGGGTTTGGGTATCCAACGCCAGGGTTTTAGCTCTTACAGGCGTTTTTAACGTTTGGATAACACTGTACTCATCTGCCGATTTTTGTTTGATAATAACAGTAGTACCATCACCGCATGAGCAAAATACCAGTTTGGTTTCGGCATCATAAGCTACGGCGTCAACACCGGCACCAATGGGTACGGTAGCGGTTACTTTACCGGTATTGATATCAACAACACTCATGCCTTTGTTTTCGCGACAAACCGTAAATACCCGTTGATTGGTTGCATCTAAAGCCAAACCGGTAGGGCCGCCGCAAGGTGCAAGCGGGTAATTTTTAATTACTTTAAGGGCTTTGCTATCAATAATGTTAAGGCTGCTTTTGTCTTCAAGGTTATTGTAAATTTTGCCTTTGCCATCGGCAACTGCAAACTCGGGGCCGCCGCCAAGGGCTACTGTACCCACCTGTTTTAAGGTTTTTGGGTCGATAACTGATGAGTTGTTGCTCTCGCCGTTAAAACTGAAAACACGATCTGAGTACGGATCATACATAATGGCATCCGGCCCGTTTGCACCTGTTAAAGGGATGGTAGCAATGGTTTTTAAAGTTTTAATATCAAAGGCTACAACCGCGTTTGCTTTACCATCGGTAATAAAACCACGGTTAAGCTTGTTTACAATGGCAATGCCATGTACACCTTTCATGTTATCAATAGAGCCAACCGCTTGATCGGTAAGCAGGTCGACAACGTTTACCTGGGTACCATGTGATACATACAGGCGGTGATTTGCTTTATCAATAAACAAGTAATCATATCCACCGTCGCCTGGCAGGGCAATGGTTTTATCGGCTACGTAAGTTTGTGCTTTGGTTATAGCCGGGATTAAGGATGCCGCCAGGAATGCCAGCGTTAAAATTTGCTTTTTCATTTTTATAGATCTTTTTTTGGGAATGAAATTACCTGTTAAAACTGTAGAAAAGTTGGTTACGAAATATGATTAGCCTGTTGTTCTACAGCAGGAGTTGAAAAGCCATTGCGATACAAAATTCTCATCATACTTGGTAAAACTATTAACAGCAGAGGCAGCGCCACCAGGAAACCACCAATAACAGCAATAGCCAGTGGCTGATGTAATTGAGCACCGGCACCAATGCCCAATGCCAATGGGGTTAGTGCAATAATAGCGCCCAGGGCGGTCATGAGTTTTGGTCGTAAGCGTGTGGAAATTGAATAAATAATAGCCTCATTCACCGATTTTTCCCTGGCACTTTCTCTGAATTGCAGGTAAGTGAAAATCGCGTTTTCGCCAATGATGCCCACTATCATAATTAAACCGGTATAGCTACCAACATTTAGCGGAGTATGGGTAATAAATAATGCTAAAAAGCTTCCCGAAATACCCAAAACCGCCATTACTAAAATCAGTATCGCTATCCTGAACTGTTTAAATAAAAACAAGATCACGCCAAATACAAGCAGGCTTGAGGTAATAAGGATGATAAGCAATTCTTTAAAGGATTGTTGCTGCTCGGCATAAGCGCCGCCATATTCAATATGGTAACCTTTGGGTAAGCTAACATTATCGGTTATGTTTTTTTGTATAGCCGGGATTACGGTGCCTAAATCGCTATTTTCAAGGCGGGCGGTAATTACCCCCATTGATTGTAGGTCCTGGCGACTTATTTCGGCATCACCCGCGCTTATTTTTACCGTAGCCAGCTGATCAATAGGGATCAGTTTGCCATTAGCTAAAAATACATTAAGCTTCTTGATATCGTTAACATTTAATGACCTGTTGCCCGGGTAAACCATTCTGATTGGCGACAGCTGTTGAGGTTCATATAAATTACCTACCACATTACCATCAAGCGCCGTTTGTGCCTGGAACTGCAGGCTGGCCGGTGTAATATTATATTGCGCAAGTTTTTTATAATCGGGCACAATACTTACCGATGGGCCGGCTATCACTATACCGTCAAAGGTATCAGCAGTGCCTTTAACGGCGGTAACTTCGGCGGCTATTTGTTTTGATAACGACTGTAAAACTCGCTGATCATCGCCAAAAACCTTAATTTCTATAGGTTGTGTTGAACTCATCAGGTCGCCCAGCATATCGGTGATCACCTGTCCAAAATCAACCCGAAGAGCTGGCTGTGTTTTTTCAATCTCGCTCCTGATATCGCTGGTGACCTCTTCTGTAGTTTTTTCGTGGTTCTTTTTTAGCTGTATAAGGTAATCGCCGGTATTAGGCTCCGTTATAAAGAAACCCATTTGCGTTCCTGTACGGCGCGAGTAGGCGGCAACATCCGGCTGTTTGGTAACAATTTTTTCAACCTCGCGCAGCATCCGGTCTGTTTCTTCTAAAGAAGTGCCCGGGGGCGAGCTATAGTCCATCACAATACTGCCTTCATCCATATCGGGTAAAAAGCCGGTCTCCAATTTAGATGGGATAAAAACGATCACCGCTATTAATGCCAGCATGATCATAATACTGATGAATGGTTTCATGATAAAAAAGGAAACCCATCCTTGTCTTTTTACCTCATGTGTTTCTTCTTTAGCATTTGCGGCATGACCATGGTGATTACGCGTTAAAAACAGGTATATAACAGGCAAACCTATCCAGGTAACAAAAAACGAGCAGATAAGCGTAATGATCATGGTATTGGTCATCACTTTAAAATAAGCACCGGCAACACCCGTCATCAATAAAAAGGGCACAAAAATAACAATGGTACTTATGGATGAACCCAGCATAGCCGGAAACAGGTAGTCTATCGCTTTTTTGATAAGCCTGCTGGTTGGCTCGTCGGGGTGTTCTTCATGCGTACGGTGAATTTGTTCAACCACCACAATGGCGTCGTCAATAATTAAACCTATAGCGGCTGCTATGGCACCCAGTGTCATGATATTAAAGGTGTAGCCTATTACGTAAAGTACAATTAATGTAAGGCAAAGCGTTACCGGGATGGTTATTAAAATAGTTGCGCTGGCCTTAAGCGAGCGCAGAAAAATAATAGCCACAATGATGGCCAGCAATAAACCTATCCAAACGCTGTCGGTAACGCTTTTAACCGAGTCGTTAACAAAATCGGCCTGTACATAGTATGGTTTTATGGTAACATCCTTAGGTAATATTTTTTGCAGAGCGGCCACTTTTTTAGTCATATCGTCTGACAGCGATATCAAATTGGCATCCGGTTGTTTAATAACCGCTATCAATACACCATCGTGCCCGTTGGCATTAATTTTTGTGTATTCGATACCCTCGCTGATTTGTACCGAAGCAATATCTTTTACCTGGATAACCCGTTTGCTGTTGTTGCTGATAACAATATTTTCAAGCTGATCTTTTGCCGTTACAGTGGCATCGGTTACGGTTAAGTAAAGCATTTTATAATCAGACAGGTATCCTTCCGATTTAATGAAGTTGGTTTGCGCCAGCGCGTTGCTGATCATATCGGGCGTTAATGACAGGGCTGTCATCCTTTCGCGGTTAAGCACCAGCCAGTATTCTTTGGTTTTACCACCAATTACCCTGATCTCTGATACCCCGTTTATTTGCGATAGAAACGGCTTAACGGTAAATGTGGCCAGCTGTTTTAATTCAATGGGCGACCGTTCATGACTCTCTAACGTGTACCCGCTTACCGGTAAAATAGAGGGGTTCATTTTCTCGACCGAGATATTTACATCCGGCGGCAATGTATTCTGGATTTTGGCTATCTGCGATTCTATCTGTTGCTTGCTTAGGTCTATATCGGCGTTCCAATCCATATAAGCCGAGATCTCGGCACTGCCACGGCTTGTGGTGCTCCTTACTATTTGTAACGCGGGTACCTGTTTTATTGCGTTTTCTAACGGTTTGGTTACCGTGATCATCATTTTATTTACGGGCTGTAAACCGGCATCGGCAATTACCTTAATTTTAGGAAAGGTAATTTCGGGGAAAAGCGAGGTTTGAAGTTTGGTGTAGGCAAATATGCCGCCCATTAACGTAAGCGAAAGTACCAGCAACAGGGGCTTACGGTAAAAGATGAAAAAGTTTTCGGCTTTTACTGTTCTTGTTTCGTCTGCTTTAGCCATTACTGTACAATTTTAACTTTAGCCGTATCTGCCAAACCGTAATTACCACTAATGATGATCTTATCGCTGGGCGAAAACCGGGGCGACAAAATTTCTATCTTATCACCACTTTCAATACCTTTTTTTATCGGCGTTTTAACGGCCGTATTGGCATCAATCAATTTCATTACCCAAAACTCTGTTTGGGTTTCGTTTGATAAAATTGCCGAAGCGGGTAGGGATATGGTATTTGATTTAGCTGTTTTTACTATCCGCGCACGCGCCACTAAATTTTCTGGTATGGTATTGTTACCTGATACTTTAATTACAACGCCCTGTGTTTGCGATAGCGTATCAACCGATGGCATAAAGGAGTTTACTTTGCCATTTAGTTTGGTGCCATCGGGCAGGGTAAGCAGCACATCCTGGTTATTACTTACAGAGGCCCTTAACTCATAAGGGAGCTGCATGATAAAGGCAAAGCTGCTGCGATCACTTATCACGGCCAATTGTTCGCCATCCTGCACGTAATCGCCAACCTGGTGGCTTAACTGGGTAATATAACCATGCTCAGATGCTTTGATCTTGTTAACGCCAGAGAATTTGAAGGTGGTATCCAATATATTGATGCTGTTACCAATACTTTGCGATTCTTTGGTTTTTATGGTAAACAAAACCTCACCTTTATTTACATAGTGGCCTATTTGAGCATTTACTTTTTGAATATACCCTATGGCATTTGCCTTAACATAGTTTTTTTGAAGAAACGATGAGGTAGCGTTAAGTTCAATATAATCGGTAAGCGAGCTTTGATCAACAGTAGTAACTTTTACAGGCGTTACAGTGGCTGGGGTGGCGGCATCGGCCGCACCGGCAGCAGCAGGACTGTTACCGCATGATGAGCAGATTACCGCTGCTGTTAAAATGGCTAAAAGGCTTTTAAATGGCAAACAGGCCGTTTTATATATTTTCATGCTATTTGTTCCAGTAATTTAATTGATTGATAAGCTGAAGTTTTGCCACAGTAGTTTGGGTAAGCAGGTTGGTTATGGAGTAGTAACTATTTACTGCCAATATCAGATCGGCAATTTTTACATCGCCTGTTTGCAGCAGTTTGGTATCAACCTTAATTAAACTTTCAGCATATTTTATCTGTTCTTTTATTTGGTTGATAAGGTTATTGTTTTCGTTTATCTGCTGGTTTAGCAGCGCTATTTGCTGCAGGTATTGGGAGTTAAAAAACGATTTATAATTTAACCTTGTTTCTTCCTGTAGTTTAAGCCTTTTATACTGCAGGTTACGCTGGCCGCCATCATAAATAGGCATACTGATGCTAAAGCCAAAACTGGTACCAAAGTTTTTATAAGCCTGGCCCGTAAAATCGGTATTGTAACCACCATCGGCAAAAACATTAATCTTTGGCCTATAGCTGTAATCAATTAAACTACGGGTGTTAACAAGCCTTAAACTATCGGCTTTAAATTGCCTGAAAAATATACTGTTGGCAGCATCGGGCCTTATAGTGGGTTCTATTGTAGGTTCGCCAAGATCAACAGTAACGGTATCAACAACGCCAACCACGTAATTAAGCGTAGCATAATCATTTTTGTATTGCAGCTGCGCTTGCGTAAGCTGTAATTGCTGTTGTTTTAAGGTTACCAAAAAAGCAAGGTACTCGCTTTGTTTATAAACATTGGTACGGGTAAGGTTTTTAAGCAGGCCTTCTTCCTGCGTAAGCAGTTTTACAATGTCGCGGTTAAAGTTAACCTGCTGCAAACTGCCATAAGCTGTAATATACTGGCCGGTTACGGTCTTCTTTAAATCCTGTGCAGATACCGCCCCGCTGTTGATAATCGAATCGCGCTGCAAATCAATTGCCGCCAACTGCGAACTTAGGTGTTGTTTTCCTATAAATTGCTTGTTTACGCCCAAAAGCGCATTAAACGTTTGTACGTTGGTAATAGCGCCAGAGTAACCATAGCCACTAATAACAGGCGCATAATAGCCGCCGCTGTTTAAATTAACCTGGGGTTTTAAACCGGCCCTCAATCGTAAGCTATCAATCCGGCTTGCCGCAACCTGGTTTTTAAGATCCTTTAAAAGCGGACTGTTATTTTGGGCAAGTTCAATATAATGATCAAGCGTATACGTTTGCGCCCGGGTAGCAGTATAAATAAACGTAAATAGTATAAGGCTAAAAAATAACTTCATCAACTCGTTATAAATCCATTTTAAACATAGCGAAAGTATCGCGTAATTCTGTAAAAAAATAGGATAGGTGGATTGTCACATTTAAAATACAATGATGAAAGTATGATAAGGGCTTATGTATTGATAATTAAGTTGCCAGCCCATGTTTTCACAAATTTGCTTACTGATGGTTAGGCCCAATCCGCTGCCTTCAGACTTATCGGATTTGTGGAAACGGGTAAAGATCTTATCATCTTGAAGCACTTTGGTATCGCCTGTGTTTTTAACGGAAAGCCCGTCATTGGTCAGCTCGATGATGATCTCGCCATTAATGTGATTGTGTCTTACAGCGTTTATGATCAGGTTATTCAGCAAAATCTCCATCAGGTATTGATTGCCGCTTATTTGCTTGTTTTGCAGGTTTGTTTTTATGCTGATGTGTTTATCGCTAAAAATATCTTCTAACTGGGCTAATAATTCCTGTACCAATTCTTCAAGATTGATGGTTTGCTGATCGGTAAGCAGGCGGTTCTCTATTTTAACCAATAATAATAGCGATTGATTTAAGCGGCTTAACCGGGCTACAGCACTGTACAAATCGGTTAGCAATTTACTTTGCTGCTCACTAAAGTCTTCGGTTTGGATTAGCGTATCCAGCTTGGAGTTAATGACCGCGATAGGGGTAAGCAATTCGTGCGATGCATTTTCGGTGAAAGTCTTTAAATCCTTATAATCGTGCCGGGCATTGGAAGTCAGTGTTGTAGCGGCCTGGTTTAATTCGGCAAATTCATCTATACGCGTAGTTGTTTGACTTATTTCCTTATTCTCTGCTAAGTTGAAGACTTTCATCTCCTTCAAAATTGCATGGAAAGGCTGCCACAGCCTGTTTAAAATTAAACGGTTGGCAATTAACAATACCAACAACAACAATAAAATAACACCGATAGTAATGCCAAAGATGATCTGGATCAAATCCTCGGTTTCCACCTTCGATTCAACGATCAGGATTTTATAATACTTACCATTTACAGTTACCGAAGTGATAAGCCCGCGACCCGATTCATACTCGTTTTTTTCCTTGTGATAATCGGTATTGATAAACTCGCGCGTTACTGAATTGGGTGCTGCCTCGGTAAAGGTGATCTGCTGGTCCTTACTGTCAAACTCCTGGGGAAGTTTGTTGTTAAGTTTTACATAGTCGAAAATTTCGTTTTCTTCAACCATGAGGGCCTTATCGTTCTGGTCTATTAGGATCCAGCTGATGGCCTGGTAATAAATAATGCCGGTAATGAGCATTACTATTATAGTGGTAATGATGTTTACCCGGTTATATAAAGTAAGGAGTTTCACTGATCTGCAAATTTGTAACCCATGCCATAAGCGGCATGTATATAATCGTTGGCACCAGCTTCAATTAGTTTTTTGCGGATGTTTTTGATATGCGAATATATAAAATCAAAGTTATCGGCAAGGTCAATACCGTCGCCCCAAAGATGTTCGGCTATGGCGTTTTTGGATACTACTTTGCCTTTATTGGCAATAAAGTAAATGAGCAAGGCAAATTCCTTGCGTGTAAATTTTAGGGGTTTATCAAGCACGCTTACTGTTTTTGCCTGCAAATCAATGGTGATCTCATTAAACACCAGTAAATTACTGCCATTATACATTTTACGGCGAATGATGGCCGATACCCGGGCCTTTAACTCCGATAAATGAAATGGTTTCACCAGGTAATCATCGGCGCCTAAATTTAAACCATCCAGGCGGTCGTCAAGAGAGTTTTTTGCCGATATAATGAGCACGCCATCGGTATAATGATGGTCCTTTAGTTTTTTGAGTATACTGATACCGCTGCCGCCTGGCAGGGTGATATCCAACAGAATACAGTCGTAGCGGTACAGCTCAACCTTACTTACAGCGTCAGCATAAGTGGCCGCGGTTTCGCAAATGTTGCCTTCGCCTTTGAAGTATTCTTCAATACTTTCGCGCAAACCTTCCTCGTCTTCAATGATCAGCAGTTTCATTTATAGTTTTGAGTAGTAAGTTTTGAGTAATAAGTTAAATTTAATTAAGTTTAAAGTTAACCCAATATATATCATTCAAAACTAACAGTTCATTTTGTATACATTCTGTATTTAACCAGATTTAATACAAGATCAAACCTCAGTTTTGTGGTAATTAACTTGCTATAAACATTTATTGCAATTAAGATATTATACGTCAAAAGAACTTATAACTCAACACTTAAAACTCAATACTATGTGGTGGATCTACGCATTACTTTCGGCCTTGTTTGCCGCCCTAACCGCAATATTTGCCAAAATAGGCATTAAAGGAGTTGATACCGATCTGGCTACGGCCATTCGTACGGTAATCATCCTTATCCTGGCCTGGGGCATTGTATTATTCAGGGGCAGCGCACAGGGCATTGGTGGTTTAACCAAAATTAACTGGACGTTTCTCATTCTATCCGGCTGTGCAACAGGTTTATCCTGGATCTGTTACTTCCGGGCCCTGCAGTTAGGAAAAGTATCGCAGGTGGCACCGGTTGATAAACTGAGCGTGGCGCTGGCTATAGCCCTGTCTGTAATATTCCTTGGCGAGCCGTTAACCCTCAAGAATGCTATGGGGGCGATATTGATCATCGGCGGAACGCTGGTGTTGATATTTTGAAAAAGAGTCAAGAATTAAGAAGGGAAAATTAAAAGATTTTTTTTGTAGAGACGCATATTTGCGTCTCCAGCTATACAGAGCGGATTTGCGGGGGCCGATATTCATGAACGATTTGCGTGTTTGATTTGCACGCGGGAGACGAAAATATGCGTCTCTACAAAAAAGTGGTATTTGTCAGTCGCGATCAAAATTCCTGAAATCGTTTAATATTGCACCTTATTAGTTGATACCTGCTACTAATTTGTAACAAGTTTGTTGATGAGTTAACCTTAATGTAACAAACACACCATAATTCAGGATTAATCCAATCTTTCTTTTCAATTTCGCCGCAAATGAAGTTTTCGAAAGTAATGAAAGTAAGGGTTATATTATTTCTTAGTTTTTTTTTAGCTATTAACGCCTTTGCCCAGGCTCCTGCAAGCAAGGGTAAAATTACCGGCAAGGTTACTGATGCCGGTACCAAACAAGGCGTTGATTATGCTACCATATCTGTTTATAAGCAAGGTGCTACATCGCCGTTTAATGGCATCAGTACCGATCCTAAAGGTTATTTTACGGTAGACCAGGTTCCGGCCGGAGAGTACAAAATAACAGCTGATTTTCTGGGCTATCAGCGTGCAACTATAGAGCATGTGATTGTTAAAGCGGGCGGCACATTAAATTTAGGCGAGATCCTGTTAACCTCTTTATCTAAAGAGTTGAAAGGTGTTACCATTACCGCCCAGGCCCCAACGGTTACCAATAAAATAGATAAAATGGTTTATAACCCGCAAAATGACCTGAGCGCGCAGGGTGGTGTAGCCATTGATATCTTGAAAAAAGTACCGCAAATTACTGTTGATATTGATGGTAATGTGGAGTTGCAGGGTAATGCCAACATCCGATTTTTAATCAATGGAAAGCCATCAAGCATTTTTGGCGCAAGCCTGGCCGATGCGCTGGCCAGTATCCCCGCCAGCCAGATCAAAAGTATAGAGGTAATAACCAGCCCCGGTGCAAAGTATGATGCTGCCGGTACAGGAGGGATTGTGAACATTATATTAAAGGATAGTCGTGTTGAAGGTGTTAATGGCAGCGTTAACTTATCAGCCGGTACCCGCAGAGAAAACGGATCATTCAATTTAAATGTGCGTAAAGGTAATTTTGGTGTTAACGCGTTTTTTAGCGGCAACGCTCAGATCAATAGTAATGCGCCAACTTCTACTAACCGTGTATCAACTGATGGGGCGGGCAATACCAATACCTTGTTCCAGGATGGTACCAACAATTTCAGGAGGAATGGTTACCAATCGGGCTTAAACTTTACCTGGAACATCAGCAAGCATGATGATTTAACCGCGGCTGTTGGCTTTGATCATTTTGGCAACCATGGCAACGGTATTACCAACCAGGATCAGCGGATGGTAAATGCAGCGGGTGGCCTGCTTGCTGATACCGCAAGCATCCGTAATTCAAATAGCAAATTCAGTGGTCGGTCAACAGATTTTAGCCTAAGCTATAAAAAAACCTTTGAAAAAGAAGGCCAGGAATTGGATGTGTTATACTCATCAAGCTTTGGTAACAACAGCTTTAGCTCATTCCAACAAACAGATTACACATCGCCTACAGGTGTACAATCAACAGGAATATCCAATACCAACCCAGGCAAGGACAGGGAAACCCAAATTTCAGTTGATTATACGCAACCGGTAGCCAAAGATTTTACGATAGAAACCGGCGCCAAGCTCGATTTCAACAATATTAAAAACAATGTGATTACCGATAGCTTATCGGGCGGTACTACTTTTGTACCCAACAGCGATCAAACGTATGGGTTTACTTATGATCGTAAGATCTACGCGTATTACTTATCATTAACCGCATCGGTTTTCAATAACTTCCTGGATATTAAGGGTGGTTTAAGGGATGAGTATACCGTAACCAAGGCCGATTTCCAGAATGCAAATATTCCTAACTATAATATACTGGTGCCCTCATTGGTGTTCTCGCATAAGTTAAGCGAATCGGCATCGGTAAAATTAAGTTATACCCGTAGAATTGAGAGGCCCGATTATGGCTCGTTGAACCCTTTCCTGAACATCAGCGATCCGCACAACATCAGCACCGGGAATCCTAATTTGAAGCCCGAGCGTGGTGATAACTTTGAATTAGGTTACAATAAGTCCTTTGAAAAAGGTGCCAATATCAATATCGCAGCATTCTATCGCAAAAACACGGATGATATACAGCGTTTTACCACATACTACGATACGCTGCGCATCAACGGTGCCACGTACACCAATGTATCATTAAGTCAGCGCTATAACTTAGGATCCGAAATTAGGGAAGGTATTAACATTTATGCGTCGTTACCGGTTACCAAAAGCTTCAACTTACGTACCAACATGATTTTTAGCAACAGGACAAGTAACAACCCGGGTAGCCCAAGTGTAAGCGGTTTTGCTTATCGTTTAAACCTGAATGCCCAATATGAATTTGCTAAAAACCTGAGTGCCGAATTTTTTGGCAATTACAACTCATCGCAAAAAGGCATCCAGGGAACCCAGCCTAAGTTTGTGTTTTACAACTTTGCCATGCGCAAAATGTTCATGAACAAAAAAGCCAGCATAGGGCTTACGGCATCAAACCCGTTTGCAAAATATGTTAGTCAAACTTCCACAACTTACGGCAGTAACTTTAACTTAACCAATGTACGCTATGTACCGGTACAATCATTCGGTATCAGTCTAAGCTACAAATTTGGCAAGCTCGACTTTAAGAAGGACAAGGATAACAAAGGCGAGGGCGAGGGCAAGTCTGATGATGGGCCGGCGGATAAGGGAAGATAAGAGCCTCACCTAAATCCTCTCCAAAGGAGAGGACTTTGATTTGCATGATTACTATTTTGGTATTAAGGAAAAAGCCCCATTCAGTTTTACTGAATGGGGCTTTTTCCTTAATTTTTTACCTCCCTCTCCTTTGGAGAGGGTCGGGGTGAGGCTTTTATCCGTTCTTTATCAAAATACTTTCAATAACCAATGTTACATCTTCGCAGCTGTCTGTGGCTGTTTCCATGGCCATAAATACATCAGTGTATTTGATAAGTTGTATGGCATCCGTTTCGTTGGCCAGCAGGTCAGCAAAGGCTTCGTTGTAAACGGTATCGGCCTGGTATTCCAGTTGTTTAATGTTGTTGCAAAGCTCAAAAATCTGGGTCGAATTACTCAGGTTGTTCATTGCTTTTACAGCTTCTTCAAGGGCTTTTACAGTTTTAAAAATAAGCTCGGCCAGGTTAATGATAGGAGGGGTAATTTTAGGTACATCATACAGGTTAATCCTGCGCGATGCCATGGCAATGCTATCGGCCACGTCATCAATGGCGGCAGCTAAATCGCACATGTCCTTACGTTGAAAAGGAGAGATCAGCATCCGGCCCGATTCTGTAAAAACCTGGTGGGTTATTTCGTAACTTTTGGTTTTTAATTTATCAATATGCGTAAACTGAAATTTTTGTTCGTAGGTGTCGGTGGTGTTTACCGCATTGTTAAGTAACGTTGCCATTTCGCTGGTATTAGCAACGGCCCTGTTAAATAAATCATAAAAAACCTGGTTGGAATTTGGAAATATCGACATTGATTTGAACTTTTTATGATCTTTTTTAAAATGACTCTAAGTTAAATGTGTGTATGCTAACTAATTAGCATCAATCATGCGTAAATATTTATGCAGCTAAATGTAGCTATTAATTTGTTGGTAAAAGTCACGCAATTGTTAAGTAGATGTTAACTAAATATTATGAAATTGTTTGCTGTTGTAGTGTACAATTAACACCCAAAGTATGTCTTAAAAATACTTTGTAACATTTGCTTAATAGTAAAACAATATGCGTGTTCAGCATATTGTAATTATATAAGCTAAACATCATGAAACCCGCTGATAAACACTATAAATTTATAAACAGTAAAACTGGTTATGCAATTTATTATCACTCCATAAGCAGCAACCTCGATGCCGAAGAGATCAAAAATCAACTGCAGGAAATAAAAGCCCGGGTGGCTATTCAAAACGGAATTTATCTTGAAACTGTTTACTGGGAGGAAATAAAAGAAAATGCCGAATTGCAATAGCCTGGATTATTTATTAACAAATACCTGCCTGGTATTTTAATTAATTTGCTTTTGTACAGGGAAATACGGTATATTTAATCACCAATTGTAAACCGTTTCTGCTAACCTTTCCCTGTATGAAAAGAGTATCATTCACAGTCCTGTGCCTGCTTTTTTTTGCGCGTGCTTTTTCACAAATTACCAAACCTGCCATTTCTTTAGATGATATTGTGGCTCACCTGCAAACCTTATCAACCACCAAGGCAGCTGAAAACGTGTACCTGCATTTTGACAGAGCGCGATATAACGCCGGCGATACCATCTACTTTAAAGCTTACCTTACTCTTGGCGAGCAACATCAGCTTTCAAAGTTAAACGGTGTTTTGCACGTCGATCTCTTAAATAAGGCCGATTCATTGGTGAAAAATATAGAGTTACAAACTAACAATGGCCTGGCCTGGGGCGATTTTGCATTGGCTAAAAATCTACCTAAAGGAATCTACCACATCAGGGCGTATACCAGGTGGATGCTCAATAACGCCGATGCTAATATTTTTGATAAACCTGTAACCATTAACAGCACGGTGCCCGAAACACAGGCACTAAGTACCAGATCAACCAAAATAACCAATAAATTCGACATCCAGTTTTTTGCCGAAGGGGGAACATTTGTGGACGATATACCTGCTAAGCTGGCTTTTAAAGCCGTAGATGAGCATGGGGTAGGCGTGGATGTTAAAGGCGTGGTTGTTGATAACTTAAATACCGAGGTAACTAAGTTTGAGGCCAAACACCTTGGGATGGGAATCATTTTTATAACCCCGGTTGAAGGGCGTACCTACAAGGCTAAACTTACCTATGCCGATGGTACAAAAGCCACTGTAGATTTACCCAGGGCCGATGTTAAAGGGATGACGATGCTGGTAAATAACGACAGCCCTGGTAAATTGCTGATAGAGATCAATGCCAGCAAGGCCTATTATATCGAAAATAAGAATAAAGAAATAAGCGTGGTTATTTATTCAAACGGATCGGTACGATCGGTTAAAACGGTGCTGGACAGCCAGGTGCTTGATCTTAACCTGGCCAAAAAAGATTTTCAGATAGGTGTAGTACAGGTTACACTGTTTTCAAATACAGGCGAACCCATGAACGAACGCCTGGCATTTATCCAGAATAATGACCTCATCAATATTCAAACAGCATCTGATAAACCGACCTATGCCGCTAGTGGAAAAGTACACATTACTTTAAATGCTAAAAAGGATGATAAGCCGGTTGCCGGGTATTTCTCTGCGTCGGTTATTGACGCCACAAAGATCCCGGTTGATGAAAGCGCCGAAGCTACTATACTCACCCATCTCTTGCTTACATCGCAACTAAAGGGTGTGGTAGAACAGCCTAACTACTATTTTGCTAATGTTACTAATGATACACGGGCCAATCTTGACGTGCTGATGCTTACACAAGGCTATCGCCGGTTTGAGTGGAAGCAGCTATTGGGTGCTGGAGCGGCAACAGCCGCAACTTACCCGGTTGAAAAAGGGATTGATATCTCTGGTAGCATTACCCTCAAAGATGGTACACCTGTTGAAAACGGCAGTGTGACCTTACTAACTCAAAGCGGCGGCAATATGTTAAGCCAAACCACCGATGCAAATGGTAAGTTTACGTTTCCCAACCTGGTTTATGACGATAATACACCGTTTGTGATCCAGGCTAAAACCAGCACTGGTAAAAGCAATGTATTAATAACCATGGATGAGCAAAAGCCATTACCAGTTACCGGCAATGTTTTGCCTGAATTGACTGCAACCGCCGCCTTGCTCAAACCCAACGGCAAAACACAGCCGGTTTTCCTGGCTGATGCAAGCGGTAAAATGTTAAAAGAGGTTGTTGTTGCTGATAAGAGTTACATAGGGCCGGATCATGCTTCCCAAACCATAAGCAATAACCAGATCAGGGATCAGGGTTCGTTGGCCAACGGATTAGCAGGGCGGCTAAATGGTGTTGCTATACGCGGTGGGGTGCCGTATCTTACAGATAAGGTAAGTGAATTGATGCAGGGTGGCCCAATGTTAATAGTTTTAGATGATGTAGCCCAAGCCGACGGAACGGGCATAGACGATTATAATATTGTTGATATAGAAAGTGTAAAGGTACTTAAGAATAACGACGCCGCCATTTATGGTGTAAGGGGGGCAAACGGTGTTTTGTTAATTAAAACTATAAAAAATAAATCGATGCCCATTAACAAAACGATGGCCCCCGGTTTAATAACTTATGCGCCAAAGGGATTTTATAAAGCACGCACGTTTTATTCGCCAGCATATGGCGGCTCAACACCAAATGCCGGGCCCGACGATCGCCGCACTATTTACTGGAACCCCGACCTGGTTACCGATAAAGATGGCAGTGCCTCATTTGATTATTTTAATGCCAATGGTAAGGGTAATTACCGCGTTGTAATTGAAGGCATTGATGAAAATGGCAACCTCGGTCGTGGTGTTTACGTGTACAAAGTAGAGTAAAACACAAATAAAAACCCCTGCCTTGCGGCAAGGGTCAAAAAACCACAACAATTGTTTAACCTTTTGGCTCGTTTAACCTTAAGGTCAATTCCTAACTGCAATGTGGTATTCTTATCAGGATAACAATGCCGTGTATCAAGTGTTTTAACTGAAGGAGTAATTTTTAAACAAAAGGGTGATGTTAATTTTAAATAACAAATTGCTACTCACATAAATTTCATCCTATATTTATACCAAACAAAAATCATGAGAACTATTATGAAAAGATCTTTTCAAATTAAAGCAGCGTTGCTTTTTGCTTTCGCGCTTTTAACGGTAACTTTTGCCAAAGCACAGGATAAACCAATTGCAAGCCCACGCGATAGCGTTAGCGGTAAAGTTGCCGGTTCAACCATTACCATTAACTATGGCAGTCCATCGGTTAAAGGTCGTAAAATTTGGGGTGGCCTTGAAGCTTACGGTAAAGTATGGCGCGCAGGTGCTAACGAAGCTACTACCTTTACAACTACTAAAGCTATTAAAGTAGAAGGTAAAGCACTTGCAGCTGGTACCTATGGCTTTTTCCTGATCCCTGCCGAAAGTGGTACCTGGACAGTTATTTTTAACAAAGTAGCCAAACAATGGGGCGCTTTTAAATATGATGAAAAACAGGATGCCCTGCGTGTAACCGTAAAAGGTAAAACTGCTGCTAAACACGAAAGATTGGTGTACACCGTATCTGCAAAAGGTTTCAGCTTGCTGTGGGATACTGTTGAAGTTCCGGTATCAGTAAAATAATTTTAGTAATTCATTTTACGAAGAAAGCTCCCTAACCGGAGCTTTTTTTGTAGGTTGATAGTTCGGTCTATGATATTCAATGTTGAGGTGTTTAATAAACAAATTTTAATAAGTTTATATTTACTTAATGCGTAAGTACATCAGCAAAAATCCACTGTTAAAAAGAATCGTCACTATATTATTACTGGCCCTGGCTATCTTTATGCTGATGATGCTGGCCGATCATCCCAAAGTGGTTGAGCGCTATTATTCCGGCGGTTTTTATAAACTTCTCTGCTGGATTTTTCATCCTATATTAAACCTGTTTCCGTTTAGCATTGGCGATGTGTTATACGCCATTGTTATAATAGCCATTGTTTGGGGTTTCATCCGTATTGTTAAGCTGTTGTTTAAAAAACAGTTTGAAAAAGCGGCAATCAGTTTGTTAGGTTGGGTAGTGGGTGCGCAGGTAGGAGTACTGGCCTTTTATTTGTTTTGGGGGATGAACTATTTTCGTCCTTCGGCGGCCGAGCGACTTAATTTGCGCGATACTACTTTTACCACGGCCGATCTTAAAGCCGTTACCAAATTGCTCATCGATAGCGCCAATGCCTGCCGTGCCCGTGTAACTGCAGCCGACCTGGCACAAAGCAACAGCACCATTTACCAAACAGCGGTTAACGCTGTAAACGCCCTCTCGGCCGATTCCGTCAATTTTCGGGCTTTTCATCCGGGTATTAAGCCATCGATGCTTACCTTTTTTATGAACTATATGGGTACATCGGGCTATTACAATCCGTTTACATCCGAGGCGCAGATCAATTATGCCATGCCGGTATTTAACAGGCCGTTTGTAGCTTGTCATGAAATGTCGCACCAAATTGGTTACGGTGCCGAGGACGAAGCTGATTTTGCGGGGTTTATCATCGGTATCAACTCAAAAGACCGTTTATTAAGATACTCAGCCTACCATTTGGCTGTAGATGAGTTTATGCACACCCTTCGCCGCCGTGATACCACAGCGCACAAGGAACTAAAAGCCATGATATCCAAACAGGTGCACCAGGATTTTGTTATTGAGCGCGACTACTGGATCACCTATGAAAATAAGCTGGGTGCCATCAGCAGTATTTTTTACGACAACTTCCTCAAAGCAAACAACCAGCCCCGGGGCCTGGCAACCTACAACCGCATGGTACTATTGGTAATGGCGAAGTATAAGGGGCATTGATTCACTGGTTCATTAGTTCATTGGTGAAATGTTGGAGAACTTATTAGTTCGGTGGTTAGGTGCTGAAAAGTATAATAACTCGCTATTTATTAAAGCGACCCATCTGCTAAGACCAATAAACTAATGAACAAGTGAACCAATGAACTAAAAAAAAATGCGTTCCGTATCTCACCCCGGAACGCACTGCAATATCATGTCTCAAATGATATTGTATCAACTAAACCTCAGATCTCATGTAAAACAAGCATCCAAGCTCTTATATATTTACTGCTATAAGTAACCAGTAAACAAAAATTTTATTACTTTGTGATATGCCTCAACAAAGGCAAAATATTAAAGCTGAGTTTTTACGAATTATGAATAATTGAAAGAAAACGCAGATTAGATGTAAATATTATGTTTAAAGCATCAAATTTACACAACATTATTAATATGACATTACAGCCGGGCTACTATAATTGTTTTTTGTTTCGGTAAAAATATTGTTACTATGAAAATTAGTTTAATTTTTATTTTATTATTTTCTCCATTTATTGTATTCTCCCAAATTTTTAACCTACAAGAAATTAAGCGGGCTGAAGCATTAGCGAAAGCGGTAACCATCATTCGTGATGATTATGGCGTGCCTCATATTTATGGTAAAACCGATGCTGATGTTGTTTTTGGGTTGATGTACTCGCAATGCGAGGATAATTTTAAAGGCGTTGAACGGAATTACCTGTACCAGTTGGGCAGGCAGGCCGAAGTAGATGGCGAAAGCAGTTTAGCTATAGATATTCAACTGCAATTGATAGCCGATAGCGCCGATGCCATCAGGGACTATAAAGCAAGCGCCCCGGCGTTTAAAAAACTGTTGGATGCTTTTGCCGATGGCATTAACTATTACCTGTATAAACACCCCGAAGTAAAGCCTAAAGTATTTAAACGTTTTGAACCATGGTACGCTTTAATGTTTACCGATGGGAGTGTAGCCGCTACCGAAACCGGCGGAATTAAACTGGATGAAACCAAGGCGTTTTATGCCGATGGAGGCGAAAAGATAGGCGCGGTGATCAATCATCCCGGTAAAGCTTACGAGTTTGTTAACGAACGCGAAACCGGCTCTAATGGCTTTGCTATATCGCCATCACGGTCGGCATCGGGGCATGCGTTGTTGTATATCAACCCGCATGTGCCGTTCTATTTTAGGAGCGAGGTAGAGTTGGTAAGCGAAGAAGGGTTGCACGCTTATGGGGCGGTAACCTGGGGACAGTTTTTTATTTACCAGGGATTTAACCCGCACCTTGGCTGGATGCACACCAGCAGCTACGCCGATGTAGCCGATCTGTATGCCGAAAAAATGGTAAAGAAGGATGGCAAATGGTACTATGAGTACGATGGCGCTTTAAAACCCGTTACCACCCGTAAGTTGGTCATCAACATAAAAAAAGGTGGTAAAACAGAGCAGAAAACCGTTGTAGCTTACTATACCCATCACGGCCCGGTATTGGGCAGCCGCGATGGCCGGTGGCTGGCTTTGAAAGCCAATAACCGATCCTATAACGCCCTGCTGGAATCATGGCAGATTACTAAGGCCAATAACCTGGCCGAGTATAAAAAAGCGATGGACCTGGTATCAAACGCAACCAACAGCACGGTTTATGCCGATGATAAGGGTAATACCATTTTCTGGTATGGCAATTTTATCCCCAAACGCAACCCCAAATATGATTTTAGTCTCCCCGTTGATGGTAGTACATCGGCAACGGAATGGCAGGGTGTACATCCCTTAAAAGAAATAGTTACTATTACCAACCCCGCATCCGGCTGGATTCAGAATTGTAATTCGACGCCCTTTACCGGGGCAGGGGCAAGCAGTCCGGATAAAAACAAATACCCTGTTTACATGGCCCCCGATGGTGAAAACTACCGGGCTATTACCGCTATTAACGTTTTAAAGGATGCTAATAACTTAACGCTCGATGGATTAATTGCCAAAGGATATGACCATTACCTGGCAGCCTTTGATGATTTACTGCCGCCGCTGTTTAAAGCCTATAATGAAGCGCCCGATTCTGTAAAAGCATCACTTGCACAGCCTATAAAGGTTTTACAGGCCTGGGACAGGCGCACCGCTGTAAACTCGGTAGCCAGCAGTTTGGCTATTGAATGGGGTACGCTGATGTTAAAGTTATTACCTCCGCCCAAAACCGACCAGGAGAGTACGTTTATTACCCAACGTATAAAAGCATTGGCCCAACAAACGCCGCATAATCAACAGCTGGCACTTTTAACAGCTGTGATACAAAACCTGCAAAGCCGCTTTGGCACCTGGGAAGTTAAATGGGGCGATATGAACCGTTACCAGCGACCGGCCGATGGCATAACATTTGATGATAACCTGCCAAGTATCCCGGTTGGGGCAACGGGGTCTGGCTTTGGGCAATTGCCATCGTTTCAGAGTCGCACGGTTAATACTAATAAACGTTACGGCTACTCGGGCAATAGCTTTTTAGCAGTGGTGGAGTTTGGGCCAAAGGTAAAAGCTAAAAGTATCATGACGGGCGGTCAATCGTTTGATCCGCAGTCGAAAAACTTTAGCGACCAGGCGCAGGGCATCATAGATGGGAAGTTTAAGGATGTTTGGTTTTATAAGGAAGATGTGCTAAAGCACGTTCAAAAAACGTATCACCCGGGCCAATAAAAATTGATTGCTAAAAAAGTATATTTGGATACATAAAAATTGATGAAGAAATACCTGTTTATAACCTTATTGTGTTTGGGATGTGCCGATTTGTTTGGGCAAAGCATCACCATAAATGATCTTACCAATTTAACCAGCCTTGCTAACGAGGATGCGCACAATTATGTTGTGCTTTCAAAAGGTTTCAAAAAGGAATATACGCAGGTTGTTGATGGTAATGTAGTTGAACATTTAAAAAAGGCGGGTGCCGATAAAAAAGAAGAATCGGTAGAGATTGGTGAGTTTGTTAAATTAAGTAGCGGTGCTATTTTGCGTACGGTTACTTATAAAACCTCTACAGCGGTACAGGTATTTAACCTCATGACCCAGGCTAAAAGCTCGGGCATACGTATGCGTTTTCAGGGTGTCGATGTAAAAAATAACATCTATCTTTTCGACAATGATTTTTTTCATATCACCATGTACATCAGCAGGGATAACACCAATGGATTTGTACAGGTAAAACAAAAAGAGTACCTCGGCTTCGATTAATTAAGTGCGGGTTAACTCATCTTCAATTTCCGCTTCAGGATGCCGTTAAGCTTTGGTATATTGCCGTACCAATTATCTAAAGCTTATGGAAAATATCAGCCGCAAAAAATTTATTGCAACTACCGCTATGGCTGCTGCCGGTTTAACCTTAGGGGGAAGGGCATCGGGCAAAGTGTTATTGAAGCATCTTCCGGAAAATATTCCTAATGTCAACAAAGACTTATCCGCTGCCAACAAAATTAAAGTAAGCATCTTCTCCAAACACCTGCATTGGTTAAACTATACCGATATGGCCAATCTGGCCGCTCAAATGGGTTTTGATGGTGTCGATTTAACCGTGAGGCCCGATGGTCATGTACTGCCCGAAAACGTGGCTACGGATCTCCCTAAAGCGGTGGCCGCTGTTGAAAAAGCAGGTTTAAAAGTTTATACCATTGTAACCAACATCAAATCGCCGGATGAAAAGTATACACGCGATATTTTGAAAGCAGCATCGGCACTGGGTATTAAGTATTACCGCACCGCCTGGTTCGATTATAATAAAAACATCACCATTCTTGAAAACCTGAAAGCCATTAACAAACAGTTTGCAACACTGGCCAGCCTTAATAGCGAGTATGGCATGCATGGTGCTTATCAAAATCACTCGGGCGAGCTGTTTGGTGCTTCGGTGTGGGATCTTTGGTTGGGATTGGAAGGACTTGATCCTAATTTAATAGGCTGCCAGTACGATATCAGGCACGCCACAACCGAAGGTGCCGATACCTGGGCCACATCCATGCAGTTATTGGTGCCCAACATTAAAACCATCAACGTAAAAGATTTTTACTGGGATAAAAAAGATGGTAAATGGCAGGTAAAAAGTGTGCCTTTGGGCGAGGGTATGGTAGATTTTCAAAAATATTTTGGCATATTAAAACAACAAGGCATTAACGGTCCCATGAGCCTGCATTGTGAGTACGATTTGGGCGGTGCCCAGGACGGTGCCAAACAGCTAAGTATAAGTAAGGAAGCTTTTGTAAACGCCGTGCAAAAAGATTTGACCACGCTGCGGAAATGGCTGGCCGATCATGAGCTTTGAAAGCTATCTCAAATAATTTCAGAGTTTGGATTTAAACCACGGCATACTTACCGAGACAATATCTCCGAATAATAATGTACCAACCCAATGCAATTAAACCCAAAAGATAATTTTTGATACATGAGCAAGCGTTTCTTATTCGTATTATCACTGATTTTATTCATCTCTAAAAGTGCATTATTTGCCCAGGATGAATTATTGGAGAACAGAATAGTTCAGACTAAAAAGGATACAAGAACTTTTAACATTCAATCTCTTGAAGGTAGAACGGTAAGGGTAAAAGTTTTACCTGATTATGTACATAATATTTTGTGTGTAATATACTTAAAAGATACAGTTAAGGTTTTTGATTATTGGGACGTGTTTCCTGAAACAACATATTTAAGTAAAAAATTTCTCGAAATAAATTATGAAGTCAGGGGCGGTTCAAACTTAGGACTTGGAAATTCATTGATATTATGTGTGAGTAATAATAAACTGTATGAAGCATTACACGTGTTACGATATTCAGATTGGGAGTCTGAATTGGTTAAAACTTATAATGTAAAGTTTGCATTAGTCAATCATAAAAAAGATTACGTGCTTAATGCAAGCGTAAGAGATAAATCACTTTCCTCGATCAATCCTGAAACAGATTATGATTATACAAATAGTAGCAAGTTGCATTTTGATAGGAAACTAAAGGTATTTTATAGTATAAAAAAGAATTTATACGATACATTAAAGGTTAGCTATCCGGACACAACCTACAAACAACAAATTGAAGGTAATTTCCCCCAAGTAATTTTAGAAGATAATAAATATGTTTTTATCGGAGGTCAATGGTTCGAATTGAATAATGGCACAATCGTCAAATATTAAAATTAGCAAGTTTTTAAAAAAAAATATTTGGCGTCCTCACTGCAAACAATTTGCATTTATAACAAGTTTGTTACTATATTTATATATGGTGACCGGCCCCTTTAACCCAATAAAGCCGCTGTTCATTTAAAACCAATTTAACCTTTAAAAAAAGGAGGCCAACATGAACTTAGTTCATAAAATTGAACATTGGGGCGATACTCATCACCCTAAATTCCTTGATCTGGTACGCATTGCACTTGGCGTGTTTTTATTGCTGAAAGGTATCGCGTTTATGGATAACACGGCCTACCTCAGAAGTTTAATTGAAAGCCAGGATTTTGTGATCCTATCGCCCGATGTGTTGATGATTTTGGTTTACTATGTAACATTTGCCCACATGGTAGGCGGCATCCTTATCGCTTTAGGCATTTTAACGCGGCTGGGCAGTATTATCCAGATCCCGATAGTAGTTGGCGCTGTTTTACTTACTGGTACTGGCGCTTTCCGTGAGCCTATCAATACCCTGGCATGGCCATCTTACATCGCCCTGGTACTACTGGTAATATTCACCATTTTAGGCTCGGGGCCAATATCTTTGGATAAGTATTTGCAGGAATAGATGTGCAAATGTGCAGATTTCAGATGTGTAGATGATTTTTTTATTTGGGGATTATTTTGTCTGAACCAGGATTACGCAGATTTATCGGATTCCTTGGATTTGATTTGCGTGCCGAAAAAAATCCTGTATAATCTCATAAATCTGTTTAATCCTGGTTCAGAAAAAATCCAAAATCGAACATCCGAATTCCGACATCAATACCCCTGCACCAATTCATCAACATAGCACCACAGCCAGCGTTCACCAGCTTCGGCCGAGATCACTACGGGGTGCCCGGTAGCATGAAAGTGCTTGGTCATGTGGGTATTGGGCGAGCTATCGCAGCATAGCGTTACGCCGCAGGTTTGGCAGGTGCGCAGGTGCATCCATGAGGAGTGCGTTTTAATGCACTCCTCACAAACGTAATCTTGTGGTTGTTTTATATCGGTAACAGCCGCCAGGTGCTGGCAAGTTTCATCGTCCTGCATCATTATTAATTTTCTGCTAAATATTTGTGTACAAAACTGATGGCCATGGAGCCTTCGCCTACGGCAGATGCCACGCGGTTCATGGCCCCGGCACGCACATCGCCCGCGGCAAAAATGCCCGAGCAACTGGTTTCCAATAAAAACGGATCGCGTTTTAACTTCCAGATCTTCTGGAAGCTGTCGTAAGCACGCAAATCACGGCCGGTTTCAATAAAATCTTTGTTGTTCTTAATAATGTCAAGTTTTATCCAGTCGGTATAGGGTTTTGCACCTATAAATATGTACAAAGCCGCTGCTTTATTGGTAACCGTTTCCTGTGTTTTACAGTTTTTGATGGTTAGTTTTTCCAGGCAGTTGCCGCCGTGTGCTTCAATAATTTCGGTATCAGGTATTACTTCGATGTTGGGGGTTTCGCTAATCTGCGTAATTAAATAAGCCGACATGGTAGCCACCAAATCTTCCCGGCGGATAACGATATGTACCTTGGTGGCATATTTTGAAAGGTGCATAGCTGCCTGCCCGGCCGAGTTGCCGCCGCCAATTACATACACATCCTTACCAATACAGGCCGAAGCTTCGGTAGTGGCGGCGCCGTAATAAATACCCGCCCCGGTAAAGTTTTCAACGCCCTTAACTTCCAGTTTGCGGTAATCAACCCCGGTGGTGATGACTACCGTACGACTGATAATTTCAGGCCCGTCATCCAATATGATGGTTTTGTAGCCATCTTTTTGTTTGATGTCACTTACCGACTGGGGCGATAAAAACTCGGCTCCTAAACGCATGGCCTGGCTTATGGCGCGACGGGTAAGATCGGCACCGCTTAGGCCTGCCGGGAAACCAAGGTAGTTTTCAATACGCGAACTGGTGCCAGCTTGCCCGCCTGGTGCTTTACGCTCTATCAGCAGTGTTTTTAACCCTTCAGATGCGCCGTAAACTGCGGCGGCAAGGCCTGCAGGGCCCGCACCTATGATCACTACGTCGTAAACATCGGTAAGCGTTTGTGGGTTCTTCTCCAGTTTGGCCGCAATTCCTTGTATGGTTGGTTTTTGCAGATAGCTGCCATCCTCAAAAAATACGGTAGGCAGGCAATCAACGGTTAGTTTATTGAGTGCCAGGATGCTTGCAGCATCAACGTTGCGTTCAATATCCAGCCAGCGATAGGGGATGAGGTTACCGGCAAGGTAATCTTTAATCACATGCGATTGCGGCGAAAACTGGTACCCAACTACTTTAATGCCTACAAACTCGGGCACGTAGTTGTTTTGCCAGTCTTCCAGCAGGTCATTTAATACCGGGAAAAGTTTTTCCTCGGGTGGGTCCCATGGTTTCATGAGATAATAGTCAAGCTGCACATCATTAATTGCTTTGATGGCGGCTTCGGTATCTGAGTAGGCTGTTAAAAGCACACGTTTGGCATCGGGATAAATCCTTTTTGCCTGTTCAAGGAATTTAACGCCTTCCATTTCGGGCATGCGCTGATCACATAAAAACAAAGCCACAACATCCGAACCGTTTTTTAATTCGGTAAGGGTATCCAGTGCTTCAATTGCCGATGTTGTGCTCAGTATTTTGTACTCTTTGCCATACTGCGACCGGATGTCGCGGCTGATGGACCGTAGTACCTGCGGATCATCATCAATGGAAAATATTATAGGTCGGCTCATAGGGGCGTGTTACAGGTAAAGTTTAAAAAAATAAAGAAGTTTGTTACCCATCAATCAGGAAACAAACACTAAAAACAGTAAGACCGGGCTGCGATTTCATTTTGATAGATCCCCGGTGCTGTTTAACAATGCGTTGCACCACCTCAAGCCCCATCCCGGTGCCTTTGCCCATTTCTTTAGTTGTAAAAAACGGGTCAAAAACCTGGCTTTGAATTTCGGGTGGGATACCGGGGCCATCGTCAACAATAAAAACCTCCACAAATTCGCGGTCGCGCCGGGTTTTAATGGTTAGTGTGCCTTTGCCGGCCGGTGCCATGGCATCAAGCGCGTTATCTATCAGGTTGGTCCATACCTGGTTAAGCTCGCCGATAAGGGCCTTTACTTCAGGCAGGGTACGGTCAAAATCTTCAATCACGGATACATTGCCTTTTTTGATTTTGTAACCCAGCATGGTAAGCGTGTTCAAGATCCCAATATGAATATCGGCATATTGCTTATCCTGTCCGCGGTCCATATGCGTAAAGGTTTTAACAGAACTTACCAGTTCTGCAATTCGTTTTGACGATTCCTGGATATCTTCTATCATCTTTTCGGCAACTAACTTGTTACTCATCCAGTTAATGATAGTTGACAGGTGCGTTTGGGGAATGTGGCTTTTTAACGTGTCGAAATTCGCGATACTAAATTTAAAATCAACAAAACTCTCGGCAATGTCATAAGCATTTTCAATTTCATTTTCATCAAGCCACCCGGCTATTTCATCTTCGAGGTGAGTACGTTGTTTAAGGCTTAAACGGGTATCGTTGCGGGCGTTCAGTACTTTAAACAGTTCGTCGGTAACGCCATCAACCTGGTCTTCATCCATTTTAATAGTGAACATGCTTTTAAGCGATTCGGGAACTAAACGCAGGTGCTTGCTTAAGGACGTAGAATCGCGCACAATGGCCGATGCCGGATTGTTAAGCTCATGGGCCAACCCGGCAGATAGCTTACCAAGGGCCATCATTTTTTCATTTTGCTGTTGTAGTGCCGTAAAATCACGTACCCGGTTGGTCATGATGTGTACCAGCGCCTGGGTAAGTTCAAAATGCTCTTTGATCATTTCGTTGATGCGGCCGGTAGGGAAGCTTAGTACATGCAAGCTACCCACAGCCTGGGCATATCCTTTTGAAACTATACCACGTGAAAAAGGCATGTACCCGGTAATACTACCCGGCCCTACATCTACAAAATCGCGCCGGCCGGCACCCTGCAACATATAAAAACGCATGTTGCCTTCTACAATAACGTGCGGACCTGTCATAGGCCAACCTGGCTGGTTCAGCATGTCGCCATCCTGAAAAAATTGGTCTTCACTAACATCTATCAGCCATTGCAACTGATCTTCGGGAACATTCTCTAAAACTTCAAGTGATTTCAACCAGGAAACGGTAACCTTTTGCATGAAATAAAATTAGGGATTATTATTCAATACCAAAAAAAAAGACGCAGTGTGGCGGCTTGCATAGGGGAGAAGGGTGAAAAAATGACAGAAGGCAGAGAAGAGCCTCACCTAAATCCTCTCCAATGGAAAAGAGCCTCACCCAAACCCTCTGCAAAGGAAAGGGCTTTAAAACAATAGTTTGAAAATGCCAATCAACGTCTGAACCCCGCAAATCAAAAGTCCTCTCCTTTGGAAAGGATTTAGGTGAGGCTCTTACTCATTCCTTAACGAGCTTGTAGGGTTTGCCAACGCGGCCCTAAAAGTTAAATAAAAGGTAGTTGCTATCGCGATGCCAATGAGCGCGAACACTGGTACCACAAACTGCCACCATGTTAACTGTACTTTAAAAGCATAGCGGTTGAGCCATTGGTTGATGAAAAGGTAAGCCAGCGGAATGGCCACCAGGCTCGATACCAGGATAAGCTTTACCACATCTACGGTGAGCAATGTGATGATGCTTTTTACCGATGCACCTAAAACCTTGCGCACGCCAATCTCTTTGGTGCGCCGTGCAGCCGAATAGGCTGTTAAACCGAATAAACCAATACAGGCAATAAATATGGCTAAGGACGAGAATAGCATAAACACATGCCCAAACTGGGTATCCTGCTGATACTGGCGATTATAAAAATCATCTAAAAAAAAGAAATCAAATGACGATTCGGGGAAGGTGTTGTTCCAGGTGCTTTTGATATTGGCAACCATTTTTGGCATATCATCCTGGCTTACTTTAATAGAGAAATAGCTCGACGGAATCCACGATAGCGCCGGATCCATAAACAGGATGAGCGGGGTATATTTTTGTTGCAGGGATTGCTGGTGATAATCTTTAATTACACCAATGATCAATTCGGGATGTTTATCAATGGTTTCTACCCATACCTGTTTGCCAACCGCGTCTTCTGCTGATGCAAAGCCAAATTGCTTTACTGCCGATTCGTTCATCACCACACCTACAGAATCGGCCGGGCGGCTTTTATCAAAGGCCCTGCCGGCTATCAGCTGCATATTATAGGCTTGCATAAAATCATGATCTACCTTCAGCATCTCGTAGGTGCGCTCCTCTGATTTTGGCGCGCCGAAGCGCCTGTTGGCCAAAAACATCCCTACCTCTTTACCTGGTACCGCGCCAGAAACAGTTACCGCTTTAACACCAGTAAAAGCAAGCAGTGTGTTTTTAAAAGCAGCCACTTTTTGATCATAATTAGGCGAATTTACCGGTGTTTTGATCACGATGGTCTGGCTGATGTTTACGCCGGTATTCTGGCTGCTCATGTATAAAATTTGCCTGTAAACTGCAAAGGTGCCAGCTATCAGCAGCACCGATGCCATAAACTGGAAGGCCACCATACCCCTGCGTAACAATACGCCGCTTTTAGAAAACGCGAAACGCCCCTTAAGCACCGCTATGGGTTTCATCCTTGCCAAAACGGTAGCCGGGTAAATGCCCGATAATAAAATGCTGCCAGTAAACACCATCACCATTTTCAAATACAAAGCCGCATTAAACAGCAACCCGTAGTTGCCCTCGCTATATAAATAATGTACAAGGCTGTATTTGGCTATAATAACCAACACGATGGCAACTATCAAACTTATAAAGTTGATGATAAGCGATTCTGTTAAAAACTGCATCATCAATTGTGACGCATGCGCGCCGCTTACCTTACGGATACCTACCTCGCGGGCACGATCAACCGATTTGGTAGTGGCCAGGTTAATATAGTTGATACAGGCGATAAGTAAAATCACATAAGCGATAATGCTCAAAAACTCCACAGCAAAACGGTTGCCTTTAGCTTCTATTTCATAGGGTTTAGCCGGGTTTAAATGAATATCAGCAAGGGGCACCAAATGAATAGCCCACTTCAACTCCTTTAATGACGGACCGGTTTTATACCGCTCGGCCAGCGCCGGGAATTTAGCTTCCAGCGCCGGGATATTGGTATTGGGCTTAAGCTTTATAAAAGTGTAACTTTCATGCTGATACCAAAAATCCTGTACAAATTTTGATGATGTTGTCCATGACAGCAACATGTTAAACTGCATGGTTGAGTTTTTGGGCAGATCTTTAAAAATTCCAGTTACCATACAATGGTAGCTACTGCTTAGTGTGCTGATGTCAACAAACTTGCCCATGGCATCGGCATTGCCAAAATACTTTTTAGCGGCCGATTGCGAAATTACCACCGTATTTACTTCTTTAAGGGCTGTGTGTTTATCCCCTTGTAATAACGGGTAAGCGAAAAAATTAAAGAAATTGGTATCGGCAAAGCATACGTGCTCTTCCCTGAATTTGATATTATTATATTTTACCACCCGCTCGGCGTTGTTCCAGCTGATGCGGGCATATGAAGCAATTTCGGGAAAGTTTGCCTTCATGGCCGGGGCATAACCGTTGGTGCTGGTTGGCCAGCTATCGGTCAGGTTATCGCCCTTATAAAACTGGCTTTCAACCCGGTAAATATTAGCCGCATCCGGGTGTTGGGTATCAAAGCTTTTTTCGAAATTAACATAAGCATTTATTAAAGCAAAAGCAGCTATGCCCAGGGCCAAACCTGTGATATTGATAAACGTATAAACTTTGTTTTTAACCAGATTGCGGTAAGTAACCAACAGGATATTACGGATCATGAAAGGATATTTAGCGGGTGAATGCTAAATATAGGAAAAAAAAGGGCGAGCCCCCTCTAAATCTCCCCCGGGGGGGGGATATTTTTTATTTTAAAGCCCTCCCTTCCGGGGAGGGTTTGGGTGGGGCTTACGGATTCTTGGTAAACTCTTTCTGGTACATCAGCGGACTTTTACCCGTTACCTGTTTAAAATGCTTGTGAAAGGTTGAGAAGTTATTAAAACCACTATCATAACATAACTGTTTAATATTCAGCTTATCTTCAATGAGCAATTTACAGGCATGGCCAACTTTTATTTCGATGATGAACTGCGAAAAGGTTTTGCGTGTTTTGGTTTTAAAGTAGCGGCAAAACGAGTTTGAGCTTACGCCGGCTATCTCGGCTATTTCATCCAGATAAATCTTTTTGCGAAAATTTTGCATTGAGTACTCATAGATATTATTGAGCCTATCGTTTTCGGAGTCGTTATGGTCATACTTAAACCCTATGGATGCCAGGTAAGCCGGCTGCGTGCTGGTTGCTATGGCATTTAAGGCTTTGAGCAGCATAATAATGCGCTCGGCACCGTCGGTATTAAGCATGGCCGCCATTTGGGTGGCTACTTTTTCTTTGGTGATGCCGGTAATTTGCAGTCCGCGTTTTGATTTTTCAAGCATCACTTTAATCAGCTTATTTTCGGGCAGCTGTAAAAAAGCATCCCCCCAAAAATTCTCACAAAAATGCACCACAAAAACCTCCACACCTTCGGTATCGGTATGGTTAAAATAGGTATCGTCAAAGCGCCAGTAATGCGGCAGATTTGATCCTACCAAAACCATATCGCCGGCTTTAAATTGTTTAATGCTATCGCCAATAAACTGTGTGCCGGTTCCCTTTTTAAGGTAAATGAGCTCCAGTTCGGGGTGGCAATGCCAGCGGTTATTAATATCGGGCAATACATCGTGCCTTACGCTAAACGAGTGCGCCGGGCCCGATGAAACTTTAAGCAATAAAGGCTTCATTCAGCTTATTTTACAATTGATGGTATAAATGTAATTAATTATTGTAAAAAAAGCTGATTACCACATAATTTTTACCGACAGAAAAAGGTGTTTATTATATTTTATAGCGGCATTATATATTTTAATATATTGCAGGCTATTTAAACCTGTTAATCCCTAATGAAACCTTTTTACAAATTACTGCTGTCGGCGGCATTGATATCGCCATTATTTTCCCTCGCACAAAGCAATTACAAACCGGGCTACGTTGTTATCATCAAAGGCGATACGCTCAAAGGCTTTATCAACATTAAAGAGTGGAACGTAAACCCCAGATCTATCAGTTTTAAAACAGCTATCGACAAAAAAGAAAGTCGGAATTTGGGTGTCAATGACATTACCTTTTTTAAAGCCGATAGTTATGATGCCTACCAAAGGTACATCGGGCTGTTGAATGACGATCCAACCAGCGTAGCTACCATCCCTACCGGCCGCAATACAAGTACAATCACAGATTCGGTGTTTTTACAGGTGGCCCAAAAAGGACCTAACATTACGTTATATAGTTACACCGATAATAAGAAGGATCATTTCTTTGTTTCTGACAGGCAAGACACCGAACCCAAAGAACTGGTTTACCGCATTTATTACAACGAAGACAATAAAACCGTAAACGAAAACGGGTATATGCAGCAGCTATATCTCCTTGCCCAAAAATACAACAGCAATAATGATAAACTTAAAACCAGTATAGAGAAAGCATACTATACTTACAATGAGCTGGTTGGTATTAGCCGGAAAATAAACAACACCACCGAAAAAGCCGACAGGGCAGAGAAAGGGAACAGAAAAGGCGCGGTATTTTTTGCGGGTATAGGTTTAAACGCTGCGACCGTATCAACATCGGCACCAATAGTTTTGGCTTCGGCAAACCCAACGGCACAGCTTTTCCCGAGGATAGACGCGGGGGTTAACATTTTTTCAAATCCATCTACCGGAAAATTGATATTTCGTGCAGAGGCCGCGTATACCGTTAATAAGTATAAAGAAAATTTCAGCTCCGGTAGTAGTTCAGGCTCCTATTCTTTTAACCAAAACACTATTTCGCTGATTCCTCAAATCATGTATAATTTTTATAATACCGATGATTTTAAGGTTTATGCCGCTGTTGGCGCATCATTCAATCTTTCGGGCTATAGTGGTAATAACTCTTCATATACTTCAGGCGGTACTACCAACGTAAGAACAAACATACTTTCTCTTGAAAAAAACTGGACATCGTTTGTATTTAAAGCAGGGACCACCATCAACAAAAAATTTGATATTGCCGTTGCCTATCTGCCCAATGCAACGTTTACCAATACTTTTTCTTACTACGCCCAGGTAAAAGCCATTCAGCTTAGTTTAAATTACAACTTTTATTAAACCCCGTTCAATAACTTACAAACCAACCTTATGATGAAGCTATTATTCAAATTTATTTTGCCGGCCTTATTGCTGCCGGTGTGCGCGATGGCGCAAAGCAACTACAAACCGGGCTATGTGGTTACCTCAAAAGGCGACACCTTACGCGGTACCATCAATGTTAAAGATTGGTCGAGCAATCCCACCGACATTAACTTCCAGGATCAATCTGGTGTTAAAAACTATACCGTGGCCGATATTAAATATTTCAGCGTATTGAACATATCCTATCAGCGGTACGCCGGCAAAATCAGTGTAGATGAAACTAATCTGCAAAGGCTTTCAAATGGTGTTGACTCCAGCAAAAAAGAGGATATTGTATTTTTAAAAATTGAACAAAAAGGTCCAAAAGTTGTCTTGTTTTCTTATACCGATAATATTAAAACGCGTTTTTTTATAGGCGATAATCAAGCAGGCAGTATTGATGAATTATTGTATCGCATTTATTTTGTTCCAGATCGTGGTACCCAAACCCATAACGAAAATGGATACGTACCACAATTATACGCACTGGCCCAAAAATACAACGATAGGTTGGAAGAGTTGAAACGGGAGATAGAAAAGAGCGCCTATAACCTCGATGACCTTAAAAGCATTTCAGCAAAAATAAATGGCATGGGCAGCGATAAGGCCGATTATGGCTCCGCAACAGCTATACGTTTTTTTGTAGGGGCAAGCGCCAATGTATCCAGGTATGCATTTAGCGGCGATTCGCCATTTAATAATCCACCCAGCAAAACTTCAGTTAGCCCTTTATTTTCGATAGGTGCCAATATTTACACAAATCCGGATGTTGATAAATTTGTGCTAAGAGGCGAATTCTCTGTTACTACAGGATCATATAATAGCCGCGTTGATATTTATTATAATTCTCCAAATTCGTTACAAGGCAATTACTCTTTCAAACAGGTTATTTTTTCATTTAATCCACAAGCCATTTACAATTTTTATAATACCAAAGCTTTTAAATTTTACGGTGATGCAGGCCTTGCTATTAATATTGTAAAAAACTCGGGCAATGTTATGCATAATAACGACCTGAATAGAGATAGCCGAAACTATTTAACCCTTAATTCAAACTTTTTTTCCGGTTCTGTTAAAGCTGGAATAGTATTAAGTGATAAAATAGATATTGGAATTACCTACGTTTTATCCACATCGGTTACCGATAACGTAAAAGGGGGGGCGTTACCGAATATGGGTAACTCAAATAATTATTCTTTAAACTTATCGGGCATCAGGGCTGGCATTAACTACATCTTTAAATAACACCAACAAAAAGCGTCCCGGTATCTCAACCCCGGGACGCTCCGTTATCAGTTTAAACCAATAACATCAACTAAATCCAGATCAATCTCACCTGATCCTTTCAAGCCATCTTTCTCAGGGATGACAAGCTCTTTAAAACCCACCACCCGGAGGAGGGCCACCCGGGCCACCACCAGGACCACCCGGTCCACCCGGACCCATATTTGGCTTTTTGCCTGCAAACTTTTGCAGCTTAAGTGTAAAACTCAATAAATAATACCTACCCAAACGGTTGGTATTGGTTTGCGTAACATAACTGCCGCTTTGCGTGCTGGTATAACCCGTATTTTGGTTAAACACATCCATTGCCGATAGGCGGATGGTAGCCGCGTTGCCAGCTAAAAATCTGCGCTCAACATACGTATTCAATATATTGGGGTTGGTTGCCCCTTTGTAACCGTAGTACAACATTTTAGAGTAATCGTAGCTTACTGTCCAATCTTTCCACAAATAATTTTTGCCGTTGACACCCAGGTTAAGGGAGCTAAAATTATTATTGATATTGGCGTTTTTAAGCGAGTTATTTGATTTGTTTACCGCGTAAGTTGTACTGGCTTCAGCATCAACTACGTTTTCGATGCTCAATCTAAACTTAACACCTTGTGATAGCACCAGGTTTTTGGCTATATTTTTCTCGGTGGTCATGGCATAACTGGCCGAATCGACATTACTGATATAAGAGATGTTATTATTGTAGGCAACGTTGCCTATGAAGAATAAATTATATTTACGTTTATCCCACGGCTTGGCAAACACATAAAACCCCTGCGCCGAGTAATAACCATCGGCATTTAAGTACTGGGTTAAAATACTCCCGGCAAGTTTGCTGTTTGGAGTATACGTTTTGGGGTAGGTAATGGTATTGGCAACTATCTTATTATCAGTAGTGGTAAATGACAAATTACTGAAGAATACATTACCAGTTGCAAAATCAAACTTATTATATTTTATAGATAGGTTATTGTTAAACTCCGGTTTCAGATCGGGGTTACCTTGTATGGGATACGATGCGTTGCTAAAATCCGTAACAGGCTGCAATTCGGTATAAGTAGGCTGGTTGCTGGCCCCGTTATAATTTAAACTTAACGATTGGTTACGTGAGAAGTTATAAATAAACCTGGCATTAGGTGCCCAATTAAAGGTATTGATATCCGTTGACGAATTGTTCATAACAGACCGCCCCCTTAAAATGGTTGGCTGTGCCACCAAACCCAAGGTATAGTTATATTTTTTATCGATGAATCGATAGTTTAAACCAAACCTGTTGGTTATAAAGGTGGAGTTGTAATTATTGCTTAGCAGGCTGTAATAGTCTTTAGTAACGCCATCGGCATTTAATGTGTCTGTTAACTTGTCCGCCGTAGTATAGGCATAATGGTAAGCGTAGGTAGCCTCCAGATAACTCTTCTTACTTAAAGGCTCCAGGTATGATACACTGGTACCCAAGCTATCGGTGCGGCTATTGGTATTGATAAATTGATTTAAAGGCGCGTTGGCTGCCCCATCGATATAAGTATAAACCGGGTTTTGATATTTATTAATACTGTATGAGCCGGCGCCTACATTGATGCTAAAGTTACGGCCATGTGTTTTAAAACGGTGGTTAAATAAAATGTTTGCACCATAATTAGGTTCGCTTTGGTTGCTGGCTGTTACAAAATTGTAGTTTGATACCGTTTCGGAATTGTTTACCAGTAAGCTGCTGCCAGTTTGCGTGGTGTTAACTTTAGCATAAGCATATGTTGGTGTAATTTTGATGTAGTTAACTGTATCTGGTTTAATTTCGATGTTGAAATTGAAACGATGGTTCAGTTTTTCGTCGTTTTGGGTACTGTTATTGGTGTTGGTACTTGGGTTGGTTGATGATATATTGTTTTGGATAGTTTTGCTAACCGTGTATACGGAGTTATCGGCAAAGCTATAGCTACCGTAAGCAGTTATCTTTTTGCCCCAGCTATCGCGATAGTTAAACCCAAATGAACGCGCCGTAGTAATACCGTTTGTGTTACTGCTGTTTCCCCCCGGAGGGCCACCCGGACCGCCGCCTCTCGGGCCACCGCCACCAAAGGTGAACAAGTTGGTATTGGTATTATTTAAGTTGCCCAAAAATGCCAGCTGCCTGTCGCCGTTAAAACTAAACACATTTGCCGATGCCACATAGCGATTGTCATTTTTACTTCCGTCAACGCTTGGTATGGCATCTTTACCACCACCCACACTGGCCTGACCAAAGTAGCCATAGTTTTTACTTTGTTTTATGGTGATATTCAGGATCTTGTCAGGCTCGCCGCTTTTGATGCCGGTAAGGTTGGCCTGGTCGCCGTAATCATCAATAATCTGGATGTTTTGCACTATATCTGCAGGTAAGTTTTTGGTGGCCGATTTTACATCGCCTCCAAAAAAATCCTTACCGTTTACCCTTACCTTGGTAACACTTTTGCCCTGGGCTGTAATGTTACCATCCTTATCCACATCAACACCGGGCAGTTTTTTAATTACATCCTCAACCGGGGCGTTGTCACGCACAGGGTAAGCTGCCGCGTTAAATTCTATAGTATCTTCCTTAAGCTTTATAGGATTAGCATCTGATATGGTTACGGTATTCAGCATATACGTATCATTTTTAAGGATGATAGGTTTTAATGATACCGGCGTGTTGGCATTATCCAATATAAAGCGTCGCCTTAAACCCTGGTAACCTATAGAGTTTAGTACCAGGCTAAACTGGTTAGCTTTTACATTATCAAACGTAAAGCTGCCTGCGTTATCCGTAATCACGGTGGTGCTATCGGTGCCAGTTAGAAGTTTAATGGTGGTACCCGGTAGGGTAACACCGGTAGAGTCTTTTACAATACCTTTAATCTGCCTGCCCGTTTGGGCAAATGATGTAAAACTAATAAGGGATGTAATTATAAAAAGGTATACGGTTTTCATTGTTGCGCTTAATTGTTGACGCAAAACAATAACAAGCACATCAGCATAAAAAACGCAATAGACGGGGGCTGTATAAATGTAGACAAAGGCCTGTTTTTAACCCACAAAGAGGATTGTTTACCCTATAAAGAACCAGATTGGCGGTTTAAAGAGCAGTATTGCCCCTCTGTCGGTAAGTTTTTGCTTTTGGGCGATTTTGGTTGATAATAAGCCCGGTTGATTTGTAATATTGATGTTTGAAATCCAGGGATAACAGCTGCGGCCTGGTATTTGGGCGCAGAAAATAAAAAACATAAATAGTCACGATTCTCGTATCTTGACTCTTGATTATAACCAATATGAGTCTGAAATCTAAAAGTACTACTATCGCTATACTTATCCATGTATTAACCTGGCTGGTGCTGGGCTTTGTACTTTTCGGATATCAGCCCTTAACACTCAATGTAGAGCTGCCTTACCAGTTCTGGATCAAACAAACGCTTGTTTTCACTATGCTTGTAGGCGCATTTTATCTAAACTCCGTTGTACTAGTACCGGCATACTTGTTAAAAAATCGTACAGGTATGTACTTTGTATGCGCAATTATACTAATTGCAGGCATCTACTTTTTAGATGCCTTGTTTGACCGAACCCTTGATCTGCACCGGCTGATGGATGCTGCCTTTCACAAACATGGGCCACCTAAACACGGTGAAAAGAACCACTTTTACGATTTTGCCCTGTTGTTTATCATGGCCCTGGTGTTAGGCATCAGCACCAGTATTACCGCTATTCAAAAATGGCAGGGGGATGCCCGGCTGCGCGAGGCCTTGGAGCAGGACAAGATCAGTTCGGAACTGTCGTTTTTAAAGGCACAGATCAACCCGCACTTCTTTTTCAATACACTCAATAATATTTACGCGTTAACGCATGTAAATGCCGATACATCGCGCAAGGCCATTCACCAGTTATCACGCATGATGCGTTACGTGTTGTACGATACCCAGCATGGTACCGCCCTGTTAAGTCAGGAGGTAGCGTTCATAAAAGACTATATCAGCCTGATGCAGCTGCGGCTTACCGATAAAGTTACGGTAACATTTGATACACCCGCCGCGGTAAATGATGCAACGGTTGCTCCAATGATATTTTTGCCATTTGTGGAGAATGCTTTTAAACACGGCATCAGCGCTACTGAGCCCAGCAACATCCTCATCAGCGTAGAACAACGTGCCGGGTATCTGGAACTACATGTAGAAAATTCTATTTATAAAGACAGCACCCCCAACCTGGAAGAAAACAAAGGCATCGGCCTTACCAATACCCTGCGCCGGCTGGATTTGCTTTATGCCGGTAAATACACGCTGGATATACAGGAAGACCCGGCAGCCAACACCTATAAAGTTCACCTAACCCTCAACCTGGCATGATATTAAATTGTATAGCTGTTGATGACGAACCGCTGGCATTGGGCCTGGTTTGCGCTTTTATTGAACAAACCCCGTTTTTAAAATTAACCGGCAGGTATAGTAGTGCAGTTGAGGCTCTGGTAGGCTTACAGGATCAAAAAGTAGACCTTATTTTCCTCGACATTCAGATGCCCAACTTAAACGGTATTGAACTGGCCCGTGTACTGGATAGTCGCGGAGCAAACAAGCCACGCATTATTTTCACCACCGCCTACAACCAGTTTGCGCTGGAAGGTTACAAAGTTGATGCCCTGGATTACCTGCTTAAACCCTTCAATTACGAGGAGTTTTTGCATGCCGCAAACAAAGCGTTAAGCTATGCCGAATTACTGCAGCGCTCGGTAAACCCTGCCCCGGCTGTAGCAGTAGAAGAAAGCCGGATTGAGGATGACTACCTGTTTTTAAAGATAGAATACCAATTGGTACGCATCGCCCTAAAAGACATTTTATACATTGAAGGACTAAAAGATTACGTAAAAATATACCTGCAAAGCGCCGAAAAACCTTTACTATCTCTTACCAGTTTAAAAGCGCTGGAAGAAAAGCTACCGGCCAAACGCTTTATGCGGGTACATCGTTCTTTCATCGTATCTCTTGATAAAATTAACTCCATCACCCGCAACGCCCTGCAAATAGGCAAAATCAACATCACCGTTGGCGATCAGTATAAAGAAGCTTTTGGGGTGTTTTTGAGTAAGTGGGTGTAAGAACCTCACCTAAATCC
This sequence comes from Mucilaginibacter dorajii, assembly GCF_024808255.1. GTDB lineage: Bacteria > Bacteroidota > Bacteroidia > Sphingobacteriales > Sphingobacteriaceae > Mucilaginibacter > Mucilaginibacter dorajii. The sequence goes on from NZ_JANTYS010000003.1 coordinate 415,107, forward strand.
TCTCTAAAGGAGTTACTGTGTGTACGCATCTTTTGCTTTTACCACATAATTAAAAAGCGTTGTCATTTCGAACGAACCTGTAGGGATTTGTGTGCTGGAGGTGAGGAGAAATCTTGTAAAAGCGGACATTCCACATAGCGAGGCGTCGAAGATTTTTCGCTGCGCTCAAGAGATAGTTTCTCCTCGCACCCCGCTTTTACCTACCCATGCTCGTTCGAAATGACATTTTTCTTTATTAAAAAGATGTGTACACACAGTAGCTCCTTTGCAGAGGGTTTGGGTGAGGCTCTCCTTATGCCAAAAAAGCTGAATGTTTTGACACTATTTTGCTAACTATTTAACCGTAAACTTTATTCCTTTGTATAACCAATCTAATCTATTTATGGGTCACAGATATTGTTTAACGCTTGATTTGGTTGACGATGCCACGCTTATCGCCGAATATGAAAAATACCATGAAGCAATCTGGCCCGAGATTCATCAAAGTATTACCGATTATGGCATCACCAATATGGAAATTTACCGCTTTGATGTGCGCCTGTTCATGATCATGGAAACCGATGATACCTTTAGCTTTGACAGAAAAGGCGCTGCTGATGCTGCCAACCCCAAAGTACAGGAATGGGAAAACCTGATGTGGAAATACCAGGCAGTTGTAAAAGGAGCCCAGAAAGGCGAAAAATGGGTTTTGATGGATAAAATCTTTTCCCTTTAACATTAACCAATTACAAAAAAACATAAACCTCATGCTTAAAAAAATTCAATTGTTATGCTTGCTTACACTGATGGTAGTATCATCGGTATCGGCGCAAAAAATGATCGGTAGCGAAACCGATGCCCAGAAAGATCAACGGATGGAATGGTGGAAAGATAGCCGCTTTGGGATGTTCATTCACTGGGGATTGTACTCGGGCGCGGCAAGGCATGAATGGGTAAAGCATAATGAGAAGATAGATAACGAAGGTTACCAAAAATATTTCGACCAATTTAACCCCGATTATTTTGATCCTAATAAATGGGCAAAATCGGCAAAGGCGGCAGGCATGCGCTACGCGGTGCTTACTACCAAACACCATGAAGGTTTCTGCCTTTTCGATTCAAAATATACCGACTATAAAGCGCCTAACACCAAAGCCAAACGCGATTTGGTACGCGAGTATGTGAACGCTTTCCGCGCGCAGGGTTTAAAGGTTGGGTTTTATTATTCATTGTTAGATTGGCATCACCCAGACTATACTATAGACGAGATCCACCCGCAATCGCCTGCTGATAAAAGCGATGCCAGCTACGCTAAGCTGAACAAAAACAGGGATATGGCTAAGTACCGCCAATACATGCGTAACCAGATCACTGAATTGCTAACCAACTATGGTAAAATAGATGTGCTTTGGCTTGATTTTTCTTTCCCGCGTTCAGATGGACATGGTAAAGGTAAAGACGAGTGGGGTTCTGTTGAATTGTTAAAACTGATCAGGAAACTACAGCCGGGTATTATTGTAGATAACCGCCTTAACCTGGAGGAGTATAAAGACGGTGCCGATTTTGAAACACCAGAGCAGGTAAGTACTGCCGAACTGGCCAAATACCGCGGTAAAACCTGGGAAACCTGCCAAACCTTTTCGGGTTCATGGGGATACTATCGTGACGAAAATACATGGAAAACACATCGCCAGCTGCTTGATCTGTTGATTACCTCGGTTAGTAACGGTGGTAACCTGATATTGAATGTTGGGCCAACAGCCCGCGGCGAATTTGATTATCGTGCTACAAACGCCTTAGATAGCCTGGCCCATTGGATGCATGCCAATGATCAATCTATATACAATTGTACATTTGCGCCGGATACCTATAAAGTTCCCGAAGGCACCAAACTCACTTATAACAAAAAAACAAAAAAATTATACGTGCAGTTATTTGATTACCCTAAAGGCAAGCTGATATTGCCGGGCTACGCGGGTAAAATAAAATACGCGCAGTTTTTGAACGACCATTCGGAACTGTTATACAAACCAACCGGATCTGACGATCTGGAGGTGACCATGCCGGCCAAACCTCCATATGAGATCCCGGTTATTGAATTATCGCTGAATTAATTATTGTTCATGGTTGATGGTTCATAGTTCATAGCCGAATTTACTGATAAGAATAAACTCGCTGCTATGTACTATGAACCATTAACCATGATCTATGAACTAACATCACAATGTCGCAAAAAGAAACATTTTTAAAGATCCACCCGCATGATAACGTGCTGGTAGCCCTGCAAAACCTGGAGCCGGGAACCATAATTAATTTTGAGGGTGAAAGCTTTCCTTTGGTTGATAGGGTAGCTGCCAAACATAAATTCGCCATCAACGAGTTAAAAGAAGGTGCCGAAATTTATATGTACAGTGTATTGGTTGGTAAAGCCAGCAGCACTATACCTAAGGGTGGCGTATTGACCACAGCCAATGTACACCACGCTGCCGACGGTTACCGTTTAGGCGAGCGTAAATTAAACTGGCACCAGCCAGATACAAGTAACTTTAACGGCAAAACATTTAATGGTTATCATCGTGCTGATGGTTCGGTTGGTACCGCCAACTACTGGATTGTTGTGCCACTGGTGTTTTGCGAAAACCGCAACATACAGGTGTTAAAAGAGGCTTTGGTTGATAAGCTTGGCTACAAAAAAGCCAAAAGCTACGAGGGCGATGTGGAGCAGCTGATGGAACTGTACCAGGCAGGAAAATCGGTAGAGGAGATCTTAAACGCCGATATTCAGGCCAGTGCCGATAGGCCTGACTCTAAACGCTTATTTAAAAACATTGATGGCATCAAATTTTTGAACCATAGCATGGGCTGTGGCGGCACCAAAGATGATTCTGACGCGCTTTGCGGCTTAATTGCCGGTTATATCACCCACCCAAATGTGGCGGGTGCTACCATATTAAGTCTGGGTTGTCAACACGCGCAGGTAAGCATACTACAAGCCGAAATAGCCAAACGCGATCCTGCTTTTAATAAGCCAATGGTAGTATTGGAACAACAGAAAGTGGGAACTGAAAGCGAATTGTTAAAGCAGGCACTTAAACAAACTTTTGCAGGCCTCGTTCAGGCTAACCAAACCCGGCGCGAGCCGGCCCCGTTATCAAAACTATGTATTGGTATGGAGTGCGGTGGTTCTGATGGTTTTTCTGGTATATCTGCAAATCCTGCTTTGGGTTATGTATCAGATCTGTTGGTCACCATGGGCGGCTCGGTAATTTTAGCCGAGTTTCCGGAGCTTTGCGGTGTGGAGCAGGAGCTAAGCGACCGGTGTACCGACGAGGAGACAGCCAATCGCTTTATGCAATTGATGACTACCTATAATGCCAGGGCCGAGGCAGATGGCTCTGGCTTTTACGCTAACCCATCACCAGGCAACATCCGCGATGGCTTGATCACTGATGCCATTAAATCGGCAGGAGCGGCAAAAAAAGGTGGTACATCGCCTGTGGCAGCAGTTTTGGATTATCCCGAAAAAGTAACCAAACCGGGTTTAAACCTGCTTTGTACTCCAGGTAGTGATGTGGAAAGCACCACGGCCGAAGTAGGCTCTGGTGCCAACATTGTATTGTTTACAACCGGCCTGGGCACGCCGACAGGTAACCCCATAGCGCCGGTAGTAAAGCTATCAACCAATACCATTTTGTATGAGCGCATGCCGGATATCATTGATATTAATTGTGGTACCATCATTGAAGGTGATGAAACCATTCCGCAAGCCGGCGAGCGTATTTTAGATTACGTAATTAAAGTGGCCAGCGGCGAAGCCGAACCAAAATCGGTTAAGCTTGGTCAGGACGATTTTATACCATGGAAAAGGGGAGTATCGCTGTAGCCCCTCTAAACCCTCCCCGGTAGGGAGGGCTTTAAAAAGGAAATTGTAAAACAATAAAATAAAAGTCTCCCCTACCGGGGGAGATTTAGAGGGGGCAAGATGTTCAAACTAACCAATAAATCAGTAGTAATAACCGGTGGCGGCAGCGGGATAGGCAGGGCAATGTCAATATTGTTTGCGCAGCAGGGTGCCATTGTGCACATCATCGAATTAAACGATAAAGCGGCGGCAGATACCGTGGCCGAAATTGAAACAGCCGGTGGCAAAGCAACAGGTTATGCCTGCGACGTAAGCGATCAGCAACAGGTTGTTGATACTTTTGCCAAAATAGGCGCTATAGATATTCTGATCAATAACGCGGGGATAGCCCACATTGGCCGCGCTGATAATACCAGCACTGCCGATTTTGAGCGGGTATTTAATGTAAACGTAAAAGGTGCTTACAATTGCCTTTACGCGGTGATCCCGGTATTGAAGGCAAACGGGGGCGGGGTTATCCTTAATACGGCTTCTATAGCGGCCAGTGTAGGTATTACGGATAGGTTTGCTTACTCCATGAGTAAAGGTGCCATACACGCTATGACACTATCTGTAGCGCGCGATTTTCTGCACGATAATATCCGTTGCAATTGTATTTCGCCGGCACGCATCCATACGCCTTTTGTTGATGGTTTTATCGCCAAAAACTACGCGGGTAAAGAGGCCGAGATCTTTGAAAAACTATCAAAAAGCCAGCCGATAGGCAGAATGGGTAAATCAGAAGAGGTAGCCGCGCTGGCACTTTATCTTTGCTCGGATGAAGCCGGTTTTATAACAGGTACCGATTATCCTATCGATGGCGGCTTTATCACCCTTAATAACTAAAACAAAATTTTAACCCAACATACAATGAAGCTTATCAGATTTGGCGACATCGGCAAAGAGAAAACAGGAGTGATCCTTAATGATAAAAAATACGATACATCTGCCTTTGGCGAAGATTATACAGAACAGTTTTTTGAAACCGATGGACTTAGCCGTTTAGCTGCTTTTATTAAAGATGCTGAGCTGCCCGAAGTTGCCGAAGGTGAGCGTTTAGGCAGCCCGATTGCCCGCCCGTCAAAAATTATCTGCATCGGGTTAAATTATGCCGACCATGCGCATGAAACCAACGCGCCGCTGCCACCAGAGCCTGTTGTGTTTATGAAAGCTACCAGTGCTATTGTTGGTCCTAATGATAATGTAGTGATTCCCAAAAACTCGGTAAAAACCGATTGGGAAGTTGAGCTGGCCGTAGTTATCGGCAAAAAAGCTTCTTATGTTGATGAAGCCGATGCTTTGAGTTATGTAGCAGGTTATATGCTGCACAACGATGTATCTGAACGCGAATTTCAGCTGGAGCGTAACGGTACCTGGGATAAGGGAAAGGGTTGCGATACCTTTGCGCCGTTTGGTCCGTTTTTGGCTACTGCCGATGAGATTGAAGATCCGCATAATCTGCACCTTTGGTTAAAGGTTAATGGCGAGATCATGCAATATGGTACTACATCAAATTTTATATTTAACCTGGCACAGGTAATTTCTTACACCAGTCAGTTTATGACTTTATTACCAGGCGACGTGATCTCTACAGGTACACCGGCAGGTGTTGGGCTGGGCATGAAACCCCCGGTATACCTTAAAGCCGGTGATGTAATGGAATTAGGTATTGACGGCCTTGGCGATCAAAAACAAACTTTGGTAGCATATGCCTAAAATTGATTCGCATCAGCATTTCTGGATCTTTGACCCGGTTAGGGATAGTTGGATCGATTACAGTATGCTGGCTATCAAGCGTGATTTTTCGCCGCTTGATCTGCTGCCTGTTTTACAGGACAATGGTATTGATGGCTGTATATCTGTACAGGCCAGCCAAACCGACGATGAAACCGGATTTTTACTGGAGCATGCTGAGGTAAACTCGTTCATAAAGGGGGTAGTTGGCTGGATAGATTTGAAAGCCGATGATCTTGAAGCAAAATTGCAAGGCTATCTGCATTATAAAAAACTGAAAGGTTTTCGGCATGTACTGCAATCTGAACCAGACCCGCAGTACATGCTGCAGCCAGCTTTTAAAAAGGGGATAGGCACCTTGCAAAAATATGGGTACACTTACGATATCCTGATCTATCCCGAACATTTGCCTTATGCTGCCCAATTAGTAGCCGAATTTCCCGATCAGAAATTTGTGGTAGATCATTTGGCCAAGCCGCATATTAAGTCTCAAGAGATAAAAGACTGGCAAAGCGATATTGAGGTGTTGGCGAGGCATCTAAACGTGTTCTGCAAGGTGTCCGGCATGCTCACGGAGGCCGATTGGAGTGCCTGGAAAACCAACGACTTTACACCTTATCTTGATGTGGCTTTCAACTCCTTCGGCACCAACCGGGTAATGTTTGGTTCCGACTGGCCGGTTTGTTTATTGGCGGGGGGCTACAAGCGTACCATGGAAATTATGCAAATGTATTGTGCTAATCTATCTGCTATAGAGCAGGACTTATTTTGGGGCGGTAACGCTATTTCGTTCTATAATCTATAACAGTTCCAAAAACGGGAGCTGATCTTTTAATATCAAGGACTCTAAACTTACGCGCTTGTCATAAAGCGGTAAGTTTAACCTTTTTATCCTTCCTCAACAGGCATTAATTGCCATTAAATTGTAACATCCTGCTTATAAGGTGCGTCGATGAATTGTTGGCACATATTTAGCTATACAATATTACGATCACAGCTAAAATAACAACCCGGTAAGTAAACCTTTTCCCTTTTGTTAAGTTATAGATGTGCATTCACAATATTTTATTTTAAACGTTATGCATATTATTTTATTCCAAATTGCCGCCCTGCTTGCCGTTGTTATATTGCCGATAATGATTATACGCGCTAAAACACGTAAAAAGCCCAAAAAAGTTACAAAATACAGAATTGATACTGATACAACCTATGCCCGTTATGCCATTAACGAAAACGGTTTCCTGGAAGAAATTAACCAGGATAAGTTATCAAAACACAGGTATTAAGCTCCATAAAAAAATCGAGGCTGTATCATAAATCATGATCAGCCTCTTTTTTATTACTAATGTTTTATTGCTGTAAATTCAAATATCTATTTATTGTTTAATTTGTTTTAA
>NZ_JANTYS010000004.1 GCF_024808255.1 Mucilaginibacter dorajii
CCTGCTACCGCCAGTGATGCTTCCTGCTGGTTGCCATAAACGCTCACCGGCAGCTTCTCGTACCGGGTCTCTTCCAATAAATTTAATCGGGCCATAATTTTTAAGAACCTGTGTTATATATATGTTGAAATAAAAAGATCGCATAAAAAAACCCCCGCCGAAACGAGGGTTTTATCAAACCAATTAACAAAACTGTTTTAACCTCACCGACATAAGGCTAAAATGAATTCTATTTAATAACAAGTTGTGCATTACACTACAAACATAATAAAACTAATTTTCAATTTAAAGAACTTTTTAAATTATTTTAATAAGTGTTTTTGAGCAAAAAAAAAGAGCTCCTGATGGGCAGGAACTCTGATCTAACCAATTATAAAACATAAATATGAGAAGAGAAGTAGATGCAGGGGACAGGATCGAACCATCCGCTCACCCGCCAACCGGTACCTGCTTTGTAGCTGTTAAATGCACCCATTTATAAACTACCTGCTGCAAATATATAATTAATTCTATAATATCCATGTATTTAGTAGTATAAATATTATAGCCTTTCTGCATTTTTTTCATCATTTGTGACCCTGCGAATCGCTTTTACCGGCTTCGTCGATACAAAAATCCACTCTATCGATACTCCTGGCATTAACTGCATTTAAATTTAAAACTTGCCTTAGTTGATAATTAATTAAAGGTTTAACATCAACCTGCTTTTTCGTTTACCCATTAAAATCAATTTTATGATCATACTGCTTTGCGGATTATCCGGTGCCGGAAAAACAACACTTGCTAAAAAAGTTAAAGACAAGCTTGAGCGCATGGGCCATTTAACAGAAGTAATTGATGCCGACGAATATCGCCAGGAGCTTTTTCCTGATCTTAAATATTCAAAGGAGGATCGTTTTGAAAATGTGCGTCGCCTGGGTTTCATCGCTGATAAATTTAGCAACCAGGGCATTATTACCATCATCAGCGCTATAATGCCTTATGAGGCAATGCGTCAGGAACTGGTTAATAATTATGATGAGGTTAAAGTGGTTCATGTAGATTGCCCCCTAAGTGTTTTAAAAGCAAGGGATACCAAAGGACTTTACTACCGGGCGCAATTGCCTGCCGGCGATCCGCAACGGATTAATAACCTAACGGGAGTAAGTGATCCTTTCGAGGCACCGCAACAACCACACCTATATATTAACACCTATGCCTATGATGTTGCCGAATGTACCGGCAGGTTACTGGCATTTATTGAATATCAACGCTTTTTATCAAAACAGCGACCTGTTGCCTGTTAATCAATAACGTTTTAAGAACAACATTAAATTAAACATTATGCAACATCAAACATTGATCATCGCCGGAATGCACCGCTCAGGTACATCATTAATAACCAATTGGCTTAGCCGATGTGGATTAGAAATAGGAGAACGCCTGGCCGAAGGCAACGCGGGCAATGTGGACGGGCATTTTGAAGATGTGGAGTTTTTAAAACTACATGAGGAGATACTGAATAATAACAGTCTGGATATCTCGGGCCTGGTCGATACTAAAAAGATCGTGCTATCGCCATACCAGTTGGCTAAGCTGGAGAGCATCATCAGCATAAAACAGCAGCTATATGAGCAATGGGCCTGGAAAGACCCGCGTACCTGCCTGTTCCTTGAAACCTATTCCAAGCTACTGCCCGGTGCAAAATACCTGGTGATCATGCGCGATTACCGGGCGGTGATAGGCTCGCTGTTAAAAAGGGAGTTTGCTTATATCGACAGAAAATACATGGCCCGCGGTTATTTTTCAAAACTGGTTTGGAAACACATCAGGCGTAAACGCAAACAGGAAAAATTTTATACCGAACACGCCGAAACCTTTTTGAAAGTTTGGATCAACTACAATGAAGAGATTCTTAAAACCCTTAAAAAGCTTCCTGCCGATGATTACCTGGTTATTAACTACGAGCTGCTGTTGGAGAAAGACGAACAGGTGATAGGTTTTTTGAAAGACCACTGGAAATTCAATTTAAACTACTTTGATTTTGGCCAGGTTTATAAACATGGTTTAATGAGTGCCACCCATGAAATTGAACAGTATGTAAGCGCTAAAACTTTACTGGTAAAAGCGCAATACCTTCAGCTGCGTTTAAATCATTATGTACGGATGTAGATGATTTGAAAATTTGAGGATTTGAAGATTTGAAAATTTGAAGATGAATGTTTGTCTGAACCACGATTTAGCGGATTAAGGGATTAAAGCAGGATTTTTTGCCAAATCAGAATCTTGTTAATCTGATAAATCTGTTTAACCCGGGGGCAGATTATTTCTTATCTAATCATTTTCAAATTTTCAAATCCTCAAATTTTCAAATCATCTGCACATCCGAACCTTATTTTTTATCTTTACCCATCCAAAACTTTTTGAGTACATAATGAGTGAAGATCTGAACGCAAACGAGATACCAGCAAATAACGAAGATAAATTACATAACGTTACCTCACTCGACGGTTTATACGAAAACTGGTTTCTTGATTATGCCTCTTACGTAATACTTGACCGTGCCGTACCGCACATCAACGATGGTTTAAAACCGGTACAACGCCGTATTTTACATTCTTTGAAGGAGATGGACGACGGGCGCTTTAACAAGGCTGCCAACGTAATTGGTAACACCATGAAATATCACCCTCACGGTGATGCTTCCATTGGTGATGCCATGGTACAAATAGGGCAAAAGAACCTGTTGATTGATTGCCAGGGTAACTGGGGCGATCCGGTAACCGGCGACTCGGCCGCGGCACCACGTTACATCGAGGCACGTTTATCAAAATTCGCGCTTGATGTTGTTTTTAATGCCGATACAACCGTTTGGCAGGCCAGTTATGATGGCCGTAACAAAGAGCCTATTACGCTGCCTGTAAAGTTCCCGCTGTTATTAGCCCAGGGTGCCGAGGGTATTGCCGTAGGTTTGGCTACCAAAATTTTACCGCACAATTTTAATGAACTGATTGATGCTTCCATTGAAGCATTAAAAGGTGTCCGTCCGAATATATTGCCCGACTTCCCGACAGGGGGTATGGCCGATGCTTCGTTGTATAACGAGGGTCAGCGTGGCGGCAAGGTTCGTGTGCGTGCTAAAATTGTGGAGCGCGATAAAAAAACCTTAGCCATTACCGAAATTCCCTTTACTACCACAACCGGTAGTTTGATCGATAGTGTAATATCTGCCAATGATAAAGGTAAGATCAAGATCAAAAAGATCGAAGATAATACTGCAGCAAGCGTAGAGATCATCATCCACCTGGCACCCGGCATTTCGCCCGATGTAACTATCGACGCCTTGTATGCCTTTACCGATTGCGAAGTTTCCATATCGCCAAATACCTGTGTTATCCAATCGGATAAGCCACGTTTTATGAGCGTGAACGATATGCTTACCGAAAGCACATTTTTCACCAAAGAACTGTTAAAGCAGGAGCTGGAGATCAGGTTGAAAGAGCTGATGGAAAAGATCTTCTTTAGCTCCTTACTTAAAATATTTATTCAGGAGGGGATGTACAAACACCCCGACTACGAAACCTCCGGTAATTTTGAAACGGTACTGGAAGTGCTTAACCGTTTGTTTGAGCCTTTCTTCCCTCAGTTTTACCGTACTATAGTGCCCGAGGATTATAAAAAGCTTATTGATAAACCAATGAGCAGCATCACCCGCTTTGACGTTAAAAAGGCGGATGAGCAGATGAAAACCCTCGAAAATGAAATAAAACAGGTAAAACATCACCTGAAACACCTTACCGATTATACCATTGCCTGGTTTGAAAAACTGAAGGAAAAATATGGTAAGGATCGTGGCCGTAAAACCGAGTTGCGCACTTTTGATAAGGTAGAAGCCGCACAGGTAGCATTGGCCAACATTAAATTATATGTTAACAGGGCCGATGGTTTTATTGGTTCTGGTTTGAAGAAAGATGAATCTGTTGAGTATGTGGGCGATTGCTCCGATATTGACGAGATCATCATTTTCCGGTCGGATGGTCGTTGCATTATCACCAAAGTACAGGATAAGGTTTTTGTGGGTAAGGATATCATCCACGTAGCCGTATTTAAAAAGAACGATGAGCGTACCGTTTATAACATGATTTATAAAGATGGTGAAAGCGGTATAGCTTATATTAAGCGTTTCTCGGTAGTTGGTGTAACCCGCGATAAAGAATATGACTTAACTAAGGGTACAAAAGGCACCAAAACGCTATACTTTACTGCCAACCCTAACGGTGAGGCCGAAATTGTGAACGTACAGCTTAAACCACACTCCAAATTGAAAAAGCTTCAGTTTGATGAGGATTTTGCGTCGATAGCAATCAAGGGACGTGGTTCTATGGGGAATATCATCACCAAATACCCGGTTAAAAAGATATTGCTGAAAAGCAAAGGGGTATCTACATTGGCTGGTCGTAAAATTTGGTACGATGCGATCCTGAAACGCCTGAATGCTGATAGCCGAGGCAAATACCTGGGTGAGTTTGATGGCGACGACCGCATCCTGACCATGATGAGCAACGGTATTTATGAGCTAACCAACTTCGATCTTAATAATCATTTTGATGATAAAATGATTTTGATAGAAAAGTACGATGCCCAAAAAGTTTATTCGGCTATCCACATTGATGGAAAATCGAAAAACTACATGGTGAAGCGTTTCCTATTTGAAAACATAGCGCTTAGTAAACAGGTAAGCATCATTAGCGACGAACCGGGATCAAAACTGGCATACATTGCCAAAGGCAACCAGCAGTTTAGCGTAGTGCAGTTGAGAGGTAAGGAACAAGCTCCCGAAACCATTGAAGTAAACGTTGCCGACCTGATTGATGTAAAAGGGATGAAAGCCATGGGAAACCGTTTATCGCAATTGCCTATAAAATCTGTCGAGCTGATTGTTACTGAGGATGCTGTTGAAGAACCAGCGGAGGCTGAACAGGAAGTAGAAACCGAAGATATCGGCGAAGTAGCAAGCGGCGAAGCTGAACCTGAAGAGGCCGAAACTGAGGTGACCGAACCTGCAAAAGCCCCTGCCGAGTCACAAGCTCCGGCAGCTGCACCAGCGCCGCCCAAGGAAGAAAAACCAACCCAGGAACCACCTAAAAAGGTAGACTTTGAGATCACCAATCCCGATGATATCGACATAAAGGATAACGGTCAGTTAGGGTTATTTTAAATATTTAAACAAGTCACGTTCAGTGAAAGTCATGACGTAAACAAGGCGCAGACGACTCACCCCGACGAGGCTGCGCCCGTCTCCCCTCTCTCCGACTGCGTCGCATAGAGCGGGAAGAATATTTTTTAACCCTCTTTGCGGCTTGCCGGAGAGAGGGTCGGCCAGCGAAGCGTAGCCGGGGTGAGTCGTAGCCAGCGTTCTATATCGCCGTTTGTTCGGCCACCAATGCCTTTTTTCGATATAAAATAAAATAGATTACCATGAAAAAGATCATTATCGCCTGCTTATTATTCATAGCAGCTTTCACCACTACATTAAACGCGCAAACCGCCAATCACACCTTTGCCCTTGGCGATTCGACTTTTATGTTAGATGGGAAGCCGCTGCAACTGATCTCGGGCGAAATGCACTGTTACCGTTTACCGCGCGAGTACTGGCGCTCACGTATGAAAATGGCAAAGGCCATGGGTTTAAATACCATTGGTACCTATATTTTTTGGAATGTGCACGAGCCTGTACAAGGCACTTATGATTTTACAGGTAATAACGACATTGCCGAGTTTGTTAAAATAGCCAAAGAAGAAGGCCTTTGGGTAATAATGCGCCCAAGTCCTTACGCCTGTGCCGAGTGGGAATTTGGCGGCTACCCCTGGTGGCTGTTAAAAGATAAGGATATGAAGGTGCGCAGCAAGGATCCTAAATTTCTGGCTGCCTATAAAAATTACGTAATGCAGTTAGGCAAGCAGCTTACTCCATACCTGGTAACGCATGGAGGCAATATTTTAATGGTGCAGATTGAAAACGAATACGGATCATACAGTAACGATAAAGAATACCTGGATATTAACCGCAAAATATTCCGTGAGGCTGGTTTTGATGGCTTGCTGTTTACCTGCGATGGTCCTTCGCAATTGCCTGCGGGTTATTTGCCGGGCTATTTGCCTGCTGTGAACGGCTTGGATAATCCTAAAGAGGTAAAAGAGCTGATCAATAAATATCACAATGGTAAGGGCCCATATTACATTGCTGAATGGTATCCGGGTTGGTTTGATAGCTGGGGAACCCCGCATGCTACTACCAAAGCCGATGAGGATGCCAAAAAGCTGGATGAGGTTTTATCGGCAGGCATCTCTATTAACCTTTACATGTTTCATGGTGGTACCACCCGTGGTTTCATGAACGGGGCCAACATGAGCAAGCATGATCCATACTCGCCGCAAACATCAAGCTATGATTACGACGCCCCGTTGGATGAATCTGGCAATCCAACCACTAAGTTTTATAAGTTCCGTGAGGTGATTCAGAAGCATTTGCCTAAAGGTGAAACTTTGCCGCCTGTACCTGCAACCAACAAAACCATTGCCATACCCAATATAAAACTTACTGCCTGGGCTCCCTTATTTTCAAAAACGGTTGATAACCTGGGTGCACCTGTAGTATCTGAAAAGCCATTATGTTTTGAAGACCTTGACCAGGGATACGGCTTTGTTTTATACCGCACTACCTTAAAAAACGATGTCAGCGGCTTGCTAAAAGTTAAAGAAATGCGTGATTATGCTACCGTTTACCTTAACGGGCGACGCATTAGTATATTAGACAGGCATCTACGTAAAGATTCATTGCAGTTAGATAAGGCTAAAAGAGGTGATGTGCTTGATATATTGGTAGAAAACAACGGTCGTATTAATTACGGGGCATATTTAACCGATAACCGCCAGGGCATTACCGAAAAGGTGACCTTAAACGGAGATGAACTTTTGGGTTGGAAAATGTACAAGCTTCCGTTTGAAACAACAAAAGGCGTAAAGTTTTTAACCGAAAATACCAGGGTTAAACAGGGGTTACATACTAACGTAGCAACGCCAACCCCTACCTTATACAAAGGAACTTTTACGTTAACCAAAACAGGCGATACTTATTTAGACCTGAGCAGCTTTGGTAAAGGGTTTGTGTTCCTGAACGGGCGCAATATTGGTAAGTATTGGAATGTTGGTCCGCAGCAAACACTGTATATCCCTGCCGGCTGGTTGAATAAAGGAGTGAACGAAGTAGTGGTTTTTGACGAATTGAAAAATGGTCACGCTGAAATAGCCGCGCTTGATCATCCAATATTGGATAAAGTGGTAAAAGAAGCCGATTTGAAATAAAAATATTGCTGACGAATGCGTCATTTTTTTATTTTTGGATAATCTTATCCTTTTAAAGCTTTGTGAACTATGAGTATGCTCTTTGGTGGCGGTAGCTATTACTATCTTATCCTTATACTTGAAGCCTTTTGTATTATCCATTGCTTACGCAGGGGTACGCAGCAAAAGTGGCTTTGGATGCTGATTGTTTTACCCGTTGTAGGCTGCTTTATTTATATCTATTCAGAAATACTCACCAACCGGTCGACCCTGCGGATGCCAAAGGTTGATGTTGGCGCGGTGCTAAACCCCGGTGTAAAACTTAAGCGCCTGGAAGATGAGCTGCGCTTTACCGACACTTTTGCCAACAAAATAAAATTAGCAGATGCTTACCTTGAGGCCGGCTTCACCGATAAAGCTGTCGACCTGTACCAAACCAGCCTTACCGGAGCTTTTGCCGAAAACGAGCACGTATTAGCCCAATTGATTGTAGCTTACTCCGAACAGGCCAGGTACCAGGAGATTATCCCTATTGCCAAAAAACTGTATAAGCTGCCCCAGTTCCCCCGCTCAAAAGCGCATATCGGTTACGCCATAGCTTTAGAAAACACCGGTCAGGTTGATTTAGCCGAAGCCGAATTTAAAGCCATGAAAGGCCGCTATTCGTACTTTGGGCCACGGTATGAGTACGGCATGTTTTTGGTGAGGCAGGGCCGGGACGAAGATGCTTATCAGATCTTTACCGATATCCTGAACGAAGTACCCCAGCTTAGCGCCATGGAGCGTAAAGCGAGTAAAGTTTGGTTTGGTAAAGCCAAGGATGAGTTGAAGCGGTTATCAGCGAAATCGGCTTAGTAACACAGAATATCAAAACGTAATTCTTCATCATGTCATTGCGAGTTGTAAAATTTCGCGAAATTCTGAAGGTGGAATGACATGGTGGACTTGTCATGGGTAGGAACGAAGCAATCGCGAACTATGTATATCCGCTTTTCACGCGTGCGATTGCTTCGTGCCTCGCAATGACATTGTTTTTATACTGTGCTGTCCGTCCGCTCACAGGTACCCATTACCTTTCGGACACCCCTAAGTATGTCTAAAGGCTTATAAAAAACGGTGCTTCAAAAACGTGGCCTACGCCTAATTTCTGGATGGCTTCTTTATGCTTGATATCTTTTTGCTCGCCTTCGGTATCGGCACAGCCTAACCATGGTTCAATGCAAACAAAATCGGCACCGGGTTTGGCCCAGATGCCCAGGTAATTAAAATGAGGGAACTCCACCGATAACGATTGTCCATGCTTATCGCTCTTGATGGTTACCATCCTTGACGATAGGTTTTTAAACACCAGCGCATCGGCATCAAATAAATGACGGGTTAGCTGCAGCCTGTTTTTAGGCGTTGGTACGGGGTGGCTTTCGCCGGTAAAGAAGCCATCTGCAGATAACAGGTCTGTTTCCAGGTGCTCATCGGTTTCAAACTCCAGGTAATAATCTTCATAGCGTTCGCCTTTGTTAAAGGGCACGTTAAAGGCGGGGTGTGCACCTACCGAAAAGTAGATGGTTTTCTTATCAAGGTTAATCACCTTGTAGGTTATTCTTAAGGCGTTATCTATAAGGGTATATAAAACCTGGTAGTCAAATTTAAAAGGATAAACCTGTAAAGTTTTATCGCAGTTGGGTAACGAAAAATTGGCCGATACCTCATCGGCATTCAACAGCACAAACTCCGATTGCCTGGCAAAGCCGTGCCTGTTCATGGCATACTTTTGCCCATCTACCAGCAGTTCGTTGTTAATTAAACCGCCCACTACCGGGAACAGGTTTGGCGCATGCCATGGCCAAACACTGGCATCGGCTTGCCACATATGTTCAACGCCGGTTGCTTTATCAATCAATGAACTTAACTGGGCACCTTTGGTATCGATGCTTACTTTCAGGTATTCATTTTCAATGGTAGTCATGGTACAGCTATTTGTCAGAACCCGAAGTTATGCATTTGTTTTAATTTCAGAAATTACTTCAACCCTACAATTTTCAATTCTGTTCATTCTTTAATTCCGGCAATTCCGATTCCGGCAACATTAATCATCATCCTCTTCCTTTTTTGGCTCCAATAGCACAAAAGCGCTGCGTTTTGGCGCGGGCATTATGGCATTTTCGCCTTTTACAGATTTCCAAACCACCTCATTAAGTTCAATATCCGGGGCGGCATCTTCCTTGGCCAGGTTAAACAATTCAGACCGGCGACTGCTTTCGTTAACTGCCATGTTGCGTTGCTCCAGGTCAACCTGTGGGGCTTTGGTTACGTATGGGCTAAAATCGGGCTTGTTAGTAAAGCAATCAAACAAAGGCATGGCGGCAGCATCGTATTGGCTCATAGGTGGCAGGCCTAAAATAAGCTCCATGGTGCGCAGCACGCCCGATGTGGAATACATGCCATGAATTACCTGGTTACGCTTCACATACGGCCCTGCAACAAACACAGGCGAGCGGTGTGCATCCACATGGTCGGGGCCGTTTTGGGCATCATCCTCTAAAATAAACACCACCGATTCCTTCCAGATGGAACTTTTAGAAAGGTGCTCAATAAACTGCCCAATAGCCTGGTCGTTATCACCAACGGCCGCGATGGGCGATATAGCTCCTTTACGTTGCCCGCTGGTGTGGTCATTTGATATGCGGATGGTATTAAAACGTGGCACGGCGTTAATAGCCAATAATGAGTCGAAGTCATGTGCCCAGATCTGGGTGCGTTTAACATCTTTTACGGCAAGATCAAAGCCTGGCGATTGCTGGCAGAAATGCCCTTCTAACGATTTCAGGCTGGCTTTGCCCGGGTTGCCATCGGTTACAAATTCGCCGTAAGTGCGGTAGCTTAAGCCTGCACGCTTGCAGTAATCCCATATAAAGCCATCGCGCGGGTAAGCTGCCTTGCGGGTTCCTTCAAAATCGTAATTACCGCCACGCCCACCGTAGCTGGTTGGCCAGGTTTTTTCAACAAAGTCGGTACCGTAGGCTGCCATACTCCAGTTGTGTCCGTCCGCGCTAACCTCCGCGTCTACATAAAAATTGTCTAACAGTACAAACTCGTTGGCAATGGCATGGTGGTTGGGCGTTACCTTTTTACCAAAAATACAAAGCGAAGTATCGCCATTACCCTGTGGCATATCGCCTAAAACCTGGTCGTAAGTGCGGTTTTCTTTAATAATGTAAAACACATATTTAATAGGCGATTTTTCGCCCATGCGCCTTGGTATCGGGTTGCCTGTTTCGCCGGCCGCGGTTTTAGCCTTGGCACTGGTAAACGGCGTATTGGCATATACCTGTTTGGTAAGGGCCTTAAGCTGTATGGCGCTGGGTGTGTTTATAAACGATAACGTACCTTTAAACAAGCCGCCTATGTATTGTTCCCTGCTGTTGGTAGCGCCCTGCTTATAGCCGCTATTATCGGTTTTAAGTACGGGCTGCGGGCCTTTGGGGTTGGCCATTGAGGTGAACCCTTTACCGTTTGATACTATGATTTTTTTGCCCAGCATTTTAATATTGGTGGGGTACCAGCCCACCGGTATAAAGCCCATGCTACGGCTGCTGCCCGCTTGGCTTACATCAAATACGGCAAGGCAATTGTTATCGGCATTGGCTATGTATAGCGTTTTTTCATCGGCAGATAATGCCAGTCCGTTGGTGGTTGAGCCTGTTAAACGGGTAGGGAACAGGGCAGTGGCAATGTTCTCTAACGTTTTATGGGTAGTGGTATTTATTACCGATACCGAGTTGTCATTGGCATTAGCCACATATAGGATAGTACCCTTTTTGTTTAATAGCAGCTCGTTGGGGTGGCTTTCGGTATTCAGGGTGCTTAACTTATCGGTTGCGATGTTGTAAATACCCAGCTTATCACCTCCCCACAGGGAAATATAAAGCGTTTTTTCATCGGGCGATAGGGTGCAGGCATAAGCCTCGGCAGGGAGTTTTACCGTTTTTAGGGTTTTGCCCTGGTTGGGGTTAACTATGTAAAGCAGGCTATCCTCTTTGGTAACGGTGTACAGGCGGGTATCGGCTTTATTAACGGTGATGCCGGTTGGGCACACCTTGCTTTTGGGCCATTTGTTGGGTGCAAGTCTAATGGTATCCGGCTTGCCCAGTTTGTTGTTGGCTATATTGAAAACGTAGACCCAGTTATCGTTACCGCCTGATGCGTATAGCTTGCGCTCATCATGACTAAAAGCCAGCCCGTACCATGATTTGGCTATCACCTTTTCGTCGAGCAGTTGCTCGTTCTTTGGGTCGATAAGCTGAACCGACTGCGTGCTTTGCCCGTTATTGGTTACGGCAAGTAATTTGCCCGATGCCGATAGCTGGATGTTAAGGGGCAAATCGCCCAATGGCAATGATGTACCTGCGGGACTAAGCTTCCAGCCATTGGGTAATAATACCTGCTGGGTTTGGGCTATTTTGCCCGGTGTTTGGGCGCATACGGTTAGTGCCGATAGTGTAAGGGCACAAAGGCCAACGATAAACTTTTGTTTCATAGTAAAACGATTGTAATCAAAATTACATAATCGTTTTGCATAGATGGGTGGGTTAACACAAACTTAATGTGTAAGATTATTGCTATAATCAAACACGGCTGTCATTTCGACGAACAGTTGTGGGTAAAAGAAAGGGGTGAGGAGAAATCTTATACAACCTGCGTGTTCGCTTGTCGCTTATACAAGATTTCTCCTCACCCCACTGCTCGTGCCATCCCGCTGTTCGTCGAAATGACATGGGTTATATATTTACTTACTTCAGCAAATTCTTCCAGCTTACCTGGTCGCCAATGATTTTTTCAAGATCGGCGCTGGCCACACGTTCCTGGGCCATGGTATCGCGGTAACGGATGGTTACGGTATCGTCCTCTAACGTTTGATGATCAACCGTGATACAGAATGGTGTACCAATAGCATCCTGGCGGCGGTAGCGTTTACCAATAGCGTCTTTTTCTTCGTACTGTATGTTAAAGTCAAGTTTCAGGCGGTCCATAATTTCGCGGGCTTTCTCTGGCAAGCCATCTTTTTTGGTAAGCGGAAAAATAGCCGCTTTAACCGGGGCCAGGCAAGGGTGCAGGTGCAGCACGGTACGGCTATCCTGTTTCTCTTCTGTACTCAGGTCTTCTTCCTCAAAAGCGTTTATCATGGTTAACAGGAACATCCTATCCAAACCTATCGAAGTTTCAATAACATAAGGTACGTAATTACCATAAGGCTTGCCGGTTTCCGGGTCAACCTCGGGGTCAAAGTACTGCATCTTTTTGTTTGAGAATTTCTCGTGCTGTTTTAAATCAAAATCGGTACGGCTGTGAATACCCTCTACCTCTTTAAAGCCAAACGGAAACTCAAATTCAATATCGTAAGCAGCATCGGCATAATGGGCCAGTTTTACGTGCTCATGGTAACGGTATTTGGCGGCATCGGTACCCAGGGCAAGGTGCCATTGTAAACGGGCTTCTTTCCATTTATCAAACCATTCTTTTTGAGTGCCAGGACGTACAAAGTATTGCATCTCCATTTGCTCAAACTCGCGCATGCGAATAATGAACTGGCGGGCAATCACCTCGTTACGGAAAGCCTTACCTATTTGCGCAATACCGAAGGGGATTTTCATCCTACCCGATTTTTGCACGTTTAAATAGTTCACAAAAATACCCTGCGCGGTTTCCGGGCGAAGGTAAACCACATCGGCATCATCAGCTACAGCGCCCATTTGGGTGCTAAACATCAGGTTAAACTGGCGTACATCGGTCCAGTTGCGGGTACCGCTTACCGGGCAGGCAATTTCGTGCTCAATAATAAGCTCCTTTAAACGTGGCAAATCCTCATTTGTAAGGGCTTCATTCATATCGTGTTCCAACTTTTCGGCCTTGTCGGTTTTGCCATCTTTGGCATAACGTTCAATCTTATCCTCCAAAAGCTGATCGGCACGGTAACGTTTTTTGGAGTCCTTGTTGTCAATCATCGGGTCGCTGAAGCCATCAACGTGACCGCTCGCTTTCCAAATTTTGGGGTGCATAAATATGGCACTGTCAATACCAACAATGTTATCGTGCATTTGCACCATGGCTTTCCACCAGTAGGTTTTAATGTTGTTCTTCAGCTCGGCACCATTTTGGCCGTAATCGTAAACGGCGCTTAAGCCATCATAAATTTCGCTCGAAGGGAAAACAAAGCCATACTCCTTGGCATGCGATATCACATTTTTAAAAAGTTCGTCGGTTGATTTGCTCATAATAGCTGCAAAGATACAATTTAGGAGGAAAGGCGAAAGTGAGAAATAGTAGCAAGTAGTTAGTATCAAGTATCAAGACAAAAGTGGGCGATCATTAACCTTTACGCTGAGTCGCCGGCTAAAAGCGTCCGTCCGCTACCGGGTATCCACTGTTTTACGGATGGTGCCGGACAGATTAATCATCTTAAATACAGGGAAAACGCATCTAATTGGGTTAACATAACTTAACATATTTTTAGATTTATGCAATGTAAGTGATTGATAATAAATGTTTTATATTTTTGCAAGGTTAACACTAAACTGATGTATCGCGCAATTTAGCTCATGTAAGTATTTAAATGCTTTAAAACTAAATGGCCAAAAAACTATTTTATTAGTAGACATCAAAAACACCAAGCCATGGAAACCGTTATAAGCATCCTATCAACCCGGTATGTAACCCATAATGTAAAGCAGTTTAGGCTGCAAAAGCCGGCGGGGTTTACTTTTTACCCCAGGGCAGGCTACCGAGCTATCCGTTAACCAGCCCGATTGGAAGGACAAAAAGAACCCTTTTACCTTCACCAGCCTTACGGATGATCCTTACCTGGAATTCACCATTAAAATATATCCCGATAGTCCCGAGGGTGTAACCAACCAGCTAAGCAAATTAACCGTGGGCGATGAGTTGATCTTACGCGATGCCTGGGGTGTTATTGAATACAAAGGCCCCGGTTACTTTATAGCCGGTGGGGCAGGTATTACACCCTTTATAGCCATTTTAAGGGATTTAAACAGGCAAGGCAAGCTGGCAGGCAACAAACTGTTTTTTAGCAATAAAACCGATAAGGATATTATTTTGGCCGATGAGCTTAAAAGCATGCTTGGTCCCGATGCCTTGTTTTTAATAAGCGGGCAAAAAGATAGCGTTCACGATACCCGCCGCATAGATGAAACCTTTTTAAAAGCCGAAGTAAGCGATTTTACCAAACACTTTTACGTATGCGGCCCCGACCCGATGGTTGAACAGATTAACGGTATTTTAACCAGGCTGGGTGCCAGTGCCGATTCGGTGGTATTTGAGCGGTAGGGGGCAATAACATCGGTACAAATAATATCGGTTTGTTATAAAAATAACCTATTTTTAGCCTACTTTATCACATAGGATAGGCTATTTATGCGGTTGTTTGTTTCTGCTTTGTTTTCAGTTGTATTACTGGTTTTTCTGTTGGTATTTAATACCCAATACTTATATGCACAGGCGCCGGTAATAAAGTATACAACTCCGCGTGTTTATGTAATTAATAAGCCCATAGCGCCTTTGGCACCAGCAAATACAGGCGGCGCAGTGCCCGCTACAATATATGGACAGGTAAGCACTGTTGCAGATTATAGTTTTGTTAGCGCTTTTTTCACTATTACTGGGCTTGTTGTGGATAATGCTGGTAATTTTTTTGTTGAAGACTGGGGTGGAAACCAAATTAAGAAGCTAACTCCAGCAGGTAATCTCTCCGTGTTTGCAGGTAGTGGTGCTGCAGGTTCAGCAGATGGCAATGGTTTGGCTGCAAGTTTTTCTGAACCGGATGCTATAATTATTGGTCCCACAGGCGATTTTTTTGTTTCAGATCAGGCAAGTAATTTAATTAGAAAGGTAACCATAAATGCCGATGTAACCACGTTTGCGGGCAGTGGCGCTGCCGGGGCTACAGATGGTAAGGGCAAAGCGGCAAGTTTCAATAGCCCCAGGGGATTGGCCGTGGATGGATTGGGCAATATTTACGTAGCCGACCAGGCAAATAACCTGATACGTAAAATTACGCCCGATGGAACGGTATCTACCTATGCAGGTAATGGTACAATGGGTTCTGCCGATGCGGCAACACCGCTATCGGCTTCATTTAATACGCCTACGGCAGTTGAGTTGGATACTCAGGGCAATTTATATGTTTCAGATACGGGAAATGGCGCTGTCAGGAAGATAACGCCTGCGGGTGTAGTGAGCACCTTTGCCAGGGGGTTTAACTTTCCGCGGGAATTGAAGGCTGATGGCACCGGTAATGTGTATGTGGGCGATCAGGCGGATAATGTGATTAAAAGAATCTCGCCAACTGGTGTTGTAACCGTGGTAGCCGGTAGTGGTGCACGGGGCGGAGTTGATGGTGTGGGGAAGGCGGCTTCTTTTGCCGGAACAATTGGAATGGCTGTGGACGGAAAAGGCAATTTATTTTTGGGCGAAAGTGGTAATAATATGATAAGGAAATTAGTCATTACAGGTTACACCATTGATAAAGCCCTGCCTGCCGGCTTAACTTTTGATGCTACCACCGGCAAAATTACCGGTACGCCAACGGTTTTATGGCCTGCAACAGATTATACTATTACGGCTTACAACGCTACCGGAAGCAACAGCACTGTTTTAAATTTGCAGGTTGTGTTTGAAATAGTATTAAAGCCATCTATCATTACCTTTCCGCCACCGGTTAATATCAATATAGATGCAGATAATATTCTACATCCCGATGCTACCAGCACCAACACCGAAACGCCTGTTACCTATACCAGCAGCAACCCGGCAGTGGCCTATATTGGTACCGACGGGCAAATTCATGTAATAGCGCCGGGAGTAACCACCATTACCGCTAATCAGGCAGGTAATGAAAATTATTCGCCTGCCAACGCCGTTCAGGAAGTATTTACTATCAAGCAGAACCAGGTCATCAACTTTCCTGCCATTGCCGTTAAATCAACCTGTAGTGCCGATTTTGCTGTAGGGGCCATAAGCTCAAATGCGCTTATTCCCCTTGTTTATTCAAACACCAACCCTGCTGTAGCAACAGTATCTGCAACGGGAAGCATACACATTGTTGGCCCCGGTACAACCACTATTACGGTTTCGCAGGCAGGCAGTACTTTATACAACGAAGCTTTACCGGTTTCGCAAACGTTAACGGTAAACCCTTTGATAACGCCATCGGTAAAAATCAGTCCCGATTTTTACGCCAGTTGCGATGGGCTATTGCTATCCTATACTGCAACGCCCACAAACGGCGGCAACAACCCAACATATCAATGGAAGCTTAATGGTAATAACAGCGGCGATAACACTGATGTTTACTCCAGTACCACCTTAAAAACCGGTGATGTGATTACCTGTATAGTTACCAATAATGATCAGTGTACACCGGTTTCCTCGCCGGTATCAAAGCCGGTTTCGCTCAGTTCAGATCCTTTTGTTACTATTGGGTTGGTTATCACATCATCGGCAACAACGGTTGATGCAGGCACACCTATCACCTTTAAGGCAACGGCATCTGCCAATGTTCAGATTGCGCCGGCATATACCTGGATGGTGAACGGGCAAATAGCGGGTACCAGCAGTGCCACTTTTACTTCTAACACATTATCAAACGGCGATGTGGTTACCTGTGGCATTCTTATTGCCGGCAAGTGTATTGTAAATCCATCGGTTACATCCAATAGTATCACCGTTTCTATATCGATACCCGAAAAAATTATTATCCCTAATGCATTTACTCCAAACGGCGACGGAAGTAACGATACCTGGAGTATTGCAGCATTACTATCTTATCCTAATTGCACGGTAAACATCTACAACCGCTATGGCGCGGCTGTTTATCAATCTAAAGGATACCAATATCCCTGGGATGGGCGGATGAACGGTAAGCAACTACCAGCCGGTACCTATTACTACATTATAGATACCCAAAAGAATAACCAAAAACTTTCGGGGCCGGTAACCATATTGAGATAGGTGTTAACTGCCGCTGACTAACGGTAAGTGTCCGTCCGCTACCAGGTGACCAATACCTAAGGACAATTGATGCACGTTAACCATCTTAAATAAATTTCATTCTTTATTTTAAAGAATTTTCTGTATATTTGAAACGTGTATAGTGTTTTTATACACATCAGCTGTCCGCAGGTTGTCTGGGAAATTGGATACACCGGGACGGACGGACAGACAGGAGCGTTATCAAGGCTGTCCGCAACGTGTTTGCAACTGTCTTACTCCTCTTTGCGGACGGACACCCCAACCCACCCAACATATTCTACAGGCAGTATGCACCCGTACACCGTCAAGGTCATTTATATATCCCCTTATATAAATAGGCTATTGGAGGGGTATTTTTAAAAATCGTGGAAGATTTTTAAAATAGGTATCGCAGAAAAAAAATTAGGGCAGTCTATTCAAGTATCTCACTTAGCATACTTCTTGCTATACTATGCTTCACCAGCATGCTTATACCTATCGCAATGGTAAAAAATATTACAAAGAATAGCGGAGCGTAGTAATCCCCATGGTTTATAGCAAAAATTGAAAGGGCAGCTATTATTAATACAGGTGTCAGCAAATTGCTATACCAGGTAAATGTGATCAATGCGTCATTGTTTGATGAATTGATTTCAAACCTGCCTCCATCCAATCGCTTTGCTGTTTCAAAATTCCACATCAGTTTAAAGGGTTCTTCATCAAATTCAACGCTGCTAACGGTAACGTTGTTAACCCTGTATTTGCCCTCATCTAATTTTGATACTATCCTG
The DNA here is from genome assembly GCF_024808255.1 of Mucilaginibacter dorajii. Taxonomy (GTDB): domain Bacteria; phylum Bacteroidota; class Bacteroidia; order Sphingobacteriales; family Sphingobacteriaceae; genus Mucilaginibacter; species Mucilaginibacter dorajii. Next base: position 18,135 of record NZ_JANTYS010000004.1, read on the forward strand.
CCAATAACAACAGCAGGGGCAAGGCTGGTTGATTGTGATACTGTAAACTTTATTTTCATTGATGTAATAAGGGCAAAGGTGAAGGTAATAAAGTATTCATTAATAGTTGCCATGTGTTTTTATTGCCCTGTTGATAATAGGCTTTGGCAGTGGCGGTTGGCTATTACATGTTACTGGGGGTGTCCGTCCGTCTGGAGGTGCCAATGTTTTTTTAATGAACGGACAGCTGCAAAAGCATAGTAAAAAAGAAAGCAAACCATCGTTTCATCAACCTAAGGCATACAGCGGCAAATTACTATTGGAAACTTATCTATATGTTGTATATGTTTGTTCAGCAAAGTCTTTTGCCTCAAAATTAAAAAAGACTTTTGAGTGACCGCTATTTGCCTATCAAACCAATTGTTATGAAACAACATCAAAGCGCCATAGCCTTGCTCATGATTGCCCTAAGCTTTATGATGGTACCGGGTGCGCAGGCCCAACAGAGGCCCGGTATTAAGGTAGATGTTTGTGTATATGGTGGCACATCCGCAGGAGTGATTGCTGCTTACACTGCAAAAAAGATGGGTAAAACCGTTGTACTGATAGAACCTGGTAAGCATTTGGGAGGGATGACATCCGGCGGATTAGGTTATACAGATATTGGCAACAAATATGTAGTTACCGGCCTTGCCCGCGATTTTTACCGGCGTGTTGGCAGTCATTACCAAAAATTTGAACAATGGGTGTTTGAACCTAAGGTGGCAGAGGGCATATTTAATGATTACGTAAAGCGGGCAGGTTTTAGCGTAATGTATAATAACCGCATTATAAAAGTAACTAAAACCGCCAGTAAACTGCGGGAAATTGTGTTGGAAAATACTACCCTGCCAGCTGCGTACGGCCGTACCGCTATACAGGCTAAAGTATTTATTGATTGTACCTATGAAGGCGATTTGATGGCCATGGCCGGCGTTGCCTACAGGGTTGGGCGGGAAGCTAACAGCGAGTATAATGAAACCATTAACGGTACACAACTAATGGAAGGGCATCAACTCCCCGGCGGAATTGATCCCTATGTTGTGCCTGGTGCACCCCAAAGCGGCCTTTTATGGGGTGTAAGCAGCCAGCAGTTACAAACAACGGGCGCAGGCGATAAAAAGGTGCAGGCCTATAATTTTCGCATTACCTTAACTAATGTGCCCGAAAATAGAATAGCCATTACTAAACCCGAAAATTACGATCCTAAGAAATATGAATTATTAATTCGCCTTAAGGAAAAACAGCCGTGGAAAGCGCTGACTGATGTGTTTATTTGGAGCATGATGCCTAATGGAAAAACAGATATCAATAATAAAGGCGGTTTTTCTACAGATATGATAGGGATGAACTGGGACTACCCGGATGCCGATTATAACAAAAGGGCGGTGCTTTGGAAAGCACATGAAGATTATACCAAAGGCCTTTTATACTTTGTTGGAAACGATGCGCGTATTCCGGCCTTCATCAGGGAGGAGATGCAAAAATGGGGATATCCTAAGGATGAGTTTACCGACAATCAGAACTGGACACCACAGCTTTATATCCGCGAAGCACGCCGTATGGTTGGCCAGCTGGTGATGACCCAGCATTATTGCCAGGGTAAAGAAGTAGCCGGCGATGGCATTGGCATGGCCGCTTACACCATGGATTCGCATAATTGCGACCGCCTTGTAGTAAACGGGGAGGTGAAGAATGAAGGCAATGTTGAGGTGGGCGGGTTTGGGCCGTATCCAATTTCTTACAGGGCCATCATCCCAAAGGAAAAAGAGGCTGATAATTTATTTGTGCCGGTATGCCTGTCGGCCACTCACATCGCCTATGGTTCTATCCGGATGGAACCTGTATTTATGGTACTGGCGCAATCAGCCGCGGTAGCCGCTTGCCAGGCTATCGATAAAAAAATACCTGTGCAGCAGGTAAACGTTGTAGCAGTGCAACAGATCCTAAAGGATGACCCACTTGCCGATAAAAGTGTACCGGAGATTTTGGTTGACGATAGTGACACGGCCCGGGTGAAAATAACAGGCGACTGGAAAATGGCGAAAAATGGCGGTTACGGCCCGTCATTCCTTTTAGATAGCGCTAAAGTTGCTCCAGCTGCTTCTGTGAAGTTTACCCCGGTGGTTGTTAAAGAAGGGGCTTATCATGTCTATTCCTATTTTCCGAAGGTTAAAAACGCTGCCAGTAAAACGATGGTAATGGTTTATGACGGTCAAAAGGCGACTGAAAGGATAATAAACCAGTCGGATATACAAGTGCAGGGCCAAACATCCGGCGAATGGGTGTCGTTGGGTGAGTATCAACTGCCACGCGGAAAAAAAGCTTATGTACAGGTATCCAGTCAAAACGCGGATGGAGCTGTCATTGCCGACGCTGTGCTCTTTATTCCAGTAAATAAAACCGCTAAATAATATTCGGCATTATGCATGTCATTCAAGTAACGGGCACCTCTGGACGGACGGACACCCAGAAAACCTCAAATCAAAAATAAACGGCGAAGCCTTCAACGAAGTTAATCCGAAATCGAAATTCCGCAATCCGAAATTTAATTAGTCTCCTATCTCAAATCTCATATCTAACATCTATTTTTACGCCATGAGTATCCGGGTAGAAGCATTAACAAAAGTTTACGGCGAGCAAAAGGCGGTTGATGGCATTAGTTTTATGGCAGGGCCTGGTGTATTGGGCTTTTTAGGGCCAAATGGAGCCGGTAAATCAACCACCATGAAAATACTTACGGGCTTTATACCGCAAACATCGGGCACGGCATCGGTGTGTGGGTTTGATGTGGTAAGCCAATCGCTTGATGTGCGCAAACACATTGGTTACCTGCCCGAGAGTAATCCGTTGTACCTGGATATGTATGTAAAGGAATCATTGGCCTTTATAGCCGGCATTCATAAGGTTGCCGAACCTGAAGCCCGCATAGCCGAAGTGATTGAACAAACCGGTCTGGGCCCCGAGCAGCATAAAAAGATAGGGCAGCTATCAAAAGGCTACCGCCAGCGGGTAGGGCTTGCGCAGGCTATTATTCATAACCCCGATGTATTGATATTGGACGAACCAACATCGGGCCTTGATCCTAACCAGCTGATAGGCATCCGCCAGTTGATAACCGATTTGGGTAAAACCAAAACCATCATCCTATCTACCCATATTATGCAGGAGGTTGAAGCCGTTTGCGATAAGGTGATCATCATTAATAAAGGAAAAATTGTTGCCGATGATACCCTGTCGGGTTTACGTAACAAGAACAGCAACAGCACACTTGAGCAAATATTTATTAGCCTCACTAATTGAGATGATCAATAAAATACCTATTTTCGAATCCTAAATCCTTAAACAATATGAAAAAAACCTTACTCGCATTAGTCGTTTTAGTATGTGCCGCGTTAACAAGTTATGCCCAGGTGCCTGGCGAAGGTAGTTCGGGAATACGGCTTAGCGGTGGCTTTAACGTTGGCGGCACCATTGGGCACAATGCCAGCGATTACCCTGTAGCTTCGGGTGTAAATTTGAATTTAGAGATCCCTGTAAATGAGGATGTACCCTTAAATATTATCTTAAAAACGGGCTACACCGGTTTTATATCAAAAGATGGTTACAGCACGGGTTATTCAAATGGCGAAAGTTACAGCTATGGCTCTATAGTTTCCTTTGTACCTGCGCAAATAGGTGTAAGGGTATATGTAAACAAACTTTTTTTTGAAGGTGCCGCCGGTGCTTCTTTTTGCATCAATTCAGATCCTTCCGCATATACCAGTAAAAAAACAGCCTTGTTGGTATCACCCGCAATAGGTTATGGCTGGCGCTTTGGCTACTCAGAAAAGTTTGGTTTGGATTTAAGCCTGGCCTACGAAGCCCGTATTGAACCCACACGCGAAACTACCACCAATTATGATGATGGCAGCGGTTTCTCTACCAGTATCACAACATCTACCGGCGCATATAACCAGGTAGCATTGCGTGTAGCATTCAGCTTTGGATTGTAAAGCTGCGCAGTCATTACGCTTCGCTGTCATTTGCTTCGCGTCATTGGGGCATTACGCTTTGCTGTCATTTGCTTCGCGTCATTGGGGCATTGCGCTTTGCTGTTATTTTGCTTCGCAGTCATTGGGGCATTGCGCTTTGCTGTCATTTGCTTCGCGTCATTGGGGCATTGCGCTTTGGTGTCATTTGCTTCGCAGTCATTGGGGCATTGCGCTTTGGTGTCATTTGCTTCGCAGTCATTGGGGTTTTAATTTGATTTCTTTAAAACAACCAACAATGATTTGAATTTACCTTAATGACCCAATGACCCAATGACCCAATGACCCAATGACCCAATGACCCAATGACCCAATGACCCAATGACGCGAAGCAAATAACCGCGAAGCGAAATGACTCTTTGCTTTAGTATATTATTGTTGTAATTTCGGCGTTTCAGCATAAATACACAGCAGTGCTTAGCATCTTAAAAAAAGAAATAACATCATACCTCAGCTCGTTGGTAGCCTATGTTACCATTGGCGTATTTTTACTGGTATTAGGATTATTCCTGTGGGTATTCCCAGATTCAAGTATCCTCGATTATGGTTACGCCGGCCTGGATAGCCTGTTTAGCACCGCTCCCTATTTGTTCATGTTCCTTATCCCGGCCATCACCATGCGTTCCTTAGCCGAAGAGCGCAAGGAAGGCACGTTCGAGCTGCTGTTTACCCGTGCATTAAAGGACTGGGAAATAGTGTTGGGTAAATACCTGGCCTGCCTGCTTATTGTGCTTTTTGCGCTGCTGCCTACGTTGGTATACTACTTTTCGGTAAGTACATTGGGTACACCGCAAGGTAATATAGATAGCGGCGCGGTTATAGGCTCGTACATCGGTTTGTTTTTGTTAGGTGGAGCATTTGTGGCGATAGGTATGTTCGCATCGTCTATCACCAAAAATCAGATCATCGCTTTCACGGTGGCCGTTTTCCTATGCTTCTTTTTCTACAGCGGGTTCGATTCATTGAGCCAGCTGCTATCCCTGCAGGATTTTAACCTGCAAAGCCTGGGCATTACGGCGCACTATCAATCGGTGAGCCGTGGGGTACTGGATACCCGCGATTTGGCTTACTTTTTATTGGTAGCCACCTTTTTTATTTGGCTTACCTTATTTATACTCATCAAACAAAGGCAAAAAAAACTGCGTGGTACTCCTATGTTGAGCCTGCTTTCACTGTTTATTTTCTTCGGACTGTTAACTCAATCTGTTTTTACCCGGTTTGATTTTACCACCGAGAAGCGCTTTACCATATCGCCCATTAGCAGGCATATTATGGATAGCCTGCAAAAGCCGGTGAAGGTTACCGTTTACCTGCAAGGTAGTGGTCTGCCCAGCGGCTTAAGGCACCTGCAAAGCGCAACTAAGGACATGCTGAGCGATTTAAAGGCCTACAGCCACGGCAATATTCAGTTTGAATTTGTAGACCTGCTGTCGTCAATCAAAAACCTGCCGCAGGATAAGCAAAAGCAAACTTACGAGGATTTTGAGGCCAAAGGCGTTGTCGGCCAAAACCTAAGCTTTAAAACAGATGATGGCGTATCGCAAAAGCTCATCTTCCCCGAAGCTGTGGTTAAAGCGGGCGACAGAGAGATTGTAGTAAACCTTATTCAAACCCGAATTGGTTTATCAGATGATGAACAGATCAATAACTCTATCCAGAATTTAGAATACGCTTTTTCATCGGCCATAAAAAAGGTTGTTAAAGGTGGTAAACCCCAGATAGGCTTTACCGAAGGTCATCATGAACTGAACGATGTGCAGCTTAACGACGCTATGAAATCATTATCGGATGGGTTTGAAGTAGGCCGGTTAAATCTGTCGGTTATTCCTTTCAAGGCCTTAATGAATATCAAGTTACTGGTAATCCCTAAACCCGATACCAAATTTACCGAACTGGAAAAATTTAAGCTCGACCAATACATTATGCGCGGCGGCCGGGTGCTATGGACGATAGACCAGGTAAGCGCCGAACTGGACAGCCTGCGCGGTCATGGCGGCGAGCAGCTGGCTTTTCCCAAACAATTGAATTTAGATGATCAGCTATTCATGTACGGTGTGCGGATCAATTACGACCTGATAGCCGACTTAAGTGCAGCGCAGATTCCCGTAAGTACCGGTGATGTAGGCGGGCAGGCACAAATTCAAATGCTGCCCTGGTTGTTTTACCCGGTACTAATGCCATTGGCCAAACACCCCATCGTAAAAAACCTGGATGCCATCAATAGCCAGTTCATCAGTACCATTGATTTGCTCGAAACCAAAAATGTGAAGAAAACCATATTGCTGAGTTCTTCGCCCTATAACCATAAAGTAACAGCGCCGCACCTGCTATCGTTACAGGCATTGGAACAGGAGCCGAACCCTAAAGATTTTCAGGGTACCCCTAAAACGGTTGCCGTTTTATTGGAAGGCAGGTTTGTATCCAACTGGCGTAACCGCCCCTTGCCCGATAGCCTGAAAGAGCCTGTTACCATTATGCCCGAAAGTGTGCCTACCAAAATGGTGGTGATAAGCGATGGCGATATTTTAAAGAACCAGGTAGGCAGGGATGGCTCGCCTTACCCGTTGGGGTATGATCATTACACCCAGCAAAGCTACGGCAACAAAAACCTGCTGTTAAACATAGCAGATTACATGACCGACGACTCGGGCCTTATTGCCCTGCGTACCAAAGAGATCAAGATCCGCCTGTTGAACCGTGCCCGCATCCGCAACGAAAAGCTATATTGGCAGCTGGTAAACACGGTTGGTCCATTAGCTTTGGTGTTGATATGTGCTATTTTTCAACATTATTTCCGCAGACGAAAGTATGCCCATTAAATTTTATATTTTTGATAGATTAATTAGACCCATATGAGATTTATTGTTTCTACCACAACCTTACTCAAGCAACTGCAGGCAGTAAGCGGCGCTTTAAGTAACAGTACCGTTTTGCCTATACTGGAAAACTTTTTGTTTGAAATAAAGGAAGGAAACTTAACCATTTCTGCAACAGACCTGCAAACCAGCATGACCACCTCTTTACCTGTTGAAGCTAAAGAGAACGGCCGCATAGCTATACCATCGCGTATTTTATTAGATACCTTAAAATCGTTACCAGAGCAGCCTGTTGCTTTTTCTGTTGATGACAGCACCTTTGCCATTGAAATTAACGCAGGCGACGGTAAATACAAACTAAGCGGCGAGAATGGTGAGGATTTCCCTAAAATTCCGGTTGTTGAAAACGCGTCGTCGGTAAACTTACCGGCATCGGTTTTAGCCGAAGCTATAAACAAAACCATCTTCGCGGTAAGTAACGATGAGTTACGCCCTGCCATGACTGGTGTATTTTGCCAGTTAAGCCAGCAGCACCTTACCTTTGTAGCTACCGATGCCCACAAGCTGGTACGCTACCGCCGTAAAGATGCCAAGGCGGCAACTGCTACTTCGTTCATTTTACCAAAAAAGGCGTTAACGCTTTTAAAATCATCATTACCAAGTGATGATGTAAACGTATCTGTTGAATATAACTCAACCAGCGCGTTTTTTAAATTTGGAAACATTAACCTGGTATGCCGCTTAATTGACGAGCGTTACCCGGATTATGAAGCAGTTATTCCACAAAACAATCCCAATAAATTAACAATAGACAGGCTTACTTTCTTAGGATCGTTAAGTCGTGTGGCTATCTACGCCAACAAAACCACTCACCAGGTAAGGCTTAAAATCAACGGCAGCGAATTGAATATCTCATCAGAAGATATTGACTTTGCAAATGAAGCTCATGAGCGTTTAAGCTGCCAATATGAAGGTGACGACATGGAAATTGGCTTCAATGCACGTTTTTTAATAGAAATGTTGAAGAATTTAAGTTGCGAAGAAGTATCTTTGGAGATGTCGACTCCTAACCGTGCCGGCTTATTGCTGCCACAGGGTGGTGATGAAAATGAAGATGTGCTGATGCTGGTTATGCCGGTGATGCTCAATAGTTATGCTTAAGTGTAAACTTAAATTATAAATCCAAAACAGAGTCCGGCTTTAAAAACCGGACTTTTTTGTTCACTGTGGATAACAAAAATTACCATAAGCAGTTATAGCTTATAATTAATATGGATAACAGGATTAAATCTTTTTTTATTGTTGCGGTAGCAGTAACCTGTTGGGCATCCTGCAAAAAAAAAGGCGATGCGCCGACTAAGTCGGTAGGTACCTCGCTGGTTAACGTATTAAATTTGTCTAATAACAATATAAACTTTTACATAAACGGTAATCGTATTAACAATACTACAACCTTTTATCCGGGGGGGACGCTGGGTTACATGAACGTTATTTCGGGTACTCAAAACTATTCCTTTAAGGTTGATGGCAGTGGCGCCAATTCGCCTTTTTATAATAAACCATTTAAGGCCGATTCGGCCGCCGGGTATACGTTTTATGTAGCAGGGCAAACCGAAAACGACGTGTTTAGTACCCACGATACCTGGTTTCCAGATACCGGCGCAAATTTAACCAAGTATGCACAAATCAGGTTTGTAAACGCTTCATCTGTAGCGGGTAACGTAAAATTTGTATTGGTTGGAAAAAACAGCACAATAGCGGATAGCGTCCAGTTTGATAATGTGCCGTATAAAACCATCACCGATTTTACAAGAATTACAAAAGGGATACATTACATAGGTATTTACCGCTCGGCTTATCCGCAAACCCCCAAAATTGATACCGTGACCATTTCTGCCGGGAAAATATATACGTTTTATGGTTATGGTACTTCAATACCTGCCGGTAACCTTGGTATTATTGCAGGTTTATTTAACAATGGTTAATATGGCTAATCAATATAAAAAAGGCTTGTTATTATTCACTGCCCCGGTATGGATACTGCTGGTTTGTTTTATTGCATCATGCGGTAAATCAACCAATATAACGGGTGCCAATACACAGCTGCAGATCATTAATTTAAGTTCGGATATCGGGCCGTTAAATTTATTTATCAATTCGGTTAAGCAAAGCTTAACTACATATACTTATCCCAACAATTCGGGCTATTTTTTCCTCAATTCGCTTACTCCTCCAATTCAGCTTCGTACGGCAGATGCGGCGGCGTTAAGTATCCCTTATCAAATAGATACCGTTTTACGTTCCAACTCAAAATATACCTTGTTTATAACCGGTTACAAGGCCGATGGAACTATCAAAAACTCAATACTATCACTCGATACTGCAACATTACCAGTAATAGGGCGGGCTAAAGTGCGGTTTGCCAACCTGTCGCCATCATCGCCTAACCTGGATATCCGGGCCAACGATACCCTGGCTTTTAACAATGTTAAATTTGATAGTATATCAAAGTATGTTAGTTTACCTACCGGTAATTACAATTTTACCATAAACGTTCACACTACCCCTACCAAAGTAGAGTATACCCTTAAAAACGTAACTGTACAGGATGGACGTGCTTATACTATTTATACTCAGGGTATTGTTGGTCGTACAGATTCGGTTGCTTTTGGCGCAGCGGTGTTAACCAATAATCTACTGATTAAGGCAACGCAATAGTGGCAATTTAGATAAACAAAGCTTTTTTTTGAAATATTGACGCTTTAGAGCAAGCGCTTGTTTTTTTTAAGGCTCCGTCTGTTATCAATAAAAGTGACAAGTTCAATAACGTTGCTTCTGGGTTTGATACGATAGATCACCGAGATTTGCGGGATGATAACTCCTATATAAGTATTTTTTGTTTTGAAAGTTTTGCGGGCAATAAACGGCGTGTATCAAGGTATTGGAAAACCCGTTCTATAAACTTCTTTGATTCATTTTCTGACCAGTTTGCCAAAAGGTATTCTACATTCTTTTGAAATGTTTCACCGGCTTTTTCAGACCAGATTATCGTCATTGTTTAAACCCAAATCGTTTTTTTGCGTCTTCATGACTAAATGAGCGGCCATTATCTAATTGATCTAATCCTTCCTGAACATCACTCTTTTGACTATCGTTTAAGTCATCAAACCAATCCAAATTCCTGTTGCTGATATAAGCTTTAATGTCTTGAATTAAGCTTATATCATCGGTATTGATAATTTGCTGTAATACATTTAGTTTTTCTGCCTGTATGTTCATATCTCAAATTTAATAATTAAAACGTCGTATTAACTGGGTTTCTTTTTTTATATTTCTATTTTTGGGCAAAAATTAAAAAAGTGGAAGTAATAAAAAGCATTATCGATTTTATCCTGCACATTGATAAACACCTGGTACAAATTACCAGCGCTTACCAGGGCTGGACTTACCTGATATTATTCGCCATTATTTTTGCCGAAACCGGCTTTGTGGTTACTCCGTTTTTACCTGGCGATTCTTTACTGTTTGCGGCCGGCGCTTTAATAGCAGGCGGTCAATCGGGATTGGATATTTATTTGTTAGCTATCATTTTAATTGTTGCGGCGTTTGCCGGTAATACGGTGAATTACCTGTTGGGTAACTATTTAGGTCCCAAAGTATTTAAAGAAGAAAACAAGATCCTGAAGCTGGAATATTATCTTAAAACCAAGGCCTTTTTTGATAAGCATGGTGCCAAGGCGGTTATTTTCAGTCGTTTTATGCCTATCATTCGTACTATAGCGCCGTTTGTTGCCGGTGTAGGTAGGATGCCATTTTTAAAGTATAGCTTATACAATATTGTTGGCGGCGCATCATGGATAGTGGTTTTTCTGTTTGCTGGCTACAAATTGGGTAAAGTGCCGTTTTTTGAAAAGAACTTTTCATTAGTGGGAATAGTGATCATTTTGATATCTATTATTCCGCCAATATACGCAGCTATTGCAAGTCGTGGTGCTAAGAAACAGGCTGCGCAGTAAGGTTTAATTAATAGCCTCCAGCATCGTAGTCGCAACTAATTTTCCATCTTTACCATAGGTTTCTGATTTGGCAAACCGGCCAAGCTTAGGCGCAAACCATTCTATTATTTTAATCTGGAAAGGTAAGGACATACCCATCATCTTGATGTTCAGCGAAACATCATTAGTGATCTTAAAGCAATCAAAGCTGCCAGCTTTGGTGCTTATCTTTTCAGCTTTCTCTACCTTCCGATTATTGATGTTAAGTAGCACCTGGCCCATTTGCTGGCCGTTGTTTGCTACGTTAATGGTTAAAGCTCCATCCTCCAGTTTTTGGCCTGCTTTAAGGTTCATGGGGTAGGTGAGGTATTTGGTATCGCCCGTCATTTGCATGCTGCCCAATTGTTTTAATGATGATGCCGGGATAAAAGTTTTCATATCTACTTTGATAGATGTGCCTGTACATAAAATTTCAGAATCGCCGCTCCCCATTGATTTGCTTGTTTTATCGAACAGTTCAATGTGGGCCGCTATGGTCGATGCGTCCTTTTTAGTGGTATTACATACCATGGTGCCTATGGTATTGCCTTGGGTATTTTGGTTGGCATACCTGAACTTTTTGCCATTGATACTATTAATGAACTGGCTGCAGTTTTGCGCCGATACGAATTGCGAACAGATAACAAGCAGGAGGATAATAAGGCTGATCTTTCTCATTCAGGATGATTTATAAGTATCTAAACTACAAAATTTAAACCAAAGTATAGCGGAGGCCAAAATCGGGCTATTTGTCTGGCGGCGAAACCCGGCCCACAGGCAAATCGGGCTGACCGGCATCCACCCAGGCCGAATACCAGAAACTCCCAACCGAAAGGATGGACGATCTCATTTGCCGCTCAACCATACCTTTCATCATTTTTTGATAGGCCAGGCAATAGGCTTCCGAGTAATCTTTGACCTCTTTTTTGCCATGTAACACCATTGCATACTTTTTATCGGCAGGAAAGCTTTTAGTTAAAATTCTTTCAAAGCGTAAAACGGTATCCACGCTTTTGAAAGATGCCCGGCAAATTTTAAATGCCTCGGCCAATGGGTTTTCGATATAGCGTGCTTTGCCAACCTTGTAATTATATTTATCGCCAAAAAGTTCGGGAATGCGGCTTTCCCAAAGCGCGTGGATACCGGTTTGATTGCTCAATTGCCCGTTATAGTTTTGGGTGAGGTGTAAGGGCACATGCGCATCGGCAAGGTAATGCCCCAGGTTGGCCGATGTGTTCAGGATGGCTATCGTGTCATGAGCTTTGAAGGCACGTACCAGTTTGTAATACTGATATTGAATGGTCCAGGGAACGGTGCCGTATTTATTTAAAGTGTCAGCGGTGTATTGGGCGGCTGCGTCCTTCCATTTTTGGGGCATAGCCGCCCAGGGCTTTTTACCGTAGTGATCGGCGTTAAAAAAATGATGAGGCGCTTCGGTAGAGTCAACGTAGCGGCGTTTATCGGCGCTTACAGCGTGTTTAACAATGTAGTCGATGTTGGATTTGTAAAAGCCGGCCATTGCCTTGGGTAACGTATAAACCGCCATTCGGTTAATGCGATAGTGTGCATAAAAGCCCCAGGAGCAACAAAGCAGTAAAATACAGATGCTCGAAAAGCTTAAAACGATATGCCGCTTCATGAAACAAATATGGGCTTAAGTTTTAGGTTTTAAACAGGTGCGGTAATATTATTTGCTATAACCTACCCACATACACCTTGGTATCATAATTAATAGTAATCAAACCATTCTGTTGGTATTTGTCAAAAAGAATGTTAAGATCGGCTATCATCGGCTCATAACCGGCATCCTCTTTGGTAGGCATATATGATGACGAAAGCAGCCTTCCCGCCAAGCCCTCAAAATCAAACACCTGCTTATTGGCAAACTCCTGTAAATGGAACGCTTCAGGGCTAAAAAACACCCCTATAGCAACAGGATCGATATTGCGGTGATCTACCTTTAAGTAGTCATTTCCATGTTTAAAAATTAACTCGTCGTACTCTTTTTCAAAGGGGGAGGTGGTTAACCGCTCATTCCAAATCAACGCTACTATACCGCCGGGCGTAAGTACGCGTTTAAACTCCTCCCTGGTTTTTACCGCATCAAACCAATGAAAAGCCTGGCCGGCAATAATGGCATCAATGCTGCCGGTTTCAAGTCCGGTATTTTCGGCGGTGCCGTTTTGCGCCTTAAAGCCGGGTTGTGAGCTTAACAGTTCAATTGATTTTTCGCGCATCTCCAGGTTTGGTTCAATGGCGATTACACGGTACCCGGCATCTAAAAACAGCCCGGTTGAAATTCCCGTGCCGGCACCGATATCGGCTATCAATTTATCGGCAGATAGGTCGTAACCGTCTCGCAAAAAGCTGATGATTTCGGTAGGGTAGCCTGGCCGGTATTTTACATAGTCGTCTACACGGTTGCTGAAGCGGGTTGTACTGTTGTTTTCCATGTGTTGATTCGGTTGATTAAGTTGATTGGGTTGATTAAGTTGGAGTAAGTTGAATTGAGTTAACACGGCACACAATAGTTCAATAAGAAATAATTTGTATGATTGTTTTTAAGATTGTTATCAAATACTCGCTTATTCCGCTCATTTCAACCTGATAAACTTACTTGTCAAGTATTGCCATACCTCAATATAATCAACTCAATCTAACCTAATCAACCCAATCAACTTAAAACATAACCCCACTTAATCAACTCAATCCAACATAATCAACTCAATAAACTAAAAATAAAAAACACTTGCATAATTAAATTTATCACCCTATATTTGCAGTCCTTAAAATAAGTAGAAAAAGAATAACAAAGCTATACGATGGCAAATCATAAATCATCTTTAAAAAGAATCAGGTCAAACGCTGCGAAGCGTCTGCGCAACAGGTACCAGGCTAAAACAACCAGGAACGCTATTAAAAAATTAAGAACCACAACTACTAAAGCTGATGCAGCTGCATTGTTAGGTAAAGTGATTTCTATGCTTGATCGTTTGGCTAAAAAGAATGTTATTCACAAAAACAAAGCTTCAAACAATAAATCGAAGCTTACTAAATTTGTAAATAGCTTAAGCTAATCTTTAGCTTTCATCATATTAAAAAGGGATTGTGCCATGGCATGATCCCTTTTTTTGTTTCGGGAGATTTTCATACTTTAAGGCCGTGGAAAACTACGACAACAAGATCAGCATAAAATCATGGGCCGAGGAAGACCGCCCGCGCGAAAAACTAAGCGGGCAAGGTCGCCGGGCTTTAACCGATGCCGAGCTGATCGCCATTCTCATAGGTTCGGGCAGCCGTACCGAAACCGCTGTTGAACTCAGCAAGCGCATCCTGCATCATTATGAAAATGATTTAAACAAACTTGGCAAGGCATCTATTGCCGAGCTTTGTAAATTTAAAGGCATAGGCGAGGCAAAAGCGATTTCCATTATCGCGGCGTTGGAGATTGGTCGCCGCCGTAACGACACCGAAAGCCAGGCTCCAGAGTTTATCAACAGCAGCAAAGATGGTTACAACATCATGCGCCGCCACCTGATGGATTTAAACCACGAGGAGTTTTGGATTATCCTGTTGGGTCGTTCGCAAAAAGTATTAGGCAAAGAACTGATCAGTAAAGGCGGACTAACTGCTACTGTTTGCGACCCTAAGATTATTTTCCTATCGGCCATACAATACCAGGCCAGCGGCATTATATTGGTGCATAACCATCCATCGGGCAACCTAAAAGCCAGTCACGAAGATATTTCCCTAACCCGTAACCTCATTAACGCCGGCCGTATGCTGGACATCAAGATATTTGATCACCTCATTATTACCGATAATGGGTATACGAGTTTGGGGGATGCGGATTTGATGTAGATGTGCAGATATGCAGATTTCAAATGTGCAGATGAAATTGGCCGGGGTGGTGAATTTAATTTTTTAGTTTTTCGTCAAATTCGGCTATGAAGTCTCTGAAGCATGCGCATTTGGCTTCTATTTTGTCGATGTTCAATTGTTTGAATATCTCCGGGCAGTGCGACTCTTTGAACTGCTTTTTTGATTTAGAAGTTAAATGTTTCAGAACTTCTTTTGGATCTTTCACTTTCATCGGATCGCTTTTGAATTTATGATCGATGGAGTGGATTTTGTTAAAAGTCTCGATGTCGCCAAATATCAAAGCTTCTAACTCCCATATGTTAAGCAATAAGATGCCTTCATTATTTACCAGTGCATCTAAATCTTTAAACCATTTGGTTTTAGTCTGTAGTTTATCTTCCTGAGATTTAAAAGCATCTAAATCCCGGATATACACGATGAATTTGCATTGCTGGTCTTCAAATTCGATAGGTAAACTTTTCTTTATCTTGGGGCTGTCCAATTGATGTCCCTTTATTCCTTTAGCTAAAGACCTAAACTGAACACGGCCTTTATATCTTTTATCCAGGAGATTTTTTATTGAAGAAGTATCATTTGGATCTTCGCCCACAAGTCCTACTTTAATCATTATTCCAAATCTGATAGCATCCAGTAATCACTAAAAAAGCCAACTTCCTTCATGTATTTTTGGGCTTTTTTTATTTCCTTATCACTTAGGTGTCGTATTTGGGTGCCCTTTTCTAAATCGTAATAGGCAATGAGAATATGGTCTAATTCATCGGGACTTAAATGGTCTAATGCTTTTGGTGAATGGGTTGAAATGATAATTTGCTTATCTTCTGATTGCTCTTTTAGGAAATCCATCAATAGATTAAATTGGTGCGGGTGAATGCCCAATTCTGGTTCTTCAAGTAATGCCAATCCTTTTGTGTTGGTAATTTCTGCTATAATGTAAAATAAGCGACGCGTACCATCAGATAATTGAGACCATGGAAGCCAATGGCCGTTAATTTTAAAATCAAGTTTAGCATTTTCTATTATCAAAGATTCATTGTCATTATATAAAATCAGATTGGGATTAAATCTAACGTCTTCAATATTGGTATAGGCAGCCAAGTTTTCCAATATTTCATTAGGAAAATTTAATTTTTCTAAGATATCCGTAACGGCAACACCTTTTATTTTAGCCGGCTCATCATAATAGCTTTCAAACTGCCAAAGTATATCATCGATAAAGCTTAGGCTTTTAGGGAAATTCCAATTTAAATAGTCTTCATCTTCGGCGTTGCACCGGAAGATGCCAGGTAAGTCAATGCATCCCAAATCAGGAGGTAGATTGAATTTTATAAACAGAGGATAGATATGTTGGTAAGACATATAACGAAACAATCCAAATCCGACCTTTGTATAGGTGAATTGTCGCCCTTGAAACTCAAATTTTCTTTTTAAATCCGATTTTACTGAATTGTCAAATTTAAGCTCGTCGTCGATATAAAACTTCTCAATTAATCCAGTCCGATCCTCAATATTATTATCTTTTATCGTTCTAGAGTGAAGTACCCGTTCATTTTCTATTACAAACGAGTGATTATCGTCAGAAATAAATTGAAGTTTTGAAAACTTATAAGGTACTTTGGAGTGTAATCTATATTTTATAGCCTCGTTTACGAATTCCAAAAAATTAGATTTTCCAGATCCATTTTTTCCAATTAGTATATTTAACCCTTTTTTAAAATCAATAGTTAAATCCTCAACGGATTTAAATCCTTTAAGATGCGCGTTATTTAAATATACTCTCGGGAGCTCTGTTGCTTCAGTTGACATAAATACAAACAAGTCTGTTTTACACAAATGTATTTGTTTTTCTATAGATATCCGCTTTTCGTGATATTCAGTCAAGAAATTCCCAAATCTTCAAATTAAATAAATCCCAATTCCCAAATCCGACATCCGAAATCTTTATATCTTTGCCGATTATCATTCTTGAATAATGAAGATATCGTATAACTGGCTTAAAGAATTTATTGATACTGATAAAACCCCTCAGGAAATTTCCATTATCCTTACCGGTACCGGTTTGGAGGTTGAAAGTCTTGAAAAAGTGCAACCCATCCCCGGCGGATTAGAAGGTCTGGTGATTGGCTACGTAAAGGAGTCTGTTGATCATGCCAACTCCGATCACCTGCATGTAACCAAAGTTGATGTTGGCGGCGCGGAAGACCTACAGATTGTTTGCGGTGCACATAATGTGGCTGCAGGTCAAAAAGTGGTTGTGGCTACCGTTGGTACTACCATTTACCCAACCGTGGGCGAGCCTTTTACAATAAAAAAATCAAAGATTCGTGGTGAAGTATCTGAAGGCATGATCTGTGCCGAAGATGAAATAGGTTTAGGTACCGACCATGCAGGCATCATGGTGCTTGATGATGACGCGGTTGTTGGCTCATTGGCTAAAAACTATTTTAAACTGCACGACGATTATATGTACGAAATTGGCCTTACCCCAAACCGCGCCGATGCCACATCGCATTTAGGTACTGCAAGGGATATTGCCGCGTTCTTAAAAATCGGTATCACCAAGCCGGATGT
Source organism: Mucilaginibacter dorajii (assembly GCF_024808255.1). GTDB lineage: Bacteria > Bacteroidota > Bacteroidia > Sphingobacteriales > Sphingobacteriaceae > Mucilaginibacter > Mucilaginibacter dorajii. The sequence continues at coordinate 35,484 of NZ_JANTYS010000004.1, forward strand.
TAGCGCTTTTAAGGTTGATAACACAGACAGGGTTATTGAAGTTGTGGTGGAGAATGAAGCGGCAAGTCCGCGTTATTCTGGCTTAACCATTAGCGGTGTCGAAGTTAAGGAATCGCCAAAATGGTTAAAAGAGCGTTTGGCTGTTATCGGCATCCGTTCTATCAACAACATTGTGGATGTTACCAACTATGTACTGCATGAGCTTGGGCAGCCATTACATGCTTTTGATGCCGATGAAATAACCGGCAACAAAGTATTGGTTAAAAACTATGCCGAAGGAACTGTTTTTAAAACTTTGGATGATGCAGATCGTAAATTATCAGAAAATGACCTGATGATTGGTAACGCCGAAGAGCCGATGTGTATTGCCGGGGTATTTGGTGGTGCAAAATCTGGTGTTAAGGAATCTACTACCAGTATTTTCCTGGAGAGCGCTTATTTCAATTCCGTGTCGGTACGTAAAACTGCAAAAAGACATGGTTTAAAAACCGATGCATCTTTCAGGTTTGAGCGTGGCACCGATCCGGATATGACTGTGTTTGCCTTGAAGCGTGCCGCCTTGCTTATTCAGCAGGTAGCGGGTGGTAAAGTATCATCAAATATTGTTGATCATTACCCTGCCCCGGTTTCGCCATTTGCCTTTGATGTAACTTATAAAAACATCGACAGGCTGATAGGGCAGGAGATAACCCATGGCGAGATCAAAGCGATCATTGAGGCGCTTGATATTAAGATAGTGAACGAAACTGCGGATTCGCTATCCTTACAAGTTCCTCCATACCGTGTTGATGTTACCCGCGAGGTTGATATTGTGGAAGAGATATTGCGTATTTATGGTTACAATAACATCCATATCCCTACGCAGATCCGGGCATCCTTAAATAACTCTCAACGGGCAGAGAAAGATACTGTTCAAAACCAAATCTCGGATCTGTTAACGGCTAATGGCTTTAACGAGATACTTTCAAACTCGTTAACCAAATCATCCTATTCAGATAACCTGGATGCGGCCGTAAAAATCCTGAACCCGCTAAGCAGCGATCTGGATGTAATGCGTCAAACCTTATTGTACTCTGGGCTGGAAGCTATCGCTTATAACCAAAACCGCCGTGCTGCCGATTTGAAGTTTTATGAGTTTGGCAAGGTATACAGTGTAAAGGATGATAAATATAGCGAAGTGCAACGTTTCTCGATATTTATCACCGGTGCCGATACTGCCGAACAATGGAACCTGAAACAAAAGCCGGTTTCGTTTTACAACCTAAAGGCCATTGTTGATGGTATTTTAAAACGGCTGAACATTACCGACCTGGTAACCGAAGATGCCACTTGCAGCAAGCTGGCTTTCGGTTTGCAATACATGCTTAATGGTAAGCAGCTGGTTAAATTTGGCCAGGTGAATACTACTTCGCAAAAAAAGGTTGATGTTGATAAGGATGTATTTTATGCCGATTTCAACTTTGATATGGTGCTTAACGCGGTACGTAAAAACAAAATTGTTTACCAGGAGGTTTCTAAGTTCCCGGCCGTAAGGCGCGATCTTTCCATGCTGATAGATCAATCGGTTTCGTTTGGTCAGTTAAAGCAAATTGCCCAGCGTACCGAGCGTAAGCTGTTGAAGGAGGTAAGTGTATTTGACGTGTACCAGGGCGATAAATTACCAGCTGGCAAAAAGTCATACGCGCTGAGCTTTATCATCCAGGATATTGAGAAAACCCTTACCGATAAAGCGATCGACAGCATTATGCAAAAATTAATTTATAATTTAGGAAAAGAAGCAGGAGCGGAGATAAGGAAATAGAGTCAAGAGATTAGAATCAAGAGTCAAGACCTTGATTTTGAAATTTTTGATTTCTTTTTTGGATATATTTTTTGATTTAGAGTTTAGAAATTAAGATTTAGAGTTTTAGCAAATACATGGCCTCGGTAGCAGAACAGTTAAATAAGATAGTTGATAAAACCGAGAGGTTGATTGAGCTTTGTGCTGCTTTACAGGAGGAGAATGACTTGTTGAAGCTGGAGAGTGAGGCGCTTACCGTGGCACTTGATGCAAGCAAAAATAAGACGAAAGACCTTGAAGAAAAGCTTCGTGTATTGAAACTTGCAAAATCATTTTCAGAAACAAATGAAAAAAGTGTTGACATTAAGCAAAAAATTAACGACTTTGTGCAAGAAATAGATAAGTGTATTGTATTATTGAAGAAATAGTACAAAAAGTGAACAGCTCAAATGGGAGAAATCTCAATAAAAATAAATATTGCTGACAGAGTTTACCCCTTAAAGGTAAACATGGAAGAAGAAGAAATAATACGCAGGGCGGCTAAACTAATTAACGACCGGATAAAAGAATATCAGGAAAATTATGCAGTGAGGGATAAGCAGGATCTGCTTTCAATGTGCGTGCTGCATTATGCAACATCGTCATTAAAGGCCGAGAAGAAGGTAAATGTAGAGGATACTGATGTAGCCGAAAAAGTTTACCAATTAGATCATATGCTTGACAAATTTTTTTCGAAGTAATAAACGTTCTTTACATAATATACAGAGCACATTTAAGATTTAACCGCAGTTAAATTTTAGGTTTCACTATTAAAAACTTAACGCTTCAATATGAGCGGATCAAAGAGGCATGCGTTACTATAAGTACTAACGTAACCCATGATTCCAATATCCGAAATGAGGTTTTAAATACATGATACTTAAAAATTAGTTGCGGTTTTTTTATATACATACATACCACCAATAACCTAAAATGAACATACTATATGTTATTATCGGACTACTCGTAGGCACTGGCCTTGGGATAGTCATCGGACGCTTCCTGCTACTGAAGTTGTTCAAAGACCAGGAAGTATCGGCACAAAATAAAGTGAAGAAGATTTTAAAAGACGCTGAAAACAATGCCGAGATCCTGAAGAAAAATAAATTACTGGAAGCCAAGGAGAAGTTTTTACAAATGAAAGCTGAGCATGAGCAGGAAGTTACCACAAAAAACAACAACATCAACCAGCGCGAAAACGGTGTGAAACAAAAGGAGCAATCCATGAATCAACGCCTGGAAAACATGAACCGCAAGGAAAATGAGCTTGATAACACCCGCAAAAACCTGGAGAAACAAACCGAGATTGTTGTTAAAAAGCAGGAAGAGGTTGAGCTTCTTAAAAACTCGCACGTACAGCAATTGGAAACTATTGCAGGCTTATCTGCCGAGGATGCTAAGAACCAGTTGGTAGACAACCTGCGCGAAGAAGCCCGCAGCAAAGCCATGATACAGATTAAGGATATTGTGGACGAAGCTAAGCTTACCGCTACTAAAGAAGCTAAAAAGATAGTTATCCAAACCATTCAGCGTACCGCTACAGAAAGCGCTATCGAAAACACAGTATCTATCTTTAACATCGAAAATGATGAGATCAAGGGCCGTATCATCGGTCGTGAGGGTAGGAACATCCGAGCTTTGGAGGCCGCTACCGGTATCGAAATTATTGTGGATGATACTCCGGAGGCCATCATTTTATCAGGTTTTGACCCGGTAAGGCGCGAAATTGCAAGGTTGGCTATGCACCGTTTGGTAACAGATGGCCGTATTCACCCGGCGCGTATTGAAGAGGTGGTTGCCAAAACCAAAAAGCAAATTGAAGAAGAAATTGTTGAGATAGGCGAGCGTACCGTGATTGACCTGGGCATCCACGGTTTACACCCCGAGCTGATCCGTATGGTTGGCCGTATGCGCTACCGCTCATCTTATGGGCAAAACCTGTTACAGCACTCACGTGAGGTTGCTAACTTTTGCGCCACAATGGCTGCCGAGCTTGGCCTTAATGTAAAAATGGCTAAACGTGCCGGCTTGTTACATGATATTGGCAAAGTCCCTGATGATAACCCAGAACTGCCACACGCTATTTTGGGGATGCAATTGGCCGAAAAATATAAGGAACATCCTGAAGTTTGTAACGCGATAGGTGCCCACCATGATGAAATTGAAATGACATCGATGCTGTCGCCAATCATCCAGGCTTGTGATGCCATTTCTGGCGCCCGGCCGGGTGCACGCCGCGAAGTGGTTGAAAGCTACATCAAACGTTTAAAGGAGTTGGAAGAACTGGCAATGTCATATCCTGGTGTCGAAAAAACTTTCGCTATACAGGCCGGCCGCGAATTGCGTGTTGTGGTTGAAAGCGAAAAGATAAGCGATGCACAATCAGAAGTATTGGCTGCCGATATCTCAAACCGTATCCAAACCGAAATGACCTACCCGGGTCAGATCAAGGTTACCGTGATCAGGGAAACCCGTTCGGTAGCGTTCGCGAAATAATTAAACATCAAAAAATAAAAAATAAACCCTTTTGGCCTAAAGCTGAAAGGGTTTTTATATTTGTATTGTGGCAGCAAAAACATCAAATTCCAAAACCAATCCGGTACCTAAAACTGAAGAAACCAGTGCCGAACGTTTGTTGAACGGTTATGCCTTGAGTCATCAAGACCCGCTTAATAAAGTGATCCATTATATATGCGTACCGCTTTTAATGTTTAGCCTTTTTGGCTTGTTTTGGGCTATCCCTTTTCCTCACCTTCAATTTTTAGGATCGTATAACGGTTATTTTAACTGGGCATCCTTTGTTATAGCCATTGCTATTTACTACTATCTGCGCATTTCTCCGCTTATTTCATACGCCATCCTGTTTATACTGTTGGGCTTTAGCTATTTGATATTAGAGTTGCTCAGCTGGCAGCAATTAGGCGGGCCGGCTATGTGGCTTGTTTGCACCATCATTTTTATCCCAAGCATTTGCGTGGTGCTTATTGGTAATACCCGCGAAAAAACCTATGTACAATACGGGCTCAACATTAGCTCATTGCCCCTGGCCCCGGTTAGCATTATTTATAAATTACTTAAAGCCGTAGGTGTTAACAGGTAACTCATACCATAAGTTGTTTATTGGTAACAAAGCTAAATAGTTGCGCAATTTTTAGGGCCATTGTATCAAACAGGTGTTCATCTATAGCATATTTGATGTTCCCTTTATAGCCACTCGCCTTTATTATTCCCAGGGTTTTTAATTCGGCAATGTGTTTGTTGATGGTTTCGTGGTGAAAAGGGATTTCGTAAAAGTTTTCTTTGGTTATGGTATTACCATTAAGAATAATGGTACGGATAATAGCTATACGTACAGGTAATGCAAGGGCTTTGGCAAAATTGGCCAGCTCATTATCAGCATTTGAAAATTTAGAATCACTAAACGGCATAATAGTTCAATTGATAATATGAATTGAATGTTTTTTAAAAACATGTGTTTGTTAATGGGGAAGCATGCATCTGAAATCGAACAGTGATTTAACAAAATGCAGCAAACAGCAAAAAAACATTTATTGATTTTTTGCGAAGTAGTTTTTGATTGGATGTTTGATCAAATTCGCCAGGAGCGGAGAATTGAAAAGATTTTATCGGAATGTAAGGCTTTGGTGCCGAAGCACAGGTTTCTTAAATTGTATTTATAACAAACAGACCGCAATAAGCCAGTAGATAAACTTACAATGTGGGCTTTTAATAGTACAACAATATTTTTGCTGAAAATAACCCGCGGCCGCGATAAAAAGGCTATAGGCAAAGCCTTGGCACTTTTGTGTTTAGATACAGTATAGGTATTTAGCTTTGTAATGCTGTTCTTGAATGAGCAATGCGTTTCTGTAGATGAAGAACAGTTAGTACCGGGACACCTGGTAACATATAGACAAGAAAAAATGAAGTATAGCGATGCTACAATTAAAGATGAAATCTTTACGCTCATTTTGGCCTTAGTCATGCTGATTTGACGAAACTGGTTCTAATTGGCAAACTTATATCGCTGATGTTACTAAGGCATTAACTAATGATGAATATGGTGTTAATAATATCGCCGTTTAGTTAATTAGGTAATGTATGGTACACAACCTAAAAGAAGCTAAACCTCTTGGTTATTATTGATAGCGCTCAACATATTTTCAAATTCGATAGTGTACTTATTCCAGCGTTCGTGGTTTACATCATATAATGATTTTTTGCCGGATATGGTCATCGTAATCAGGCTGGCATCCATCAACTCTTTGAGATGGTGGGATACAGTGGGTTGGGCAAGTGGCAGGATCTCTACAACCTCGCCGCATGTTAAATGCGGATGTTGTGCCAAAATACGAAGGATGGCTATCCTTGCAGGATGCGAAAGCGCCTTGGCTACTAAAGACAGGTCCTGGTCTGTTGCTGTAAATTCAGCCTTTTTGTGATTAGCCATTGTTAAGATTAAGTGCCAAAGATATAATGGAATCTTTAATCTTAAGTACTTGTACTTCAAATCTTCATGTAATCTTCACGAATCATTTGGATAGTATTGTTACTATTAGATATAATCTAATATCTAAGATATTAGATTTGATAATATTTGCTTAACATAGGTTTAATGTGTTGCGGGTAGTTTTGACCCGTCAATAAAATTTATGTTCAAACTAAAAGTTTACTTCACGCTCCTGATTTTCATTTTAACTATAAGCACAGCGCTATTCGCGCAATCACCTGGTAAGATAGCCGGTAGGATAACCGATAAAAAGACAGGCGAAACTTTAATAGGCGCATCTATTGGAATTGAAGGGACAACTAAAGGTGCCTCAACCAATGTTGATGGCCGGTTTTTATTAAGTGACCTGCAGCCGGGAAAGTATACGCTTAGCATCAGGTACATTGGTTACCAAAGCAAATCGATATCTGATGTTGAAGTAAAAGCCGGAGCGGTTGTGCAGCTTGATGCCACGTTAGAAGAGGCATCAACACAGGCCTTAAAAGAAGTAACCATTAGAGCCACATACCGGCAAGAATCGGTAAATGCCCTATATGCGCGCCAAAAAACGAGCATTCAGGTTACTGATGGTATTTCGGCAGATGTTATCCGCCGGTCGCCGGATAGGAATACCGGCGATGTTTTAAAACGGGTAAGCGGTACATCTGTTCAGGACGGAAAGTTTGTTGTAATACGCGGATTGGCCGAGCGCTATAATAATAACCTGTTGAACAACGCTGTATTGCCAAGTTCCGAACCGGATAAAAAGGCCTTCGCGTTTGACATTATTCCCTCAAGCATGGTAGATAATATAGTGGTATACAAAACTGCCACGCCCGATTTGCCCGGCGATTTCTCAGGCGGTACCATTAATACAATTACTAAAGATATTCCCGACAATCAGTTTTTAGAGGCCTCCTTAAGTGTAGGTTATAACTCAAAAACTACCTTTAAAAATAATTTTATTAATGCCCGCCCATCAGGTAAATATGATTTTCTTGGCTTTGATGATGGATCAAGGAAATTGCCTGCGGCTTATTCAAGTGTGAAAAATAACTATACATCGGGTACCACCAGCGATCAAAAGGTTGCTATAGCGCAGCAGTTTCCAAATACATTTTATTACCAGGAGGGCCAAAATAGCTTGCCAAATATCGGTTTCCAGTTTTCTACGGGTAATTCGCACACATCAAAAAGCAATAACCGCTTTGGCTATAACTTCAGCTTAAATTATAGTAACGGGCACCGCTCGTCATTTGGTGATAGGATAGGGTATACCGGTTTTAATGATGCATCTAAAGAGCTGCCATTATATAGCTATGATCGCAACGTATTCAGTAATTATAAAAGCCTGGGCGGTTTGCTCAATTTTGCATACACCTTCGGGCGTAATAAAATAGCTTTGCGAAACCTGTATAATAACGATTTTACCGTCGATTTTGAACAAACGAGCAATGCGCTAAACTTTGAAGCCAGCCAAACAGATCCTTTACGTTACCGCGGCTATTCTGTTGAAACCACCCAAAATGGCATTTATTCGTCAGTATTAGAAGGGCAGCATACCCTGGGTAAGCGTAATATTATTTTTGACTGGAATGCATCATACGGTCTGTCGTACCGCAATCAGCCCGATCAACGCATTGTTACCGTTTATACGCCGCTAAACCAGCCCGAATATATTTCTTTATCGAGCGAGAACAGTCCTAAACCGAATGACCTGGGCAGGGTATACTCTACTTTGCATGAAAACATATCGGGTGCTAAAGCCAACCTGGCCATTCCGTTTAAATGGATGGACCAGCCACAACGTTTAAAATTTGGTGGTTTGATCTCGCACCGCAGTCGCGATTTTAGTATCGACGCCTTGGGCTATACAGATGCTGTTGGCTTTGGTAACAGGAACATTATATTGCAAAACGGTTATACAACAGCTAATGTGTTTAGCCCCGAAAGTATCAAATCAAATGGTATTGATCTTTCCCGTCTGGATCAAAGCTCAACAGATTATACTGGCAAAGCCGATCAGGATGCCGGTTATCTAATGCTGGATAACAAGTTTACCAATAAACTTAGGTTTGTGTGGGGTGCAAGAGTTGAGCGTTACAATCAAACTTTATTACCCGCAGGTAAAACACTACAGGAATATAACAATACCGATGTTTTGCCATCGGGCAACTTAACCTATGGCTTAACCGAAAAAGCAAATTTCAGGGCATCATATTTTCGCTCGGTTAACAGGCCCGAATTCAGGGAATTGGCCAGCTTCAGGTATTTTGATTATCAAACCAATTTTATCATCAGCGGTAACCCCGCTTTACAGCGCAGTTTGGTTGATAACGCCGATATCCGTTACGAGTACTTCCCATCCGGCGGCGAAATTATCTCTGTATCGGCATTCTACAAAAAGTTTAAAAACCCTATTGAGCAAATTAACCAGGGCAATGATATCTTAACCTATCAAAACGCGTTAAGTGCAAAAGATATTGGTGTTGAAGCAGAATTGCGTAAGAAACTGAATTTTATTGCCGAAGGCAGCTTTTTACGTAATGTTACCTTTTACGTAAACGCCTCCTATATAAATGCAAAGGTAAAACTGGCCGACGGCAGGGCAGTATCAACGCCCTTGCAAGGGCAATCGCCTTACCTCATCAATTCTGGTTTGTATTACACTCCTGATAATGCCGATTTTTCATTCAATATCCTTTACAACCGCATTGGCGAACGCCTGAAGTTCAGAGCGGTAACCGGTGGCGTAGATATCTATGAAAAACCGCGCGATGTGATAGACATGCAACTGAGTAAAGCCCTGTTTAACAAACACGCCGAAATCAAATTAACCGTATCAGATCTGCTGGCGCAGCCATTTGTTTATTATAATAATTACGGCTCATCAAGCAGTACGGCTTATAAAAAAGGTGAAGATAAGGTAATTCAAAGCCGTTACTCAGGCTTTGGCACTACGCTTTCCTTTAAATACAATTTTGATTTCAAAAAATAAGAATAACTAAAAATCCCGATACAAAAGAAAGAACGATTATCAGTCAATTATGAAAAAAGCGATTTATTTATTCGGTGCCGCGGCTCTTTTAGCCTTTGCATCGTGCTCTAAGGACAAAGATCCTGGAACAACTCCCCCTGTTACACCTCCTGTAACCAACCTTGACGTAAGAGGTAACATTACTAAAGATACCCATTGGACAGCCGGTATAACTTACCGCATCAGGGGTTATGTTTATGTTGATGGTGCAACTCTTACTATCGATCCGGGAACAAAAATTGTAAGTAACAAAGACTCTGCCGGTGTTTTAATTATCTACAAAGGAAGCAAGATCAATGCTGCCGGTACTGCTGCTAAGCCAATTGTTTTCACTTCGGCAGAAGCATCACCTAAACCGGGCGATTTTGGTGGCCTTGTAATTGTTGGTAATGCAACAGGTAACGGTAACCATGCCGTATTAGAAGGTGGTGTTGACGTAGCTCACCAATCATTTGGTGGTACTAATGATGCCGATAACTCCGGTGTTTTACAATATGTACGTATTGAATACGGTGGTAAAGCTGTTAACCCTGGCGACGAGGTGAATGGTTTAAGTATGTACACAGTAGGAAGCGGTACTACTGTTGATCACGTTGAGGTATTACGTGGCCTTGACGACGCGTTTGAGTTTTTTGGCGGAGCCTTCAACGCTAAATACCTTATTGCTTACAACAACGCCGATGATGATTATGATATGGACGATGGATACCATGGTAAAATTCAGTTTGCGGTTTCAATTAAAGATCCGGCCTTTACTGATAACAAAGGTACAACCGGCGATATTTCAAACAACTTTGAGGTTGATAATACTACCGATGCAAAGGGTTATTTATTAACCCCGGTAACCAACCCAACTTTATCAAATTTTACAGCCATCGGTCCTAACAACGCTACCGGAGTATCCGCCGATTATGGTTACGGTATGCGTTGGAGAAGAGGTGCTAAATTCACCCTTGCCAACTCTATTGTTATGGGCGGCCAAAAAGCAGGTTTTGATATCGATAATGATCCTACTGCTCAATTTTACATTAGCGGTACAAGCGGATTTTTGAATAGCTTGTTACAATCATATGGCGATAACTATAAAGTTGATAAACTGGCTACTGCAGGTTTGTTAACTGCTGCAGGCTTAAAAACTTTGGTTGAAGGCCGCGACAAAAGCAAAACTTATGCTGCTGCAACTGATATTGGTTTAACAGATCCGTTTAATAACACTGCTCCAAACCTGCTTCCTAAATCAGGTTCGGCTGCGGCTACTGCGGCTGCGGCGTTTACTGCTACTGCTTTAACAGATTCGTTCTTTACCAAAGTAACTTACGTTGGCGCTATTGACCCGGCTGGTACCGATTGGTCAAAAGCTTCATGGACTGCTTACGGTAAATAATATCTTTTAAAAGAAAAACCTGGTTTAACGCCAGGTTTTTCTTGGTTTTAATGTTGCATTTAGTTCATTATCTACGTATTGTATAATAAAACCTGCATCATGAAACATACAATTACCTTTTCAGTTATCTTATCGGCTTTAATTTTAATCGCCGCTTGTGGTAAAAGCACGCAGCCGGAAATTGATACCAAACTCACAGACTGTCCGGCAAACTCAGACTGTACTTTTAGTTTCCAGGATAAAGCAGACTTGGTCGCTCCAAATAAGGTGATAAATGGTAACAGTACTGTTTTTTATTATAGTAGTATTAATACAAGGCTTTGCAGTGCAACCACGCAGCTTTATTTTAAAGCAAACACCGACGGAGGTACTTTTAAAGTAAGTGGCAGTGAAATAGCCGGCAATAGTGCTGTATATAATTTTATTTGCCCCTGCTGCGACTATATTGGTGTGAAACCAATTGGCGGCGAAATTAAAGGTAAGCGGATTAATGGATCAAAATGGTTAGTTAACGCTGTTGTGATATTAGGTAATGAGCAAGCTAAATTTACAGATACGCTAAAAATTAATCAATACTACAACCTTCAAAAGCTAATTATGTAAAAGTTAATTTATTGTCAATTTTTTTATGGAAATAGCTTGTTTAGCTATAATTTGCGTCTTAAAAGGACGAATTGTAAAGTTACATTAAACAGGTGTTAATATAATAATACAGTGTTAACACTGTATTAACATTGGAGCAGGACTTTTGTGTTCAAAATAAACACAAATGAAAAAGCTTTACTTTATCCTTTTATCACTGCTGATTATTGGGGTTGCTAATGTTGCCAGCGCGCAAATTACAACGTCATTAGTTAGTGGTAAAGTTACCGATCAGAAGGGCGTAACCCTGCCAGGTGTTACTATTACCGTACTTAACACCAGTACCGGCACCCGTTACGGCTCACAAACCAATTCTGACGGCCGTTACACTATTGCTAACGTTAACCCGGGTGGTCCTTACACCATCACAGCTTCATTCGTAGGCTTTAAAAAAGAAGAAAGAAATGATGTTAACCTAAGTTTAGGTAGCGTAACTTTCAACTTTGCGCTTGCCGATGAAACTACTTCCTTATCTGAAGTAAAAATTAAGGCTTCTGCCGGTGGTACCAAAACTGGTGCAAGCACCCGCATTAACCAAAATCAAATTAAAAACCTGCCTACCATTAACCGTAGCTTGCAGGATTTAACAAGGTTAACCCCACAAAGTAACAACAACTCTTTCCAGGGAACCAACTACCGTTACAATAACGTAACGCTTGATGGTGCCATTAATAACGATGCAATTGGTTTTAGCCCATCATTAGGTGGTCAAAACAATGCATCTGGCCAGGTTGGTAGCAGCACACGTACAAGCCCGGTATCATTAGATGCTATCCAGGATGTACAGGTATTAGTTGCTCCTTATGATATTAAGATTGGTAACGTATTAGGTGGTAGTATCAACGCGGTAACCCGTAGTGGTACCAATGATTTTACCGGTTCAATCTACGGTTTCGGTCGCGGTGCGTTTTTGGTAGGTCCTAACAATGCTTCTGCTGCTGCTGGTGGCGATGGCTCAAAACTACCATCAACTTTCCACGATTACCAAACAGGTATCCGTTTAGGTTTTCCTATCATCAAAAACAAATTATTCTTCTTTACAAATGAGGAGATTGCACGCCGTCAGGACCCGGTTATTCGTGGTGCAGATGCAAGCGGTTCAAGCCAGATCCTGAGCTTAACTGATGCGCAAAACTTAGCTACAGCATTCACCAAATATACCGGTGTAAGCCCAGGTACTTATCAAAATACTTCAATCTATTCACATTCAAACAAATTCTTTAACCGTTTGGATTGGAATATCAACGATAATAACCAGTTAACTATCCGTAACAATACCATCACATCTACAGCTACAAACTTAGAGCGCGATCAGCAAAACTTCCGTTTTGGTGGTATTGATTATACCTCTCATAACAACTCAACATCAACAGTTGCCGAGTTAAAAACAAGGTTTTCAAATGATGCGAGCAATAGCTTGGTTTTAGGTTACTCAAACGTACATGATTTCCGTGATCCTAATTCAGATCCATCGTTGCCACAAATTGAAATAACCGGCCGTACACCAGGTACAACCATATTTATGGGTACCGACCGTGAGGCTGCTATTTTTGACATGCACCAGAAAACTACCGAGTTTACCGATAACTTTACACTTACTAAAGGAAGACATACCTTTACTTTTGGTACACACAACGAGTTTTATAACATTACTTATAACTTCGTAAATGCCTGGAATGGTCGTGTTGCTTACAGCAGCATTGAAAACTTTATCAATAATGTTCCTTCACGTGTACGTGCTAACTACAACTACACTGATAACACCAGGGATTACATTTTAGCTAACCCATCAGCTCAATTTAAAGTTAACCTGTTAAGCTTATATGGGCAGGACGAAATTCAGCTTACTGATAACTTTAAACTGACTGCAGCTTTACGTTTAGATTACGCTGGCGTACCTAACAAACAGCCTTTAAGCAGCAAAACAACCGGAGCAGTTTCTGATCCTAACTACGGAAACACGTTCACTTACACTAAGCCAAGAGACATTAAGCAAAATTATTTGAGCAATGTTGAATTTAACCCACGTGTATCATTTAACTATGACGTTAACGGCGATCAAAGCCTGATCGTTCGTGGTGGTAGCGGCTTCTTTACTGGTCGTGTTCCTTTTGCATGGTTTGGTTACGCGTTTTATAACAACGGTACAACCTACGGTGCTTATGATAGCAAAGCAGCTCAAAAAGCAGGTACTAACCCGGTACAAATTGCGCCTAACGGTGGTTTAAACTACGTTAATCAACAAGGTGCAAATACTGCCGCTACAGGCCCAACCCAGGTGGATTTAATTGACAACAACTTTAAAATGCCGCAGGTTTGGAGAAGCAGCTTAGCTTTTGATTATACAACTGATGATCAGTGGAAATTTACTGTTGAAGGTATTTATACCAAAACTATCCACGATTTGAAATTCCAACAAGTGAATACCAAGGATAGTGTAACATACTACACTTACGATACCCAAAAACAACAGCCAATATTTGTTAACCAAAAAGTAAGCCCATCATTTACCAACGCTTATGAGTTATCAAACACAAGCCTTGGTTACCGTTATAGCTTAACCGCCCAGGTTGGTAAAACCTTCCCATTTGGTTTAAGCGGTAATGTGGCATATACTTACGGTCATTCAAAAGATGTAACCAACGGTATCCGTAACTCAATGGAATCAAACTGGCAGTTAAACCAGGCTTTAAACCCTAACAACCCGGGTTTGGCTAACTCAAACTTTGATATCCGTCACCGCATTGTGTCAAACGTCAACATCCGTCATGACTGGGATGCTGCTAAAAACTATACTGCAAACTTCAGCTTCTTCTTCAGCGCACAATCTGGTAACCCATACACTTATGGTTTTTACCCAAGCGCTATTGATGGAACAGGTCAACAAGTTAGTTTAGCTTATATTCCTAAACAAGGCGAAACTGTTAATTTCTTTACCGACATAGTAGGTGGCCAGACAGCTGCGCAGCAAGCTGCCGCTTTTGATGCGTTCATCAATAAAAACAGCTACCTGTCATCACGTCGTGGTAATTTCACACAACGTAACGCAGCGTTTACACCATGGAATAACCAACTTGATTTCCGTTTTGCCCAGGACTTTAAATTTGGTAACGGTAAACACAAACAAGTGATCACTTTCACTTATGATATTGTTAACTTAACCAACCTGTTGAACAAAAAATGGGGGCAGTACTATTTCTCTGCTAACACCTTTAACTCAACATCAAGCATTGGTTTAACGCCAAAAACAACACCATCATTTGCTAATGCAGCAACAACTTATCCAAAATATACTTTCCAGGATCCAGGATTGCCATATTCAGTTGATTTGTTTGCATCCCGCTGGCAAATGCAGTTTGGTATCCGCTACGCGTTCTAATCACCAAACAACGTAATATAAAAAGTCCCTGCCGTTATCGGCAGGGACTTTTTGTTTATGTATTAAATTTGAGTGGTAATAGTTAAAGCTATGTCATTGCTTCGTTCCTCGCAATGACATGGCGAAGTTGTGATTCGATACTGCCGGGCAATCGCATACTTTACAGGCCGGCTCTGTACCGTTCGCGATTGCTTCGTGCCTACCCATGACAAGTCCACCATGTCATTGCGAGGCACGAAGCAATCGCATGCTATACAGGGCGAATCTGCACAGTTCGCGATTGCTTCGTTCCTCGCAATGACATAGCTTTATATTGTCATTCTACCTTCAGAATTTCGCGAAATTTTACAACTCGCAATGACATAGTTTTATAGGCACACTTAACCACTATCCTACCTATCCACAAGTGACTCCGCCCTTAAATGCTTCAAAACAGTAGTCAACACCGTTTGCGGGGCAAAAGGTTTCAGGATGCAATCAACAAAACCACTATCAAGCAAATCTTTTAGCATTTTATCATCAACAAGCGAGGCTGTAAATGCAATTACAGGGATGGATGGGTATAGCCTGGTTACTTCGTAAATAGCAGTGTAGCCGTTCATTACCGGCATTTCCAGGTCCATTAAAATAATGTGATAATTTTGATTCAGCGCTAATTCGTCAAGTGCTTCCCGGCCGTTGTAAGTACCGGTAACAATGGCTTCAAAGCCGGTAAGGCACTTTTTTGCCACCAGCATATTGATCTTGTTATCTTCAACTAACAACACCTTAACGCCGGCCAGGTTATCGCCTGGTATAATGCCCTGCTCTTTAAGCTGATATTGATCTTCGGGATACTCCAGTGTCAATTTAAAGCTAAAAGTGCTCCCCTTATCTTTATCACTCACCAAAACAAGCGTGCTGTTCATTAACTTTAACAAGCGCAGGCAATTGGTAAGGCCAAGGCCGGTACCAACCATTTGCCTGGTATTTTCATTATAAACCTGGTAAAAGCTTTCAAATATCAGTTCCTGGTCATCACTATCTATCCCAATGCCAGAATCCTGCACACTAATATTAACCTCAATATGCTTTTCAGTTTTATGGATACAATCGGCTTTAAGCCTGATGTACCCGCTTTCGGTGAATTTGAGGGCGTTTGCAAAAAGGTTATTGATAATTTGTATTAGATGGAGATCATCGGCCAGCACAATAATATTTAATTGCGGGTCGATGTCGATATCAAGCTTTAGGCCCTTTTGTCTGAAAGCCGCAAGGAAAGGCAGCCCCGAGTTGAGCAAAAGATTTCGCAGGTTAACTTTTACCGGGTGGTTCTCTAATTGGCCGGCCTCTATTTTATTAAAGTCAAGAATGTCGTTCACCTGTTTCAGCATATGGTCTGAGCAGTATTGCAGGATCTGCATATATTTCGCTTGATCCATCGGATCGTCCTTCATCAGGGCAATGGTACCAATAATGCCGTTTAATGGTGTTCGTAACTCATGTCCCATAGTAGCCAAAAACTGGGTGCGGGTATTAATAACCTGTTTACTTTGCGCTGTTAGTTCATTGATATACATCTTTTCAAAAAAGATATAAGCTACCGCGAATACGATGGTTGATGAGATAGCTACAATACGGTTAACAATAGCCAGCTTATTAATTTGAGCTACAGTAAAACTCTCTAAGGGCTGCATGGTGCGCCCTATAATGATGCTGAGGCCGAATGAAAGCAGGATGACCGAGATGTAAATAAAAATCTGTTTGTACCTTACCTGTTTCAAATCTATCACTATAGGGACAGCTATCAGTACGGGGAAAAAATATAGGTACGCGTCAGACTGTAGACCTTCTAATACAACCGAAAAAATGAGGAGCGCGCAAATCAAATAGATGATGGATATGGTTAGGTTTAAAACTACACCCTGGTACTTGAGCAGCATGAATAATAAAATGGCGAAGCAGAAGCAAGCCACCAAAAACGAAGAAACATAGATGCCGGCATAGGCATCATAAACAGAAAGGCCTATACCCGTAAAAAGCGCGGCTAATCCCAGCTGATAAGATCTTTTAGAAACCTCTTTGATATCAAAAAGGGGGTTAAGATGCTTATCGTTGCGCTCAATTTGCTTGTGATACTTATCGGTTGTATTGCTCATTACACCTGTTTGCAGGCATTCGGTTTAACATTCATCAATTGCACAGGAAGGTTGGCTGGTGATGCCTTTCATGCACAATAAATGTACCTAAATATTTTATAAAAGTAAATGAAGTAAGGAAGATTGCGGGTTGTAAAATACGGCAGACAGTGGAAGGACAATATAAAGCTATGTCATTGCGAATAATAAAATCCCGCGGACTGTGAAGGGGGAAATGACAACCCCCTTTAACCCCGCTGTCATGCTGAACTTGTTTCAGCACCCCACACGCTAAGTATACATCATGCGGAAAACCTGTCCTGTGGGAGCCTGAACGTAGTGAAGGATCTTCTTCGTTAGAAAAGTCTGCAATTAGCAGGGCGAAGAAGATCCTTCGTTCCTCAGGATGACAAACTTTTACGTCATTTCCCCTTCAGAGTCCCCTGGATTTTATTATTCGCAATGACATAATTTTATATTGTCATGTCCACCTTCACAGTCCGCGGATTTTACAACTCGCAATGACATGGTGTAGAATCCAGACTTACGAAGTTTGAAAAACTTCGTAAGTCTTTCGGCGCGTTGTCATTTCCATTTCAATCGCCACCTATCATGCTTCCCCTTTGTTTCTTACAAATTTTTACCCAATTTATCCAAAATATCCTGTGGCACCTGTTCCAGATCCAGCACCAGGAAACCATCAAGGCAATCGGCAAATTTAGGGTCGATGTTAAAGCTGATGATCTTGGCATTAAGGGCAATATACTGGCGCAGCAGTACAGGCACCTTCATGTTGCGGGTTTCTACTTCCGATATCAGGTTATCCAGCCCTTTAAAACTGTCTTCGCCGGCCATCAGCAGGTCGGTATCAATGCTTGCAAAATCAACTTTGAATTTTTTACGGGGCTTAACATATTGTGCCAGCTCATGATCAAAGTGGTTACGGTTAATGTAATCAACAATTAACGATTTGGAAAATTTGGAGAATGCGTTGCTGATGCTTACCGGCCCTATTAAATAACGGTAGCGTGGGTTATCAATTAAAAACTTAAGGATCCCTTTCCACAATAAAAACAGTGGCAGGGGTTTGGTTTGGTATTCCTTGCGGATCCATGAGCGGCCCAGCTCAAGGCTTTTGCGCAATACCGGCGTAAACTGGGTTTTAAGCTTAAATAGCTCATTTACATAAAACCCCTTTTTACCAACGCTGTAAAAGATCTCATCGCCAAGGCCAATGCGGTATGCACCTACAATCAGCTTTGCTTCAAAATCCCAAATGAACAGGTGGTTATAATAAATATCATACTCATCCAGATCGATGGCTTTGTTTGATCCTTCACCAATTTCCCTGAAGGTAATTTCGCGCAGGCGGCCAATTTCGCGGATCACATTGGGGATCACCGAGGTTGGCACAATAAAAACCTCATAGTTTTTTTCGGTCCACACCTTGTAATTATCGCGCAGCGGCTCCACTTCTCTTTCCAATATGGCCGAACTGATTTCCGGGACAATTTCTTGAGGCTCGCGTTTGATCTTAAATAGGTTGCGCGGGTTGAAAATTTTCTTCTCCTCCTCCAAACCGGTGCCTAAGGCATAAGTGCGAGCGCGTAAAAAGTTGAGCAGTTTTGAGCTGTTGTTATAATCGGGCACCTCCAATACATTAATTGGTTTACCTATGCGCAGTTTAATGGTGTGGCCGTGTTTATTGAACAACTCCGACGGTAGCTTTGCAGTACGCAATGCCGGATGAATAAGGCTGAGCAGATTAAACAGCAAACCATTATTGCCGTGGAAATAAATAGGTACAACAGGCACTTTTGCTTTTGCTATAATTTTGCCAACAACCGGGTGCCAAAGCTTATCGGTTACCTGCTGCTGCTCTACCTTAAAGGTTGATACCTCACCGGCGGGGAAAATTCCAATTGGGGTGCCACTGTTTAAAAGCTCAAGCGTGTTTTTTAAGCCGCTGATACTTGAAGAATGCTCAACGTTTTCAAAAGGGTTTACAGCTATGAAAAAATCGCTTAGGTTAGGGATCTTTTTAAGCAGGAAATTGGCCATCAGTTTTGCATCGGGCCTTACGGTTAGCAGCATTTTTAGCAGCACAAGGCCTTCAATACCACCATATGGGTGGTTGGCAATGGCTATAAACGAGCCCGTTTTGGGGATATTCCTTAGTTCGCGTTCATCAAACTCGATATCTATACCGCAGCCCTCTAAAATAGCATCAATAAATTCGATGCCTTGTTTAGGTTGCGCTGCTGCAAAAAGCTCGTTAACCTGGTTAATTTTCATGAGCTCCATCAATAAAGCGGCCAGGCCAGGCATTTTCAGCTTATCCAGTTTTGTGGCTTTGGCAAACTCTTCGGTGGTTATTACTTTCATTTTTTAATAACAATGTATTTGATTAACAAATAAATATCCTGAAATTTTATTTAATTTAACACCTGGTAACATATATAAATGAAGGCGTATATTAAAAACTACCTGTCCATCACAAAAAAGGAATGGAACGGTATGGTGGTAGTAATTATTTTAATGGCATTGGTTTTAGCCGCGCCATATGTTTATCAGGCAAACCGCAAAGATAATACAATAAATTTTAATGCCTTTGATAAAGCGGCCGCTATGCTTAATAAAGCTAAAACCGGTTTGCCCGATGATGGATCACCAACAGATAGTAAAAAGCAGGCAAATACTCCCCTGTTTACTTTTAACCCAAATAACTTACCTCTTGCCGATTGGGAAAAATTAGGCCTTTCGGCGCAGCAGGTACAGGTGATCAGAAATTACGAAGCTAAAGGAGGCAGGTTTTACAGTAAGGCAGATGTTAAAAAGATGTACTCCATTACCGATGTAGATTATAAACGCCTGGAGCCGTATATCAATTTGCCGGCAAGCGATCATTATGCTAAGAAAGCAGCGCCGGGCGTGGTCATTGAAATAAACGCCGCCGATTCGGCAAAGCTAACTACCATCCGTGGTATAGGACCATCGTTTGCCAGGCGGATTGTGCGGTACCGCGATAGGATAGGGGGCTTTTATGATAAGGAACAGCTAAAAGAGGTATTTGGATTGGATGATGCCAAATATGCCGAGATAAAAAATGGCGTTGCTGTAGATGGTAAACACGTAGTTAAATTGAATGTAAATATAGCCACTTTCGATCAGCTCAGGCGTTTCCCGTATTTAAGCTTTAAGCAGATGAACGCCATTTTAGAATACCGCAATCAACACGGCGATTATGAGTCATTAGCCGATATGAAAAATATTGCCATACTTGATGACGGAATTTTGCGTAAAATTGGGCCTTATTTAGTTTTCAAATGATAGCCGAGCAAATAAAAAAAGCCATCCGCGATATTCCAGACTTCCCTAAACCGGGAATTGTTTTTAAAGATATAACCCCCATTTTAAAAGAGCCAGCACTGTGCGATAACATTATAGCCGCATTTGTGGAGCAATTGAAAGGCACCCGCATTGATGTGATAGCAGGTATTGAAAGCCGCGGGTTTTTATTTGGGTTAACGCTGGCCACAAAATTGGGGATCCCTTTTGTACCGATACGCAAAGCGGGTAAATTACCTTATACCATAAAGAGGAAGGCCTATAAATTAGAATATGGCGAGGCCGTTATTGAATGCCATACCGATGCGTTTGAACCCGGTCAACATATCCTTATCCACGACGACTTGTTAGCAACCGGGGGCACCGTAACCGCGGCCAGCGAACTGATCCAGGAGATGGGCGGTATAGTAGCCGGTTTCTCTTTTGTGGTTGAGCTTGGCTTTTTAAAAGGCAGGGAGCGGATAGCGCCTATTAGCGATACCCTGGTGGTGCTGGCGGAGTATTAGTTCATTGAAATGGGAGTCAAGTTAATCAATAATCCTGGTAATCTTTTAATCCGATGAATCAAGGTTCAGGCAATTTTTTGCGTTAGGGATCGTCGCGGATACCGGCCAATGTGGCTAAGGCCTGTGCAGTATGAGCATAGAGCCCGGCCGCAGGCAACGCCCATAGTTGGATTCAAGATTTA
The DNA here is from genome assembly GCF_024808255.1 of Mucilaginibacter dorajii. GTDB lineage: Bacteria > Bacteroidota > Bacteroidia > Sphingobacteriales > Sphingobacteriaceae > Mucilaginibacter > Mucilaginibacter dorajii. The sequence continues at coordinate 56,387 of NZ_JANTYS010000004.1, forward strand.
TGGACAAAGGATAAATGGAATTGGGCAGATCATCGATTTCGATAAGCAATGGATGATCTTGAAAGAGGGCTCAAAACCTCTCTTCCTAAATAATTGACTGGATTTTAATCCACTTTTAACTTTTTTTTGAAAATATTTTTTGTTGTTTCCCTATCCCCAAAACCACCCTATTTAAACTAAACCTATTATTCATACCCAATACCATTCTGTACTATATTTTAGGCTCATTTTATTAAAACTAAGCTGATAATTAAATCGTTAATTTGTATAACCAGTTATATAAATTAGTATGGAAACCCTACTTTCAGACGGTCCGGTATTAGGCGGATTCGACTTTTCTGCAAACGAAAATCAGCGTATGGTAGGCCAAATGGCCAAAGATTTTGCCGAACGCAACATTAAACCTCACGTAATGGAATGGGACGAGGCCCAACATTTCCCAATCGAACTATTTAAGCAATTAGGTGAGCTGGGTATGATGGGGGTAGTAGTGCCCGAGATCTATGGCGGCTCGGGCTTTGGGTATTTTGAATATGTTACCGTTATTGTGGAGATAGCCAAAGTTTGTGGCTCGATTGGTTTATCATTGGCCGCCCATAACTCGCTATGCACCGGCCACATCCTGGCCTTTGGCAGCGAAGAGCAAAAACACAAATGGCTGCCCAAACTGGCTACCGCCCAATGGCTTGGCGCCTGGGGCCTAACCGAAGCCAATACAGGATCTGATGCCTTAGGCATGAACACCACCGCCGTTTTGGATGGCGATCATTATATAGTTAATGGCTCCAAAAATTGGATCACCCATGGTAAATCGGGAGATGTGGCTGTGGTAATGGTGCGCACCGGTAATAAAGGTGATTCGCGCGGCATCTCGGCATTGGTTATTGAAAAGGGCACGCCTGGCTTCACCCATGGCAAAAAGGAAAATAAACTGGGCATGCGTGCCTCCGAAACTACCGAGCTGATCTTTGATAATTGCCGGGTACCTAAACAGAATTTGTTGGGCGTAGAGGGCGAAGGCTTTAAACAAGCCATGACGGTGCTGGATGGTGGCCGCATCTCTATTGCGGCGTTATCCTTAGGGATTGCGAAGGGTGCTTTTGAGGCAGCGGTAAGTTATTCAAAGGAGCGCCGGCAGTTTGGCCAACCGATAAGTAATTTCCAGGGCATAGCTTTCAAATTGGCCGACATGGCTACCGAAATTGAAGCCGCCGAACTATTGGTAATGCAGGCGGCGGACTTGAAGAACCGCCACCTGCCGGTAACCAAACAATCGGCCATGGCCAAATACTTTGCATCAGAAACCGCAGTGCGTACCGCTACCGAGGCTGTACAGATCTTCGGCGGGTACGGCTATACCAAAGACTTCCCTGTTGAGAAATACTACCGCGATGCCAAGCTATGTACCATAGGAGAGGGGACAAGTGAGATTCAGAAGATTGTAATAAGCAGGGAAGTGTTGAGGTGAGATAGAGGTAATATTTAAATCTTTTTAACAAATACCCGCCTGAAAATAAGCTAATTTCAGGCGAGTATTTGTAAAGAGGATTTTATGTTAAGATACATGAATAGAGGCCAGTTTAAGAATTTTAGCTTTTTATTGATTTTATTCCTGTTAACAACAGTTTGTAAGGCAGATGATGGGGGCAAAGAGGGGGGCTTTAAATGCCATTTGATTTCTGGTTGCTCAACAAAGAAAATATCAAAACCTAATTTATCGCTATTTATTGATAGGGCAGATCTGGGCATTTATGCGATGGGCAACCCTGAACAATTTTTACACATTACTTATTTTTTAATTAATAACTCTGATGATACAGTGAAGTACGTAGGGGCGGGCTGTTTGACTTCCAGGTTTTTTCATATAGATAATCCCGATATAACTATAATTGACAATAACTGGCCACCTGATAGCACAGAGATGTTACTAATCCCGCCACATAGAGGGATTGAAGGAAATTTGATTGGGAAGTTTAAACTGAGGCCTGTTAGTGCCTTCAAATTCAAAGTTGGTATAAGCCTGCTAAAATGGGGAAGAGACGACATTCCCTCTATTCTCAAGAAAGTAACGATCTCTGGAGCCAATGTCCTTTGGTCTGATGTTGAAACAGTTGAAGTTGAAAACAAGCATTATAATTACAAAAGGGATATAGCAAATATAAAAGCTCGTTGGTTAAAACGGCCTATGGACGCATTTTTTCCGCCACTTACTAAAACTGATCGGGATAAATATTCCATAAGTATAGATGAAAATAAGATAGCGAAATTACGGGATAGTATTGTTTATGATTTAAATATATCTAAAAGGAGTATTTTGAAGCGAAAATGCTTAGTTACCATGTGTCCGGTAAAATTGAATAATAATTCAAAGGATACTTTAGAGTACATTAATATGAAATGCTCGTGGACGGATATTTATAAACCGGATAATAATAAATTTAGTGTTGTAAAGATGATCTGTTACAGTAATTTCCCTACAACGATAAAAGTTTTTCCCGATCAATCGATTACTATATATGTGCCTATTAAGACATTCGATTTGAAAAATAGAAATACAAAAATTAAAATTGGGATGAATCTTTATAAGTACTGGAGCAATGATCAACTTCATATGTTTAACCCAGATGAACTTATGCTACGACCCGAAACGAACAATATGGTCTGGTCAAATGAAATTTTGGTTAAATAATGAGGACTACATGCAAGTTGTATAAGGACTTCAATAACCTAATCAACCACTCTCCCCAATCAACCACTCAACTAAATTCACCTTACCTATTTGATATTCAAAACCAAATACTTAACTTTGCCCTCCCTTGAAAGGAGGTATTTAGGAAATTATGATCATTATTAACGTAAAAGACGGCGAATCATTAGACAAAGCATTGAAACGCTTCAAAAAGAAATTTGAAAAAACTGGTGTTTTAAGAGAGCTTCGCAGTCGTCAGGCATTTGAGAAAAAGTCTGTAACCCGTCGTCATGTTGTTAAACATGCCATCTACAAGCAAAATATGAATATCGAAACTGTTTAATTCTGTTAAAAGAATTTTTTCAGATTTGTTAACACTATATTAAAACTATTTGTACATTCAATCTCTGGATGTTCAAATAGTTTTTATGTTTTTAGAGCGTTTTATCCAATATATTCAGTACGAAAAGCGGTATTCACCGCACACCGTATCGGCCTATGAATCAGACCTGGATCAATTCATGCGCTTCCTCAACAACCCTGGCAATGCCATAGTTGCCCCCGAATCCACTATTACCCATCCCGATCAAATTAGCTACCACGATATTCGTAACTGGATGGTTGAGCTTATCGACCAAAAATTAACCGGTCGGTCGGTAAATCGCAAAATGGCCACTTTGCGCAAATACTTTAAGTTTTTGTTGCAGGAGGGGATCATCACTCAAAATCCTACTTCAAAGATCCGTTCGCAAAAAGTACCCAAACAACTTCCGGTTGTTGTGGAAGGCGATAGCCTGGCAAAAATGCTTAATGATGACAATATTTTTACAAACGATTTTACCGGCATCCGTGATAAGCTGATCATTGAAATATTGTTTGGCACCGGCATGCGCCTGGCCGAGCTTTTGGGGCTGAAGGACAGTGATATTAACGACTACGAAGGTACCTTAAAAGTATTGGGAAAACGCAATAAGGAGCGCATTATTCCCATCAATACAGAACTTAGGATATTACTTGGGCAGTACATGGAGGTGAAGAAAAATGAGAATTTTGATAACAATTCCTTAATGTTAATCGTTACAAGTAAAGGTGCCAAGGCATACCCAAATTTAATTTACCTGATAGTGCAGAAATACCTTTCAAACATATCAACCCAAAATAAACGAAGCCCTCACGTACTAAGGCACACATTTGCAACAAGCTTACTAAACAACGGAGCCGACCTGAACTCCATTAAAGAACTTTTAGGCCACGCCAACCTGAGCGCGACCCAGATTTATACACACAATTCAGTTGAACGATTAAAGTCTATTTACAAACAAGCCCATCCAAAGGCGTAACACAGGAGGAAACATGAAAATTACAGTGCAATCAATTCATTTTACCGCAGACAAAAAATTATTAGATTTTATTCAGAAAAAGGCTGATAAGCTGGATACGTTTTATGACCACATCATAAGTGGTGAAGTTTATTTGAAGCTTGAGAATGTGGAAGATGAGGCAAATAAAATAGCCGAGATTAAACTATTGTTGCCGGGTAACCAGATTTTTGCAAAAGAGAAATGCAAAAGTTTTGAAGAGGCAACAGATTTGGCCATTGAGAGCTTGCGCAAGCAGATTGAAAAGCATAAACAGAAGAAAACCATCGCTGCTGCTACAGCCAAAAAGGCAATTTTAACAGAAGCAGAAGACGGATTTTAATATAAAAACGGCCATTTTATGGTTAAAATCGACAGGTTTACAGCCTGTCGATTTTTTTTGATAAAAAATTTTGCAACGGCTTAAATTTTTGTAGATTTGCAATCCCTTTCAGAGAGGCACCAGCGTAGTAAAATACCCCGGAAAACTTTTATGAAAATAGTTCTTTAAAATATAAAAAACTTATTAGTTTTGCGCCTCGATTAACGGAGCCCTTAAGGGTTTCAAAAATTGAAAGGGTAAATTAAAATAAGCCTCCTTAGCTCAGCTGGTAGAGCGACTGACTTGTAATCAGTAGGTCATTGGTTCGATCCCGATAGGAGGCTCAGTTTTTTTCGGAGATATAATGTTTAGCTTCAACTTTGGACATTGTAAATCCGGAACAAACTAATGGGGAGATACCAGAGCGGTCAAATGGGGCGGACTGTAAATCCGCTGCTTCGGCTACGAAGGTTCGAATCCTTCTCTCCCCACTGGAAGTTCCAGAGATAACTAAATTCTAAATTCTAAAAATTGTTTTAGAGTTTAGAGTTTAGTTTTTGGAATTTAAAACAAGCGGAAGTAGCTCAGTTGGTAGAGCGATAGCCTTCCAAGCTATAGGTCGCGAGTTCGAACCTCGTCTTCCGCTCGGTTGGTTCATTAGGCGGTTAGTTCATTTGTTCATTAGTGGCGGCCGGAACAGACCAATGAACTAATAAACGAGTGAACCAATGAACAAAAAATAAGCCGACGTAGCTCAGGGGTAGAGCACTTCCTTGGTAAGGAAGAGGTCATGGGTTCAAATCCCATTGTTGGCTCAATAAGAGAGTAAAGAGTAAAAGAATACATTTTTAAGTAAAAATTAACCTACAAATAATTATAAATCATGGCAAAAGAAAAGTTTGACCGCAGTAAACCGCACTTAAACATCGGTACAATCGGTCACGTTGACCACGGCAAAACAACCCTTACTGCAGCTATCACTAAAGTATTAGCTGATGCAGGTTTATCAGAAGCTCGTTCATTTGATTCAATTGACTCAGCTCCTGAAGAAAAAGAACGTGGTATTACCATCAACACGGCTCACGTTGAGTATTCAACTGCAAACCGTCACTATGCTCACGTTGACTGTCCAGGTCACGCGGATTATGTGAAAAACATGGTTACCGGTGCTGCTCAGATGGACGGTGCAATCATTGTGGTTGCTGCTACTGATGGTCCGATGCCACAAACCCGCGAGCACATCCTGTTGGCACGTCAGGTAGGTGTACCTGCGCTTGTTGTTTTCATGAACAAGGTTGACATGGTTGATGATCCGGAATTATTAGAATTAGTAGAAATGGAAATTCGTGAATTATTATCATTCTACGAATATCCAGGTGATGATATCCCAGTTATCCAGGGTTCTGCATTAGGTGGTCTTAACGGCGATCCTACCTGGGTTGGTAAAATTATGGAGCTTATGGATGCTGTTGATAGCTACATCCCTATCCCTCCACGTTTAACTGAATTGCCTTTCTTAATGCCTGTTGAAGACGTGTTCTCAATCACTGGTCGTGGTACTGTTGCTACCGGTCGTATTGAGCGTGGTGTAATCAACTCAGGTGAGCAAGTTGACATCCTTGGTATGGGTGCTGAAAACTTGAAATCAACTGTAACTGGTGTTGAGATGTTCCGTAAGATACTTGATCGCGGTGAGGCTGGTGACAACGTAGGTTTATTGTTACGTGGTATTGAAAAAACTGATATCCGTCGTGGTATGGTTATTTGCAAACCAGGTTCAGTAACTCCACACACTGATTTCAAAGCAGAAGTTTACGTATTATCAAAAGCAGAAGGTGGCCGTCACACTCCATTCTTCAACAAATACCGTCCGCAATTCTATTTCCGTACAACTGACGTAACTGGTGAGATTTCATTAGCCGAAGGTGTAGAAATGGTTATGCCAGGTGATAACGTTACAATCACTGTAAAGCTGATCAACGCTATTGCAATGGAAAAAGGCTTACGTTTCGCTATCCGTGAAGGTGGCAGAACAGTAGGTGCTGGTCAGGTAACTGAAATATTGAAATAACAATTTCAAAAAGGTTAATTGGAAACATAAGTTTACCGTTAAAAGTAAACTTATGTTTTCTTATTATAATTATATACACGGGAATAGTTCAACGGTAGAATAGAGGTCTCCAAAACCTTTGATCAGGGTTCGAATCCTTGTTCCCGTGCATAAAGCAAATAAGCAAATGGCTGGCGTAGCAGAATATATTAAGGAATCATACATCGAGTTAACTGAAAAGGTAACCTGGCCAACCTGGCGCGAGTTGCAAAGCAGTGCCGTATTGGTACTGGTTGCTGCTATCATCATTGCCATGGTTGTTTTAGGTATGGATCAAATCATAGCTTACCTGCTAAAGGCATTTTATAATTCACTTACATAATTTTTAGGAGATAACGATGAGTGATCAATTGAAGTGGTATGTGGTGAGGGCCATTAGTGGTAAAGAAAAAAAGGTTAAACAATATATAGATGCCGAAATTAGTCGTTTGGGCATTACGCATTTAGTACCACAGGTATTAATACCTACCGAAAAGTACTACCAGATGCGCGACGGAAAGAAGATCGCTAAAGAGCGTAACTATTTCCCGGGCTATGTGTTGATGGAAGCCGTACTTGATGGCGAAACTGAACACATCATCAAAAATATTAACAGTGTTATAGGATTTTTAGGCGATAAAGCCGGCAATGCTATCCCACTGCGCCAGGCCGAAGTTAACCGTATTTTAGGTAAGGTTGACGAAATGAGTGCCCAGGGCGAAACAATGAACGTTCCTTACTACATCGGCGAAAACGTAAAAGTAATGGACGGACCTTTCAACGGTTTTAGCGGCGTTATCGAAGAAGTTAACGAAGAGAAAAAGAAATTGAAAGTAATGGTAAAGATATTCGGGCGCCGTACGCCGCTTGAATTGAATTACATGCAGGTAGAGAAAGAATAGATTTGAGATATGAGATTTTACATGTGAGACATTGAAAATCAAATTAATCAAATTTTTAATAAAATATACAGGTTTGTAAATAAGATAGGAGTCTCAAATCTCATATCTAACATCTCAGATCTAAAAACCTTAAATGTTACTTAGCTTCCACTTACTAACATTGAGTTATAATTAAAGTAAATTAAAATGGCAAAAGAGATCGGTGCAATGGTAAAGCTGCAAGTTAAAGGCGGCGCCGCAAACCCATCACCTCCAATTGGCCCTGCATTGGGTGCAAAAGGTGTGAACATCATGGAGTTTTGCAAGCAATTTAATGCACGTACCCAGGATAAAGCTGGAAAGGTGTTGCCTGTTTTGATTACTGTTTATGTTGACAAATCTTTCGAATTTATCATCAAAACTCCTCCCGTTGCAATCCAGTTATTGGAAGTAACAGGTTTAAAGAGTGGTTCAGCAGAGCCTAACCGTAAAAAAGTTGCCAAAGTTAACTGGGAACAGGTTGAGACTATTGCTAAAGATAAAATGGTAGATCTGAACGCATTTACTGTAGAATCAGCCATGAAAATGGTGGCAGGTACTGCCCGTAGTATGGGAATAACCGTAACAGGTACGGCTCCCTGGAACTAAAAAGATTTCGGATTTCGGATTTTCGATTTCGGATTTTTAAAATCTCAAATCTCAAATCTCAAATCACGGATCTAAAATTATTAATTTATACAAAATCAGTTTAAGACAGTGGCTAGATTAACAAAAAATCAAAAAGCGGCAATGTCCAAAATTGAGGCAAACAAATCGTATTCATTAGAAGCTGCATCAGCTTTGGTAAAGGAATTAACCTTAACTAAATTTGATTCATCAGTTGATATAGACGTTCGTTTAGGTGTTGACCCTCGTAAAGCCAATCAAATGGTACGTGGTATTGCAACATTACCTCATGGAACCGGTAAAACTGTACGTGTATTGGTGCTTTGTACTCCTGATAAGGAACAAGAAGCTAAAGATGCAGGTGCGGATTTTGTAGGTTTGGATGATTATATTGCCAAGATTGAAGGCGGATGGACTGACGTTGATATTATCATCACTATGCCAAGTGTGATGGCTAAGGTAGGGCGTTTGGGTAGAATTTTAGGCCCGCGTAACCTTATGCCAAACCCTAAATCAGGTACAGTAACTCCAGAAGTTGGAAAAGCTGTAACTGAGGTAAAAGGCGGTAAGATCGACTTCAAAGTTGATAAAACAGGTATCATCCACACCTCAATAGGAAAAGCATCTTTCCCTGCAGATAAAATTTATGAGAATGCATTAGAAGTATTGCAAACTATCTCAAAATTAAAACCATCTGCTGCAAAAGGAACATATTTCAAGAGTATTCATATCTCTTCTACTATGTCTCCAGGGATTACAGTTGAAACTAAATCAGTAGCGGGGATCTAATCATGAATAAAGAAGAAAAATACGACCTTGTTCTTGCCCTTACTGAGCAAATGAAAGAGTTTGGTAATTTCTATATTACTGATACCTCTGATCTATCAGTTGCAAAGATCAACGATATTCGTCGTCAGTGTTTTCAAAGTGAGATCACGATGAAAGTAGCAAAAAATAGCTTGATTAAAAAAGCTATGGAAGCTGCCGGTGGCGATTACGAGCCAATATTTGAAGTATTAAAAGGTTCTTCATCAATCCTTTTCTCAAAATCAGCGACTGCTCCGGCAAAGTTGATCAAACAATTAAGGAAAAAAGGTGATAAACCAGTTTTAAAAGCTGCTTATATTGATTCAGCTATATTTATTGGCGACAACCAGATCGATACATTGATCAAGTTGAAATCAAAAGAACAGCTGATTGGCGAAGTTATAGGATTATTGCAATCACCAGCCAAAAATGTTATTTCTGCATTACAATCAGGCGGAAACACTATTGCTGGCCTTGTAAAAACATTACAGGAAAGAGGTTAACCGAACACCTTAATAAAGTTCGATATTAAAAAACAAAAAGCATTAAAAGTAAAATTTAAATAAAATGGCGGATTTAAAAGCGTTTGCTGAACAGTTGGTAAACTTAACAGTAAAAGAAGTAAACGAATTAGCTCAGATCTTAAAAGACGAGTATGGTATTGAGCCTGCTGCTGCAGCTGTTGCTGTTGCTGCTGCTCCGGCTGGTGGCGATGACGCTCCTGCTGCTGAAGCAGTACAAACTGCATTTGACGTTATCCTGAAAGAAGCAGGTGGCGCTAAATTAGCAGTTGTTAAATTAGTAAAAGACTTAACTGGCTTAGGTTTGAAAGAAGCTAAAGATCTTGTTGACGGTGCACCAAAAGAAGTTAAAACTGGTGTAACTAAAGAAGAAGCTGAATCTTTGAAAAAACAATTAGAAGAAGCTGGAGCAGTAGTTGAGGTTAAATAAGTTAACCCAATAAGAATATAGCATGAGACTCCGACCTTTTTGGTCGGGGTCTATTGCTGTTTATAAAGGTTTGGATATGAGCCTTAGATATGAGATTATGGGATATGAGTTTGTTGCCTGTTATTTTTAACGGGCTTTCATCTCTGAAACTATTTCCAATCTCAAATCTCACATCTCAAATCTCACGTCTACAGAAGTTTATTAATAAACTAAAAATTAAACACCTTGGCAAACAACATTAATCAAAGAGTAAACTTTGCAACCAGTAGAAAGGTACTTGATTACCCCGATTTCCTGGATGTTCAGTTGCAATCTTTCCAGGAATTTTTTCAATTGGAAACCACCTCAGACAACCGCTATAAAGAAGGTTTGTTTAAAGTGTTTGCTGAAAATTTTCCTATTTCAGATTCAAGAAACATCTTCGTTTTAGAGTTTCTGGATTACTTTATTGATCCGCCACGTTATGATATACAAGAGTGTATCGAACGCGGATTAACTTATAGTGTACCATTAAAAGCCAAGTTGCGCCTTTCATGTAATGATGAGGAGCACGAAGATTTTGAAACAATTGTACAGGACGTTTATTTGGGTACTATCCCTTATATGACTCCTAAAGGTACTTTTGTGATCAATGGTGCCGAGCGTGTAATTGTATCTCAATTACATCGTTCACCTGGTGTATTCTTTGGCCAAAGCCGCCACACCAACGGTACAAAATTATACTCGGCCCGTGTTATACCTTTCAAAGGTTCATGGATTGAGTTTGCTACAGACGTTAACAACGTGATGTATGCTTATATTGACCGTAAAAAGAAATTCCCGGTTACCACATTACTGCGTGCTATTGGTTATGACTCTGATAAAGACATCTTAGAGTTATTTGAACTGGCCGACGAAGTAAAAGTAAGCAAATCTGGCCTGAAGAAATTCATCGGCCGTAAGCTTGCTGCAAGGGTGCTTAAAAAATGGGTTGAAGATTTTGTCGATGAAGATACAGGTGAAGTGGTATCTATTGACCGTAACGAGATCATCCTTGAGCGTGAAACCGTATTAGAAGATGACCATATCGATATGATCATTGACGCTGGGGTAAAAACCATCATCCTTAACAAGGAAGATGCGTCGACCAGCGGTGATTATACCATTATATACAATACTTTACAGAAGGATACTTCAAACTCTGAGAAAGAAGCGGTTGAACACATCTACCGTCAGTTACGTAACGCCGAACCACCTGATGAGGAAACTGCACGTGGTATCATCGATCGTTTGTTTTTCTCAGATAAGAGATATGATTTAGGTGATGTGGGCCGCTACCGCATCAACCGTAAATTAAAACTGAACACTTCTGATGAAACCAAGGTTTTAACCAAACAGGATATCATCGCCATCGTTAAATATTTGATCAAACTGATCAACTCAAAAGCCGAGGTGGATGATATTGATCACTTGTCAAACCGTCGTGTTCGTACAGTGGGTGAGCAGTTATATGCTCAGTTTGGTGTTGGTTTGGCTCGTATGGCACGTACTATTCGTGAGCGTATGAACATCCGCGACAACGAAGTATTTACTCCTACTGACCTGATAAACGCGCGTACATTATCATCTGTGATCAACTCGTTCTTCGGAACAAACCAGTTATCACAGTTCATGGACCAAACCAATCCACTGGCAGAGATCACGCACAAGCGTCGTCTGTCAGCCCTTGGGCCCGGTGGTCTGTCACGTGAGCGTGCTGGTTTCGAGGTTCGTGACGTACACTATACCCACTACGGTAGGTTATGTACCATCGAAACTCCGGAAGGACCAAACATTGGTTTGATCTCGTCACTTTGCGTACACGCCAAAATCAATAATTTAGGCTTTATTGAAACACCGTACAAACGTGTGGTTGAAGGTAAAGTACAGGTTAATGAGCCGGTTATCTATTTATCTGCCGAAGATGAAGATGGTAAAACAATTGGCCAGGCCAACGCGCATTATGATGATAACGGTGTATTTGCTTTACCAAAAGTAAAAGCACGTTTTGAAGGTGACTTCCCGATCATTGATCCGGAGAAACTTGACTTAATGGATATTGCTCCAAACCAGATCACTTCTATCGCGGCTTCATTAATTCCGTTCCTGGAACATGATGATGCTAACCGTGCATTGATGGGATCAAACATGCAACGCCAGGCTGTACCTTTGTTACGCCCTGAAGCGCCAATTGTTGGTACCGGTTTGGAAGGTCGTGTGGCAAAAGATTCACGTACACTTATTAATGCCGAAGGCGATGGTGTGGTTGAATATGTTGATGCTAACGAAATCCGTATTAAATATGACCGTAACGAGCTTGACCGCCTGATATCTTTTGATGGCGATTCAAAAAGCTACCGTTTAACCAAGTTTAAGAAAACCAACCAAAGTACTACCATGAACCTTAAGCCAATTGTTAAAAAAGGCCAAAGGGTATCAAAAGGTGAAGTGCTTTGCGAAGGTTACGCAACACAGGCAGGCGAACTTGCACTGGGGCGTAACTTAAAAGTGGCTTTCATGCCTTGGCAAGGTTACAACTTTGAGGATGCGATTGTAATTTCTGAGCGCGTTGTATCTCAGGATATCTTTACTTCACTTCACGTAGAGGAGTTTGAATTAGAGGTACGTGATACCAAACGTGGTGAAGAAGAGTTAACACCAGATATCCCTAACGTATCAGAAGAAGCTACCAAAGATCTTGACGAAGACGGTATTATCCGTGTAGGCGCCGAGGTTAAAGAAGGCGATATCCTGATTGGTAAGATCACTCCGAAAGGCGAATCAGACCCATCACCAGAAGAGAAACTGTTACGCGCCATTTTTGGTGATAAAGCAGGTGATGTTAAGGATGCATCTTTAAAAACCCCTCCTTCAATTGCAGGTGTGGTTATTGATACCAAATTATTTAGCCGTGCCAAGAAAACGTCGAAAGCCGAAGAAAAAGCACAGTTAGAGAAATTGGATAACAAACATGATAAAGCTGTAAAAGATCTTAAAAATACTTTGATCGAAAAGTTATTTGAGATTGTTAACGGTAAAACATCACAAGGTGTTTACAACGTTTACAAAGAGCTTCATGTACCTAAAGGTGTTAAATTCACCCAGAAGATTTTAGTTGAGCTTAATTACGAAAATATTAACCCAACTAAATGGACAACTGATGACGATAAAAACGATCAGATAAAAACCTTACTTCATAACTATAACATTAAAGTTAATGAGGAATTGGGTGCTTACCGTCGTGATAAATTTGCTATCAGTGTGGGTGATGAGCTGCCATCTGGTATTGTTCAAATGGCTAAAGTTTATATCGCTAAAAAGCGCAAGCTTAAAGTGGGTGATAAAATGGCGGGTCGTCACGGTAATAAAGGTATTGTTGCACGTATTGTACGTGACGAAGACATGCCTTTCCTTGAAGACGGAACACCGGTTGATATTGTGTTGAACCCACTGGGTGTACCTTCACGTATGAACTTAGGGCAGATCTATGAAACCGTATTAGGTTGGGCAGGTAAAGAGTTAGGCTTAAAATTTGCTACTCCTATTTTTGATGGTGCAAGCCATACCGAAGTAGAAGAGTATGTTAAAAAAGCAAACTTACCAGAATCTGGCCGTACTTATTTATACAATGGCTTAACAGGTGATCGTTTTGACCAGCAGACCACAGTAGGTATCATTTACATGCTGAAATTAGGTCACATGGTTGATGATAAGATGCACGCACGTTCAATAGGGCCATACTCATTAATTACACAACAACCATTGGGTGGTAAAGCCCAGTTTGGTGGTCAGCGTTTTGGTGAGATGGAGGTTTGGGCATTGGAAGCATTTGGTGCTGCCAACATCCTGCAGGAGATATTAACCGTTAAATCGGATGATGTTATCGGCCGTGCTAAAACTTATGAGGCTATTGTTAAAGGTGAAAACCTGCCAACACCATCAGTTCCGGAATCATTCAACGTATTGGTTCATGAATTAAGAGGTTTAGGTTTAGATATCACGTTAGAATAATTATTGAGTTATTGAGGGATTGAATTATTGAGTAGTTCAGTCCTTCAGTAATTTTTTGGAATTCGATAATTCAATAATTCATCCTTCAATAATTAAAAACAAAGGAGACTATGTCTTACAAAAAGGATAATAAAATCAAAAGTAATTTCACCACAATTACAATCAGCCTGGCTTCTCCGGAGTCTATTCTTGAGCGTTCAAGTGGCGAGGTTTTAAAACCAGAAACCATCAACTACAGGACCTATAAGCCTGAGCGTGATGGTTTATTCTGCGAGCGTATTTTTGGTCCGGTTAAAGATTATGAGTGCCATTGCGGTAAATACAAACGTATCCGTTATAAAGGTATTGTTTGCGACCGTTGCGGTGTTGAAGTAACCGAAAAGAAAGTACGTCGCGAGCGCATGGGCCACATTAACCTTGTAGTTCCTGTTGCGCATATCTGGTACTTCCGTTCGTTGCCAAATAAAATTGGTTACTTACTGGGCTTACCAACCAAAAGATTAGACTTAATTATCTATTACGAGCGCTATGTAGTAATACAGCCAGGTATTAAAGAAGCAGACGGAATCAACAAAATGGATTTCCTTACTGAAGAAGAATACCTTGACGTATTAGATACCCTTCCAAAAGAAAACCAGTACCTTGACGACAAAGATCCTCAGAAATTTGTTGCCAAAATGGGTGCCGAGGCTTTGGAAGAATTGTTAAAACGCCTTGACCTGGATGAGCTTTCATTTAGCTTACGCCACCAGGCCGCAAACGAAACTTCACAACAACGTAAAAACGAAGCTTTAAAACGTTTACAGGTTGTTGAGGCTTTCCGTGATGCAAAAACCAGGATTGAAAATAACCCTGAGTGGATGATTGTTAAAATCGTTCCGGTTATCCCGCCTGAATTGCGTCCGTTAGTGCCACTGGAAGGTGGTCGTTTTGCTACTTCGGATTTGAATGATCTTTACCGTCGTGTAATTATCCGTAACAACCGTTTAAAACGTTTGATCGAGATTAAAGCACCGGAAGTGATTTTACGTAACGAAAAACGTATGTTACAGGAAGCTGTAGATTCGTTATTTGATAACTCACGTAAAGTTAACGCGGTTAAAACCGAAGGTAACCGTGCATTGAAATCACTTTCGGATATTCTGAAAGGTAAACAAGGCCGTTTCCGTCAAAACTTATTAGGTAAACGTGTGGATTACTCTGCCCGTTCGGTAATTGTTGTAGGTCCAAACCTTAAATTACACGAGTGCGGTTTACCAAAAGATATGGCTGCCGAGTTGTTTAAACCATTTATCATCCGCAAAATGATTGAGCGTGGTGTGGTTAAAACAGTAAAATCTGCCAAAAAGATAGTTGACCGTAAAGACCCATTAGTTTGGGATATTTTGGAAAACGTATTGAAAGGACACCCTGTGTTACTAAACCGTGCGCCTACGCTGCACAGGTTAGGTATCCAGTCGTTCCAGCCAAAACTGGTTGAAGGTAAAGCGATTCAATTGCACCCATTAACCTGTACAGCATTCAACGCGGATTTTGACGGTGACCAGATGGCTGTTCACGTACCACTTGGTAACGCGGCAATTTTGGAAGCCCAGGTACTGATGCTTGCATCACACAACATTCTGAACCCTGCAAACGGTACGCCTATCACTGTACCATCACAGGACATGGTACTTGGTTTGTACTACATAACCAAGGGCCGTAAAACAGATGAAGGACGTGTTGTAAAAGGACAAGGCTTAACTTTTTACTCTTCTGAAGAAGTTATTATAGCTTACAACGAGAAAAAGATCGATCTACATGCTTTTATTAAAGTAAAAGCGTTTACAAAAGATCGTGAAGGTAACATTGTAAGCAAAATTATTGATACCACTGTAGGTCGTGTATTGTTCAATGAGCATGTACCGGTTGAAGTTGGTTACATTAATGAACTATTAACCAAAAAATCACTGCGTGATATCATTGGGGAAGTAGTAAAAATTACCGGTATGGCACGTGCAGCCCAGTTCCTTGATGATATTAAGGAATTAGGTTTCAAAATGGCATTCCAGGGTGGTTTATCATTTAACCTGAAGGACATTAACATCCCAGCAGAAAAAGTTACACTAATCGAAACAGCTTCTAAACAGGTTGAAGAGGTTATGGGTAACTATAACATGGGTTTCATCACCAACAACGAGCGTTATAACCAAATTATCGATATCTGGACGCGTATCAACAACCGCTTAACCGCGAATGTGATGGACATCCTGAGCAACGATAACCAGGGCTTTAATTCGGTATACATGATGCTTGACTCTGGCGCACGTGGTTCTAAAGAGCAGATCCGTCAGCTTGCAGGTATGCGTGGTTTGATGGCCAAGCCTCAAAAATCAGGCTCAGGTGGCGAGATCATTGAAAACCCGATCTTATCAAACTTTAAAGAAGGCTTATCGGTATTAGAGTACTTTATCTCTACCCACGGTGCCCGTAAAGGTTTGGCGGATACGGCGTTGAAAACAGCTGATGCTGGTTACTTAACCCGTAGGTTGCATGATGTTGCCCAGGATATGATTGTTGGTATGGTTGATTGCGGTACTTTAAGAGGTATCTACACAACTGCATTAAAAGACAACGAAGATATTGTTGAGCCATTATATGACCGTATTTTAGGTCGTACCACTTTACATGATGTTCATGATCCTATCACCAACGAACTGTTGGCGCATGCAGGTCAGGATATTACTGAAGAGATTGGCAAAAGGATTGAGAACTCTCCGTTAGAGGGTATTGAAATTCGTTCGGTATTAACATGCGAAAGCAAACGCGGCGTGTGCGCGCTATGCTACGGTCGTAACCTTGCAAGCGGCAAGCGCGTGCAAAAAGGCGAGGCTGTTGGTGTAATTGCAGCACAGTCAATCGGTGAGCCAGGTACGCAGTTAACACTTCGTACATTCCACGTGGGTGGTACCGCGTCAAACATTGCGGCTGAATCACAGATCAACGCTAAGTTTGATGGTATCATCGAATTTGAAAACGTACGTACTGTAGAGTATAATACTGCCGAAGAAGGTAAAGTAGATGTTGTATTAGGGCGTTCTGGTGAGTTCCGTATTGTTGAGGAAGGAAGCAATAAAGTTATTGTAACCAACAACATTCCATACGGTTCATACCTGTATATTAAGGATGGCGCTAAAATTACCAAAGGCGACCGTATCTGTTCATGGGATCCGTACAATGCGGTTATCATCTCAGAGTTTGCAGGTATCACACAGTTTGATGCCGTGTTAGAAGG
Source organism: Mucilaginibacter dorajii (assembly GCF_024808255.1). Lineage (GTDB taxonomy): Bacteria > Bacteroidota > Bacteroidia > Sphingobacteriales > Sphingobacteriaceae > Mucilaginibacter > Mucilaginibacter dorajii. Next base: position 73,453 of record NZ_JANTYS010000004.1, read on the forward strand.
TATCACTTTCCGTGAAGAATCTGACGAGCAAACGGGTCACCGCGAAAAAGTAATTATCGATACTCGTGATAAAACTAAAAACCCTGTTATTCAGATCACTGATAACAAAGGAAACTTAGTTAAAGGATATAACATTCCTGTAGGTGCACACATTGCTGTTGAAGAAGGCGAAAAACTACAAACAGGACAGGTTATTGCTAAAATCCCTCGTTCAACTGGTAAAACCCGTGATATCACCGGTGGTTTACCACGTGTAACCGAGTTGTTTGAAGCACGTAACCCATCAAATCCGGCTGTAGTAACCGAAATTGATGGTGTGGTAACTTTAGGCGGTATTAAACGTGGCAACCGCGAAATGACCATCGAGTCAAAAGACGGCCAGGTTAAAAAATACCTTGTTCCATTGTCAAAACACATTCTTGTACAGGATAACGACTTTGTGAAAGCCGGTATGCCTTTATCAGACGGTTCAATTTCTCCTGCAGATATCCTGGCTATTAAAGGCCCTGCTGCAGTACAGGAGTATCTGGTGAATGGTATCCAGGAAGTTTACCGTTTACAAGGTGTGAAGATCAATGATAAACACTTTGAAGTTATTGTTCACCAGATGATGCAGAAAGTTGCTATCGAAGATGCGGGGGATACCCGTTTCTTAGAGCGTGAAGCTGTTGATAGTTGGGATTTCATGACTGAGAACGATGAGATATTTGACAAAAAGGTGGTAACAGAGCCAGGGGATTCTGCTACACTAAAATCTGGTCAGATAGTATCATTGAGAAGGTTACGTGATGAGAATTCGGTTTTAAAACGTAAAGATTTAAGATTGGTTGAAGTGCGCGATGCTATCGCCGCAACATCAAGCCCGATACTGCAAGGTATCACCAGGGCCTCATTAGGTACCAAATCGTTTATCTCAGCTGCATCGTTCCAGGAAACTACCAAAGTACTTAACGAAGCTGCAATTGCAGGTAAAAAAGATTTAATGCTTGGCTTGAAAGAGAACGTTATTGTTGGTCACTTAATACCTTCAGGTACGGGTTTGCGCGAATACGAAAATATCCGTGTAGGCTCACAAGAAGAATTCGACCGCTTAATGGCATCAAAAGCCGAAGAAGTAGAAGCATAATTTAAGCTTTAAATATTTTAAGGTCCTCCGTGAAAATGGAGGACCTTTTTTTATTTTTAAATATTTGAATAAATTTAAAAGTATTCAAAACAATAGTCGATTACTGTTGTTGTAGCTTGACTTAATATCATAGACGTGATTGGGCAGTTTACCAGATTACATAAAAGATAAGAGGTTAAAATAAGTACCCCCAAAAAGACTTTATACAAAAAGCGTCTTTTTGTTATTTTAGTAGAATGGAAGAACAAAACGAAAACCAGCTCAACATTGAGCTTTCTGAAGAGATTGCCGAAGGAATTTATTCTAACCTGGCAATTATTACCCACTCCAGTTCGGAGTTTGTGCTCGACTTTATCCGCGTTATGCCGGGTGTACCCAAGGCCAAGGTAAAATCAAGGATAATTTTAACCCCGGAGCATGCCAAGCGACTGCTAACGGCATTGGAAGATAACATTGAAAAGTTTGAAACTCTAAATGGTCGGATTAAGATTCAACAAGATCCATCGGGCTTTCCGATGAATTTTGGAGGAACCATGGGACAGGCATAATTTTCAATATTATATTAAAATGCACATTTGATTAAAAAAAAGTTACGTTAATGCCGGTTTTTTAAAAAAAATTATAATTATATATGGATGATTTAAAAAAAGTCTATATATTGCAATGTTTTAAAACTTACACCTATAAAAATATGAGAGCTTAATCCAATGAGAAAGATCTACTTCTTAAATTTATATTTGATATCGTTTATTTTGTTCTTTTCAGTAGGGTTGTTTTCTTGCACTTCGACGAAAAAGGTTAAATACTTTCAGGATATACCAGATTCGGGGCAATTAAAGACAATAGTTAAAGCTGAATATGTGCCCCCGGTTATTAAGGTTGATGATATCTTAACAGTAATAATACAAACTATTGATCCGTTAAGTGCAAGTACCGCAATTATCAATATGGGCAATATCCCTATTGCAAGTACAGGCGTATCTCTTAATCCATCCGCAATATCAACGGCAAGTCAACAGGTTTCATCCGGTTACTTGGTAGATAAAGATGGAAATATAACGTTGCCGATCCTTGGGAAAATTAAGGTCGAAGGGTTGTCAACTTCAGATGCTGCTGATGCTATTAATAAAATTGCGCTCAACTATTTTAAGGTACCTACAGTTACCGTAAGATTTTCAAATTTTAAGGTTAGCATCACCGGAGAAGTTTTAAGACCGGGTATTTATGTAATACCTAATGAAAAGATCAATATTCTTGATGCTATAGCCTTGGCCGGCGATTTAACCATATTCGGTAAAAGAGATAATGTTCTTTTAATAAGAGAAAACCCCGATGGTAGCAAAACACCTTACAGGATTAATTTGAAGAAAAGTGATATGATGTCTTCTCCATATTATTATCTACGTCAAAATGACATTATTTATGTTGAACCTGGTCCAGGTAAGTCTGCAGCTACCGATGCTTCTCAAGCTCGCTACTATACATTAGTGGGAACAGTTTTATCAGTCATAATAGTATTTTTAACAAGAAAATAGTAATAAAGAATGGCGTCTCGCAACCCAATATCCCCGTCTCATTCATCTAAAAAGAAACAGGACGAAGAGTTTGATTTTAAGAAGTTTGTATCTAAGGTTATTACAAATTGGCAATATTTTGTTATCGGTATAATTGTATTTGGTTGTATAGGTATTTTTTACAAAAAGTATGCTATATCAAATTATAAGATTAATGCATTGATGCTTATTCAGGATGATAAGTCTGGTGGATCTGGTAGCGGAGCGTTAGGTGGGCTTGCATCATTAACAGATATATCATCATTACTGGGAGTTACCAGCAATGCCGAGAATGAGGTTAATATCCTGAAATCAAGAAGTATAGTTGATGATGTAGTTAAAGATTTAAAACTAAATGTTATAACTTTTAGAAATGGCCGGATTAAAAAAACCGAGATTTTTGACGAAGCACCCTTTGAAATTAATGTTACTTACAAAACTGATTCGATTGAAGCCAGACAATTTGAAATAAATGTTAACAACGATAAGATTAGTTTCAAAGACGATAAGGACGATGTTAATATAAAGGCTGAGTACGGGAAAAAAATAAGCCTTCCTCAATATGATATTGTTTTTGTAAAAAAGCCGAACGTTCTTGAAACGGGAGCTTATACGGTAGTGTTAGTTTCCAGGGAAGCGGCTGTTGAAAGGCTATCAAAATTGTTGGATATAGGCTTATCAAGCAAAACAACCACTACCATAACGCTGGCGCTCGATTATCCCAATTCAAAAAAAGGCGAGGCTATTTTGAATACGGTAATGGATATTTACCTGAGGGCAAACCGGGATAGTAAGCTTCAAATTGCAGATAGCACATTGTCATTTATTAACAATAGATTGAAGCTGGTTGGCAGGGAGTTGACAGATGTAGAAAGCGAGTTTGAAGGTTTCAGAAAAGAAAATAAAATAGCCGACGTTGACGAGCAATCGAAAGCTTTGATTGGTGCTTCAAGTGATTTTATGAAGCAACTTAGCACATTAGACGTTCAAATATCGGTTATCAAGGATTTGCAAAAATTCTTAAATAATCCAAGTAATAAAAAAATTATACCAGCTACACTTGCAGTTGCAGGCGATGGATTTTCTGAAACGATTCAGAAATATAATGAACTGTTGGTTGATAGAGACAGGCAGAGTCTTGTTAGTACGGATAATAACCCTTATATCCAGAATTTGGATTCTCAGATTGATAATTTTAGAACTGTAATAGTTAAAAATCTAAACGTATATCTGAAAGGTTTAGAGGTTAGTAAAGCCAACCTTCAAGCTCAGAACCAAAAATTTAATGGCCAGATTGAAAGCGTCCCTGCTATATCAAGGAAGTTTTTAGATTATACTAGACAGCAGACGGTAAAGCAGGATTTATATATATTCCTTTTACAGAAAAGAGAAGAAACAGCAATTTCCAGAACCTCTACTATATCTACCGCAAAAATTATTGACTCTGCAAAAAGTGATTATGAACCTAATTATTCAAAATCATTGTTAACAACGATTGTCATATTCGGGCTGGGCATTATATTTCCTTTAGCATTTATATATATCAAAGAATTGTTCAATGTTAAAATCAACTATAAGTCTGATATAGAGGAGGCAACTAATATTCCTGTGGTTGGTGAAATTAGCCACAACGATTCCGAAAATAGTTTAGTAGTAAATAACCAGTCCAGATCTATAATATCGGAGCAATTCAGGGCGCTGAGAACAAATTTGCAATATTTACTAAACGTAGAACAGCCACAAGTGATCATGGTATCGTCAAGTATGAGCGGCGAGGGAAAATCATTCATCTCGCTAAATATTGGAAGCGTGTTGTCGTTGGGTGATAAGAAGGTGGTATTTATTGAGTTGGATTTACGTAAACCAAAGCTTTCTCAAAATATCGGTCTCGATAACAGTAACGGTTTTACTAATTTCGTGGTATCGAGCAGTATGTCTGTCGATTCTATTCTGAAGCCATTATGGTTTAGCGAGAATTGCTTTTTAATTAGTTCGGGTCCTATTCCGCCAAACCCGTCTGAGTTAATGTTAAACGATAGATTGGGTTTGCTTATTAGTGAGTTAAAAAAGAGATTTGATTTTATTATAATAGATAGTGCTCCTGTCGGATTGGTTTCGGATGCGTTAATCATAGAAAAGTTTGTTGACATTACACTTTATATTGTTCGTCAGAAATATACTTTCAAAGCTCAATTGGGCATTGTAAATGATTTGGTTGATAGTAATAAGTTAAGAAAGGCATACCTGGTAACCAATGATATCGAAACTAAAACAGGGGGCTATTATGGCGGCTATGGTTATGGCTACGGTTATGGCTACGGTTATGGCTACGGAAACGTTGAGGAGGCGAAGAAAAAAGAAGGTTGGATTACTAAGTTATTTAAAAAGTAATTGTACAATGATACCGCTAATCTGAATATTAACATTGTTTGATAACAGTAAAAACATTTATTCTGTAAGTACCCCCTATATTAACAAATAAAAAATGTTGTCATTTACCTTAAAAGTTGTTGAAATACGTTCGGAAACTTCTGATACTGTTACCGTTTGTTTTAAACAGCCTGGATTAAAAAAAATAAAATATCTACCAGGCCAATATTTAACATTGATTTTTCGTATCAATGGTCGAAAATATATACGCCCGTATTCTTTTTCCTCGGCTCCGGGTGTTGATCCTTATCTTGAGGTTACTATTAAAAGAGTGCCTGGAGGTGTGGTATCTAATCACGTTAACGATTTTTTAAAGGTTGATGAGCTTGTTGAGGTTATTCAGCCAATGGGCGATTTTGTTTTAAACAACGAAATGCTGGAAAACAACCTCCATATTGTACTGTGGGGAGCCGGGAGCGGAATAACACCATTAATTTCTATTGCTAAATATGTGTTGAATACAAATACCGGCAATAGAGTTACCCTGGTATATGGGAATAAAAACTCCGAATCGGTTATCTTCAAAAACAAAATAACTGAACTTGAAAATCAGTATCCGGAAACACTTGACACATGGCATTTTTACACCCAGTTAAAAATAGCCGAAAATAACTCTGAAATTATTGAAGGTAGAATAAGTCCTGAACGGATTCTTGCTATTTTAAAGCAGCAGGTAGATATTCAAAATACTGTCCATTTTATTTGTGGCCCAACTGGTTTAAAACAATCGGTAAAAGAAACATTAAAAGAGCTTTCCGTTGACGATGATGCCATTTTTACAGAAGAATTTGAAACTATAAAGAATCCTGAAGATTTTAAAGATATAACCACCCGCTTAGTTGAATTTGTTAAGAACGGCGTTGGAAGCAAGGTGGAGGTTACAAAAGGCAAAAGTTTATTGGAAGCGGGGTTGGATTTTAATTTAGACTTGGATTACTCTTGCCAAACAGGAAGTTGTACACTGTGCAAAGCTAAAATTTTAGCCGGTAGTATAAAAACTATAGGTATACAACACATGCCGAGTTCTTTAAAGGATGATGAGTGTTTACTATGTTGCGGTTATCCTTTATCAGATGATATTAAAGTAAGCGTTTTATAATTCAATAAAATATATGAAAGTAGTATTGTTAGCCGGGGGATTAGGAACCCGATTGTCAGAAGAAACAGTCTTAAGGCCAAAGCCCATGGTTGAAATTGGTGGTATGCCTATCTTGTGGCATATCATGAAAATCTACTCATCGCATGGATTTAATGATTTTGTTATTTGTTTAGGATACAAGGGTTATGTGATTAAGGAATATTTTGCAAACTATTTTTTGCATAAATCTGATGTTACAATAGATCTGAAAGACAATTCTATTAAAGTACACGATAGCCAGGCAGAACCCTGGACGATAACCTTGGTTGATACCGGTAACGAATCAATGACTGGGGGGCGTATAAAACGTATACAGCCTCATGTAGGTAATGAAACATTTATGCTTACCTATGGTGATGGCGTTAGCGATGTAAATATCGCCGAGTTAGCAAAATATCATAAAGAAAAAGGTAAACATTGCACAGTTACATCGGTGCAGCCATCCGGGCGCTTTGGTGCTATCAATATTAACGACGATAAAAGCGTGCATTCATTTATGGAGAAACCCAAAGGAGACGGCGCGTGGATCAATGGAGGCTTTTTTGTTTGTGAACCCGCGGTTTTTGATTATATAGACGGCGATAGTACCATATGGGAAAGAGAGCCTATGGAGAAAATCGCCTTAGATGGGCAGATGGTTGCTTTTGAGCATAATGGCTTTTGGAAGCCAATGGATACTTTGAGAGACAAGCAGGAGTTGGAGGGTGATTGGGCAAATAACAGCGCTAAATGGAAAACCTGGTAATATGAGCTTTAACAATATATATCACGGAAAAAAAGTACTGGTTACAGGTCATACCGGCTTTAAAGGCTCATGGCTTTCCATTTGGTTAAAACAATTGGGAGCGGATGTTTATGGTTATGCCTTACCCCCATATTCTGAACTCGATAATTTTGTTACCACAAACCTTGAGAGCCAGATTACTCATTTTGAAGGCGATGTTAGAGATGCAGCCAAATTAAATGATGTATTTGCTAAAGTACAGCCCGAGATAGTTTTTCACCTGGCTGCTCAGCCTCTTGTGTTGCTTTCGTATGAAGATCCGGTTGGTACATTTGAAACCAATTTGATGGGAGTAGTTAACTTTTTCGAAGCTGTAAGAAAAACCAAATCTGTAAAGGTAGCAATTAACGTAACCAGCGATAAATGCTACGATAACAAAGAATGGGTTTGGGGATACAGGGAAAATGATCCAATGGGGGGCAAAGATCCTTATAGTGCATCGAAAGGCTGCGCAGAACTTATTACAAGTTCATATGTTCATTCGTTCTTTAATAATTCAAGCTGCCTTGTAGCGTCGGCTAGAGCCGGTAACGTCATTGGCGGAGGTGATTGGGCAAAGGACCGGATAGTACCTGATTATTTTAGAGCATTCAAAGCAAATTTAAAACTCACTATAAGAAATCCGTATGCCACCCGACCTTGGCAGCATGTATTGGAGCCTTTAAGTGGGTACCTGAATCTTGCTGCAACCCTTTATGAAAAAGGTAAAGAGTATTGCGGCGGGTGGAATTTTGGCCCTGAAGATACATCAAACTATTCCGTAAAAGACCTTGTTGACAGAATGTTGTTGATTGATAATACCGGAGGATATGAGATTCCGGAAAATACTGTAAAGCCCCATGAAGCTACATTGCTTAAACTTGATATATCAAAAGCGGTTAACTATTTAAATTGGAGGCCGGTACTATCCTTTGATGAAACTGCCGAGTTTACCGTGAATGGTTATAAAGATGATATTTCAGAAGAAGGTATTTTAAATAAGAGAATAGAACAGATTAACTTGTATACAAGTAAGGCTGTCCAAAAGAAAATTGAATGGGCGATATAAAAAAGCTTTTAATAACGGGAGCAAGTGGTTTTTTGGGTAGCCGTCTTTTAGAAATGCTTTTGAAAGAGAGTTACAGCCCGGTTGTGTATTTAAGGCAAAGCTCTGATACATGGCGTATCAAAAATCTGCAAGGTGATTATGAAATTTTTATAGCCGCTGATAATAGTGAGTCAAGTATACAAAAGTTGTTTGACGAACATGAGATAGAGGGTATACTTCACATAGCAACTGAATATGGCAGGCAAAAGTCATTATCGTCAATAATCGAAACTAATGTTCTTTTTCCGTTAAGGCTTATTGAAGCCGGATTGAAGCGAGGTTTAAAGCTTTTTATAAATACAGATACTTTTTTTGGAAAGAAGCAATTCGATTTGCAATATCTTAGTGACTATACCACATCTAAAAGAGTACTTGAAGGACTTTTAAACGGCCTGGCATCAAAGCTAACTATAGCTAATTTACGAATAGAACACGTATATGGCGAAAACGATTCCGAAAGTAAGTTTGTTACCAGCGTTATTAAACAGGCTATCTTGAATAACGATGAGATATTGCTTACAGAGGGATTGCAAAAACGTGATTTTATATATGTTGATGATGTGGCAAATGCCTATATCAGCGTATTAAAATACGGTAACCTTACCCATGGTTACAATGAATACGAGGTAGGTACAGGTATCTCAATAAGGGTTAAAGATTTTGTAACCGGGATTGCTAATACGGCCAACTCAAAATCAAATTTAAATTTTGGAGCAATTGCGGTACGTGCGGGCGAGATAGAAGATTCATCAGCCAATATAACTGCACTAACGCAATTGGGATGGGCTCCTGAGTATGATATGAATAAAGCATTGAAAAAAATAATTACAGCAGAGAAAAAAAGATTTGCATATGAAAATGGAATTTGACTTAAAAACATTTAAAAGAAGCATTCCCGGAGTTAATTATATCCCAGTTACTGGTAAAATAATTGAAGAGGACGATTTGATGCTTGGCATGGAAGCCGTAGCAGATGGCTGGTTAACCGCAGGTAGATTTTCAAATGCTTTTGAAAATGAGTTTGCTGATTATTTTGGTGCACCTAAAGCGTTACTTGTAAATTCTGGTTCATCGGCTAACTTGGTTGCATTTTATGCATTAACATCGCCAAAATTGGGTGACAGGGCCATTAAACCAGGAGATGAAGTTATTACTGTAGCTGCCGGTTTTCCAACTACTGTAAACCCAATTGTTCAATTCGGGGCTATACCTGTTTTTATTGATGTGGATATTGCAACCCACAATGTTAAGGCGGATTTGATAGAAGCGGCTGTATCACCAAAAACTAAAGCGATCATGATAGCCCACTCTTTAGGAAATCCTTTTGATTTGGACGAGGTTATGCGTGTAGCAAAAAAATATAACTTATGGGTGGTAGAAGATGATTGCGATTCGTTAGGTGCTACTTATAGAGGTAAAAAAACGGGCACTTTTGGCGATATATCTACTTTTTCTTTTTACCCTGCGCACCACATAACCATGGGCGAAGGTGGGGCAGTTTTGATCAATAATCCGGTGTTAAGCAAATTAGCCGAAAGCTTTAGAGATTGGGGAAGAGATTGTTACTGTGAACCAGGTAAAGATAACACCTGTGGTTGCCGTTTTTCGCAGCAACTGGGTTCGTTACCATATGGTTATGATCATAAATATACTTATTCGCATGTTGGTTTTAACTTAAAAGTTACTGATATGCAGGCTGCAATAGGCTTATCTCAGTTACGTAAAGTGGATAGGTTTGTTGAAAAAAGGAGACAAAACTACAAGGCTTTGTATCAACGGATGAAGAGGTTTGAAGATGTTTTTATTTTGCCTGAACCAACTCCAAACAGTGATCCGTCATGGTTTGGATTTTTGATGACGTTAAGGGACGGTGATGCATCAGATAGGCATATGCTTGTTCAGCATCTCGAAGAAAATAAAATTGGTACGCGCTTATTATTTGCAGGTAATCTGCTTCGCCAGCCGGCCTATGATGGCGTAGCACATAGAGTGGTAGGTGATTTAACTAATACCGATATTATCATGAACCGCTCGTTTTGGTTAGGTGTATGGCCCGGGTTGGATGAAGAACATTATGACTATGTGGCTGATGTGATTGCTAAATATTTAGCATAATTTTTTCAGGTAAAAACTGAAAATTAGATAGTGGTGTACCTAGCGATAATAATATGTTGCTATTAGTCCATATCATTTTTTATATTTTATAAAACACGTGTGAAAATAGTAAGTAGTTTATTTAAGTCCGGATCTTCCAGGAGTTTAACAATAAAGAAAAACATACTTTGGTCCTTTATCATAAAGGGTACCAGCATAGTAGTCTCTTTATTTTTGGTACCCTTTACTATTAAGCTGTTAGATACTGAAAGATATGGTGTGTGGCTTACCTTATACTCGATAGTGAGTTGGTTTAACATGATGGATATAGGATTGGGCAACGGGTTCAGAAACAAGTTTGCAGAGGCCATAGCTAAGAAAGATATTTCTTTAGCCAGAGAGTACATGCAAACGTTCTATTCATCGATGTTTCTGATTGCTGCGTCTATATTTCTTATTTTCCTTTGCATCAATCCGTTTTTAAATTGGGGCCATATTTTAAATGTATCCAAAAGCTTTAATGATAATTTAAACCTGATAGTATTAGTTGTAATGGGCTTGTTTTGCTTGCAGCTTTTTCTTAAAAATATTACTACAGTACTATTGGCGCTGCAAAGAACATCTGAAAGTAACTTTATTATTTTCCTGGGGAACGTTCTGGCTTTGATAGGAATATACGTTTATGGACGCTTCTGCCATAGCTCGCTTATGTCTATTTCGGTTATTTTCATGTTATCGCCAATCATTGTTTTTTTAATAAGTACAGTTTATTATTTTAAAATTTATTTGGGGCATCTTTTACCTGCCGGTGTTTATATAAAGAAAGTACATCTATCTAATTTGTTAAATCTGGGAATAAAATTTTTTCTGATTCAAATTACAACCGTTGTAATGTTTTCGAGCGACAGTTTGATAATAACTCAGCTTTTTGGGCCTAAATACGTTACACCTTATAATATTGCATATAGGCTATTTGCGGCAACCTTAACTGGATTTACCATCATCATGACTCCTTTTTGGACGGCTTTTACCGAAGCGAATACTAAAGACGACAAAGCCTGGATTAATAATTCCCTCAAAAAATTAGTGTATTTGTGGGTAGCATTTTCGTGTATGGTTTTAGTATTGTTATATTTTTCGCCCTTTATTTACAATATATGGGTGGGCAATAAAGTGATGATAACGATGGCATTGTCAGCCCAGTTCGCCATATTAGCTATTCTTTTAAGTTGGAACGGTATATTTTCACAGTATTTGAATGGGATTGGAAAAATAAAGTTTCAATTGTATGTGGGGCTTTTTCAATGCGTGATAAATATTCCTTTGGCTATTTTGCTGGCTAAGTACATGAATATGGGATTGATGGGCATAGTATTGGCAACTAATTTATGTTTGATTGTATCGGGTATACTTTTACCCATTCAAACAAGTAAAATACTTAACAACAAGAATTTATATGGAATTTGGTCTAAATAGTTCAACTGATATTCTGTTATCCATTTGTATTCCAACCTACAATAGGGATAAATTGTTATATTCATGTATTTTGTCTATTTATAAACAGCTCCAAGAGATCTCTGCTTCAAATGTAGAAATAGTGGTTTCAAATAATTGCTCAACAGATTTAACCAGTCAAATTGTTGCGGAATTTACAACCAGGCCCAATTTTAAATACTTTGAGCAACCAGTAAACGTTGGGCTGGCCGGTAATGTATTAAAGGTTGTTGAATACGCAAGCGGTCAATATTGCTGGATTATAGGAGATGACGATTTTTTACTGCCTGGCGCAGTTGCATCTGTGCTTGAATTGCTATCAAACAAAAGTGATATCAACTACTTTTATGCCAAAGTAACTAAGTTGCACGTTGATGAGTTTGAAAAATATGCATATCCTTTTGATACCTCCATGTACCAGGATAATAAACCTGTTGGAGAGTTAAAATTCAGAGAGATAGATAAATTTGAAAAGCTAATTACCCCAGAATATTCTCTAATATTCTTAGGAGAGATTATGGCATCTATTTTTAAACGCGATGTGTGGATGCAATACAAGGGGAATTTTGAAGGGGATTTTTTAGATACATTAGAAACCACATATCCTCACTCTGTTGTATTTGCAAATACCTTGTTTGGCCAAAAGGCGATTTATATAGATACACCATTAATATTGGTGTTGGATGGAGCAAGGGAATGGTGGGATAGGGTAGGCTACGTTATTATAGTGCACATACGCAGTTTATTGGATTTGTATAAAAAAAATGGTCTTTCCGGAAGTGATTTAAGAAAATGTAATACCAAATATATCGAAATAAGTTCTCCCTACTTTATCAAATACCTTAAAAGTAGTGAAAGCAAATACAAGGATAAAATATCAAAAAGTAGATATTTGAAGTTTGTTATTACTCATCCAATCAGTTTGTTTTCTTTTTGGGGACAATATTTAACTACAAAAATGAAGAATGTTTTTCGAAAGTTTAGTAAGTAACCTCTAATTTAATTTTGACACTTTGCCATCAAATATAAAATATCTACTGGTTGGATTCTGTTTCTATCCCTTCATCGCATACTTTCTGATAAATGTAGGGAACATAGAGATTGACCGTGTTTTCGGCGCGTTGTCTTTGTTTTTTTGTATTACTACACTTTACAGAAAATTTAAGCGCGATGGTTTTATTTACGTGCCTAAATATGCTATGTCGTTTTTGTTGTTCGCTATTTATGCCATTATAGTAAATGTCTATACTGGAGCATATCAATTATATGAAGAGTCTGCAGTGCGGTATTGTTTCATTAATTATAATATATCATTAGTTTACATTTTACTGATTATAGAAAACGTTAACATAAGATTTTCTATAGAACCACTGCTATACAAGTTATTGAATTTTATTTTTGGTGTTGCTTTAGCAGTCATAGTTGTTCAGTATCTTGTAGATCCTTACTTTTTTGCGCGTAAAGATTTGCTTGCAAAAATTACTTTTTTGGACTCTAGTACAAGGCTTACTTCTATTTTTTCCTGGATTGGATCAAATACTTACGGAGTTTCATTGCCTTTCATTTACGCTTATCTGTTGTACAAAAATGCAAGTAAGAAAACCTTTGTAATATACATTCTGTTAGGCCTTGTTTACGCTCTTTTAACTCAAACACGTTACGTAATTTTATCAGTGCTTATCATAACGCTTTATTCAGTTTTTCAAAATAAGAAAAATACGGTAAGGTTCATTTTCTTTGCTTTAGTAGCGTATTTCATATTGGTGAATTTTGGAAATAGCTTTTTCGATTTCGATGCATTTATTTCAAACAGGATATTTGAAAATGATGCGAGAAGCGCAGAGAGCGCTTCGTCCTACGGAAGGATTTTATCATATTATGCATTTTTGCAGGCTTTTCCTGATAGTCCTATCTGGGGGCAAGGCGAGGCCCTTACAAGATCGTTGAAAATTTATCTCGGCGATATCCCGGTTATACATATTGGGTATTTGCAGTATTTATATGCTTTTGGAATTTTCGGTATGTCTTTATTTGTGCGAGCCTATTATCAACTGATTAAACGACTCAGAATGTTAAGTAAGGCTACTGGCAACTATTCCGTTTTAGTGGGTATAGTAGCTTACCTTGTAGCTAACACAACGTTTGTTTGGTTCAGATTGTTCGACTTTGGATTTATCGTAACTTATTTTATTCTTATTTCTCAAAGTAAGTTGGCCAGCAAAGTGGATGAGGTTGAAACACCGGAGCTTGATGTTAAAGCGACGACTAAACAGAGATCAATAGTATGGTCTTAATGATACAACTGCAATTTTTTTTATTATTTGTTATAAATATATCATTATAGATGGTAGGAGTAAGAAAGTTCAATTATTTAAGAATAATGTTTTTAACATGGTTGTGGACTTGCTTTAACCGTTTTAATGCCATGTATATGTGGGGAATAGCCTTAGGTGAAAATTCAGTATTTTGCGGTAAAGCTATCTTCTTTAAAGCCGAAAACAGCCAGATTAGTATTGGCAATAACTGCATATTTGTTTCTGATGCCAACTCAAAAAATTTAATAGGAATTAACAGGCCCTGCATTATTAATACACAAAAGCCCGGCGCTATAATTACTATTGGTGATAATTCTGGCTTTTCGGGTACTGTTCTTGGTGCCACCGTAAAAATCGTTATTGGCAAAGATGTTAAGTGCGGAGCCAACACTACAATTATTGATTCTGATTGGCACCCAGAGGATAGCAGGAGCGGAATTCCTAAACCGATTTTTATAGAAGATAATGTTTGGTTGGGGGCCAACGTAGTTGTATTAAAGGGTGTAACTATTGGCGTAAATACGGTGATAGGGGCTAATAGCATTGTCACTAAAAGTATGCCCGCCAATGTTATAGCAGCAGGTAATCCTTGTGTTGTAATAAAAAGTATTAAAAACGGCTAATGCCCAAAAGTATATTTTGATGAAGAAAACTATTTTTTATGTTGGATATAACGTTTTCCCGGTGGGCTTCGGGCAAACCCAGCGCGAGCTTTTAATTTCAAAAGGATTAACAGAAAAAGGATGTAGAGTTGTGATACTTTGCAGGTATGGCACATATGCCCCAGGAAAAATAGCTAACATTTTGGCCGAAGGAACTTTTGATGGCGTAGAATATAAATATTGTAGTGGCAGCGCCTATCGTGGGCAAAGTTTCTTTAAAAGAAATTTAAAAAAGTTAAAAGGTTTTCTAAACGAGATTGGAACCATTATAAAAGGAAAAATGAGCGGGGATCTCAAAGCTATCCTGATAACTACTAATAGCTTCGACAATATATTGCTCTATTCTATTTTGGGTAAGTTATTGAATGTCCAAACGGTGATTGATAATACCGAATACTGGACAGCAGTTAAAAGACACAAATTTGCATTGGGCGATAAACTGTACGATAAATACAGCTATAAAATAATTGATAAAGTTATTTGTATCAGCGATTTTTTACTTGAGAAATCTGCAAGTAAAAAGCCGGCGGCTTTGGTTAAAATTCCAAGTATCGTTGATTTTTCAAAATTTGAGTCGTTTGACTTTATTAGTAAGCCAGGTTTTGAATATTTTCTGTTTTGTGGGTCTGCGGTTTACTACCCGGTGATTGAATTTATTATAAACGCGTTTAATTTAATACAGGATCGCAAAATTAGTTTGGTTTTGATTTGCGGAAACGGCGGGAAAGGCGATTATGATAAAATAGATCAAAAGATAGCAGCAAGTAACAAAAAGGATTTGATCCATTTTAAGTCAAATTTAGCATATTCAGAACTGGTAGGATGGTATAAGGGTAGCTTGGCTCTGCTTATACCGTTAAGGCCCACTAATGAGGATGCGGCAAGGTTCCCCCATAAAATTGGTGAATACTGTGCATCAAAACGCCCTATTGTTACAACAAATTTCGGCGAGATCATGTACTATTTTAAGGATGGTGTTAACGCCTTTGTAAGTGGGGAGTATGAGCCGCAGTCATATGCAAATGCTTTACAAAATGTTTTAAAAGATAAAAACGTAACGGAGATGATAGCTTCACGGAGTTTTGAAACCGGGAAAAATAATTTCGATTATACAGTGTGTGGCGAAACTGCTTTTAATTTAATTTATAATAGTTATTAATTATGAATATAGTACCAATAGTATTTGCTTTTAACTACAAGGTGGCCATGCCAGCTGGTGTTTGTTTTACATCATTATTAAGATCGGCAAAACCAGATACTTTTTATGATATGTTTATAATACATGGCCCAGGCGAATTAAATGAAGAGTATCAAAGACAGTTAACCGTTTTAAAGGAAACTTATCCGAACTGTAATTTTACATTTCTGGATATAGGTGATGCATTTAATGATGTATACATTGCGCGAGGCGTTCCCAAGTTAACATATTATAGAATACTTATTCCTGAATTAATTGAAAATTATGATAAGGTAATTTTCTCTGATGTGGATATCATATTTACAAACGATTTGTTTGAAGTGTATGATACTTTTAATGATAATAATTACCTGGGAGCAGTAAGATCGGCGCTTGTTAAAAGAAAGTATGTGGAATCGTTAGGCTGTAATCCGGATGATTATACCAATGGTGGGTTTCAGTTATATAACCTAAAGCAGATTAGAAAGGATAAAATGACACCTAAGCTAAAGGAGCTTTGTGGCAAAAAGTTTTTCTATTTGGATCAGGATATCACAAACATAATATACAAAGGCCGAGTTAAGTTCCTTTCGCCACGATACAACTCTACACAGACATTTTTTAATAAAGCGCACACTCGGGATACCGCATTTTTCAAGCTGTTTACCCAAAAGGAAATAGAGGAAGGGATTGATCCATACGTAATACATTATAATGGTGTAAACCCATGGCAAGGCCTTTGCCCGCGGCATGATATATGGTGGGCGGTTTATAGGAGCTCCATTTATTTTAATGAGGAATTCTATTATGCTCATTATCATAAAATATTGACACCCAAGGCAAAAGATTTGATTAATCAATTGCCTAAGGCAATTTTAAAAAAACCATTTGGAAAGATATACCGCAAGTTTTTTCCTTATTAATTTACCTAAACCGAATTATTGCGTGACCTTGATGTGCTTTGGTTGAGGTCATAACGTAGATAAAAATGAAAATTATATTAGTAAACTATCGGTATTTTATTTCTGGGGGACCCGAAAGATATCTATTCAATATTAAGGGGTTATTAGAAGAAAATGGCCACACGGTAATACCTTTCAGTATAAAAAGCAGCCTTAATAAACCATCTGATTATGAAGAATATTTTTTAGATCCTGTAGGAGCGGGCGACGAAGTATATTTCGGACAAATTAAAAATGATGCGAAAACTGTAGTAAAGTCTTTTTCAAGAATGTTTTACTCTCTGGAAGCAAAAAAGAAGTTAGGTAAGCTAATTGAAGATACCAAACCCGATCTTATCTACGTGCTGCATTATCAGAATAAAATATCAGCCAGTATATTTGATGCGGCCGTAAAACATAAAGTTCCGGTTATTCATCGAATTTCAGATTTTGGGCAGATATGTGCAAACGCACTTTTTTTTCGTCCACGTCAAAAAGATATTTGCGAACGTTGTTTACAAGGAAGCAAAATAAATGCGGTTGTCAATAAATGCGTTTATGATTCATATATATATTCGGCTTTAAAAGCATCATCAATTGAACTACAGCGATTCTTAAACATTACTAAAAAGGTAAATGCCTTTGTGGTACCGTCAAAATTTACCTTATCTAAATTGAAGGAATCGGGTTTTCCTAACAGTAAGCTTGTACATATACCTACCTATTTTAATTTTCAATCCATAACAAATGGCTCACCGGTTGAATATTTGCCATTTGCGGTTTATATAGGGCGTATCGAGTCAGAAAAAGGATTGTTAACCCTGGTTAAGGCATTTGAAAATACAAACTTTAATCTGAAAATTATTGGCTTCTCGGCAACCGGCTACGAAGCCGAACTTAAAGAATATCTAAAAGATAAAAAACACAATATTGAGTTTTTAGGTAAAATGGATTTTGGTGAAATTCAAACTTATTTATCGCAATGTTTATTTACGATAGTTCCATCTGAGTGGTATGATAATTTCCCAAATACTATTTTGGAAAGTTTTGCTTTCAAAAAATGTGTGGTTGCGACAAACACAGGAAGCTTAAAAGAAATTGTTGTAAATAACGAAACGGGAATCCTTTTTGAATTAAAGAGTGTAGATGATCTGAAAAGAAAAATTGAAATTTTGTTTAACAATCAAGCACTAAGTATTGCTTTAGGCGATAACGCTTACAACAAGTTAGTGACCGAGTTTTCTGCAGGCTTGCATTTTGCTAAACTTATGGAATTATTTGAGAAAACCGTCGCATCTTATTAAATTTTTATTTTTTTTGTTATTTTATTAAAATTTTGCTAATTTTAAACATATAAATTATACATCGTGAAAATACTTGTAACAGGAATTGCGGGCTTTATTGGCTCGCATACAGGCGAGCGCTTAATAAAAGAAGGGCACCATGTTGTTGGTATTGATAACTTTGATCCTTTTTATTCAAAGACTTTTAAAGAGTTTAATATTGAAGGTTTAAAAGCTTCATCAAGCTTTTCGTTTTACGAAACAGATATTCGCGACAAACAATCATTAAAAAATATTTTTAGTGAACATAATATCGATGCAGTTGTTCATTTAGCTGCGAAGGCTGGTGTTAGGCCATCAATTGAAAATATTGAAGATTATTATGATGTAAATATAAACGGGAGTATTGCATTGCTCGAGGCTATGCGGGCGTCAAATGTTAAAAAAATCGCGTTTGCATCTTCATCGTCGGTTTACGGAAATAATGAAAAGGTGCCCTTTTCAGAAAGTGATGTGGTTGATAATCCCATATCTCCTTACGCTGCCACAAAAAAAAGTTGTGAATTGCTAAGTCATGTTTATAGTCATCTTTATGACTTTGATATTACATGCCTGCGTTTTTTTACAGTATTTGGACCACGCCAACGACCGGATCTTGCAATTCATAAATTTACAAGATTTATTGATCAGGGTAAACCTATTCCTTTTTATGGGGATGGCTCAACCTCAAGAGATTATACATATGTGGCTGATATTGTTGATGGAATTATGTGTGCGTTAAATAATCTTGATGGTTACAGGATTTATAATCTCGGAGAATCACGTGTAATTAAACTTAACGAACTTGTGCTTGCTATTGAAAAGGCTTTAGGCAAAAAAGCAGTTATAGATAGAAAGCCATTTCAGCCCGGAGATGTGGAAAAAACCTATGCAAACATTACAAAAGCTAAAACTGAAATAGGGTATAATCCTACTTACAATTTTCAGGAAGGTATTCAACTGTTTGTTGATTGGTATAACCAACACAAGGAATATCTTTATAACAATTAAAAAACTCAATAAAATTACAATATGAAAAAAATCTACATCGCCGGTTCAGGCGGAATGCTTGGTGAAGCTTTTTACAGAGTGTTTAAAGATGATTATGAAATCAAATGTACAGACAAAGATGTTAATACCGATTGGTTAAGTTTTCTTGACTTTCGCGATCTTGAAAAATACAAACAAGATGTTGAAAGTTTCAAGCCTGATTACTTATTTCACCTTGGCGCTTATACTGATCTTGAGTTTTGTGAGCTAAATGTAGATGATACTTATGCAACAAACACACTTGCCGTTGAAAATGCAGTATATATAGCCAATGCGCTTGAAATTCCTTTATTATATATTAGCACCGCCGGTATATTTGATGGTAAAAAAGATTTATATGACGATTGGGATATGCCAAACCCGCTTGGCCATTACGCAAGATCAAAATATATGGGCGAGCGGTATGTAGTTGAGCATGCACATAAATATATTGTTTGCCGTGCTGGCTGGATGATGGGCGGTGGTCCGGAAAAAGACAAAAAATTCATCAATAAACTTATCAAACAATTGGTATCTGGAAAAAGAGACCTTTATATTGTAAATGATAAAGATGGTACCCCAACCTTCACTATTGATTTTGCGAATAATGTTAAAGAGTTGATTAAAAAAGAATACTGGGGTTTATATAACCTTGTTTGTAAAGGTCAAACAAGCCGCCGCGAAGTTGCAGAAGAACTGGTAGAAATTATTGGTTTAAAAAATGAAGTAACTTTCCACGATGTAACTTCAGAGTACTTTAAAGATACTTATTTTGCCCAAAGGCCACCTTGCGAAAGGTTGGTTAACAAAAAGCTGGAGCTAAGAAACCTTAATGTTATGCAAGACTGGAGAGTTGCGTTAAAACAATATATAGATATGTATTTTGTTGACTATTTGAAAGATAAGATTTAATCAATCTATCAAAAGCAATAGTTTTCTGCTAATATTTAAGTTGCTATATTAATAAAGTGGGCAATATCAACATTTGCCTTAACTGTTTATGGAAAAGTTAAGAATTGCTGCTTTTGGCGGGTTTAGATCTATACCGCCAAAAGCAGGCGCTGCGGGGTCAGATAAGTTTGCTTTTGATTTATACCCGCGTATAGTTAAAAAGGGGCATTCATTGATTGCATATAGTAGAATATACCCCGATGATAATGATGTACTTCATGCCGAATACGAAGGTGTTAAGATTAAATACTTTAAAACAGTTAATAAGGCTGGTTTTGATACGTTGCTACACTCCGCAAAATCAACTTTTGATGTTATATTTCATAACACAGCCGATGTAGTTCATTTGCACAGTGGCGCAAACAGTATCTGGGCTATCTTTTTAAGATTGGCTGGTAAACGTGTTGTTGTAAGCCAGTTTGCAATGGATTGGAAACGCGATAAATGGCCTTGGTATGGGAAATTGTTTTATCTGGTGTCAAACTATATAACAGCATATTTGCCTAACAAGGTTGTTTTTGATAACGTTTTTACAAAGGAATATTTTGAAAAGAAATTTTCGAAGAAATTTGATTTTGTTCCTTATGGATCAGAGGTAAAGCCGCCGCCACCTAATACAGAAATTTTTCAACGTTTTGGCATCGATCCTGGAAACTATTTCCTTTTTGTTGGTCGTTTTATACCTGATAAAGGGTTGCATTTATTGGTAAAAGCTTTCCAAGCATTGAAAACCTCAAAAAAACTTGTGCTTATTGGAGGGTCACCTAATCCAAGTCAGTATGAAACTGAGATAAAAAACTCAAAATCAGACAGCATAATTTTTCCAGGATATGTTTATGGCGATGAAACTAATATACTGATGAAAAATGCCTATGCATACGTTCAGCCTTCGCTTATTGAAGGTTTATCGCCTGTTATATTAACAGTAATGGGATTAGGTACACCACTCATATGTTCAGATATAAAGGAAAATACGTTCATTACCGGCACTAATGCTACTACATTTACATCGGGCGATTGGGAATCACTGAAGCAACAGCTGACGTTTGCCCTCAATCAGCCGCAGGATATAAAAGATAAAGCGCTTGCTGGTCAGGAAGATGTTAAAAACCGGTTTAACTGGGATGTTATAACAGAAAGCTACATTCAATTATTAAAAAAGAACACATAACAAATCATGATAAAAGTAGCATTAATAGGTGCTGGTAAAATGGGATTATCTCATTTATCGATATTGGGCGCTCATCCGAATGTAGAGGTGGTTGGCGTTTGCGATACCTCAAAAATGGTTAATGATTTTTTAACAAAGCATGGTGGGTTTAATTGTTTTACTGATTACAAGAAAATGATCAGAGAAGCAAAGCCGGAAGCTGTAGTTGTTGCAGTGCCCACAAAATTTCATTACCCTATTATAAAGGATTTACTCGAAAGCAATGTACATGTTTTTGCCGAAAAGCCATTTTGTTTAACATCGGTGCAGGGCGAAGAGTTAGTTAAGCTTGCACAAAAGCAAGGTGTCGTAAATCAAATCGGATATCACAATAAATTCATCGGAACCTTCAGCGAAGTTAAAAAATTAGTTAAGAGCGGCGTTTTAGGAAAAATTCACCATTTTGTTGGCGAATCATACGGCCCGGTTGTAATTAAAGCTAAACAAGAAACCTGGAGGTCTGATCCTTCGGAAGGAGGTGGCTGTCTTTTAGATTATGCATCACATGTTATTGATCTTATAAATGATATTCTTTCGCCGGTTTCGAGCGTTGAAGGAAGCGTTTTAGATTCTATTTATTCAAATAACGTTGAAGACGCTGTTTACTCACTGCTGAAATTATCTGATGGTGTAAAAGGCGTTTTATCTGTTAATTGGAGCGACGAAACATACCGTAAAATGTCAACTACTGTAACCATTATCGGTACACAAGGAAAAATAGTTTCTGATGCCAATGAACTGAAGGTGTTTTTAAAAGATACTGGCTCACTAACCGGGTACTCAACCGGCTGGAATGTTAAGTATATTACAGATTTAACTGATCAGGTTGATTTTTACTTAAGGGGCGAAGAGTATTCGGCTCAGCTGGATTACTTTGTTAAAGCAGTTGCCAAAACAGTACCCAACACCATAAATACCTTTCAGAGTGCCTGGTACACAGATAAAGCTATCGAACTCATTAAACAAAGCGCTAAATAACATACAATGGAAAGAATTTTATTTGGAGACAACCAGTTTTTTGCTGTAAACCATATATCAGATGAAAAATCGCGTGCGCAATCTATAAAGTTTAAGGATGATAGCGCTATTATCAAAACGCTTGATGAAGCACGTTCATTGGGTATAAACACATTTATGTGTACTACTCATGATAGAATTGCTAACATTTGCGACATCATTCGTAATGACCCTCAAAAATATAAGGACTTTAAAATTTACCCCTGCATGCCGTATGCTCATAAATACGCAAATGCGGTAACTGAACTGGGGATAGCCGGTACACTTAAACAATATGTACCTGGTAATTTCATTGGATCAATGTTTAAGGGGGGGATGGCCTATCTGTCAAAAGATTTCATTTCTATCATGGAGTTGCTGATTGATGCCGAAATGAAAATGTTTAAGGGCATTAATACCCCGGTTGTTTTTTTGCAAAACGTTATTACAGATTTATTTTTAGGCTTACGTGCTTACGATATCTTGATTGGGTTTCATGATTATGTTAAAAAGAAATATAATGCTGAGGCAGGCTTTATAACGATGAATATGCCAAAGCTTTTAGATGTTTTGGAAAAAGGTGGTGTGGAAAACCCTATAATATGTTCGTCTATTAACAAAGTAGGTTTCAGAATGTCTGGTGGTATAGAAATTTATGAAGAAACATTACGCACCAGGAAGTTGCGTGCTATTGCAATGCAGGTACTAGGTGGTGGCGCAATTCATCCTAAAGAAGCTATTGAATATGTTTGCGGCTTACCTAATATTGAATCAATATTATTTGGAGCATCTTCAAAAGCAAATATTCAAAATACAGTTGATAATATTCATTTATTTGACGGTGTGAAGGCATAGCGTATTATTGGGGTTAATTATTGCCGGTAAATTTAACAAGCGCCGTTTTATGCAAAGCTATTTGCGTTAAACGGCGTTTTAATGAAATATTAATTTATGACAAACGTTTTTGTAAAAGGCAAGCTCGTTTATCACGTACAAGACGTAAATTGTATTGATATATTAAACAAATAAGCTTGTAATTTGTAATGTGTTCAAGCACCCTCAAATCAATATGAAAACTATCCTAACTGCGCTGGCAATATTTCTTTTTTTTGCAACTACAACAGCAACGGCTCAATCTTTAATAACATATCCGGCTCCTGCTAATATTAAAGCATCAAGAATGTATCAGGTAACTGTTACACAAAATGGCGTTAGTAAAAATAGCTTTGTATATACAAATAATGCAGGTAACGTTGCTTCGGCATATCTTAACTCACAGTTGGGCAAAACATTCAATTTTTCAATATTCTCTTTTTTCGGGCCGGTAAATATAAAAGTTGCAAAGTTAGGCTCGGGTGCCGATTTTGCCACAGTACGTCCCGCCCGGGTTGGTATTGGCAAACTTCGGTGCCAGGCTGGAGCAGGTAATGCCGTTGTAAGTTTTAATGTTGATAAGCCCTGCAAGCTATCGATAGAGTTTAGCGACGATGATGCCAACAATAACCCATTAATGATTTTTGCAGACTCCGTTGAAGATAAGAATATGGTTCCTGATAAGCAATCAAGTACCGTTTTCCTGGCAGATGATTCATTAAGTCTGCAAAATATACCTACAGATAAAACGGTGGTGTACTTTGCACCAGGAGTGCATAATATTGGTAGGTTTAAAATACCATTACGAATTTCACAAGTTTATATTTCAGGCGGCTCGTTTATAAGGGGATACTTGTATGCTGATAGAAAAAATGGAAAGCCTTTAACTATAAATGGGAGAGGAATATTATCGCAAAACTCTTTCCCTTTTCATTATCCTGATGCTAACCCTACAAACTCAAATTCAAGTGCATGGTATAAGGCAATTGAATTAACCGGCGGCAGCGGTCACTTAATAGAAGGTATTACGCTTATTGATGGCACTGCTTTTTACATATATCTCGGTGCCAATAATTCAACCATCAGCAATATTAATGTAAACGGATTTAAATTTAATAACGACGCGTTAACGCTCATTGGAAATTACATTAACGTTAAAAACTGTTTTTTTAGAGATAATGATGATGCCATTGTTTTATACACATCAAATTTAAAAGTTGATAACTGCATTTTTTGGCAACTTAATAATAGCATTATTCAATTAGGCTGGCGTCCACATTCAATGGCAAATAATGTTGTATCTAACTGTGATGTTATACATGCTGAATGGACAAGCGGCTTGCAGGAAAACTCTGGATTTATAACAGCCATGAATGCGTTGAAGGGACAAGAACAGCAAGGTGCTGTTATTCAAAATTTTACTATAAGCAATATATATTTCGATACGCCTGTTACAAAATTTTTGGATATCAGGGGCGATAGGAAGTGGGGTAGGCAAGATAAAAATAGTTATACAGCAACCGATAAGCCATGGATTTATAAAAACTTCAATTTTAAAAATATTTATTTTCACAGCAACTCAAACAATGACAGCAACCTTATTCAGATAGCAGGTTTTAACCAGGATAATCCGATAACAAACTTTAATTTTTCAAATATTTTTATTGACGGGAAAAAGATGTCAGACGATGATTCATTTAAGAATATGACCAATGGCAAAAAAAATGTTCTCAATTTGAAATTGCTTACTAATTAAATTAAATAGGATTTTGATGTTGGCGTTTATTTTAACTCTATTTTGCCAAACTATGCTTTGCAGAAAAGCGGTAATTAATAATCTATAGCGGCTTGATATTGTGGATATTGAGCCTCCATTTTTTTAAATTGAAGTTCAAATAAATATAAAAAATATCAATTAATTATTATATTTGTTCCCAAGATCAATTTTTGTTTTGATATTTACAATAAAAGAACTTTTTATTTGTGAATATATAAATATCGTCTATATACCCCTATGAAAAAAATCATTATTACCGGCGGGGCCGGATTTATTGGCTCGCACGTAGTACGCCGCTTTGTAAACAAATACCCCGATTATTTGATCATAAACCTCGATGCGCTTACGTATGCGGGTAATCTTGAAAATCTGACGGATATAGAAGATGCACCTAATTATGTATTTGAAAAAGCCGATATTACTAACAGAGAACAGTTAAATGCCGTTTTTAGTAAATATGACGTAACCGATATTGTGCACCTGGCGGCAGAGTCGCATGTTGACAGGTCGATATTGAGTCCGCTTGATTTTGTTTATACAAATGTTATAGGCACAGTTAATTTGCTTGAGGTAGCAAAAGAAAAGTGGAAAGGTAACTATGCCGACCATTTATTTTATCATGTATCAACAGACGAGGTTTACGGAGCATTAGGTGCTGAAGGTTTATTTACAGAAGAAACCCGGTATGATCCTCACTCGCCTTATAGTGCCAGTAAAGCGGCCTCAGATCATTTTGTACGAGCATATCACGATACTTACGGTATAAAAGTTGTGGTTTCAAATTGTTCAAACAATTACGGACCTTATCATTTTCCTGAGAAGTTAATTCCGTTAATGATCAATAACATTATTAATAATAAACCACTGCCTGTTTATGGCGATGGTCAATATACCCGTGATTGGCTGTATGTAAAAGATCATGCTGTAGCTATCGACCTGATATTTCATGAAGGAAAAATAGGAGATACTTATAACATTGGTGGTTTTAATGAATGGAAGAATATAGAATTAGTCTATTTACTTTGCGAGCAAATGGACTTGAAGTTAGGGCGTGCTCCCGGCACAAGTAAACAACTAATCACTTACGTTAAAGATCGCCCTGGTCATGACAGAAGATACGCTATTGATGCAGGAAAGATTAACAGGGAATTAGGTTGGATGCCATCAGTTACATTTGAGCAGGGGCTTTCAGAAACCATTGATTGGTTTTTGGAAAATACAGTATGGTTAAATAATATTACCAGTGGTGCGTACGCCAGTTATTATGATCACCAATATGAAAATCGTTAACCCCCAAGCCTTATCAATCCAATTATATAAGATATGACAATCACAACAACCCCTCTTCAAGGGTGTATCGTAATAACGCCTCGGATTTTTAATGATGACAGAGGATATTTTTTTGAGTCGTTTAATGCCCAAAAATTTAACGAGGCTGTAGGCTATGAAGTTAACTTCGTACAAGATAATCAATCCTATTCTGCAAAAGGAGTGTTAAGGGGCTTACACTTGCAAAAGGGTGACCATGCTCAATCAAAGCTGGTACGCGTAACCAAAGGAGAAGTATTAGATGTAGCCGTTGACGTACGCAAAGCATCGCCGACCTTTGGTCAATATTTTTCAGTGTTACTTTCGGAAGAAAACCATCAGCAATTTTTTATTCCAAGGGGATTTGCACATGGTTTTATAGTGTTAAGCGATGTAGCAGTTTTTCAATATAAATGCGATAATTATTATAACAAAGCATCTGAAGGTGGTTTGCACTATGCAGATCCTGATTTGAATATTGATTGGGGATTGCCCGAGGCGGCGTTAATCGTATCAGAAAAAGATATTGAATTACCGTTTTTGAAAAATTCACCCGATTTCGGATTTTAAACTGGCTTAACTCCCCCTTATAAAAGATAGAAATTTTAACATGGAAAACATAGTAGTATTTGGTGCTTCAGGTCAACTGGGCCAATGTTTAAAAAAAGTGGCTGCCATTAAAGGTATAACATCCATATTTTTTCCGCCAGAAGCTGAAGCTAATATACTGGATGCTGATTTGTTAGGCAAGGTATTTGAACAATATAAGCCAACTCACGCCATAAATTGCGCGGCATATACCGCTGTAGATAAAGCTGAGGATGATATTGATCTTGCCCGAAAAATCAACAAAACAGGAGCCGAAAATCTGGCAATTCAATGTAAAGCACATGGTGCCGCGTTGGTACAGGTTTCAACTGATTTTGTGTTTAAAGGCAATACGCCCTACCCATTAGTCGAAGATGATATCGCCGAACCAATAAGTATTTATGGTCTGACAAAATTAGAAGGCGAACAGGACGTTGCAGCTATATTGCCAGAACACTATATCATACGCACCAGCTGGTTATACTCTGAATTTGCTAATAATTTTGTTAAAACCATGCTTAAGCTTGGTGCCGATAGGGACGAATTAAAGATCATAGCCGATCAGGTAGGCACACCAACCTATGCTATCGACCTTGCCAGTGCTATATTAGATATCATTGCTGCCGGCGAAGGCAATTATGGTATTTATCATTACAGCAATGAAGGAGTTACTTCATGGTACGATTTTGCAAAGGGCATATTTGACATATCAAATACAGATGTTAAAACCTATCCTATACGTACAAGCGAATACCCTACAAGAGCAATAAGACCTGCTTTTTCTGTAATGGATAAATCCAGAATCAAGAAAACTTTTGGCATCAGCATTCCATACTGGCGCGATAGTCTTATTGTTTGCATCAAAGAACTTGAAAGCATAAATAAAATCTAACCTATCCCTATATGAAAGGAATCATACTTGCAGGCGGCTCCGGAACACGCCTTTATCCTATTACAAAAGCAATCAGTAAGCAGCTGATGCCTATTTATGATAAACCGATGATTTATTATCCTTTATCTGTATTGATGCTGGCTGGGATAAATGAGATATTAATTATTACAACTCCCGAAGATCAGGCGGGCTTTATACGCTTGTTGGGCGATGGTACTGAACTTGGTTGCCGTTTTGAATTTGCTATGCAGGAGGTGCCTAACGGCCTTGCCCAGGCTTTTGTGATAGGAGCTGATTTTATTGGTACCGATAAGGTAGCTTTGGTACTTGGCGACAACATATTTTATGGATCGGGTTTCAGTAGCTTAATACAAAGCTTCAACAATGTAAATGGGGCTGCTATATTTGCTTATCCCGTTGCCGATCCGGAACGATATGGTGTGGTAGAGTTTGATAAACATTTTAAAGCGCTATCTATTGAAGAAAAGCCGTTAAAGCCCAAATCACATTATGCAGTTCCTGGCCTTTATTTTTATGATAATCAGGTAGTGGAAATTGCCAGGAATATTCCTGCATCTCCGAGAGGAGAATTTGAAATTACAGATGTGAACAGAATCTATCTTGAAAAAGGTGAGCTTCAGGTTGGCGTAATGGATAG
The DNA here is from genome assembly GCF_024808255.1 of Mucilaginibacter dorajii. GTDB lineage: Bacteria > Bacteroidota > Bacteroidia > Sphingobacteriales > Sphingobacteriaceae > Mucilaginibacter > Mucilaginibacter dorajii. The sequence continues at coordinate 101,858 of NZ_JANTYS010000004.1, forward strand.
GGGGACGGCGTGGCTTGATACAGGTACTTTTGATTCACTTAGCGACGCATCTGAATTTGTGAGGGTTATTGAAAAACGACAGGATACTAAAATTGGATGTATTGAAGAAGTTGCATATCGGATGGGTTTTATAACTTACGATATGCTTCAAACATTAGCTGTTAAGTATATTAAAAGCGGCTACGGCAAATACATTCAAGATATTGAACAATAAATTGATCTGATAAAACTTAATATATAAAACAATTAGTTTAACTAATTTTCATGAAGAAAATCGCTTTAATCACAGGTATAACAGGTCAGGATGGTGCCTACCTAACCGAACTTCTTTTATCAAAAGGATATGAAGTACATGGTATAAAACGTAGAAGTTCACTTTTTAATACCGATAGGATTGATCATTTATATCAGGATCCTCATGAAAGTAATGTAAAACTTACCTTGCATTATGGAGATTTAAGTGATTCTACCAACCTTATCCGCATAATTCAACAGGTACAGCCTGATGAAATATACAACTTGGGAGCAATGTCACATGTTAAAGTGAGCTTTGATACGCCTGAATACACAGCCAATGCTGATGGAATAGGTACATTGCGCCTGCTGGAAGCAATCCGCATTTTAGGATTAGAAAAGAAAACTAAAATATACCAGGCATCTACATCTGAACTATATGGTTTGGTACAGGCTGTTCCACAGTCAGAAACTACACCTTTTTACCCACGGTCACCTTATGCCGTAGCTAAAATGTATGCTTACTGGATAACAGTTAACTACCGGGAAGCTTATGGCATTTTCGCTTGCAATGGTATTTTATTTAACCACGAAAGCCCGCTGCGTGGCGAAACATTTGTAACCCGTAAAATTACGCGTGCTACTTCAAAAATAGCTATGGGGCTGCAGGATAAGCTTTATTTGGGCAATTTAGACGCGCAAAGGGATTGGGGGCATGCAAAGGATTATGTAGAAGCCATGTACCTGATATTGCAACAGGACGAACCTACAGATTATGTTATTGCCACTGGTGTAACTACTCGTGTACGCGAGTTTGTTAGAATGGCTTTTGCCGAAGTTGGCATCACCTTAGAGTTTAAAGGCGAAGGTGTTGATGAAAAAGGGTATGTTGTATCTTGCGAATCTCCTGATTTTCAGGTTGAAATTGGTAAAGAGGTCGTGGCAGTTGATGCGAAATATTTCAGACCTACCGAAGTTGAGTTATTGATTGGTGATCCTACAAAATCAAAAACTAAATTAGGGTGGGTGCCTAAATACGATTTAAAAATGCTGGTAGAAGATATGATGCAGGCCGATGTTAACCATTTCCGTAAAGAAAAGTTATTAAAAGAGTCTGGTTACGACATTAAAAATCAGTTTGAATAAACTGATTTTTAATTGTTGATCGTCATTTAAAATATGGTAATAATAGATCCTTTACGGGATCGGCAATTATGGAAAAGAATAGCAAAATATATATCGCAGGGCATAGGGGTATGGTCGGCTCGGCCATTACCCGGAAGTTGCAGAACGAGGGATTTGAAAACCTTATTTTAAAAGGATCAAAAGAACTTGATCTTCGCGATCAGAATGCAGTATTGGATTTTTTTAAAACCGAGCAGCCCGATTACGTTTTTCTGGCAGCGGCTAAAGTGGGGGGGATTATAGCAAATAATACCTACCGGGCCGATTTTTTGTATGAAAACCTGATCATGGAATGTAATATTATACATTCGGCCTATCTTACAAACGTTAAAAAACTAATGTTTTTGGGTAGTTCATGTATTTACCCTAAGCTTGCGCCGCAACCGCTCAGGGAAGATTACCTGCTTACCGGCCCGCTTGAAGAAACTAATGAGCCATACGCTATCGCTAAAATAGCAGGTATTAAAATGTGCGAAACCTATCGTGACCAGTATGGCTGTAACTATATTAGTGTGATGCCAACAAACCTGTATGGCATTGGCGATAACTATCACCCAACCAACTCGCATGTATTGCCTGCTTTAATCCGTAAGTTTCATGAAGCTAAGGTCAATGGCGAGGAAGCTGTAACCATTTGGGGAACCGGAAGCCCTAAAAGGGAGTTTTTATATGCAGATGATCTTGCCGAGGCCTGCTTGTTTTTAATGGAAACTTATAACGGGAAAGAACTCGTTAACGTAGGCACCGGCGAAGATTTAACCATAGCCGAACTTGCCAACCTTGTAAAAAATATTGTAGGATTTGAAGGGGAGTTGAAGTTTGATACCTCAAAACCTGATGGCACGCCGCGTAAGTTAATGGATGTTAACAAGCTGCATAATTTGGGCTGGAAGCACCATACCAGCCTTGAGGAAGGTGTTCTATCGGCATATAACGATTTTACTGATAAAAGCAAAGTACACAGTGAGCGATAGATATTGCGCTTAAATAATAATATCTGTCAGGTGGTCTATGTTAGCCTGACAATCAATTTGTTCTTATTTTCTTTTTACAGGCATGTGAACATGATTTTATTTGCCTCAATAGGTAAATAAAATTATGTTCACACTGTTTAATACCGGGTATTTAGATACAAACAAAAACCTTGGTAGCTTATTAGCGTAAGTAAGTATAACAAACAATATCTTTATATTCTTAAACTAAAATATTAACAACCTCATAAGTGTATGTCTCAAATCACTAAAATTTGTTGTATAGGTGCTGGTTATGTCGGTGGACCAACCATGGCTATGATCGCGAAAAAATGTCCTCATATTAAAGTTACAGTTGTTGATCTTAATGAACAACGTATAGCGGCATGGAATGATCCGGATGTTGAGAATATTCCGGTGTATGAACCTGGCTTAAGTGAGGTTGTGGCTGAAGCCAGGGGACGTAACTTGTTTTTCTCTACAGATGTGGATGCGGCTATTGATGAAGCAGAAATGGTCTTTATCTCTGTAAACACTCCAACCAAAACCTATGGTGCGGGTAAAGGACAGGCAGCTGATTTGAAATGGATTGAGCTTTGCGCAAGGCAGATTGCACGCGTGTCAAAAGATAATAAGATCATCGTTGAAAAATCAACCCTGCCGGTAAGAACGGCAAGTGCTATAAAAGATATTCTGATGCATACCGGAAATGGTTCCCAGTTTCAAATTTTATCTAATCCGGAGTTTCTTGCCGAAGGTACTGCTGTGGAGGATCTGGATGCACCTGATCGTGTTTTAATTGGTGGTGACAGCACGGCTGAAGGCCAAACCGCAATTCAGGCGCTTGTAGATGTTTATGCCAATTGGATTCCGAGAGAACGGATCTTAACTACCAATGTTTGGTCGTCAGAGTTATCTAAATTAACGGCTAACGCGTTTCTTGCCCAGCGTGTGTCTTCAATAAATTCGCTTACCGAGCTTTGCGAAAAAACTGAAGCCGACATTAATGAAGTTGCAAGGGCAATCGGTACCGATAGTCGTATCGGGCCTAAGTTTTTAAAAGCTTCTGTTGGTTTTGGCGGTTCCTGTTTTCAAAAGGATATTTTAAACCTGGTATACATAGCCCGTACTTATGGCTTGCAGGAAGTAGCCGATTACTGGGAGCAGGTTATCATCATGAATGATCATCAGAAAAAACGCTTTGCTAACCAAATGATCAGGGAGTTATATAATACCGTTAATGGGAAAAAAATAAGCTTTTTGGGTTGGGCCTTTAAAAAAGATACCAATGATACCCGGGAATCGGCAGCAATTTACGTAGCAGATCATTTGTTGCATGAGCAAGCGCAAATTATGGTTTATGATCCAAAGGTACTGGAAGGGCAGATTTATTTTGACCTCGACTACCTGGGTACCAGAACATCCGAAGAAAATAAAAAAGGGGTTAGCGTTATAAATGATCCTTATGAGGCATGTAAAGGGGCTCACGCTATAGCTGTACTAACCGAGTGGGATGAATTTAAAGATTACGATTGGCAAAAGATTTACGATAGTATGCTGAAGCCTGCAAAAATATTTGATGGTCGTAATTTACTTGATGCAAATAAACTAAGATCAATAGGTTTCATTGTACAATCTATAGGTACTAAAAGCTAACCTATAATTTGCGCTGAATAATAAAATAAAAACGGGCTGACCTGCGTCAGCCCGTTTTTTGTATTTTTGCACTGCCTTGAAACCAGATAAGCTTAAACGTAAATTAACGTTATTAAGGTAACTTGGAGTAATCAAACTATGGAAAACGTATATGACCTCATCATTGTAGGCGGCGGTATAGTTGGTATGGCCACAGCCTACAAGATCAACACCCGTAACCCCGAAAAAAAAATCCTGGTTTTAGAGAAGGAGAGCGAAGTGGCGGCACATCAAACAGGGCATAACTCGGGAGTCATTCACTCTGGTATATATTATAAGCCAAACTCCTATAAAGCCAAACTTTGTGTAGAAGGCAGGCGGGAACTGGTAGCGTTTGCAAAAGAGCATAACGTTCCTCATGACATTTGCGGAAAAATCATTGTAGCCACCAAACCATCTGAGTTGGAGTACATGAACAAAGTGTTTAACAATGGGATTGCCAATGGAGTGGAAGGCATTGAAAAGATAAGTGCCGAAAAGATAAAAGAAATAGAGCCTTATTGTGTGGGGATTGAAGGCATTTGGGTGCCTTGCACGGGCATTATCAGCTTTGCTGCAGTTACCCGTAAATATCGCGAGCTATTTGAAGCTCGTTTTTCGCAAAGTAAAGTACTGACCAATTGCGCTGCTAAGGCATTTGAACATCATGATTGCTATACCACGGTAGTAACCAGCAAAGGCAGCTTTAACGGTAAATATTTAATTACCGCCGGAGGCCTGCAGGCCGATAGGCTTACCATGGGGGCCGGTGTTAAAACTGATGCTCGGATAGTAGGTTTCCGCGGCGATTATTATGATTTGACAGAGCAGGGGAAAAGCAAGGTTAAAAACCTCATTTACCCGGTACCTAACCCCGAGTTTCCTTTTCTTGGCGTACACTTTACCCGCATGATTGATGGAACAGTAGAGTGTGGGCCTAACGCTGTATTTGTATTTAAGCGGGAAGGCTATAATAAAACGGATTTTTCCTTAGGCGATACCATTGAGGCATTAAAGTTTAAAGGAACCTGGCAGCTGTTTTATAAGCACTGGCGATTCGGGCTTGATGAGTATCAGCGGGCCTTTTCAAAAAAGAAATTTTTAACCGGTTTACAGCAACTCATCCCAAGCTTAACCATGGAAGATTTGCAACCCGGCAGGGCAGGTGTGCGGGCCATGGCCATATCTCCCGAAGGCGAAACTTTAGATGATTTTAAGATAGAGGCCCAGGGTAACATGCTGCATGTGTTAAACGCTCCTTCACCGGCAGCAACAGCATCATTGGGCATTGGCAATGCCATTGCCGATATGGCTGCCGAGCGATTTTCTTTTAATTAAATATAGATTTATTAACCCGAAAGGCCTGCAAAACTTATTTGCAGGCCTTTCGTTTTTTAATGTAACAGGTTATTTACTTTTATTGTTGTTATTATACTTAATTGAAAATTAAACCATTGATGTTTGCCTGTGTCATAGTATTGTAATTGGTTAATAATTTGATATGAGATCAATAAAAAGCGTCATTATACCGGCATTAGTTTTAATGGGGGGCTTGTTATTATTATCTTCATTTTATGGTAGACATAACGGTAACGAGATATCTAAATTCCCCTATAAACAGGCGGGTTTAACCAAACAACAGGCTGCAGCACATTTGCTAAGCCGTTTTACCTACGGCGCTACACCCGGCGAAGTAGATGAGGTTGCTAATGAGGGTTTAGAAAAATGGTTTAGCCAGCAGTTGGATGCTAAACTCCCCGATGATTCACTTAACCAGCAATTAGATAAGTTTGATGCACTTAGACTAAGCAACGAGCAAATTACCAACATATACCCGCGCCCTGGGCTGGTTGCTCAAAGAGCAGTTAAAGAAGGTTTAATTAACAAAGATTCTATCCAATCAAATAAACCGGCTTACAAAAAATTGCTTCAGGATTATATGGATAAGAATGGGATGAAGCCCCAGCAGGAACTTTTCAGGCAGTTTATTAACCAAAAAATATTAAGGGCTGCTTATAGTAACAATCAGTTGCAGGAGGTAATGACCAGCTTTTGGTTTAATCATTTTAACGTATCCATCACCAAAAATCAATGTGCCGAATTTATCCCGGATTATGAGCGCGATGTGATCCGTCCGAATGCCTTAGGCAAATTTGGCGATCTTTTGTTAGCCACTGCCAAATCGCCGGCTATGCTTTATTATCTCGATAACTTCAGCAGCTCATCGGCCATTGAACAAAAACCGCAAATAATGGCCGTTAACATGGCCGATACCGGCAAGCAAGCGATGCTGCTCAATAAACTCAAGAAAGCAAGACAGCAACGCGGCCTCAACGAAAATTATGCCCGCGAGGTAATGGAACTCCATACCCTGGGTGTTGATGGCGGGTATACACAGCAGGATGTTACCCAGGCGGCCAAAATACTCACCGGCTGGACGGTTTATCCCATGGGCGAATACGGTAAAGGGAACAATGTTATGAACGCTATCAATCGCGGTAATCTGGCTAATGGCCTGGTGCATGATGGCGATTTCCTATTTGTGCCCAACCGGCATGATCAGGGCGAAAAAACTGTTTTAAGCAGACATTTTGCAGGTAATGGTGGTTACGACGAAGGCGTACAATTATTAAATATGCTGGCACACAATCCATCCACAGCAAAATTTATATCGCGCAAGCTGGCGGTACGTTTTGTGAGCGATACTCCACCACAAACCCTGATTGATAAAATGGCCAAAACATTTTTAAGTGGCGATGGCGATATCAAACAGGTATTGATTACCATGGTATCGGCACCGGAGTTTTGGTCCAAAACTGCTTTACGTCAGAAAACCAAGTCGCCGTTTGAACTGGCTATTAATACCGTGCGTAGCTTAAATGCGCAGGTAACACAGCCCTACCAATTATATAACTGGATAAATCGCATGGGCGAAAAGGTTTATTATTATCAGGCACCAACCGGTTTCCCGGATAAAGGGCAATACTGGATAAATACCGGTGCATTATTAAACAGGATGAATTTTGGTTTAGCCTTTGCATCAGGCCGGGTCCCCGGTGTAAAGTTCGACTTGTTGAAACTGAATAAAGGGCACGAACCTGAAAGTACCCAGGCTGCCCTGGTTACCTACAGTAAGATCATTATGCCCGAGCGGCCACTGGATAAAACCATTCAACAACTTAGCCCAATGCTTAACGATCCGCAATTGATGGCGAAGGTGGATAAGGCGAGCAAAAGCAGCACGTCACCGGTAAAAGACGCCCTCTTGATGGTTGGCGATTCGGCCGGGCGGAAGGCTAAAATGGTAGTTATGCCTAAGGTAGAGGATACCAAAGCATCAATGATGGCGCAGGTGGTGGGCATTATTATAGGATCGCCAGAATATCAAAGACGTTAAACCTCATAAATTAAAACATCATGTTATCAAGAAGGGGATTTTTAAAAGCAGGCGGATTAACCTTGTTTGGCGTTGGTTTAATGGGTGGCATTCCAGCTTTTATTGCCGAGGCCGCCGCGCAGGATAAGATAATTGCTCCCTATAAAAAGGGCAAAACATTGGTGTGTATTTTTCAGCGTGGGGCGATGGACGGGTTGATGGCCGTTACCCCCTTTACAGATCAATACCTTAAAGAGGCTCGTCCGGGTTTATTTATGGATGCTGCCAAAAATGGGAATGATAATCCATTAATTGACTTGGACGGCAGATTTGGCCTTCACCCTTCAATGAAAGCTTTTGAGCCCATGTTTCGCGAAAAAAGATTGGGAATTGTGCATGGCATAGGATCGCCGAACAACACCCGCTCGCATTTTGACGCGCAAGACTATATGGAAAGCGGTACACCGTTTAATAAAGGCACCGCAAGCGGCTGGCTTAATCGTGCCGTGGGCTTGCTTGGGCACGATGCATTAACGCCATTTACGGCGGTGAGCCTTACATCGGCTATGCCGCGTTCTTTTTATGGCGATAACCCCACTGTGGCCATCAGCAACCTGCAGGATTTTGCTTTGCAGATGCGTGGTAACCCAATGGGCGCTAACCTGGCCGCTAAAAGCTTTGAGGAGCTCTATGATCAAACCGCACCCGGTTTATTGAAAGATACCGGCAAAGAAAGCTTTGATGCCTTAAAGATGCTGCAAAAGGCCGATGTTAAAAATTATGCTCCTGCTAATGGTGCTGTTTATCCAAACTCGGCATTGGGTAATTCGTTAAAGCAGATTGCGCAGCTGATAAAAATGAATGTGGGTTTAGAGGTTGCCTTTGCCGAATCTAACGGTTGGGATACCCACTTTAACCAGGGCACCGGTAATGGTATTTTTGCCCGCAATGTGGCCGACTTAAGTAACAGCATGATGGCCTTTTGGACAGATATTGGCAGCAATTACCAGGACGACGTAACCATAATGACCATGACCGAGTTTGGCCGCACCGTTCATCAAAATGGAACCGGTGGGACGGATCACGGACGCGCTTCCTGCAATTTTATTTTGGGCAACGCCGTTAATGGCGGATTGGTGCATGGCAGCATGCAGCCGCTTGCGACAGAAAACCTGGAAGACGGCCGGGACCTTGCCGTTACCACCGATTTTAGAAACGTGTTTAGTGAAGTTGCTGATAAACACTTGAAGATAAATAACGATAAAGTTTTGTTCCCCGATTTTACGGCTAAGCCAATTGGTGTATTTAAGGCATAGATGCTAATTAAATGAATAAATGGCATCACGATCCCGGCTAATAATACTGGCCGGAATTTTTTTTGTTTTATGTACAGTTATTATACAATTTAATAATTTATAATGAAACTATGCCTTTATTAAAATTGTTAATGTATTTTAGCATTGATCGTTACAATATCGATTATGTTATATAATCAGCATAATTCTTAAAATCACACATGAACAAAAACTACTATGCCATCATCATGGCAGGCGGAATAGGCAGCCGTTTTTGGCCCATCAGTCGCACATCGCACCCTAAACAGTTTATCGATATTCTTGGAACCGGCAAAACCTTAATTCAAAACACCTACGAACGTTTCCTTAAAGTTTGTCCTAAAGAAAATATTTACGTAGTAACCAACGAGAATTATACCAAACTGGTAAAAACGCAGCTTCCGGATATGGAAGACCAGCAGATATTGACTGAACCGGTAATGCGTAACACCGCGCCATGCGTGGCTTACGGCTGTTTTAAAATAGAAAACTTAAACCCCGATGCGGCCATCGTAGTAGCGCCATCTGATCAGCAGATACTGGATGAAGATGCGTTTGTAAACTCCATCCTCCGATCATTAGAAACCGCTACAGCAAACGATTGCCTGGTAACCTTAGGTATTAAACCATCAAGACCGGATACCGGTTACGGTTACATTCAATACACTGATAATACCATCAACGAAGATTTTCATAAAGTGAAAACCTTTACCGAGAAACCAACGCTGGAGATAGCCAAAACCTTCATCCAAAGCGGCGACTTTTTGTGGAACGCGGGCATCTTTGTATGGTCGGCCAAAGCGATAGTAAAAGCATTTGAGCAGTATTTGCCGGATATGCACGAGATTTTTGCAGATGCCCGCCCGGTTTACAATACCGAAAACGAGCGAAACCATATCAACCAGGCCTACCAGCAATGTATCAATATTTCGATAGATTATGGGGTGATGGAAAAAGCGGATAATGTTTATGTATTACCTTCAGATTTTGGCTGGAGCGATTTGGGTACCTGGGCGTCTATTTATGATCTTGCCGAAAAAGACTATGTAGGCAACGCGGTGATCCCTTCAGAAAAGGTGATCATGTACGATTCATCAAACTGTATGGTAAATGTACCCGGCGAAAAGCTGGTGATCCTAAAAGGCTTGCATGATTTCATTGTAGTTGAATCAAACAATACCCTGCTTATTTGCCCCCGCGACCAGGAGCAAAACGTAAAACAGGTAGTAGCAGATGTGAAGAGCAAGTTTGGGGCGAAGTATATTTAGAGGTTAGTGAGTGGTTGATTGAGTGAGTGGTTGACTAAGTTGCAAGCCCCTGATAGAAAGCTTATTTTAAAGTAGTATTTGAAAACCCGGTTAACAGTCGGGTTTTTTTGTTGAGAAGAAAATTATCACAGCTATACTACTATTGGGATAGGGCAAACGCATCTAATTGGGTTAACATAACTTAACATATTTTAGATTTTTTTACATATAATAATCTAATAATCAATTGTTTGTATTTTAACAAGGTTAACATTAAACTGATGTATCGCGCAATTTAGGCGTATCCAAATATTTGTGCCTGTTGTTGGCCAATACAAGTCCTTTCGATACCTGGATCATTCAACCAGGGCAAGGCAATAAAAACAAGGTATCGTTTGAAGGTTATATCTTCCCGACGCCATAAGCTTATTCCGTTGGCTATTATTAAATAGAAGCTTATCCCCGTTAACTATTTAGATGTGTGTGCCCTGACTATTGGGATAGTTTATTTGGAATTATTCTAAATAATGAGTTATTTTGCGGCACATCCTTCATATTTAGGTTATGAAAACACATTATCCGCCCTAAAACCATCAACATAAAACCCGGCTATCCGTCGCCAAACATCTAACCGGGTAAAAATTAACAGGTCCTTCCATTCACTAATCATTTTTAAAAACATGAGTTCTTTAGTATGTAGTAATACGTCTACTTTTTTTATTTCCAAAAAAATCTACTTTACCCTTTTTTTCTTATTTATTGCCTGCATTACATTCGCGCAAACCGGCACAATCAGTGGTTCGGTAAAAACAGCCGATGGAAACCCCGCCGAAGCCGTTAGTGTAGCCATTAAGGGTACATCAAAAGGTACCACTACCGATATCAACGGTAATTATCAAGTTAAAAACATTCATCCTGGTACTTATACCATAGTGGCCTCTTTGATCGGGCTTCAAAAACAGGAGCAAAGCATCGAAGTAAAACCGGGCGATAAACTCACCGTTAATTTTGTGCTGAAAGAAAATTCGGCACAGTTAAATGAGGTTACCATATCGGCCCGCAATACTAATAAATTGAACACCGTGCTGGCTAAAATGCCATTGAAAAAGCTGGAAAACGCGCAGGTTTACAACGTGGTATCGTCCGAGATTTTGAAGCAGCAGGGCATTACCAACTTTGATGATGCAATGCGCAACATCCCGGGAATTGCGCGCACGTGGGAATCAACCGGGCGCGCTGGCGATGGTGCTACCTACTTTGCCCTAAGAGGTTTTGAAGCCCAGCCATCGTTATACAATGGCTTGCCTGGTTTTACCAATGGCGATCTTGATCCTGCTGATATTGAAGAGATCCAGGTATTAAAAGGGCCGTCGGGTACATTGTTTGGGGCTAATTTTGTTGGTTATGGCGGGATTATCAACGTGGTAACTAAAAAGCCATACTTTACCACTGGCGGCGAAATTACCTACAATACCGGTAGTTTTGGCTTAAACCGGATCTCGGCAGATGTTAATACACCACTTAGCAAAACCGAAAAAGTTGCCTTGCGTGTCAACACAGCTTATTCTACCGAAAATAGTTTCCAGGATGCAGGATATAAAAAAACTTTCTTTTTCGCTCCTGCATTAACCTACCAGGCAAACGATAGGCTGACATTTAACTTTATGACCGAGATTTTGCAGGAAGATCGCGCCGTAGCACCTGTTTTTTTTCAGTCGAACCGCTCAGACGCGCTTACTTTTAAAACTGTTAAGGAACTTAACCTCGATAACTTTCAATCGTTCACCAGTAATGATCTGGGTATAAAAAATCCGCGTTATAGCCTGCAGGGCCAAATGCAGTACAAGATATCAGGTAGCTGGACGTCGCAAACAGCTATATCACGTGGTTCGGCACAGTCAAAGGGTTATTACGGTTATATATTTGGCAATGCTGTTGGCAGTAATGAGTTTGAGCAGTACATCCACAAAGAAAACCAAACCAGTAATACTACCGATATTCAGCAGAATTTCAACGGCGATTTCAAGATTGGTGGCCTAAGGAACCGCTTCCTAATCGGACTCGATTATTTTAACAGGAACGTAATTGATAACGGCACAGGCTATGCTTTTATGCGGTACGTTACCCCTCAGGGTGGTGTTAGTTACCTTGATCCGGCCCATCCCGTATACGCCACTCAAAACTCTGTTGATAGTTTATTGGCTGGTACCGGAGCCAGCCATAGTAATGTTAGTAACAGCACTTATGCGGCTTATGTATCTGATGTTATCAATGTAACACCGGCTTTATCGGCAATGCTAAGCTTGCGAGCCGATTATTTTGTATCCAACGGCGAGAAAACTGATGCCACCGATAATTTTCACCAGTTTGCGCTATCGCCAAAGTTTGGTCTGGTTTATCAGCCTGTAATAGATAAGGTTTCTGTATTTGCTAACTATTTAAACTCATTTTTAAATGTGCAGCCGGGTCAGGTTTCAGATGCTGATGGCAGTAATCCGCGTATTAAATCATATAAGCCAGAACATGCCAACCAGGTAGAGTTTGGTGTGAAAGCCAATTTGTTTTCTGATAAACTATCGGCAACGGCGTCTTACTACGATACCAGGGTATCAAACAAAGTAACCCCCATTGTAGGTAATATTAATGATTCAGACCAGCGTGGCAGAGTGAGAAGCAATGGTTTTGAACTTGACCTGAACGCCAACCCGGCCCCTGGTTTAAACTTTATTGCCGGTTACAGCCATAACCACATCCGTAACTTATCAAGCAACGGAAGCGACTTTTATACCGAAGAGGGTAGGGCACCAGGAGGGCAGGGTCCACAGGATTTAGCCAACTTGTGGGCAACTTACAAATTTGCCAAAGGCAGCCTTAAAGATTTTGGCTTTGGAATAGGAGGTAACTATGCCGGTGTTTACAAATCAATTGATAACAGCGTGGTTGGAGTATTTGAGTTGCCAAGCTATACTTTGCTTAATGCCAGTGTTTTTTACAATTCAGATCGTTATCGCTTTTCTTTTAATGCCAATAACATTACCAATCAAAAGTACTATATAGGCTATTGGTCCATTAATCCGCAACGGCCTGTTAACTACTCGGCCAGTATGGCCTTTAAGTTTTAAAACATTAAAAAAGGCAGGAGTAAAACTCCTGCCTTTATATAAATTGTCCCTTAAATAAATGGGGCTTTTAAATTCTTTAAAGCAATATTGTCCCAGCCGCTACGGTTTCATTGGTGGCCTCGTCAACCAGGATCAATGAGCCGGTAATGCGGTTTTTGCGGTATTCGTCAAAAACGATGGGTTGGGTGGTACGCAAGCGTACACGTGCCATCTCGTTCATTTTAATATCGCCGGCATCTTCCTGCTTTTCCATGGTGTTGATATCAAGTTTGTAATAAACCTCCTTGATAATAGCCATAGCCTCGCGGGTGGTGTTTTTAAGAAAGTATTTGGCACCCGGTCGCGGACCGCGAGTAGCCATCCAGCAAAGCATTACTTCCAGGTCCTGGCTTACAAAGGGTTCGCTTTCATCCTTCACAATCATGTCGCCGCGGCTCACATCAATATCATCCTCTAAAGTGATAGATACAGACATAGGCGCAAAAGCTTCTTCAACCGGGCCACCATAGGTATCGATAGATTTGATAGCCGATGTTAACCCCGAAGGCAACACCGTAATTTTATCACCCGGTTTAAAAATACCACCTGCTATACGACCTGCATAACCACGGTAATCATGGTACTCATCAGCATGCGGACGGATCACCGTTTGCACCGGGAAACGGGCATCCAGGTGGTTTTCATCGCTGCCAATGTGGATGGTTTCCAGGGTGTGTAATAAGCTTTCGCCTTTATACCACGGCATGTTTTCCGATTCGTTAACCACGTTATCGCCATCCAACGCGCTTATGGGCACAAAACGGATATCAGTTACATCAATTTTGGCGGCAAAATCCTCGTATTGCTCAACAACCTTGTTAAATACTTCTTCTGAGTAATCAACCAGGTCCATTTTGTTGATACAAACAATAATGTGAGGGATCTTCAATAACGAAGCGATAAAAGAGTGCCTGCAGGTTTGTTCAACAACGCCTTTACGGGCATCTATGAGTACCAACGCCAGGTTGGCGGTTGACGCGCCGGTAACCATGTTGCGGGTATATTGAATATGCCCCGGGGTATCGGCAATAATAAATTTACGTTTTGGGGTAGCAAAATAACGGTAAGCAACATCAATAGTAATGCCCTGTTCCCTTTCAGAACGCAGGCCATCGGTAAGCAGCGAAAGATCGATATGCTCCAAACCTTTGCGCTCGCTTGATTTCCTTACAGCCTCCATCTGGTCCTCAAAAATGGACTTGGAATCGTAAAGTAATCTTCCTATAAGTGTGCTTTTGCCGTCATCTACGCTGCCGGCTGTTGTAAAACGTAATAATTCCATTGTATATGTCTTGCAATTAGCCTATGCCAAATGCTTATTGATCAAATTAAAAATAACCTTGTTTTTTCCTGTCTTCCATTGAAGTATCAGAACGTTTGTCATCGCTGCGGTTACCACGCTCGGTACTGCGGGTGGCCGATACTTCGGCAACTATTTTTTCCAATGTATCCGCGTCAGATTCAATACCTCCTGTTATGGTGATATCGCCCAATGTACGGAAACGCATCAGCTTGTTTTCTACAAACTCGCCATCACGTAGCGATAAAAACTCCGATGCCGGCAGCCAGGTTCCATCGCGGTAAACAGCGTTACGGTTGTGTGCAAAGTACAGCGACGGGATCTCAATGTTTTCCTGTAAAATATAGTTCCAGATGTCCATTTCGGTCCAGTTACTTATCGGGAACACCCTGAAGTGCTCGCCCATACGTTTGCGGCCATTAAATATGTTCCAAAGCTCGGGGCGTTGGTTTTTAGGGTCCCACTGACCAAACTCATCGCGGTGCGAAAAGAAACGTTCCTTTGAGCGTGCTTTTTCTTCATCACGACGGGCACCACCAATGGCCGCATCAATTTTATGTTTTTCTATAGCATCAAGTAAGGTCACAATTTGCAGTTCGTTACGGCTGGCGTTAATGCCGCTTTCTTCCACAGCACGGCCTTTATCAATAGCTTCCTGTACCGAGCCAACTATCAGTTGTACGCCTAAACTTTCCACTAACTTATCCCTAAACTCCATGGTTTCGGGAAAGTTGTGGCCAGTATCGATGTGGATAAGTGGCATAGGTATTTTGGCCGGCCAAAAGGCCTTTTTTGCCAGGTGTGTAACTACAATAGAGTCTTTACCGCCCGAGAACAGTATAGCAGGCCTATCAAACTGAGCAACCACTTCCCTGATAATGTAAATGGCTTCAGATTCTAATTCCTGCAGATGAGTAAGAGAATATTTATGCATGTTAACTTCAAAACCCGCTAAATCCACCTAAATAGTAGTGTTTAGCATTTAAACTGCAATATTAGCAATTTTATGCTAATGTTGAGGCGATTAATCGCATTTAAAATCGGGGGCTATGGTAAACAGGGTAGAAGATTATCGGGCACTTTGTACAGCAGCTATCATTTGATTGGTAGCATCGGCCCTGGTTGCATCAAACCAAATGAATTGCTCATCGCGCCTAAACCAGGTGAGCTGCCGTTTGGCAAAGCGACGGGTGTTTTGTTTGATCATTCCAATAGCTTTATCGAGCGTAGTTTTTTCGTCGATATAATCAAAGATCTCGCTATAACCCACCGTATTTAAGGCGTTGAGTTGCCGGTAGGGGGTAAGGGCTTCCACCTCGGCCAATAAGCCTTGCTGCATCATCACATCTACCCTTTGGTTAATACGGTTGTACAACACCTCGCGTGGCATGTTTAAGGCCAGCTTGATGATATTGAACGGACGCTGGTTAACGGTAGCCTGCCGGTAGTACGAGATAGGCTTGCCCGAACTTTCAAAAACTTCCAAAGCTCTGATGATGCGCTGGGGGTTTCCAAGGTCAACCTCGTCATAATACACCGGGTCGGCCGACTTTAGTTTTTCCTGCAGATGCGTAAGTCCTTTTTCTTCCAGTTCCTGGTTTAGCTTTTCGCGGATGGCTGGATCGGCCGTTGGCAGATCGTCAAAACCCTCGCAAATGGCTTTGATGTACAGGCCCGATCCTCCTGCCAAAATAACATGGTCGTGCGTTTTAAAAAGCTCGTCGAGCAGAACTAATCCCTGCTTTTCAAAATCGCCTACAGAAAAAGGTTCGGTAATGGAATGGGAGTTGATAAAGTAGTGTGTAGCCTGGCTTTGTTCCTCATCGCTGGGCTTGGCGGTACCAATGCTCATTTCCCTGAAAAACTGCCTCGAATCGGCCGATACCACCACCGTATTGAAATGCTTTGCCAGCTCAATAGCCGCAGCTGTTTTGCCAACCGCTGTTGGGCCGGCTACTACAATGAGGGTTTTGGTGGGAAGGTTCATGGTTAATGGTTCATAGATCATAGCCCAATTTGAGTGGCTACTGGTATTAAACTAAAAACCATTAACTACGAGGTATAAAATATTCGGAGTTAATGGTCCTTTATGATAATTTGTAATTACTTAGTGCCTGTTTAAATTTCTTTCAAAAATATTTTTATACACCCGTCATTGCGCGGTACGAAGCAATCGCATGCTCTACAGGGCGGATCTGCACAGTTCGCGATTGCTTCGGTCCTCGCAATGACATAGCTTTATGTTGTCATTCCACCTTCAGAATTTCGCGAAATTTTATCACTCGCAATGACGATCTTTTTATTTTTAAACAGGCTCTTAGTGCTATGAACCATTATCTATGATCCATGAACTACTAAGTATTAATAATCATCCCCACCACCGCGGTGCGATCTGTCATCGTCATCAAAGCCTTCCTCGTCCGCAAATTCGTTGCCAAATTCATCGTCTTCTTCCTCGTCCTCAGCTGCTTTTTCTTCGGGCAGGTCGGCATCAACGTCGGTAACTTCCGAGAAATCTTCGGCGTCCTCGGGGTTAAAGGCCATTTCGTTTAAGAAATCCAGGTCATCATCGGGTACAGCGGCTGTTGCGGCAGGGGCAAATACGTTGCCAAATTGTTTTGGAGCTTCGCCAACAGATTTGATTACGGCGGGATATACCACACCCGGGGTATCATCTAAAATGATCTTCATCAGCTCCACATGAAAATCAAACGGGCGATCGAAATTAAAGGTATAGTAAAATTTTTGATGAGGATCGTCGATAAAGCTCAGCAGCTTTACCTTGCTCATCAGGGAAATTCCCCTGTCTTTTCTTTTTTGATTTGGCAAATAGGTTATTTCCTCACCTTTCATCCATTGATCATTGCTGATATAAAACGATGATGAAAATTCGGGATCATAACCGGTAGATTTGTGTATTGCGCGGTGAAGATCCTCGAAGGTTTGATTCGATTTCACATCAATCTCTCGCATCACATCATCATAATCTTCAAAAGTAACCCTGAACCTGTATAGTGCCATTTCTTATAAAATTTTTAATGGGGACAAAAATAGTGTTTTAATTCAAATTGTGTTTGCCACAACTTTTAAGCCAATTTCTAAACCTTTGGCAATTGTGTACTGAATGGCAGCTTCCCGCTCATTCGGGATTTCGCCTTCCAGGATAGCTTCGCGGATGTGGTTTTTGATAATCCCCACCTCGCGGCCTTCTTTTATACCAAAAAGCTGCATAATATCAATTCCGGTTACCGGCGGCTGCCAGTTACGGATGCTATCGCGCTCTTCAACATCTTTTAATTTTTGTTGAACAAGCTCAAAATTGTTACGATACTTTTTAACCTTGTACTCGTTTTTTGTGGTGATGTCTGCTTTACACAACAACATTAGCCCCTCAATGTCATCGCCAGCCTCAAAAAGCAACCTGCGCACTGCCGAATCTGTAACGATGGATTGCGACAAAACAATCGGCCTCAAATGCAGCTGGACCAGTTTTTGCACCTGCTTCATTTTTTCGTTAAGCGGGAGTTTTAACTGGGCAAATATTTTAGGTACCATGCGTGCACCCTTATCCTCGTGCCCATGAAACGTCCAGCCATGACCGGCTTCAAAACGTTTGGTGGCTGGTTTGGCAATATCATGCAAAATGGCAGCCCAGCGTAACCATAGGTCTTCGGTAGTTTCGCAAATATTATCAAGTACCTGCAAGGTGTGGTAAAAATTATCCTTGTGGCCTTTACCGTCAATATAATCAACCCCATAAAGGTTGGTCATTTGCGGGAATATTTTGTGCAGCAAGCCAGTATCAAACAGGTAGTTAAATCCTATCGAAGGTATTTTTGACAGGATGATCTTATTCAATTCATCGGTAATGCGCTCCTGTGATATGATGCTGATCCTATCGGCATTGTTTTTTATGGCGTTTACTGCAAGCTCATCAATCCTGAAGTTAAGCTGCGAAGCAAACCGGATGGCCCGCATCATGCGCAAGGGATCGTCAGAAAAAGTTTCGGCCGGGTTAAGCGGCGTACGGATCAGTTTCTGCCCCATATCGGCCATACCATCAAAAGGATCAAGTAGCTCGCCGTAGGTATCCGGGTTAAGCGAAATGGCAAGCGCGTTGATGGTAAAATCGCGGCGTTTTTGGTCGTCTTCCAACGTGCCGTTCTCCACAATAGGTTTGCGTGAGTCGCGGCGGTATGATTCTTTGCGGGCACCTACAAACTCAATTTCAAGGTCGCGGTACTTAAGTGATGCAGTACCGAAGTTTTTGTAGACGGCAACTTTTACTTTAAGATTAGCCCCAACAGCTTCGGCAAATTCAATACCGTTGCCCAAAACAACGATGTCGATATCTTTAGACGGACGCTTCAAAAAAATATCGCGCACAAAGCCACCAATGGCGTAAACCTGTACATTATGCTGTGCCGCAAGTTTGGATATAACAGAAAATACAGGATGCTGCAGGTGGTGTTGCATAATGGTGAAACGCTAAAAACTAAATTCTAAATCCAATAAAATTGGACTTTAAACTAAAGTTCAAAGGTAAGGTTAAATTCTAAACTCTAAATTGTGAGATTGAAATTAGGAGAGAGAATGGGGCTATTTGCAAATTCTATTATTTGTAGTTTTGAACATTAAGTGATATACCCGATAGCGATGCTTATAAATCAATCCATTATAACAGATATACAATCCATTATTAATAATGCGAAAGACAGGGCAATTAGATCAGTTGATCATGAGCGTACTTTGATGTATTGGTATATTGGACAAAGAATTTTTGAGGAAGAGCAGCAAGGGAAAGATCGTGCGGATTATGGTAATTATTTAACAAAATTTATTGCAGATCAGTTAGAGCCGGAATATGGCAGTGGCTTTTCAAAAAGACAGATAGAGTTGTTTCGGCAGTTTTATCGCACATTTCCAATTGCGAACGCACTGCGTTCGCAATTGGGATGGACGCATTATAAAATGTTAATTCGAATTGACGATGAGGACAGAAGGGATTTTTATATTGTCACTTCCTCCTTCACAGTCCGCGGATTTTATACCTCGCAATGACGGCTTTTATATGTTTTTAAACAACCTCTTAACTCTTGATTCTAATCTCTTGACTCTTTTCCCTACCGTCTTATAAACTCAAAACTTCCATCGGGTGCCAGTTTCATGATGGTTGATGGGTTTTTGATCTCTTTGCTGTGTTGTTCCAGGTCAACCACATAATCAACTCCGTCTATGATCTCCTGGTCAATTTGTGAAAAGTATTGTGGCGATGGTTTGCCACTGATATTGGCCGAGGTTGATACTAATGGTTTGCGTAAACGTTGGATGATCTGTTTGCAAAATTCATGACTACTTACTCTTATGGCCACGCTCCCATCGGGAGCTATTACAGCCGGCGATAGGTTTTTGGCACCCGGCATTACCAGGGTTAAAGGGTTTTCGGCATATTCAATCAGGTCGTAAGCTAAAGGATTTACTTCCTGTACATAGCTTTCCAGCTTATTTTCTGTATCCAGCAAAATGATCATGCTTTTGGCCTCATCGCGTTGTTTAAGGCGAAAGATCTTTTTGATGGCTTCGGTATTAGTGGCATCGCAGCCGATACCCCAAATGGTATCGGTAGGGTATAGTATAATGCCGCCTTCCTGTAATACTTTAAAAGCTTTGGCAACTTCGTCTCTAAGCATAGTTTAATGTGTTTGTATAAACCTGCTGCAATTGCAGGGCCAGTTTATCATCGTTAAAATTTTCGGCATACTCCCGGCCTTTGGCAGCCATTGTTTGCCTTAAGTTGTCGTCGGCAAGCAACAGGTTTATTTGTTGTGCAAGGTCGTCGGCATCGTCGGGATTTGCATACCGGCTATCTGGTCCGCCGGCTTCTTCAAGGCACGAGCCTGTAGCTGCTATAACGGGCGTGCCCGAGTTTAGGGCCTCCAATACAGGGATCCCAAAACCCTCGTAACGCGATGGATAAATAAATATCGGTGCCAGCTGATAAATAACAGGCAACTCATCAAAAGGGATATCTTTTAAAAAGATCACCCTATTGGTAAGGTTATTCGCAGCTATATAATCATTTACCTTTTCGGCATATTTTTTAGGTTTGCCAACCACCACCAGGGGAACATCTGCGGGTGTATTTTTTAAAGCCTGTACTACAAGCAACAGGTTTTTACGCTCTTCAATAGTACCCACATTAAGCAGGAACTTATCTGGCAGGTTATATTTTGCTTTTACAGCAAGCTTTTGCTTATCATTTTTTAACTCCTTAAAAGCCACATCGCAACCCTGGTAAACCACTTCAATTTTATCAGCGTCGATGTTTAATAGTTCAATTAAATCATCTTTTGTTTTTTGACTTATGGCGATGATCTTATCGGCAACCTTACAGGCATGTTTTACCTTGGCCAGGTAAACCCGGTAGTTAAACCAGCCAAACTGCTTAGGATAGCGCATGAAGATAAGATCATGAATGGTCACTATGCTTTTGATGCCGCTACGGTTTATACCCCATGGCAATTCATGACTAAGACCGTGGTACAGCTCAATACTGTCGCGCTGCAGGTCTTTTACAATGCCCTTACTGCGCCACCAGGATGTGAAAAATTTACTTTGAGGAGTAACTGTTTGGA
Source organism: Mucilaginibacter dorajii (assembly GCF_024808255.1). Taxonomy (GTDB): domain Bacteria; phylum Bacteroidota; class Bacteroidia; order Sphingobacteriales; family Sphingobacteriaceae; genus Mucilaginibacter; species Mucilaginibacter dorajii. The sequence continues at coordinate 122,975 of NZ_JANTYS010000004.1, forward strand.
TATTACCATGATCGCCTAAAAAATTAAGACGCTGGTTGGCTTTTGCTTTGGGCGTATATAAAAAATAGGAATTTTCGGGATGAAAATACGCCAGCGATTTAATGAGCCAGCGACTGTAATTGCCCAGGCCGGTATTGTTATAAAACGCCCGTTTGGCATCGTATCCTATTTTCATGTATTTAAGTTATGAGTTTTGAGTGGTAAGTTTTGAGTTTAAGAATAACCTAAAAGAAAACTCACTACTCAAAACTTACAACTCAAAACCTATTTTAAACCGCTACATTATTTTCCCTTAAAGCATCGTTGAGGGAAGTTTTTTTGTCGGTTGATTCTTTACGGGTGCCAATGATGAGGGCGCAAGGCACCTGGTATTCGCCGGCAGCAAATTTTTTGGTATATGAGCCAGGGATCACTACCGAGCGGGCAGGAACACGGCCTTTGTACTCAATAGGGGTTGAGTGGGTAACATCAATAATTTTGGTTGACGCGGTTAAAACCACATTGGCACCTAATACAACTTCGTGCTCCAGGTGTACACCTTCAACAACAATAGCCCTTGAGCCAATAAAGCAATTGTCTTCAATAATAACCGGGGCAGCCTGTAATGGCTCCAACACACCACCAATACCAACACCACCGCTCAGGTGAACATGCTTGCCAATTTGCGCGCATGAACCTACAGTAGCCCAGGTATCAACCATAGTACCTTCATCAACATATGCGCCAATGTTTACGTACGATGGCATCATGATAACGCCTTTAGCCAAATGGGCACCGTAACGGGCTATGGCGTGGGGTACCACGCGTACGCCTGTTGCTTTATAGTCGGTTTTTAATTCCATTTTATCATGGAAAACAAAAGGGCCAACTTTGGTTTCTTTCATTTGGCGGGTAGGGAAATACAAAATAACTGCTTTTTTGATCCACTCGTTTACATGCCAGCGGGAACCAATAAGTTCGGCTACCCTAATTTTGCCTTTATCCAAACGTTCAATAACGGTTTCAATAGCGGTAATGTATTCATTGTAGTTTAGCAGATTCCTGTCGTCCCAGGCATCTTCAATCAGTTTTTTAAGATCTTGCATCAGTGAAAATAACTTTTGGCAAATTAAAGGAATTTTAAGGAGAATTGCTTGAATTTGGGTAAAGGAGTTTAAGTTGATTTGTATGGGTTGAAATTGATGAACGGTATTTTAAGGACGACAAATTTGTGCAATCGGTTAAAAATGATGTCTCGTAATATGATGCATTGTTTTTTCTCTAATTGTACTGATTTTTAATTATATAGTATTTCATAATCGTGAATTTATGTGTATAATTGTTTAATAAATCACTAAATTCTGAACCTGATCTCCTCTCGACTATGAACGCTATGGCTATCTTCTGCATTGTACTGTTGGCAGTATCTTCATTGCTGATATTAGGCATCGTTTTTTTTAGTTTTCTTAAATGGATTAAAAAGAACTACTACCCAACATGGAAATTTCCAGACTACATCAGTGTGGGTTACGCAGAATACCTGTACCACAAATACATCAAAAAAGACCTGCAAGCCTGGTTGGATAAGCAATAAGCTTTTTTAATCAATTTAGAGAGTTGAATCTTTCCTATAAAGGTTCATATTAATAGGTAAATCGTCTGAAGCCCGGGTAAATCGTTAATTTTGCAGCGCAAACCTGTTTGCCCAAAATTGAACGCAATTAATTATGCCCGAAAAAGAGAAATTAAGAATAGATAAATACCTGTGGGCCATCAGGGTTTTTAAAACCCGTACGCTGGCATCTGATGCCTGTAAGGCCGGGCGTGTAAAACTGGATACCAAAAACATAAAACCATCATACGAAGTTAAAATTGGCGATACCTACCAGGTATCAAAAGGTCCGGATCGTAAAATTATCCGGGTTACCGGCTTGCTTGAAAATAGGGTGGATGCAAAAAAAGCGGTAGACTATTACCTGGATATTACCCCGGTTGAACAAACCCAGGCCTTCAAATCCATGTTCCAGGCACCGATCCTGAAACGTGATCGCGGAACTGGCAGACCAACCAAGGCAGATCGCCGGGAAATTGACGATCTGAAAGACAATTTTTTTGATACTGAGGACGAAGAATGAGCCCCACCCAAACCCTCCCAGGAAGGGAGGGCTTAAAAAACTTATAAAAGTCTCCCCTACCGGGGGAGATATAGAGGGGGCCTAATATCTTGTTTTATTCTCCTCTATCTCCCAAAGTTTAAAAGCAGATAGTGCCTCATCGCGCAGGAGTTGAACAAAAGGTAATTTCCTATCAGCCATTGGGCTTTCCAACTCATCGTATATGGCATGGTCGTCAAAGCCTATTGATGCAGCATCGGCTTTGGTGTTGGCGTAGTAAACTTTATCAATACGGGCCCAATATATGGCACCAAGGCACATGGGGCAGGGTTCACAGCTGGTATAAATTTCACAACCCGAAAGGTCATAAGTACCCAGTTCCTGGCAGGCCAGGCGAATCACCGAAACTTCTGCATGAGCCGTAGGGTCGTTGGTGGGCACTACGCGGTTTGCGCTGCGGGCCAGGATCATGCCGTCTTTAACTATTACCGCACCAAAAGGGCCACCCATTCCCTGTTTTACATTATATTCTGATAGCTCAATAGCTATGCGCATAAACTTTTCGTGTGCCGTATTTTCCATAGTCCTCTAAATTAAAAAACCTCAACCGAAGTTGAGGTTTTATTTGAAAATTTGAGAATTTGAAGATTTGAAAATGAGAAAGGCAATTTTCAAATTACCAAATTCTCAAATCTTCAAATTGATATTATTTTTTATCCTTAGCGTAAGCTTCGTTCAATCTTTTGATCACATCTGCAGTAACATCTAAAGATGGATCGCCATATAATACGGTTGGGTTTGCTTTTGAGTATAACAATACCAGTTTGTAGCCTTTTTCTTTAGCGTAAGCTTTAGTAAAATCAGCTATTTTATCATATTGTTTAGCACTTTCTGTTCCCTGTACATTTTGGAATTCGGCAGTAGCATTTTGCTGATAGCCTTGTAATTCCTGTTGTTTACGTTGTAAACGTTGCTCAGTAGCCTGGCGCTGATCGGCAGGTAAAGTAGCGGCGCTTTTTTGGTATTCAGCAACTTCACGCTGAAAAGCCTGGCCTTTTGCCTGTAAGTCGCTTTGCGAAGCTTTGCCTTTTTCTTCCAAACGTTTGTTCATATCCTTGGTGTACTCATATTTACTTAATAAAGTATCAGAGTTGATATAAACTATGGTTTCTTTACTGTCAACAGTTGCTGCAGTTGTAGCAGCCGGTTTATCGGCAGTTTTATTTTGGTTACAGGCTGCCAAGCTACCTGCAAGTATAATTCCGAATGTGAATTTTGTTAAAATTGAAGCCCTTGTTTTCATTATCTCAATAAAAAATTTAAAAAAGTTTGACAAAGATAAACTTTCATTACAAGTATCCTAATCAATTGTTTATTTGAAAATTTGAAGATTTGAGAATTTGAAAATATTGACTTGAAAGTTCATTTTCAAATTCTCAAATCGCCGAATCTTCAAATTCCTCACACCTCGCTTTTTATCCACAAATATTCGTCATTACGGGTTAATTTTCGTAGTTTTGAAGGTTGTTGTACTAAATAAATATGAGCGAAGAAAATCAGGACAAATCCAATTATTCAGCAGATAATATACAGGTATTAGAAGGTTTAGAGGCGGTACGTAAGCGTCCGTCCATGTACATTGGTGATACAGGCGTAAAAGGTTTGCACCATTTGGTATATGAGGTTGTCGATAACTCTATCGATGAAGCCCTTGCCGGCCACTGCGACACAATTAAGGTTTTTATATTAAAAGATAACTCGATAAGGGTTGAAGATAATGGTCGCGGTATCCCAACCGCAATGCACACTAAGGAGAAGAAATCGGCTTTAGAGGTGGTAATGACCGTGTTACACGCCGGTGGTAAATTTGATAAGGATACTTATAAGGTATCTGGTGGTTTACACGGTGTGGGTGTTAGTTGCGTTAACGCATTGTCTATTCACCTAACCGCGTTGGTTTATCGCGAAGGTAAGATCTGGACCCAGGAATACTCTGAAGGTAAGCCTTTGTTTGAGGTAAAAACCATTGGCGAAACCGATAAAAGAGGTACAACGGTTATCTTTAAACCGGATGCTACCATTTTTACCCTTACTACCGAGTATAAATATGATACCCTTGCAGGCCGTTTACGCGAGCTTTCCTTCTTAAATAAGGGCATCCGCCTTACATTAACAGATGAGCGGATCCCTAATGAGGATGGTTCGTTCCCGAGCGAAGAGTTTTACTCTGAAGGTGGTTTGCGCGAGTTTGTGAAGTTTTTAGATGGTACCCGTAACTCTATTATTCCAGAGCCGATATATCTTGACGGTGTAAAGAACGGCATCCCGGTTGAACTTGCTTTCCAGTATAATGATACTTACTCCGAGAATGTATTCTCCTACGTAAATAACATCAATACGATTGAAGGTGGTACGCACGTTGCCGGCTTCCGCAGGGGTTTAACCCGTACGTTAAAGGCTTATGCCGATAAATCGGGCTTGTTGAAAAACATGAAGATCGAGATTACCGGTGATGACTTCCGTGAGGGGTTAACCGCAGTTGTATCGGTAAAAGTGCAGGAGCCGCAGTTTGAGGGGCAAACCAAAACCAAATTGGGTAACAATGAGGTAATGGGTGCGGTTGATATAGCGGTAGGCGAAATTCTGGGTAACTTCCTGGAAGAGAATCCTAAAGAAGCTAAACTAATAGTTGGTAAAGTGGTGCTTGCTGCTACGGCCCGTGCCGCTGCCCGTAAAGCCCGCGAACTGGTACAGCGCAAAAGCGTAATGACTGGCTCTGGCCTGCCGGGTAAACTATCTGATTGTGCCAATAACGACCCCTCACTTTGCGAGTTATACCTTGTAGAAGGTGACTCGGCGGGTGGTACCGCCAAACAGGGCCGCGACCGCGAATACCAGGCTATTTTGCCACTGCGTGGTAAGATCCTGAACGTGGAGAAAGCCATGGAGCACAAGATCTACGAAAACGAAGAGATCAAGAACATGTTTACCGGTTTAGGTGTAAGCCGCGGTACCCCCGATGACGATAAGGCCCTTAACATAACTAAACTGCGTTACCACAAGATCATCATCATGACGGATGCCGACGTGGATGGTTCGCACATTACCACGCTGATCTTAACTTTCTTTTTCCGTTATATGAAGGAATTGGTTGAGGCCGGTTATGTGTACATCGCTTCGCCGCCGTTATACCAGGTTAAAAAAGGTAAGGAGTTTGAATATTGCTGGAACGATGTACAGCGCGATGCCGCTATACAACGCCTTAAAGGTGCCGGTAAGGAAGATAGCGTACACGTACAGCGTTACAAAGGTTTGGGCGAGATGAATGATATTCAGCTTTGGGATACTACCATGAACCCTGCAACCCGTACTCTAAAACGTGCCACCATTGAAAATGCTGCCGAGTGCGATCATACCTTCAGCATGCTGATGGGTGATGAAGTAGCACCACGCCGCGAGTTTATTGAGCGCAACGCTAAATACGCCAAGATAGATACATAGGAGCCCCCCGGCCCCCTGAAGGGGGAGCGAGCGGATAAATATGCAAGTAATTAAAAGCCTTCCCATAATTGGGGAGGCTTTTTTGCTTTAAGTCGAATATTTGCAAATCAAACATGCAAATCAAAAACTCCCCCTTTAGGGGGCTGGGGGGGTATACATAATTTTGTTATGTATATAAATAATTTATACATTTGATTTATGAGCACAAACCCATTGCTGAAAGGTACCCTGCAAACCATCATTTTAAAACTGCTGGAAGATAATGCCGAGATGTACGGTTATGAAATTACCCAAAAGGTAAAGGAAGTAACCGCCGGCGAGATCATGCTGACCGAAGGCGCGCTTTACCCGGCCCTGCATAAGCTGGAGGCGGATGGTTTCCTGGAAACTTTTACCCAGGTGGTTGATAACCGTGTGCGCAAATATTACCGCCTAACCGAAGAAGGGGGTAAAGAGGTTACCAGTAAGCTGGATGAAGCACGGTCTTTTATTGATCAGTTGCAGGCATTGTTAAACCTTAAACCTGCTATAAAATGATACTTACCCAACAAGAGCTAAGCTGGATTGATGAGCGGATGAAAACGTATCAGATCAAATATGGGGAGATCTATAATGAAATTCTAGATCATATTATATCTGCCATCGAAAGCGAGCGTGAGGCTGGTGATCGTAATAGTATTGAGTTTTTGTTTCAACAGGTGGTTGACGGCCAATTTGGCGGATACGAAGGCATAGCAAACCTGGCAGCTAAACAAGAGTACTTATATACACAACAGATACAAGACCTGTGGTGGCAAAGTTTGAGATATCACATCACCTGGCCTATGTTGGGTTTTACAGTTATAGCACTATTGCTAAGCCTTGAGTTGCCCAATGTTGAATCGGTAAAGTGGTTATTAATGGCAGGTTGCCTGCTGCTAACCGGTTCGTCTGTTATTTACGCCTATTTCTCTTTAAAAGGACGGGTTGTAAAATCTGTTGACAGTAGCCAATCCTTCTTAAGGCGTCATTTAATAAAAAAAATATCAACATCGTTTTGGTTACTTAATTGGCTGCTCTGTTTTTTGCCGGGCTATGCTATTAACTATTTATCTCCAACAATCTTCGTGGCGGTAACGATGCTGTATATATTTTTAAACCTTTCCGCTATTCGCTTTTGCCAACATTTTAAAGCGCTAATACCAATAACAAGTTAAGCTCAGATCAACTTTATGGAATTGCAACTGTCACTAAACCTGCTATAAAATGATACTCACCAAACAAGAACTAAGCTGGATTGATGAGCGGATGAAGATCTACGACATCAAATACCAGGAAATTTATAACGAAATTCTGGATCACATCATTACCGCTATTGAGGAGAAACGCAACGCGGGCGATGAGCAGGGCATCAGATGGTTGTTTCAGCAGGTGGTTGATGAGCATTTTGGCGGTTTTTTTGGTATGGAAAAACTGGCCGCCGGGCAAAAAGATATTTACCTGCAAAGCGTGCGCAGGTTGTGGAACAACAGTTTCAGGTACTACCTTAACTGGCAAATGCTTGTTTTTACGCTGATAGCCATTTTAATAAGTTTTAAATTGCCCGATGTTAAAGCTGTAAGAGCAGCGTTACTGGCAGGATGTCTTTTGCTGGCCTTTTCGCCATTGTTGTACACGCACTTCCAGTTATCGGGTAAAATAAAAACCATCAAGGGGAAACAATCGCTGATCAAAGGGCATATGCTTACCATGACTTATCTGCCAGGGGCGTTGTTAAACTTCCTGATCTACGCGCCTCAATTTGTTTTATTATTTACCGATAAGGATGATAACTGGAACCTTTTTAAACAAATACCACCAACCATAATTACCGCCATATTAATGGGCTTTGTACTCCTCAATTTAACCGCCATCCGTTTTTGTAAACAGATGATGGTTGCGAATTCCTTAACCTAAGCAATACTACTTTATGAAATTAGATGCACGCCAGGACCAATTATTAAAACACTACCTGCGCAAGGTGTTTTTATACCGCGAAACTTACGAGGAAGTTTATGACCACATGATTAGCGCATTGCAGGAACAACCGTACACCCAAACGTTCCAGGATGCGGTGAACGATATTATCCGGCGTGACTTTGGTGGCCATAACAACCTCATCAGCATGGAAAACAACTGTAAAAAAGCGATGGTAAAAGAATTGCGCCACAAGCAGTTTGGCTACTTTATATCGTTTTTTAAGTTTCCGTACCTTTTGCTGGTAATGGGATTTTCCTTAGGAGTGTATTTGATGATGAGCAGATCTTTATTAAGCCCGCATACGCTTAGGTGGATCTTTTGGGGCATGGCCTTGCTGCCTTACGTTGCTATTCCCTTAAGGTTTTTTTATACTGGTTACCTTTTCGGCGAAACCAAAAGATCTATCCGCGATAGTATGATGGGTGATTTAAGCATGTTGCCTATGCGTGTGTTTATTGCGGTAAGTGTCTTATATGTAATAAACGGCTTGTACACCACTGCTTTTTATCCCGGTGCGCTTATGATAACAATAGGAGTGGTGATCTATACCATATACTTTTTAGCCTATTTCAAATTAAGTAAAGACGAAGTTAAAGTAAGAATGATCAGCTAAAAGGTGATCAGATGATTCCCTTGGCCTTGCTTTTGGGCTTTGTCAGCTTCATGGTCTGCTTACCGTAGTCAATAACGGCTTTATACTTCATCAATATATCGCCCCCTAAAACTCCTAATACCTGCGGATGCCCCATTTGGCTGTAGGCAATATTAATGGTAGATAAATCTAAAACGGCTACGTCAAAGGCAGCTACTTTTAAACTACCAATGCACATGCCTTTTATGGTTGCTGTAAATGATTCCATGGTGTTGGTGCCCAATCCGGTCGACAGCCTGTCACTGGCGGTAATGGAGGTAGCCTCGCTTGCCTCGGCCAACATACTTTGGTCAAAGGCTGTTTTTGATGCGCCGGTATCCAGCACCACAATAAATGCTTTGCCAAACAGTATCACTTCAACAAGTGGATGGTAACCATCGTCGTGCAGATCGATGATTTGGAGAGGAACGGTCATGTGAGGTAGTTACTGAATTATTGAATTATTGAATTATTGAATTATTGAATTATTGAATTATTGAATTATTGAATTATTGAATTATTGAATTATTGAATTATTGAATTATTGAATATAGTCTCTATAAACTTTCTTAAATTCAATAATTCAGTCAATCAATAATTCAATAATTAATTAAAAAGGATACCCTATAGCCAGGTTAAACACCGCGTAGCGGGCGTTAAAGCCCCATTGTTGCCCAGCCGGCAGGTAGGGGGTACGTAAGGGATAACCCATATCGGTACGTAGCACCAGTACGGTTAAATCAAAGCGCAGACCGAAACCTGCATCCACAGCAATATCATTTAAGAAGTTTTTATTAAAGCCACCACCGGGGCGTCCTTCCGAATGGAGCAGCCATATATTGCCCGCATCAACAAATAACGCGCCGCGTACTATGCTGAACAACTTCGGTCGGTATTCCAGGTTGGCTTCAATTTTTATATCGCCCGATTCGTCCGGTAAAAAAGCACCCGCTTTAATATCTGTCTTCGGGTCATATGATCCCGGCCCTAATGACCTGGCCTGGAAACCGCGTAAACTGTTTGGTCCGCCTATAAAAAACTGCTGGCTATACGGCAACTGGGTAGAGTTACCGTAAGGTAAGCCAACACCCACTATCAGCCTGCTGGCGAAGGTGCTGTTAGGGCCGGTTTTATGAAAATACCTTACCTCATTTTCCAGTTTTACATACTGGTTAAAAGTAGCGCCAAAAAGCTGCCGCACTTTGCCTGCTGTGGTATCGGCACCGGTTATTAAACCATAAATATTGTTTGATAGCCCAACTTTGCCGTTATAATAAATAGTGTTTGTGCGGTAATCCTCGGTAGTATTGGTAAACGTGTAACTGTAGCTTGGGCCTAAAGTAAATTGTTTTTCAATCACGTGCTTTAAAGCCGGGTTATGGGTATGGTCTATACTATCCGTATAAAGCTTTGATACACTTTGCGGGTTTACAAAAGTTAAATTAAAAATGTTAAGCTCATGTGTACGGTGCGCGTTTTCTTTCCAGTTATAACCAAAGGATGCGTTAAACGAATTTAAAGTATATAGCTTTTGCCGGTTAACCAAAGTATACCCTAAAGTAAGGTTGGTATGTGGGATATAGGCATTATCTGCCTTGGGGTATATTGGGCTGATGAACCTTGGCCACGATAAGGTTGTTGTAATACCGGCCTGGTATACGTTAAAGCCTCCGTTATTGCCGCCAACCTGTACATCGCTGCTCCCAAAAAGGGTGACGCCCAATGCCTCAGCACCCATGAAGGCGTTGCGGTGTTTCCAGTTGATATTTAACTGTGTACCTGTGTAATTGGCCGATGTAGTGCGCCCCAACAATTCCAGCTGTAATGATTTTTTCTTGAAGGGTGTTAAAAAGTAATAAACATCAAGCTTTGGCGAATCGGGCGTTACATCCTCAAAGCGGTTTTTAACAAATTTGTATGGCCCAAGGTTTACAAACCGGTTTAAGGAGTTATTGTGCGCGGTGCGGTTGTAAACATCATTGGGATGTAGTTGAACGGTGTTTGCAAAAGCGTAGCTGCTGATGGTTTTACGACGCTCTACCACGTTATACCAGCGGTAAGGCTTGGCTTTATCCATCATCAATGATGTATCGGTTAACGAATAGCTTGGATAAACGTAAATATTGCGGATGGTGTAAATTTCCTGCGCACGTTCGGCTATATCGTTTTTAACTTTTACAAAAATGTCAACCTGGTGACCGGCAATGGTACTGTCAACTTTCATAATCAGGTCTTCGGGTGCAAAAAAGAAAAAGCCTTCTTCTTTTAGTTTGGCATCAATCCGGATGCGCTCATTTTTGATCACGTCCAGGTTGTAATTATCACCGGCTTTTAACAGCGTTTTGGAGGCGGCACCGGCAACAGCGGTGTCAATACTCTCATGCCCCGGCGGGAATATCACTTTCCTTATTTTATAGGCCGGGCCGGTTTCGGCTGTATATACCGCTTTAGCTGTTTTGCCTTTGCTTATGGTATCGCCACTAACCTGCGATTGGAAATAACTTAAATTTTGTAGCCTGTTTTGCAATATGCTGCTGTTTTTTTCCATATCTACAGCACTTACCAGCACGGGTGGTTCGCCAAATTTATTAAGCCAATGTTTTAAGCCTTTGGTTCTGTTGGTTTTGGTGATGTTGTACAGGTACAGCTTAAATCTTAAACCTAATACAGAACCATTGGGCAAGGGCCTCAGCAAGGCCTGCAATTCGTTGCTTAACGCTTTGGCATCACTTTTTTTAATGTCTTTATTTTTAATTTTTACCTCGCCGCCGGTGTACAGTTTTTGGCCCGGAGCAAGGTATTTGGTATTACTGCAGGCATTAAGTAATACCGTTAATATCAATATATATCTTAAATGTTTGATCATGGCTTTAGTGTGTAGTGGTGGTATCTGTTTTTGCCTTCATTTTCTCATCTGCCACTTTTCCTTTGTCGTCGGCAACTTTGTTGGCAGCTGCCTTTTCTTTATCCTTTTCTTTTTGCTCCTGCCTGTATTTGCGGCGCTGTTCTTTTTCCTGTTGCGTACGCTGACGGAAAATCTCCCTGAAACGGTTGTAATCAACCGTTAAGGTAAACCCAAGGCCGGTTTCAACAACCTGCCCCTGTATTACAATAAACTCGTCTTTGCGGTAAGCGCGTAAAGTGTACCGGCCGTCTTTACTCAGCTTATACGCTACAGAAACGTCGCCGGCAATATTGGTTGCTTTTTGTCCTTGTTGTGCACCCTCCAGGTTAAAGTTGTTGCCTACGCTCACTGTAAGCCTGTCGCTCAGGAAGCGTTTGGATAATCCCACATTCAGGTCCGTTCGGTTGGTTGCTGTGCCAGACGAATAATCCTCGCCGGAGGTTAGGCCGAAATTAAGATCGACACCTTCAATAAGATTGCCGGCCAGCTTATTTAACTGATCTGTAAGTAAACCGCTCACACTATTTCTAATAGTACCCTCAACGGTAGTACCGGCTCCCTGGCTTTGGAATGGGTTATCGCCAATAAAGTGACCTAACACCAATACGCCAAGCACTTGTTTGTTCAGTTCATTGGGGTCTTGCCTTACCTGGGCCAGGCGGTTGTTAACAGTGGTGGTAACTACCGATGAAACCGTATAGTTACTATCGGGCAATATAATATCAAAACTGATATCGGGTGTTAGCAGCTGGTTTTTAAGGTTAAGATTTACGTTAAAAGGAAGTTTTTGTTTGTATTGGGTTGCGTTATCGCCGCTTCCCAGCTGGTTTTCAACCAGGTCGATAGGAGGAACGTTAGCAACGTAAACAGCCGTAAGGTCAATATTAGCACTGGTTGGGTCGCCGGTCCATACAATAGTACTGCCTTTTTTAAATTGGAAAGTGCGTTTTACGGTAGCGTAAGCCAGGTTGTATGAACCCGAGTTAACCACGTAAGTACCCGTTAAATTTGTTTTGCCGCTTGGGTCAATCCCGCCGTTCAGGTTGGCTTCGCCTTTCAGGTGCACCACGTCGCCGTTGCGCTCATCAACTACAATGGTAAAGGCGGCGTTTTTGCTTACCACGATATTGGCCGATAGGTCCAATCCCTTCACGTTTGATTTCTTGAGCGAATCCAGCTGGCGGGCCAATAATATCGAATCGAGCTTCGGCTCGTTTTGGTCAATAAATTCTACCACGCCCTTCCGGTCTTCAACACCCGGATCGGCGGTTGGCAGCACAAAGGTCATGTCGGTTTTATCGTTTACGGTTAGGCTGGCATCAACTACCGGCTTATCCATATTACCACGCACCTTTATCCTGGCATCTATATAAAGCTTGCCATAAAACAGTTTATTATCAGCCTGGGTAGAGTTTACCGCGCGGAAGTTTGACGCGTTTATATCCATTCCAAAGGCAAAATCGGTATAGGTTTTAGTGTAGATGCTACCGCTGACCACAGCTTTGTTATCGGTAGAATCTACCAGCGTGAAATCGTTAAAGCGGATGCCTTCCTCGTTAAACGTGATACTTTCTTTAGGCATCCTGAAGTAGGAGTTAAGCATGGCTACATTGAAGCCCACCTTGTTGAAGTTTACATCGCCCCGTACGGATGGCGCGGTGGTAGTGCCCGATATTTTTAGCTGGCCCGTAATATTGCCTGTTGAATTGCGGATGCTGCCAAAGCTAAAGCCCTCGATACTCTTCATATTCAAACTCACGATGTTCAGGTTCATATCAAACCTGCTTTCGGGATTGGTGTAGTAAACCCCGGTTAAATCAACCTGGTTGCCTTTGCCGGTAATACTTACGTTGGCGTTATAGGCGTTGGCGGTTTGGTTGTTTACCTTTAGGGCTATATTGCCCACGGTATCACCTTTAAAGCTAAAATCATTTACGTTGATAGCCGCCTCAAAAACCGGCGAGGTTTGAAAGTTGCTTACCTCGGCATCGCCATTTAAAACACCGCCAATTTGCAGGCTATCCTGTTTGGCCATTTTGGTAAGCGCGTCAATGCGGAAGTTGTTGAACTTAACATCCAGCGGGGCGTTAAATTCCTGGGTTTTACTGTTAACACTCAGCACCTGGTTGGTATTGGTGATGGTAAAATTGTGCGCCAGGATACCTTTTGGTCCGTATTGGAAAAAGTTATCGGCACTAACCGCCCATGGCATATAATCTAACAGCAAGCCATCGGGGTTAAAACTAAACTGGTATTCGTTGGGTAAAATGCTAAACGTACCCGCTATCCTGAAGCGTTCTTTTTTGGTATTATCCCTGATCTGCACATTAAGACCAAGCTTATTATCATGGGCGCTGCCGGATATACTGGTGTACAACAGATCGACCGATGAACCTATTTTTACTTCATCAACCGATAGGTTATAGTTAAGCGCGTTATTATTGGTGTTAACATTAAGCGTTCCGTGGTTAACAGTATTAGTGCCATATACCACTTTAGGGATAGATCCGTTTACGGTCAATTCGCCGCTCTCGCTGTTAAAGCTGCCTTTCAGTAATACCGGGTCAAGTTGTTTCAGGTCGGGAGCAAACTGGGTTAGCAGCGGGGTTTTAACCAGTTTGGCATCAAACGTAAATTGTTGCGGCGGGTATTTGGCTATTACCACCGGTTTGGTTTTGCCGGTTTTAACAGTTTTGCCTTTGCTATCCTTAGTGGTAACGGCCACCTGCTGCCCGCCGGCTATGGCGGTATTAAAGTATTTGTTGATCACATCCTGTACGGCATCGGCAATTTGGGTAAGCTTGTACTTGCCGGCCATGTGGGCGCTCATGATTGGTGTTTTTAAACGCAGGGTGCTGCTATCGGCATTGGCGGTCGAGATCAGGCTTACGGTATCTAAGGCTATGCGCTGCCCTTTGTTAACCACTAACAGGTCTGTAGCCTGGATATCAGCATTCAGGTAATCCGGATCGGCAGTGGGTACGTTAGCTACTATCTTGCCGTGAAAACGCATCTCGTCTTTTACAAAATTGAGATTTTTAAGGTTGATACTGTCAATGGCCAACGTAGCGTTTACCGATGGGTATTTTTTATTGAGGTTGGCCTTGGCATCCAGGCTAAAGTTAATGTTAGGGTCTTTCATCCGCGCTACCGCGGTATACACGCCATTGCTTGATGTACCTTTCATCACCAGGTTTTGATAGGTATAACCCTTAACATAGGCTTTAGCCACGTTGCCATTGAACTTAATGCTGGCCGTTTTAGGATCAAGCCCGTAACCATCAACATTAGCGGTCAGCGTTATTTTACCCACCATTTGCGGCTGTTTAGTTAGCGCGCCAACGTTAAGTTCATTCACTTTAATATTGGCTTTGTAGCTGGCTTTCTGTTTATTTTGCCCGTTTTTTATGGAGGCAACAACATCTGCAGCACCATAGCTTGAACGCAGGCCAAGCTTGGTATCAAACGTGTACATGCTGCCTTTAAAGTTGCCTTTAAGGTTCATGTTTTCGGGGATGCTTACGTTTGGCGGGATGCTGCCTGCTGGTGCCAGTTTGGCAATATCTGCCCTACTGGTATTAAAATCATTAATGGTAACATCAAAGTAAGCCTTGTTTACATCGGGCAGGCCTTCGAGTTTGGCCGATGCTTTAATGTGGGTACTGCTTAGCCCGGTGATCTCCAGGTTAGGGATGTCAAGGTTATTTACCTGCCCGGCTACTTTACCGTTTATTTTAAACACCGTACCCGGCGATGATTTAAAAGGTTCAATGGTAGCCATAGTTGGCATTAGCAGTAACACATCTTTTAAACCCAACTTGCTGCCATCTAAATTGGCAGTGATGCCCAGCGAACCAATGTTTTTGCTGATGGCCGCGATAGACGGATACCTTACCTGTACCGATTTTTGTAATGTAGTCTGCGGTGTTTCCAGTAACAGGTCGTTCATGTAGGCACTTGTTGGCCCGTAAAAAAACGCCGTATGAAATTTATTGATCTTTAACCCGCTTTTTTCGCTGAAAGAGAAGCTGTTGATCTTACCCGAAATGGTATCGGGATTATAAGAGATATTTTCGGCATCGGCATTCAGGTTGCGGATATCCATGTGGCCAAAGTCGACACCTTTGGCAATGGCCTTTTGGGCGTTGTTGTCAAACTTAATATTGTCGTTTTTAAAACTGATTTTTCCCAAGGTAACCGCCCACCGGGATGATGAAGGCGAAGCCACCAGGGTATCCAGTTTTTTGGCAGTTTTTACTATCGCTTTGGCAACGGTTGTGGGTTTGGCCAAACTCAAATCGGCTTTGGTATCGTTTAATTCGATAGTTTTAATCCCTACTTTTTGATGTTTCAGATCTATCTTATCCATCTCAACCAAAAACTTGTTGAGGTTAACATTGGCGGCCATTTCGTTGCTTTTGTAATCAACCTTAATTTTTGATACATCAATAATGCCCAGGTTAAGGTCAAGGTTCATGGGCTGTACCGCGGTATCAATTTTGGCAGCCTGGGCTATAGAGGAACCCGAAGGTGTTTGAATGATCTTAGCGTCGACATCAGACAAGGTAATTTTAGGTATGGTAAATTTCATTTTATCCATATCAAAATCCTTAATGCGGGTATCAAAGTGACCCAGCAAAAATTTTACATCATTACCTGTAGTAAGGTCTTTATATTTAATGTTGATCTTATCCAGGTTGATCTTATCTACCGAAAACTTCATGGTAGATGTGGTATCGGTGGGTTTTACCTCTTTTTTCTGCTCGCCGGCAAAGGCTTTAATAATGTAATCAAAGTTGAAAACGCTGTCGGCGCCGCGGCTTACGTTGGCGGTAATGCCCTGCAGGTTAATTTCGTTCACCTCAACCTGGTTGTGCAGCAGTTTAAGCATGCTGATATCAACCTTCAGCTTTTCGCCGGCAATCAAGGTGTCTTTTTTCTGATCTTCAAAATACACATTTTCCAAGACAAGTAACTTGGGTAAACCCAGGCTGATGTGGCCAATTTGTACTTTGGTGTGGATTTTATTTTGTAAAAAGGTGACGGCTTTGTCTTTAGCAAAATTTTGTACAGCAGGAACCTGTATTAAAATTACTATAAGGATAACCAGGAAAACCACACTTGCCAGTATCCAGAGTAGTGTTTTGAGGGTTATTCGTATAAATTTTTTCAATTGTATTGATTTTTCAAAGGTGAAGGACGATTAAAGATAGTTAAACAAATAGCATAGCCCCCTCTAAATCTCCCCCAAAGGGGGAGATTTTAAAAAGTTTTTCTTACCCTCTCCTTTGAAGAGGGCAGGGTGAGGCTCTTTTCTTTGTTTTTTCAACAACCAATACTGCTAAGTTGTTTTTTGATAACTTTGTATTTCTACAGATTTGTTGAAACGGATTAACATATGCCAGATTTTTCTCACTTACACGTTCATACCCAGTTTTCATTACTTGATGGCGCTGCCGATATCTCAAAACTTTATAAAAAGGCGGCAAAAGATGGGATGAAAGCCCTGGCCATTACCGATCATGGTAATATGTTTGGTGTATTTAAATTTGTGGCCGAAGCGGGTAAGCACAATGTAAAACCTATTGTAGGCTGTGAGTTTTACGTGGTGGCAGACAGGCACATTAAAACCTTTACCAAAGAGAAAAAAGATTTACGCCGCCACCAGCTGATGCTGGCCAAAAACCCGGAAGGCTATAAAAATTTAGTAAAACTTTGTTCTTTAGGCTACATGGAAGGCCTGTACAGCAAATGGCCCCGTATTGATAAAGAACTGATTTTAAAGCATCATAAAGGGCTGATAGCTACTACCTGCTGCATTGGTGCATCGGTACCCCAGGCTATATTAAGGGATACCCCCGAGGCTGCTGAAAGAGAGTTTAAATGGTGGCTTGATTTGTTTGGCGAAGATTTTTACATCGAGCTGCAACGCCATGACATCCCCGATCAGAATACGGTAAATAAAGTACTGTTAGAATACGCTAAAAAATATAATGTAAAGGTGATCTGCTCAAACGATTCGCACTATGTGGATCAGCAGGACTCCAACGCCCATGATATTTTACTTTGCGTAAACACCGGCGATATGCAAAGCACCCCTATAGCTACCGACGAAGAAGGTGGCCGTGGTTATCGTTTTGGCTTCCCTAATGATCAGTTTTACTTTAAAACACAACAGGAAATGAGCCACCTGTTTAAAGATCTGCCCGAATCATTAGATAACACCAACGAGATTGTAGATAAGGTAGAGGTGTTGAAGCTTAAGCGCGATATCCTGCTGCCCAACTACGTGATCCCGCCCGAATTTAAGATTCACACCACAGGCGATGCCGATACGCTTAACCAGTGGGAATACCTGAAGCACATCACTTTTATGGGTGCCAAGGAACGTTATATTGATATTTCGCCCGAGGCCGAAGAACGCATCAACTTTGAACTGTTCACCATTAAAACAATGGGCTTTGCAGGCTATTTTTTAATTGTGGCCGACTTTATAAAGGCCGGCCGCGATATGGGCGTATTTATTGGTCCGGGCCGTGGTTCGGCAGCGGGATCGGTGGTGGCCTATTGTACAGGCATCACCAACATCGACCCGATGAAGTACAACCTCCTGTTTGAGAGGTTCCTGAACCCCGATCGTAAATCGATGCCCGATATTGATACGGATTTTGATGATGCAGGCAGGCAAAGGGTTATTGACTATGTGGTTGATAAATATGGTAAAAACCAGGTAGCGCAGATCATTACTTACGGATCTATGGCTGCCCGTACCAGTATCCAGGATGTGGGCCGTGTGTTGGATATGCCGCTGTCTGAAATGATCGCCATCAAAAAATTGGTGCCGGATACACTGGGAATTACCTTAAAGGAAGCCATTGAACAGGTACCCGAGTTAAAAGAGATATTGAATGGTAACGACCTGCGTGCCCAGGTGCTTCGCGAAGCTGAAAAGCTGGAAGGATCGGTGCGTAACACGGGTGTACACGCCGCCGGTATCATCATTGCCCCTTACGATTTAACAGACATTGTACCGGTTTCGGTAGCTAAAGACTCCGACCTGCTGGTTACCCAGTATGACGGCCGTGTAATTGAAGATGCAGGCGTAATCAAGATGGACTTTTTGGGTTTAAAAACCCTGACCATTATCAAGGATGCCCTGCGGATGATCAAGCAAAACCATGGGGTACATATTGACATAGATTACATCCCGCTTGATGACAAAGAGACATACGAGCTTTATCAACGGGGCGATACCAACGGTACCTTCCAGTTTGAAAGTGATGGTATGCAAATGTACCTGCGCGAGTTAAAGCCCGATAAGTTTGAGGATTTAATTGCCATGAACGCGCTGTACCGCCCGGGCCCGATAGAGTACATCCCTAACTTCATCAGCCGTAAGCACGGCCGCGAACCTATTGTGTTCGATTTACCTGATATGGAGGAATACCTGGGCGAAACCTATGGTATTACCGTGTACCAGGAACAGGTGATGCTTTTATCGCAAAAATTGGCCGGCTTTAGTAAAGGCGATGCCGACGTTTTGCGTAAGGCCATGGGTAAAAAGCAAATTGAGGTACTCAACAAAATGGAGGCCCAGTTTATGGACGGTGCTATAGCCAAAGGCCATCCCAAAGATAAACTGACCAAAATCTGGACAGATTGGAAGGCCTTTGCCCAGTACGCCTTCAATAAATCACACTCTACCTGTTACGCTTTTGTGGCGTATCAAACGGCTTACTTAAAAGCGCACTACCCATCAGAGTACATGGCCGCGGTTTTAAATAACCAGAACAACATGGAAAAGATCACCTTTTTTATGGAGGAGTGTCGTAGGATGGGTGTAGAGGTTTTAGGGCCGGATATCAATGAGTCGGACATGGCCTTCGCGGTAAACAAAAAGGGCCAGGTTCGTTTTGGATTGACTGGTGTAAAAGGAGTAGGTGATAAGGCAGTGGAGAGTATTATAGAGGAGCGCGCGAATGGTCCGTACGTATCAGTTTATGACTTCGCAAGGCGGTCAAATACGCGTAGCGTAAACCGTAAATCATATGAAAATTTAGTTTACGGCGGTGCCTTTGACGAGTTTGGTATTAACCGTGCCCAGTTCTTCGCCAAAACAGATGTTGGTGTACTTACCGGTGTTGAACGCTTGATCAAATACGCCAATGATTATCAGAATGTGCAAAGCAGTTCGCAATCATCATTGTTTGGTAGTTCGGTAGCATCCTACGTACCAGAACCCGCCATGCCCGAGGCTGAAGAATGGCCATTGATAGAGAAACTGAAATACGAGAAAACAGTGATCGGGATCTACTTAACCGGCCACCCCTTAGATAACTATAAGGTTGAATTAGAGCGCTTTTGCAATAGCACCATCAGCGATTTGAAGCTGATGCAAAAAGCCCGTTCAGGTGAGGGCGGCGAAGAGATCATGGGCGCGTTTAACGAGCTAAGGAAACGCGGTGAGATCCGCATTGGCGGCCTTGTATCAAGCGTTCAGCATAAAATGACCAAAACAGGTAAACCTTTTGGCACTTTCGTGCTGGAAGATTACAATGAATCGTACGAGTTTGCCCTGTTTGGCGACGACTATGTGAAATTTCGTAATATGATGATGGAGGGATACTTTTTACACCTGAAAGGTAACATCGAAGAAAAATTTCGCCAAAAAGATAACTGGGACCTGCGCATTCTTGTTATGGACATGTTATCGGAAATGCGCGATAAACTTACCAAATCATTAACGGTTTGTATCGATATCAGCATGCTTAATAGCAAATTGCTTGATGATATTCAACATGTGATTAACGAAAATAATCAGAAGTACCCGGTAAAAAACTGCAAGCTACGCTTCAAGATCAATAACCGCGAGGAAGCCATGCAGGTTGAGCTATCATCCAAAAATTTTAAAGTAAACCCAAGCGATGACCTGTTAGAGGGGATTTTTAATATTACAAATTTGCAGCCGGTGCTGGGGTAAAAATAGATTAGATCATGGAAGACGATAATAAGGAAATTGACTTGTGGGACGATGAAGACTTGTTAAATGAGATGAAAAGCCGCATGGATGACTATGAAAGTGGGAAAGACGTTGGGATTTCATGGGAAGAAGTCAAGCAACATCTCAGGGATAGAAATACTAAATAGTATTCAACTTCCTGTTGTTCAGTTGCTTAAAGTAATATAATATATAACTGATTATTGCTATTAGCGGCGCGGTCGCCATTTGTAAAAAGATACCGCCCATTAATACCGCACCTTCTGCCATTCCGCAACGAGGCCCTGGATGTAATTGAGGTGGAACGGGCATCGAATCCATTGCCCAAAATGAGCATATTATGCCCAATATTAAAGCCAGAAGCATAATGCCACCAATAGGCACGACTGTATGGCCTTTGATTCTTAATATTGATGCAATGATTTGCAGTGTTGGAGCTATTACCAAGAGGGCTAAAATCATGGCATCATTGTATCAGAACCTGGGTTACGGGCAAGCTTATGCTTGTATATGTAATATATTGAAGGGGTAGTAAACAGGAGTATCATTATCTCTAATGGCGGTATACCAAATGCTCCCGTAGCACATTTGGTGTTGGCCGGGAGTGAGCACATGAAAATGAATATACCCGGGATTGATAATAGTATGCCTAACATGAAAGTAACAAACCCTATCATTCCTAAAGAAAAGCTATTCATATTATTTACCCGCCTTGCCGAGAAAATAACCTGAACTGCAGGGGCCGCGAATAGGGTGAGCAGAGTGGCTATAGTAAACATATCGCTTATTTAGCTTTAATACAATTGTCCAGAAAAAAGTAACCCTTGTTAAAAACTCATAGTCACCCCAACGTTAAGTGGATAACTTATCTCAATATAATTGTCACATTGTCAGGCTGCGTTTGTGGCAAGCTATTTGAATAGTATATATTTGTACTACAAAAATTTAAAAAATAGAAATCATGGCTTTAGAAATAACTGATGCAAACTTTGATGAACTTGTCTTAAAATCAGACAAACCCGTATTACTTGACTTTTGGGCCGAATGGTGTGGTCCATGTAGAATGGTTGGTCCGGTAGTTGAAGATATTGCAAAAGAATACGAAGGCAAAGCTGTTGTAGGTAAAGTTAATGTCGACAACAACCCAGGTATATCAATGAAATTCGGTATCCGTAATATCCCTGCTTTATTATTCTTTAAAAATGGCGAAATTGTGGATAAACAAATTGGTGCAGTTCCAAAATCAGTATTAACTGATAAATTAGTTAAGCAATTAGCTTAATTCCCGAAGGCATAAATTAAGTTTATCAATAGCTTAATCCACCATATTTTACTTTAAAAAGCGTTTCAAATTTGAAACGCTTTTTTTATGCCCTATATTAGCCTTATGCCCAAATTAAACGACGATCAGCAAATACGGCAACTGGCCAACCTGGAACTGCTGGCCCGGCAGGTGGTTGAAGGTTTTATAACCGGCCTGCACCAAAGCCCCTTCCATGGCTTTTCTGTGGAATTTGCCGAGCATCGTTTATATAACAATGGCGAATCGGTAAAAAACATTGATTGGAAGCTGCTGGCCCGTACCGATAAACTGTTTGTAAAGCAATTTGAGGAAGAAACCAACCTGCGCTGTTATTTGCTGCTGGATACTTCGTCATCCATGAATTTTCCGGAAAAAGGCATTAATAAGCTACAGTTTTCCATCTATGCCATAGCATCGCTCATGCACCTGTTTAAAAAACAACGGGACGCGTTTGGGCTTTGCCTTTTTTCGGATAAGGTGGACTGGCTAAGTTCGGCCAAATCAACCACCACGCATCTTTTTCATTTATATGCCGAACTGGAAAAGGCTTACAATAATCCTAAAATAAGTACAGTAACTAATATTACCCAGGTGCTACACCATGTGGCTAATGAAATTCACCAGCGATCAATGGTGATTATTTTTAGCGATATGCTGGAGAATAGCCTTAATCCCGAAAAGCTCCAATCGCTTTTCGCAGCCGTTCAGCATTTAAAATTCAGTAAGCACGAAGTGGTAATTTTTAATGTAAGCGATAAGCAAAAAGAACTCGATTTTAATTTTGATAACCGCCCGCATCATTTTGTAGATATGGAAAGCGGCGCCGAAATAAAAGTACATCCCGGTAAAGTGCGTGATGCCTATCAGGCTGCTTTAACTCAATACCGCCATCAACTGGAACTAAAATGCGCGCAGTACCATATTGACCTGGTTGACGTGGATATTAACGCGGGCTACCATGAGGTACTAAAAACTTACCTGGCTAAAAGAAATAAAATGGTTTAACTACGGCCCTTAACCCCTTATAGGTGTATCAAAAACAAGTTTCACAGAAGTGCCCTCGCCTTTTGTCGAATTGATCTGGATCCTGATATTATGAAACGCGGTGATACTTTTCACTATAGCTAAGCCTAAGCCATAGCTCTCTTTTTCATCGGTTTCTAACTTTTCAAAACGGTTAAAGGCATTGTCAATTTGCTTTTTATCCATGCCGGTGCCAGTGTCTGTAATTTTAATGGTATAGGTATCCTCCTTAAGCTCATCATTAATGGTAATACTACCTGCCGGAATGTTATATTTTATGGCGTTGTTGATGAGATTAAAAAGCAAGGTGTGCATTAGTGGGCGGTTGCCCTTTATGGTATAAATATATTTAAGGTTATTGGTAAACGTCAACCGTTTTTCTTCAATTCTATCTTCCAGCTCCTCCTGTATTTCCATAACAACCGCGGCTACCATTACCATATCACTTTTATCGTACTGGTTGTTTTCAACCTTCGAGATCAATAGTAAACTGTTGATGATAGATTTTAAGCGGTTAAGCGTTTTTAGCGATGCATGCATTTTATTCTCGCTGGCTTCACTTAATTCTTCCTGGAGCAAAATATTCTCTAACCTTGAACTAATAATGGAAATGGGCGTAAGCAATTCATGCGAAACATTTGCGATGAATTGTTTTTCGAGGATGAACAGGTTTGAGATCTTTTTCATCAACGAACTAATGCTATCATCCAATAGCTCAAAATCCTGGGTTGTGGTTTTGATCTTTTCGTAGTCAAAGTTCATCGGGTCATTAACCTTAATCAGTTTACGGTCAATGATCTTGTAAAAAGGGGCCAATAAAAACCTGGTGAAAATAAGATCGCTTATGAGGGTTAGCACCAGGGCAATCACTAAAACTACGATGGTGAACTTTTTGATGATGGATTTCAGTTCTTCAACCGACTGAATGGCCACACCAATCTGCAGCATGTAGGTTTGATTATTGAAGTGGAACCGGTGAGATAAAACGCGATAATCTTTAGTGATGTGGTTAAATTCGCGTTGTTCGGTTGTAAACTTACCGCTGGGAGCCAACACCGCTTTATAAGCTACCGGTTTTATAGAGATAAATTCCTCGTTAAGTATATTGTTATCCTGGTAAACCTTCTGCGTGGTTAAAGAACCATTTATTTCTTTGGAGGATAGATTTTTTAACGTTGCCTGTTCATCGCTTTCCAATCGTAGCTCCATGTGGTTGTAGGAGATTTTCTCAATAGAAAGCAAGATCAATAGCCCGGTAAACAGGATAATAGCCACCTTGGTTAAAGTATTATAAACAGCCAGCTTTACCTGTAATTTCATTTATCGATCAATTAAATGTTGATGCGGTAACCAATGCTCCTTACAGTTTCAAACCAATCGATAGGAATATATTGTGATAATTTTTTACGTAGGTTTTTTACGTGCACATCCACAAAGTTCGAATCGCTGTTAATCTCCAGCACATCGCCCCAAACGTGTTCGGTGAGGTTAGTGCGCGATATTACCCTGTTTTTGTTCAATACCAGGTAGTTGAAAATCTCAAACTCTTTTTTGGTTAGATTTATCCGCTCATCATTATACGTCACAGTGCGGTTCTGGATATTCACCTTTAGGCCTTTAATATTGATGTCGTTACTTTCCAGCCTATGTTTGCGGCGGGTAATGGCGTGCATGCGGGCTAAAAGCTCGCTTAGGGAAAATGGCTTGGCCAGGTAATCGTCGGCACCTTGTTCCAAACCAGATACACGATCATCAACCGCGCCGCGGGCAGTAAGAATAATAACAGCATCTTCGCGTTTTTCCAGGCCTTTTAACAGTTTCAACAGGTCGAAACCGTCACCATCGGGCAAACCCAGATCAAGAAGGATAAAATCATAATTGTTTACAAAGATCTTTTCCTCTGCCGATTTTTTAGTACGGGCATGTTCAACCGTAAAGCCTTCATGGCTCAGAAATTCATCAACCTCAAGGGCAAGGCCTTTTTCGTCTTCAACAATCAATACATTCATAAGGAGTGCAATTTAGTAAAAAATAGAATCAAGAAATAAGAGTCAAGAATCAAGACAAGAAATTATATGTCACCACCTCATTTCGCAACGTTACCTTAACTCTTGATTCTTGACTCTTATTTCTTGATTCTTTTCAAATAGCTAAATCAATTTCGGTTAAATGATGTTACCCAATAAACGCTACTATTGCATACATATGAGACTTTCCATCGAACGCAAGCCAATAAGAGTTAATCCCGATCCGAAACGAGTTATTGCCAGGTTCTTTTTTAATGGGAATGACAGGGCTAAAGAAGTGATACAGCGCGTAATGGAGATTAGTGAAGAAATAGCATTTGGCATAGTATCGCCGCTGTTGCAGGAATATTCTAAACGCCACCGTAATATAACCCGGGTTTTAAACAGGCATTGCAGTAAGTTAAAACCTTTGTTTTTGGAGCTCAATATCGATTATGATACGCTTACGGTTAACCGCAAGCTGCTGATAGGCTCATACTTTACCCATGAATATTCTATTGAATCGGCGGCGTTTTTTAATCCTTCTATTGTTGAAGATCCCGATCAAACCGAACTGGAAGATGGGCAGCGGAGGGTAATTATCAGTTTTAGGGCGGTAGGCGAGGGACATATCTCCTCTATCACTTTCCGCCGGGGATTAATTGATAAAGATAATACCATTACCATTCAGCCCGCTGGTAGTTATATAGATGAGGCCGAGATTGTACGCAACGCGGTTTATAAC
This sequence comes from Mucilaginibacter dorajii, assembly GCF_024808255.1. Taxonomy (GTDB): domain Bacteria; phylum Bacteroidota; class Bacteroidia; order Sphingobacteriales; family Sphingobacteriaceae; genus Mucilaginibacter; species Mucilaginibacter dorajii. The sequence continues at coordinate 148,178 of NZ_JANTYS010000004.1, forward strand.
AAAAAACTGTTTTTTGAAAAAGCCGCTATCACACAAATAAATATAGATGTGATTAGTGAGCTGGAATCAAAGCTCGATCATCACTTTGAATACGCCAGCCTGCGCCGCATCATCATTGACTCGCAAAGGCTACAGGAAAGCGATATGAAGAAACTGGAGTATGATAAGGTGCTTTGGCTGGCCGATTCATATTACGAGATTGTTTTTTCATTAGATACTGATATTTCCGACAGGGTTATTTTCCCGATATCTGAATACGAGCGTAAAGGCATTGAAGATGCCCGCTTTGTGCATTTCGCCAATGACGATGACAGTAAGGTTTACTACGCAACGTATACAGCCTATGATGGATCGCTTATTATGCCCAAGTTGCTGCAAACCACCGATTTTTATAATTTTAAGATTATGCCTTTATATGGTGCTGGCGCGCAGAATAAAAATCTGGCGCTGTTTCCCCGTAAAATAAACGGCAAGTTTGCAATGATATCCCGTATTGACGGCTGCAATAATTATATTATGTATGCTGATAAGATTAATATTTGGGAAAAGCCGGTCCTTTTGCAACATCCTACTTTTACCTGGGAGTTTGTGCAGATTGGTAACTGCGGTTCGCCGATAGAGACCAAAGAAGGCTGGCTGATGATTACCCACGGCGTAGGCCCTATGCGCCGCTATGTGCTTGGGGCAAGCTTGCTTAAGCTTGATGATCCCGCGGTTGAAATTGGCCGTTTAAAAGAGCCATTATTGATCCCCAACAGCGATGAACGGGAAGGTTATGTGCCCAATGTACTTTACTCATGCGGAGCAATTGTACATAATGAAAAATTGATTATCCCTTATGGTGTATCAGATTCATCTACCGCTTTTGCCGAAGTTAGTTTGCAGGAGTTACTGGATAAACTGAAGGAGGATGGGAAGTCTTAAGTAAGAATAAACGAAGCCGTCATTGCGAGGTACGAAGCAATCTCCAAACTATACAGAGCGAACCTCGCAAGGCCGGCTTGCATGCATAGAGAACGCTTCGTACCTACCCATGACAAGTCCATCATGTCATTGCGAGTTTAAAAATCCGGAGGAATCTGAAGGTGGAAATGACGTAACAACTATCCTCTCCCCCCTGTCATGCTGAGGCACGAAGCATCTATTAGCGAACTTTACAGGGCGAATAGGAATGGCGTAGAATAGATCCTTCACTGCGTTCAGGATGACAGATCTTTTAAAAAACGTCATGGGTAGGCACGAAGCAATCGCATGCTATACAGGGCGAATCTGCACAGTTCGCGATTGCTTCGTACCTCGCAATGACATAGCTTTATATTGTCATTCCACCTTCAGAATTTCGCGAAATTTTACAACTCGCAATGCCGTTCTTTTTTGTTATCTAATTCAAACAATATTCAAAATCTGCTCGTAAAGCCTCAGGTAATCTCCCATCATTTTATCGCATGAAAACTGCGAGTTTGCCCAATCGTGACAATCAGCCCTGCTAATTTGGTCTAACCATTCCACAGCATTAACCGCCTCATCAACAGTATCAACCAGGAAACCGGTTTGTCCGTCCTTAATCAGTTCAGGCATCGATCCTTTGTTGAAAGCTATTACAGGCGTACCACACAGCATAGCTTCGGCTACGCTCATGCCAAAGGGTTCGTTAAAGCTGATAGGATGTAATAAAGCATAAGCTTTACCCAAAAGCTCCCGCCGTTTATCTGGTCCAGCATGGCCAATGTATTGGATTTGGTCGGATAAAAATGGTTCAACCTTTTCGCGATAATAGTTTTTATCCTGTATAATGCCGGCTATCAATAACCTGCGTTTACTTTTTTTAGCTATCTCAATAGCTTCTGCTGTGCCTTTATCCGGGTGGATGCGGCCAAAGTATACCAGGTAATCGTCAGGCTCTTCATAAAACTGAAAATCGCGTGTGTCTAATCCATTGTAAACCGTAGCCAGGTAATTCAGATCGGGGCTACGATCCGAATTACTGATAGATACATAATGACCGATATCATTATATTTTTTATAAACAGGGATGATCCTGGGCGATGAAAACCCATGTATCGTAGTAATCATCGGCGTTTTGATCAACGCGGAATACGTAAGAGGCAAAAAATCGAAGTTATTATGGATAATATCAAACTCGGCTGCCTTTTCCATCAGGTTGCTAATATGCAGGCACTCTAATACTTTGGCGTCCTGGCTTCGGTCTTCCTCATAGCCGGTTTCGCAAACGGCATCCAGCTTACCACCGGTGATCGAATCGCCGGTCGCAAAAAGAGTTACTTCGATGCCGAGTTTTACCAGGCCTTCGGCAATATTTGAGGCAATTTGCTCCCAGGGGCCGTAATGCCTGGGCGGCGTGCGCCAGGCTACGGGGGCTAATACAGCTACCTTCATTTAGCAGATCTCCAGTTTCTGCCCGTATTTATTGTACTCATATTCCAATTCAAAGGCTTTCAATACCGTAAGATGCGATATCAGGTAAGCCAGCGTGCTTTCGGCACCCTGGTTACGGTTAATACCGGTTGGCAGCAGGCCATCGCAGCAACCCTTGGTTTCATGGTCATAAAGTGGTGCCCGGAGTGTGTTTTCGCCAAGGAACCACTTGTAGCTTAAAAACATTTTCTCCACGTATTGCGGTATCCTAAAAATCTGGTAAGCCTGGAAATGCATCAGCACCATGGCCATAGTTTCAATAGCCTGCTGATCAAAGGTAGGGAACGTGCCGCCACGATAATACCAGCCATCATTACCAACAGGACTTAAATAGCCATTTGATAGCGTAAGCTTATCTAAAAACGCCATGGTAGCCATAGCTACTTCCTTAGCTCGTTCGTTACCGGTAATCTCGCAAGAGTGTAGCAGAGCCAAAGGAAGGATAGCATTATCGTAAGTCATTTTCTCTTCAAACCACTGCCAGTCTTCAGCCTGGTTATTATCATAAGCATCGATGAGCGGTTGGGTAAGGTCTTTCAGTATTTGAACCATGCCCTCATCGGTAGGTACTGCCTGCAGATACAAACTAATGCCGATAATGGTATTGGCCATCCCGCGCAAATGCGTTAATGCCCTAAAATGTGGTACCGATTTATGGAAAATTTCCAATGCAAATTCGCGATAGGAGTTACTTGCAGCGCAATCTATCAAATACCCTAAAGCCCATATGGTACGCCCAAAGGAATCTTCGGAACCAACTTCATCCAGGTACCGTCTGTCAAAACTCAGGAAGTTGCGGAAATTGCCATCGTCCGTTTGCATGTAGTGGATATAGCTTAAGTAGATGGGCAATAGTTCGAATGCTTCGTTGCTTTTGCTGCGCTGATAGGCCATTAAGGCCATAATAAGGGCGCGGGCGTTGTCATCTAAACAATAGCCTTCTTTTAAGTTAGGGATACCGTATTTGGCATGTTGCACTATACCGGTATCATCGGTTAAGCGTAATACGTGGGTAAGGCTGAACTTGGGAAGTATCTCGGGATCTACAATGCTGTTTTTTAAGATCTTATCACTAAAATCAAATCGTACAATGGCTTCCTGGGCAACCTTAATAAATTCGGCACCCACAACAGGCCAGCGCAGGTGCAGGCCGTATTGGTAAGCGTTTTCTTTTAGTTCGTTTAAAACACGATCCTGGTCTAAAAGCTCAATAGCGATGTCTGCAAGCGCATCTGAATTTTTAAAATCAAACAGCCTGCCACGTTTATCGGCCAATAATTCGGTGGCATGCCAGTAGGGGGTAGATACCACTGCCGCGCCCGAACCAACAGCATAGGATAAAGTACCGCTGGTGATTTGCGCCTCGTTTAAGTAAGGGGTTACATAGATTTCGCAAGCGGTTAAATAATTAACCAGCTCTTCTTCCGGAACAAATTTGTTAATGAATACCAGGTTTTTAGATACACCCAACTGTACCGCCAGGCTTTTCAAATGATCGCGGTATTCCTCGCCCGAGTTTTTGATAACGCCGGGGTGGGTATTGCCCAATATTACATAGGTTACATCGGGGTGTTTTTCTACAATTTTTGGTAAGGCCCTTACTACGGTTTCCAGACCTTTGTTGCGGCTGATTAATCCGAAGGTCAACAATACGCGGCGATTTTTAAAGGCCGATAGGTTTTTAACCGGATTTTCCTCTGGTGCTTCCACATCCGGTACGCCGTGCTCAATGATCTGGATCTTTTCTGCTGGGATCTCATAAATAGTGGTCAGGAACTCTACGGCTCGTTGGCTCATCACAATGATCTTTGACGATTGCTCGGCAATTTCGCGGATGATGATGCGCTGCACATAGCTGGGGTCCTTGAGAATAGTATGCAATATCGAGATCAAAGGTTTCTCTAACCGGTTGATTAACGGCAGAATGTAAATGCCGCTTTCGCCCCCATAAATGCCAAACTCATGTTCCATAATACAAACATCGGCGCTGCTGGTATTGATATAATTTGCCGCGCGGATGTAATCTTTTTGATGATTTTGACGGATAACATATTTTACCTCCTCGGGATACTCATACTCATGCGGGTTTTCAGAATCATTAAGCGCTACTACAAAGCCACCCTGGGCAAGTGAATGCCTATCTGGGAAGTTGGCACTGATGGCACGCATTAAATTATTATTAAATGTGGCTAAGCCGCACTCGCGTGGAGGATAAGTTGATATATATGCTATTTTCATGTTCAGATAGAAAGTATTTAAAACTATGGGTTGTATGACTAAACAGCAGGATAAATCCGTTTGTTTAATTAGTGACTATAAAAAAGTGCATTTGTATGCTGTTTTGGCAAGGAAATCGTCTTTTGGCCGCCTATTTCATAGTTATTACTCATAAGGCATAAACCATACCAGTTTAACTTAAAATAAAATATTTAAGATATTATTTAAAATGGTAACTGAAAAGTTACCGCAAGGCATGCTAAGCTCTTGAGTTTTGTCAACCATCATCCAAAATAATTACCTTTGAAAAATGAACCTGAATAAAGCCGACCTACAAAAAGAGGTTACTTATAAAACATCGCGCAGCGGGGGCAAGGGAGGCCAAAACGTAAACAAAGTATCGAGCAAGGTTGAACTATTGTTTGATGTTGCCGCGTCATTGCTATTTACCGATGATGAGAAGCTGTTGCTTGCCGATAAACTGCAAACCCGCCTCAATAAAGACGGCCTGGTACAGGTTATTTGTGACGAAGAACGCAGCCAATATCTAAATAAAGAAAAAGCGATAGAACGCCTTATGGGGCTTTTAAGCCGGGCCTTACACGTACAAAAGGTACGTAAGCCTACCAAAGTAAGCAAAGCCGCAAAAGCTGCCCGCCTGGATAATAAAAAGAAGCTATCTGCCAAAAAAAAAGGACGCAGGAACTTGCAGGATGAGTAGTTTTTAGATGTGCAAATGAAAAAGAAGATATGCAAATGTGTAGATTTCAGATGTGCATATGAAAAAGAGGATTTACAGATGTGCAGATTTTTTGTCTGAACCTTGATTTATAGGATTAAGGGATTAGCTTGATTTTTTTAGAAATCCTGTTAATCTGAAAAATCTGTTTAATCCCGGTTCAGAACAATGACATTTTCAAATCCTCAAATAATTCCCCCATCTGCATATCTGAAATCCGCACATCTATTTAAATCTATACACCCCCGTTATGGCCGCCCATTGGTGTTTGTGTGCCATGGTTTCTACCTCTCGGGTGTGGAAAATTGCTGCTACATCAAATGTGAACCTACTTGTGCTAAAGGCTACGCCAAATTGTTGGCTAAATACAAATGGTTTCCTGGTGCCTAAAACTTCCAGGCTGTTAGGGTCGTGGGTGTGGAAAAGGCCGCCTTGTATGGTGGCATCATATAGCACGCCGTTTGCCTGTGGTTTATAGTAAAAGAAAATTTCGTGTTTGTGCAGCAATCCGGTTTGCTCGGCTACCGAAGCTGTACTTTGCGTACTTACCGAATTAAATAACTGGTTGAAGTTTCCTAAACGGATAAGCGGGCCTAAGCCAGCGCCGGTAAAACCGGTGCCCAGGTTGGCATAACTGGCCAAACTCAAATCTATCCATGATGCGCGGGCCAATAGTTTGTTGTATTCACCGGTTAAGTTAAGCTCAACATCGTTTTGTACCTGGTATTGCCAGCCGTTTAGCGTATAAAAGCCAAAAGTGTTGTGGATAAGCTTTTGCACGGGCTCGCCACCGGCAGCAGGACCTACAATGCCTATTTGCGCGCCTAATTTTAAGTTGCTTTCGTTTTTATATAACAGGTTAATGGTTGAGCCTATGTAAGTATATGCTGCAAAAGGCCTGTCAATATATGTCTGATCGGGTACATAGCCAGAGCGCGCGTTGAACATTTTTTGACCCAGCTCAAAGCCCAATACTTTATTTTGAAGGCTGCTATTGCCATCTGTTTTTAAAGCTTTGCGATAGTAAAAGAAAATGCCATTGGTATAATACCTGTCAGATCCCTGGCCAAGGTAGGAGTCGTTATCTGTTTGGATGCCAAATTCGTGGCCGCGGGTCTGGGCAAATAAACCAATGCTGCCCAACAGGCATGCCAGTGTAAAGAATAGCTTTTTTAACATTTAGGGTATCAATATATTGGCGACTAATATAAAAATTTGAGTTGATTATACTGTGCCAAACCTGTGTATAAATAAAAAGGGCTTCTGCGTTGTAAGCAGAAACCCTGTATGCGTGATCAGTCTTTATCTAATAATTATTTGAAGGTATAGCCTACGCTTATACCGCCGGCAGCAATAATACCCTCGTCGTAAAAAATGGGTACAAAGCCTATGCGTAAGTTTAGGCCTTTTTCTTCGGGCTGGTACCTGTAGCCAATAGTAGCTGTACCAATGAAACCGGTAATCCTGTCAAAAATGAATGTTTTACCATTGGGGTTACCATGCGAGTTTAGGAATGTGGTACCACCGCCAATTTCAACCATACTACGGCCTTTGCCATACAGGTAATTGATTTGGATAGGAACCGAGAATACATTGTTACCATCAGTAGCGAAATAACCTGCACCTACCCGGTAGCCAAAACCATCGCGCCTGTGGCCAAAGCGGGCATCATAGTTAACGGTAAGCGCAAGGCCCGGACCGCCAACCTCAAAAAACGCAGTTTGTGCCCGTTCGCCACTTGGCTCTGCTTCTGTCGAATCGGTTTTTGTCGCGTCAATTACAGTTTTCTTTGTAGTATCCGGGTGTACTTTTTTAACGGTATCACTCATATTTGGCTCAACAATTTGTGCCGATGAACTTAGATGTGTTAAAATAAAAAGGGATAGAAAAATTGCTTTAAGGGTAAAAATTTTCTTCATTCTTTAGGTGTATTGAATTAATATACAATTCAGGTCGTATTACGCTAATAGGGCATAAAAGGTTTCAGCAAGTACGTGCTATGAAGTAATTGTAAAGCTATTGAGAGGTAAATAGCCATTTATCGGAAACAAAACCGGCGCCACTTGGGCGCCGGTTTTGTTTAGTTTATTAAGCTTTTTTTTCTTCTTCTTTAACCGTTAGGTCAAGCGGTTCGCTTACCTTTTCATCTAACAAGGCCAGCTTTATAACATCACGCATGTCGGTCACATAATGAAAACTGAGATCGGTTATGTAACTCTCTTTAATTTCCAAAATATCTTTCTGGTTTGATTTGCAAAGGATGATTTCTTTAATATTAGCACGTTTTGCAGCCAGTATTTTTTCTTTGATACCACCTACCGGCAATACGCGGCCACGCAGGGTGATCTCGCCGGTCATGGCAAGGTTAGGTTTTACTTTACGCTGGGTAAATGCCGAAACTAATGCGGTAAGCATGGTGATACCTGCCGATGGCCCATCCTTAGGTGTAGCGCCCGCCGGTACGTGCACATGCACATCCCACAAATCAAACAGTTTAGGATTGATGTCAAAATAGCTTGCATGCGCCCTTAAATAAGCCAGCGCAATGGTAACAGACTCTTTCATTACATCACCAAGGCTTCCTGTAAGCGTTAAGCGGCCTTTACCGGGGCTTAAACTTGCTTCAATGAACAGGATGTCGCCGCCAACAGAGGTCCAGGCCAGGCCTGTTACAACGCCTGCTACATCATTGCCCTCGTAAAGGTCTTTATCAAAAATAGGAGCCCCTAATATTTTCTCTACGTCTTTTTTATTAACGGCGGGATTATACGGTTCCTCCATCGCGATGTTTTTTGCCACACCACGAACAACCGAACCGATTTTTTTCTCTAAGGCTCTTACACCACTTTCGCGGGTATAATCAACAATGATCTTTTCTAAAATATCGTTTTTAAGGCTTACATCTTTCAGCTTTAAGCCATGGGCTTCACGCTGTTTTGGTACCAGGTGCTGTTTGGCAATTTCTACTTTCTCTTCAATAGTATAGCCATTAACCTCAATGATTTCCATCCTATCCAGCAACGCAGGCTGAATGGTGCTTAATGAGTTTGCTGTCGCGATGAACATTACGTTCGACAGGTCGAAATCCATCTCTACATAATGGTCATAAAAAGTACCGTTCTGTTCAGGGTCAAGTACTTCTAATAAAGCCGATGATGGATCGCCGCGGAAATCGTTACCAACCTTATCTATCTCATCCAATATAAATACCGGGTTAGCAGCACCGGCTTTTTTTATCGATTGGATAATGCGGCCCGGCATTGCGCCGATGTAAGTTTTACGGTGGCCACGAATTTCGGCCTCGTCGCGGATACCGCCTAAAGCCATCCGCACGTATTTACGACCTAAAGCTTTGGCAATTGATTTACCCAACGATGTTTTACCAACTCCCGGAGGGCCAACCAAGCAAAGGATAGGGGCTTTCATATCGTGCTTTAATTTAAGCACGGCCAGATATTCAATAATGCGTTGTTTAACTTTATCTAAACCAAAGTGGTCTTTATCCAAAACCTTTTGGGCGCGTTTAAGGTCAAAGTTATCTTTGGTGAACTCATTCCATGGCAAATCAAGCAACAGTTCAAGGTAGTTGATCTGCACCGAGTAGTCTGCCGCGGCAGGGTTGGTACGTGCTAATTTTTCCAATTCTTTGGCAAAATGATCTTTGACCTCTTTTGCCCATTTCTTTTTAACCGCTCGTTGGCGCAGGCTGTCAATTTCCAGGTCGGGCGAGTTACCGCCAAGTTCTTCCTGTATGGTTTTTAGCTGCTGATTTAAAAAGTAATCCCTTTGCTGTTTATCCAGGTCTACCCGCACTTTGCTCTGGATCTGGTTTTTAAGCTCCAGCATTTGCAGGTCGAGCGTTAAATGCTCCAATACCAGGTTAGCCCGCTCGCGCAGGTTGGTAATTTCCAACAGGCGTTGCTTGGCAGCCATGTCGGCATTCATATTTGATGATATAAAATTGATCAAAAATGAAATGCTTTCAATATTGCGGATGGCTATACCTGCTTCGCTGGGGATATTAGGCGATAACTGAATAATGCTCATGGCCATATCCTTTATGGATGATACCATGGCTTTAAACTCTTTATCCTCTTTGGTTTTAGTTTCCTTAAAAGGTTCAACAGTGGCTTTGATGTATGGCTCGGTTTGTACTTCATCTTTCAATACAAAACGCTTTTTGCCTTGTAAAATAACGGTGGTGTTACCGTCGGGCATTTGCAGCATTTTGATGATGAGGGCAATAGTACCTACGCGGTTTAGCTGCTCAAAGTTGGGGTCTTCAATATTTACGTCTTGCTGTGCAACTACACCAATCATGCGGTTGCCTTTGTTGGCGTCGCGGATAAGCTTAATTGATTTATCACGTCCTACGGTTATAGGGATAACAACTCCAGGAAACAACACGGTATTGCGCAAAGGCAATATGGCCAACACCTCGGGCAGTTGTTCGTTGTTCATTTCCTCCTCGTCTTCGGTAGACATCAAAGGGAAAAACTCCGAATCCTCGTTTATAACTGGTAAAGCGTTTTTAAAATCAAATGGATCGAAACTCATTATATATTTTTTGTGTAGAAAATAACGTCATGTTGTCAGCCTGTTAAATAAAACGGACTGTAAATTACAGGGATATCATGGTTAAAACCTGTGCGGTACTATGTTTCAAGAGCTGTGCCAAGTTAACTTAATAATTGATAACAATCAATTTGGCTTGTTAATGATCTGTTTACGTGATGATTACAAAATATCCCGTTTTTGTTTAAATAAAACAGATTTTGTTGCTAAAGATGAAAAAAAGTCATAGTATCGCTTTCCTGATTTGTATGCCAGTTGTAATTTTGAAAATAAATTCAATTTTGGCATAATATTTTGAAGTAAAGTTAGTTAATGATATACAATTTTGTTCACCATTAATCCCTTGATGAGGCTTTCAGTCATTTTGCCCTTCCTGCTATTGTCAACCATTGAAACTACCATGGCGCAAAGCGCCTATGTAAAAATGGGGCAACAGGCTGTTATGGATGGCGATTTCCGGTCGGCAGTAGCACATCTTGAAAAAGCCTGTATTACCGATTCGACCAATGCCAACGCCTTGTGGATGCTGGGTTATTCTTATTACCACAGCGATAACTACAAAAAATCAATTACTGCGTATACCCGTGTAATTGCCATTAAACCGGCAGATGCCACCGCTTATTATTATAGGGCAAGGGCAAAAAGCTATTTAGGGAAGGATAACCAAACTAAAGATGCCGATAAGGAGCTATACCTTTTAGGGGCGATAGTGGACCTTACAAAAGCCATATCTATCAATAACGACCCAAGCGATAGCAAATACTACCAAAACCGGGGCATAGCCTACCGCGATTATGGCTTGTTTAAGCTACAAACCAACTCCCGCTTTTTTGATAAAAGCCGTGGCATCAATTCATTAAAAGCTTCCATTGCCGATCTGGAAAAGATCCTGAGCAGTAACCCCGGCCGTAATGATATAGCTGTGCTGATAGACCAGGCTAAAGACAAATTGGGGCAGGCTACTTCTACAGCTATGGCAAAGCACTGAGGTTGCTTAGAGTCACGCTGAGTTGTAAATTTTCGCGAAATTCTGAAGGGGAATAACAATATAAAGCTATGTCATTGCGAGGAACGGAGCAATCGCGAACTATGCAGATCCGCCCTGTTGAGCATGAGATTGCTTCGTTCCTACGCATGACGTTTTGTACTTTACACAAACATTAGCTTTGAACGCGGGCGAAGACTCACCCGGCGAGGCTGCGCCCGCCACCCTCTCTTCACCTGCGGTGGAAAGAGGGGTTTTAATAATTAATCAATTGATTATAAGTAATATAAATTCAAAAATTTCCAAACCCCTCTTTCCGGCGAAGCCGAAGAGGAGGGTGTCGCGCGTAGCGCTGGCGGGTGAGTCTTCGCCGCCATGCGATCTACGTCATTTCCACCTTCAGAGGCCCCCGGATTTTATAACTCGCAATGGCATGCTGGACTTGTCATGGGTAGGTGGAGATGACAATTGTTTAACCCCGCTGTCATGCTGAACTTGTTTCAGCACCCCATTTGCTAAGTATACATCATGCGGGTCACCTGTCCTGTGGGGTCCTGAAACAAGGATGACTTCCTTTTTTATAACTTGTTATGGGTAATTTATTTCGGTAGCCTGCAAAAAGACGAATGTCCTATTTCTTCAAGATCCCCTTCACCATATACAAATTTTTGCCCATCAGTTTAACCTGCTGCGATTTTTCTATCTGGTAGGCCGAATCGGGGAAAAAGCTTAGCTTTTCGCGGGTTTCGTAAAGCAGGTTCTTGGTGTGATTATAAATCACCAGCCATTTTACCTTGTTATTATCTTTCCTGATCATGATCTTGGTGGTCCGCAGATCGGGAGTTTTGGCGGTGTAAATGATCAGCGAGTCGGTGTTCAAAACGGTGTAGCTGTTTTTCCAGGCCGGGCGGTTAATATCCGATTGGATAAAAAGGTTCAGCTCCTGCCCCCAATTTGGGATATGTACCGTTTTATTTTCGCTTGTGCCGTTATGCAGCACGGTTTTGTCAACCACCGGGTTTAGTTTTTGCAGTTTTGAAGTGTCGGCCTTGAAGTAGCCGGCTACATCAAAATATTTTAAAGTGCCATTAGGCTGTGTTTTATCCGGCCTGCATGATTGCAGACCGGATAAAAGCAAAATGCCGCCTGTAAGGGCGGCTATATGCATTAATTTTATTTTACACCAATACATTACCGGTCATTTCCGCAGGGATCTCAACGCCCAGGATTTTTAAAATGGTTGGGGCAATATCGCCCAGTTTGCCATCCTTAACATGGGTAACATCTTTATCAATAACAATGCATGGTACCAGGTTGGTGGTATGCGCCGTGTTAGGGCTGCCATCTTCATTGATCATGTAGTCGGCATTACCATGGTCGGCTAATATGATAAAGCTATAGCCATTCGCTAAGCCTGCTTCAACAACAGCCTGGGCACAGCTATCGGCAGTTTCGGCAGCTTTAACAACCGCACTAAATACGCCGGTGTGGCCTACCATATCGGTATTGGCAAAGTTTAAGCAAACAAAATCTGGCCAGCCGCTTTCCAGTTCAGGAATGATAGCGTCGCGGATGCCGGCGGCGTTCATTTCTGGCTGCAGATCATAAGTGGCCACTTTTGGCGATGGTGCTAAAAGGCGTTTTTCGCCTTCAAACTCGCGCTCGCGACCACCGGAGAAAAAGAAGGTTACGTGTGGATATTTTTCTGTCTCGGCAATCCTGATCTGGGTTTTGCCTGCATTCTGCAAAATTTCGCCTAACGTTTTAGTCAGGTCTTCTTTGTTGAAAACCACCTGTACATTTTTAAACGTTTCATCATATGGGGTCATGGTGATGTAACGGATGTTAAGCGGGTGCAGGTTATACTCTGGGAAAGATTTTTGTGTTAAGGCGATGCTGATTTCACGCCCCCTGTCGGTACGGAAGTTAAAGCAGATCACCACATCGCCATCTTTAATAACGGCAATCGGTTTACCATCAGCATCCACGTTTACAATTGGTTTAATGAACTCATCTGTAACGCCATCTTCGTATGATTTTTTGATCAGATCGGTAATGTGTTGTGTAGCCTCGCCCTCGCCATTAACCATCAGGTCATAGGCCAATTTAACCCGTTCCCAGCGGTTATCGCGGTCCATAGCATAATAACGACCGATAGCAGTTGCTATTTTTGCCGATGTGCCGGCTATATGTGCTTCAAGATCGGTCACAAAACCTAAGCCCGATTTTGGATCGGTATCACGGCCATCTAAAAAAGCATGAATAAATACGTTGTTTAACTCAAACTGTTTAGCGGCATCACATAATCCTTTTACGTGCCTGATGTGGGAGTGAACCCCGCCATCAGATACCAGGCCGATGAAATGCACATCTTTATTGTTTTGCTTTGCATATTCAAAAGCATCTTTTAATACCGGAATGGTTGGCAATTCGTTATCATCAACCGCTTTATGAATACGACCAAGCTCCTGATAAACCACGCGGCCGGCACCTAAATTCATGTGCCCAACTTCGGAGTTACCCATTTGTCCGGCAGGTAAACCTACCGCTACGCCAGATGCCTCTAACTTTGAGTTTGGATAATTTTGCAGTATCGAATCAACAAAGGGAGTGTTGGCTGCAAGTATTGCGTTTGATTGATCGTTGCGGCCATAACCCCAGCCGTCAAGGATGATTAATGCGAGTTTTTTTGTATTTTCCACATTGCAAATATAAAGGCAACGCTGTACTTATGCTTATAATTTTTGAATTTAAGGCGATAGTTGCATCTTGTTGATTATTAGGATAATAATTGAGGCGGGAAACAGTTATATATTGATATCACAGCATAACTCCCGATTTGCCTTTTTTTAACCTTGTAACATTAAGTTATTTTATAACGTATTGATTATATGAAACTCCTTTACCTGTCATCGTTTATATTTTTGCTGCTTGTTAATACCAAAGCATCGGCAGATGCTATTGATAACGTTGCTAACCTGGTAAAGCAGGGCAATGCCAAAGAAATAGCCAAACTATTTGCCGCCAATGTTGATATCACGTTGATGGAGGACGAAAATACCTACCCCAAAGACAAAGCTGCCGCTATATTGGACGATTTCTTCGCCAAAAACAAACCTCAAAGCATTAAGCTTCTCCATAAAGTAAACTCCAGCGCCAGTATTATGCTTGGCGTGTATATATTAACAACTACTGATAAAAAGGAATACCGCATAGCCTTCACCCTAAAAAGCATTAATGGTACTATGAGTATTGTTGAGTTTAGAATAGAGGATGAGAAAGTGAAATAGATGTGCAGATTTCAAATGTGCAAATGTGCAAATTTCAGATGTGTAGAAGATTAAATAGATTTTAGATGTGCAAGTTTCAGATGTGGAGATGTAATACAATCTGCGCAGATTGAAAGTAGCGCCAAAATGAAATCTCTGATTTAAACCGATCAAAATATCAAAAAAGACCTGCACATCTCGTTTACCCTAATCAAAGCATAAAAAATATCTGCACATCTGAAATTTGCACATCTAAAATCCACACATCTCATTTACCCTAATCAAAGCATAAAAAAACATCTGCATATCTGCACATTTGAAATCTGCACATCTCATTTATCCTAATCAAAGCATAAAAAAACATCTACATATCTGCACATCTAAAATCTGCACATTTAAAAAAAACCTTACTTTTGAGGCATACTAAAAAGTAATTCGTTTGGATAAGGAACTAATTGACCCGTTTATAATAAATGCTTTAAAGGAAGATGTTGGCGATGGCGATCATACCTCGTTATCAACTATTCCTGCTGATACTGTAGGTAAAGCAAAGCTTTTGGTAAAAGATGATGGCATTTTGGCCGGTGTTGAACTGGCTTTAGAAATATTTCATATTGTTGATCCTGCACTTAAGGTTAACGTTTTTATAGAAGACGGTGCCGCTGTGAAATATAAAGATGTGGCTTTTGAGGTAGAGGGCAGCGCGCAAAGCATTTTAGTGGCCGAACGATTGGTACTGAATTGTATGCAACGGATGTCTGGAATTGCTACAAAAACCCGCCAGATAGTTGATCTGTTAAAAGATACCAATACTAAAGTTTTAGATACACGTAAAACCACTCCGGGTTTACGCTATCTTGAAAAATGGGCGGTAAAAATAGGCGGGGGCGTTAACCACCGCTTTGGTTTGTATGATATGATCCTGATCAAAGACAACCATGTTGATTACGCTGGAGGTATCAGGCAAGCTATTGAAAGTGCTAACCAATACCTGGCAGATAATGGTAAAAAGCTTGCTATTGAAATTGAGGTACGCAACCTGGAAGAGTTAGATCAGGTTTTGCAAACCGGTAACGTAAATCGTATCTTGTTAGATAACTTTAATTTTGCCGAACTTAGGCACGCGGTTAATATCGTCAACGGCAGGTTTATAACAGAGGCATCGGGGGGTATAACGATAGAAAATATTCGTGAATATGCCGAGTGTGGGGTTGACTATATTTCTGTTGGCGCGCTAACGCATTCGGTAAAAAGCCTCGATCTGAGTTTAAAAGCCGTTAAGTAAAAATAGTTGGTTTAACTTTTAGGCTTTAACTTCGATTTTGGAGTTTTAAAATCAATACCCAGGTTTTAGAATTTAGCATGATAAAAACTTTAGTCCGATTTCAATTTTGTAATATTGCAGGGCAATGATAAACGTTTATTCTGTTTCAGCGCTTATTTTAGCCTATCTATGCGGATCTATCCCTACAGCAGTTTGGATAGGACAGGCATTTTATGGTGTTGATGTGCGCGAATATGGCAGCGGTAACGCAGGTGCAACCAATACCTTCAGGGTACTGGGTAAGCAGGCCGGCATCCCGGTAATGCTGTTAGATATTTTAAAAGGGTGGACAGCCACCAACCTCGCTTTTTTTATTGGTGTATCTACAACAGGTCCATACCAGTCATCATCATACATGAACTATGCGCTGGCCTTGGGCGTAGCGGCAGTTATGGGACATTTGTTCCCGGTATTTGCAGGTTTTAGAGGTGGTAAAGGTGTTGCCACATTGTTTGGAATGATTTTAGCTATTCACTTGCATGCCGCTTTGTTATGCGTGGTGGTATTTGTTGTGGTGTTGTTGCTTACCAAGTATGTTTCGCTTAGCTCAATTGCAGCGGCGTTTACCTATCCAATAGGGGTGTCCTTTGTTTTTCCCACCTCCATCAGGTCGGTAGTGATCTATGGGATGTGTATTTGCATGCTGATCCTGGTAACCCACCAAAAAAATATCGAACGCTTACTAAAGGGCACCGAGTCGAAAGTTAATTTTTTGAAGAAAAAAACTGCCTGATCATTATGAAAATTTTCAAACCTGCATTATTAGCGATAACTATGGTTATTGCCTTGTTCTCCTGTTCAACGGTGCCGCTTACCGGCCGCAAACAACTCAGCTTGGTTGGCGATGCCGAAGTAAACCAATCGGCGGCGGCCAGTTACTCACAATTATTATCTGATCCTAAAACAAAGGTTATTAGCAATGGTACCGATGCCCAGCGCGTTAAACGCATAGGTAATAATCTTGCTATTGCCATTGAAAGCTATTTAAAAGCCAACGGATATGGCGATCAGTATAGTTTTAACTGGGAATTTAACCTTATCCAAAGCAGCGAGGTTAACGCCTGGTGTATGCCCGGTGGTAAAGTAGCGGTTTACAGTGGTTTGTTACCTGTGGCCAATAGCGATGCTTACCTTGCTGTAGTGATGGGCCACGAAATAGGCCACGCCATTGCAAGGCACTCCGCCGAGCGCATCTCTCAACAAATGCTGGTACAGGGAGGCGGTGCTTTAGTAGGCGCTGCAACAGCAGATAGATCACAAGCTACACAATCTGCCATAGGTACTTTATATGGTGTAGGTACGCAGCTAAAATTGCTAAGCTATTCACGTGCGCAAGAATCAGAGGCCGACCGTTTGGGTTTAACTTTTATGGCTATGGCCGGTTATGACCCTCACAACGCCGTTGCATTTTGGCAACGGATGGCAGCTCAAAATAAAGGCGGCGCGCAACCAGAGTTTTTAAGCACGCACCCTGCCGATGCTACCCGCATAGCCAACATTCAAAACCTTATACCAGAGGCAATGAAGTATTATAAGAAATAGTTTTAAGTTTTGAGTGAGGAGTTTTGAGTTAATGTGATTTTTCATTAACCGGGAGAAACTCAAGACTCAATACTGAAAACTCAATACTCCTCCCCATGCCCAAACGTCAATTTTTAAAAGCGCAATGGAATAACCTGGTCATGCTCAATTATGAGGTTGACCAGAAGGTATTGGGCGAATACCTGCCTCCCGGAACAGAGCTTGATTTATGGGAGGGGAAAGCACTGGTGAGTATGGTTGGTTTTTTATTTAGGGAAACCAGCGTAATGGGTATTAAATGGCCGCTACATGTAAACTTTGAAGAGGTTAACCTGCGCTTTTATGTAAAACATTTTAATGGCACCGAGTGGAAACGCGGTGCTGTTTTTGTAAGCGAGATTGTACCCAAAGCCATGATCACTCTTATAGCCAACAATCTATATAAAGAACATTACCATACTATGCCCATGCGGCATTTTATCACCCCAGCAGATGATGATCATACGCGTTTTTTATACGAATGGAAGTTTAAAGGCAAGTGGAATAAGCTGGGCGCAACTGCCTGCAATAAGTTATTGGATATTGAACCGGGTAGTGCCGAAGAATTTATTTTTGAGCATTACTGGGGTTACAATAAGCTAAGCGCTACAGTAACAATGGAGTACCAGGTTGAGCACGTTTCCTGGCAAACCGGCAAGGTTAAAGACTATGTTTTTAATGCTGATGTGGCAGACTTGTATGGCGAAGCATTTGTGCCATTCCTGAAAAAGAAACCAGTATCCGCATTCTTTGCAGTTGGATCAGAAATAAAGGTAAGGATGGGAGATAAGATAGTGGTTGGAGGGAATTAAAATAAAATTTACTCCAATGCTTATAAGGGGCAATAACAAGCACAAATATTTGGATGTACCTGAATTGAGCGATGCGTCAGTTTAGTGTTAACCATGTAAAAATATAAAACATTGATTATTAGATATTTGTGATAAATAAATCTGAAATGTGTTAAGTTATGTTAACCTTGTTTGGATGTATTTGGCCTGAATTGTGAATGATCTTATCCTCCCAAAACCTCCAAAATAGCCTTAGCCTTTAACAAGCATTCCTCATATTCCTTTTCCGCTTCAGCATGATAAGTGATAGCACTACCAGCATGGAAGGATAAATATCTGAGACCTGCATTATACAACAGTGACCGGATCACCACGTTAAAATCGAAATCGTCATCAGCGCTAAAATAACCTACCGCTCCTGAATATACACCGCGTTTACTGCGCTCGTACTGTTCCATTAGCTGCATGGCGCTTACCTTGGGTGCGCCGGTCATGCTGCCCATAGGGAAGCAATTTTTAATTGCCTGTATGGCTGATAAGCCATCCTGTAACTCGCACACCACCGTAGATATCATTTGATGTAGATGACGGAAGCTGTAAATGCCAAAAAGGTCTTCGGCTTTTACGGTACCCGGTTTGGCCGATTTGGTGAGATCATTACGTACGAGGTCTACCACCATCACATTTTCCTGTAGTTCTTTGGGATGGTTGCGTAACTGCTGTTTCACCAATTCATCTGCTGTGAGATCTTTATTTCTTTTGGCGGTACCTTTTATGGGCTGCGAAATCAGTTTGTTACCCCGTTTAGCCAAAAAGCGCTCGGGCGATGCGCCGATGATATAATTATCCCTCCACTTAAAAAAAGTAGAGAAGGGGTTAGGTGAAATAGTATTAAGCTGAAGAAATGCTGATAATGGATCGATATGCACATTCTCGGCATAAAACTCCTGGCAAAAATTGGTTACGTAAATATCACCCCGGTTGATATGTTCCCGAATGCTTTCAACAGCGTCAATATATTCTTGTTTTGTAAAACGAGCTTGCAGTCTTACTTCATTTGTGGCAGGTTGCGAGACTAATCCCTGTTGATCAATCTGCTTTAATACCTCATTAGTATGATCACTAACGATCTCTGCATTATTACCTTTAATTACGATAAGATGTAACGGCGCAAAAAAATACAGATCCGGGAACTGCAGGTAGTCAGCATTTTGGGAGGATAGGTTTTCAACTTCATTTTTAAGGTCGTAACCAAAAAAGCCGGTGATCCATCCCCGGTTATTTTTGCGGAAGGTTTCTAATTCATCAAAAGCATTTCCTGAGTAAGCCGTCAATTCTGCCTTTGCGCCGACGGCTATCAGCGTATCAAATTTCCCGTAAGGGTCATCAAAGCTGTTGGAGTCGAGGTAGCATATCGCATCAAATGACGATGCCCATTGCAGGGCTTTATTCTTAAAATTCGGCAGATCATTAACCTGTACTATCACGGTGCAAAAATAACCAAGTAAATGAAAAAAGGCCGGTTGCCCGGCCTTTAAAATGTTATTGTGTTGCCTGCATGTAAGCAGATTGTACGATTAATGCAATACCAGGGTTTGTTTCCTGTCTGGTCCTACTGATAGGTATTTTACAGGTACGCCTAATTCGGCTTCCAGGTAATCTATGTAAGATTGTAGCTTTTCAGGAATTTCATTCAACTCGGTTATGCCGGTTAAATCCTCGTTCCAGCCGTCAATTTCTTTCAGGACAGGCTCAGGACTAACAGAGCAGATATCGTACGGCATGTAGTCAATTTTTTCGCCTAAATAGTTATAATGGGTACAGGCGTAGATCTTATCAAAACCACTCAATACATCGGCCTTGGTCATTACCAATTGCGTAACACCATTAAGCATAATAGCGTATTTTAAAGCCGGCAGATCAATCCAGCCGGTACGGCGGGGTCTGCCTGTAGTGGCACCAAATTCGTGGCCTATACGGCGTAATTCTTCGCCTGTTTCGTCTTCCAGTTCGGTAGGGAAGGGGCCACCACCAACACGGGTGCAATAAGCTTTAAAAATACCAATCACATCGCCAATTTGCTGCGGAGCAATCCCCAAACCGGTACAGGCACCAGCGGCAGTGGTGTTTGACGAAGTAACAAAAGGGTATGAGCCAAAATCGATATCCAGCATGGCACCTTGTGCGCCTTCGGCTAAAACTTTTTTACCTTTTTTAATATAATCGTTCACCAAATGTTCAGAATCAACCAACGGAAATTGTTTAAGAAACTCTATGGCCTCAAAAAACAAAGCTTCACGTTCAGAAAAATCTGCAACCTCGCCATACATGGCAGTTAACATAGCTGTGTGTTTATCAACTAATTTCTGGTAACGTTCTTTAAAATCGGGCAAAGTAATATCGCCAATGCGTAAACCGTTCCTGCCGGTTTTATCCATATACGTTGGGCCGATACCTTTTAAGGTCGATCCAATTTTACCTTCGCCCATTTTCTTTTCAGAAGCTGCATCTAATAGCTGGTGAGTAGGTAATATCAGGTGTGCTTTTTTCGCGATCAGCAGGTTCTTTTTAGCCAACAGATCATGACCGGCATCTTTCAGTTTATCTATTTCCTTTTTAAGGGTGATAGGGTCAATAACTACACCATTACCAATCAGGTTCATGGTATTTTCAAAAAATATACCTGAAGGAATAGTATTCAGTACGAATTTTTTACCGTCGAACTCCAAAGTGTGCCCAGCGTTGGGGCCGCCCTGGAAACGTGCTATCAGGTCATAACCTGCACTTAACACATCAACAATTTTTCCTTTACCTTCATCGCCCCACTGGAGGCCTAATAATACGTCAACAGCCATTAATTTATCGTTTTCTTCTTGCTAATAATGTTCTTGTTGGCCCCGGCTTTAGTTAGCCGTAAGTCAAGTATATAATTCCTAATTTCTTTCGAAAATTTGTCTTTGATAGTGTCCCAACTAACAGGTGTTAAGATCGTGTTATCTTCCAATTCTACTTCATGAAAGTCTGATAAGCTTTTTAAGACTGACGCCAAATCATGATTTGGATACTTTCTTGAATAAAAACCAATCAACTCGGCAAATGTAAAAACATTTAATAACTCATACAGAACATAATAATCTTTCTTTGAGTATGATTTTACTGTATCCAGTATTGTTGACGCTGCGGCATCTTCAGTTGGAAGTAGTTGAACTGACTTGGTTTGGTTCATTCACTTAAAATGGCCAGATGTTGGGATTTTCTTGCTTGAACCTGTATGATCTGAAATCCTCTAACTTAAGATTAAATAAAACGCAGGCAAATGACATCGCATTATTTGACAGATATCGAATATTTAATAAAGAAGATTCTATTTTTTCTGTTCATAAAAGTTCAGTATGGAAAGAATATCATCCAGATTACCTCTGTCAAAAACCTTATATATTACATAGGAGGCATTCTTCGCATAGTCGATAATGGCCATGTCAACATCCCAAAAAGCATTTTTGCTCAGAACAGGTTTGTTCATAACTTTTTACGCCCTTCTGTCGCAGTTGCCCTCACGTAGCTTAGTACAGTTACCGTAAAGGTTTAAAGAGTGGTGTTTAATCTCAAACTTCAAAATATCGCCCATCATGCTCTGAATCTGCTGTATGCGCGGATCGCAAAACTCAACTACCTTGCCGCAGTCAATACAAATGATGTGGTCATGCTGTTTGTACCCGTATGATTTTTCAAATTGCGCCATGTTTTTACCAAATTGATGCTTGGTAACCAAATCGCACGATACCAGTAACTCCAGCGTATTGTAAACCGTAGCACGACTTACACGGTATTTTTTATTTTTCATATGGATGTACAACGACTCCACATCAAAATGATCTGTACGGGAATAAATTTCTTCAAGTATAGCAAAACGCTCTGGCGTTTTGCGCAGGTTTTTATTTTCAAGGTAGGCCTCAAAAATTTTTTTAACCAATGCTATAGTATCCTGTTGGGGCATAATAGTCTGTTAAGCAGGCAAAGTTATTAATAAAAAATAGAATCAAGATACAAGAGTCAAGAATCAAGATTTTAGCTTCGGTTTCTGTCTTGATTCTCGACTCTTAATTCTTGACTCTTCTTCAAGACGCCTTCTCAATTACCGAATCAAACCTGTGTACGCCGGTAACGCCTTTAATCAATTTTATTTTTTTGATCAGATTTTCCAGGTGTTCGGTGTCGTTTACGTAAATCATCAGCGATCCTTCAAAAATACCGTTATCGCTATCAACTGTGATAGACCGGATATTTACCCTGAAGTCGTTTGATATAACGGTAGTGAGTTTGTTGATCAAACCAACCTCGTCTATACCAGTAATTCTTAATCCGGTTAAAAATGCAAGTTCCTGCTGATTGGTCCACTTGGCTTTAACAATCCGGTAACCGTAGTTAGCCATCAGTTTGGCGGCATTGGGGCAATTGGTGCGGTGAATTTTTATGCCATCGCTTACAGTTACAAAACCAAAAACATCATCACCGGGGATAGGGTTGCAGCAATTGGCCAGTTTATAGTCAATCTTTTGCATATCCTCACCAATAAGCAACATATCGCTGTCTTTTGATTTAAGGTTGCGGATCAAACTCTGTACCTGTTCCTGCTCTATTTTATCCTGTGGCTTGTTCTCTACACTTTTTTCAGATGCCTGGTACTCTTTCAGGTCCTTCATATCTATAACACCTTTGGCAATGTTATAAAACAGGTCCTGGGTTGATTGCAGCTTGAAAAAGTAACTTAGTTTATGTAAGTTTTCAGAATTATAAGTGATTTTGAGCGATTTCATTTTCCGCTCTAAAATCTCCTTACCATCTTCGGCAATTTTGCGTTTTTCTTCTTTTAAGGCCGACTTTATTTTGGCTTTGGCTTTCGCGGTAACCACAAAGTTAAGCCAGTCTTCCTTAGGCGTTTGCTTGCCCGAGGTAATGATTTCTACCTGGTCGCCATTTTGCAGTTTGTAGCTTAGCGGTACCAGTTTATGGTTCACCTTAGCACCAATACAGCTGGCACCTACATCGGTGTGGATCTCAAAGGCAAAATCAAGTGCTGTAGCGTTTAAGGGTAATTGGATGAGCGCGCCTTTGGGCGTAAAAATGAAAATTTCATCGCTGAACAAGTTCATCTTAAAATCGTCAATAAAGTCGAGCGCGTTGGTGTCGGGGTTTTTGAGCATATCCCGTACCTTTTGTACCCAAAGATCAAGGCCGCTATCGGTTGATGATTCCTTGTATTTCCAATGTGCTGCAAAACCTTTTTCGGCAATTTCATTCATACGTTTGGTACGGATCTGCACTTCCACCCATTGGCCGCGGGGCCCCATTACGGTTGTATGTAATGACTCATAACCATTAGCCTTAGGCGATGAGATCCAGTCACGCAACCTATCGGGATTGGGGCGATATTGATCGGTAACTATGCTATAGGCTTTCCAGCAATCTGCTTTTTCCTGGTCGGGGGCACTATCTAAAATAATCCTGATGGCAAAAAGATCATAGACTTCTTCAAACGGGATCGATTTTTTCTTCATCTTATTCCAGATGGAATGGATGGATTTTGGCCTGCCAAACACATCTGCATGAATTTCCTGGGCTTGCAGTGCTTTATTCACCGGCTCAATAAAATCGCGGATAAAACGCTCACGCTCGGCTTTTTTCTCGTTTAATTTCTTTTTAATGAACTGGTAAGTTTCACGCTCCATGTATTTCATGGATAGGTCTTCCAGTTCAGATTTTATGGCATACAAGCCCAGCCTGTGCGCAAGCGGTGCATACAGGTAAACAGTTTCTGACGAAAGTTTAAGCTGCTTATCGCGCGGCATAAACTCCATGGTACGCATGTTATGCAGGCGGTCGGCAAGTTTTATCAATATTACCCTAACATCGTCGGCCAGGGTAAGCAGCATTTTACGGAAGTTTTCGGCCTGTAACGAACTGTTAGTATCAAATACGCCCGATATTTTGGTTAAGCCATCAATAATTTTGGCCACCTTTTTACCAAACTCCATTTCAATGTCATCCAGCGTCATGTTGGTATCTTCTACCACATCATGCAGCAGGGCGCACACAATGGATGTTGTGCCCAGTCCAATTTCTTCGGCGGCTATCTGTGCAACGGCAATAGGGTGATATATGTAAGGCTCGCCGCTTTTACGGCGCATATCCTTATGGCTCTCTAAGGCCATATCAAAAGCCTTGCGGATCATGCGTTTATCGCCCTTTTGCAAAGTCGACTTACAGGCACGCAGCAAAGCACGGTATCGTTTTAAGATCTCATTCTTCTCGGCTTCCAGATCAATCACTATCTCTTTCATATATGATATAGACGGTATACTCTTGATAAACTTGTAATTAAAAATTATTATTACTGTTTATATTAAAATACCACAAAAATTTCCTTTAATTTTGTTTTAAGTAAAAATATGAAATTAATTGGTTTTCTGTTGATGTTTTGTTGCTTAATGGGCCAGGCAAAGGCCCAAACAGATAAACCTGCCCCTATGGTTATGGGCAAAAACGATACCATAAAAGTTGCTTTAACAGAACTTGACGGGCAGCTGGTGCCGTGGGTAGTTTGCGCCCCTGTAAAGATCATAGATACCCGTATTTTTGCCAGTGACGCCGATAGGGATGCTTTTCGACGTTTACGATACAATGTGCTCAAGGTGTGGCCGTACGCACAATTTGCCAGTCAAAGGTACCAGAAACTGCAACGGGATCTGGCGCTTACCGGTGATAAAAAGAAACAGAAAGAATTGATTAACACCTGCGAAGGTGAAATAAAAGCATTGTTTGATAAGGAAATAAAAAATCTGACAATTAGTCAGGGTGAAGTTTTAATTAAGCTGATTGACCGGGAGACCCATACCACCAGCTATACCATGGTTAAGGAACTTAAAGGTGGTTTTAAAGCGTTTATGTTTCAATCAGTCGCCAGTTTATTTGGCCACAACCTTAAAGAAACTTATGATCCTGATGAGCAGAGAGATATCGAGGCCATACTTACCCAGGCCGGATATAATTCCACTAACTACTAATAATGGATAACACAAGCGTCTACAAGTTTAACGTTCAAAGGTTAAACGGTGATGATATCAGTCTGGCGGCCTATAAAAATAAAGTCCTTTTGATTGTAAACACCGCATCTCAATGTGGCTTTACCCCACAACTTAAAGACCTTGCCGAGCTAAAGGGGATTTTTGAAGGTGCCGATTTTGAAATACTTGCCTTTCCTTCAAACGATTTTGGCGGTCAGGAACCTTTGGAGGGTGCAGCTATTGCCACCTTCTGTGAAAATGCAGGAGCAACCAATTACCCCGTATTTGATAAAATAAGGGTGCGTGGCCCGTTTGCTCATCCTTTGTACCAGTTTTTTGCCAACAAAAAGGAAAACGGGAAACTAAAATCGGTTCCCCGTTGGAATTTTCATAAGTTTTTGATTGATAGGGAGGGCCACGTAACCGATTTTTACTACCCTTTTACAAAGCCTACTTCTTCAAAGATCCGGAAGAAAATAGAGCGGCTTTTAGCCGTTGCTCATTAACACAAACAATACAATGAAATTAGATATTTTAGTTTTATCGGTACATCCCGATGATGCCGAATTAGGCTGTTCTGGTACTATTTTAAAACACATAGCCCTTGGCCACAAAGTTGGCATTGTTGATCTCACCCGTGGTGAACTGGGTACCCGTGGCTCGGCCGAGATTCGTGAACAGGAAGCTACCGCTGCTGCCGGTATATTGGGAGTAGCGGTAAGGGATAATCTGGGTATCCCAGACGGTTTTTTTCAAAACACAAAAGAGTATCAGTTAAAAGTGATTGGTGCTATCCGCAAATATCGGCCTAAAATTATAATTACCAATGCTTATCATGACAGGCACCCTGATCATGGGCGCGCCAATGAATTGGTAGAAGCATCCGCCTTTCTTTCGGGTTTGCGTAAAATAGAAACTTTTAACGACGGCGAAGTACAGGAGGCCTGGAGGCCAGACCTGGTGCTTCATTTTATACAAGACAGGTATATCAAGCCTGATATTCTAATAGATATAACCGAGTATTGGGATAAAAAGATAGAAAGTATTTACGCCTATGGTTCCCAGTTTTTTAACCCCGAGTGGAGCGATGAGCCGCAAACTTATATTTCTACCCCCGAGTTTATTAACGTGGTTGCCGCACGGGCAAGCGAGTTTGGCAAAAGTATAGGCGCTAAATATGCCGAAGGCTTTACAAGCCGAAAAATTTTAGGCGTAGATGATCTTTTTGCTTTAAAATAATATATTTTTTAACTTTAAATAAATAACCCACTATTCCGTTAAGGAATAGTGGGTTATTTTATAATATAAGTTTAAATATTTACGCTTTAATATATTCAAAGCGATTATTTTCGTTGCTTCTTTCTCTTCTGAGTTTATTTTCGTTGGCGAGTTTTAGCAATATGCCGGATAGTTCAGATGTTTTAAAATCAGAATCGAACTGATCTTTACAATACTGGGCAATTGAGGAGATAGAACGTTGAGTATCAAAAAAATCGGTACTTAACAGTTGGTTTAATATTTTGGTAGCTCCTGGTTTTTTGCGACCTGGTATTGCCGAATTTTCATCATCTGAGCGTATTTTACGGCCCTTTTTACTGAAAATTTCGAAACCGTCGGCATCTGCTTTTTCCGACTCGATCATCACATCCAGTAGCCTGTCAATGATTCTTACCTGTACTGCTTCTGATTGAAATGAGTTAACAACTTCGGCTACTTCAACAAGTTGTTTTTTTAATTTCTCTATATGTTTGCTCATGATGAAATTAGAATTTATTCTAATTGGGATGAAACAAATCTAATCGGAATAATAACTAAAAATAAGGCGTATTTTGGTGAAAAGATAGCATATTTTAACTTTTTATGCCTTTCTGGCGATGTTCGCCTCCTGAAACATATATTAAATACAAAACTACTTACTCTGTGGAGTAAGTTATTATTAGTGAATTACTATAAGGTCATCACAAGCTTTTGGATATTTTCTCCAACATATCGAGCCCGATATCGATATGGCTTTTTTCAATAATAAGTGCCGGCCTGAAACGGATGCTTTTGTCGCCGCAGCCTAAATACATGATATTATTTTCCAGTCCCTTATTAATGAAGGCATCCCGCTTGTTTTTATCGGGGAAATCAAAAGCAGTAAGTAGCCCTTTACCGCGTACATTACTTATTATTGGCACCCGTGAAGCTATATCATTTAGCTGCTTTTGTAAATATTCGCCCATATTGGCGGCGTTCTCACATAGGTTATCTTCTTCAATAACTTCCATAATCTTTGATGAGCGCACCATATCAACCAGGCTGCCACCCCAGGTAGAGTTGATACGAGATGAAACCCGGAACACGTTGTTTTCAATCTCATCAACACGGTTGCTGCAAAGTATACCGCAAACCTGCATCTTTTTACCAAAAGCAATAATATCTGGCCGGGCCTTTTCGCCAAAATGCTCATGGCACCAGAATTTGCCTGTAAGGCCAACGCCGGTTTGCACCTCATCATAAATCAACATTGCTTCATACTCATCGGCCAGCAGGCGCAATTGTTCTAAAAATTCCTTACGCACATGGTTATCACCTCCTTCTGATTGTACAGGTTCAATAATAATAGCGCAAACATCATCTTTATTATCTTCAAATGCTTTCCGGATCTGCGCTACGGATAATTGTTCCCTTCGTAACAGATCTTCGTGATTGCTATCGCTATAGGGAAAATTCATATAAGGTACCGATACTCTTGGCCAATCAAACTTGGCAAACCATTTGGTTTTATTGGGTAGGGTATTGGTTAAACTCAATGTGTAGCCAGATCTGCCGTGAAAAGCATGCTCAAAGTGAATCACTTTAAAACCGCGTTCTTTAGTATAGCCCCTCGCAAAGTTTTTTTGTACTTTCCAGTCCATAGCTACTTTAAGTGCATTCTCAATAGCCAATGAGCCTCCTGCTATAAAAAAAGCATGCGGCAGGTAATCAGGAATACCAACCCGCGAAAAAGTTTCCAGGAACTGAGCATATTGGGTGGTATAAATATCAGAGTTTGATGGATTGGTTAATGCCGCCAGCATCAGGTTTTTTTTGAACCCCTCGTCGTTCACCATTTTAGGGTGATTGTAGCCCAATGGCACCGACGCAAAGCATGTAAAAAAATCAAGTAGTGTACGATCATGCTTGGAATCATAAATATAAACACCCTTACTTTTTTCCATGTCAAAAGTGAGATCGAAGCCATCGGCAAGTACGTGCTTATTTAATGAAGCCTGTACATTTTGGGGAGAAACAAGTAGGTTGTACATATCAGTTGGATTTAAACAAATCTACAAAAAAGCCTCAAAAAACAAAAATTAAGCGGTTTTTGAACCGATTAGCTAAAAAGTATGTTTAAATTGTTTAAAGTTGGTTTTTATACCAAAGCCCAAACCGGTACACCAGGTTTTGTGATGAAATCACTTGATTTAAATTGAAAAAACTTCCGTTTGCCCTTGATTTTAATTCTTGTTTACCCGAAAAATATAAAAAGCGTTAATGGTGAAATTAACCTTGGCGATAATGATTAAGGTTTTATTAAGTATTTATTAATATCGACTTATTTTATTTACAATAATAAACCAACGCTACGGGATAGCGCCCAAAGTACACCTGTATTGTATTTAATACCTAACTACCTATGTCAATTTGTGTTTTTAAACCTCCTTAGGCTAAAACCGGAAACCCCTGTTTGCTTACAAATCAATTTTTAAATCATCAAAACCGACAATATGAATTTTAAAAAAATATACACTATAAGTTTTATACTTATTATGGGCATATTAAGTGCCTGCCAAAAAAAAGACATCGCGAATAATGGAGCAACTGTTACTGGTTTAACAAAAAAACAAAAGACCACGGCATCGTCTGTTGGCGATGTGGTAGGCAAAGTAACCGTTGGCTATCAGGGTTGGTTTGCCGCCATTGGCGATGGATCGCCTATTAATTTATGGTGGCATTGGGCCGACCCGAATAACCAGGCACCAACTTCAACCAGTATCCGCATAAAATCATGGCCGGATGTGCGCGAATATACCAGTACCTATCAAACTGCTTTTGCAAATCTTAATAATGGGCAACCGGCAACGCTATTCTCGTCTTTTACAGACCAAACAGTAAATACCCAGTTTTCATGGATGCAGCAAAACGGCATTGACTGCGCCGCCCTGCAGCGTTTTAACCCAACAGGGGGCGAAGGCCCGGTACGTGATGCCATAACCGCGAAAGTAAAAACCGCCGCGGAAGCCACTGGCCGTAAATTTTATATCATGTATGATGTTGGCTACTGGACAAATATGCAATCGGAAATTAAAACCGACTGGACAAACAAAATGTCGGCTTACACATCTTCGTCGGCCTATGCTAAGCAGAACGGTAAGCCGGTTGTATGTATCTGGGGTTTTGGATTTAATGACGAAGGGCACCCATGGTCGGCAGCGGTTTGTTTAGATGTAATTAACTGGTTTAAAAGCCAGGGATGCTATGTAATAGGCGGGGTACCGGCTTATTGGCGGGATACAACTGCCAGCGAAGTAAGGCCCGGTTTCTTAGCAACCTACAATGCCCTCAATATGATATCGCCATGGATGATTGGTAAAATAGGCACCATTGCCGAGGCCAATAGTTTTTACAATGATCACCAGGTTGGCGATCAGGCTTATTGTAATGCTAATGGTATTGATTACCAACCCTGCGTTTTGCCAGGCGATCTGCAACTTCGTCAAAGAGTACATGGTGATTTAATGTGGACCCAGTTTTATAACCTGGTACGAGGTGGGGCCCAGGGACTTTATATTTCGATGTTTGATGAATATAACGAAGGTAACCAGATTGCCAAAACAACTGAAAACTCTTCTTTTGTGCCCGCGGGTTCAAGCTTTTTGTCATTGGATGAAGATGGGACAGCTTGCTCTGCCGATTATTACCTGCGTTTAACAGGCGATGGCGGTAAAATGTTGAAGGGACAAATCGCGCTTACCGCTACACGGCCTACCCAGCCCATTGTTAGCACCGGCGGCTCTGTACCTATAGGGCAATCGGTAACATTTAAAGGTTCAAGTAATAGCTTGTATGTAAGCAGCGAAAATGGCACCCAGGCCATGAATTGTAACCGCACTGCGGCGGGTGGCTGGGAGCATTTTACGGTGGTGGATGCCGGCGGCGGCAAAGTCGCGTTGCAAAGCCAGGGCAAATACGTATCGTCTGAAAATGGTACCCAGGCCATAACCTGTAACCGTACATCAATTGGCGCATGGGAGCAATTTGATTGGGTGAACAATAGTGATGGTACTGTTTCTTTTAGGGGAAATAATGGCAAGTATGTATCGTCAGAGAACGGAACTCAGGCCATGACCTGTAACCGCGCCACTATCGGCGGTTGGGAATCCTTTTGGTTAAATCAATAAAACAATAGTTTAAAGCCGCCGGCTAATGCCGTCGGCGGCTTTTTCAGATATGTTATTTCCAGGTACCTGGTGTATCGTCTTTTGCCTGTATATCTCAAAAAAACTTATCCTTCATCCCCAGTAATCCCCAGATACCGCCGCTATGAATAGCCAATATTTTACTGCCAGGTTTAAAATGACCTTTGCTAATGAGGTCATAAATGGCATACATCATTTTGCCCGTGTAAACGGGTTCAATCACAATGCCGGTGCTTGCCACAAATTGTTTGATGAATTTGATCAGTTCATCTGTGGTTTTGCCATAGCCTCCAAAATGATAACCCGTATGCAAATCATAAGCAACCTGTTTATGTAAAAACTTATCAATCTCCTCCTTTATAAAGCCACCGTTTTTAAATACGGGAACGGCGTTAAAATTGGTGTTTAGCTGATGTTGTGTTAAGCCGTTGATAATGCCAGCTGCGGTGGTTCCTGTTCCACAGGCACAAAAAATATGATCGTAGGTGTCTGTTAGCTCTTCTACCAATTCGCTGCAGCCCTGGGTAGCTTCTGTAGATGAACCGCCTTCGTCAATAAAAAAAGCTTCGGCATCATCGTCAAAATACTGATTGAACAAGGCTGGTTTATCCCGGTAACTTTCCCTATCAGTAAAAATTAGTTGCATGCCATGCAGTTTGCATAAAAATAAGGTATCGTTATCAACGGCCTCGCCCCGTACTATCCCGGTTGCTTTGAAGCCGAACTTGGCTGCTGCCGCTGCGGTGGCAAGCAGGTGATTGGAGTATGCGCCTCCAAAAGTAACCAGGTGGTTTTTATGCCGATGCTGCGCGCTTTTTAAGATATATTTTAATTTACGCCATTTATTGCCAGATATCATGGGGTGTATCAGATCATCACGTTTCAGGAAAACTTTTACGTTATGCTCCGCAAATAATGGATCATTGATCTGCTGAACCGGACTAAAAATTTCAAGATTGATATTCATAAAATAACCTGCCCTTAATGCTATTGCAATATTACGTTTAACCTACCACAAAAAACGATTACTTTTGCCCTCAAATGGCATACGAACCCGAGCTGATAGAGCAGGAAGAACAGGATTTATTTGAACACTTGCGTGTAGTGGTTGATAAAGGTCAGTCGCTGTTGCGTATTGATAAATTTTTGATGCACCGGGTGGAGAACGCCTCGCGTAACCGCATTCAAAATGCCATTGAGTTGGGCAATGTGTTGGTGAATGATAAACCAATCAAAAGCAGCTACCGCGTAAAGCCGTTGGATGTGATCTCGGTTGTATTGCCGCATCCGCCCCGTGATACCGAAGTTTACCCCGAAAATATTCCCATTAATATTGTTTACGAAGATGATGATGTATTAGTGGTTGATAAAGCCGCCGGTATGGTAGTACACCCCGGCTATAATAACTATACAGGCACGCTGGTAAATGCGCTGGTATACCATTTTCAGCAATTGCCAACTTTGCCGGGAAACGACGGCAGGCCGGGACTGGTTCATCGTATTGATAAAGATACTTCAGGTTTGCTGTTGATCAGCAAAAACGAACGTTCAATGAGTTGGCTGGCCAAGCAGTTTTTTGACCACACCATCACCCGTAAATACATTGCCCTGGTTTGGGGCGACCTGCCTGAAGATGGCACCGTGACAGGCTATATAGGCCGCAGTATAGCCGATAGAAGGGTGATGTCGATATATGATGACCCCGAGAAGGGAAAATGGTCTGTAACGCATTACAAGGTGTTGGAGCGCATGGGCTATGTTACATTGATAGAATGCCAGCTGGAAACCGGCCGCACTCACCAGATTCGCGCGCATATGCGGCACATTGGTCACCCACTATTCAGCGATGCTACTTATGGCGGCGATAAAATTTTGAAAGGTACCGTATTCAGCAAATACAAGCAGTTTGTAGAAAACTGTTTTGAACTGATGCCACGGCAGGCACTGCATGCGCAGGTGCTGGGATTTTTACACCCCACCCAAAAGAAACAGGTACTGTTTGAATCGCCTTTACCGCCAGATTTTGAAAGCGTATTGCTAAAATGGCGCAGATACACTGCCGCTGATAATCAGTTAAATACCGCCGAGCAGGAATAGTACTTCATGATCTGTTAATATAAGCATGGTTTTTGTGTAACAGTTTGGCATTTATAAATTTAATCTGATTTAAAAATCTGCACATTTGCACATCTGAAATTCGCACATCTACATGACGCCTGTGTTTATCAATTTTAACGGACAAATCCTTCCTCAAAACAGCCAGCTACTCACTATAGCAAACCGTGCTTTTAAATATGGCGACGGCTTGTTTGAAAGCATGCGCCTGATGAAGGGACAGCTTAAGTTTGCCGACTTGCATGCCAACCGCCTGCAACGCGGCATGAAGGCGCTTAAAATTGATGGCTATTCGCAAATGGATACCTGGTTTTTGAAGGATATTGTAGAGGAACTGGCCAAACGTAATAAGGTGAAGCACGGTCGCCTGCGCTTAACGGTTTACCGTGATGCCGAAGGTCTGTACGCGCCCAGTCAAAACAAAATGGGCTACTGCCTGGAACTGACAGAGTCTGACGAGCCCCGTTATTTTTTAAACGAAAAGGGTTTGATCATGGATGTGTTTACCGAGTTGCCTAAGCCATCAAACTACCTGTCGAACATCAAAACCTGCAACTCGCTTATTTACGTGATGGCGGGTATCTACAAATCGCAAAACAAGTTAGATGATGTGTTTCTGTTGAACCAAAACGGCTTTTTGTGCGAGGCCAGCAGCTCCAACATATTTATCCATTACCAAAACCACTTATACACTCCTGCGCTAAGCGAAGGCTGTGTTGAAGGTGTGATGAGACAGGTGGTCATAAAACTGGCGCAAAATGCCAAAATGGATATCACCGAGGCCCAGATCAATCCCGATATACTCTACGAAGCCGATGAGGTGTTTTTAACCAATGCCACCCGCGGCATCCAAACCGTAATGGGTTTTGGTGTAAGACGATACTTTAACCGGGTAAGTAAGGTGTTGATGGATGAGTTGAATAAGTTGTGAGTTGTTAGGTTGGGGGGCGGTTGCGAGGTTCGAGGGGGAATGGCTAATAATCAGAATCAAAAGTTCAGACGGTCAAAATCCAATAAATCTGTTTAATCCCGGTTCAGACAAAATCGATTACAGTTGCTCCTCAAAGATGAAAAAATGCCCGGTCTGTGGGTCTTCTTCATATAAATTGCCGTTATCCGGTTGGGCTCGCCAAATATTCAATCCCTTTTTGTTGATGAACCATGATGGCGCATCTTTCGGTGGCGCGGGAGTATCCCTTGTAATATGGAGGTTGTTTTGTTTGATGAACCCCAGTTTCCACTCTACAGTCGGCGCCAATTCCAGGTAAACAACGTATTCACGGCTAAGATGTGCTGATTGCCAGTATTTGCCATGGATAGCACGTACATTCTTATCCGGTTTTTGGCCGGCCCATAACATAAAGGTGTCGTCGGCACTGGTTGAGTTTTTCTCCCAGCATCCTGTTAGGGTAAACAAAAACAGTATTGCTAATAAAAAGCCGAAATAGTGTTTCACGGTTATATTGATCTTTTGATCAAATATAATCTTTTACTCTGCTACTACCGCGGTATTGATTGCGGCGAATATGCCATCCCAAAGGTTAATGCGTTCCTGCAAAGCTTCTTGAACAGCTGCTGTTGCTTCTTCCCATTTCTGATCGTCTTCGCCGCAAAGTTCGGCGGTCATTTCGTAGGCTAAATTGGAATGGTGATCACCATCAACCTCAATATGGCGCTCCAGGTAATATAACAGAATGTCAACCTTGCCCGGCAATTGTTTGCTAATTTCTTTTACAATGCTCACAAACATATCGGGAATCAAATCCTCACGACCAAATGTAAACACAGCTGCCTGCACATGGCTTTTGTTGTTGTTAATTACCTCAAAGGTGTGTTGTACAAAATTGCGGGCCGCCAAAGGGATCTCAGCAATAATCAAAGCTTCATCAATGTGTTTGCCAAAATTTAACTCATTAAACAGGTTGTTAATGGCTGTAGCCTGGCTGCCGGCTTGCTGCATGGCGCGCAGATACAATTCAAAATGGCTGGTGCGGTTGCCTTGCTCATCTACATCACTTTCCTCGCCGGTTACAATTTCATTGATCAGGTAACGGGTGTTGGCATTACCGGTTGGCATCCATGGGGTAGCAGTACAGGTAAGCCTTTGCTGCAGCGATTTTAACAACGACATAAAATCCCAAACCGCAAATACGTGGTGATCCATAAAGGCAGTCAATTCATCAAGTGAGTTGATGTTTTTATATAATTCGTGCTGAATTAACTGATCACGTAAGGGTTGGATTGTTGATTTTAAGCGTGCTATACGGTCGCTGAAGTTTGCCATTTGCAATTGAAAATTAATGGCCGCAAAAGTAGTAAACCTAACGGTTTAAAACCAGTAAGTTGTAGTTTTTGACTTTGAGTTGATAGGTCATCAACTTTGTTGATGCCTGCGTTAAGTGAGAAGGCCGATTTTCGATACCGCTCAATACCGTTCCACCGGAACGCATGGAACAGGTGGAACGCTTTGGAACGCATTCATATTAGTAATCAGCAAGTTGCGTTTTTTAAAAGTTAAAAAGCATGGAACACTTTATTGTCTCACTATCAGTAACTTAAGTCGAAAAAGTCATTATTGTCCTGAAAAAATGTAGGTTTTGATGGAACACGCGGTTAAATAGATGTGTGTGTCGTCCTGAAAAAGGTTTACAAGTCATAAATCATATAAAATACTATTGAATTGAATTTAAACAAGCAGTAAAAAATGAGTAACATTTTTATGCGCGGTAATCAAAATGGGTATATCTTTAAATATGAAATTGACCACTTTGTTACCAGTTATAGTAGCCATTGTTTTTGGAGCCGGATGCAAACCTGCCCCTGCGAAAGATCCATCCACGCCGGGAACGGAGATTCCCGAGGCCCTGAAAGATGAGAAATCAAGTTCGGACTTTTTAACAAAAACCAATCCCAGGGGATCAATGATGGATAATATTTATGATGATCTCGCTAAAAAAGATCCGACACTTCAAAAATTAGAAGAGCAGCTGCAACACTTCAACGCGGGTTTTCCGGATAGCTTAAAGAAATTTAATGAATATGCTAATAAATCTACTGCCTACTATTCATCGGCAAATGAGTCTTTAAATATGCTTAAGGATACCGTGTTGAGAGATCAGCTGAGAGCAGTGCTTGCCGATAGTAAATCGAAATATATGGGTAAAATAAGCAGGTTCAGTAATTTGATGACCCACATTGATAGCAACCACATCAAAATTGAAGATTACCATACCGTTTTAAAAGTAGTTACAACGCTGCCCGTTATTGAAAAATACCAGGATGATGCCATGCCCGATATTACCAGTACGGCAAACCTGGCCAATGAGGCGCAACGGTTAAGAGCTAAAACCTATCAGCTGGTTAAAAAGCAGGGAAAGAATTGACGTGATTAATTAGTATAGTAATCAATAGCTTCAATGATAACCTCACAAGCCATTGTAATTTCATCGGGCTGGATGATGAGGGGAGGGGCAAGGCGCATGGAATTACTGCAATGCAAAAACCAGTCGGTAATAACACCATTTTCGATACAGCGGTCGATGATCTTTTTGTTGAGGTAGAAGTCTGCCAGTTCAACGGCCAGCATCAAGCCTTTGCCACGCACCTCTTTAATAGCCGGGTGAACTAATAATTTGCGAAAAAGCGCTTCTTTTTCGGCTACGCCGGATATCAGACCATCTTCAATCAATACTTCCAAAGCAGCTAAACCGGCTGCGCAACATACCGGGTGACCGCCAAATGTAGTGATATGGCCAAGAATAGGGTTATCTTTCAAGGCATCCATAATTGCGGTAGATGCGATGAACGCGCCGATGGGCATGCCACCGCCCAATGCCTTTGCCAACAGCAAAATATCGGGTACTATCTCAAAGTGGTCAAATGCAAACAATTTCCCCGTACGCCCAAACGCGGCCTGGATCTCGTCTAATATCAACAACGTCCCGGTTTCATCGCAACGTTTGCGCAAAGCCTGCATATAAGCCAGGTCGGGTACACGAATGCCGGCCTCGCCCTGTACGGTTTCCATGATTACACAAGCGGTTTGCCCGGTTATCAATTGAAGGTCATCATTATTGTTAAAATTAATAAAACTTACACCAGGTAAAAGCGGACGGTAGGCCTGTTTAAATTCTTCATTCCCCATTACACTCAAAGCGCCTTGAGTACTGCCGTGGTAGGAATTGTGGCAGGCAATAATCTCACTGCGCCCGGTAAATCGTTTAGCTAACTTTAACGCTCCCTCAACTGCTTCGGCACCAGAGTTGGTAAAATAAACCGACTGTAAATTATCAGGCAATACGGAAATCAGCTTTTCGGCAAAAAGCACTTGTGGCGTTTGCACAAATTCACCATAAACCATCAGGTGCATGTATTTATCAACCTGTTGTTTAATGGCATCCTTTACCTTAGCATTGCCATGCCCAAGGCTGCTTACCCCAATACCCGATATCAGGTCGATAAAAGCATTACCCCTGGCATCGTACATGTAAATCCCCTCGGCACGCTCAAATTCCAGCAACAACGGAAAGTTGGTGGTCTGCGCGTTATTAGCCAAAAAAAGCTGACGAAGAGTAGGCATGAGCAGGAGTTATAAGTGTTGAGTAGTGAGTTTTGAGTTTTAAAACAAAGATAAGGCCTAATCCAAAATTACAAATAGGTAGCAATGAATTAAACCACGGGGACAAGACCAATGAACAAATGAACCAGTGAACAAATGAACCAATTAATTTCCTGCTCGTTCGCTGCGTTCGCTGAGTTGTTTGATGAGTTCGTCGTTAAATTCCTGCTCGCTTTTGTACAGCTTACTTACCTTCTCGGGCGGGAGGATTTTTGAAAAAGAATCTTTATAGCGTTTACGGATAGCAACAAGCTGGCTCTCGTAATAGATCTCCCTATCTATCTGCTCGGTACCGTTAGATGCCGCGCTGGAGTTGTTGAGGCGTTTTAAGATACGCACAGCAGTAAGTTCCTGCTGATATTTCTGGTATATGGGCCAAAACTTAGTCGATTCTTCGTCAGACAGATCCAGTTGTTTGCTGATGAAGTTATTGCGTGCGGCTTCCAGTTTTTTACCTATAGCGCCCTTTTTTGCCCGGTTAACTCCGGGCGCTGTCCTGCCGTTGGGCACAAGCGAATTGGCTTGCGCAAGGCAATGATGAGCGGTTGCTACAATAAAAAATACTATAAATGTATGCCTGATTAAATTACGCATTAAAACTCCTCAATTAATTAGTATCTATATAATCCGACAGATCTTCATCTAAACTCTGGCTGTTAACTTTTTGCGATCCATCCATTAATGTACGGGTGTCGTTGGCATCCATATGCAATTGCAGGTAGCTTTTAATTTCGGCTACAGGTACGGTCGAAAGTTCTTCATGCAGGTAAGTATGCGCATGATCTGTTGGTGCCGCGCTTTTAAATACCACGCCGATACCCAATATAAGGGCAAAACAAGCCGCGGTAGCATACCTTATGGTATGCGAAGCAAACATTCGGCGCACAAGACCTTTCTTTTTAACCGCTTCCTGGAAATTGATCACATTGTCTGTTTCCTCAACTTCTTCGGCATCCTGGTTAACCGTTTTATTTAAAATGTTTTGGCTAAGCTTATCAAAGTAATTTGCCGGCACTTCAAAGCCTTCGGCATCGGTGCTCATCAACTCCTCAATAGCTATGCGGCTTTGAATGTTGTTGCTTAGTTCATCAAAATAATTTGCAGGTACCGCAAAAACTTCATCCTCACTATGGGCATACTGCTCAATAGTTAACCTGCTTTGGATATTGTCGTCCAGTTCGCCAAAATAATTTTCAGGAACGGTAAAGCTTTCAGCCTCATTATTCACGTATTGCTCAATAGCAATCCTGCTTTGGATTTGGCCTGCCTGCTCGTCAAAAAAAAATTCGGGTGTGGTGAAGCCGGTATTATCAGTACCTAAGGCCGCCTGGATATTAACGCGGCTTTGTATGTTGCTGTTTAAATGTTCAAAGTAATTTTCAGGCACGTTAAAACCTGTAGATGAGTTTTTAAGCTCTTCCAGCCTGATGCGTGATGTTATGTGCTGCGCTAATTCATTGAAATAGCCAGACGGCACCATGAACGGGTTATTTGCGTTAACCTGTTTCAATGATGTATAATCATCCAGCCATTCCCTATTGTCCATATCGCTTTTCATACATAACTATAGATGAACAAAGTGCTAAAAGGTTTAACGTGATTATGAAAAATTTATGAAATTAATCTTTTGATAGTAAATATGCCTCTATCTTCTTGACTGCCAGGTGAAAAGATGCTTTTAACGCACCCACGCTTGTGCCCAAAACGTCAGAAATTTCTTCATATTTCATATCCTCATAGTATTTCATGTTAAAAACAAGCTTTTGCTTTTCTGGCAGGGTTAGCAATGCTTCCTGCAGTTTACGCTGAGCTGCGTCGCCATTAAAATACGCCGAATCGGCCAATGTATCGGCCATGTGTTCATAAGCAACATCATCCAACGAAACATTATTTTTTTGTTTCTTTTTGTTCAAAAAAGTAATGCATTCGTTGGATGCTATGCGGTACATCCAGGTATAAAGCTGCGCGTCATTCCTGAAACCAAGCAGGTTTTTCCAAACTTTAACAAAAATATCCTGGGTAAGGTCATCAGCATCGTCATGATCAATAACCATGCGCCTTACATGCCAGTAAATTTTTTGCTGGTATTTTTTAAGCAGCAGGTTAAACGCTTCGTTTCGCGTTTTCTCTTCCCTGAATTTGCTTAAAATCTCTGAATCTTCTACCTGCACCGACATTTTATAATTTTTATAGTTAAATGCTAATTAAGCATTTTTGTTTTTTCTTTCGATAACCTTTTTAACGGCCGCCACAATATGGTCTGCATCTAAACCGTATTTGGTCATCAATTGTTCTGGTGTACCGCTTTCGCCAAAGCTATCGTTTACAGCCACATACTCTTGCGGAGTAGGGTTGTTAACGGCTAACAATTGTGC
The DNA here is from genome assembly GCF_024808255.1 of Mucilaginibacter dorajii. GTDB lineage: Bacteria > Bacteroidota > Bacteroidia > Sphingobacteriales > Sphingobacteriaceae > Mucilaginibacter > Mucilaginibacter dorajii. Next base: position 187,690 of record NZ_JANTYS010000004.1, read on the forward strand.
TATGCTATCGCCCAAACCACCTAAACGGTTATGCTCTTCGGCAGTAACTACGCAACCGGTTTTAGCAACTGATTTTAATACTGCTTCCGCATCCAACGGTTTAATAGTGTGGATGTTAATGATCTCGGCATCAATACCTTCTTCGGCCAGTTTTTCGCCAGCTAAAATGGCTTCCCAAACCAGGTGACCGGTTGCAAATATACTAACATCGGCACCTTCGTTCACCATCCATGCTTTTCCAATCTCAAATTTTTGATCGGCATCGGTAAAAATAGGAACAACCGGCCTGCCGAAACGTAAATAAACCGGACCTTCATACTCTGCAATAGCCATAGTAGCGGCTTTGGTTTGGTTATAATCACAAGGGTTAATCACTGTCATCCCTGGCAACATTTTCATCAGGCCAATATCTTCCAGGATCTGGTGTGTTGCACCATCTTCGCCCAAAGTTAAACCCGCGTGTGAAGCGCAAATTTTAACGTTTTTGTTGGAGTAAGCTACCGACTGACGAATCTGATCATAAACCCTGCCGGTTGAAAAGTTGGCAAAAGTACCGGTAAAAGGAATTTTACCACCAATAGTCATACCAGCTGCAATGCCTATCATGTTTGCTTCGGCAATACCAACCTGTACAAAACGCTCAGGGAACTCTTTAATAAAATCATTCATTTTTAACGATCCAATAAGGTCGGCGCAAAGGGCAACAACCTGGTCGTTTTTTTTGCCGGCTTCCAGCAGCCCGGCACCAAAGCCCGAGCGGGTATCTTTTTTATCTGTGTAAGTATATTTCTTCATTTGAGTTGTGAGTGATGGGTTTTGAGTAATGAGTTTTTATTGTTTGTTGATAGGCAGTTTTGAATTAGAGGAGATGAGTTAAACTCAAAACTCGGCACTCAAAACTGACAACTAATTAATAATCGCCCAAAGTTTCTTCTAACTGTGATAATGCTGATTTAAGCTGTTCATCGTTAGGGGCAGCACCATGCCATTTGTGTGTGCCAACCATAAAATCAACACCATACCCCATTTCGGTATGCATCAATATCATGATAGGTTTACCCTGACCTGTGCGGCTTTTAGCAAGCTCTAAGGTTTTAACTACATCGGCCATATCATTACCCTTCATTTCCAAAACATCCCATCCAAAAGCTACCCATTTGGCATGTAAATCTCCTAATGACAATACTTTTTCGGTTGGTCCGTCAATTTGCTGGCGGTTGAAGTCAACTGTCGAGATCAGGTTATCAACCTTGTTGTGTGGGGCAAACATTGCTGCTTCCCAAATCTGGCCTTCCTGTAACTCGCCATCGCCGTGTAAGGTAAATACCAGGCTTTTATCTCCATTTAATTTTTTAGCTAAGGCAGCGCCGATAGCCACGGATAAACCCTGACCTAACGAACCAGACGCGATACGGATACCCGGCAAATGCTCATGTGTAGTTGGGTGGCCCTGTAAACGGGTATTTAGTTTACGGAAAGTTGCCAGTTCGGCTTTATCAAAGTAACCTGCATGCGCCAAAGTGCTGTAAAACACTGGTGAAATGTGGCCGTTTGATAAAAAGAAAAGGTCTTCGCCAATGCCATCCATATTAAATTTAGGATCGTGGTTCATTACCTCAAAATACAGTGCGGTAAAAAAATCTGTACAACCTAATGAACCACCCGGGTGGCCAGATTGACAAGCATGTACCATGCGTACAATGTCGCGTCTAATCTGCGACGCGGTTTTTTCTAAGTCTTGAATTGTTGATTTCATTAAAATTTAGGAAATTAAAAGAGCTGCTAATCTAAAAATAATTGTTGTTATTTTAACACTTATTTTACAAGATCTAACACCTGTTGTGACGAGTTTTTGGTATCAACTTTACTAATTAAATGGGTAATGATGCCATCGCCATTAATAATAAAGGTGGTGCGGGCGGTGCCCATATATTGTTTGCCGTACATGTTTTTCTCAACCCAAACGCCGTAGGCTTCAACTATAGCTTTTTCGGTATCTGAGATCAGTGTAAATGGCAGGCTGTATTTGGTCTCGAATTTTTTGTGCGATTTTTCGTCATCGGTACTTACACCTATTACATCATAACCTTTGCTTAGTAATGATTGATAGTTGTCCCTAAAATCACACGATTCGGCAGTACAGCCCGGGGTATCATCTTTAGGGTAAAAATAAAGGATTATGTTTTTGCCTTTATGGTCGGCCAGCGATACGGTGTTTCCGTTTTGATCTTTAGCTGTAAAATCGGGGGCTTTATCGCCTTCTTTTAATGTTGACATACTTATCTGTAAAAATCTGCGGTGAAATCTGTAAAATTATTTTTGTTATCCGCCAGGGTGAGTTTAAACGTGTGTTTACCCGGCGCAATATCGCCGCTAAAGGTATAGCTTAAAATTTTAGTTTTATAATCCAATTCCATTAAAACCCACTTATTATCAATGGTACCAGTGTAACTTTTTATGCCCGATAGGTTATCGCTCATCCTAAAATTGATACTGTGCGCCAGTTTCATGCTACTGCCGTTTTTAATATTGAGTGCATGGATCACCGGCGGGATGGTATCTATCTTAATAAAGTAATCGCCAAAGGTGCTTGTTTGGGTTTTTACCCAACCATCCTGGTAATAGCCACCTACACAACCCATAGTGGTACTTACAATAACGGCCTTATCGGCATATTTACCCAAATCAACTTCGGGTTTTATCCACAGGTCGTAATTTTCGTGAATAGGGGTAAGGCGGTTGTGGATGTGGTGGATGGATGAATAGCCGCCAACAGGTTTGGCCGAGTTGGAGTAAATAAAATCCAGATCGTCGTACAAATTGCCCGGCATAACGGTAACCTTTACCTTATCGGTACTAAACTCACTCTTTTTATCGTAATGAAATAAAGTGCCTGCTATTTTATTGGCTGAGGCATTAAAAGGGCTTGCCTGTACTTTAAGTTTTAATGATGATGTATTGCCGGCAACATCTTTTACCACATATTCAATATCATGCAGTGCATTATCATTAAAGGTAATGATGCCGCGGTTGATGGATTGCGGATATAACGAAATATGGCTGCCCGGCATAATAAAGCACTTCTGCATCCATCTGTGCGATTGTTCAAAGGCCGGGAAATCGATATAAGCGTTAATGGCATGTGTTTGATCGAATGCGAAACGCTCAACAGCAAAGGTATAAACGGTTTTTCCGTCGAGCTTTAACTCCAGCGAGTAAATGCCGTTATGGTTGGCCGATGTACTGTTCATATCGGTGGTATTGATGCCAAAACCGATATTGCCGCTAAGGTATAACACCTGTGGTTTGGTAAGATGATAGTTACCGGCTGCTCCCGTAACGCCCATAAAATCGCGCGGCGTTTTTTCGCTAAAGGGATTACCATTTAGGTGATAGATACCAATGGAGGTGATAGTTGGTGGCACCTGGTCGGGTATGGTTAAGCCAAACAGCTGCGGATTAATGGTTTCTTCGGTTTGGGTATCCCTGATCTCGAAGTGTACATGTGGCCCGGCAGATGCACCCGCGTTACCGGATATGGCTACTACCTCATCTTTACAAACGGGTACCTGCGTAGGTTGTAGTTTAAAGTCAGCTTCGAAGGTTTGGTGCTCATATTGGTATTGTTTTACCAATGCGGCCACAGCAGGCGTAAAAGCCGAAAGGTGACCATAAACAGTGGTATAACCATTAGGATGGGTAATATAAATAGCCCGGCCAAAGCCGCCGAATTGTACCCGTACGCGTGATATGTATCCATCATTTACAGCATATACCGGGTAGCCGGTGCGCTGATTGGTTTTAAAATCGAGCCCGGAGTGAAAATGTGCCGGTCGCAATTCGCCAAAAGAGCCGGCTGTGGTATGTGGCAGCAGATCAAGCGGGTAGCGGAAATAGTTTTGTGGGTATTGCCTGCTTTGGATGGTGGCGGTTTGCGCCAGCAGTTGTGTGTAGATTCCTAAAGATAATATACAGGTAATGATACTTCTTTTTTTTACCATGCTTAAAAAGCTGTTCAGTTTTAATTTAATAATGTTTTATGTTCGAGTGAAGCTTCCTAACGTAGAGACGCAATATTTTGCGTCTTCCGCCAGACGAGCGGCTTTGCGATTCAGATTTGCATGATCGATTTGCACACGGGAGACGCAAAATATTGCGTCTCTACACAGAAATTATATTACTTCACCCAAAAATCGAGCATTTTCTCGCCTTCCAAATACCCCTCAAGCCTATCGCCAACGGCTACTTTGCCAACACCTGCCGGGGTGCCGGTAAAAATAAGGTCGCCTTTTTTTAGGGTGATGTAACGGGATACAAAAGCGATGAGGCTTTCAAAAGAAAATAACAAGTTAGCGGTATTACCTTGCTGGCGTGTTTCGCCATTGATATTCAGTTTAAAGTTGATGTTATAGATATCTGCAAATTTAGCTTTGGGCACAAAAGCGCTGATAGGGGCCGAGCCGTCGAAAGCTTTGGCTAATTCCCAGGGTAGCCCTTTTTCTTTATGTTTACTTTGAATATCGCGGGCGGTAAAGTCAACACCAAGGCCAATTTCTTCATAATAACCGGCAGCAAACTTCTCGCCGATGTGTTTACCTTCTTTGCTTACCTTGAGTACAATCTCGATCTCGTGATGGATATCTTCCGAAAAGTCGGGGTGGTAAAATGGCTTGTTATCTTTTAAAATGGCAGTTTCGGGCTTCATGAAAATAACCGGCGTGGTAGGTACCGGGTTATTTAATTCTTTGGCATGTTCGGCATAGTTGCGGCCAATGGCAATTATCTTCATATCGTTTATGCGTAAATGCCAAAGCTAAAAAAAATTAGTCATTGCGCTGCGCTGTCATTTGCTTCGCGTCATTGGTCATTTCGCTTCGCTGTCATTAGTCATTTGCTTCGCTGTCATTAGTCATTGGGACTTTTCTTTTTTGAGAAAATAGTTTGAAATAATTAAAACAATAAAATGTACCAGCAATTCCCACTAATGACTAATGACTAATGACTAATGACTAATGACTAATGACTAATGACTAATGACTAATGACTAATGACTAATGACTAATGACTAATGACTATAAAACAGAGATTCGTTTAATAACCGATTCCGTACCGGCTACAACACGCACGAAGTAAAAGCCACGACTGAGTTTGTTATTAATCTGGTAGGCTATGGCATGGTCGCCGCCTTCCACTCTTTGGTTAAATACGGTGGTGATATCGTTGCCCAAAACATCCATAATTTTAACAGTTACGTTTGAGTTGCGGCTAATGGTGTATTTGAGGTTGATCTGATCTGTTACCGGGTTAGGATAAAGCTGCACATCATTAAGCAGTTTATCATCCGGGCGCGATACAGTTACTTTTTGGGTTGATGTTACTGCCGGCTTTAAAGGCGGCAATACCAGGTGCAATCCATTTTTTAAATAAGAGGGCTTATTGTTTTTGTTTTTGGTAACATGAAGGTAGGTTGTATCTCCCTTTAGTTTTGGTAAAGCAGTTTTAATGGGCGACGCGGCAGCCACGAAAGCAAAATTCATAAAAATTGCCACAGCAATTAATGCGAACCACGCGTAAGTGAAAGTAAAAGGGTAAGTAGTTTTTCGCCTCATTATTAAGTTTACTTTACAAAAGTATAAATAATGCCCTCACGACGTAAAAAATTGACGTTTTTGTAAAACTTTTTAACAAAATTTAACAATAAGAGCTGTTTTCAAAGTATAGACCTGTATTTCTCTTATACGTTTAACGTTTATATAAGTTTAATGGAAAAAATTAATATTTTTGCGCCATATTAAAGTAAAATAGTGTCAAACCATAAAGATCTGCAAAAACTGTCGGCCGCCGGCCTTCTTATCAGTTTAGGAATAATTTACGGTGATATTGGTACCTCCCCATTATACGTATTTAAAGCCATTGTTGGTACAAACCACATTTCTGAAACATTAATTCTTGGTGGGGTTTCCCTCATTGTATGGACGTTAACATTGCAAACTACATTAAAATATGTGGTTATCACGTTACGTGCTGATAATAAAGGTGAAGGAGGGATATTTTCCCTGTTCTCGCTGGTCCGTCGAAAGGCAAAATGGCTTATTGTACCTGCGGTTGTTGGTGGCTGCGCGTTGCTTGCCGATGGTATCATTACCCCGCCTATCACCATATCATCTGCCATAGAGGGTTTAGAAACCAAGATACCGCACTTACCAACGGTACAAATTGTAATCGCCATCATCACAGGCTTGTTCATTATACAACAGTTTGGTACATCATTGGTAGGCAAGGCTTTCGGGCCAATTATGTTTATCTGGTTTACCATGATGGGGGTTTTGGGTATCAGCTATATTGCTAAATCGCCGGGCATCATCAGGGCGTTAAATCCTTATTATGCATATGAGTTATTAAGCTCAAGCAGCAGCCATACCGCGTTCATTATATTAGGAGCCGTATTTTTATGTACTACAGGAGCCGAGGCTTTGTACTCCGACCTGGGGCACTGCGGTAAACAAAATATCCGTATCAGCTGGATCTACGTTAAAACCTGCTTAATATTAAATTACCTGGGGCAGGCTGTTTGGTTGTTGCAAAGCAACGGCGCTATCATGGACCTGAATGTTAACAACCCTTTTTATAAAATAATGCCCGGATGGTTTTTAATATTTGGTATCGGTATCGCTACCGTTGCGGCCATCATTGCCAGCCAGGCCTTAATTTCGGGTTCATTTACACTGATTGCCGAGGCCGTTAGGCTTAATCTTTGGCCAAAAGTACGCATCAACTACCCGTCAGAACAAAAGGGGCAATTGTATGTACCAAGTGTTAACTGGCTGCTTTGGGCAGGCTGTATTGGTGTGGTTTTAATTTTCCGTCATTCTGATAAAATGGAGGCGGCATACGGCTTAAGTATTACCGTGGCCATGCTCATGACCACTATACTGGTATCTAAGTTCCTGAAACGAAAAAAAGTACCGACATATATTATCAATACCTTTTTGGCGGTTTACCTGGTTATTGAAGGTACGTTCCTTACCGGTAACCTGGTGAAATTTTTACACGGTGGCTGGTTTACGTTATCAATAGGCTTTGTATTATTCACCGTAATGTGGACCTGGCACACGGCCCGCAAAATCCGTAACCGCTACGTGAAGTTTGTTGGTATTGATGATTACTATAACATCATCAACGAGCTTAGTGCCGATGAAAGCGTTCCTAAATATGCTTCGCAATTGGTGTATTTGACCAGCGCTAATTTTAATTCAGAGATTGAATCAAAAATTATTTATTCCATTTTACAAAAGTCGCCCAAACGGGCTGATGTTTATTGGCTGGTACACGTTGATGTGGTGGATGAGCCTTACAAACGTGAATACGAGGTTGACTTTTTGATCCCCAATAAATTGATCCGTATCGACTTTAAACTCGGGTTCAGGGTTGAGCAGCAGATTAACCTGTTGTTTAGACGGGTTGTTGAAGACCTGGTTAAAAAAGGCGAGGTAGATATCACCAGCAACTACAAATCATTAAACAAACACAAAATTGTAGGCGATTTTAGGTTTGTGGTGATTGAGAAACTGTTCTCGCGTTCGCACAGCCTGTCGTTATATGAGCGTTTCATCATGGATTTCTATGTTTACCTTAAAAAGGTGAGTTTATCAGAAGAACGCGGTTTCGGTTTGGATCTGAGTTTTGTAACGGTTGAAAAGGTACCGTTGATGTTATCGATACCTGATGCTATAGAGATACATAGGGTAAATTAAAGCCTCACCTAAACGGCGAAGCCTTCATGAGTGCCAAAAAGAAAAAATAAAATGCGAATAATCCTCTCCAAAGGAGAGGACTTGGAACTGCAGGCGGAGAATGTTTAATATTTCTTTCGAATACTACCAAATTCTGCCAGGTTGGTTTATCCAGCTTGGCTTTTGTGTTTAATACTGTTGGCGGCCTTCCGTTGGCACCACGCAAATCAAAAGTCCTCTCCTTTGGAGAGGATTTAGGTGAGGCCGAGGCTGCTGCTCGCCATCCTCATAAACCCCTTCACCTCGTCATTCAAATCTTCCTTAAAATACATCCTGAAATAATGGTTGTGCTGATTGGTGCCCGGAACGGTTTTTATTTTAGTGAAGCACAGGTTATCGGCATAAATTTCATCGAAAGGGAAAACCACATCAATAAAGTTTTTGCCCAATTGTGTTACATAGGCAAAGTTGGTTTTTAAACCAAGTGCGATCATGCTTTTGGTGGGGCATACTTTGATAGGGGTTATTTGCAGGTACTCATTAATGAAGTGATCAAACAGCTCAACGGTATAGTCGGATTTTCCTTTAAAAAAATCCCCAAGATTGCGTTCCCAGCAGGAGTGGACCTGGTTGGTATTAAAAAACTCGCGTTCGCAAATGGGGCAGGTCCACATAACAATTGTTTTATAGTGGTTGTTAAAATTGAGCGATGGGTAAAAGAGATTAACTCAGAACCCATCAATCAAAATTGGTTACTATTTTACATCAGCTTCTTTACCCAAAACGCTGTTTTTGTAGCTATAAGTAAAGTAAATCACAAGCCCTATTACCAGCCATATCAGGAATCTTAACCAATTGGTGTAGCCAAGTTCGGTCATCAGGTAAAAACAACTCATAAGTCCTAAAACAGGAATAAGCGAGAAGTTTTTAAGGAAACTATAAATGGCGATGACAATGATGAGGATAAAGAACAGGTAATTAGGGAAATTGTACAGGAAGCCGTTGAGTCCTAAGCTATATTTTGTTGTTTCGGCAATAGATGGGGTGGCCCTTAAGGCGGTATTAAACTTATCTTCTTCCAGTTCTTTAAAGTATTTTATAGCAACGGTTGTGTCGTTTATGTTTTGTTTGTTGTATAGCTTGGTACAGGTAATTGCCAACGCGTTTTTATCGGCAGCCTTCAAATCATCAATAATTGCCGATTTTTCTTTCAGTTTTTTAAACTGCATCATTTCTACCTGTGCAGGTGCTTTAATATAAATGCAAGCCCCTAATATGGCTATGGTTAAAAGGGGGATGATAAATTTGCCATTCACATACGGCAGGTGAAACTTGCCTTGTTGCGCTGCTTCGCGAGGTAATATCAATACACCGCCGCATACCAGTACAAATGCAAACAGGGTGCCAATGCTGGTAAGGTCGGTTACTTCGGTTAGGTTCATGAATAATGCCGGTATAGCAACCACAAAGCCTGTTACCACGGTAGCAAATGCAGGTGTGTGAAATTTAGGATGGATGCGTGAAAACGCTTTAGGTAATAAACCATCGCGACTCATGCTCATCCAAATGCGGGGTTGCCCCAGTTGAAATATCAATAATACACTTGCCGTAGCAATTACCGCGCTAATAGATATAATGTAACTCACTTTATGTAAGCCTACTTTGGCAAATACAAACGCAAGTGGATCGCCAACCTGTAGGTCTTTATAACTCACCATCCCGGTTAATACCAATGCTATCAGGATATATAATACCGTACAAATGATAAGGGAGTAAATCATACCGCGGGGCAAATCGCGTTGTGGTTGTTCGCATTCCTCAGCAGTGGTTGATATGGCATCAAAACCTATATAAGCAAAAAATACACCCGATACGCCCTTCATTACACCTCCAAAGCCATTAGGCATAAATGGGTGCCAGTTGGCCGGGGTCACATAAAAAAAGCCGACAACAATAACAGCGATAACGATCACAATTTTCAGGATCACCATGGCGTTGGTAGCTTTTTTTGTTTCGCGGATGCCGATATAAACCAGGTAGGTAATAACAAATACGATCATTAAGGCAGGCAAATTGGCTATTAGTTTAAAGTTGCCAATACCCGGTGCATTATCCCATGCCATCGCTGCTGATTTGGCCCTATCGGCAACATCGGCAATTTTTGCGCCTGCCGCCACAACAGCTTCGTGCCCTCTTAAGGCCGACACATAATCCATGGTCAGGTATTTGGGCAAATGGATATTAAAGCCTTCTAAAAGGTTCACAAAATACTCGCTCCATGAAATAGCTACGGCGATATTGCCAATGGCGTATTCCATCAAAAGGTCCCATCCTATGATCCAGGCAATCAGTTCGCCAAATGATGCGTAAGCGTAAGTATAAGCACTGCCCGCCACCGGGATGCGCGATGCAAATTCGGCATAACATAAAGCCGAAAAACCGCAGGTTATAGCGGTTACAACAAATAATAGGGAAACTGCCGGTCCGCCGTGAAAAGATGCCTCGCCAATGGTGCTAAAAATACCTGCGCCAACTACGGCGGCTATACCCATAAGGGTAAGGTCTTTTACGTTAAGTTCTTTTTTGAGTTGTGATGATGCTGTTCCGGGGTGTTCTGCGTCGCTAAAACCGCAATCAACATCGTGTAATATTTTGGCAATGGATTTTTTACGAAATATGCTTTTCGACATATATTTTAAAGTAATTAGTTAACCTTTCCCAAACATAATCATTTTTTTGCATTAGCTAAGTATCCAGTCAATGTGATATATACTGAGGTATTTACGCAAAAAAAGGCCGGGATTTCCCGGCCTTTTTAAATCTATTTTAATGACTAATTCATCTTAATATTAACGACTTGTTAAAAAAATAAGGTCTCACGGCTAATATTGAGCTTCTTCCGCCAAACGTTTCTTTCTGCGGATGGATGCTACTACCGCTATAATGATAATTAATGGCACACCACCAAATAGACCAATCTTAACAGGCGTTGACATGCCTTTGGCATTTGACAGGTATTGATCCTTACGGTTAACGTCTGATACTTTGATAGAATTCGAAAACTCTTTTAGCTCTGGTGTGGCAAGGTCGGCCCGTGCTTCGGGATAAAAATATTCAAAAGTGTAAGTAGCTTCCTGAGTATAAAGCAATATAAATCGCCTTAATTGAGGTGCTTCACCTGTTGAGCCGCTGTTATCAACCCTGAGTGTAAAAATGCGGGCCTCCAACGGACCGATGGTGGTATCGCGCGGGTTCATGATGCTTCCGTTTCGCGATTGTTTCCTGATGCCCTCGGCAAAGGTTTTAAATACGTTTTTAAGGTCTTTTTCTTTGTTTAAAGGTTTGTTGTTGGCGGCGTTTTGCGCCTTTATAACAACAATATATCCTAATGATGCCGTAGCTTGATAGATCTGCTGACCTAATGTATCTTTCTTGGTAAAGTTTGCGGGAAGTGATACTGTAACTACACTATCAATTTTTACAGGTTTAAGAATTTGACTAAAACCTAAAGTCGCAAACAGGATGAGGCTTAAACTTAAAATTGTCTTTTTCATAGTTAATCTAACCTGAAAAATAGCTTTTGGTTTTAAAAATTAATTGACAGCCGGTTTTGGGTCGACATGATGATATTGATAATCAGTTGATTTAGTTGATCGGTATTGCAGATGTCAGAGGACACTGATAAAAGTTTACCGGCTGGCTCAAGGTTTATAAAATTACAGTATTTAAGTGATCGCAATAAACTGTAATAGCCGGCAACACTTTGATTTGAAAACTTCAACCATCCCAACAAATCGCGGATTGAGCACCCTGTATCCGAAACCAAAATTTTTTCACCGACAAAACACGTACACTTACCGATTTCTTTAAATATATCGCCAGTTTTTGTTTGGCTCAACTATAATGTTACCTTAGTTTTGGGATATGATTTAAAATGCAACCGTACAAATGAACAACGATATAAATTCTCCGAACAACCCCAACAAAGGAAAAGCCATGGCCGGCATTATTTTGCTTGTTGTTGGGGGCTTATTGCTGCTAAAGCAACTTACCTTCTTTTTTCTGCCCGGCTGGCTGTTCAGTTGGCCAATGATATTGATTGCCTGGGGCCTTTACATTGGCGGCAAGCACAATTTCAAAAATTCGTCATGGGCCATCATGGTGTTTTTAGGGGTAGTTTTTTTATTTAATGATAACATTCCCGATGCAAGTCGTATAGTTTGGCCAATAGCTATTATTGGTTTTGGTATGTGGCTGATTGTAAGGCGCGGCAAACATGGCGATGCCGAATGGAATAAACATCGCGGTAAATGGGACAAAAAATTTGGCGATACGGATTTTTGGAATAAAACCGAAAAGCCAAAGTTTGATTTTGGCAACCAACCTGAAGTTGACTATACTGTAAAGGATGGTGGACAAACGCCTCCCCAGGAGCCTTTTACGCCTCCAAATACGCCGCCGCCATTCGGTCACCACGATGGCGATGACTACCTTGATACCGTATCTATCTTCGGCGGGGTTAATAAAACCATCCTGAGCAAAAACTTCAAGGGCGGCGATATCGTGAACATTTTTGGGGGTGCCGAACTTGATTTTACACAGGCCGATATTAATGGCCGCGTTTACCTGGATATCACCCAGATCTTCGGCGGCACCAAAATCATTGTACCATCTAACTGGCAGGTAGTGTCTGATCTGGCGGCCGTATTTGCCAGTGTTGATGATAAACGTATAAAAAGCACTGCATCAAACGTTAATGGTAAAATATTGGTACTAAAAGGGGTGTCTATTTTTGCCGGTGTTGATATCCGCAGCTATTAGCCCCACCCAAACCCTCCCCGGTAGGAAGGACTTTATATAACATAAACTAAACAAACCAAAGTCTCCCCTACCGGGGGAGATTTAGAGGGGGCTAAATAACATGAACTGGTACGTAGCAAAATTAGTTTTCAGGGTAATAAGCGGTGATGGCGATCATCAGGCGCAATTTGATGAGCAGTTACGCCTGATCAAAGCCGAAACCGAATTAAATGCCTTTGAAAAAGCAAACCAGATTGGTCATGCCAACCAGGATAGCTTTAAAAATATAGAAAAACAAACCGTTAAATGGCAGTTTATTGATGTGGCCGAACTTAACCGCATCAGCGAGCCCTCCGATGGTACTGAACTATATTACAACATCCACGAAACACCGGATGCTGATCTGTACATTGCCTGGGCGCACCATAAAGCCGCGTTGCTGGGTGTACGGAATTAATCAATTAAATTAAACAGAGAGAACATTAGTTTTGGCTACACCATCATTTTCTGCTTCAAGGTTATACGGTGCATTTGTTGCATGCGGCTTTGTATGGGCTGCATTGCAAACTTATATCATCCATAGTTTTGGCTTTTTGTGGTTCACCGCTACTATTGATGGTTTATTAAGCGCTGTTTTACTTGCCGGTGCCTGCTGGCTTATCAACAATAACCTTCGGTACTACCAGCCTGGTAAAGGCAGTTATATCAACTTGTTTATATGGGTAGTAGCACTGGCCGGTACTTGTGCCGCCGGATGCCGGTATTTATTGCCCTTGTTAAATACCGATAAGGTATATATCAACTTTGTGATCCTTTCGCTCACCGTTCGCTTTTTTACTAATTTTTTGGCGATTGGGTGGATGGCCATGATCAGCTTACTTTGGTACTCGCAGCTTGATCAAAAAGAAACCCTGAAACGCAAAACCGAAGCCGAGCAACTGGCCCGCGATGCCGAGTTATACAACCTGCGCCAGCAACTGCAGCCTCACTTTTTGTTTAACAGCCTTAACTCCATTAACGCTCTTATCGGCTTTAAACCCGATGAAGCCCGTAAAATGATTCACCAGTTGAGTGATTTTTTACGCGGAACTTTGAAAAAAGACGACCAGCAGCAGGTGCCGCTTTGCGATGAACTGGCCCACTTAAATTTATACCTCGAGATTGAAAAGGTGCGTTTTGGTCACCGTTTACAAACCGAGATCAGTTGCGATGATAAATGTGCCCAGGCTTTGCTGCCAAGCATGTTGTTGCAGCCACTGGTAGAGAACGCCATTAAATTTGGTTTGTACGATACTACAGGCGATGTAACCGTAAGCATCCGCGGCGAAATGGAAGAACACTACCTGGTAATTATGGTGCAAAACCCTTACGACCCACAAACATCACGACCTAAAAAGGGTACTGGTTTCGGTCTGCGTGGTGTGCAGCGCAGACTATATTTATTATATGCCCGTAACGACTTGATGGAAACTCACGCAAATGATGATATATTTACAACCATAATAAAAGTACCTCAAGTATGAAGCGCGCGTTAATTATTGATGATGAGCCCTTGGCCCGCATGGTTGTAATGGAATACCTGCTTGGTTTTAAAGACGAAATTGAACTGATAGGCGAATGTAATGATGGTTTTGAAGGACTAAAAGCCATTCAGCAACACCAGCCCGACCTGGTTTTCCTTGATATCCAGATGCCTAAAATTACCGGCTTTGAAATGCTGGAGTTGGTAGAGAACCCACCTGCTGTAATATTCGCTACCGCTTTTGATGAGTACGCTATAAAAGCTTTTGAGGCCCACGCGGTTGATTACCTGTTGAAGCCTTTTAGCAAAGATCGTTTTAACAAAGCGGTTGAAAAATTCCTGGCATCGGCCCCTCAAAAAACTATCGCTAAACAAACAGAAGAATTACTGGAAACCGCTGCTACCCAATCAGCAGCGCAGCATGAGCGTATTGTGGTTAAAACGGGCACCAAGGTTAAAATTATCCCGGTTGCCGATGTTGAGTACCTAATGGCCGATGATGATTATGTAAGCGTGATTACCAAAGATGGCTCGTACCTAAAAAACAAAACTATGAGCTTTTTTGAGCAAACCCTCGATTCAAGAAAGTTTGTACGCGTACACCGCAGCTACATCATTGCTATAGAGCAAATTACCCGTATTGATCCTTACGAAAAAGACGCCCACCTGGCTATCCTGAAATCGGGCGCCAAGATTCCGGTGAGTAAAACAGGTTACGTGAAGTTGAAACAGGTATTGGGGATATAGGGGGATTGAATGAACAATCCTGCTACGATAATAAATCAGATATTCGTCGCGACATATTGACTGGACCGCCGAAGTCGTACTCCGCTGGAGTACAATTCTGTGTTTTCCGATTTCTACAAAGCTTTTGTCCCGCCGGGACATCCTTGCGGATTAAATAGGCTTTGTTGTATATTTAAGATTGATCAACCGATAGACAAGCACCCCATAGGGGTGAAAGCTTTGTAGTAATTATTCCTTCCGTTTCCTGAGCTCAATCGGAGCTCAACTTCTCAGCGCTTTGAGTCCAAAAGATAGTACAGGACGGCCAAATTCCCGAGGTTTTATAAATTGCCCTTTGATACCTGTTATAAAACCTAACTGGTAAGCCAATTTCTATGGAGCCGGAGTTAATACATTCCTATGATTCAATTAAAAAATACAGCTATAGTCAAAGCGCTTTTATTAACGTTTTGTACAATTTTGATGTTTTGCTCATTTAAAATCGTCAATAAACCTATTGCAAAGCCGGTGGTTAATTCCCATCCCAAAATTGTCAATATCGTAAATTTTATTCGCTTACTGGAGCCGCGTGATCCTGCTATTACCGAGGATGTACTTTATCAAACCGTGGTAAAACAGGTTGAGATGATGAAGAAATATCATTTGGGCGGCACCTTTCTGTTGCAATACGATGCGCTGATGGATGACCGCTATCAAAAGCTTTTAAAAAGTCTGCCGCGCGATTCATTTGAAATTGGTGGCTGGTGGGAAATTCCACAGCCTATGGTTGAACGTGCCGGCTTGAAATGGCGCGGCCGTTACCCCTGGGACTGGCGGGCTAACATTGGCTTCGCTACAGGTTATACGCCTGCCGAACGCGAAAAACTAACCGACGTTTACATGGCCGATTTTAAAAAGATCTTTGGGTATTATCCAAAATCCGTGGCCTCGTGGTTTATTGACGCGCATACGCTGGCTTACATGTACACCAAATATCACATTGTGGCATCGGCCAATTGTAAGGATCAATATGGCACCGATGGTTACACCATGTGGGGCGGCTATTGGAACCAGGCTTATTATCCAAGTAAGATTAATTCATACATGCCTGCACAAAATGAAAAGAACCAGGTACCCATCCCTATTTTCAGGATGCTGGGCAGCGATCCCGTTAGGCAATATGATAATGGACTGGGTACAACCAGGCAGGGGGTAATTACGCTGGAGCCGGTTTATAAAGATGGGGGAGGCGACTCCACCTGGGTTAAATGGTATTTTAAACAGTTTGTTGAAGGTGCTGATATGGAATTTGCCTACACGCAGGCCGGCCAGGAAAACTCCTTTACCTGGGATGCCATGGCCAAAGGATTCGAGATTCAATTGCCACTAATAGCCCAACTGCGCGATGCGAAGAAAGTAAAGGTAGAGACATTGGCCGCATCGGGTAAATGGTTTAAAGAGCGTTACAAAGTTACACCCTCAACATCCGTTACCGTAAATGAAGACCTGCCGGGCAGCGACCGTAAAACGGTATGGTTCAACAGCCGTTTTTACCGGGTTAATTTATTGTGGGAAAACGGTAACCTGCGTTTTAGGGATATTCACCTGTTTAACGAGCGTTTGCCATCGGTATATGAAACCAAAGTGGCAACATCAAATGAGTGTACCTTTTTTACGCTTCCTTTTGTAGATGGCTACATCTGGAGCAAACCATCGCAAATTGCGGGGCTAAGGTTTAAGGCAATTATCGACGGCAAAGAAACATTGATAACAGGTGGCAAGCCTGTTATTACAGATAAAGTGCCCGGCAAGCTTCACATCAGCTGGCCGGTAACCTCCTTTGATGGAACATTGGTAATGGATTTGGATGCCCGTACCGTAAATGTGAAACTGGTAACCAAGCAACCCGTAAAGTGGTACCTGGATATGACCACTGCCGATGGTGCTAAACTGCCTTTCACCAAAGTTGGTGCTAACGCTGTTAATTGCAGTTTTGAAGGATTGAATTATTCCGTATTGGCATTAGCCGGCTCATTTTCAAAACCCGATAACGGAGCTGTTTTTAGGGTGATGCCGAAAGGGAATGATTTGGTGCTGGATTTGGCGGGGAAGAAATAAAAGTTTTAGTCGCAGAACCCAGACTTACGAAGTTTTCAAAACTTCGTAAGTCTTTTGTCGCTTTGCTATTTTCCCCTTCAGAGGCAGCCGGATTTTACAACTCGCATTGGAACACTTTTGTAAAGCCGTTTTAACAGTTTCTAAGCAATTTAATCACTGGTTCAATTTCTTATTTACAATCCTATCGGCATAATCCTGGATCAGGGCTTTGCAATCGGCCATACCCTTGTTCATTTCTGGATTAATCGCTCCATTCATCAGGTTTTTCTCCAGGCCTTTATCGGTAGATGCGAAAATGCCGGTAATGTTCTTCCCGTCGAAAAGGTAAATGTAATCGCCCTGCATAAACTGGTAAATGTTACCGGTTGAATTGATAACCCGCGGGGTTTCGGTGGGTAGGTTGCTAATGAGGCTGCGTCCCCATGACCGGAAAGGTTTATGATAGCCTATCAGATCAACCAGCGATGGATAAATATCCATTTGCTGGGCAAGGTCTGTACGAACGCCTTTTAATCCATAAGCCTCATTAGGACTAAAAAACAGGATAGGCACGGCAAAACGATTGATGGATTTGCTGTACTCCGGGTAGTAAGTTTGGCTGGTATGATCGGCGGTGATTACAAAAATGGTGTTGTTGTACCAGGGTTGCGTTTTGGCGTAGTTAAAGAACTGGCGTAAAGCATTGTCTGAATACTGTACACATTTATCAATAGGTAACGGACCGCCTGTAAAGCGGGCCTTGTATTTTTGAGGGATCTGGAAAGGGTCATGTGACGACAGGCTGAACAGCGTAGCCAAAAAAGGCTGTTTTTGTGTGCCGATGGTTTTGCCCATAAATTGAAAAAATGGCTCGTCCCAAATACCCCATATGCCATCAAAATCAGCATCGTTATTGTACTCGGTTCTGCCGTAGTAGTTTTTGTAACCTAAAATATTGCCAAAGCCCTGAAAACCCATCGAGCCATTAGCGGCTCCGTGGAAAAAGGCCGTTTGATAACCCAATGTATCGCAAATAGATACCAGAGACTGGATTTTTTGTTTGGCATAGGGCGAAGAGGTAAAGGCCGTTTGAAAGGAAGGAATCCCGGCCAAAACGGATGACATGGCATGGATAGATTGCCTTCCGTTGGCATAAGCATTATTAAATATCAGGCTGCTGTTTGACAAAGAATCTAAAAACGGGGTGTACGATTTAAAATTAGGAATATGGGCGTCCCTGTTCATACTGCCCCAATATTCGCGGGCCATGCTTTCCAAAATGATGACCACTACATTTGGCCGCACTGCCGGGTTGCTGTTATATTGTTTAATGGGCTTAATATTGGCGTTGATATAGGCCGTATCTGAAAAATGCTGAATTTTAAAATTATTGGCGCTGAGCGTTCTTAAAATGGCGAAGGGTGTGTTCAGGATGATATCGCCCTGGTTGGGCACGGTAACATGTTTATAGGCATCAACCATATTGATGGGGCGGGTGCTGTGCGCAAAATCGCCTCGGATACCACCGATGGTCAACGCGGTTATTACCAGGAACGAAACTACAGATGATAAAAAATAGACCTTCGCATCTTTTACGGGCTGCGGTTTAATTTTCACCCGTTTATAAAGCCATACCCAGGCAAAACAGCAGATAATAAATATAAAAATGATGTACCAGTAGGTGCCCGAAAAATGTTCAAATAATGCCTTTTTATTGGTTTCATCACTCAAAACATCAAGCGTGGCTTTGGTTGACCGTACCTGGCTAAAACGGTAATAAATGATATCGATAAAGTTGGTGGCATAAGCCAGCAGGTTGGTAACAAAGTATAAAATGGCCAATCCCTTTTGATAGTCGGGTTTGGTGTTAATGGTTAAAGGGAGTACGCTCAATATCAAAAACAAACTATTGATGTACAGCAGGGCAGTAGTATCAAAAGCCATCCCGTAGTAACACAGCTTTAACAGTCCCGAAAAATCATCAACAGCAAAAAGATTGGTATTAAAAGCAAAGAACAGTACTCTGGCTATAAAGTAGAACAGGTAACCTAAAAACAACCGGTATAAAAGTACTTTATATTCGTTCAGCCTAAATTTATCAGCCATAAGGTGATGCTTTTGTTCATCCGGAAACCAGGCCGCGCAGCAGGTGCTTAATTCCTGTTTTTGTAGGTTCAGGACACTAAAACACCCCGGCTTATTTTACGGAGATTTTGAAAAGCGAAGATATAAAAAAGCACCCCATTATTAAGCCTGTGTAAATGGTTGGGTGTGATGATTTAACATAAGGATGACGAAAACGGATGTATTCCCGCTATAAAGTATGGCGGTTTATTTCACGAGTTCAATTCTTGGGCGTCTGAAAGTAAAAAGCGTTGGGCACGTGCGATTCCTTCCTTGGGTCTACTGTGTGTACACATCTTTTTTATTAAAGAAAAATGTCATTTCGAACTCGCAAGCGCAGGGACAAAGCGGGGGGCGAGGAGAAATCTTGTGCGATTTACATGGGCTGAATGTCCGCTTTTACAAGATTTCTCCTCACCTCCGGAGCGCAACCCCTACCGGTTCGTTCGAAATGACAACTCTTTTTATTGGGGCCAAAAGTTTAACAAGATGTGGTTAAACGGTAGGTTGGGAGGGAATAAAATTTAAAGGTAACGGATTTTAAAATGCCTCGTTCAAACCCAAAAAGAAACCTTTATTACCATACTTACCAAAAGCGTAATCAAGACAAAGGTTGGTACGGGTAGCTTTATTAAACAATACCCTTAAACCTGCGCCGCCGCCTGGTTGAAACACCTGGAATAGCTTGGTGCCCTGCTCATCATTGGCGCTTTGCATGCTAAAGAAGGTAACGCCGCTTAAAAATTTGTTACGTGTTATAGGGAAACGGTATTCAACTTCGGTATCGTTAAATTGGGTCCCTTTAAAATAGGTGGTAGTGTAACCCCTGCCGCTACGGAAAGAACCATCTTTACCGGTGCCGGGCAATTCAAGATAAGGCAATGTGCCACTAAGCAAGTATGAACCCCAGTTCCAGATGGCTATTACGTGCTCGGGATGGCTTTCACTCAGGCTAAAATATTTCCTGAAATCGGTTGTAAACTGTACCGAGCTTTTGGTACTGCCTATCCAGGTTTGGTTAACCCTGAAACCGGCATCGGCATAAATACCTTTATATGCCCGGTTTTGATTATCACGCGTGGTATATTGAATGTTAAACAGGAAACCATTGGCCGAATAATGATCCTGAGGTAAGCCATGCTCGTTGTTATAAACGCTTGATGGTGTGCCGTCAAAAGTAGTGTCCTTTTGAGTAATCTTTCGCCTGATATCAAATGAAACACCTGCACCTACAAACAGGTTTTTCTCCACTTCTTTATAAACTTTTTCCCTGATATTAAAATATTGGGAATGCAGGGCGTATACCTTGTGTGTTGGGTCGGCAAGGGTTTTATCGTTTGCGCTTCCGCCGTCAATCTCACGGCCAATTCCGATTCCATAATCCGGGGTTACTGTTTTAGCTGCAACTATACTACCCTGAAAATTGTATTTATTACCCGGTGTAAATATATTGTGGTTAACGTAAAAGTAAATGATACCTTTTGTAGTGATAGATGCCGAGGTTGCTGCAACCGAAAGTAAAGTATTGGGGTCATTTCCTAATTTACGGCCAGCCACGGCCTTAATGCCTATCTGCGCGCCAATAGTTGGGTTAGCTGCAATATTGGGTATAATGGTGATACCCGATTTTTTCTTCAGCGTATCTGGTTTTCTGCCGGGATGAAAAATGTTACGGGTAAGGTCGTTAAAATCGTATTGCTGGTTAAAATTATCCGCTTTTTTAATCCTGGCCACCTTACGTAATGAATCTGCTTTTAATGAATCTATCGGCGGGCCAACCTGGGCGTAGCTATATTGGCTTATGCCGGCTAAAAAACATATAATTGAAACCTTTAATAATTTAGAGAGGCTATGTTTATTGTTATATAATACTGTCAATGTGATCGTTATTTAATTTAAATATCCATGTTGTAACAACAATGGAACTGATAAACTAACAAAATGTTTGACGGGCTGTGGAGTTGAGACAAAAGGCAAGCAAACATTTGGATAGGGCGCTTCTTTTTCACTTCATTTTATTTTCATTAATTTGATTGATCTTCATGCGTCTGCTTTTGCAGATCAACACCATATTATCATCATCTATGAGACCTAAATTTATTCTTTTAATATTCCTCGCGTTTATCTATTGCGCTTGCCTGGCTCAAAAACGAGTTGTAACTGTCGACACAAAAAACATGGTTTTGGTTAAATCGGCAATTTACTTTAGAGGCTTGGATAGCGCCCGGCTTAAAGCGGCAATTGATAGGTATCATTTACCTGCCGACTTTTTTTCGCAGGAGTACCCCGAGATTAAAATGTATGTCCCCGCTTTTTATATCGATAAATACGAAGTGACTAATGCAGATTATAAAAAGTTCGTTGAAGCCAATCCGCAATGGTCAAAAGCAAATATTCCGGATAGCCTGTACAATGGCGATTACCTGAAGGATTGGAAGGTGAATAACTACCCCAAAGGCAAAGGCGATCACCCTGTTGTTTATGTTAGCTTTCTTGCCGCTAATGCTTATGCGAAATGGGTGGGAAAACGGCTCCCTAATGAAGCGGAGCTGGAATATGCAGCCAAAGGTACACAGCAACAACCTGCCGATTTTCCCTGGGGTAATAACGATGCCGACAGACAAAAAGCAAATTTCATCCAATCGGGAATAGGGCAAACTACTAAAGTAGGTAGTTATGCCCCCAATACTTTGGGGCTTTATGATATGGCCGGTAATGTTTTTGAGTTTTGCCTCGACCTGTGGCGTCAGGACGAGTATGTTGAATTAAAAAAGGCCATAATAAGTAAGAACTTCTTTAATTTCTCTCCACCTGATCGTCATAGTGTAGCCATCCGTGGCGGTAGTTGGAATGACGAGGCTGTTAAACTGCGTACCACTTACCGGCAAAAAATAGCAATGACAGATTGTAGCCCGTACGTGGGTTTCAGATGTGCGGTTAGGGGACCTAAAAATAAAGATGGCCGTTAATTAAGTATTGCCCTTTATTCTGCAACAGTTTTCTTTTTAAAGAAAAAGTAGGTCTGACTAAAGTAGCTAAAGCAAATAATAAACACGGTAGCAATGATTTTTGCCGGGGTAGGGTACAGGCCAAGCCCATCAACCAACAGCTTCAGGAACACAATATTAAGCACAATACAAATGGCGTTAACCACTATAAACCGGGATAATTGCGCGCGTTTGCTTAGGCCTGATTCGTGAAAGATCACAAACCGGTTTAAATAAAAGCCGGTACAAAAAGATATACTGAAAGAAGAAATTAATGAAGCTATGTGCGGACTTAGCGTATAAGCCCCGATATGCAGGTTTTGCTTTTGATACACAAAATTATAAAACGCGCTGAAAAGCAAAATATCCAACACCGTATTACCACCACCACAAGCCGCGTACCTGAATGTATGCAGTGGCATCAACTTTTTAAACGGGCCGTAAAAGAAATCGACGATGATGAAAATAGTTCGCCTTATAAACTCATGGATTTTTCGCATTGCTGCAAAGGTATTGATTTTATTTTTTTGTTCTACAAACAGGCAAGATGCCGTGTAACGGCTACCTGTTCTAAACACTGAAAGCTATAATGCTTTTCAAAAATCAGAGAAATCTTAAGTATTTCTCCGATTACCCTCTGATTTTTTAACTCACCCCTGCAATCTCCAGCAAAACTTCTTCCTCTGGCTTGGCTTTGATCATGCCATTGATGTTGAAATGCATTTTTAAACATTCCAAAAAGTTTTGAATGGCGGGCGTTTGCTTAATTGTGGCGGCATACCAGGTGCGTTGAGCAATGGTATGATGTAATGGAAGTGTAACAATATTGCGACCACGAAGGTATGGTTCCACAATCCAGTCGGCCATAACGCTGATGCCAAGGCCCGCGTTCACCATCTCGATAGTGGCATCGGTGTAGTGAATCCGATGCAGCGTTTTGGGCCTGACCTGTTGCGCCTGGATGAGCGCTTCTATCACCGGCGTATCCTGGTACGATGGATCATATAATGGTAAAATGAGTTCCTCATTCTGGAAATCTGATACATTAATTACCTTCTTTTTTGCCAGTGGATGATCCTTACAAATCACCGCCACAAGGTGGTCTTCAAAGATCGGTTCGTACATGATTTTGGTGTTGATCATTTGCGTACGTACAATGCCAATATCCAGTTCTCCGCGCATCAAATATTCCAGCGGACGGCGCGTTGCATCCGATAAAATGTGGATATTGATATCAGGCCAGCGGTTTTTGTAATATTTGATGATGCCGGGCAACCAATGGTAAGCGGTGTAGCATTGCATGCTGATGGTGAGTTTTCCGGTCTTACCGTTCTTATAATTCTGGATGTCTTCTTCCAAAGAATTGATCTCGGCAAGGATTTTTTCGGCGCTTCTCAGGAAGCGATAACCTTGTTCAGAAAGATGGAGTTTTTTACCCTGGCGATGAAAAACTTCAATGTCCATTTCGCGTTCCAATTCTTTCAATTGGTGGCTTAATGCCGATTGTGTAAGGTGCAAAGTCGCGGCCGCTTTGGTAAGCGATCCCTCCTTTGAAATGGTATCAACTAAACGAAAATGATGGAGTGCAATATTCATGTATTAGTTTTTCTAATGATTATGACAAAATTAATTCATTTTTCTAATATGTGCCATACTTTTACATTTGCCGTGTACAAACTACACCACAATGTTACAAATACCTTCAAAACGATTACTTCTGTTTTTAGGTGTTTTTTATGTCATTCAAGCTCAGGCTCAGCAACAGGTTCTCAATATTAAAGATGCTGAACAAATGGCCCTCGCTAACTACGGTACCATTAAGTCGAAAGCAAACCAGCTAAACGCTGCGAAGGCATACTTAAAAGAAACACGAACAGAATATTTACCAGATGTGAGCATCTCTGCCCAACAGGACTACGGAACCGCCAACGGCCAAAATGGACCATTATATGGTTACCATGGCTTATCAGTGGCCTCATCTGGTCCCGCATTGACCAAACAAAACTGGAATGCCGCCTTTGGCTCACTTTACCTGAGCAACGTAAGCTGGGACTTTTTCAGCTTTGGCAAGGCTAAAGAAAAAGTGAAAGTGCAGGCCCAGGTTGTAAACCGCGAGCAAAGCGACTTATCGCAGGAAACTTTTCAGCACCAGATCAGGGTAGCAAGCACCTACCTGAATTTGCTGGCCGCCCAACAGCTCGAAAAAGCTCAGCAGGATAATCTTAACCGATCGATGGATCTGCAAAAGGTTGTTGTTGCCCGTGTTAAGAACGGCTTAAACCCTGGTGTCGATTCGTCATTAGCAAATGCCGAAGTATCAAACGCGCGCATCGCTTTAACCAACGCGCATCAAACCGTGCAGGATCAAAGCAACCAGCTTTCTATTTACCTGGGTATTCAGGCACAGGAGTTTGTGTTGGATAGTGCCTTTATTACCAAAGCACCGGCAAACCTTGCTGCGCAAAGCGCGATATCTGCTGCCGATCATCCTACACTGCGTTATTTCCAGAACAGGATAGGGGTAAGCGATGAGCAGACAAAGTATTTAAAAACCTTCGCGTTACCAACCTTTAGCTTATTTGGTGTATACCAGGGCAGGGGATCGGGCTTTAATGCCGATTATGCTTCCAACCAAAGCAGCTACAGTGGCAGCTACGGTGCCGGTGCCGATCCAACCCGTTATAACTACCTGTTTGGCGTAGCCATGGTTTGGAATTTTACTACTATTTTCCGTACGCATTACCAGGTACAATCGCAAAAGTATACTTCAATGCAATACAAAAACGATTACGACGTGGTGGCCCAGCAACTGCAAAATCAGCAGGTGCTTGCAGAAACCCGTATCAGCAACTCCCTTAAAAATTACCAGGAAGTGCCGGTAGAGGTTAAAGCGGCCAGCGATGCCTACATACAAAAATATGCGCTGTATAAAAACGGTTTATCAAACATTGTCGACTTTACACAAGCCCTGTACACGCTTAACCGTGCCGAGGTTGACAAATACATCGCATCCAATAACGTTTGGCAGGCCCTGCTCTTTAAATCGGCCGCTACCGGCGATTTTGGCTTATTCATTAATAATTTTTAATAAAAGATATATACATAAATAATGGGAATGATAAAAGGGGCGCTCCAAAAACCAATTACCATATTGGTGATAGTAGCCGGGCTGTTTTTCTTCGGGATAAATTCGATCCGTACCATCAAGATCGATATTTTTCCTGACTTAAACCTGCCGGTTATCTATGTATCTCACCCATACGGAGGTTTTACCCCAAACCAAATGGAAGCTTATTTTGGTAAGCAATATGTTAACTTGCTGTTGTTCGTTTCGGGCGTAAAAAGTATCGAAACCAAAAATATCCAGGGTTTAACATTAATAAAAGTTACTTTTTACGAAGGTACCAACATGGCCCAGGCAGCGGCCGAAGTCACGAGTTACACCAACCGGGCCCAGGCCTCGTTCCCGCAGGGATCGCAGCCCCCGTTTATTTTGAGGTTTGATGCCTCAACATTACCGGTTGGTCAGTTGGTGCTAAGTAGCGCCACCCGCTCCAATAACGAATTACTTGACTACGCGCTGGTTTACGTGCGGTCGTCATTTACTTCAATCCCGGGCCTGGTAGCACCGGCACCTTTTGGTGGTAACCAACGTACGGTATTGATCAAAATTGATCCAAACGCTTTACGTGCCCACAACCTAACGCCAGATCAGATTGTGGCCGCCCTGCGCGAAAACAACCAGAACACGCCGGCAGGTAACGTGCGCATAGGTGATTATAACTACCTGGCACCATCAAATACCACCATTAAGCAGATCAAAGATTTTGGCGATATTCCATTGTACAAAAACGGTATCCAAACTGTGTTTATGCATGATGTGGCTACTATTGAAGATGGCGCGGATATTACCAACGGTTACGCTTTAATTAACGGTAAACGTTCGGTTTACCTGCCAATCACCAAATCGGCCACGGCCTCAACCTGGGATGTGGTTCAAAACCTGAAGAAGGCGCTGCCAAGGTTCCAGGCTTTATTGCCCGATGATGTAAAGCTATCCTTTGTATTCGATCAATCGATATATGTAATTAACGCGGTAAAAAGTTTGGCCGAAGAAGGTGCCATTGGCGCTGTACTTACCGGTTTAATGGTATTGCTGTTTTTGGGCGATAGGCGCGGGGCGTTAATTGTAATATTAACTATCCCTACGTGTATCATATCAGCGGTATTCTTTTTATCGCTGTTCCATCAAACCATCAACATCATGACGCTGAGTGGGCTTTCGCTGGCGATAGGGATTTTGGTGGATGAATCGACGGTAACCATCGAGAATATTCACCAGCACTTTGATATGGGCAAACCCAAGGCATTAGCTATCTGGGACGCCTGTAAGGAAATCGCTTTCCCTAAATTGTTGATCCTGTTTTGTATCCTGGCCGTGTTTGCACCGGCCTTTACCATGACAGGTATCCCGGGCGCGTTGTTCCTGCCGCTGGCATTGGCTATCGGTTTCTCCATGATTATCTCTTACTTACTGGCACAAACTTTTGTACCTATCATGGCCAACTGGATCATGGTGAACAAGCACGAAGATCATAGCCATGCAGATGGTTTTGCTTTGGAGGACGAAGGTGAGCCATGGGAGCAAAAAGAAAAGGCCATGAAAAAGGCGCTTGAACATAGCGAGGGTAAAGTAACCCGCTTTGATAAATTCAGGGATAGCTTTATGCGCCTGATGGACCGTATGCTGCCAATGCGCAAATTATTGGTAACCGTGTATGTTATCGGCGCATTTGCTCTGGCGTTCCTGCTGTTCAATATCATTGGCCGTGATGTATTGCCAAAGGTAAACTCCGGTACTTTCCAGGTTCGTTTACGCGCACCGGATGGTACCCGTTTGGAGCGTACTGAGGTAATAGCGATAAAAGCACAGAAGATCCTTGGCGATATTGTTGGTAAAAACCACATCGCCATTACATCAACATTTGTAGGTTCGCACCCTTCCTCGTTTTCTACAAACCCTATTTACCTGTTTATGGCTGGTCCGCAGGAGGCTGTAATGCAAATAAGTTTGTCCGAAGATTATAAGGTAAACCTTGATGATTTGAAAGAAAAGATCAGGCATGAAGTTGCCAAACAAATTCCGGGCATCAAATTATCTTTTGAGCCAATTGAGCTTACCGATAAAATTTTAAGCCAGGGTTCACCAACGCCTATCGAAATTGCTTTATCGGGCAAAAACAAAAAGCAAAACCAGGAATACGCTTTCAAGATCTTAGATAAACTGAAAGATATCAAATACCTGCGCGATGCCCAGATAGGCCAGTCATTTAACTATCCTACTATCGATATTAATATAGACAGGCAGCGCGCGGCTCAGTTAGGCGTAGGCTTAAACGATATTTCCCGCTCATTGGTGGCATCAACATCATCATCAAGGTTTACCGAAAAAAATAACTGGATTGATGAAAAATCAAACCTGAGCTACCTGGTACAGGTGCAAATTCCTGAATACCAGATGGCCAGCCTCAATGATGTTAAAGAGATCCCGGTATTGGCCAACCAGGCCCGCCCGGTATTGGGTGATGTTGCCGATATTAAAACCGGCATAACCAATGGTGAAAATGATAACATTGGTGCCATACCAACGCTATCTGTTACAGCCAATCTTTACAAAATGGATTTGGGGACAGCTACTACCGATGTGCAAAAAGCAATCAACTCATTAGGTAAGCCGCCACGTGGTTTAACGGTTGAGTTGCACGGTATGAGCCAAACGTTAACCGATACTTTGGATAGTTTGCAATCAGGCTTGTTTGTAGCTATTTTGGTAATCTTTTTGATGCTGGCCGCAAATTTCCAGTCGTTCAAAATGTCTTTGGTGGTATTATCTACCGTACCTGCGGTGTTGTTTGGATCGTTGTTCCTGGTAAAAATTATGGGATCGACATTGAACCTGCAATCATACATGGGTATGATCATGTCTGTAGGTGTATCCATATCAAACGCGGTATTATTAATAACCAATGCCGAAGAATTACGTAAGCATAACGGCGACGCGTTAAAGTCGGCCCGTGAAGCGGTTGCCCTGCGTTTACGCCCTATATTGATGACCAGTTTGGCCATGATTGTGGGTATGGTGCCAATGGCATCCGGCTTAGGCGAAGGTGGTGATCAAACATCACCGTTAGGTCGCGCGGTAATTGGTGGGCTGATAGCCTCAACTTTTGCAGCATTGCTGATATTGCCGCTGGTATTTGCCTGGGTACAAGGTAACACCACCACCCAATCTGTTTCATTAGACCCTGAAGATAAAGAAAGTAAATTTTATGTCCCTTTGCACCATCATGAAAAAATTTAAAAATAAACCGATACTTATCCTTGCCGCTTTAGCCATTACCTTAAGCTCGTTGAGTGCGTGCCACTCAGATGATAAGGAAAAACAAGAACAAGAGGCAGAAGAGCAAACCCAGCAGGCGGCAGAAACGCCTACCGTGGAGCTAACACCTGTAACCAAAGGGAAATTAAGCAACAACATCACCATCCCCGGCGAGCTGATCCCTTACCAGCAGGTTGATCTGTACGCGAAGGTTAACAGCTATGTAAAAAAGCTGTTGGTTGATATAGGCTCTGAAGTGCATGCCGGCCAGTTATTGGTGGTGTTAGAAGCTCCCGAGATCAATTCGCAATTAGCAGGTGCGCAATCGCGCATCAAACAATATGAGGCGGTTTATTTTGCCAGCAAAGCCACTTATGACAGGTTGGTAAGCACCAGCAAAACACCAGGTACCATATCACAAAATGATCTGGAACAGGCCGAAGCTAAAAAGAACGCGGATATGGCCAATGTAGAAGCTGCAAAATCGGCACTGAAAGAGGTATCGGCTAATTTAGCTTACCTGGAGATCAGGGCACCTTTTGATGGTGTAATTACCAGTCGTAATGTAAACCTGGGTACCTATGTTGGCCCGGGTGGTAAAGGTTCTGATCCTTTGCTGACATTACAGGATCAAAACAGAATGCGTTTGGTAGTATCGATTCCTGAAAACTATACCGGCTCATTGAGCAATAAAAGCGAAGTGAGTTTTAGGGTGAAAGCCTTGCCTAATGAAAAGTTTACCGCCGAAGTAAAACGTATGGCCGGTGCTTTGGACGAGAAGCTTCGCGCCGAACGCCTGGAAATGGACGTGTACAATAAAAGTAAAAAACTATTACCGCATATGTTTGCCGAGGTTGATGTACCCCTTCCAGCCGGTGATAGCACTTTTGTAGTACCTAAAACTGCAGTAGTAACATCAACCGAAAAGGTTTTTGTAATTAAAGTGGTAAATAACAAAGCCCAGTGGGTTGATGTTAAAAAGGGAATTACCAGCGGCGATAACGCAGAAATATTTGGCGACATAAAACCAGGCGATCAACTGGTAAAAGTAGCCAGCGAAGAAGTAAGGGACGGTGCAACCGTAAAGACCAAGCAATAATATTCTTTTTGTTTTTTTCTGAGATCCCGTTCTGCGAAGGCAGACGGGATTTTTTGTTGGAAAGAGGATAGTAAAACAGAAATGTCATTTCGAAAGAGCAGCTGTGGGAAGCGCATGAGGGCGAGAGAGAAATCTTATACTTCCTGCTATGCGTTGACTATCGGCTAATGCATGTCGTATAAGATTTCTCCTCGTACCTTGTTCGAAATGACAACATTTTTTAATATTGCAAGTGGTAATTTGAGCCTATCTTACCTTAATCCTTACTGCAGTCCTTTCAAAATATTAATCCCAACATTATCAACCGTTTCTCCGCAATTGGATAGTACCACAACAGCCAGGTTCTTATCCCTGTTAAAAGCCAGGAATGAGCTGCTGCCATAGGTACCGCCGTTATGAAAAATATATTCCACACCGTTTATAGTGATAATATGCCAGGCCAAGCCAAGTTTGGCGTCTTTTTTAAAGGTGATCTGGTGTGTGAGGGCTAAGGCTTTACCTAATTTATCGTTAGCGGGGTTCATATTCACTTTAACATAAAGCAATAAGTCGTTAACCGATGAATGCAGGGCTCCACAGGGGGCCAGGGCGTCAAAATCCCACGAGAGTGTAGCTTTGCCATCGGCATTGTAAACCGTGGCTAGACGGGGCTGTATTTCGGCTGTTATGTGTTGCATAGTACTTTTCATGCCAAGCGGTTTGCAAATTATCTCGGTAACCAATTCATCATAAGTTTTGCCGCCAACCTGGGTTAGGATGGTTCCTAATAAGCCAACAGCTAAATTGGAGTAAGCATATTGCTCGCCAGGTACGCTGTTAATTTTGCAGGTTTTAAGATACGCGAAAAGTAATTTTTTGTCGTACAGTTTATATGGGTTCAGCTCGTCGGTATTTGGGTCGAGGTTATCGGGCATGCGGGCTAAGCCGGATGTATGATTGCTGAGTGTAAGCAGGGTGATGTCCTTTAGCGCCGGGTTTGTTTTAACAGAATCGGGCAAAAACTTAGTAATCGGATCGGTAAGTTTAATTTTGCCCTCGTTAACGTAGTAAGCTAATATGGTTGATGTAAACGTTTTACTGATAGAGCCTATCTCAAAAACGGTATTGGCATCCGGTAATTTGCCATTGCCTTTTACGGTTTCGCCATAAGCATAAAACGAGATCTTACCATCTTTTAAAACACCAATACTCAGCCCGGCAGTGCTTGCCTTTTGAATATATACACGCGCCGCCGAATCGACTTTAATATCCATAGGACTGTTCATTTTATTGGAGGTAGCTACTTTTTCCATCCTATCGGCAACAGCTTCTTTATAAGGCTGGAAAAGGAACATTTCTAATTTATCGTACTGATCTATACTCATAGATAGCTGTAAAGTAATAGTGCCAAAAATGATCTTATAGGTAGCAACCTTGTTGTTGAAAAAACTAACAAATGATGATCCCTTAATATCACCTAAAGGGAAAAGCTGTTGATTGCAAACCGAGCGGAACGCGTCGGCGTTGAGTTGGCTCCTGAACTTGTCGCCGGTGAGGCTGTAAATAGAATCGGCCAGTTTATCGTTGTAATAGCTTTTTACCAATGCGAAAACCGAATCTGTGCGGCGTTGCTGTTTACTTTGGGCTGTTGCCGATAAGGAAACCGTGCAGAGCGCGATAATCAATAAGCTTAAAAAATGTTTGATTTTCATAGAGCAGTGGATAAGTTAATAATCCTGCAGGTGTTTTTGTTGAAGGCGTTCGTTCAGCGGATCGGTTAGCCGGATAAACCTGCTTTCGTTGTAGGTCCATCTTAACCTGTTAGTGATAACGCCCGTGAAGCCCCCAATCATATAACTGTACCCAATAAAGCTGAACATGTTGGAAGGATCTTCCATAATAATTTTAAGGGTAACTACGGTAGATAAGCCCAGGATGCTTACCAATATCCACAAATACGCGCCAAGGATAATACCACCATCGGTAATGCAATATCTTAAAATACCTCGTTCACGAATCTTTTCCCACTTTTTAACAAAAAAGATATTCCTTACGTCTTCAGGGGTTAAGCTTTTATGTTTACCCAGGTATTTTTCAATCATCCACCTGTCACGACCGTAATAAGCTGCTCCCCAAAAGATGAAGCCGGAAGAAATCTCTGCAACAGTTTCAATAATTTTAAGATTGAAATTGAAAAATAGATAGCCCGTAAAAACAATCATACCAAGTACAACAAATATCGAGAGCTCGTTATCTCTAATGTACCTGGCTGTTTTATTCATTTCTTTATGGTGTTTGTCCGGCAAGTAAATACAGTACTGCCATACGTACGGCCACACCGTTTTCTACCTGGTCTAATATAATAGATTGTTTGCTATCGGCCACATCACTGGTAATTTCCACACCGCGGTTAATAGGGCCGGGATGCATTACCGTGATCTCCTTATCTAACGAATCTAATATGGTTTTATTGAGTCCGAACAGCATGGTATATTCCCTTAACGACGGGAAATATTTAATATCCTGGCGCTCCAGCTGAATGCGTAGCATATTAGCCACATCGCACCAGTTAAGTGCCTTGATCAGGTTATGCTCAACCTTTACACCTAATGAACCAATATATTTAGGGATCAGTGTGGTTGGTCCGCAAACCATTACCTCGGCACCTAATTGTTTAAGGCAAAGTATGTTGGAGAGTGCCACGCGCGAGTGCAGGATGTCGCCCACGATAACCACCTTTTTACCTGCTACATCGCCATATTTTTCGCGGATAGAAAAAGCATCAAGCAAAGCCTGGGTAGGGTGTTCATGCGCGCCATCGCCGGCGTTCACTATCTGGGCTTTTACATGTTTTGATAAAAAGATACCAGCGCCTGCGTAGGGGTGGCGCATAACTACCATATCTACCTTCATGGCCAGGATATTGTTTACGGTATCAATGAGTGTTTCGCCCTTACTTACAGAGGAAGATGAAGCCGCGAAATTCACCACATCTGCCGAAAGGCGTTTTTCTGCCAGTTCAAAAGAAAGGCGGGTACGGGTGGAGTTTTCGAAAAATATATTGGCAATAGTTACATCGCGCAATGATGGCACCTTTTTTATCGGCCTGTTTAAAACAGATTTAAAGGTATCCGCCGTTTCAAATATCAATTCAATATCTGCCCGGTTTAAATCTTTTATGCCTAATAAATGCCTTGTGCTTAGTCCTGCCATGATCTTTTGATTTCGGATTTCGGATGTTCGATTTCGGATTTTTAATTTTTGATTGTCCGATTTCTAATTCTCTGATTTCAGAATTATTTTTTTATTTCTAATTTATTAAGCCGTTGTCTCTCTTTTGCTGTTTTACCTATCGCGGTAAATATTGCTGTGAGTTCATTAGCTTCTTTCTTTAATGCTGATATACTGTTTGAATCTACCAGCTCCGACTCTTCCATTACCTCTAACCAGTAGATAGATTCGTCGGCTTATTCTTCAACAATTATTATTTTATTTATAAAGTCAGCAGTCGATTTTCCTCTACATGCCGATCTGTAATTTGCACCAATGGACGTAGCGCATCTTATCAATTGATTTGACAGTACATCCAGTGAACGTTTTCGTGGAAGTTGCTCTATAAACTTAATAATATCAATAGAAAACCTCAATGTCCTCCGTTTTAATTCTACCTTATCCACGTTTGCAAATCAAAAAATTCTAATTCCTTAATTCCGAAATCGAACATCCGAAATCCGATATTATTTTATTGTGCCTCAGATACAAGTACTATTTTATCTTCTCCATCAGTATCTTTCCAGCTTACCACTACTTTTTGGCTCGCGATGGAATCAACTTCTATCCCCACGTAATCAGCCGATACAGGTATGTGCCTTGAATAGCGCCTATCAACTAAAGTCAATAACTCTACTTTCTCCGGGCGACCAAAGGCCTGCATGGCATCCATGGCAGCGCGTATAGTACGTCCGGTCCACAGTACATCGTCCATCATGATCACTTTTTTGCCTTCGATGATAAAATCAATTTTAGTTTGATTAGGCACCAGTGGTGATCCCTGCCTGCGGAAGTCATCGCGATAAAAAGTGATATCCAGGTCGCCCTGCATAATTTTACTTTCGGGAAGTATCTTGCGGAGTTCTTCGGCAACACGGCGGGCCAAATAAATGCCACGCGGCTGAATACCAATCAATACCGAACCCGAAAAATCGTTATGATTTTCAATTAACTGGCGACATAAACGTTGTATGGTAATCTGGAATTTTTGACCGTCGAGCAGTGTTAGATTTTGCATCGTATGGGTGGATTTGGGCAAAAATAGTAAATAGTTTTCAGTTTTGAGTGATGAGTTTTGAAAGTAAACGAGTAGTAATAGATTAATGGATTGGTGTTATTACTTCGTTGTCCGTCATGCATAACAAATATGTCATTGCGAGGCACGAAGCAATCTCATACTCTACAGGGCAGATTTGCATAGTTCGCGATTGCTTCGTGCCTCGCAATGACATAATTTTATAGATTGTTTTCCAACTCAGATTTTGCGGATCGGATGATATTATTACTGCTCAGACAACAGTCTCAAAGCCGCCATAGCCCGCTCCGCATCCTTCTTCGCTACAAAAATATGATCATGGTAAAAAGCGGCAACAACATTGCAGCTAATTTCTTCTTTGGCCAATGCAGCGGCAAAAGCAGCGGTAAGCCCGGTTGCCTCTAATGACGAATGAATAGTTAGCGTGATCCAAGCGGCTATATAGCTATACTCCAGCCCGAGCGTATCGGCAATTTCTTTTTTGAGAATCACCGTTAGTGCTTCCTCTTCTTTAAAAGTGCCTATGACTTGTTTTATGTCGATGCTTTGATCGCCTGATACGGTGCAGTAAACATAATCGCCCTCATTTAAAATAGGGGTCATGGTTTTGAGAAGGGTATTTAGGTTGGTTTCGCCGGTCATGATTAATTAAGGTTATAAAAAAAGCCCTTCCGAATGATCGGAAGGGCTTAAGAATTGCTTAGTTTAAAAGCTTATGCTTCTTCGCCTTCAGATTCTTTTTTAGCAGCAGGGGCTGGCGCAGCTTTGCGGGCTTTGCTTTCAGCGCCTTCCATTTGCTCTTTTAACTGAGCTAATACGCTAAGGTCACCTAAAGTTGATTTTTCAACTGATTCTTTCACTTTTTTCACCGCGTTGCTTGCAGATTTTGCTTCTTTTTTGCGGTTTTCAAATTCCTGTACACGAGCGTCAGCGCGGGCTTCTTCCCAGATACGTGAGTGTGAAATAACGATACGTTTGTTTTCTTTGTTAAATTCAATGATTTTGAATTCAGCAGCTTCTTCAGCTTTAACGCTTTTGCCGTCTTCTTTAACCAGGTGTTTGGTTGGCGCAAAGCCTTCAACACCGTAAGGTAAAGCTACGATTGCACCTTTGTCAGTTACTTTCAACACAGTACCTTCATGAATTGAATCAATTGTGAAGATGGTTTCAAAAGTATCCCAAGGGTTTTCTTCAAGCTGTTTGTGGCCTAAGCTTAATTTGCGGTTATCAATATCAAGTTCTAAAACAACCACGTTTAATTTTTCACCAACTTTAGTGAATTCATTAGGGTGGTTAACTTTTTTAGACCATGATAAGTCGCTGATGTGAATTAAGCCGTCGATGCCGTCTTCCAGTTCAACAAACACACCAAAGTTGGTCATGTTTTTAACTGTAGCAACGTGAGTTGTGCCAATAGCATATTTCTCACCGGCATTTTGCCATGGATCAGGAGTTAATTGTTTAACACCTAAACTCATTTTGCGTTCGTCGCGGTCAAGTGTTAACACTTGTGCTTCAATCTCATCGCTAACTTTCAGGAATTCCTGAGGGTTGCGTAAGTTTTGTGACCATGACATTTCTGATACGTGGATCAAACCTTCAACACCAGGGATGATTTCAAGGAAAGCGCCGTAATCAGCAACAGTAACAATACGTCCTTTTACTTTTGAGCCTACAACGATGTTCTCGTCAAGTGACTGCCAAGGGTGTGGAGTTAATTGTTTTAAGCCCAAAGCAATACGTTTTTTCTCGTCATCAAAGTCAAGAACAACAACGTTGATCTTTTGATCCAATGCAAGAATTTCACGTGGATGCTCAATACGGCCCCAAGAGATATCAGTAATGTGTAATAAACCATCAACACCACCAAGGTCAATAAATACACCAAAGTCTGTAATGTTTTTAACAGTACCTTCCAATACCTGACCTTTTTCAAGACGGGCAACGATCTCTGTTTTTTGGTTTTCCAAATCGTCTTCAATCAGCACTTTGTGCGATACCACTACGTTTTTAAACTCGTGGTTAATTTTAACAACTTTGAATTCCATTGTTTTACCTACGTACACATCGTAATCCCTGATAGGTTTAATGTCGATTTGTGAACCTGGTAAGAAGGCTTCAACGCCCATAATATCTACAATCAAACCACCTTTAGTTCTGCTCTTAACAAAACCAGTGATGATCTCATCATTATCAAGTGCTGAATTAATGCGCTCCCATGATTTTTGAGTTTTTGCACGTTTACGTGAAAGTACTAACTGACCGTTAGCATCTTCTTGTGATTCTACAAATACGTCAACTGTGTCACCGATCTTAAGATCTGGTGTATCACGGAATTCTGATACTGAAACTAAACCGTCTGATTTAAATCCTACGTTTAATACTACATCTTTATTGTTAACATTAACAACCGTACCAGTGATGATTTCGCCTTTGGTGATAGAGCTGAAAGTTCCATCATACAATTTTTCGAATTTCTCACGGTCGCTATCGCTGTAGTTACCAAATTTTTTGTCATCTGCATCCCAGTCAAAATCTGCACTCGGTGTAGCTGCAATTTTAGATTTGATCTCTTCGATCGAGATTGAATCAGCTTCTGATTCAATAGTTTCTTTTTCGCCAGATGCGGTAACTGTACCCAGTTCAGCTTCTTTCGCTTTTAATTCTTTTTCTGCTTCTTGTTTTTTTGCCATTAAATAATTTATCTCCTTTTCCCAATTTGTTAATTGGGACTGCAAAGGTACAGACATATTTTTATTTAAAAAAGAATTATTTAATGTTAATTGCTGATAATTAGGCAGTTTTTATCCGGATTGAAGGATTTTTGGAGTAAGGAGCAAGGATGAAGGCCTTTTTGCAGAAAGGGACGTTCTATATCAATTGATTAAGGGCCTTATAATTTGCTGCCAATCTCATCAAATATCTCCATAAAACCACCCAATAAGTAATCGCGGTAGCTGCTAAGCACTTCGTTCATTTGGCTTTCATGTTGTTCGGTAAATGGATCTTTCCAAACCCGCATACAAATGCGTTTAAGGGCGTAAGAGATCTGGTGTGTTTCTGCATAGGTATGCAGGTACTTGCTTTTCTTGAAGTTTTCGTAAAACTTGAAGAACACTGCCGTATCTGCCAGGCCCGAGAAGGTTAAAAACTCATCTATAGTTTCTGTTTTACAACCAGCCAGGTGGGCATAAAAATCATCTACTTTTACTTCACCGGTGGTAAGTAACAGGTTATCAATAATCAATTCAAGCGCTATATGTCCTAAAAAAAATGGCTTTACCGGCGAACCTGTTATTGCAGGTAACAATTGTTTTTTTAGCTCGTGCGAGTGAAAGATGAAAAATTCGGATGAGTGAAAATACTTATCTACTGCCAGGTGCTTGTTCCAGCCGGCAATGATGGAATTAACATCAGGGTTGGGGGGGTGTAGTTTTTCGGGCCGCAGAATAACGTGCTTATCTGCATTTTTCAACAGGTCTGGCAATACCGTTCCCAATACATGGTAACAGTTGGTGGTATGCCTGTCGAAATAAAAGTGCGATAAAAAATTCATAAGCGTATGGATGCAATATACTATGATTTAAAGATACACAGGGTATCTTGGATTACGATATATCACTGTTTAAAAAATAGATGTATTATTGCCTGCAATATGGAATATGTTGATGTGGCAAAAAAACCAAGGATCAGAACACTCGATTCTTTAAGGGGGATTGCTTCTCTTTCGGTTGTAGCTTCGCACATTTTAGGACTTCATCTTTACCTCTCCCTTCGTTTATCCCCTTTTTATATTATAATGGCAGGACATGAGGCAGTTATTTTTTTCTTTGTGTTAAGCGGATATGTTTTAACCTATCAATATTCATCCAATCCGGTTTATTCTTATCATAGATTTTTACTTCAGCGAATAATCAGGATCTATATTCCTTATATCATATCAATTTTCTTGTGTATAGTACTTTTATTAATTTGCAAGCCTGCTCATTTAGGCGATGCCTGGATACATATCATGTGGTCGGCGCCAATAACTTATGAACTAATTTTAAAGCACATCTTTTTCATTAGTAACTTTAATACCAAGGCTTTCAATCCCGTAATATGGTCGTTAGTTCATGAAATGCGTATGGCTATATTATTTCCAGTCTTACTCTACTTTTTAAAACTTAAACCCGCAAAAGCTTTTATAATATTATTTACGGTTTCAATTATAGCAATGGTTGTTATAGCCTTTAATATTGAGCCGTCGTTTGGCTTTTTAAATAGCTTTAGTTATACCCTATATTATTTTTACATCTTTTTTGTTGGTGGATTAATTGCCAGATACCAACAAGCGTTAACTTTATTTTATAGCAGCTTAAGTCCAAATAAAAAAATAGTTTCAATTATAGGTGCGATTTTGCTTTACAATTATTCAAACTTCATCCCATCTCTACTTGTAAACAAACATTTACCCGCAATGGCTATTGAACCTGTTTCTACTATGGTTGGAGATCTTTTAACCGCCATCGCATCTTATTATTTAATTATAGCAGCAATAAGTACGTCAAACAACAAAGTACTTATCAGTAAAATACCTTTATTTTTTGGGAAAATATCTTATAGTTTATACCTTATCCACCTTCCTACCCTGGCTTTCATTTACTTTACTTTGTATGGTAAAATCTCAACTCCTATTATATTATGCATTGGCTTTATAGTCAGTTTACTTTTAGCGGCTATTTTTAATAAGTATGTAGAAAAACCAGCCATGGGGATGTCAAAGCATAACTTATTGAACAACCAGGCAGAAAAGCGGCTATAATATTTTTTGTCTTCATCCTCTTTTTAAGTCCAGCCTATCGTATAATTATTCTTTTATCTTTGCAGCTTTGAAACAACACTTAATATGAACTTTGTTGAAGAACTAACCTGGCGCGGTATGCTGCATACCATTATGCCGGGCACCGAAGAGATGCTTAATAAAGGTATGGCTTCGGGCTATATAGGGTTTGATCCTACTGCCGATTCGCTGCACGTAGGTCACCTAACACAGATCATGACTTTGATTCACTTTCAACGCGCCGGCCACAAGCCATTCGCGCTGGTGGGTGGTGCTACCGGTATGGTGGGTGATCCATCGGGCAAATCTGCCGAGCGTAATTTATTATCGGAGGATGTGCTGCAACATAACTTAGAGGCGGTTAAAGCCCAACTTACCCGTTTCCTGGATTTTGACAGCGGCATG
This sequence comes from Mucilaginibacter dorajii, assembly GCF_024808255.1. Lineage (GTDB taxonomy): Bacteria > Bacteroidota > Bacteroidia > Sphingobacteriales > Sphingobacteriaceae > Mucilaginibacter > Mucilaginibacter dorajii. The sequence goes on from NZ_JANTYS010000004.1 coordinate 226,669, forward strand.
AACAGCGCCGAAATGGTGAATAACTACGATTGGTTTAAGAATTTTACTTTCCTTGATTTTATCCGCGATGTGGGCAAGCACATCACCGTTAATTATATGATGGCTAAGGATTCGGTAAAAAAACGACTGGAGGGTGACACCGGCATGTCGTTCACCGAGTTTACTTACCAGTTGGTACAGGGCTATGATTTTTATTACCTGTGGAAAAACCATAACTGTACCATTCAAATGGGCGGTAGCGATCAGTGGGGTAATATTGTTACCGGTACCGAGTTTATTCGCCGCAAAGATGCCGGCGAAGCATTTGCCTTAACCACACAGTTGATTAAAAAAGCAGATGGAACCAAATTTGGCAAAACCGAAAGTGGCGCAGTTTGGTTAGATGCCGAACGTACATCGCCATACCAGTTTTACCAGTTTTGGCTAAACACAACCGATGTGGATGCCAAGGCCTATATTCGGATCTTTACTTTGTATGACCGTGCCGTTATTGAAGCCTGGGAAGCCGAGCATGACGCGGCACCACATACCCGTATATTGCAAAAAGCACTGGCAAAAGATATTACCATCCGCGTACATGGCGAAGCTGAGTATGAAAAGGCTATCAAATCATCTGAGTTTTTATTTGGTAACATTGGTATCGAGTTTTTGAACGAGCTTAACGATGCGGAGGTGCTGGCCTTATTTAGCGGCGTGCCTAACTTTAGCATCTCTTTAGATGAACTGAAAGACGGCATAGCGGTTACCGATCTGCTTGCAGCCAAAACAACTGTTTTCCCGTCAAAAGGCGAGGCGAAAAAAATGATTGCCGGCGGTGGTGCTGCTATTAACAAAGTTAAAATTGCAACTGCCGACGATGTTTACAATACCGAAGCTTTAATTGGCGGGAAGTTTATTATAGTGCAAAAAGGAAAGAAGAACTACTTTTTGATCATTGCAGAATAAATAAAAGCAATTCAATTACTTAGATGCAGGAGCGATGGCGAAAACCATCGCTTTTTTTGTGCGTAAAAATTTGATAATGCGACAAATGGTAATTATATTTGTATATATGTCATATAAAGAGAAGCGAAACAAAGATAATGTCCTGCACGAGCCAATGGCGGCTTACCAGGTATCTGCTCCTATGCCATCTTTTTACAATTTGCTTGGCGGCAGCAAATCACTAAAGCTTTCTACAGATTTTGATGTTATTAACCTGGCCCGTAAAGGTTTCCCTAAAAGCGTTTTATTGGCCTTGGCTAAAAAGATATCTTTAAACATACAGGAGCTTGCCAATATTTTGCACATCAGCGAGCGTACTTTACAACGTTACGAAGATGATGCCATCATCAAAACAGAATACGCCGAAAAGGCCGTTGAACTTGCCCGCCTTTATACCCGTGGCGAGGATGTTTTTGGGTCGATAGATAAATTTAAGATCTGGATAAAAACACCGTCATTGATTTTTAATGGTGAAGCACCAGTTACTATTTTGGATACTTCTGCCGGTTTTGATATGGTTTTTAAGGAGTTGGGCCGCATTGAACACGGTATTTTTGCCTGATGATTGTTTACCGCATTTCCAACTGTAATTATGCGGGCGACTTAAGCGGCACGGGGGCGCGTTTGTACGGAGGCCGGTGGAATAGTGAGGGTAAAGCCATGCTTTACACGGCATCATCAAGGGCTTTGGCTGTTTTAGAAGTATTGGTACATTTAAACACCTTAATTGTACCCAATAATTTCTGCTTAACCGAAATTAAAGTTCCTGAAAACGATATTTTTACTTTAGATGAGTCCCTGTTGCCACAAAACTGGCGGGATATATCGCCACCACGCCTATTACGCGATCTGGGTGATGAGTTTTTGAGAAAAAATGAACATCTGCTTTTTAAAGTACCCTCATCCATCGTACCTGCCGAATATAATTACCTGCTCAATCCTTTACATCCGGATGCTATAAAAGCCAAAGTAGTGAAACGAGAGCCTTTTAGTTTTGACGAGCGATTGATAAATTAATCATTAGGTCATTTGCTTCGCGTCATTAGGTCATTGGTTAAAATTTAATGCCTCAATGACACAATGACACAAAAAAAGCGATGAGGAAACCCCATCGCTTTTTTTATAACTGATTGTTTACACTTAAAAATCGCTAAGCAAATCCAATTTTTTAGCATTATATTCTTCCTGTGATATCAAGCCGTTATCAAACAAGGTTTTTAATCTTTTTAATTTTTCGGTAAGCTCATCTGGTTTTGGTGCTGGTGGGGCAGCCTGTAGTATTGGCTCGGGTGCTGGTGGTGCAACCGGTGCAGGTGGCAATGATGAGGTCACAGGAGCCTGCGCGTTATAAACCTGTTGTGCCGGCGATGCATGCGCAGCAGGGTTTTCAAACTGCACCGAGCCCGATTCTGCACGTTTTTGCTCCAAATCGCGTTGGCGGCGGGCTTCGCGCTCCACTTCCTTACGTTCCTGTGCGTATTGGTATAGCTTACGGCCCTGTACTTTAGGCAGGTAATCTACAGCCATTTCGGCACCGTTGGTTGTTTTTACGCTGAATATAGCCCCAATGATCTCTTCTTTAGTATATACATCAACAATATCCTTCCACACAAAATCAACAAACTTAATAGATAAGCCCAGGTTGGCCGGGGTAAAAAATAAGATGCGTTTGTTGGTTAGGGCAATGCAATCAGGAAATAAGTTAACCAATGGTTTTTTCTGAACTGCTATATAGATGATCTCCTCACCTGAAGAAAGCAGGTCGACCAAACGGAAATAAACTTTTTCAACCGTTTTAGGATCTTGTTCCTCGTTTAAAAATTTCTCAATCATGTTTTTAGCATTTATGATGCACGCAAAAATAACAATAATACTTAAGTAGCCTATAAGTTTTAAGCAATCAGCAAATTACAGCCGCGGATGTCGCTTTGATCAAAACGACCCAATACCTCAAAGGAGTTATCGGCATAAAGCTTGCCCAAGTCCTGTGTGGCTATAAACGAGCAGGAATTGATATTAGCCAGGTCTATCACGTTGATCCCACCGGTTTTGCCAACAGGTAACGTACTTATCGGGTCGTTAGTATCGCGGATGATGACCTGCATCCAGGGCGGGCATTCAAAAATACCATCGCCTTTGGAGTAGGCTTGCGAAAGCAGTTCCGTCATCCCATATTCTGAATGGATTGAGTTTACTCCAAAGCCTTTACACAGCATGTTGTGCAGTTCTTCGCGGATCATTTCTTTCCTGCGGCCTTTCATCCCGCCGGTTTCCATCACGATCAATTCCGGAAAATCTATCCTATAATTGTCAATAAAATCAAGCAGACCAAAAGTTACGCCAATTAACAAAACAGGCTTTTTAGCTTCCTGTTGCTTTTTAAGCTGATGGTAAAGCTCGTCATGGTTGTACAGAAAAAAGCCGCTATCGGGATTGTTTGATTGTTTGATCAGGTCGTCAACCATATAGATCAGCGATGAGCCTTCACGCTCCAAATAGGAGGGGAGTAAAGCCAGCACCGTGTGTGCCCTGATATCGCCATAAAACAAACCAAATGCTTTTCTGAAACTATCCTCGTACCAGGTTTTATCGGTTACATGGTGGCTGCTGGTGATCATCCCCGTAGTACCCGAACTGGTAAACGTTACCTCTGCCGGGGCATCTGTGCTCAATATGGTGTGCGATTTGAAAAACTCGATAGGTAAAAATGGGATTTTATCGACTGTAGCAACCTTTGCCGGATCAATCCGTAATCCCCTAATAAATTGATTGTACACTGCGCAGTTTTGAGCCTGGTAGTTAAAGATCTGTAGTGTCACATCCTCAAATTGCCCCGGGCTGCTGATAGAAAATACCTGTTGTTTATCGGGCTTGTTCATGCATGGCAAAGATAGTTAAATGTGCAGATGTGCAAATTTCAGATATGCAGATTGTTTTTTCGCTATGGTCAATGCGCATTTTTAAAACTGGGAACTTCTAACAGAGGAAATGATAGTGTCCCGCCGTCATGCCGAACTTGTTTCGGCACCCCACTTGCCGGGTATACTTCATGTGGTACACCTATCCTGTGGGGTCCTGAAACAAGTTCAGGATGACTTCCTTTTTTATAACTTGTCATAGGCAGGAGGATGGATGAACCAATGACGGTGGCACCATATCTCCGCAAGTTCCGGGTTTTAACCCGCGTCTGATAGCCCCACCTTTACACTATCAAAACACAATACGATGAACAAATTTAAAATTGTACCGCTTTCAAAAGCCTATGTAAATATCATTAAAACAACCATGACCGACGATTTTGGCAACCCGGTTGTTGAGCAATTAGCTACCGGCCTTGGGCCTTGTCGTATCTCATTAAAGCCGTTTGAAAAAGGGGTGGATAAACGACTGTTGTTTAAACACTCGCCGTTTGTGGTTGAAAATGCTTACAACCAGCCAGGCCCCATATTTATTAATGCCGATGAAGTGGAAGAGTACAGCGATGTGTTTCGTTTTCCGCAACTCATTAAAGCAAACAAAAAAAGCTTCCCCTTATCCTTAATTGGCTATAATCATGAGCAAATGATGGTACTCACAAGGTTAGTAGGAGATGATGATGTTGACCAATTGATAAACGAGATTTTTGACCAACATCCGGCAGTTGAATACCTGCACGCCCGCAATGCGCAGGCTTGCTGTTTTATCTGTAAAATTGAAAGGTTGTAATTTAAAAGTTAATTAACTTAATTTTAAAACAACTGTTTGTTTTATAGGTTGTTGTATTTAGTAGTTTAATTAAACTGCATACCCCATGAAAACATTAAATATTTTAAAATTCCCGCTGATATTAAGCCTGTTTTTTGTGCTGATATCTGCCAAAGCAGGCGACAAGGAAACCGAGCGTGTACACAACTCAACAAAAGTGCTCAAAGAGTTTGGCCGGATAAAAGAAAGTATCCCGCACCAATTATTGGAGCAATATGAGGGCATTGTGATTATCCCTAAAATGATCAACGCCGGCCTGGGCATTGGTGCCAAACGTGGCAAAGGCGTGGCTGTGGTAAAACTGGGCGGTGGTAAATGGAGCGACCCTGTTTTTGTAACTATTACAGGCGGCAGTTTGGGTTTGCAGGCAGGCGTGCAATCGGTAGACCTGGTGTTGGTTTTTCGTCATAAAGGCGTGCTGACCAAGGTTAAAAATGGCGATTTTACCATCGGCGGAGATATTTCTGCAGCTGCTGGTCCGGCGGGCCGCAGTTCGACAGCTACTACAGATTATAAACTGGAGGCCGAGATCTATTCGTACTCACGCAGCCGCGGGTTGTTTGCCGGTATTAGCATCAATGGCTCAAACCTGAGTATTGATAAATCGGCTAATGCCAAATTTTATGGCGATAAAGATTCTTCGGCAGATATTTTTGCCTCATCAAAAAGCAGCGCCGAATCTGTGAGGTCGCTTAAGGCAACTTTAAAAGCTTTGCAATAATTTAATTGTTGAAAATTGTTTTGAAAGAGCTTTGCTGTTATGGCAAGGCTTTTTTTGTAGAAGAAAACATGTCGCAGACCAACTGGCGAAAGACTTACGAAGTTTTTAAAACTTTGTAAGTCTGGATCTACGACTTGCTCCGACCAAATTCCTAAATAAACCGTTAAAACATCGTCAAAAAATAAAACAACTGCACTTTTTATGGGTTGAATACGTTAATTATGCACATTATTTGTATTAATCAACCCCATGAAAACATTGAAATTTTTGACGTTCCCGCTTTTACTAAGTTTATTTTTTGTGCTGATATCGGCAAAGCCGGATGAAAAGGAAACCGTAAGGATCCAAAATTCGGCCAACGTATTGAAGGATTTTGCCGAAATGAAAGAAAGTATCCCCAGCGAATTAATCAAAAAATACGAAGGTATTGTGATTATTCCCAAACTACTTAACGGCGGTTTGCTTATTGGCGGCAAACGCGGTAAAGGCGTAGCTATGGTAAAACTGGGCGATGGCAAATGGAGCGACCCTGTATTTGTAACGCTAACCGGTGGCAGCGTTGGTTTCCAGATCGGCGTTCAATCGGTGGATTTGGTTTTGGTGTTCCGTCACAAATCAGTTTTAACCGATATTAAGAAAGGTAGCTTTACTATTGGTGGCGATATTTCTGCGGCTGCCGGCCCGGTTAATCGCAATAAATCGGCAGTATCTGATGCTAAGTTAGAGGCCGAGATCTACTCTTACTCCCGCAGTCGTGGTTTATTTGCAGGGATCAGCCTTAACGGTTCTGGCTTAAATATCGACAACAATGCCGATTCAAACTTTTACGGCAATGATGATTCATCACAGGATATTTTTGCCGCGTCAAAAAACACTTCCGAAGAAGTTACAGCACTAAAAGAAAGCCTGAAGAATTTTAAATAAGCGTTGTTAAAAGCTTATGTTTAACGTGGCCCGCTTCAAAACAGGCCACGTTTTTTTATACCTGCTCTTTTTCAAAAGCCTTTTTAACCAGTAATCCGGATAGCGCGGCAAAGCCACCTACCAAGCCGCCTGCCAGCCCGGTTATGATCAATATTAACCACCAGGATGGCAGTTGAAATAATACAGCTATTTTTTTGGCCAGGATATGATCATTGGGGATGCTTTTAAATAGCGCTAATACCACCCATACAATAAAGACCGCGCCAAAGCCCGATACAAAGGCTTGGCCAGCGGTTTTACCTACAAAAATGGCGGCTAAAAATGCTGCTATTGCAACTACCCACCAGGGTAAAAAAAAGCCGCTTGCAAAGGATAAAATGAGTATGATGAGAAATAGCATGATGTTATTTTTTAGTGCTGATGGTTAAGGTTGTTTTAATACGGGGCGATTTTTCATCGGGCGATTGCATAAACAATAGTTCTTTCAACTGGCCTTGTTGCCAGGTTTTTAACATATCGTCATAAAAAAAGCTGCCAGGGTTGCCGCTTTCGCCGCCGGGTAAAATACCGTAGCCTTTTACCGTTGGCCCCATTTGTACCACCATACGCCATGATGGGCCATGCCCGTTAATCAACGCGTTTATGGTTGAGCCGGTACCACCACTTTCAAAATTGCCCGAGCTTAAGGCCTCCTGCCGGGTTAGGTGCTCAATTTCCATTGGTTTAACAGCGCCCCATTGCCAGCTTTTGCCGGGTTGCCCGTATTTGTGGGTAAGGCTGTCAATAACGTTTACAAAGGCATGGTTAATTACTTCGGTGCAGGTTTCTTTTGCCGGCGAGTGGATATTATCAAACCATTTGGAATCGGGTTCCTGCAAAATCAGTTTTTCGGTCCGGTCCATAGATGGGTAATTGGCCTGTAATTCTTTGGAGCCAAAATCATCGCTCCAAATCATCCTGTAAATCTCTAACCACCAGTTGCTAAATATGGTTGCGCCAACAGAATTTACAGCGAAGTTCTTATCCCAGGTTTTCACAATTTTATAAGCCGCCAACTGGTTTTGATCAAGCTTGGTGGCATCTAAGTATTTCATTAACGCAGGCATCATATCCTGGGCGCGGATGCTGTATACATCGGTTTGTAAAAGCCGCATGCTATCAACAGTGGCTTTTTGCATTACGGCAAGCCTGTCGTTAATGCGTTTACCTCGCTCGTATGGCGCAAACTGCCAGTTGATATAATACGGATAAGTTTGATCTGTTGACGATTGGTTAGCCGAACTCACAAATCCCCTTGGTGGGTTTTTAACGGTAGGGTTCTGATCAAAAGGGATCCAGCCGTGCCAGTCGTTCGCCGGGTCGCTGCCATCCATAATAAATTTACCCTGGTCCCTGAATTTTAGCGGGAACTTTCCGTTGGGCGTTATAGCTATATCGTTACCCTTACTGGCAAATACAAAGTTTGACGCCGGGGCATTAAAAAAGGTGAGCGCCTTACGGTAATCGTTATAATTTTTACCTGTGTTAAGGATGTACATGGTCATCAACTCGTTCGATTCATCGTGTGCTATCCACCTTAAAGCATCACCAACAGGGACAAATTTGGGCGTATGCGGGGTTGTTTTGCTTTTATCTTCATAAACAACCGGCCCGTGGTGGGTGTAAATAACCGTATCATACAAGGGGGCCTTGCCGCGAATGTTGATCACCTCAACCCTGCGGGTTGTTTTGTTCCATTGTTTATTGTACCAGTATTCGTTTTTGGCAGCATCCTTAAATTTTACCTGGTACCAGTCCAGCACATCGGCATCAACATTGGTTATGCCCCAGCTAATGTTATTGTTAAAACCTAAAATTACGCAAGGTGCGCCGGGTAAACTTACTCCGTAAACATTCATGCCCGGGGCCGAAAGCTGTATTTGATACCAAATGGATGGAAAGGTAAGGTCAAGATGCGGGTCGTTAGCCAAAATAGGGTAGCCATTGGCTGTTTTGCTGCCTGTAACCGCCCAGTTATTACTGCCGATGCCTTCTTCTTTTACAGATCGTTTGACTTCACCATTCATTTGCGCCAAAAAGCCTGCCGGTTTTTTGGGAATGGGTAGGGGTTTAAAATCCCATTTGGTACCTACCGGGATAATAGGGTCTTCTTTTGAAGGATAATCGGGGAACAGGTCATCGGTGGTTGTAGCGCCAAATTTTTTGAGGATGTTGCTCATGGCAAACTCGTTTGAGCCGCCTGCCAAAGTTTCTGACATCAGTTTTAATAAAAACGCGCAATTGATAGGCTTCCAATCTTCGGGGGCGTAATCCAATAGTTTAAACTCCAAGGGGTATTCGCGCGGGCCAAGCTGGTGAATGTAGGCGTTGATACCATCGGTGTAAGCCAAAATCATTTGGCGGGTGGTTTTATCGGCCATCATAGCTCTCAGGCTGTTTTCTGCACCGTAAACCATACCCATGCGTCGATGATAGCGGTCTATCTCCAGGGCCTGGTCGCCGGCTACTTCGGCCAGCCTGCCTGCAGCGCTGCGGGTTTGGATATCCATTTGCCAAAGGCGCTCGGTGGCGGTTACGTAGCCCTGGGCGTAATATAGGTCGTGCTCGTTTTGCGCAAAAATATGAGGGATGCGGTTTTCGTCGTACTTAATGGTTACGGTGCCTTGTAGCCCGGGTAACTTGAGTGTGCTTGCAGTTAAAATATGTTTGCTCTCGGCATTTTGCCAAAAACCATCTGCCGGACTCAGAAACTTGCCCAACGGAGGTACCGGGCCAAATTTTGTTTGCAGCATCCAAATGAGGGTGAGGGTAAAGGCAATGGAGAAAAATGCTTTTGTAAACTTCATCGGTATAGCGTGATATCGTCTATAAAGTTAAGATTTTAATATGCTTCTTCAAGTTTAGGTTTACGCTTTTTATAATGTCTTTTGGGTTTATTTTGCAGGCTATCCGGATTGCTGGTCTGATAGCCTGCTTTCTTTTCGCGCCTGAATTCCCATGGCGGTGTAGGGTTAACGTCATGCCAAAGGCCCAGCTTGCTTTCGCGGGCCTGCTGTTCGTACCCGGCCAGCTCGGCGCTTTGCGAATATTGTTTGTATTGCCAGGCGTAGCCGGTTTTTACCAGCTGATAGTTCACGTTGGTGCCATCCTCTAAAATAACTAACGCCACTGTACGGCCGTAACGGTCATGTACATTGCCAATCAGCTTTACATATTTGCCAAAACAAAGATCGGATGTGGCTTTTTTTGCCGCCTGCCCAAAGGCCTGTGTTTTTTCGGGACAGTCCACTTCGGCAAGACGTACGGTCATTTCCTGGTTATCGTTGCTTAGTAACCCAATGGTATCGCCGTCTTTAACCTTTACAACTTTATACAAGTTGGCCGGCTGGCGGTTACATCCCCAAAGGGTAAACAAAACAATAAGCAGGAGCGAGGAGTACTTTTTGAACATATGTGATTTCAGATGTGCAGATTTCAGATATGCAAATGTGCAGATTTTGGCCGGTTGATTTTTTGATTATGCTGATTTCGTTGATATGTTTTTTGGTCTGAACCGGGATTAAACAGATTTATCAGATTAACAGGATTTTGATATTTGAATCCTGCTAATCAAGGCTCAGGCATTATAATTATAGTATACATGGTATCAAAGAAGAGAATTAAAGAAACCGATAAAACGGGCAAGCCTTGGGGGAGTGGGCTTAGCGGTTAAACCAGTTGATAACAATATCCAGTCTTGATCTTTTTAAAACATCAAGCCAAAAACGGTGTACATGCAATGATTTCATGGTTTTTAACATTTTTTAACACTTTCAGTTATACTATAACTTTTTAATTAGGGAAATATTGTATCAGTTCATGGTTGATGGTTCATAGATCATGGTGACAGAGGAGTTCATGGGGAATAGTCGCTACTAATTGATTTTGATTATTCGGGTAAATAAAGTGCTATTAAATGGGTGATATTTTGCTGCCATGAACTATGAACAATGATCTATGAACCATCAACCATGATCTATTGAACTATCAGCAAAAACCTATTTGCTATCAACCCTTAACAATCGTATTTTTGCGCGTTATGAGTATTTCTAAAACATATCTACCCAAAGAAACCGAGGATAAATGGTACAGTTACTGGTTAAAGCACAACTTTTTTAAAAGTGTGCCCGATGAGCGCGAGCCTTATACCATAGTCATTCCGCCGCCAAACGTTACCGGGGTTTTGCACATGGGGCATATGTTAAACAATACCATACAGGATGTATTGGTACGCCGCGCCCGTATGAAAGGGAAAAACGCCTGCTGGGTTCCCGGTACAGATCATGCCAGTATAGCCACCGAAGCTAAGGTGGTCGCCATGCTTAAAGAGCGCGGCATCAGCAAAAAAGACCTTACCCGCCCCGAGTTTTTAACTTATGCCTGGGAGTGGAAAGAAAAATACGGTGGTATTATCCTGGATCAGCTTAAAAAATTAGGTGCCTCATGCGATTGGGACCGCACCAAATTCACCATGGACGAGGAACTATCCGAAGCCGTAATTGATACGTTCATCCACCTGTATAAAAAAGGCCTCATTTACCGCGGCGTACGCATGGTAAACTGGGACCCGCAGGGTAAAACCGCGGTGAGCGATGAGGAAGTTATCAGGAAGGAAATAAATCAGAAGCTTTATTATATAAACTATGAAGTTGTGAGTTCTGAGTTTTTAGTTTTGAGTGAAAAAGAGACTCAAAACTCAAAACTTAAAACTCAGAGCTATCTTACCATAGCCACCACCCGCCCGGAAACTATTATGGCCGATGCGGCTATCTGCATTAACCCTAATGACGAGCGGTATGTGCATTTGCATGGCAAGCGCGTATTTATTCCGCTGATTAACCGCGAGATCCCGGTGATACTGGATGAGTACGTTACCATGGATTTTGGTACCGGCTGTTTGAAGGTTACCCCGGCGCATGATTTAAATGACTATGAGCTTGGTCAAAAACATAACCTGCCTGTTATTGATATTTTAAATGACGATGGCACGCTGAACGAAAAAGCGCAGATTTTGGTTGGTGAAGACCGCTTTATCGCCCGTAAAAAAATTGCTGTGTTGCTTGAAGAAGCAGGAGCATTGGCCAAGGTAGAGGATTATAAATCACAAATTGGTTTTAGCGAACGTACCGACGCCGTTATTGAGCCTAAACTATCAATGCAATGGTTTTGCAAAATGGGCGAAATGGCTAAACCAGCCTTAGAATATGTGTTGGACGGTGAAGTAAAGCTTATTCCCGAAAAGTTCATTAACACATACCGTCATTGGATGGAAAACGTGCGCGATTGGAATATCAGCCGTCAACTTTGGTGGGGACAGCAAATTCCGGCCTGGTATTTACCAAACGGCGAATTTGTTATCGCTAAAAATATTGAAGAAGCGCTCAAAGAAGCTCAGCTCAAAACTCAAAACTCACAACTCACTACTGCCGATTTAACCCGGGATCCTGATGTTGTTGATACCTGGTTTTCATCGTGGCTGTGGCCGATCTCAGTTTTCGACGGATTTAAAGATCCCAACAATGCCGATATCAACTATTACTACCCAACCAACGACCTGGTAACCGCTCCCGAGATCCTGTTTTTCTGGGTAGCGAGGATGATTATGGCCGGGCACGAGTTTAGGGGCGCGGCACCGTTTAAAAACGTTTACCTAACCGGTATCGTAAGGGATAAACTGGGCCGTAAAATGTCGAAATCATTGGGTAACTCGCCAGATCCTTTGGAACTGATAGAACAGTATGGTGCCGATGGTGTGCGTGTAGGTATGTTGCTATGCTCACCGGCCGGTAACGATTTGATGTTTGATGTAAGCTACTGCGAACAAGGCCGTAATTTTGCCAACAAGATTTGGAATGCGTTCAAGCTGATTAAAGGCTGGGAGGTTGATAGCAGCCTTGCCAACCCTAATGAAATAGCCATTGAATGGTTTGGCAGCCGCTTTAACCAGGCCCTGGGCGAAATTGAAGATAACTTTACACAGTACCGTTTATCAGAAGCTTTAATGGCCACGTACAAGCTGGTTTGGGACGATTACTGCGCCTGGTACCTGGAAATGATTAAGCCTGCCTACCAACAGCCAATTGACGCGGTTACCTATAACGCAACTGTTGCTTACTTTGAAAACATCCTCAAAATACTGCATCCTTTTATGCCTTTCCTTACCGAGGAATTATGGCACGATGAATTGTTTGGGGAAAGGGATACTTTAGACTGTTGCATTGTTGCGCAATTGCCAAATATTGGGGAAATAAATACTCAGTTGTTAACTGAGGTTGAGGTGGTTAAAGTAATTCTTACTCAAATCAGGAATATTCGTCAAACAAAACAGATCTCGCCAAAAGACGCGCTTGAACTTTCGTATAAGTCAAATTCGGGCATAAACTATCAGCAGTACCAGGCAATTATAGCCAAGCTGGGCAATATCAGCACGTTTACAGCGGTTAACGATAAGGTTTTAGGTGCGGTCAATTTTCTTGCCTTAACCGATGAATTTTTTATACCCCTGAATGAAAATATTGATCCGGTAGCGGAGTGTGCCAGGCTGAATAAGGAAAAGGATTACCTTTTGGGCTTCCTTAAGTCTGTTAATGCCAAGTTGGGTAACGAACGTTTCATGGCCAATGCCAAGCCCGAAGTTATAGAAATAGAACTACGCAAAAAGGCCGATGCAGAGGCCAAACTACAAATCATCGAACAAAACCTTGTTGATTTGGCTTGCTAATTGCTTTTGTAATTGGCTCTTTGTACATGATGTTTAAAACGGCCCGTAATGCAGGGTTGTATTTAAACATCATGTGCAAAGAAGTCAATGAAATTCATGGGTAAAAAAGTAAGTTTTTTTAACTTTTCAATAAGCCAGATTTTGTTCAAGGATCAGCCGTTCCTTGACCAGGCTCGTATTCGTCTTCTTTTTTTTGGTTTTCCGCTGGTGTTTGTGGCACTTGGTGCTATTCTTTTAAGTGTTTATTTCCAGGGCCAGCTACTGTTGGCTTATACAGCTGCGGGCCTTATGGTTTGCGTTGCCGCTTTATTTAAGTTTTTAACTTATCGGCCCAACTGGCGGTTGATATCCCATTTATTGCTAAGTGCAGGCACCATTGTTAATATCACCGTGGTGTATTTTACGGTACAAACTGTTAATATTGTTACCATACAGGTTATCATATTGGTTATTGTTTTTAGCTATTACATGCTTGGGCAAACCGGCGGGTTGGTATATTCCCTGCTGAACACCATACCGGTACTTATTTTTATGATCATTGAGTTTACCAAAGGTTATGTAATTAATATAAAGCCCGATAGGATAGATCAGTCAACCATTATCATTACCCTGTTTGCTAATTTTATACTGCTCATATTTATCCACAGTCATTTTTATACAGCTTTTTTAAAGAACATAAAGCAGCTAAAAGACGGTGCCAGGGAGCAGGAAGAACTTAACGCCAGGCTTAATGTGGCTATTGAAAAGGCCGAAAAATCAACTCATGCCAAATCCGAATTTCTTTCAACCATGTCGCATGAGATCCGTACGCCACTTAACGCGGTAATTGGCATGAGCAACCTGCTTATGATGAACAATCCAAGAAACGATCAAAAAGAAAACCTGGAGATTCTTAAGTTTTCGGCCAGCAACTTGCTTGCGGTTGTAAACGATGTGCTGGATTTTAATAAAATAGAATCGGGTAGGCTGGTGTTCGAAAACATTCGCTTTAACCTGGTTGAGCTAATGCATAATATCTGTGGCGCGTCGATCATCAAAGCCGAAGAAAAAGGGCTTTTGTTTAAGCTGGATATTGACAGCTCGTTAAAAAATAAGATACTTTTTGGCGACCCTACCCGTATCACCCAAATTATTTATAACCTGGTTAGCAATGCCATAAAATTTACCGCAAAAGGTAACATATGGGTAAGGGTAACCTGTTTTGAAGACCGCCACAATACCGTTACCGTTAAGTTTTCAATAAAAGATACCGGCATAGGTATTGAAGAGCATAACCTGAGTACCATATTTGAACCCTTTACGCAGGAGTCGTTAACCACCACCCGGCAGTACGGCGGCACCGGGCTGGGTTTGGCCATTGTAAAACGCCTGCTTGATTTGCAAGGCTTGCATATGGATGTAAGCAGCAAAATGGGCAAAGGATCTGAGTTCTCATTTGCGATGGAGTTTCCGGTATCAACAGAAATAGTGGTAGATAAACCGGTTGTTGCTACTGTAAAATCACAAACAGAAGAGCCGGAAGGTTTGGCTTGCGTAAGGATGCTTATTGCCGAAGATAATATGGTGAACGTTATGCTGATGAAGAAGCTGCTCTCTAAATGGAAAATTATCCCAACCATTGCCGAGAATGGTATGCGCGCGGTGGAATTAATGCAATACGGTAACTTTGATATTATACTCATGGACCTGCAAATGCCCGTAATGAACGGACTTGATGCCGCCATGGAGATCAGGAAAATGGCCGATCCTAAAAAATCCGGGATCCCTATTATTGCTTTAACCGCTTCGGCTTTGATGGATATCAAAGAAAAAATTTATGAAGCCGGTATGAACGATTATGTATCAAAACCGTTTAAACCAGATGAGCTTCTCCAAAAAATACAGCATTTTGTAATGGTGGCCTAAACGGGCTTGCTATAGGCCGGTAAATCTTCAATAAACTTATATTCCCGCTTTTGCTGATCAATAATACAATAGTAATGCTGCAGGCCGTTGCTCACTGCCAGTAACGATACCTTGTGTACCATATTATACCGGGCAACCTGGTCAAACGTTTTTTGATCGATAGTTACCGATGGGGCTTTACACTCCACTATCAAAATGCGTTCACCAACGCTGTTAAATACCACAATATCTGTACGCTTTTGCAGCCCGTTTAGCTTAAGGCCACCCTCAAGCCTGATGAGCGAACGCGGATAGTTTTTTTGTTTAATTAAATATTGTACAAAATGCTGCCTTACCCATTCCTCGGGTGTAAGGATGATGGTTTTTTTGCGAATCTCATCAAATAAAGAAAGCTGCCCGTTGCCGTCATCGCTTATTTTAAAAGGATAGGGAGGGAGGTTAAGGGGTGGTAGAATTGAAGTCAAAATTAAAAATTAAAAAGTCAAAAATAGCTTCGCAAGGCGGCTATTGGGTTGTAAAAATCGTCATTGCTTTGTGCTTATCCACAACAAGTTCACCATGTCATTACGAGGAACGAAGCAATCTCATGCTCTACAGGGCCGACTTGCATAGTTCGCGATTGCTTCGTTCCTCGCAATGACATAATTTTATATGGTTATTGCCCGTTAGCAATATGTTAATTATGCCAAAAATAAGAATGATTAACGGCAAGCCTTCATGCAATTCAAACTTTACTTTCCACATTTGAAATATAGCAGCGTTTTACCACAACCTTTTCTTTAATTTTGAATATTGAACCAGAAAGTCATTTTTGACTTTTTAATTTTGACTTTTGAATTAAAATGACCGCTGCCGAGATAATTAAGGATATTAAAAACCGCAAATACAAACCCGTGTACCTGCTGCACGGCGAAGAGCCTTATTTTATTGATGTAGTGGGCAACCATATTGAGCATAACCTGCTTAGCGATGCCGAGAAGGGTTTTAACCAAACCGTAGTGTACGGCAAGGATACCGATATTATGACCGTGCTTAACGCCGCTAAGCGCTATCCCATGATGGCCGATTACCAGGTTGTTATGGTAAAAGAGGCCCAGGACATGAAATGGGGTAAGGATGACGATAAAAAAGGCATGGATCCCTTGCTTAGCTATCTTGAAAAACCGCTGCCGAGCACCATCCTGGTGTTTTGCTACAAGTACGGCAAGTTTGATAAGCGCAAAAAAACATATAAGGCTATTGATAAAAACGGGCTCGTGTTTGAATCGGCACCGTTGTATGATAGTAAGATACCGGCCTGGATAGAAGGTTTTATCAGCGACAAGGGTTATAAGATAAGTACGCAGGCCTCGGCAATGTTATCCGAGTACCTGGGTAACGATCTTTCAAAAATTGCTAACGAGCTTGAAAAACTGATGCTTAATGTTGCTGCCGGGCAGGAAATCACCCTGAAACATGTACAGGATAACATCGGCATTAGCAAAGAGTATAATGTATTTGAGCTGCAAACCGCGCTGGGTAAAAAGGATGCTTTTAAGGTTAACCAGATCATTAATTACTTTGAGGCCAATCCTAAAAATAACCCCATTGTACTGGTGCTGGGCAACCTCAATAATTTTTTCAGCAAGGTGCTGGCCTACCATTACATCAAAGATAAATCGCAGCAAAACCTGGCGCGCGAGCTGGGCGTAAATCCCTATTTTGTGAAAGATTATGAGCTGGCGGGTCGCAGTTATAATTACCCCAAAACCATGCAGATCATCAGCTACCTGCGCGAGTATGATTTAAAGAGCAAAGGTGTTGACTCGCTTGCGCCACACGGCGAGTTGATGAAGGAACTGATGTTTAAAATACTGCATTAATTATCCCTTAAACACGTTTTTGCAGCTTTAAACTAAGTAACATTTTTGTTAGGTGTATCATATGGCTGCGTAGCCCCGTAGTGGTATGCATTTGTTTGAAAATGCCCTTTTTAGCCAGATTTAAAGGTTTTTTGCTGTCGCGATCTTGAGGCTTCCACTTGTGTAAAGAACTATTTACATTGTAACAAAATTAACCGGTAATTTAATTTCTTATGTTCACTTAACGAAAGCAGCCTGCACTGTTTCCGAAGTATGATATAAACATAAAAATTAAAAAAATTATGATTCTTCTATTCTGCGGATTATCAGGTGCAGGTAAAACAACATTAGCCAAAAATGTTGCAACCGAATTGACAGAGCTTGGCGTAAGGACCGAGATCATTGATGGCGACGAATACCGGAGCGAGATCTGCAGGGATCTTGGCTTCAGTAAGGCAGATCGCTGCGAAAATATCAGGCGTTTGGGCTTTGTGGCCAGCCGGTTTTCGGCACATGGAATTGTTACTATCGTAAGCGCTATAAACCCCTACGAGGAAATGCGCCGCGAACTGACCGAAAAGTACGATCATGTAAATGTTGTGCATATTGATTGCCCGGTTAAACAACTCATTAGCCGCGATACCAAGGGGCTTTATAAAAAGGCTTTTTTGCCCGATGGACATCCCGATAAACTAAAAAACCTTACGGGTATCAACGCCCGGTTTGACGTGCCCTACGAGCCTGACCTGTATATCAATACAAGCGAAAGCACCGTGCAGGAAAGTACCTCATCGTTGCTGTATTTTATTTTAAATAACCTGCACCCTGTTGAGCCGGTTAAATATAAAGCAGCTAACTAAAATTATTCAAAAGGATACATCATGTTTTGATGTATAACCTTGTCACATCTATGCAAAAACGAACTCTTATTATAGCGGGCATGCACCGCTCCGGTACCTCGCTTATTACCCAGTGGCTTACCAAATGTGGTATGGAACTTGGCGAAAGACTTGGCGGCGCAAGTACCGGCAATATTGAAGGCCACTTTGAAGATTGCGAATTTTTAAAAATGCACGAGGAGATCCTCGATAACCATAAGCTCCCCCGATCTGGTTTAACGGCTGCCCATGTTGATAGCTTTTCTATTTATGAGCGGGAAAAGATTAAAAGTATTATTAAAGTAAAACAGCAGCTGTATGACCAATGGGGATGGAAAGACCCGCGCACCTGTATGTTTCTTGATGTTTACCAGCAGCTGATTCCAGATGCCTGTTACATGGTGATCATCCGCGATTACCAGTCGGTAATAAGCTCATTGCTGCGGCGCGATGTTAAGGTGATGGATAAAAGGTATGAAGACCGCAAGCTTTTTCCACGGCTGGCCTGGTTTCGGTTTAGGCGGGCCCGCAAAATAAAGGCGTTTTACCGCAGTAATACCCAGGAGTATTTAAAAGTTTGGATATCCTATAACCAGGATATTTTAAACTGCATTAAGCAGCTAAACCGGGATGCCTTTGTGGTAGTAAACTACAACATGCTTAACAAAGCCGACCTGCCTGTTTTTAAACACCTGCAAAACCAATGGGACTTTTCTTTAAAATATTTCAAGTTCAAGGATGTATTTAAGGAAAATCTTATGGGCGAAGACCTCGACATCGATCAGTATATCGTCGACAGAAGGTTGGTGTTTAAGGCTAAGCAACTACAGGATGAACTGATGGGATATATGATAGGGTAAAGCTTTGGCAGTGGTAACCTTTAAAAATGTGATTAGCCAGCGAAAGACTTACGAAGTTTTCAAAACTTCGTAAGTCTGGGCGGCGCTGTTCGAATGTCTCCGACGAACTACTATGCCTATAGTTTTAAACTACAGGAGGCGGACCATGGCGGTTACCTAAACGCGGGCCTCGGCAGCGAAAGTATTATTTACTTACTTTCTATCCATTCCTCGGCCGCTTCAAGATCGTTAAAAAAGCTGAAACTGATTTTTCCCTTTAATGTTTCGATACTTTTTTGGGCCGAGAGCTGGCTGAATACACTTGGCGAATAAACCCAGGCAAAATACCGCAGACCGGCCTTTTCCATCGCCGGGAACCATTCGTTATTACCCCAGTCTGATGCTTCAGACCAATTACCCAACACATGTATATTGCTGTTAAGCACCTTGCTTACTTTGTTTTTCTGCAACATATCCAACATTCGCAGGCAGCCTTGTTGTACCGATTCGAGGTTTTGGAAACCCGTCCAGTCGGCATCAATACGGTGATGGGTTTTATTATAAACCAGGGTTAGTGTGCTGTCCTGGTAAAACTCATCACCCCTGATAATTGCTTCCGCTTTTTCTGCGCCATCCAACAACAACCTGAAAAAGAAAGTGGAGCCTATACCGGGTTTACTTTCAATCCAAAAGCTGCCATGGTGCCGTTTCAGGATCTCGGCAGATATAAATAACCCCAACCCAAGGCCTTCAAAACGCATGGCAGTGTTATCAACCCGGTAATAGCGGTCAAACAGGCGCATGAGGTTTTTTTCTTCGATGCCGATGCCAAAATCCTGTACCGATACGATGAGGCTGTTATCGGGGTGGATAACGCAGTTTACAATTACCTTATCCGCCTCGGGCGAGTATTTAATGGCATTGCTTAGTAAATTATTTACCACCTGTTCCAGGCGGAAACGGTCGCCGGTGTAGGTAACATCTTCGGCTTTTTCCAGGATGATCTGGTGCGATGTGGTGGCTTGCTGCACGCTTTCGATGCTATCTTTAAGCATATCCAAAAAGCTGAAGGCCTCCATGTTATACTCCATTTTACCGGCGTTAAGGCGGCTAACATCCAACAGATCGCTGATGAGTTTCTCTAACCGTAACACATGCGTCGCCGATTTTTGGATAAAAGTGCTTAGCTTTTGCCCATCAGTAGTGCGCTGCATCAGCTGGTTAAATGCCTTAATACTGGTGAGCGGGGTTTTAAGTTCATGGCTGGCAATGGAAAGGAACTCATCCTTCTTTTGCTCGTTATTTTTCTGAATTTCGATATTGGTATTGGTACCCAGCCACAGGCGGATGTGCCCGTTCTCTATCAATGGCAAAGCCCTGGCCAGGTGCCATACATATAGGCCATCATGAAACTTCAGCCTAAACTCCACCATAAATTCCTTACCGCTTTGCAGGGCAGCCCTCCATTTTTGAGCGCTTATGTGCTGGTCATCGGGGTGGATAAACTCTTGCAACCTTCGGCCCAGGATCTGATCCATACTTTGGCCAAAATCATCGCAAATTACTTCGTTAACATAGTCGAGTGTGCCATCGGGGCGGGCTGTCCATACCTGCTGGGGCATGGCGTTCAGTAAAAAACGGAAACGCTGTTCGTTCTCTTTTTCCTTTTGGCGGGTAAGTATGGTTTCAGTTAACTCAAAAACAAATACCAGGATGCCGTCAACCACTTCGTCGGCATCATAACGGGCCTGGTAAATAAAGGAAAAGTAACGGTCTTCAATGGGGCCATCCTTGGTGCGGGCCATGGGTACTAATAGCTCCTTACCTTCAAAGGTGTTGCCGGTATAGTAAACGCTTTTTAAAATATCAATAATGGGTGTGCCCTCCAATTCGGGTAGGGCTTCGCTCAAAGGTTTGTTCAACAACTCCCTACCGGGAAAAAGCTGCTGATAAGATGGATTTACCAGTTCAAAAATAAAGTCGGGCCCATCAAGCACACAAATGCCGGTAGGCACCTGCATAAAAAATCGTTTGAGCCTGTCGCGCTCGGCAGCCGCTTCGGCCTGGGCGTTAAATAGTTCAACGCTGCGCAGCTCAACCCGCTCTTCCAATTCATCATTTAGCCTCAGCATACTTCGCTGCGCCTGGAACAACTCCTCGTTGGTGGCACTCAACTCCTCATTGGCCGATTGGATTTCCTCGTTAGTCGCCTGGATCTCTTCGTTTGCATTGGCCAGGCCACGGTTTAAGGCCAGCAGTTGCTGCTCGTTTTGTTCTAACCGTTTTTTGGCTAAAACAAGCTCTGTTATCTCGTACTTAAAGCTTAAAACGCCGGTTATTTTGCCCGCCTCATCGCGGATAGCCTGGTATACGTAATTAAAATAATGGTCTTTTACCGGACCGCCGATTTCATCGGCCAGGGGAATATTGATCTCATGGCCTGCCATGGTTTCTCCGGTTTTGTATACATGCTGCAGTATATCCCAAATGGGCTCGCCTGCTACTTCGGGCAGGGCGTATAACAAGGGTTTGCCTAATACTTCGCGGTTGGGGAAAAGTTCGGTTTTATAGCGTGGGTTTATAAATTCATAAACCAGGTCGGGCCCGGTTACTATAGCTATCTGGGCAGGAATCTCGTCAAACAGTTTTTCTATTTGCCTGCTCAGGTTTTCGGCCCGGGCAGCGGCAGCAGTTTCTTTTTCGAGGCTGGCCTTCAGGTTCCGCTCAGCAATTACCTGGACGGTAACATCCTCGGTGTGGTGAATAATGTAGCAAATTTCGCCCTCGGCATCCAAAACCGGGGTGTGTGATGTGTTCCAGTAACGTTCTTCTACGTGCAGCGGGTCTGTTGCCGATGGTATATCAAACCGCATTACCGGCAATTGGTGCGGCTTGTGTGTTTCCAATACAGTATTAAGCGAAAAAGAAATACCGCCCTCCTCGTGCGACCAATCCGGAATTTTGGGAAACACGTCAAAAAGAAAATGCTCGGCCAGTTCGGCCCGGGTTTTACCGGTAAGCTGTAAATAGGCATTGCTTGCCGTAAGCATATAAAGCTCCGGCGAAAGAATAAGATAAGGCTGAGGCATTGTTTCAAATACCCTCAGCGTTTCTGGCGGTAAAGCAGAACTATGTTTTAAAGCCATTTATAGCTATAAGAAAGATGTACACAAGAATACTAAACGGTTAGCATTTATTAAAATGCGATAATGGGAAAAATGTTTTTATTAGTTTGCAGTTGCCAGTTTGCAGTTGGCCAAAAAATCCAACAAATCTGATAAATCTGTTTAATCGCGGTTCAGAAAAAAAATCATCACAACAAAATCATCAACAGTCATGTCTTTGTATCTTTACTGCATACCCAGTTAACCCAATGGCGGCAGCGGCTTTATTTCCGGGAGTTTATTTGTACAGACGCATTGTGCAGGCCAAGCTGTTTATTGACGGGCACTATCACGAGGCTATTAACCTGGATAATATTGCCGATGAGGCATTCTTTTCTAAGTTCCATTTTATCAGGTTGTTTAAAAATACTTATGGCAAAACGCCGCACCAATATTTGATTACCGTTAGGGTTGAACAGGCCCGTTTGTTGCTGCAAAAGGGTAAGCCCGTTGCCGAAGTTTGCTACACCGTGGGTTTTGATAGTGTTACCTCTTTTTCGGCTTTGTTTAAAAAGACCATCGGGCAATCGCCATCGGCATACCGGCAACGGGAGATCAAACGGTCGGCCGAGATGCAGGTGTCGCCTTTAAAATTTATCCCCAATTGTTTTGCGCAGGAAAAGGGCTGGCTTAAAAACAGCAATTTTCAATAGGTTTTAGCAGGATGTTTTGTTCAGCTTTGGGAAACCAAACAACAAAGCATATGATCACCAAAATGAACCACGTTAGCATATTTGTTCTTGACCAGGACAGTGCCTATGAGTTTTACGTTAATAAACTTGGCTTTAAAGTACACACCGATGCATCAATGGGCCCCGGTATGCGCTGGCTTACCGTTTGTCCGCCAGAACAGCCCGACCTGGAGATTTCCCTGATGGCTATTGCCGAAGGCATGATGTTTAAAAAAGAAGCCGCCGCACAAATGCGCAGCATGGTAAGCCAGGGCACCTTCGGTTTTGGGGTATTTGAATGTAACGACCTGATGGCCACTTACGAAGAGTTGAAAGCCAAGGGCGTAGAGTTTAAAAAAGAACCCACCAAAGAATTTTATGGCTACGAAGCCCTGTTTAAAGATGACTCGGGCAATTGGTTTTCATTGGGAGAAAAGGAGAGATAGGTAGGTGGTATGAGGCTGTATCATCAATCAAGCCGTCCCTTGAGAATAACTCCACCTGGTCCCCGGATAAATCAAGGAAAAAAGAGGCTGATCATGATTTATGATACAGCCTCATATTAACGCAAAGTTATCTTTTGTAAATAATAAAGCCTACAACAATAAAAACTCCTGAAATATTTTACTTTTATAAGAAGCTATCTAAAAGCGGCTTCATAAAAATATTATAGTCCAAAAAGAATCGTTGTTCCTCCTTACAGCAATGACGATTCTTTTTGTTTTTAGACAGCTTCTAAGATAACCGGAATCATGGCATCAACATATCTTACCAAAATCGTAAAGGGAAAAACATACCATTTTAAAGCAACTGTCGAAGATCATGTGGTCAATATAACCGAAGGCGTGTTTTACAACTGGCTCGATCAATCGTCTGAAGGTTGTAGGAACAATGATAATGCTATAAAAAAACAACAGGAGTTGGTAAACGAAAAGTTGAATGAAGGATACCAAATAACGGCATATTCAGAAGTATTGGAAAACTCGATCTACATATACGACAAAGCAAAGTGGCACTTCGGCGGCAATTTTCCCGACGAACTGGATGATTTTCAAGGCTATGTTCACACAGGAATGTATTTAGGCTGGCTAATAAGCCGGAATTTAGTAAGCGGCCAGTTTGAAACCGATCACGAACAAGAAATAGCATTGTTTAAAAAGCAGGGTATAACAGGCTCGCAAATTTTTGAACGTTGTTGCGATGGTGTTTTAATGCTCGAAGATATCAATGAAATAGGGAATCGCTTTTCGCTGCCGTATTTCAATTTTAACACAGGCCAATATCTTGATGATTACGAGGCCACTCTTTTACAGAGCAAAGCCACCTTGTATCATGTTGATGACAACTGGGAGAATTATAACAAATTGAAATTTGTGTTAGATGAGCGATTTGACAACTGGAATATGGGCAATAGTAAAAAAACCTTTTAGAAACGGTAGTAAGCTTTAGCCCTACTGGGAGCAGGAGAAATAGCAGGGGTTCTTTGTATGGATGGGTTTCAAACTCATGACCATAAAAAATTATTATAAATTTATCCCGGCCTAACCGATTTATATAGCCCAAAGGGCCATTGCAAAAGGTTAATTACAAAACATGAATGGGATTATTTGACTTTTTTAAAAAGAAACCGATAACTATTGAACCGCCCCAACAACCGGCAGATGAAGAACCGATTGATCGTAATCTTGAGTTGCTCGAAGCATTCAAACTGAGGCTTATTGAAATGGGTTACAAAGTTGAATGGCATAATAAATACCAGGGCATTGTTATAAATGACGAATTGGAGATTGCCACAACAATAGTAAACAATCCCAATAATCACCCAAGTGTATTACAGTTAATCGTGCTGGCAATTCATCTCCAATATTTTCCTGGCGGGATACAGGAATGTTTTGTGGGGATAGGCCTTACTTTTCAGGATCAGGTAAAATCGGCCCTCCATAACTATATTGACAGCATTTTTTTAACCATCATCGATAGCTTTTCTGAAAGCCATAACCCGGACTTTGATTTTATGGTGAACACCGATGGAAAAGACGTATTGTGGCATCCTAAATTTGGGAGCATGTTATTACAGGGTAAATGGGACGAACAACCGATTGGTGAGCCCTTATTTGAATTATTGAATAAGCAGATCCCCGATAAACTAACCTCAAACAAAATCAACTGGCTCAAGATCTATCTTTTTAAACGGGACAATGAACCTATCATAGGGGATTGCCTCTTGAACAACCAACCCTGGGATGAAGGCATGGCTTTAGTTTCGCAATACGCAAATAGCTGGAATGTGGAAGGCGACTTTAAAGGAATCAAGCAATTTATTATGTTTAGACGGTGCGATTAAATATGATGACTTACGCAATCAATAATGTCAATTGATTTGTATATTTATAATAATATCATAGTACTGGTAGAAACGTTATAACAACCGGATGCTAAACCATGGAGCCAGAAATAATTAAATTACAGCTTTTTGATAAACAGGAACAAATCACTGCCAGCCTGTATGTACAACAACTTTCCGAGGATACTTTCAGGATGATTGAAAATGAGCTTTTCAATTGCCGGTTAACTTATGGAACAGAATTTAAAATCAGGATCAATAAAAACGGGGAGCACGAGATCGTAAAAATCATTAATGATTCAAATTTTGTCACCCGGCGCTTTTTCCTTTCAGCACAATTTAAAGAGTCGGAGTATAGGGTTTTAGGGGATGAAATTATGCGGCAAGGCGGCTTTTGGCAGGTCGACTTTGGAAGTATCGCTACCATAAACCTCCCCAAAGAGTGTGAGCTTGATATAGATGAAATCTTTAAAACTTTTGACTTTAAGCCGGGTGAAATTGTGGATTAAACAAATAACCTAACCCTACTTCACCTTTTTCCAATCCGCATCTTTCCCGGCCGCGTTGTACGTAGTAAGCACATAATTGCCTGTGCCTGCATCTATTTTAAATTCAAATTTTAACGCGGCTTCTTTGATGTAGAAACGACTGGGGCTTTCGGCAAAAAGCTTCACTTGGGGCAGGCGGTCTTTGGGGTTGGTGGCCTCTACATATAACTGGTTTTTTTTCAGGCTGATCACCATCTGGTGGTCTGTACCTACAGCGTACGTTCCGCACAGGGCTTTCAGGCTGTCGTCATTCAGTTGTATCCCGGTTTTAAGCGGGTGTCCAATGGCAAAGCGGGCAATATCGTTGGTGATCATCTGCCAATCCATATCAGTTTCAAAGCCATTGAACAGGGTAATTACCAGTACATCTTCATGCGGCAGCCAAAGTTCGTCGGTTTGGTAGCCGTCTGTCGAGCCGCTGTGTTCTACCGTTTTGATGCCGTCAATATCTTTAACAAACCACCCGTAACCGTATTGCGCTAATGCATCTGTTGGTTTAAAACCGGTGTAGGCCCTGGTTAACATGGCTGTACTGATCAGTTTGCCATCGCTTAAAGCCTGGTGCCATCGCAGCAGATCGTCGGCATTGGATGTTAAGGCACCGGCTGCGTACATCATGGTTGGGTCCTGGAGTTCGGCGTTTTCCCAGTGCTTGCCGTCAAACCTGGAGTAGCCGCCGGCTATGCCTTCGGTTTGCGGATGAGTGGGCAGGTAAAAAGTATGCTTTAAATTTGCCGGGCCAATAATATGATCCTGTAAATAACTGTCGAACGATTGACCGCTCACCCGCTCAACAATATAACCCAGCAAAAAATAGTTAGAATTACTGTATTCAAACTGGCTGCCCGGTTTAAAACGCAGCGGTTCGTCTTTAAAATAGTCGACGCCCTGCGCCGGGGTATAATGTTCATGTACTTTTTTAGGATCGGGATGTGCTATCTCCTGGAAATTGATTATGCCCGACGTTTGTGTCAACAGGTTTTCAATACTGATGGGGTAGGCTTTGTGCGGAAAATCGGGTATGTATACCTGGATACTGTCCTGTAACCTGATCTTACCCTGCTCAACCAATTGCAAAACGGCAATGGCGGTAAATTGCTTGGTCATGGAGCCAATGCGGAAGATCATATCCGGGGTCATAGCAGCTTTGGTTTTCAGATCGGCCAGGCCAAAAGCTTTGCGATAGATCACCTGCCCCTTTTTCGCTATCAATACCACGGCTCCGGGCGCAATACCTGGCAGGCGTGCATTAACCAGGCTATCGGTTTGCGCTTCCAAACGCTGGCCATAAGCCGGCGGCATGAGAAGGCTTATCACAGCGAGGCTGATTATGAATAAAGAGGTAGAGGTTTTCATTGTTTAAATTTAGGCAAATATGCGTCTCTACAAAAAAGCCCCTGGAGATTAATCCGGGGGCCTCGTTTTCATAGGTATTCAAGCTGCTAATCTTAATAATTCGGATTCTGCACCAACACGCCGCCGCTTTTATCAATTTCGGTTTGTGGTAGCGGCCATTTGTAAAACTTGTCTTCAAAATGATAGTTGATGAGGCTGGTTTTAACGGCGTTTAAAACAGGGCCGGCAATATGCCACCTCAGTAAATCAAAATGGCGCAGGCCTTCAAAGGCAAGCTCAATACGGCGCTCGTGCCTGATGCGATCGCGCATTTGGGCCTGGGTATAACCTGCGGGATAAGGCGGCATCCCCACACGTGCACGCAAATCGGTCATGGCTTTATAAACCGTGGCATCCGGGCCTGCTATTTCATTCTGGGCTTCTGCATACATAAGCAAAACCTCGCCAAGGCGTAATACTACGGCATCCTGCTGACTAAGTGTAGAAAAGCCGTAAGGCATATTGTTAGGTTCCAAAAACTTGATGGTACCGTAACCTGTAGGACGAAGATTTGATGGATGGTAAACCTTGCCATTGCCAAAATCAACAGAATCCCTGTAAACAGTTTTACGTAACCTTGGGTCGCGGTTGTTAAACTGGTCTTTGGTATCGGTAAGCGGCGATGTGCCATATGGCAGGCCATCGGTACATTCAAAAGCATCAACCATGTTTTGCAGCGGTGCGCAGGCATCATAATCGCCATAATACAGGTCCCAGGGAGCGGTATTGTTAGGCGATAAAAAGTTGATGGAGAAAATGATCTCGGTATTACCTTTTTGCGTGGCATCCCTAAATACATCTTCAAAATTGGTGCTCAGTTTATATTGGGCCATCAGGTCGGTACACAGGTCGCGCACCTGGGTAAGTATAGCCGGGTCGGGCGTACCGGTGGCTCCATATGCCGCAAATATCAATGCCCTTGCCTTAAGCGCTTTGGCCGATGAAGCTGCCGCGTGGCCGCCATTGGCGTAGTAAGCGTTGGTGCTTAAGTTGGCAATGCTGTAATCAAGATCGGTAGTTATTTGGGTAAGGATCTGCGCTGCCGGTACTTTTGGCTGCTTTTGGTTTGAAAGGTCAAGTGGTTGCAGTACCAGCGGCACATCGCCATAAATGGTGTACAATTGCAAATAAAAGTACGCGCGTATAAATCTTACTTCGCCCTCGTATATCTTCCTTTGCGCATCGCTGATATCGGCACCTTTATAATTACCCAGGTTTTGTAAAAACAGGTTTACACGACCAATGCCGGTATAGCTATCATTATAAATACCGGTTTCGTAACCGCCGGTGTTGGGGTTAAAATTGCCTTGCACAAAATCTTTTGAACTGCCCGAGTTAAACTGGTTGTAGCCGTTATCGGTAAAGCAATCCCTGAAACCTATACCTACCGAAAATTCTTCGGGCTGCATGGATGCGTATACCGCGGCCAGGGCCTGGTCAAAATCGCCTTTTGATTTATAAAAGGTTGATGTTGCTATCTGATCGAGCGGGTTAAGGTCGAGCGTTTTTTTACAGGCGCCTAAAAACAGCGCTGTAACAAATATGGTGGTTATTATAAGACGGTTTTTCATGTGGGGACTAATTAAAAGGTAACGTTTAGACCAAAAGAATAGATCTTGTTTTGCGGGTACTGTACCAGGTCGCCGCTGCCATACCGTTCCGGATCAAGTCCCTTAAATTTGGTGATGGTAAGCAAGTTATCGCCGGCAAAATAAACCCGCACCCGGTTAACGCCTATCTTTTTGGTAAGCTGTGCCGGTATGGTATAACCAAACACCAGGTTTTTAAGCCTCAGGTATGATGCATCCTGTAAAAAGAATGACGACGGACGGGTTATTTTATCTGGTGCACCCTGGCCCCAGTAAATACGCGGCATAGTGGTTGATGGGTTCTCTGGTGTCCAGCGGTTAAGCCAGTCGGTAGTTGGTGAAGCACCTTGTACAAACGGGATAGTTCCCCAGCCCGATACGTATGATTTTACGCCATACACACCCTGCATCATGGCGGATAGATCAAAGCCCTTAAAGCTGGCACCCAGGTTAAAAGAGTAGTTTAATTTAGGGTAAACGCCGCCAATAATGGTGCGGTCGTTATCGTCAATTTTACCATCGCCGTTCACGTCCTTGTATTTCAAGTCGCCGGGTAGGGTGCTGTCATTATATTGCTTTGGCGAACTGGCCACTTCGGCAGCGGTTTGGAAAATGCCCGTCACCTGCAGCATGTAAAACGAGTTCCATGGCTGGCCGTTTTGATTAATGGTATAACCCGACTTTTCGGTTTGGCCAAACTGTACCAGTTTGTTGCGGTTATGATCAACATTAACACCCACGTTGTATGCAAAGCCGCGCAAAGCGCCATCGTGAATCATGTTGTTATAGTTAATACCAAGCTCAAGGCCGCGGTTATTAACCACACCATCGTTAATGGTAGGTGCGCCTAAACCCACAACTGCAGTAACCTGCGATTGCCTTAAAATGTCTGATGTGGTTTTGTTATACCAATCGGCAGTAATGGTAAAATTTCTAAACAAGGTAAAATCCAAACCAATATCAGTCATGGTAGTGGTTTCCCATCTGATATTGGGGTTGTTCAGATTTTGCTGGGCTACGCCGGTAGTCAGGGTGCTGTTATCAAACGAGTAAGCGCCGGTTAGGTTAAGCAAGGCCTGGTAAGGGTAGTTAGCACCGTAACCGCCAATAACAATGTTTTGGTTACCCAACTGGCCCCATGATCCCCTTAGTTTAAAGTTGTCAAGCCAGGTTAAGTTAAGCGCCTTAACAAAAGGCTCTTCGGTGGCACGCCAGCCGGCAGAAAAGGATGGGAAAATCCCCCATTTATTACTGCCCGAAAATTTGGAGCTGCCATCATCGCGGATGTTGCCTTCTAACAGGTAACGGCCTTTGTAATCATAATTTACCCTGCCAAAGTACGACATTAATGCCCACTGGTTGGCCGTGCCATTAGCGCTCTGGATATCCGTACCGCCAGCGTTTAGCTCAAGCAAATTTTCATCGGGGAAGTTTTTGCGGTAACCCTGTAAATAGCTGTATTTGCTTTGCTCCACACTGTAACCGGCCTGTACCTTAATATTGTGGCCGCCAAAGTTATGGGCATAGTTTAAGTAACTGTAAAGGTTGGTATAAACGGTTTGCTCGTCCTGGTCGGTTAAGCCTTTACCCAAATCAAGCGATGTGCCTAATTGCTGGCTATGGAAGTAGTACTCATCAATGGTCGATTTAAAATCCTTGTACTTATCCATGTTAAAATTCACGGCACCTTTGGTATACCATGAAAAATCCTTGTTAAACTGTACCTCAAACCAACCCTGGGCGTTTACAGCATAATCGTTATCGTTATGGGTAAAACCTTTGTCAAGCTCGGCTATAGGATTTTTGTTGTTATACTCAAAATCATAGGCTTTATAAGTGTACCTGCCGCTGCCATCGGGCAGGAAAGGACTATAAGTTGGTGCCTGCGACATGGCCGACAGGAACAGATCTTTTGAACCACCTGCAACCGACTCTGTAGTGCCCGATTTAAGCAATACATTGGTGCCAAACTTGATATGGTCGTTAACTTTTGAGGTCAGGTTGATGCGGGCATTGTACCTTTTATAGTTAAATCCCCGCATAATACCATTTTCATCTACATAACCTAAGGATACGTTATAGGTAGTTTTATCGGTACCGCCGCTAAAAGTAAGGTTGTGGTTTTGGGTAGGGGCGGTTTTAAAGATGAGGCTTAGCCAATCGGTATTGGGGTAGTGCAGTTTATCGGTGCTGTTACGGTACAGGTCTATCTGGTCCTGTGGGTAAAGCGAACCCGGATCGGTAATGCCGCTGTTGATGTGCGCCTCATTAAAAAGCTCCATATACTGGGCCGAGTTAGTAACCACCTTAAACAGCTTGGTAGGTTTATAAATGCCCACGTTACCATCATAAGAAACCGACATCTGGCCGGCCTTGCCTTGTTTAGTGGTCACCAATATTACGCCATTGGCGGCCCTTGAACCATATATTGATGCCGACGCAGCATCCTTTAAAACAGATACATTGTCAATATCGGTGGGGTTAACATCGCTGAAGTTGCCAGGTACACCATCTATCAATACCAAGGGGTCAGATCCCGCGCCGCTAAAAGTGCTGTTACCACGGATGCGGATAGATACGCCCTCGTTACCCGGTTCGCCAGATCCCTGGTTTACCTGTACACCAGGGGCCAGGCCCTGTAGCATGGAGGCTGTATTTACAACCGGGCGTTTGTTAAGTGTTTCGCCGCTCACGGTTGATACCGCGCCGGTAAGGTTTACCTTTTTCTGCGTGCCATAACCTACAACAACCACTTCGTTAAGCGCCGATGTTTGTTCTTTTAAAACAACATCAACCTGGGTTTTGCTGCCCACAGCAATTTCCTGGTTTACGAAGCCGATAAAGCTAAATATCAATACGGCAGTATTATCATTAACGGTGAGTTTGTAAGTACCATCAAGCCCGCTTTGGGTGCCTACATCAGTGCCTTTTATTTTAACGGTAACACCGGGCAGGGGCTGGCCTTTGTCGTCTTTTACTGTACCTGTTATGGCGATAGCTTGCGCGGGTGCTTTTTCAACCGGTTTAGGGGTGACAACTATAGTGGTGTTGTTGATCACGTAGCTAAAGGGCTGGTCATGAAAGCACTGTTTAAGGGCTTCATCCAGATCGGCATTTTGCAGGTTCACGTTAACCGGCACAGCCTTTTTCAGCATTTTTGAATTGTACAAAATGCTGAAACCGCTTTGCTTGTGAATTTCCTTCAGCGCCTCACTTAG
Source organism: Mucilaginibacter dorajii (assembly GCF_024808255.1). Taxonomy (GTDB): domain Bacteria; phylum Bacteroidota; class Bacteroidia; order Sphingobacteriales; family Sphingobacteriaceae; genus Mucilaginibacter; species Mucilaginibacter dorajii. The sequence continues at coordinate 258,194 of NZ_JANTYS010000004.1, forward strand.
TGAAGCATTGCTTTTGGTCATGCTGATCTTTTGCGCAAACAAAGATGAGGCACTCACCTGCAGCACAGAAACCAGGCACAAAAAGAACGACAATTTCATAATCAGAAATAATTTAGATACGACACAGGGCAGCTCCCTGCATCTTATTGCAGTAGTTTTTTTATACATTTGAATGTTAGGTTAAATAATTGGTTATGAGAAAAATGATCATTGGTTTACCTGGCAGCGTAAAAGCTAATACCAGGGGCGGTGCGAACGCTCCTGGTTTATTGCCGACAGGTAATATTTAAAAATATGTATAGCTACTTTGTAAGTATTACCCTCCTTCCTTCAATTTTATAGTGAATGGTACCGGTTAACTGCATGTTGTTGAGCAGTTCGGTTATGTTTTTGTACCTGGAAATGGTTCCGCCAAATTCGTTCAGTTTTACATCCTCATCATTGTATTGCACATCCACATCATACCAGCGTACTACCTGTTTCATCACGTTGATGATGCTTTCGTCATGAAATACAAAAAAACCGTTTACCCAGGCCAGGCTTTCTTCGGTATCGGCTTTACTCACCTTTATTGCAGCGCCGTTTTGGGCAACTGTACCCTGCTGCCCCGGCATCAGCATAACAGCCGATGCAGCGTTCGACATCCGCACCGATCCTTCAACCAGTGTGGTGGTTACATTGCTGTTATCGCTATAGGCGTTCACATTAAAGTGGGTGCCAAATACCTGTACCTGTGTGCCATTGGCTTTTACAATAAAGGGTTTGGCTTTGTTTTTAGCAACTTCAAAGTAGGCCTCGCCGCTCAGCTCAACCTCGCGGTTGTTGCCGGTAAAAGCCTGCGGAAATTTGATAGACGATGCCGCGTTTAACCACACTTTAGTGCCATCCTCCAGCTCAACTTTGTATTGCCCGCCACGGGGGGTGGTAATGGTGTTTATTTCGGGTATGGTGTTAGCGGCGGCGGCGGTTTTGCTGAAATGATAAACCACCATGCCGTTGCCGGTTTTGCTTACCTGTATACCGGCTTGCGCGGCTATCTGGCCTTTTTTTGCATCATCTAAAATAATGCGGGTACCGTTGGCCAGGGTAAGATAGGCTTTGTTGCCACCCGGTACTATCTGTTTGATTTGTGCTAACTGTGATGTTGGCTGCGGCTTTGGTTTATCCCGCTTCACAAAAAGCAAACCGGCAAAAAGTACCATCAAGATAATCGCCGCCGCGCTAAGCCACTGATAAGTGTAGCTTCGTCGTGGTTTAAGCTCAACCACGTTGCGGCTTTCGCTTAGTTTTTGCCATATCCTGTTCCTGACATCCTGCTCGTTGGTAGTGTCATCGTCCCAGCCATCAGCTTGCAGCGTCATTTCGTCGCGGTAGCTGTCAAGCAATGCTTTTTCGGCAGGGGTGCATTGCCCGTTCATGTACTTCTGGTACAGTATCAGAAACTCTTGTTTGGTGATCATTAAAATTGGTAATTACCGGTTTATACTTTACATGTGTAGTTTACAGTTATCAACACACATACTTTTTTGTTTTTTTTTGAGATTTTTTTAGCCCTGCGTTGATGCAATAATTTTTTACTGGAAATTTGTTTTGTTCATGGCGATGCCTTTGGCCCGGGCTCTATGCTCATACGCCTGCAGGCATTGCGCTCATTGGCCGGTATCCGCGCCGATCCCTATCGCGTTGGTCTGAATAAGAATTAACAGGGTTTTTGTCTGAACCGGGATTTTTAGGATTACGGGATTAACAGAATTTAGCTTCATATCGCCGTAATGATTTCGTCTTCCCAAAAGTGCCAGCAGAACAGCTTCGGGCGAAAACGGGCAAAACAATGCGGGGTTGTGCGTTGGCAGGGCATAGGGAGTTTTTGCGGCGGGGCAAAGGAGAGCGAGGGCAAAATAATCCCAGCCCAGGTTTTGCCCGTTTTGCAGGGCAAAGGCCTTGAGCGCAAAGAAGCATCTCTGCTGACTTGATTTATTCACCAGTAATCTGTTTTTATTGGTGTTCATTATCTCGCTTTGCTCGGTCTTGGTTACTTTGTATCAAGCAAAAGTAACAGCCCTTCCGCGGCAATTGAGCGGGCCAATGTTATCGCTTCTACAAAATAATATCGTTACCTCAATATAACGGATGCTACAGGCCTTAATCTCGCCCAAATTAGCGCATATCGATAGAAATTTATACTTTTACGCCGTGAAGTTATTCTGCCTATTTTTAGCGGTTTTTGTGATCATGCTTTCGGCAAAGCCATGCTGTGCCGATAATGACTGCAGGTTAAAGCAGGCAGATAAAAAAGAACAGGGCAGTAAAGAGAAGGATTGTGCCGGCTGCTCGCCGTTTTTTATCTGTGGCGCCTGTGTAGGCTTTGTTGTAGCAAAACCCGTTGCGCTACATATTAAACGTGTTGCAGAAACCCCGGAGAAAACGCACTTTTTCTACCAGCTTCCCTTCGTTAAGCAAGTATCACTTGCCATTTGGCAACCGCCCCAGTTAGGTTAATACACCCGTCAATTCAAGCTGTATTTAACTTAATTATTAAAAAATGAAAAAACTTATTGTGCTTTCTATCGCACTATTTTATACTGTTGCCGCAAAATCTCAAAACATATTTAAAGCCGTTATTAAAGATGGCAAAACCCAGGAAACGCTGATTGGTGCTACGGCTACCGTACAGGGCCTGTCTATCGCTGCTGCATCTGATACCGCGGGTATCATCACGCTCACTAAAATACCGGATGGTCAACAGGTAATTAAATTTAGTTATGTTGGTTACCAAACCAGGTTGGATACCCTCACTTTTCCCCTGGCGCAAAATAACACTCTGCTTATTTTATTGCGGGCCGCCGGCAAAGGCGATGGCCAGGAACTGGAAACCGTTGTAATAGGCGCTACCAGGAGCAGCCGCACCATTGCCAATATACCTACCCGGGTTGAAGTGATTACCGGCGATGAGCTTGACGAAAAAGCCAATATGAAGCCCGGCGACATCCGCATGATGCTGGCAGAAAGTACCGGCATCCAAACACAGCAAACATCGGCTACCAGCGGTAATTCAAGCATCCGCATCCAGGGCTTAGATGGTAAATACACGCAGATCATCCGTGATGGCTTTCCCCTGTATTCCGGCTTTTCGGGCGGGTTGGGGCTGTTACAGATAGCCCCTTTAGACCTGAAACAGGTAGAGGTGATCAAGGGCTCATCCTCTACATTATATGGTGGTGGTGCAATTGCGGGCCTGGTAAACCTGGTTTCTAAAACGCCAACGGATGAGCGGCGCCTGGATTTCCTGCTAAACGGTACCTCGGCTTTGGGCCTGGATGCCAGCGGTTTTTATTCGCAAAAATTCAATAAAATAGGCACTACCATTTATGCGGCGTATAACCATGGCACTGCCTATGATCCCGCTCATATCGACCTCACGGCCATCCCCCAGTTCAACCGCTATACGTTAAATCCAAAACTGTACTTGTATTTCAATGATCGCACCACGTTAAACATCGGTATCAACAGCATGATCGAAAACCGCATCGGCGGCGACCTGCATTATATTGAAGGAAACGGCAATGCGGCACACTCGTATTTTGAAGAAAATAAGACAGGCAGGTATAGTGCCCAAACCCAGCTTGACCATAGTTTTAACACCCGTGAAAAATTCACCGTTAAAAGCAGCCTAAGCTATTTCGACCGCAGTATTAACTTACCGGGTTACCGTTTTTCGGGCGTGCAGGTTTCCAGTTACAGCGAGGCCAATTATGCGTATACCGGTAAAAAAATGGACTGGGTAACCGGCATAAATTACCTTACCGAGAAATTTAACGAAGACAAAAACAGCAGCTTTCCATTACGAAGCTATAACTATAATACCCTTGGCGGCTTTGTGCAAAATACCTGGGATGCCACAGATCAGCTCACTGTAGAGTCGGGCATCCGGGGCGATTATCATAACCAATATGGTTTTTTCTTTTTGCCGCGGGTTTCTGGTTTGTATAAATTTAACAGCCATTTCTCTATGCGCCTGGGTGGTGGTTTAGGTTACAAAGCGCCCAATGTATTTACCGAAGATGCCGAACGCATCCAGTTCAGGAATGTGTTGCCCATAGATGCCGCCGAAACCAAAGCCGAAAGATCATACGGGGCCAACTACGATGTAAACTACCGTACCGGCTTGTTTGATGAGCAGGTTAGTTTCAGCATAAATCAACTATTCTTTTACACGCGCATTGATAACCCTATCTTATTAACGCAATTGGCCAATGGCAACCTGCAATACCTGCAACCTGGCGGCGACCTGAACACTAAAGGAATGGAAACCAACGTGAAATTAACTTACCGCAATTTCAAATTGTTTTTGGGTTATACCCAGGCCGATGTTAGTCAGCATACAGGTAATACCATCAGCACTTACCCACTGGTATCAAAACATCGCTTAAATAATGTGCTGGTTTACGAGGTGGAGGGTAAATTTAAGATAGGAGCAGAGGCATATTATTTCGGTCCGCAACGGCTTAACGATGGCACCGTGGGGCGGGCTTATTGGACGGCAGGCCTCATGGCCGAGAAAACCTGGCAACGCTTTTCGCTCTTTGTCAATTTCGAAAACCTGACCGATACCCGGCAAACCAAATTCGGCCCGATATATAGCGGCGATATTACCAACCCGGTATTCAAGGATATCTATGCCCCTTTAGATGGTTTTGTAGTTAATGGAGGCGTTAAGTTTAAATTGTAGATAAATAGCCCCTTTGTTACCAGGCGAATGAGCTGGTTGGGTATCAATATTAAACACCCCTCTCCACCCTGTCATTCTGAGGAACGAAGAATCTTCTTCACTATAAAAGTCTGCAATTAGCATGGCGAAGAAGATCCTTCGTTCCTCAGGATGACAAATCTTTTACGTCATTTTTCCTTTCAGAGTCCGTCGGATTTACATCTCAGCATGACAGGGGATAGATGGTAAACTTTTACGTCATCCTCCCCCTTCATCCACAGCCGAATTTGATAATTCTTTATGATTGGGTCATTTTTAAACACCTTCCAATACTCAAAGCTTCTTGCTTACATTTGTAACACTAATTACCGCCAATGAAATGGATCACCCGTGAACGCCCTAAGATTGACCGCATAGCTTGTCCCTGGCTCATCAGGCGGTTTATTGATGCCGAAGCGGAAATTATTTTTGTACCTTTTGAACAGGTATTGCAAAAAGCCGCCGAGTTAGGTGCAACACCTTTCGACCTGCCTGATGTGGAATATACCCATTACGAAGATCAATGCACATTTGATTATTTTATTAAAAAACATCAGCTTAAAGATGCGGCGCTGAGCCGGATCGCGGCTATTGTCAGGGGCGCGGATACCGACCGGCATGATTTTGCGCCCCAGTCGGCCGGGTTAGAAGCTATCTTTTCCGGATTAGCCTATAACATCAAAAACGACCACGAATTACTGGAACTGGGGATGACCATTTATGACGGCTTGTACAGTTGGGCCAGGCACCTGCACCGGTTAAAACATACCCAGGCAGGGCCGGCCGAGCAGATGTTGCTGGAGGTATTCCATAAATACATCAAACAAAATAACTCAAAAAAAGCGCCAGGATGGGCCAAAGAACTTAAAGAGATGATACAGGATCAGTTGGATACCAACATGAGCCTGAGCTTGCAGCAGGTATCGGACGAATTGGAGATTAACCCGGCGTACCTGTCGCGCGAGTTCTCTAAATATTTTGATAACCTTTCCTTTGGCGACTACATCCGTAAGTTAAGAATAGAGAAAGCCATAAGCCTGATGACCAATACAGATTATTCACTTACCGAAGTAGCTTACCTCACCGGCTTTTCAGACCAAAGCCATTTTAACAGGATCTTCAAAAAGCAAACCGGTCAAAATCCTTCCCTTTATAAAAAAAGTACCCTCAAAAGTAAAAAGGATACAAATAGTTAAGTCCGTACAATTTCAGAGTTTAGGTATTAGGTAGTATTGCTGTAATATGGTTAAGCAATATTCCCTCAGGCAACTTGCGTTTTACTTCCTGAAACTGGGCACCTGGGGCTTCGGCGGCCCGGTAGCCCTGGTTGGCTATATGCAGCGCGACCTGGTAGAAAATAAAAACTGGCTTACCGAAGAAGAATATAAAGAAGGCCTTGCATTGGCGCAACTGGCCCCCGGTCCGTTAGCCGCGCAATTGGGTATCTATATTGGTTTTGTGCATTACGGGTTAATTGGCGCTACCTTAACAGGGCTTGCCTTTGTGCTACCCTCATTTGTGATGGTGGTGTTATTGGGTATGGCCTACAAACTCTATGGCGGTTTAGCCTGGATGCAGGCGATTTTTTACGGCGTAGGGGCGGCGGTAATTGGCATTATAGCCATGAGCGCCTATAAACTTACTGTCAAATCTATCAGTAAATTTCAACCGGCGTTAATGAAAGCCAAATGGCTTTTATGGTTATTTTATGTGGCAGGTGTAGTGATTACCGTGCTTACCGAGCGGGAAGAGATCCTTTTATTCCTGGCCTGCGGTATTTTGTATATGATAATCAAGGCGCCGCCACCATGGCTCAGGAAGCCTGCTGCTTTGCCTGCGGGCATATTAATTAGCACCGGCTTTTGGAAATACGAGGGGAAAACCTTGCAGGAGATAGCCTGGTTTTTTATTAAAGCAGGCACTTTTGTTTTTGGCAGCGGGTTAGCTATAGTACCCTTCCTGCACGGCGGCGTGGTAAAAGAATTCGGCTGGCTAAATGAGCACCAGTTTTTAGACGCCGTTGCCGTAGCAATGATAACTCCGGGACCCGTGGTAATTACCGTGGGGTTTATAGGCTATCTGGTGGCTGGTTTCCCCGGCGCCTGCATAGCCGCGTTAGCTACATTTTTACCCTGTTATTTATTTACTGTCGCGCTTGCACCCTCATTTAAAAAGATAGCCAAAAATGCCAGTATCAAAGCTTTTGTAGAAGGCATCACCGCTGCTGTGATCGGTGCTTTAGTGGGTTCGGTTATCGTTATTGGCCTGCGGTCAATTATTGATAAACCTACCGCTTTAATTGCTGTCGCGGCTGTTTTGGCACTCATTTATATCAAAAAACTACAGGAACCCTATATCATCCTCATCGCTGCTATTATCGGCATCCTTATCAAAACACTTTAATATGATTAAATACTTTACCACGCTGTTATTACTTGTTTGTTTTAAAGCAGGTTTTGCCCAACAGCCTGTCGTCTATCCTAAGGTTACGGGCTATTTTAGCGTTGTGCAGCCCCTGGCTACCTACGCAGGCGGGAAGGTTACAGGTAACTTCGGCAATGTATATGTACTTGGTTTTCCTTTCGGCGTAAACCTGTTAAAAAGCGACAGTTTCGGGGTCAGTTTTGAAGTTGCTCCGGCTATTCGCACCGAAAAAAATATTTCAAAGGTAAGTACGGTGCTTTTCCATCCCGGCGCGATGTTCCGTTTTAAACATGGCTTTACTTTTATAGGCCGCATGGCTTTTGAAACCAATGGCCGCTTTGGCGTAACGCCCGTATTTAACCAGGTGATAAAAAGGGGCAAGGACGCCAGTCTTTTTGTTTCAGTTCCCTTTCCCGTAAGGTTAGGTAACGATCAGCCGGCTTCTATTGGTACAGGGTTACAGTTGGGTGTTTCTTTTTAATTGTCTGGAGGTGCAATTGGGTTGGATTAAGTTGATTAGGTTGGATTGAGTTGATTAGGTTGGATTAAGTTGATTAGGTTGGATTGAGTTGATTAGGTTGGATTGAGTTGATTAGGTTGGATTGAGTTGATTAGGTTGAATTAAGTTAGATGTTGGATGGGAAGTTTTTATAATAATGATAATGGCGATGCCTTTGGCCCGGGCTCTATGCTCATACGGCTACAGGCATTGCGCTCATTGGCCGGTATCCGCGCCGATCCCTATCGCGTTTGTCTGAACCGGGATTTTTAGGATTAAGGGATTTTAGCTGCGATTGTTTAACTACAAATACATGATGCCCTCGTGATCCCAAATGTGTCAGCAGAACAGCTTCGGGCGAAAAGAAGCATTTCTGCTGACTTGAACTTTTGGACACTTTTGTTTCAAGACAAAAGTGTCGGGCCACCCGCGGCCAAGAGCGGGCCGATGTTGTCGATGAAAACTAAGTATTTTCGTTACCCAATAAACGTAAAAGCGGCATCATTTAATCAACTCCTTCAATTGCTTAATATCTTCGGGAGTTGTTCTGCAACAACCTCCAATAATTTTTGCTCCCGCTAAATACCAGGTTCTTGCATCATCAATGAAATGCGAATGGTGTGCCGACGAAGGCAACCAACATTTTGTTACCGCGTTCCAAACCTCACCTTTATTAGGATAGGTGAGTATAAGCTTGTCGGTATTTTGCGCGGCTATTTTTATTAATGCAGCTATGTATTGCGGTGCGGTACAATTAACCCCAACTGCAACTACCTGGTTTGATTGGTTTAGCAATTTTACGGCATCAGCAAATTTTTCGCCGCTGCAAATGTCGGTTTCATTTTTACAACTAAAACTAATCCATGCCTGCACGGTTGGAAATTCCAGTAACAATTCTTTTAACGCGATGGCCTCATCCAAACACGGAATGGTTTCGCAAGCCAAAATATCTGCCCCGGTTTCAATTAACACCTTAATTCTGCTGCGATGAAACGATTTCAACTCTTCTATGCTCACTCCATAATTACCGCGATATTCCGATCCGTCGGCCAAATGCGCGCCATAAGGGCCCACAGATGCCGCTACCAGTGGCATTTCTTTTCGGGATATTATTTTCATCGCGTCCTGGCGTGCCTCAAAAGCCAGTTGCACACTTAATCGCATCAATTTAACAGCTTCTTCGGCATTATATCCATGCTTTGCAAAGCCTTCAAAACTGGCTTGATAGCTTGCTGTTGTAATAACATCTGCACCCGCAATCAAATAATCGTAATGCACTTTCTTTATCAATTCAGGATCTTCATTCAACAGTTTGGCCGACCATAACGAATGATTGAGATCGGCACCCCGCGATTCTAATTCCGTAGCCATTGCACCATCAAGAATAACAAATCCTTTCTCCCGGATAAAAGGGGCAAATATATTTTTCATTTTAAAATGATATTGTCTTAAGGGCCAAATATAGTTGAATGCATTCAGGAAAAAGTTTGTAGATCCAAATCCGCCGTTACGCTAAACTCGCGGCAGCTAAATTATTTTACTTTTGTTTTTACCAGGCATAATGATTCTAAACCTTTAATCGCTAATCAACTTAAATGGAAAATGCACACCAGGTCTCGACGGATGAAATTGATAAAGTAAGGTCAATAGGCTTTAAAATAGAACATACTGAATCAAAATATCCCGCTGAATTTATAAATGAACATTTTGCAGGATTAGAGATTTTTGCGTTTTTAAATGAAATAACAGATTTGTTAAAGCCTACCGCAGAAGGGAGTTTAATGCAAACAGTGGATATGAGTGATACTCCTCCTCCAATGCTGTTAGTTGGTTTGTACGCAACCGATCACAACGACGATGATCGGGACTTGATCTTTGAAAGATCTTTTATTAGATATCCCGATCAATTAATTGTTGAGCATGATTATTTTAATCTTCCTCTATCTGCCCGAATGCAACGATTGTCTATTAAGGTGACCGCCTGTTGTTTGAAACAGTATATAAATTTAGGGGTTAACAAAATAAAAGTCCATGCGACGCTAAAAGATGGCGGATTTATTTGGGCTAAATTTGGATTTAAGGCAATTGAAAAGGCGGAAGTCACCACGATTTTAAATTCTGCTAAAAAGGATTTGAGTGATCACCAATTCAATGTTGTTGAACGATTTTACAAAGCATATTATGATAATGAACCAAATGGAACTAATTTTCCGATGGAGGATTGGGGCAGACTTGCTTATATGGAAAATACGCTAAAAGGAAGTGACTGGCACGGCGAATTGGACTTGATGAACCAGAAAGATTTTACTAACTTTAAAAATTATGTTACCCGATAGGTCGAAATATACGGAAGCTGCGCATGTTGGAGAGGAATTTTTCCACGATAAAGCCTATGAACTTGAAAGGCAATGTATGGTTGTACACAGCGCTGTACAAAGGAAAATTCTTTCGTTTCCAGAAGCATTAGAAGCATATAGTGTCACTAAAGAGCAATTTGGAAACTACCTGGTAAAAAATATCCGCCAGGACGTTTTTACTACATTATCTAAAGACGGGGTTGTTGATGTTGATATGTATCTGGATATTTTAAAAAAACTCTTTCACGAAGTATTAGATGATAGTCATGCAAAGAAAGCCGCTCCTGTTGATAAAGCGATTGATAAGCTTTCAACTGAAATGAAGGCCGAGGGTTACTATAAATTAGTAGCGGGGTAATTTATAATTTAATAAAACTATAAATTAATGAATCAATAAACTCGCGGTAGCTAAAGTTCTTACTCGTTTACATGCCTGTTATGCCATTGGACTACCTTGAAGCCATTAATGATAGAATCCTTATTTAACGACAATACCAGGTACTTTCCTGATTTAGGATCAAGGTATCCATAGTTAACGGTGATATTATAATAGATGCTATCCTTAACGTCGCCATAGTTGGCAGATTCGCCAAGGGAATCAATTAGCTGTTTATATGTTAAACCCTTCAATTTGTGGTTTTTAATTAAATCATTCAAAATAGGTTCTCTCATAGGATAATCCATGTCATTCTTAGTTGTCCATTTGGTTTTGCTAAACTTTTCGTCTTCATATCTTTTGCACGAGTTCAGTGAGAATGCAAATGCACCCAGTATTATAATAAGATATACCTTCATTTGATACGCAAGTAGGTTGTGGCCTTAAAGCTATGTTATGTCAGCTGCTGTGAGTTTAGCTTAGCCTAACTCGTGGTTTGTTAATTTAAATTGAAAACTAAGCTATATACAACATTACAACTTAAGCATCGCCTGCTTAGGTGGGTAATTTAAGTTGAAATCTTAAATTACGTATTACTTTACGGCTTAGTTCTTTCAGGTAATTCTGTGGGAGACAATTCGCCATTGATATAGACAGCTTTGTTGCAATCAGAACCTTTAGAGTAATATTGAACAATATTGTCGGTAATCTTAAAATCTCTATTTTGGGCTTTAACTACCTTAAATTTTCCACTATAATATCCATTTAACCATCTAACTCGATACAGATAATCGAAATTATCAATTTTTTCAGGATATACTTCATCATAAATGGTTTTAGTAAAATTGATTGGTAAATCACCTATATCTAAATCTATTGATTTGAACGCGTGAGGGTTATCGCTATGACCAGTACCACTGCTGTCATATGTAAAATAATCCTGCACAATTCGGTCTAATTGAATAGAAATATTTCTAATTGGGAACCGCGTCAAATTACTAATGTCAATACGAATACCGATTGGCCCCCGAACACTAAATTTAAGAGTTGGAACACTTTTTCCACCAGTTATATTGTTTAACGTTCTGTTTTGTAATTCTTGAATTTTTTTATTTTTTTCATTTAATTCATTTTGAAGTTCAAGGACAGTTTGTTGAGTTTTAATAATATCATCACTATGACTTAGGAGTTTAAATTGTAAATCGCTTATCTCCTTTTGCTTTGCCTCATTTTTTTCGGCTACTATTGTATTTGCTTCCGCATCTTTAATTTGCTTTATGATTTGTAGGATAGCGACAGTGAGTGCGAAGGTGCCTGCAACAACAGTGCATATGATAATGACGTTCGTTAAACTCATTTTGTGAATATTCATTGAACTTATTGGGTGTATATTTTTAGGTTCGATAGTACTTTTTTTGTACCATTCTTGCAATATTACCTAAATATAATCAAAACTTTCCGCCTCGGACATTTCTCTTGTGTCTTATCCCAACTGCGAAATCAATACCATAATAAATAAGATATGCCTCCATTTAATACGCAAGTCGTTTGTGGCCTTAAAACTATGTTATGTCAATGATAAAATCAAAAAGTCTTGCAATTGAAAATTGCGGTAGCTAACTTCAATTCAAAAGATTAGGCTTTTCGCTGATCCCAATACTGCATCCCTAAGCTCGCGGTAGCTAATCTATTTTTTAGCGAAAGCAATGAGAACCATAAGTTTGCCATTATCCAAAATATTGGTCATAGCCACAACCTTATATCCGTCCTTGTCATGCTTTACTATACAATTATTAATGCTACCAAACTTTCCGATAGGTTCATTTAATGTTACAACATCAAATAGCTGCTCTGAAGATTGAGTTGACGCAAAGACAGACTTAACACCAACTACTGTTAAAACGCAAATTGCGATTGCCGATACAATTAATAATAACTTTTTCATATATAAATAAGATTAAGGATTTAAGTATCTAATTTACAATTAGATTTGCCAATAAACAACCCGTGAAAACACCCTGTTTTTGTAATCAAAAAATCCTTAACCCAACATCATAGCAGAGAGTAAGAATCCTAACGAAGCATTTAATATCAATTTAATCTCCCCAAATTTTGATATTACCACGAGTTACGCTACGCTAAACTCGCGGTAGCTAAGTAATTTGCTTAATTTTTCCCCTCAAATTTTGATATCCCAATAATCAATCGTAATATTGCGATATAATTATGGGCGTCACCAAATCAGAAATATATACCGAAGAGCAGAACCGGCTGGCGGTGCAATTAAAAGCCATTGCGCACCCGGCACGCATTGCCATTTTGCAGGAGCTGATTAAAGCCAACGCCTGTATTTGCGGCGACCTGGTTACCGAGTTGGGCCTGGCCCAGGCTACCATATCGCAGCATTTAAAAGAACTGAAAAACGCGGGTTTAATACAAGGTACAATTGAGGGCGTAAGCATCTGTTACTGCATTGAGCCCAAGGCCTGGAAAAACCTGCAAAATGAATTGAATACGCTGTTTGCTTTATATAAGGATACGAATAGCTGCTGTTAAAATTTTTTGTTTAAATACATCGTAATATTACGATTAATAATTGAAAAAATCATGAATAATGTAGAAGCCATTAACTGGAAAACTTTTAAAGAAACCCTGCTGCAACATCCCGGCCTCGACCTTCAATTTCAATACGCGGAAGGCAAACTGGTAGACGCGGCTTACCATATCACCGAGATCAAACAAGCGCCCATCACATCGGTAGATTGTGGTGGCAAAATGAACGCCTGGACGGAGATCATTGTACAGCTTTGGGTGCCCGAGAACCAGGAACAGGAACGCTCCATGAAGGTAGGCAAAGCATTATCGATAGTTGATATTGTAGAAAAGATATTGCCGCTAAACCCGAATGGAACGGTAAAGATAGAGTTTGGCAATTCGGAGTTTGATACCCGCCAGATGTTTCCTAATGAAATGATTGTGGATGGCACCAGTCTTACCGTCGACCTGCGCCCTGATGCTGTACAATGTAAAGCCATTGCCCGCGGCGGTAGCTGTGGTACCAATGATAAAGGCGAAGAATGCTGCGCACCCGTGGTAGCCGAAAAACCGAAAGTACAATTAGTAAACCTTGCTGCCACTGCCGAAGCCTGCTGCACACCGGGCGGAGGCTGCTGTTAAATAATAGTATAAATATGATCATACAACAGGCTCAACCCTACAGGAACCAGGTGATTGAACTGCTGGCGGCCGAAAAGCTGCCGGTAGCCGATTTGCCCGAAATGCTGGACAATTTTATTGTTGGCATACAGGATGGCAGCGTAATTGGCGTTGCAGGTATTGAAATATACACGCGTTATGGCTTGCTGCGCTCGGTAGCGGTACAACCCCAAAAAAGAAGTTTTGGTATTGCCGGTAAACTGTTCAACAGGTTAGAGGCGATGAGCCGCTTAAAGGGTTTGCAGGCTATGTACCTGCTTACCGAAACTGCACCCGCATATTTTGAGCGAAAAGGTTTCACCAAAATAGCCCGGGAGGACGTGCCCGCAGAGGTGCAGCGCTCATCGGAGTTTAGCCATGTTTGCCCGGTATCTGCCATAGTGATGAAAAAAGAATTATGAATAAGAAAAACATATTAGTGCTATGTACCGGCAATAGTTGCCGCAGTCAGCTCGCCGAAGGTTATTTGCGTTTTTTTGCCGGCGATAAAGCCAATGTTTACAGCGCGGGCATCGAAACCCACGGCGTAAACCCTAAAGCCATTCAAGTGATGGCCGAGGATCATATTGATATCTCCAACCACACATCAAACCATGTGGATGAATACCTGGCCATCCCTTTCGACCAGGTGATCACCGTATGTGATAACGCCAACGAGGCCTGCCCGTTCTTTCCGGGTAAGGTAGAGCGTTTTCATCATAACTTCCCCGATCCTGCCAAAGCTACCGGTACACCGGATGAAGTAATGAACGAGTTTAGGAGGGTGCGGGATATGGTGAAAGCATATTGTGCCAATTTTGTAACCCAACAGGTTAACTAATCTTTTTTGGTTCAACCAATGCTTAAGGGGGGTAAATCAAATTGTCGCCGACTTTTAAAAGTTGCCCCTTCCCGGGGCTACTGTGTGTACATCTCTTTCTAAACTAAAAAAATGTCATTTCGATAGAGCGAAGGAGGGGAGATGAGCGGGGTGCGAAAGAGAAATCTTATACGAGCGACCATCAGATGTAGATTGTCACTCGCATAAGATTTCTCCTCACCTCCGGCGCACAATTCCTCACAGGTTCGTTCGAAATGACAACGTTTTTGTTTCAGTGATAAGATTTCAAAAGATATGTACACATAGTAGCTTCCTGAGGAGGTTAGAAGGGGCTTTATCAATGCGGCGATTTGAATTGAGCCAGTCGTTAAATAGCAATAAAACAATTAATAATAACACATAAATCATGTCAGCAAACAATTGCGCCCCGGTGGCCGAACGGAAAAAACTAAGCTTCCTTGATAGCTACCTCACACTTTGGATTTTCCTGGCTATGGCTATTGGTGTGGCGGTGGGCTATTTCATTCCCTCGTCCTCCGGCTTTATCAACTCTTTTTCCAGCGGAACTACCAATATCCCTTTAGCTATCGGGCTCATCCTGATGATGTACCCGCCACTGGCCAAAGTGAAGTACGAAAACATGGGCGAAGTATTTAAGGATACTAAAGTGCTGAGCGCGTCGCTGATCCTTAACTGGATCATCGGGCCCATATTGATGTTTGTACTGGCCATTACTTTATTGCGAGATCATCCTGCGTATATGGTTGGATTAATATTGATAGGGCTGGCCCGCTGTATTGCCATGGTAGTGGTTTGGAACGAACTGGCCGAAGGTAACCGTGAATATGCCGCCGGTTTAATCGCCTTGAACAGCATTTTCCAGGTATTGCTTTATAGCGTTTATGCATACCTGTTTATTACCGTGTTGCCGCCCTTATTTGGTTTGAAGGGCCTGGCGGTGAACATCACCATCGGCGAGATCGCCAAAAGCGTAGGCATCTATTTGGGCATCCCGTTTGCAGCCGGTGTTATCAGCCGTTACACCTTAATCAGGATCAAAGGCGAAGAATGGTTTCAAACTAAATATGTGCCCTTTATTTCTCCGATAACGTTGATCGCCTTATTATTTACCATTGTGGTGATGTTTAGTTTGAAAGGCAATTTGATTGTTCAAATTCCTTTTGATGTATTGCGCATCGCTATCCCATTGGTAATCTATTTTACCATCATGTTTGTGTTGAGTTTCTTCATCGGCAAATCATTTGGGGCAGATTACTCGCGGAGCACCTCTATCGCTTTCACAGCAACCGGTAACAATTTTGAATTAGCCATTGCCGTTGCCATTGGAGTATTCGGTATCAACTCGGGCGAAGCCTTTGCCGGGGTGATCGGCCCCCTGGTTGAAGTGCCGGCCCTTATCGCTTTAGTTAACCTGGCCTTTTATTTCCGTAAAAAATATTATACCGTTAACCGTTAATGCCTAAACTTTCGTCGCTTAGATTGTTGGTTATCAATATCTAAAATCGTCATTGCGGATTGTAAAATCTGCGGACTGTGAAGGGGAAAATGGCAATATAAAGCTATGTCATTGCGAGGCACCAAGCAATCGCAAACTGCGCAAATCTGCCTGTTTAGCGTGTGAGTGCTTCGTGCCTGCCCATGACAAGTTATAAAAATGGAAGTCATCCCGAACTTGTTTCGGGACCCTACATGACAGGTAATCCGCATGATGTATACTTAGCGAGTGAGGTGCCGAAACAAGTTCAGCATGACATTGGGTTTCAATTCGCTTTGTCATTTCCACCTTCATAGTCCGTCGGATTTTAAAACTTGCAATGACGATTTTTTTTGTACTATAATATTTTACGAAACCATTTTTAAACAGCTTCTAAGTATCTAAATAGAAATATCTAAAAGGCATGGCCGTAGCTCATGCACAATTGTAAATTATAGAATACACTGATTTTATTGCCAGTTAGTAAACGGATATTTGAGTTTAAAAGCCAGAGTTTGCTTTTGAAATTATTTTCAAAAAATAAAACATTGAATAATTTCGGCGCTTTTTATACTTTTACTCAACCTTTTATATGCCCAACACCCAACTTGATGATGCCGGATTATGGGCTGCCATTTGTCTGAACGATGAATCAGCTTTTACCACTCTTTTCGACAGGTACTGGGTAAGGCTTTTCAAGACCGCGCAACTGTACCTTAAAGACCGCGAGGCCAGCGAGGAACTGGTACACGATGTGTTTTTAAACATCTGGAACCGCCGGCATATATTAGTTATCGATTCTTTCCCCGCTTTTTTGCTTACTGCCGTACGCTACCAGGTTTATAACCGCATGCGTTTGGCTAAGGCACCCGTGATGCTGGCTCTTGATGACATGAAGGTTAAGGCACCCCTTAACAACAATACCGGCGAAGACCACATTATGACCCAGGAGTTTCAGCAGGAGTTGGCGCACCACCTGGTACACCTTCCCAAGCGTTGCCAGAAAATTTTTTACATGAGCAGGGCCGAGCAACTCTCAAACCAGGAAATTGCCGATAAGCTGGGCATCTCCAAACGTACCGTCGAGAACCAGCTCACCATCGCTCTCAAACATCTGCGTAGCTGCCTCAAATATGCCTGTGGTATTTTAATGGTAGCGCAGCTTTTTAAATAATCCGGTTTTAGTTTTTGGGGATGATGACCATCCCCAATTTTTGCCAATTAATAAACATACCAAACGGTGGGTGTGGGATGCTTATCCTGTCAAAATCAATAAAGATTTCCGAATTAAGCTGAAAAGAAAACAATGGTGATAGAAAAGTAGCAGAAAGGTGATCCAAAGGTAATAGAAAGGATATCGGTAAATAGTATAAAAGTGACCTGTAGGTTTCTATAAAGTGCTTAAAACGCCACAAAAACTAACAAAAGCATTAAAAATAGGATTCAAAAATGAGTGCAAAAATGTCGCGGCATTTTTGCACTCATTTTAAACAGGTCATCGCCATAAAAAACAGTTGCCTCCAAAAAGATTAGAAAAATCATAACCGGGTTTGTCCTTTTTTATAAATGTTATAATTGTTTTGAATTTTTATAAAATAGGGGTGGGTTTGTTGCGTTTTTTACTGTAAATAGGCTATGTTTATAACATAAAACATCGTTTATGTCAATAAAAGTAGCAATTCGTCATTTTACAAGTTATAAATACGACCGGCATATAACGTTGTCGCCCCAGGTTATCCGTTTGCGCCCCGCGGCCCACTCGCGTACCATGATCAAGGGCTACTCGCTGAAGATTTTGCCTGAAAACCACTTCATCAACTGGCAGCAGGACCCCTTTGGCAACTACCTCGCCCGCATCGTGTTTCCCGAGAAAGTGAATGAGTTTGTTATTGATGTTGAGGTAATTGCGGATATGGTGGTGATCAATCCTTTCGACTTTTTTGTGGAGGAATACGCAAATCACTACCCCTTTGAATACGATGAAGCGCTGCAAAAGAACCTGATCCCCTACCTGGAGATCACCGAGCGTGGCCCCCTGTTAATGGATCTCACCGAGAAAGCCAGTGAGCTGCTCAAGAAAAACGCGGTAACCCAGGATTTTTTAGTAACACTTAATCGATTGCTTTACAACGAGATATCATACAATATCCGTATGGAGCCGGGTGTGCAATCCTGCGAAGAAACGCTGGAATTGAAGTCGGGTTCCTGCCGGGATACAGCCTGGTTGTTTGTGCAGTTACTGCGGCATTTTGGGTTAGCTGCCCGCTTTGCATCCGGTTACCTGGTGCAGTTAAAGCCTGATATTAAGTCACTTGAAGGTCCCTCAGGCCCGGAACAAGACTTTACCGACCTGCACGCCTGGACAGAGGTTTACCTGCCCGGAGCTGGTTGGGTAGGGCTCGATCCTACTTCGGGCTTATTTGCGGGCGAGGGGCATATCCCGCTTGCCTGCACGCCCGATCCGCAAAGCGCGGCGCCCATCAGCGGTGGTATCATCAGCGACTCGGCCGAGCCCATCGAAACGAAGTTCCATTTTGAAAATACCATTACCCGCATTGAGGAAAAACCACGGGTAACCAAGCCCTTCTCTGATGAGCAATGGGTTGATATTATGGCACTTGGCGATAAGGTAGATGAAGAATTTGCCGCCAACAACGTGCGCCTCACCATGGGCGGCGAGCCAACTTTTGTATCAGTAGATAATAATGAAGCCCCCGAATGGAACTCGGCAGCCGATGGTGAGCATAAACGCCGCCTGTCAAACATCCTGTTCCACAAGCTTAAAAACGAATATGGTCATGGCGCACTCATGCAATACGGACAAGGTAAATGGTACCCCGGTGAGCCTTTACCGCGCTGGAAATTAGCCTGTTACTGGCGTAAGGATAATGTACCGCTGTGGAATAACGATACATTGATGGCCGATTTGTCAAAAGATTACGGTCTCACAGCAAAGGATGCCAAAAAATTTATGCGTGGGCTTAGCGATGAGCTGCACCTGGATACCAAAAATATAGCGCCTACCTATGAGGACCCTTTTTACTTTTTATGGGAGGAGAGCAAAACGCCTATCAATGTTGATCCGCTCAAGGTCGACCTGAAATCACCTTTGGAGCGACAGAAGCTGGCCGAGCTGCTGAATACCGGTCTGAATGAGCCTGTTGGCTACGTAGTACCCATAAAATGGGACCTGGAAAGCAGCAATTGGCAAAGTTGTAAATGGTCGTTCCGTCGTAAAAACCTGTTTTTGGTGCCGGGAAATTCGCCGGTTGGCTTACGGTTACCGCTGGATTCTATCCAGTATTTTGATCCTGCCGAGCAGGAAGAGCTGCCGGAGAGAAGCCTGTTTGCGGATGTGGATGCGCTGCCCGAAGGGGATGGCTTAATTCCCGAAGCAGGAGCTAAGTTTAACAATAGCAAAATCATATTTAAAACCGCTATGGTAGTTGAAGTTAGACAGGGCAAACTGTTCATCTTTTTCCCGCCTACAAGCTATTTTGAGCACTATTTGTACCTGGTTAACGCCGTTGAGCGTACAGCCGAAAAATTAAATATGCCGGTTTTGATAGAGGGATATGATCCGCCTGCCGATAACCGCATCACCAAAATGATGATCACACCAGATCCGGGGGTTATCGAAGTGAACATCCACCCGGCAGCAAGCTGGCGCGAACTGGCTAAAAACTACGACATCCTGTATAAAAAAGCTGCCGAATCAAGGCTGGCTACAGAGAAATTTAATATAGATGGGCGGCATACCGGCACCGGGGGTGGTAACCATGTAACCCTCGGCGGCGAAGTTCCGTCTGATAGTCCGCTGTTGCGTAGGCCTGATATTTTGCGCAGTTTCATTACCTTTTGGCAGCATCACCCTTGTTTGTCATACCTGTTCTCTACCCAGTTTATTGGGCCAACAAGCCAGGCACCACGGGTTGACGAGGGTAGGATGGAAACCCTATATGAGCTGGAAATTGCTTTTCAGCAGGTGCCGGATCATGCCGAAGGCGAAGTGCCTTTTTGGCTGGTGGATAGGATCTTCCGTCACTTTTTAACGGATATTACGGGTAATACACATCGGTCGGAGTTTTGTATCGATAAGCTTTACTCGCCCGATTCATCAAGCGGTCGTTTAGGTATCCTGGAGTTCAGGGGCTTTGATATGCCGCCGCATTATCGTATGAGTATGGTGCAGTTCTTACTTATCAGAACGCTGCTGGCCTGGTTCTGGAAAACACCTTACAACCATAAATTAGTGCGTTGGGGAACCGAACTGCATGATCGTTTCCTGCTGCCGCATTACTGCTACAAGGACATGACTGAGGTTGTAAACAGCTTACGCGATGCAGGTTACGGCTTCGATATCTCCTGGTTTGAACCTTTCTTCAGCTTTAGGTTCCCATTTCTTGGTGAGTTGCAGGTTGATGATATCAATATCGAGATCAAAATGGCTATTGAACCATGGCATGTGCTTGGCGAAGAAATGTCGAGCACCGGCACCTCCCGCTTTGTTGATTCATCGCTGGAGCGTATCCAGGTTAAAATATCCGGACTTACCGATTCCCGCTATACATTTTTGTGCAATGGCTTAAAAATTCCGCTAAAAAGCACCGGAGTACAGGGCGAATACATTGCCGGGGTGCGTTACCGGGCCTGGCAGCCGCCTTCGGCCCTGCACCCAACTATTGGTACCGATACACCGCTGGTGTTCGACCTGTTTGATACCTGGACACAGAAATCAATTGCAGCTTGCCAGTACCATGTATCGCACCCGGGTGGGCGCAGTTATGATACCTTCCCGGTAAACAGCTACGAGGCCGAATCTCGTATTATTTCACGTTTCTTTGATTTTGGGCACTCCGTTAATCTGGTGGAACCGGCTGTTAGTCAGCAGGCCGCGGGTGGGCGTTTTGTTACCAAAATGAATATACTGCCGCAGTATACCATCACCAATGAGGTGGTTAGCCCCGAATACCCGTATACTATGGATTTGAGGCGATATAAAAATGCTAAGAATTTATAGCAGAAAAATAAGAGATTTGGAACATGATTGAAACTTACCTGCAGCGGAGCCGTGAAACTGCCAAACCTTTTTTTGATGAGCTTGCCGCGCCCGAAGGTGTGGTGCGCGAACATTGGAAAAAGCTTGCCCACGCTTATGATGAGCTGGGTATTGAAAAGATGGAGCACCGGAGCAGGGAAATTGGCCAGGAACTGCGCGACAACGGGGTTACGTACAATGTATACAGCGACCCCGATGGGATTAACCGCCCCTGGAAACTCGACCCTGTGCCTATGGTGTTTAGCCAGCAGGAGTGGGAGAATATTGAACGGGGCCTGGCCCAGCGCGCCGAACTGTTAAATTTGATATTATCAGATATTTATGGCGAGCGTAAGCTGATCAAAGAGGGCTTCATCCCCTTTGAAATGGTGTTTACCCATAAAGGCTTTTTACGCCAGGCCGATAAGATCAAAATACCCGGCAAGTTTCAGCTTATCCAGTACTCTGCCGATTTGGTGCGTGGCCCGGCGGGCAAAATTTGGGTACTGCATGACCGTACCGATGCACCATCTGGAGCAGGTTATACGCTTGAAAACAGGGCCGCCATGACCAGGGTATTTCCCGATCTGATCCGCGAGAACCAGGTGCGTAAAATATCATCCTATTATCAAACGCTAAAAAATACGCTTACCAAACTCGCGTTACAAAATAAAGAGAACCCGCGGGTGGTGTTGTTATCGCCCGGTACCGCAAACGAAACTTATTTTGAGCATGCCTACCTGGCATCGTCATTGGGCTTTACCCTGGCTTTCGGGCAGGATTTAACGGTAAGTGATGGCTATGTATGGCTTAAAACCCTGCGCGGGCTAGAAAAGGTAGATGTTATTGTGAGGCGTGTTGATGATATTTACTGCGATCCGCTGGAGTTTTTAGGCGATTCACATTTAGGGGTCGTTGGTTTAATGGAAGCCGTGAGGCAAAAGAAAGTGACTATCATCAACCCATTAGGTTGCCGAATATTAGAAAATCCCGGTTTAATGGCTTTTTTACCACGCTTAAGCCGGCATTTGCTGAACGAAGAATTGATTCTGCCATCGGTAGCCACCTGGTGGTGCGGGCACGAAAAGGAGAAAAAATACGTGCTGGATAACTTGCCTTTCCTCATTATCCGCTCCATTTACCGCAGTAACGAGAATGTACCCTACGTAGGCAGCGAACTGAGTAAAAAACAAATAGACGAGCTTAGGAAAGAGATAAATACCCGTCCATATTTATATGTAGCACAGGAGTTTGTGAGTTTTAGTACTACGCCATCTTTAATCGAAAATAATTTAGAAGCCTGCAACGCGGTTTTCAGGAGTTACATTGTTGCCGATATGGATAAGCAGGCTTACCACGTAATGCCCGGTGGCCTGTCGCGAAGCTTTCCGGCTAAAGGTGATTTTATCATCTCAAACCAATCTGGCGGGATTAGTAAAGATACCTGGGTATTGGGGCCATCGCCGGTAAATGAAACAAAACCGGCTGTAAACCAACCAATACTACGGCAGGTTAAGAATATTTTGCCCAGCCGCACCGGCGAGAGTTTATTTTGGTTAGGCCGTTATTTGGATAGGGCAGTAAGCAATGTACGGATGATGCGTATCGTACTTAAAATTTACAACGAGCGCGACGACGAAATTCACCCCGAATCTGATCAAACGCTGGTAATACTACTTAAAAGCTTAAGTGCCCTAACGGGGACATTGCCTGGTTTTACCGCGCCCGATCAAAGTAAATTAAGACAGCCTGAACAGGAATTACTTTCGTTGGCGGTTGACACAAGCAGGCCCGGATCATTGGCTCAATCCTTACAATCATTTTTAACCAATGGCTATGCGGTGCGGGATAGACTAAGCCTGGATACCTGGCGAATTTTGGATAGCATATCTGAAGAATTTGAGCTGATGAAAGACAATGGCAACGATCTGCGGAAGATATACCATAACCTCGATCAGTTTATTATCAAGCTCATGGCTTTTATCGGCCTTAATAACGATAACATGACCAGGGCATCAAGCTGGCGGTTGTTGAATATCGGTCGTTTTTTAGAGTCATCGGTTAATACCTGCACTATTTTACAAGCTACACTGGCTAATAATGTTACACCCGATGTAGAGAAACAATTGATGGAACTGGTGCTGATGTGTAACGAAAGCCTGGTTACCTATCGTTATTTATACCGTTCAACATTACAACTGCCAGGAGTATTAAATTTATTGTTGATTAATGAGGATAACCCCAAATCTGTTGCTTTTTTGATCTCAAAAATTGATGAACATCTGAACCATTTGCCATACAGTCATACTGACGAAGGCCTTAGCCCGGCCCACAAAAAACTGTTGGAAGCTTTAACCATGATCAGGCTTTGCGATGTAAATAAGATGGTAGCACCGGGTGACAATGCTCCTAATAAAAAAGAATTGAGCCGGTTTTTAAGTCACCTCATTGTGTTATTGGGGCAGGCATCAACCATTATATTTGAGAGCTATTTTAGTCCAACCCAAAGCCAATACAGTTTTGTAAAAAGTAATAATGCACTGCCCGAGTTATAACAGATTCCAACGCTCATGAAATACAGGATCACCCATATCACCCGGTACGAATACCAGCTCCCGGCATCATTATGCCATAACCTGGTTTACCAGGTGCCGGTTAACCATAGTTTTCAGGAAGTGGAGAAAGTGCATTATCAAATTGAGCCCGAGCCTCATTTTTTGGTGACGAGGGAAGACTTTTTCAACAACAAGTTCATCTACTTTTCTATCGAAGAGTTTCATAAAAAGCTTAGCGTAGAGATCAAAAGTGAAGTTAAAATTGCTGAACCGGTTTGGATCAATGCCATTCCTAAAAATACAATGCCCTGGGAAAACGTGGTAAGCTGGTTGCGAAGTACAGAAGCCGAAAACGATATCAGGCAATTTTACCTCGAATCGGATCATGTCGTATTTATTCCGGGTATACAGGACTATGTATTAGAATCATTTACACCGGGCAGGCCTATCATGGAGGCCATGCTCGATCTTAATTCGCGCATCTTTAACGACTTTGATTTTACTCCTGGCTTTACCGACGTAAGTACCAAGCTTGAGGAGGTTTTTTTACATAGAAAAGGCGTATGCCAGGACTTTGCGCATTTTACATTGGCTTGCCTGCGCTCCATTGGCCTATCTGCCCGATACGTAAGCGGTTATATTGAAACCCTGCCGCCGCCGGGTAAACCCAAGCTATTTGGCTCCGATGCTTCGCATGCCTGGATAGCATTGTATATTCCAACTGTAGGCTGGACAGAATTTGATGCTACCAATAATCTGCTGGTGAATGACCGTCACATCCGCACCGCTATCGGACGCGATTTTGCCGATGTTGTACCTCTTAAGGGCATTGTCTACAGCGGTGCCGGGCAGCGGATGTTTGTAAATGTTGATGTGAGTAGGGTAGAATAGTGATGGCTAAATAAGCCACCACTACATTAAATGTCAATTACTTCACCTTCGACGCAAAACAAACCTTGTGTATAAAGCTTAGCTTTTCGATTACTTGGGGTTGAATTACAAAAGGATACAAATCGTGGTTGCCCATGCTGCGGTTCATGCTGTTCATGGCGAAGGTTAACGGCAACCACATATCAATCAATGCCTCAAAATTTGCCTGCTCATAAGGATTTGTTTTGATGGTGGCCTGCAAACTTTGGTCGTTACCGGCTAAGCGTGGCGCCACTTTAATACCAAAGGAGTCGCCGGTTTCCAGGGTATCAATAATGTGCAGGTAATGTGCCCAGGTTTCGGCCCAATCTTCCCAGGGGTGCGAACTGGCGTATGAACTGATGAAGTTTAAATTCCAGTCGGCAGGCGCGCCCTGGTTGTAATGGTTTTGCAGGGCCTGTGTGTAATCCTGCCGTTCATCGCCAAATAATTGACGGTATTCATCAATAAATGGGCTGTTGTCAATCAACCTGTCCCAGTAATAATGGCCAACCTCATGCCTGAAATGGCCCAATAGTGTACGATAAGGCTCGTTCATTTCCTTGCGGGATAGCTCACGCTTATCATCATCAGCCTCGTTGATGTTAAGGGTGATCAGTCCGTTCTCGTGACCGGTTAATACCTTTTGTACGGCATTAACATCAGTCAAAAAATCGAAACTAAGGCCTTTTTCCATGTCCTGTAGTTTGCTCACCAACGGGAGCTGCATTTGTAGCAGGGTATAAATGAGCCGGTGTTTGGCAACCTCAATCAGTTGCCATTGCCTTTGATGTTCGGGATCGGTTAGATTGGGCACAATATGGTTAAGCTCGCAGGCCCGGCAAAAAGTGTCGGCACTGTCGGCCGGAATGAGCCAGTTACATACATCAAACTGGTGATTTGTGCAGTATTTGTACTGTTGTGATTTTTTGTCGTCGTAAAGGTTATAAACCTCATTTTCGGCGGGTGTTAAAGTAACCAGGTTTACATCTTCTGGAACAAAGCCCAGTGAGTTTTTGCACGACTCGCAAACGCTGTTTTCAAAATATAATAGTTGACCGCAATTGGTACATTTAAATAGTTTCATAGGTTGTTTTTATGTAATAGCTTGTGTGTTAACAGATTTTATAGCGACGGGTTTTGAAGAAATGAAAATAGGAGCGGGATAGATTTTACAAACATGTTGAGCAACGTAACAGAAATTTACTGAAGTTTGTCGCGGTTACTAACGTGCGCTTATTTGAGCGGAATTATTTAAATAAAATTACACAAGTGGCTAAGGGTAAAGTTCCATTTGCGTGACTTAACAGCGTTACCGTATTATGTTATGCCGGTAAACCGGTTACTCATTAAATTTTACTAAATGCCTAAAACTCGCAAAGCGTTCCTGCTCATCTACATCACCTCGTTATCTTTACTCTTTTGCCCGGCGCTTTTTGCCCAGAATAATTTAAATAAGGAAATTATTCTTGCTGATATTAAACAGCAACCTATTGGCAAGGTGCTTGATAAAATATCAAACAATGGCAGTTTCAGTTTTGCCTATAATAATAAAACAGTACCGGCAGATAGCCTGGTATCTTTACCTGCTTATCGGGGTTCGTTGTTTAGCCTGCTTGATAGGTTGCTGGGCAGTAATTATGAATTTAAAGAGGTAGCCGGCTATGTAGTGCTCCGGCACGCCCCAAACAGGCTTTTTATTACCGCCGAGGTTAATATGCTCGGCCCCAATGAAGGCATCATAAAAGGCTACGTAAGCGACGACCGAAACCATACCCGGATAGATCATGCGAGTGTTTACGAAAAAAACCTGCTGGTTTCGGCAATAACAGATAAGCAGGGATATTTTGAACTTAAGCTTAAGGGTTTTACCGGCGCTGTTGTTTTAACGGTGAGTAAAGAAAGTTATCGTGATACTTCGCTGTTTATGCTAAACGAGGTTCATGTTTATTCCCGTACGGACGAAAAAAAATACCAGTATTATCCGGAGGAGGCTGGCAAGTCGGTTGAATCTAACCGCTTCGCCCGTTTTTTTATCAGCTCCAAACAATTGATGCAAGGCATAAACCTTGGCAATTATTTTGCCGCAAGTCCTTACCAAATCTCACTTACACCCGGGCTAAGTTCGCATGGTATGTTTAACAGCCAGGTAATTGATCATTTTTCACTCAATTTATTGGGTGGCTATACTGCCGGCATCAACGGATTTGAATTTGCGGGGCTATTTAATATCAACCGTAAAAACATGAGATATTTTCAGGCCGCCGGAATTTTCAATATGGTTGGCGGCCAGGTAAGCGGTTTTCAAGCCGCGGGTATTTTCAACAACGTACTGCAAAGCACATCGGGAGTACAACTTGGCGGTTTTGCCAATATCAATGGGGAAGCCAATGGCCTGCAAGTGGCTGGGCTGGTTAACCAAACCAAAGGGTTAAACACCGGGCTGCAATTGAGCGGTTTATTGAATGTGGCAGCCGAAACAAAGGGGCTTCAACTGGCGGGCCTGGCAAACTGGTCGTCGGGACAAACGGGATGGCAATTCGCAAGCATTGCTAATGTGGCGAAAAAGGTAAAAGGCCTGCAGATTGCTACGCTTGTAAACATTGCCGATAGTAGTGATTATCCCATTGGCCTGGTCAATTTTATCCGCAACGGCGAAAAAAGCCTTGCTGTAAGTACCGATGAATCGCTGTTCACTCATGTCGACTTCAGATCGGGCGGCCGTGTGCTTTATGGTGTGATAGGCCTTGGGTTTAAGTTTGATGCCCAGCCCACCTATGCCGCTAATTTCGGCTTGGGGATTCACATCATCCCCCGGCAGCGGTTTTCTTTAGATGGGGAATATTTTAGTCAGCTTGTTTTTAACGACCGGAAAATGCTGTACCAGGTTGGTGGCCTGAGACTTTTACCAGGTTACAAATTTACCCGTTGTTTAAGGGTTTTCGCTGGTCCATCCCTGCAGGGAATATATGCCGACCAGGCTTCTGATGCAACCGTTAACGGATGGGTGCTTAGCCGGCATAGTAACGGAAGCGGTTCAACAGTTTTTGATATCGGTTTTACCGGTGGGTTACAGTATTTATGGTGATTACTTGTTTATTGAATTGAAAACCCATTGCCTGTTTGCACAATATGTAATGATGGTGTGGTGTCTTTGATTACGTTCAAAATAGTGGCCAGAGAATCCTCCCGTTTAATGGTAACGGTGATGGGCTCATTAAGCAGGGATTGGTTTGCTATAATTATGTTTGAACCATAAGCTTCGTTCACAACTTCAATCAGCCTCCAAAGCGGTGTATTAACAGCCACGAATTGATTGGTACGATAGTAATTATATAACATATCCGTACTTTTTTGAACGGACAATTGCTTGTCGCCGGGCTTGATAACAACCATTTCATTGGCGTTAAGTTTAACCGCGCCCGATGTATGGCTTACCTGCACAATTCCGCTTTCTACAACTATTTCTGTACGATGATGCGTGCCGTTTATATTAAACGTAGTTCCGATATCCTTGATTAAAATGCCATTTGTTGTTACGGTGAATGGTGCCTGCTCATTGTGTTTTACTTCAAAAAAAGCTTCGCCTGTTAGGGTCACAGCCCGGTGCGATCCGAAATCTGCGGCATAGATTAAAACGGAGTTTTTATTAATGTAGATGACAGAGCCATCCGGAAGTGTTACGGTCTTTACATTATTGGCTGTACGGATGCTTACGGTATTCCCTGCATTGTCAGTGCTGGTTTTCAACACATAAGATATCAACCATCCTGCGCCTGCAAAAATGGTAACCGCAGCCGCTATCCTAAGCCAACTTGCAGCAGGGTACATCTTTCTAACTTTTGCGTCCTCCGGTTGTCTTTCGGTGCGTAGCTGTTTAAATTTATCCCATGCCTGTGTTTCTGTTAAAGGGCTAACGGGGGTAAGCCGCTTGCCCGATTCAAAGATCATTTTCATCCCTTCCAGTTGCCTGGCGTTGGCTTCATTTTGGGCAATCCAGTTGTTAACAGCCTGTTCTTCGCCGGCAGTGGCCTCTTTCAGTATATATCTGATCAGTAGCTCTTCGCTTACTTCCTGTTTCATGATCGGAACATATTTAATAACATAACAATAAAAAATGGTAAAAACTCTTTCAATTCTGTTCTCAGTATCCGCAGTGCTTTGCTCATATGGGTTTCTACTGTTTTAACCGAAATATCCAGGTGATCGGCTATCTCCTTATATTTTAATTCTTCAAATCGGCTAAGCTGGAACACTTCGCGGCACTTATCCGGCAATTTGTGAAGCGCGGTATCCAGGTGCCTTTCCAACTCGCTTAAATTTAGTTTGCCCGCGGCATCGTCTGTTTCGTTTTTCATTGAATTTGCCGTAAAGTTTTCATACTTAACCGCTACTTTTTGCCGCCGGAGATAATTAAGACTATCGTAATAAACCGATTTGTACAGGTAAGACTTTACAGCCGCGACAGCCTGCCATTTGTTACTTTCCCAAAGTTGAAGAAATAAGCACTGCACAATTTCTTCTGCTGTATCCCAGTCCTTCAATAAGGTATAAGCGTAAGCATGCAGTTGCCTGAAATGGGCTTTGAAAAGCTGTTCAAAAATAACCTCATCCTTATCGGTAGGCATGGCCGTTATAATCTGATTGTCCATCCGCGGCTATAAAGTTCGGCAGTGTAAAAATGATTGCATTTAATGAGGGTTTTTTTAATGAAGATAACCGCCCGAAGCAGTTACCTTCATGTCAAATTTAGCTATTGAAATTTAAAACCTACCCCAAGACTAAAGATATTGGCCTTTTGCCCAAGTGTTTTGTTTAGGTTGCTAAGACCAAGGCTATACCGGGCGTCAATGGTGAGGCTGCCAATATCGACGCCGGCATTGATCACATTTCCAACACTTAGTTTCTTGTAGCTGGAGCCTGCGGGTGCTACCGGCTTGTTGAGGTTGTAGTAAAGATCGGGGCCTGCAGAAACACGTACATTCATATCTGCCGTATTCAGTACCTTATAACCTATCATTAAAGGCACATTGATTTGCCTGAATTTAGCGTTATAAGAAGCTGAGTTGAAGTTGTATTTGTCGCTAAACGTAACATAATTTACTTCGGGCTGAAAAAACCATGTTTTACCTACCCTGGCAAATACGCCTGCAATAAAGCCGTTTTGCCAGACTTATCGGTAACCGCATTTAGTCCTGTTCTTAAGGTGGAAACATTTGCCCCGGCCTTAATCCCGATCTCGACATCGGAGGTTTGGGCTTTGGCAGCGTTGATACTTAAAGCCAGCAGCACAGCCGGCACAATGAATTTAATTGATTTCATGGATGTTCTTGTTATGATTAATTGATGTTGTGTATAAATAAGATCACTGCGTAAAAAAAGCAGGCATTGATAGTTATTAAAATGCCACTTGTATCCCTGCTGTATAGCCAAAAGTGAGCGCGTCAAGGCTGCGGTTGTTATTGGAGTACCAGCTGGAAATTCGGTTTTTGGTGAGGTTGATACCTTCTGGGTTATTGGTATATACAAAATTTAACGACGGCCCGCCAAACAACTCAATGGAATGCGACAGCTTAAGCGCCGGTAATAACCTGGCCGATGCTTTCAAATAATCACCCTTTTTGAAGCTGTTAAGACCGCCGGCTACAATTTCGGTACTCAGGCGAAAAGATTTTGCCGTGTATATGTGAAGCCCAAGGCCAGTTTCATAAGCATATTTTGCTTTGTTATTGTGCAGGTTGTAGCCAGTTCCAAGTATGCCGTAAAGCCATTTGCCGCCCGAACGAAAAGTGAGCATCAGGGTTTGATTTTCATCAATAGTTAAGCCGAAGCTTTTCTCTCCGTTTTTTGACAGGTTGATTACACCAATTTGCAGACCGGCCGTATCTGCAATGTTTAAAAACGAAAGTTGTATACCTTTAACAGTTTTTGCAACGTTTAAGAATCCCGAAATTTGTACCCCGCTGTTTTTATGGGCCACATTGGCGAAGCCGGCAATGGCAGTGCCTTTGCCATTTCCATAGGTGTTTAAAAATCCGGCTATCATGCTGCCTTTGGCATTGTTACCTATGTGATTGGAGAAGCCTGCAAGTTGAAGCCCATCTGCATCTTCCCTTACAATATTGGAAAACCCTGCCAGGCTCATACCTTTTTCAGAACGGGATACACCGGCTATCAGGTTCAGTGAAAATGTATTTGAATCTTTTGGGGCGTTTGTCCAGTTTGTGCTCAGGGGGTAAATAAGGCCCACATTTATTTTTGCCCGGCCCGTTCCCTGGGCATAAAGATGTTGACATGTACATGCTAACAGGAGCAATGTAAAAGCAATCATGGTTATTGCCCCTTTGTGCTGTTTGTAAATTCTGCGGTTCATTGTCTTCTATTTAATTTGTATTTGAAGCTATAGCCCGCAGTTTTCACTTTACCCTTACTCTTTGCAAAAAAAATCACGCGATTTTTGTTAGATAACATAATGCACCTGCCAGAACGGTGTCTTTTTAAGCCCAAGTGAAGGCCGGGAGGTTCGTTGTATTTTAAAGCCAATTATATTCCTGTTTAACAGCGCAATTGGGCAATCATCTGATCTTTTATCCTTGCACTGTTTTTATTGGTGTGTAAAACACGAGTATTTTGGTTTAGGTGTGACAATTTGGAAACAGGCTCATATTGCCACTGCTTGTGGAGCTACGGCAGTTTAGCTACAGTTTTATAAAATAATAACAGTTGGGTTTAATTAAGTCTGAATTATGTATAACAAACTGTATAATAGGTAGTTGTTTTGAGCTTGTATATTGTGGTGTAGAATAATGAGATATCTGTTGGGTACTTCATTAGTTAATAAGTTTAATCAAAAGTCCCTAAACAGCGAGTGTAACGGGACTTTGTTTTTACGAGAGATTCGTTATTTAATTAGGGGAAGTCCCGGAGCAGCGAGTGCAACGGGACTTTAATTTAAAATCTGTCGCTCAGTGCTATTCGCGCATTCATTTTCGTTGGTAGGGATAGTTGTTTGATGGTGGGGATTTAGAGCCGTTTTCAGTATAAAAAAGCCCCTTAGAATTAACTAAGGGACTTTGAAAGGGGGGGTGACTTTACAAATCTCGAACTATTTCTTGTCTGATTTGTGTTTAATCGAAGATTTGGACTTATAACCTTTTTGGTTCAAATCGTAAATGTGGCAGATTTTTAATACTACCTTTTATAACTGGTAGAAGGCTTACCTGTATTATTTCTGCAACTCCTGCAAACGCGATTTAATTTCATTTGACGTGGGGTTTAACTCGCTGGCCTTTTTGTACGAAGCGATAGCTTTTTGCTTTTCTCCTTTCATAGCATAAGCTGCACCCAAAGCCGCAAAGGCTTTTGAAGAAGACGGGTAATTAATTGTATTCATTTCCAGTAGCTTAATGCCATTGTTTAGGGTTGCCGGATTTTTTGCTAACCATTGTGCCCAGTCGTTGAAGTATGCTTCGTCAGGCAAAATCGGATACCCAAACCTTTGCGATAATCCTTTATAGTGTTTCATAATGATCTCAGGATCGACCTTTTCATCAGTTACCGGAGGAAGCGTCCATTGGTGATAGATAAATCGAAGTCCGTCATAGTAAGATTTAATAGGAACAGTCATATGACTCTCACTCGGATAGGGGATATATTCGAAATCTAATCCTTTGATGTTTCGCTTTTTGAGCAAGGAATCAAATTTTAAGACATTGGTATGAAATGGTGATCCAGGTGAAGATGAATCTTCATTGCCATCGCTAAAAAAAAGCGCTTTCGACAAAGTTAATCCTGCTTTTAATTTTTTATCTGCGAGCTTCAGAAGTAATTTCTGATCCCACCAGAAGGATGGGCTTACGGCAATGTATGCGTCGAACATATCCGGATAATTAATCAGGCAATTGATGGTTGTCAGGGCTCCGAATGAGTGTCCCGCAAAAATGCGGTAAGGTTGGGTTTTGTAATTTGAATTGACATAGGGTATGAGTTCTTTCTGAATGAATTGAAAAAAATGCTCATTTCCTCCGCTGTTCTTATACGGTGAATTAGCCGTGGTATCCGGTTTCCCAGAATAATCAGAGTTGCTGTGAGATGGAGTAAGGTCACGGTTACGGTCCGTATTTATTATTCCTACAACAATCAGTGGAGGCATAACAAATACATCTTGCCGGCTGAGGTATTTAGAATATTCTACCATCTGGGCGAAATGATTGTCGGCATCCAGAACATAGATCACCGGGTATTTTTTCTCAGGATTGGCAGTATCTTTCGGTGTGTAGATCAGTATTCTTCGATCTTCTTTAAGAATGTTTGAATGTATCGTTGCAACTTCTCCCTGATCGGGCTTAATTGGTTCTGCCTTTTGAGCATTTGCTTTAAATGAGCAAAAAAGCGGTATAATAAAAAATATGAATGTGAAATTCTTATTCAGGAAACCGGATTTCATATGATTTGGAATGGTGAATTCACTCCAATATAAGGTTTTTCCTGGCCACTTAATTTAAAAATTTAAAGAATTCCTCAATTCAGTGAATTCTCAACTGGTCTACGTTTATAACTTAGACCTAAAATATATTAAGCTTCCAGCTTATGGAAAGCTTTACTTTCAAATACAGTGGGATAATTGGTAATTGCCAATTTAACCTTAACTTTCAGTCGATATTTTCATTTGCTACAGTTGATATTTAGGGTGTTAAAAACCCTCTTTTTTGAAAAGTGTAGCAGGAAACGAAGTTTTAATTTAGGATTTAGTATTAGTGCGGACAGTTTTTCTGGTTACATTTACCCTAAATCTTATTCACATATTTAATGAAGAACGCTGCCCGATTTGCAACTATTGGTTTGCTTTTTGTCTCGAATTGTATTTACGCACAAAAACTATACGTCTGGTGTCCCAAAGATCAGTTAATCACCCCCGAGAAAGGATTTTCTTGAACATGATACTTTAGACGTCGTTATTTTCGATGGAAGGCTGCTGACGAAAAATTCCAAAATAGAATGTACTTCAGAAAACACAGTTAACCAATTAGCTGAATTTATTAAAGCAACATATCCTTCAGCTGTAGTTAGTTTATTGCCGTCAAGTACCTATTATAAAGACCCAATAAAAAACCACATAACTCTCAAAGTTGGAATTGCTGCATATCAAGCAGCTTTTGGAGCTGACATTAAGGTGGGAATCGGCAGTATTGGTGGTAGCTTTTCTTTCGGAGTTATCCCTGAAGGCAAATGGAATGCACTTACTGCGTACGCGTTAAAGGTCTATGATTATAGAGGGAACAAAGAGGACAAGCACACGAAAGATATTAGTAACATAGCATCTAAGCCGAATATGTTTGGGTATTCATCTGCCAAAAGTTGTCTTAATACCACATATATGGAGGCAAATCAAGAGATGTTATTTTTTATAGACGAGTCGCTTATGAAATAAGAGTAAAGATAGAATAGTGAGGAAATAATTATTCAGCAAAGTTAGGCGTGAGGTTGAACACATGGCAAGGAATTTCCGGCATAAACACAATCCCTCCGCACAACCTTACATTTATTCCGTTCCTCCTTGCATTTAGTTCAATCCATAAACCTGTAGATGCACCATAATTATTTATTCACTTAAACAGCAAG
This sequence comes from Mucilaginibacter dorajii, assembly GCF_024808255.1. GTDB lineage: Bacteria > Bacteroidota > Bacteroidia > Sphingobacteriales > Sphingobacteriaceae > Mucilaginibacter > Mucilaginibacter dorajii. The sequence continues at coordinate 292,251 of NZ_JANTYS010000004.1, forward strand.
GATATGGAATCAAGACAGGAATTACAGGTAAATTTGAAAGCTAAACGATCCAAAGTGCGCCAAATCACCATTAAAACAAGCGAAATACAAATCAGAAAGCTGAAATTAGAATTATCACAGAAACTGTTAATTAACAATTAAATTTATTAAAAACTGCGTTTTTGGCTTGTAATGGCACTTTTACCCATAAAAAAAGCCCCTTAGAATTAACTAAGAGGCTTTGAAAGTGTGGTATCAGCTGGGATCGAACCAGCGACACAAGGATTTTCAGTCCTTTGCTCTACCGACTGAGCTATGATACCTCGTTTTCGGGAGTGCAAATGTAGCTTTCTTTTTCGGTTATGAAAATTATTTTTTCAAAAAAAGCTTAATTTTTTCTGATGGATGCACCTGTTTTAAACAATCTGTCAATAAATCAATTACTTAGCTGTAATATTTTTTTTAGCTTACAATTTTTTTTTCGGTGTCAACAATTCATTTAACTTTGAAATAAATACTATGCACGCATAATGATTGCACAGGCTATATTTATTATCATTTTAGGAGCGGCAATTTACCTGTTTACCAAAAACGCAGGTAAAATAAGGCGCAACATATTGTTGGGGAAGGATGTTGACAGAACAGATCAGCCCGCCCTGCGCTGGAAAACTATGGCCAAAGTTGCTTTAGGGCAAAGCAAAATGGTAAAACGCCCGGTTGCTGCCGTAATGCACTTTTTTATTTATGTTGGGTTTATCATCATCAACCTGGAAGTATTGGAGATCATGATAGATGGAGTATTTGGCTCGCATCGTGTTTTTTCGGCTCCGCTGGGTAATTTATACGGACTGCTGATTGGTAGTTTTGAGGTATTAGCTCTTTTGGTGCTCATTGCCTGTGTTGTTTTCTTATGCCGACGTAACATTGTCCGTTTAAAGCGCTTTTCGGGCACCGAGATGACCCAATGGCCAAAATCTGATGCTAACTATATTCTTTGTATAGAAATACTGCTCATGACCGCCTTTTTAACCATGAACGCGGCCGACTATAAATTACAGCTTTTACATTTTGAGCATTACGTTAAAGCAGGCAGTTTTCCGGTAAGTTCATTTATCGCCCCAATACTGCCAGGTGGAGCACGCGCATTAATAATGTTGGAGCGTGGTTGCTGGTGGTTTCACATCATCGGGATACTGGCATTTTTAAACTACCTGCCATATTCCAAGCATTTTCACATCCTGCTGGCTTTTCCTAATGTTTATTATTCCAATTTAAATCCTAAGGGAAAATTCACCAATATGGCATCGGTAACCAATGAGGTAAAGGCGATGCTTGATCCTTCTTTTGTACCCGAAAATACCGGCGAGCCAGCGCGGTTTGGTGTTAAAGATGTAACTGATCTTACCTGGAAAAACCTGATGGAAGCTTATACCTGTACCGAGTGCGGGAGGTGTACATCGGTATGCCCGGCAAATATTACGGGTAAGCTGCTATCGCCACGCAAAATTATGATGGATACCCGGGATAGGATCACCGAAGTAGGCAACAACTTAGATAAGCATGGCAAGGATTATGACGATGCCAAAACTTTGCTGGATAACTACATTACGCGCGAAGAATTGTGGGCCTGTACCTCCTGTAATGCCTGTGTAGAAGCCTGCCCGGTTAATATTAACCCTTTAGAGATCATAACCGAAATGCGCAGGTACGCGGTAATGGAAGAATCACAGGCCCCGGCCAGCCTGAATAATATGTTTGGCAATGTTGAAAATAACGGAGCCCCCTGGAAATACAGCCAGGCAGATAGATTGAACTGGGCAAATAATGAATAAGCCTGTGGGCTGTTTAGAAAAATATAATAGAATGTCACAAGATACTGCCGCGATAGAATTGAAATATCAGCTATTTGTAGAACGGGTAGCCGCAACAAAACTGGTGTGGGCGCTTACGAGCAAACAAGGTTGGGCCAATTCGCACGCTCAGCACGATGAAGAGGTTGGAGTAGTCCCGTTTTGGTCAGACCGAGCCCTGGCTAAGATTTGTGCCCGGGATGATTGGCGCAGTTTTACGCCGACTGAAATACCTTTAGCCGAATTTTTAGAGAACTGGTGTGTAGGTATGGCCGAAAACGGAACGTTAGCCGGTATCAACTGGGATGCAACGATGATTGGTAAAGAAGCTGATACATTAAACGTTGCGCTTGATATCCTGAACAGGTTAAGCGCCATCAATTCAGCAATTACTTTTAAAAACTACAGTAGTATCAACGAGTTTATAACAGAGATTAGCGAACCGTTTGATTAAATTATAAAGCAAAGCTTAAACAATGGACCTAAAAATCCCCACTATGGCCGAACTGGCCGCTGAAGGTAAAGAACCCGAAATATTGTTCTGGGTTGGCTGCGCAGGTAGTTTTGACGAGCGGGCACAGAAGATTACCCGCGATATCTGTAAGATACTGCAGCACGTAGGTATCAGCTACGCTGTTTTGGGTACCGAGGAGAGCTGCACCGGGGATCCGGCAAAACGTGCAGGCAATGAGTTTCTGTTCCAGATGATGGCCATGAACAATATTGCTGTACTGGATGGGTATAACATAAAAAAGATAGTTACCGGCTGCCCGCATTGTTTTAATACCATTAAAAACGAATATCCGGGCCTTGGTGGTAACTACGAAGTGATTCACCACTCGCAGCTTATTCAGCAGCTTATTGACGAGGGAAAACTAAAGGCCGAAGGCGGTGAAAGTTTTAAAGGGAAAAAGATCACCTTTCATGACCCCTGCTATCTTGGTCGCGGTAACAGCGTTTACGAGGCCCCACGCGCCGCTTTAGAGATTTTGGATGCCGAGCTTGTTGAAATGAAAAGGTGCCGCTCAAGCGGCCTGTGCTGCGGTGCTGGCGGCGGCCAGATGTTTAAAGAACCCGAGGCCGGTAGAAAAGACATCAACATAGAACGGATAGAGGATGTGATAGAGAGTAAGGCACAAGTGGTAGCTTCGGCCTGCCCGTTTTGCATGACCATGCTGACCGATGGCGTAAAACATCAAAATAAAGAACAGGAGATAAAGGTGCTGGATATTGCCGAAATTACGGTGAGGGCAAATGGCTTATAATCCTTTTGCTTTAAAATAGTTCAACGCGTTTTTCAGACTGTCCAACCGCGCCGGGTTCATGTTTCTTACCGGTAGTTCAAATGAGGTAGCCATAGAGTCAAGATCGCCCTTTGGATCGTCGTAGGTTTGCACAATAATATCGTCGGCGATGGTGCTGAATTTAAGGGTACCGGTAGTGTCGCTACCCAGGTATTCGATGTTATTTAACCGGTGTAAGTTGAACGAAAAATATTCCTGGTTACCATGTTGATAAGTTTTCCTTAAACGTAAAAAATAATCGTTGGTGAGGTTAAGTTCCCATTTTTTTAGTTTGGCATCAACAGGTGGGGCATATGATTCAAACAGGCATTTGTTACTCCAGCTAAGCCACTGAACCTCATCAAAACCAGGCCCGAAGCCGTAAATTAAGCCGCTACAGCCCAATAGTGCCAAAATGAGGATCGTTTTTTTAATTGATGGCATAAGTGATGTTTTCATGACAACAAATTGTTACCCTAAGTTAATAAATTGATATTTTTGTAAATGGAATTTTCTCAACACTCAAGAGTTTGGATCTATCAATCGGACAGGAAATTGACCGATCAGGAAGTACAACAAATTCAATCGGCGCTAAATAATTTTACCACCGGATGGACGGCTCATAACAACCAGCTACAGGCAAAGGGAGAGGTGCGGTATAACCGGTTTTTAGTACTGATTGTTGACGAAAGCCAGGCAGGAGCAACTGGTTGTTCCATAGATAAATCAGTTCATTTTATGAAGGAGATTGAGCAGCATTTCAGTATCAACCTGTTTGATAGGTTTAACCTGGCCTATCGTGAAGGTGAGGAGGTATTATCACAGCCGCGCCATGCCTTTGAAGACTTATTGAAACAAGGCAAAATAAACACCGAAACCATTGTATACAACAATATGGTGCAAAACTTAAGTGAACTGGAAAGCAAGTGGGAAGTGCCGTTTAAAAACAGCTGGCATATACAGTTATTCAGGGATTTGGTTAATGCCTGAGATTAATAAGGCTTGTTCAACTTTGTAGATAACCTAATTGTTTCTAAATTTATTTTATGGAACAATATGATAACAGGGTAGATGCCTTTATTGAAAAGGCTCCTGAATTTGCGAAACCCATCCTCGAATACATCAGAGAACTTGTTCATGAAACATCACCGTTGTTGATGGAGACAGTGAAATGGGGTTTTCCTTTTTTTGACTATAAAGGACCTGTTTGCCAGATGGCGGCTTTTAAAGAGCACTGCTCGTTCGGTTTTTGGAAAGCAACCTTATTAAATGATCCCCATAACGCGTTAAGTATTGGTGACGGCGCTGCCGGCAGTTTTGGCCGGATAGCCAAAGTAGAAGACCTCCCATCCAAAGAAATCTTACAGGATTTTATTCGCCAGGCTATTGCCTTAAATGAAAGCGGCAAAAAAACACCAGCGGCAGAAAGAAAAGCGACGGCTCCTAAGGCCGAACTGGTTATCCCTGATTACTTCACAGCGTTTTTAAAGGCTTATCCCAACGCCAGCCTTAACTTCGATAGATCAAGCTATTCGCATAAAAAAGAATACGTGCAGTGGATTGTAGATGCCAAAACTGATGCTACCCGTCAAAAGCGGATGGAAACCGCCGCAGAATGGATTGCTGAGGGCAAATCAAGGCATTGGAAATATAAATAGGTTAGAGAGTGGTTGATTGAGTTAGATTAGGTTGAATTGAGTTGATAAGAATAACCAACTGATTGGTTAGCTTTTTATTTCTGCCAAAAGAGAATGGAAAATATCCCCGAAACCCATCTTGATTTTGTGCATTAATAAAAATTGAATCTTTGTGAAATAAAACAGCCATTTTACTTCCTACCAACCACGATCCTGCTTTATGTGCCGTAATAAACTGGGCGTTCGATCTGAAAACCTGCCAGCCAGTTTGTTTTAACTCAAATTCAATCAGCTTCCTTAAGTCTGTAGTCGAACCCTGAAAGTTTACTATGATAAGTTTATCGTTACTCCGGGTATAGTAAATCCAGATTATCAGAAATACAACGGCCCCCAAGAAGCTTAAAATGGATATAATGTTGATGCTTGTTAGTACAAATGCAATAGCAACCACGATAGATATTAAAGGAAACATGATTAAACCGGAATAGCGGTTTAAAAAGCCATTATCCTCCCATTTAATTTTTAGGCTGGCTATTGATCTTTTAAAATCTATCTTTTCAAACATAATCCGTAATTAATACTCCGGCTTCTAAAAATCCAATGGTCCCAGTCTTTTCATATTCTTCATGATCAAATACTGTCTGTGTTTTAAATATTGGGTAGGATTGGTTGCCGACCATCTGAGCGGACTTGGGAAGATTACCGCTATCGCAGCTGCTTCATGCTTGGTAAGATCAGAGGCCGGTTTATGAAAATACGCTTGCGATGCCGCTTCAATGCCATAAATACCATCGCCCATTTCAATCTCGTTGAGGTAAATCTCCATAATGCGCTTTTTGCTCCAAAAAACTTCTATCAGCACGGTGAAGTAAGCTTCGACACCTTTTCGTAACAAAGAACGCTCTTCCCAAAGAAAAACGTTTTTGGCAACCTGCTGTGATATGGTACTGCCACCTATCAGTTTTTTGCTATGCGAGTTTTTTTCGATAGCTTTTTCTATCGCATGGAAATCGAAACCGTGATGCTCTAAAAAAGTCTGATCTTCTGCAGCTACCGCCGCGCGTTTCATATTGTCAGATATGTCATCAAAGCTTTTCCAGTGCTTATCTATTTTCCAATCTTTACCACGGGCTTTTTGCTGAAACCCACGCTCAATCATTAGCCAGGTAAACGGCGGGGGAACAAAACGGTACAGGAGCACGCCAAATAAACTAAGACCAAAAAATAAAATAAAAGTCAGTTTAACTATCCTTAAAGCCAACCTGATAATGCCGCTGAATTTGCCACCTTTTTTTCTTGAATTTGAACTTTTGGTATTTGAGTTCTTAGTTGTATGCATTTAAATTACCGGGTATGCTGACGTTAATATTACCGCTATAAAAAAAGGTGCTTTGCAAATGCAAAACACCTCTAAATTCTATATTTAAAATTTAAATCCGAAATCGGAAATCCGACTTCCGAAATAAATAATTACTCAGCTACTACTGAGAAAGGAACTTGTACCTTAACTTCTTTGTGCAGGTTAACGTTTGCGATGTAATCACCAACAAACTTAGGCTCCTGGTCAAAAGTGATACGACGACGATCAACATCAAAACCTTCTTTTTTCAACGCATCAGCAATTTGGATGGTATTGATGGCACCGAAGATTTTTCCGCTTTCACCGGCTTTAGCGCCAATGTTAAGTTTAACACCTTCTAAACGTGCAGCAATCGCATCGGCATCCTTGCGGATTTTTTCTTGTTTAAACTGAGCTTGTTTCAAGTTTTCAGCTAAAACTTTTCGTGCGCTTGGAGTAGCTAATATGGCGTAGCCTTTAGGTAAAAGGTAGTTACGGCCATACCCTGGTTTAACGTTTACTACATCGTCTTTATCACCCAGGTTTTTTACATCTTGTTTTAAAATAACTTCCATTTCTTAAATCTCCTATTATTTTAATGAATCTGTAACGTAAGGTAATAAACCAATGTGGCGTGCACGTTTAACAGCTTGAGCCACTTTACGCTGAAATTTCAATGAAGTACCGGTTAAACGACGTGGTAATACTTTACCCTGATCGTTAATGAACTTCAACAAAAAGTTAGCGTCTTTGTAATCGATATACTTAATACCATTCTTTTTGAAACGGCAGTATTTTTTACGGTTATCCTCCACTTTTGGAGCGGTAACGTATTTAATTTGTTCGTTTGCCATTAGTTTGCTGCCTCCTCTGTTGCTTTAGGTTTTTTGTTAAAAGCACCGCTGCGTTTTTTGTCATTGTAAGCAATGGCATGTTTATCCAAAGCAATGGTAAGGAAACGCAAAACACGCTCATCGCGCCTTAACTCAACCTCCAATTTGTTAATTAATTCACCTGGAGCCTTAAATTCAGTTAAGTGATAGTACCCTGTAGTTTTCTTTTGAATAGGGTACGCTAATTTTCTCAAACCCCAATTATCCTCCTGGACAATTTCGGCTCCGCCATCAGTTAAAATTTTGCTGAATTTGGCGTTGGCCTCTGCAGCAACCTCTACTGATAACAACGGGGTTAGAACGATCACGATTTCGTACTGTTGCATTATTATACTTTGATTTTTAATTAATTACCCCGCTATTACGGGGCTGCAAATGTAGCGATAATATTTGAAAATAAAAATTCTGATTCCATTAAAAATTAAGGACGCATTGGGGAGGGGCGCTATCTAATAGATACTGTGAAAATTTCACAGTATTGATACATTTTTTTCACAATAGTTAAAGTGTTGTAAATGTGGAACTTTTGGTGAAAGTTAATTCTGTATATTTATTGTGATATTAGTAATGATAGAATGTTTTTTTTATTAAAAAAATATTGTTTAAAAGTTAACGTTATGTTTATGTTAAAATTGAGATATTAACTACGGAGAAAATTTATTCGTCCTCTTTGCAAACAATACTTTAAATATGAAGAAACTTTCGTTTTTTGTAATAGCATTATTTTTTTATTCAACTTTGATTGCCCAGGAAAAAGAAGTTCATGTTAGTTTAGAAACACAGGGTATTGTTACTACAAATGACGCTGTCCCATTTTGGCTAAGGTCAAATCAATATGGCAGCGTGCCTCTCCCGGGTGGGTCTGGCAGCCTGATTGCCCGCATTCGCAAAGATTATGATACCACTAAAACATTTAGTTGGGCTGCCTCCTTTGAGGGGCGAGGGAATTTAGGCCGAACGGGGCAGTTTATTTTAGTTGAGGGGCTGGTAAAAGCACGGGCCGGAATTTTTGAATTAAAAGCCGGGCGATCAAAGGATGTTGTTGGTCTTGCCGATTCTACGCTGTCGTCAGGGTCGTTTGCTGTTTCGGGTAATGCCTTGGGTGTACCCAAAATAGGTATTGGTATTCCTGATTATTATAGTATACCGGTTTGGGGTAAATTATTTGCAGTTAAAGCCGGCTTGTACAATGGTTACCTGGGGAATGTAGACGCAGTTTATAAAAACAAACCAATCAATTTTAATAGCTATTATCTTGAAAACTACTTTTATTTTAGAATTGGAAAACCTGCCTGGCGTTTTAAAATTGATGTGGGTTACAATCATGAAGTTCAATGGGGGGCAGAAAAACAAGCTTATTCCACATTTTTTAATTTAAACTCAATTGATGCTTATTGGTACGTATTAACAGGCAAGGCATATAGGGGAGGATCTAAAGTTGGTAATCATTTAGGGTCAGTTGATATAGGGGCTGAATATAGATTTGATAGTTTCAATCTATCTTTATATAGGCAAAATCTTTATGATATAGGTGCTTTAAGTCATTTAGCTAATATTGCCGATGGTTTAAACGGTATCACTATCGCTAATACTCTTCCAAACTCTGGCTCTTTTCATTGGAAAAAGTTTTTATTTGAACTTTTATATACAGCTAATCAAGCAGGGGGCTTAGGCTCTAAACGCACAAGTTCCGGTGCCGAAAACTATTATAATAATGATGTTTATACTGAGGGGTGGGCTTATAATAATATAGGCCTGGGCACGCCATTTATTACCAGTAGAAATGATGCAAGGGGCGATTTAGCTCGGGCTTCCAATCAATTTTTTATAAATAACCGCGTTTTGGCTTTACACACAGCGGCTCAATTCTATATGTTTAACTGGTTGTATACTTATAAATTGTCCTATTCACAAAATCAGGGCACTTTCGCAACCGGCACAGAATTGTATCGCGGGGTTGACGGGGCGATAAGAACACCAGGTAAATATGGCACCTTTAAAAAGGTTCATCAATATTCTGGTTATATTGAAGGGCTGAGGCCATTAAAAAATGGATATAATGTGGGCTATAATATAGGCTATGATCGTGGCGGCCTGCTTTACAATTCGTTTGGTATCATTTTAAAGGCATCAAAAACCTTTTTATAGAAAAGATGCAGTATTTGAAATACATGTAATGGGCAAACATAAACGTAAATTGGCAGCAACTTATTTAAAATAATCAACTATGAATTTTATCAAGAGTTTGAACGGTAATGCCGCCGAGCAGGATTTTGCCAGGGTAGTGCTGCTATCTCCGCGCGAAGACGATGATATTGAAGGCGATTGGGAGGACGAGGACGATGAAGATTTCGATGACCAGCTTGATGCCGAGGACGATCTGCATGAAATACAGGCAGGCGACGACATCGGCGAGCCCGACCCGGAAGATGATGACCACCTGCCGGATGACGACCTTCAATAATGTTGGTAATTTTATATTAACAATAGCCCGCTTGCCGTTTTAACATAAGGCATTTTCTTGTTAACTTCGTGCTGTGGATAATTTCATTGTTTCGGCCCGTAAGTATCGCCCGGCTACTTTTGAAACGGTTGTTGGTCAGCAACATATAACCAACACGCTCAAAAACGCCATTAAAAATAACCAGCTGGCGCAGGCATTTTTGTTCTGTGGTCCGCGGGGTGTGGGCAAAACTACCTGTGCGCGCATCCTTGCAAAAACCATTAACTGCACCAATTTGCAACCCAATGGCGAAGCCTGTGGCGAATGCCCAAGCTGTAAAGCCTTTGAAAATGGTAATTCTTTTAATGTTCATGAACTTGATGCCGCGTCAAATAACTCGGTTGATGATATTCGTAGTTTAATTGAACAGGTACGTATACCACCTCAGGCAGCCCGTTACAAGGTATACATTATTGATGAGGTGCACATGCTATCACAGGCGGCTTTTAATGCCTTCCTTAAAACGCTGGAAGAGCCACCTCATTACGCTATTTTTATATTAGCCACAACAGAGAAACACAAGATACTTCCAACAATATTATCCCGTTGCCAGATTTTTGATTTTAACCGGATTAAGGTTGATGATATGGCCGCTCATCTGGCATCTATAGCAGGTAAAGAAAGCATCAGCTATGAACCCGATGGATTGCATATCATTGCTCAAAAGGCCGATGGCGGTTTAAGAGATGCGTTATCGATGTTTGATCAGATCGTTAGTTTCTCTGGCGGCAAGGTTACTTACCGATCTGTTATTGATAACCTTAACATACTTGATTACGATTACTATTTTAACATAACCGAAAGTTTGCTTAAAGAAGATACAGCTAAAGTATTGCTGTTTTTTGATGAGATCCTTTCACGCGGATTTGATGGTGCACATTTTATAGCCGGTTTAAGTGAACACTTCCGTAACCTGCTGGTAAGTAAAGATCAATCTACTTTAAAATTGCTGGAAGTAAGCGAGGGTATTAAAAGCAAATATCTTCAGCAATCGCAGGCCGGTTCTGTATCGTTCCTGTTATCCGCTATGAATATTGCCAATCAGTGCGATATAAGCTATAAGCTAAGTAAAAACCAACGCTTGCAGGTTGAACTCGCTCTACTCAAAATGTGCCACCTGCCTTCGGCCTTTAATATGGCCATAACGCCGCTCAATGGAACGTCCACTAACGAAGGGCCATTAAAAAAAAAACCTGATACCCCAGCAATAGCACCCGTAAGTAGTGATAATTCGGTAGTTGAAACAAGGGTTTTGAGTGATGCTCAGCCGGTTTATAATAAAACCACCCCCATTGCCAACGGGCAACCGGCCACGCCGGTGCAATCTGTTCCGGTTAAAGAAGCGCAACCAAGTCCTGTGGTAACCCCAAGGCCACCAGTGTTAATGCCTCGCAGTTCAACTTTAACCCCATCTTTAACCGATATAGCTAAAACCGAGGAAGAAATACTTGAGGAAGAAGATCCATATTTAAAAGGTGAGGCCCGACAGGATTTTACCATGGACGACTTTTTAAAGCATTGGAGCGATTTTGCAGCCAAGGTTAAGGCAGATGGCAAAAAGAACCTGGTTACCATATTTACATCCAATGCACCCCGGATGATAAGACCTTATGAATTTGAGGTTGTAGTGGGTAATATGGTACAGGAAAACTTATTTAAGGAGGAACGGCCTGAAATGCACAACTTTTTGAGAAGTAAACTCAATAATTTTAGCATAGAAGTACATGCACGTGTAGATGAGCAAAAAGTGGTACGTAAACCATATACAGCTATAGAGAAATTTCAATACATGGCTAATCGCCATCCAGACCTGATGGATTTACGTAATCGCTTTAATCTTGATTTTGATTAATAGCGAGCGGTGAGTGCCCGAATTTTCGACTCATAATTGATCTCCCACTACTCCCTTATATATTCTTGGGATATCCTTCTTCATCAAGGTCATCGCGGTCATCTTCGGGTGTATGCGCCAGTGCAGCGTCTGCAGGGTCAACTTCAACAATATCGCCATCATCCACGTGCATGCCAAGTTCATCAACATCTGTTTCTATTGACCTTTTGCTGCTATATTCACCATCGGCGGCGTCATATGGGTTAGCCTCATCGTAAGTGGAGTTCATATCCTCGCCGTTTTTAACTGAGGTTTTATAGGGATCGGGATGATCATAATCCGGATCGTCGCTTTTTACGTCATACTCAAAGCTGTCGTCGTCGGCATTATAATTAAGATCTTCCTTGTCAATTGTTTCGCCTAATTCATCTTTTAATGTCCTGTCGCGGTCATTAGTATCGTCTGTTAAAGCGTCATCGTCGTCATAGTCGGGGTTAATGTTCTGGTTGCTCATAGGTTTTGTATTTTATATTAAATATACAGTAAAAACCCTGCCAAAAAATCAATAGCCACCAATAAAAATGCGATGGAGGGAAATTAGTAATGAATCTGTTTACGGTATGATGTTACGCCGCCAATAGCAAATTTTACGCCAATAGTAAATTGTGCGTAAGCATCATTATTGCTTGCTGCTGTTTTATATCCGTCAAGTTCATCGCCAAATATGTAATTATATTGGTAGCCTATATCTATTTTAACACTGGGTTGGTTAAAATCATTATATATTTTAAATTCATACCCTAACCTTAACGGTAAAAACGGAGTTTGTGCGTTGTTATCACCTGTAGCATAAGTAGGATCGCGTTTATCAAGGCTTTTATAAACAATATGATTTACAACATAGCCAATACCGCCAGACACATATAGATTTTTCACCGCGTTTAAAAACGGGCTGCTTGAGTAGTCCACAAGTTCACCCGCCTGTAACTGGCCCCTGAATAAAAAAGATGTAAAATGGTTTTCAAATTTTCTGCCCGATGATGATGCAAGGGTGCCACCCTCAAGGCGACCAACTTGTAATTCAAACACGTAGTTAACAAACGGACTCTGGTTATAGTTAAAGTTAAAATGAACAGATGGTGTAACCGTAAGCGTATTTACGTCGGCCATTGCGGCAACGTTAACTCCTACAGCTGTACCTACATCATACTGTGCATAATCATAGCCAATTTGAGCTTTAGCCCAAAATGAGGTTGTACACAAGAAGAATATGAACAGCGTTTTTGTTATGTTTTTTATCATAATATAAGCAACAGTTACCTGGGGTTAAGGTACTGTTTGGGTTACTAACGTTTAATTTTATAAAAATAGCATCAAAGTTTATAAAAACAATAAACTGTAGCAATAAATCGTCACTAAAAGGCAATCAATTAATTTCGTGAACTATTTCAGTAGATTGATAAAGTCAAATTAATATATTTGAGGCCATTTAAATACAAAAGTAACCTTAGATATGTCAAAAATTAAAGTAGAAAATCCGGTAGTTGAACTGGATGGCGACGAGATGACCCGTATCATCTGGAAATTCATCAAGGATAAATTGATTGTTCCTTACCTTGATCTTGATATCAAGTACTATGATCTTGGTATCGAGTATCGTGATGAAACAAACGACCAGGTAACTGTTGATGCCGCAAATGCTATTTTAAAATATGGTGTAGGTATTAAATGTGCCACCATTACCCCCGATGAACAACGTGTAGAAGAGTTTGGCCTAAAACAAATGTGGCGCTCGCCAAACGGAACTATCCGTAATATTTTGGATGGTACTGTTTTTCGTGAGCCTATTGTTATGGCTAATGTGCCTCGTTTGGTTCCAAACTGGACAGCTCCAATCTGCATTGGCCGTCACGCTTTTGGCGATCAATACCGCGCTACAGATTTTGTTACCAAAGGAAAAGGTAAATTAACTATTACCTTCACTCCAGAGGATGGCGGCGCCGAGCAATCATTTGAAGTGTTTAATTTTAAAGGTGATGGCGTTGCATTAGCCATGTATAACACCGATGAATCTATCAAAGGGTTTGCGCATGCGTGCTTTAACCAGGCTTTAATGAAAGGCTGGCCTTTGTATTTATCAACCAAAAACACCATCCTTAAAAAATACGACGGCCGTTTTAAAGATATTTTTGAAGAGATCTATCAAAACGATTACAAACAAAAATTTGCCGATGCCGGTATTACTTATGAGCACCGCTTAATTGATGACATGGTTGCGTCTGCCCTGAAATGGAACGGTAACTTTGTATGGGCTTGTAAAAACTATGATGGCGACGTACAATCAGATACTGTTGCACAAGGCTTTGGTTCATTAGGTTTAATGACCTCAACTTTGGTTACACCGGATGGTACCGTAATGGAAGCTGAAGCAGCGCACGGTACAGTAACCCGCCACTACCGCGAGCACCAGGCTGGTAAACCAACATCAACTAACCCAATCGCGTCTATCTTTGCATGGACAAGGGGGTTAGAGTTCCGTGGTATCCTGGATAACAACCAGGAGCTGATCAATTTCTGCAAAGCTCTGGAAGAGGTTTGTATAGAAACGGTAGAAAGTGGTAAAATGACCAAAGATTTGGCTATCACCATTAAACCAAAAGTAGAGCACGGTACAGATTACTTATATACCGAAGAGTTTTTAGCGGCTATCGACGAAAACTTAAAAGTTAAATTGGGTAAGTAATTATTGCCTAATCAAGTTAAAAAAGTCTGCGATCATCGCAGACTTTTTTTGTAAGTACTATTTAAACCTATTCACAATCAACTATGCCTGTATATTCAAATACTAGTGGAAAACTAAAGAAATTAAATTTATTACCTCTTGATAAAGAAAAGGCCTTACAGAAGTTAGTTGAAGAAAACTTGTTGGAAGTTTTGGATATGAGATTCTTAGTTTCAGAATATCCAACGACACACGGTGGGCGAATTGATACTTTAGCAATAGATTCCGATGGCGCACCTGTTATTATAGAGTATAAGCGTAGTAGAAATGATAATGTTATTAATCAAGCGCTTTCATATCTTAAATGGCTTAAAGCGCAAAAAGTTGAATTTTTCGAGAGATTAGTTATGAAGAAATTGGGTGCTGAAAATCTTCCTAAAATAGATTGGAATAATCCTCGTATAGTTTGCATTGCAGAGAGTTATAGTAAGTTTGACATTGATACACTGGAAGTCATCCCACTAAGGTTGGAGCTCTACAAATTTCATTATTATGAAAATGACCTATTTGTTTTAGATAAAGTGAATGGTGAAGATGAAAAGCTGGGTGCAGCTCAAAACTTTGCTTCGGAAAAAGTAATCATTAAAACTAAAGAGCAAATTATTCCGGCACATTCAAAGGCAATAGATGCCGATACTGAAATTATATTAAAGAGCAATTTAGAAAATCAATTAAAAAAAGGCCAGCAATTCGTTCAAGACCTCTATAGACAACTTGAGAGTAAAATCTTTGAATTGGATGAAAATATTTATCGGAAAAATAATCCGCAAAATATAGGATTTAGAATTTCTAAAGCATTCGCTGAAGTCCATATCAGAAAAGATCACATTCTAATTTACCTGAGGCCTGTAGTTTATGATGATCCTGATAATAAGGTTTTTAAAGTTCCTGATACACATGGGTGGGCTTTGAGTAGAGGGGTACGTATTAAAAATGAAGAAGAACTTCATTATATTATGCCTTTAATAGAAATGTCTTACAATGATATTCTGTAAGCGGAGTAAATGATTTTACCTTTTCTTATTTAACTTAGCATTTTAAAAAACAACTATCATGTCGGCATTATATCCATTAAAATTTAAAACCATATTTAAAGATAAAATTTGGGGTGGTCAAAAGATCAACACCTATTTACATAAAGATTTTGGAACCCTGCCAAACTGCGGTGAAACCTGGGAGCTTTCGGGTGTAAAATCTGATGTTTCGGTGGTAAACGGCGGCGCGCTGGATGGCGAATCATTAGCCGATCTGTTGGAGCAATACAAAGACGAATTGGTGGGTAAAAAGGTGTATGATCATTTTGGGAATATATTTCCTTTGCTCATCAAGTTTATTGATGCCAATGATGACCTATCGGTACAGGTACACCCCAATGATGAACTGGCCAAAAAACGCCACAACTCTTTTGGTAAAACCGAAATGTGGTACGTTATAGAAGCAGATCCTGGATCGACATTAATTGCTGGTTTTAAACAGGAAATGACCGAGGAGAAGTATGTAAATGCTTTAAACAGCGGCCACATCATGGATATCCTTAACAAAGAAAATGTTACCGCGGGCGATGTTTTCTTTTTACCTGCCGGGCGGGTACATACCATAGGTAAAGGCTTACTGATTGCCGAAATTCAGCAAACATCAGATATTACCTACCGTATTTATGATTTTGACAGGGTTGATGATAAAGGAAATAAACGCGAGCTGCATACACAGGAAGCATTAGCCGCAATTGACTATAAACACTATCCGGAATATAAAACCCTATATCAGCCCGAAAAAGACGAAACCGTTCATTTAGTTAGCTGCCCTTACTTTACCACCAACATACTTGATTTTGATAAGAGCACATCAAAAGATTACTCGGCACTTGATTCCTTTGTGGTGCATGTATGTGTTGATGGTGCTTACAACGTAACTTATAACGGTGAAACGTATCCTGTTAAAATGGGGGAATGTATTTTATTGCCAAAAAATATTGATAAAATTGAGTTGGAAACCACTACCAGCTTTAAAATTTTGGAAAGCTATATTGAATAAAGCCTAAGGTTGCAGATATGGGTACACGTAAATACCCATATCTGCAATTTTATGCCTGAAATTTTTAATAAATAAATATTTTAACATTGTAGCTTATTTTAAGCTTAATTGAAAAATCATACGTGCATAAATTGTGATTATTTTGCCCAGTTGTGATTTTATTTCCGCAAAGGTGGTGTAAACTCCCCCTGTTGTTACCGGGGGCAAGTGCTGAAAGGAAACTCTTAATCTGCTATTGATTATTATTATATCAACCTGATCGTAAATTTGGTGCCAATATTTACTGTGCTATCTACCTTTATACTGCCACCCAAGGCCTCAATCTGGTTACGGGTTATGAATAGTCCAATTCCTTTAGCATCAGGGTTTTGATGGAAAGTTTTATACATTCCGAATATTTTATCGCCATAACGTTCCATATCAATGCCTATCCCATTATCTTCAAAAATGAGATAAATATGCTCGCGCTCTTTTAATGTATAACATTTAATAACCGGGCTTCTTTCTGGCGAGCTGTATTTTAGTGAGTTAGTGAGCAGGTTTTGCAAAATACTCTCCATATAAGCCGGTATGTAGCTTATTTGCGGGCATTTGTTAAAATCGTAGTTTATTTGGGCATCAAGGGCTTCTATATTGCTTTTAAGGGCAGATGTAATGTTTTTGAATAGTGTTTCAAAATCTATTATAGTTCTTTCATTGCCAATTTCGGTTTGAATCTTAACTATCTCATTTAAATGATCAATAGTGGTATTCAAACTGTCGCTGATGGATTTGATGTGCGAGAAGATCTCTGCGCGATCTTCGTCAACTTCAGTCTCCTGGTGAAGTTTTACCATAAATTGTAAATTACCAGTGTGCGACCGTAAGTTATGGGATACGATGTAGGCAAAGTTTTGCAACCGGCGGTTTTGGTCTGTCAACAAATTGAGGGACGATTCAAGCGCCAGTGTTTTTCTTTTTTTGTTATCAACATCCTGTATAATACCGCGTATGTTGATGCATTTTCCAAAATCATCAATAACAGGTATCCCCTTGGCCCTTACCCATATAACGTTGTTTTTTGCCGATCTTAAAAGCAATTCCAACTCATAAGGCTGACAAAACTCAATGGCATTATCAATGGCGTTTTTTATCACGGGGCGGTGCTGAGGCTCAAAAAAACTGATGGCTTCCTCTAAAGATAGTTTAACATGACTTTGTAATTCGAAGATGTCATAAAGTTGCTTTGATATTGATAGCCCCATAGAATGGGTACTAATTTCCCAACTTCCCAGTTTAGCAATCCTGATAGACTCATTATAAACAAGATCATTATAAGCGGCTTGAATTTGCGCTTGTTTATATTGATTAATATTGATGATGGAGCCATAAATGATATGACCGGTTTCGTCGTTGTGTTTTTTTATTGTGCTCTCAAACCAGTGATAACCAGATGTTTTTGTAAGAAGCCTTATTTGCAAAGAATTAGAAGGTGCCAGCTGTTGATGATTTAAGGCAGCTAAAAAAGAAGGTTTATCCTGATGATAAAGCAGGTGCTCAAAAAAAACATGATTTGAGCACTCTATTTCTCCCGGTTCATAACCTAAAATGGTATAAAACCCCCAGGACCATTTAATATTTTTTGTAGTAATATTATATTCCCAAATGCCGGCATTAATGTTATCAATAATTTGAGCAAGGTGTTGCTTGCTATCATCAGAAAATTTATGCCCTTCAGAAAAACTCATATTTTAAATAAACCCCTTTACTCAGTTATTGACACAAGCTAATAGTAAAATATGTGCCACAATTATGAAACCACCCCATTTACAACCGTTAGTTGTATTTGTTTTGTATATCGCGTAGAATTTTATAGTAATTAGGGGATTCCAAATATAAGATTTGGCTTGATTATAAATCATTCAAATACTGATAATTACAAAATAATTATAATCTTTAAAATTTAAGTAATTATAATGAAAATCGATTCGAAAAAAATATTTTCAGGAATTTTATTAGCTTTTTAATGTTTAAACGACAAATGAGGATTGAAAAAACTTATAATATCGTAGGTGAAACAATTTCCACAAAAAAAAATAAAAAGGTTACAAAATGCCCAAATTGGTTAATGTTTGATATTAATGTCCTATTTTACAGGCACTTTATAGTTGTTTGACTGGAAATTGTTTTTTTTAGTTCTGCTAAAGCGTTGCTGGCTATCCATTTAGCAGATTTATGATTTTGTGTGCTGATGCGCTCTGCGGTATTTATAGCTTCTGCTTTTAAAATCTCATTTTTTTTGCCAATTTGCCTCAACGCCCAATTAACAGCCTTTTTTACAAAATTGCGATTGTCCCATGCTTCACGTTCTATGACCGCAAAAAAGGGTATAAATGCCTCATTTGTTGCCTTCTTATTGTGCACGGCATATTCGGCCATTAATACAAACCCCGCGCGTTTTACAAACTCTTCAGTGCGGGCACTAAATTCAATGGCTTTGGTTATGGCAAATGGCGTACGATCAAACAGATTCCCGCATAGCTGGTCGCAAAGGTCCCAGGAATGGAAATCTTCTGTCCAGTTATCAATTTGTTGTTCTGTAACCATGGCCGGATCATCCACCAGGGATGCTAAAATGCGGGCTTCATGAATACCGGTAACCCAAAGTTCAAGAGCAAGGTTATGATCTTTTGTTATGCCTTTAGCTATTTTACGTATATCCGGCAGTTTAACGCCCAATGCCTGGGAGTTATCAATGCCGAAGCGTTGCATCCCCGCGAGATAATCTGGATTAGCCCGTTGCTTCAGGAGGGCTATAATTTTTTCAACCTGCATTTAGTCAGAAAAATTTTCACTTTCAAGCGTATGATGAATTTTTACAACTTCCATTAACGCGGCCGAGCAATAAAACGGATGTAGTTCCATTATCAACGCCCCCGCTTTTATAGCCGGGTCGGTTTCGGTAAGTGTTTTGGCTTCTTCAAGGGTTGTCACGTTAAAAATAAAGATGCCCTTTATAGACTGGTCATCTAAAAACGGACCTGCCACCACTAATTTACCTTCGTCGGCCAGTTTTGAGATATTCTTTAGATGTGCCATTTGCAGCTCCATTCTTGCTGCTGAATCCTTTAGCCGGTTTGGCCCCTCCTTTAAAAAGGCCATCACATACCTTTTCATCCCAAATTTATCCGCGCCCAGCTTCTTGGCAAGGGCTGCGTCGTAAACAGGTTTTGTTGGTTTTTGAGCAAAACAAGCAATACCAATAAAAATAAAAGTGATAAGCAGGGTAAGTTTTTTCATGAAATGGGGGCATTAGATTGTTATATTTCAGACCTTTTTTTGGATGTCTTCTATTGTCAAAAAAGCTAATAGTATTAATCTATCTCCTTCAATTCTATAAAACAAGGTATTGTGTTTGGTTATAACAAAACCCCTGATTTGTTTTTCCTCGTTTTCTAATGTACCTATTTCAGGGTTTTGAGCAATGATGTCTATTATCCTATAAGTTCGGGTAACAAAGTTCCTGGTTACATTATCACTCCATTCTTGTTGAAGATACTCGATAATTAAATTAAAACTGGTGCTTGCTCTTTGGTTCTAAACGATTACTTTAGCCATTTATCATGCTGCTGTTTCATCTGCTCGTGGCTTACCAAATTCTTCTCCTCGAAGCTTTCATCATAGGCCAGTAACAACTCTTGTTTTTCAGTTTCACTCAGGTTTTTCCACAAATTACCGGTTTGGTTATTATTTAACTGTTGTATAAGTTGATAATTGCCTTTTAAAAGTTGCTCATCATCAATAGTTTCTATTAAATGATGGAAATCTTCTTTAATGTTCATAGCTCTTGATTAACAAAGTTAAATTACAAAAATCTTTTCAATAACAAAAAAGCCGGGCAAAGCCCGGCTTAAAATCTGAGGCAATTTATCAAAGATTCCCTCTCAATTCCTGTTCACGCTCAATAGCCTCAAACAGTGCTTTGAAATTGCCGGCGCCGAATGATTTGGCTCCTTTACGCTGAATAATTTCAAAGAAAAGGGTAGGCCTGTCTTCAATGGGTTTGGTGAATATCTGCAACAGATAACCTTCATCGTCCCGGTCAACCAAAATGCCTAATCGTTTTAGCGGTCCAAGGTCTTCATCAATATGGCCAACGCGGTTGGTCAGTTCATCGTAATAGGATGTTGGAACGGTTAAAAATTCAACGCCACGACTTTGTAATTCGGTTACTGTAGCAACTATATCATGTGTTGCCAGGGCTAAGTGCTGTACACCCTCGCCTTCATAAAATTCAAGGTATTCTTCAATCTGCGATTTCTTTTTGCCCTCGGCCGGCTCATTAATAGGGAATTTAACGTAACCGTTGCCGTTGCTCATTACCTTGCTCATCAAAGCCGAGTACTCGGTCGAGATCATTTTATCGTCAAAGGTTAAAATGTTTTTGAAGCCTAAAACTTCTTCATAAAAATTAACCCATTCGTTCATTTTATGCCAGCCTACGTTGCCTACACAGTGGTCAACATATAATAAGCCGGTATCGGTAGGATTATACTTGGTTTCGTGTCTTTCGTAGCCAGGTAAAAATAATCCCCTGTAGTTTTTACGTTCGATAAAAAGGTGAACGGTCTCGCCATAAAGCTTAATGCCGCTGCTGCGTACTTCGCCATTTTCATCGCTTAGTGTGGCTGGCTGCTGGTACGGTTCAGCACCCCTGCTAACCGTTTGTTCAAACGCATCGTAAGCATCATCTACCCATAAGGCTAACACCTTTACGCCATCGCCATGTTTTTTAACGTGTTCGGCTATCGGGTGATCTGAATGCAGTGGAGTGGTTAATACTATCCTGATCTTTCCCTGTTGTAAAACATAGGATGCGCGGTCGCGTACCCCAGTCTCCGGTCCGGCATAAGCCAGATCCTGGAAACCGAAAGCGGTTTTATAAAAGTGGGCTGCCTGCTTGGCGTTGCCTACGTAAAACTCAACATAATCTGTACCGTTTAAGGGTAAAAAGTCAGCCCCCTCTAAATCTCCCCCTGTAGGGGAGACTTTTTTATTTATTTTATCTATAGTTTGCATTGTAGTGTTTTTTTTAGTTTTCTTAAAGCCCTCCCTTCCGGGGAGGGTTTGGGTGGGGCTATTGCCAGCTTTTATAATAATTCTCGTCCTCAATTTTAATAGCATCTTCGGTCAGCATCAGCGGCCTGAAGGGGTCTATCATTACGGCCAATTCGTCTGTTGATTCTTTGCCTATTGATTTTTCTACCGAACCCGGATGTGGGCCGTGCGGGATACCCCCTGGATGTAGCGTGATCTGCCCTTTTACCACGCTTTTACGGCTCATAAAATCGCCATCAACGTAATACAAAACTTCGTCGCTATCTACATTGCTATGGTTATACGGGGCAGGAATAGATAGCGGGTGATAATCAAACTTACGGGGTACAAAAGAGCAAATGACAAAATTATTGCCTTCAAAGGTTTGATGCACAGGCGGTGGCTGGTGCAGCCTGCCGGTTATGGGTTCAAAATCATGAATAGATAGCGCCCAGGGGTAATGGAAGCCATCCCAGCCAATAAAATCAAAAGGGTGTGTGCCGTAGATGTATGGGTATATAAGTCCTTGTTTTTTGATGAGGATTTTGAAATCGCCATGCTCATCGTAGGTTTTTAGGTCGGCAGGGCGTTTGATGTCACGCTCGCAATAGGGGGAGTGCTCCATCAGTTGCCCGTATTGATTACGATAGCGTTTTGGCGGGCGGATAGGGCTGAAGCTTTCAATGATAAACAACCTGTTATCGGCACTGTCAAATTCCATCTGGTAAATGGTACCGCGCGGAATCACAAGGTAGTCGCCATATTGAAATTTGATATTGCCAAAGCCCGTTTTTAGCGTTCCCGAACCTTCGTGAATAAAAACCACCTCATCGGCCTGGCTATTTTTGTAAAAATAATCTGTCATTGACTGACGCGGGGCGGCCAGCGAAATATGCAGATCGCTGTTTACCAGCACAGGCTTACGGCTTTGCAGGTAATCATCTTCGGGCTGTACGTTAAAACCGATGAGGCTGGTATGTTTCAAGTGCTTTTCGCGCGCTATTTTGGGTTCAACGCTATACGGCTCGCCCAAAGTTTTAACAATAGTAGGCGGATAGGCATGATAAACCAGCGAATAAAGGCTCGAAAAACCTTCGGTAGATACCAGTTCTTCGGCATAAAGTGTACCATCGGGCTTACGGAATTGCGTATGCCGCTTAGGCGGAATAGCTCCTAATGAATGATATACAGGCATGGTGTTTTAAATTGGTTAAGTAGTGCTGTTGGAAAGTTGAAATGTTTTAAAGTTACAAAGTTGCCTTTGTCGTTTTAAAGGATTTCAAATAATTAACAGTTTAGTATGGGGGAAAGTTTTAAGGCTCAAATGATTGAAAGTTGAAATGTTTTATTACACTCAAATCAAAACGTCGATAGCTTTACAACATTTGAACTTTTAAACCTTGCAACAAGAGTTAGTATTGAGCCAATACGGCTTTAGCAAGCATAGCATCCCTGAATGATGATGCATCGCTCATTGAGGTAAGCCCCAGGGAAAAATAAAAATGTTTTTGGATGCTCATGGTTTATACAATACGAAGTTAGTTTTTTTATTTGAGAATTTGAAGATTTGAGAATTTGAAAATTACCGGAAGGTTCTGGGTACTAAGAAATAATTTTCAAATCTTCAAATTTTCAAATCTTCAAATTCAATTCATTAGCTTTGAAATAACCAACCATTATAATCTATGAAATTAGTATCCTACAAAACCGAAGACCGGGAGCATTTGGGCATTTTTATCAATGGCCATATTTACAATCTCAACTCCTGCGATAAGCTGATCCCGGATAATATGAACGAATTTTTGTGGGGTGGCGATGAATTGATGGATCATGCGCGTAAAGTACATGCTGCTATAAGCAGGGGCAAGATGGAAGCCAAAGAGGAACTGTTTTTTGAGTTGATGGCCCCGGTACCGCATCCATCGTCATGCAGGGATGCTTATGCCTTCAGGCAGCACGTGGAGACCGCACGCCGTAACCGCAATGTACCCATGATCCCAGAGTTTGACCAATACCCGGTATTTTACTTTACCAACCATAACGCCATACAAGGCACCGGTGAAATTGAGTGTATGCCAGATCATTTTAAACAACTTGATTTTGAATTGGAAGTTGCCGTGGTGCTTAATAAAAAAGGCCGCAACATAAGAGCGGCAGAAGCGGATGGTTTTATTGCAGGCTTCATGATCATGAACGATATGAGCGCCCGCACCCTGCAAATGGAAGAAATGTTATTGAACCTTGGTCCTGCAAAAGGAAAAGATTTTTCGACGGTACTTGGTCCATGGCTGGTAACGCCCGATGAACTGGAAAAATATAAAGTTGACGCTAAACCTGGTCATACCGGTAATGCCTATAACCTAACCATGAAATGCGCAGTTAACGGTAAGCAGGTATCGGCAGGTAACCTGGCCGATATGGAATGGACTTTTGCCGAGATCATTGAACGCTGCGCCTACGGTTGCGATGTATTGCCTGGTGACGTAATAGGTTCTGGTACGGTTGGCACAGGTTGTTTCCTGGAACTTAACGGAACCGGATTATTAAATGATGCCAATTACCAAACTCAGTGGCTGCAACCTGGCGATCTGGTTGAAATGGAAGTAACGGGCCTGGGCATGCTGGGTAATATCATTACCAAAGCAAAGGAAGATTTTTCAATATTGGGGTTGAAGAAGTAACAGGGAAAGTGTTGTTGTTCCTTTATCAATAGCAAGTTGTAGATCCCAGACTTACGAAGTTTTCAAAACTTCGTAAGTCTTTCGTCGTTTTCAAAAAGCATATTCATTCCCTTTAATATGATAATCTGCAGGCACATGTGTTTTCTCAAACCTATCATAACCGGGTTTTAATGTTTTCCAGAACGCTGTGTAGGGTTGATGCGCATAAAAACTCATGTGCGCGGCATCCATCCTGAACGGAAAGATATCAAGATTTACTTTTTGCTGGCCACCTTCAAATGCTTTATAAACCAGGGTGTAAATTTCTTCAATTCGAGGGTCGGTCATGGCATAACAGCCTATGGACGCACAATGCCCATGGATCATGATGGCATCACCGGTGTAACCTTTTAGGCGTTCTAATTTGTTTGGGTAACCAACGTTGATAGCCAGGTAATAATTGCTTACCGGGTTTAGCTGCTTAGGCTCAATGGTATAAAACCCCTCCGGGCTTTTATTGTCGCCGCTCTTGGTTTTAGTGCCCAGGTTGCCCGAGTAATAACAAATTTCGTAAGTTTTAAACAGTTTATATGTAGGACCGTTTTTGACCCAAACCTCCAGGGCGTTCTGGTCTTTAAATATGCGGATGTAGATTGAAGTAATGGTTTTGAAGCCTTTATTGCTTAATTCCATTTGCAGTTTTGGCCACACGTTGAACCGCACGTCACTTGCACGTTTGCTATCGGGTAGATCATGCTTGGGGCCAATCACCATAAAGCAGGAAATCAGCAGAGAGCAGAATAACTTCGACATTGATAAGGATTTTTCTATCAATAACGAAATTTTAATTTGTTTATTTTGTTTTATTAAGAATTAAATTCTGATATCTTAAGCTGTTAGATAGTTATGCGGTGTTAAATGATTAATTAAATTATTCAAAATTTAATACCCGTTCTGCCATGCGTAATCCGGTGGTTAAGGCGGCTTCTACCGTGCCCATTGCTGTGCCTTCGTAAAGGTATTCGCCGGCAAAAAAGATGGTGTCCTGTATGGGTTGGCATATGATCTTGCGGGCCCGGTCGGCTGCTATGGTATCATAAGCATAGGAGCCAAGGGTAAATTCATAGGCAGTCCAGTTCACTATCTGCCAGCTAAGGAGTTTTTCCGTTAGCTTATCGATATCGTAATTGAAAATGTTAGCTAACGAGTTTAAGCTTTGGGCTAATACCTCGTTGTTTGAGGTATGAATCTTTGCGGCAGCATCAGGCCCGCCAAGCCAGCCTGTTAGTACATTAGCATATTCCGGGTGCTGTGTCCACCAGGTGGGGATTTCCTGCTCACTGAAAAGGTAACCCATATCTCTGGTTTGTTCGTTTATCCAAAACGCTTCATTAAACTCAAGCAATACCTTTATCACCGCTCCAAAACCCATAGCGGCAGTAGCCTTGCTAAGCTCCGGTATTTCGGGTTTAAAGCTCAACGATGCTATTTTGCTTGCATCCGCTTGTAAAACGCCCAGTGGGAGCGCTATGAGCAGCTGCGTGGCCTTGTAAACTGCATCGGTATCAGTAGTGATTTTTACTTTGGCTTGCTGCCACTCAATTTGTTTTGCAATGGCGTTTAAGTGGATCTGTCCGCCGGCTTGCTTTATTTCGTCAGCTAAATAGTTAACAAGGCTTACATAACCTCCTTCAATGCGATATTGAGCGCCCATATCCTCGGCCTGCCACTCTTTCCGTAAGGAAAATGAGCTTGCTTTTGCCGGATCGCCGTTGTCATAGCCAGATACGTATTGACGCACCATTTTGCGCGTACCCTGGTATTCATCGGCACTAAATTCCCGTTGCAGGAAATCGTCAATGGTGATATCCTGTTCAAGTGCGTTGAGCTTTTCTATGAGTTGGTCCCAATGCTCTACAAATGGCCCGCCGGTAGTAAAACTGCCGTTTTCGTATTTGTACATATTGGCGCTGGCATGATGATACTGGATGCCTGCCTCCTCCAACAAACATTGCGTAACCGGTAAATCGCCATGGATAAATTCGGCACCCAACTCCATTATCTGCTGCGATGGGCCGTGCTTAATCGTGTGGATGCGGCCGCCGATACGGTCACGCGCCTCCAGCACAATTACTTTTTTGCCTGCTTTGGCCAATGTACGCGCGGCCATTAAACCGGCGGCACCTGCGCCTATGATGATTATATCGGTATCTGTCATGATAGATGTTGGCTTAAAGCCATGTTTTATATACAAATATGGTGTAATGTGGTTTTAAGGCCAAAATTCCGGCGAAATGATCTGCCGCTTTCACCGATAAAATCCTTTTGCTTACCGGATAGTTTGGTTGTACTGCCAGTATTCTATTGTTGTGCTTTGAATGCCGCCGTACTTTTAGGGTATAATTTTAATACTTACAACGATGAACAACGATATAAACACCCCAGTAGAAACCCCAAACAATGGCAAAGTTGCCGCCGGGGTTATTTTATTAGTAATAGGAGCTATATTACTGGTAGATCAGTTTCAATTGTTTTTTATCCCCGACTGGCTATTTAGCTGGCCAATGTGGATGATTGCCTGGGGCGCATACATGGGGGCTAAATACAATTTTAGAAAACCATCATGGATGATCATTATGCTGATTGGCGTGGCCTGTTTAATTGACAATAACTTTGATGGTGCCGATCGTATTGTTTGGCCTATAGTCATCATGGGCTTTGGCACCTGGCTGGTATTAAAACCTAAGAAACAAAAGGAAGCCTACTACTTTGACAACAAAAAAGAAACCTTCCATTTTGATAAAGCCGCCGAACCCAAAATGTAATTGATTTAGTTTTAATAGTTTGATTTAAGGGAGAAACTGGAAGGTTTCTTCCTTTTTATTTGGGCTAAAAATTGTTGAAGATACAATGAAGAACAATGTAGAGACGCAATATTTTGCGTCTCCCGCATGCAAATCAATCGATTAGGAAATGTCTCTGTAAAGTCGCTCTGTATAGCCTGAGACGCAAAATATTGCGTCTCTACATTTAATAACCCTTATATCTTATCCATCTCCCCCTTTATAAACTCAGCTAATTCCTTCACGTAAGCAGCGCTGAAATCAAATTTGATACCGGCAGTTTCGTAAATTTCTTTGATAGTTTTGGTATAGCCAAGCTTTAAAGCATCAAGGTATTGCTGCAATCCTTTTTCGGGGTTTTCCTTGTAGTTTTTCCAAACGGCTATAGCGCCAAGTTGGGCCATGCCATATTCGATGTAATAAAACGGAACCTCGAAAATATGCAGTTGTTTTTGCCATAAATTAGCCTCGGCATCAGGATGATCGCTCCAGTCAACAAAGCCTGCGCCAAATGGCTCATAGATCTCCATCCAGGCTGCGCGACGGTCGGCGTCAGTATGATCAGGGTTGGTATAGATCCAGTGCTGAAACTGGTCGACAACGGCTACCCATGGCAAGGTTTTCAACACATCAAAAAGCTGATCGCGTTTAGCACGTTTCAGGTCTTCTTCGTTATCAAAAAACACGTCCCAGTTATCCATCGAAATCAACTCCATCGACATAGAAGCCAATTCTGCAACTTCTGAAGGGCAATGTTTAAAATCGTTTAGTTCCAGGTCGGCAGTTAAAAAGGTATGTACCGCGTGGCCTCCTTCGTGAACCATGGTAGTCAGATCGCGGAAGGTATTGGCCGAATTCATGAAAATGAACGGCGCGCCGGTTTCTGATAACGGGTAATTATAACCGCCCGGTGCTTTGCCTTTACGGCTTTCTACATCAAACAGGTTGTTTTCTTTCATGATCTCCAAACGTTCGCCCAGGTAGCTATTGATATTGGCGAAGCATTGGATAGATTTTTCGATTAGTTCGCTGCCGTTATTAAACGGTTTTAAAGCCGGTTTGCCCGATACATCAACATCCATATCCCATGGCTTTAAAGCCGGTAGGGCAA
This sequence comes from Mucilaginibacter dorajii, assembly GCF_024808255.1. Taxonomy (GTDB): domain Bacteria; phylum Bacteroidota; class Bacteroidia; order Sphingobacteriales; family Sphingobacteriaceae; genus Mucilaginibacter; species Mucilaginibacter dorajii. The sequence continues at coordinate 320,072 of NZ_JANTYS010000004.1, forward strand.
GGGCTGTTTTACGTTTTTCGGCCTGCACACGCAGGATAGGCACAATTTCTGTTTCAATAGCCGCATGAAAGGCGTAGCAATCCTGTGGGGTATAATCAAACCTGCCCAACGCCTGGAACATATAGTCCCTGAAGTTTTCAAAACCCGCATTTAAAGCAACGGTATGGCGCAATTTACGCAGGTGATCAAAAAGGGTATCTAAAGTATCTTTTTCCTGTAAGCGGCGGGCTGTTATTTTCTCCCAAACCTCCTGGCGTTTGGCACGGTCGGTTCCTTTTAAAAATACCGAAGCCTGCTCTAAAGTAAATTCCTTATCATCAATATGGACAGACATCGCACCGGTTATCGACTGGTATTTTTGTTGCTCCACCTGGATCTCGGTTTGTACCGGGATGTTTTCTTCGCGGAACAGTTCTAATGATTTTTTGATCGCCCGCAAAAAGATAAAATATTTTTCGCCGTCAAGCTGATCGATATATGCGCTGGCTACCAGTTTTTTGTTCAGCTCATTATCATAAGGCGCAATTTTGGGTGATATCTCTGTAGCGAAATATTGGAAACTTTGCAGCAGTTCTTCACTGTTGGTATCGCAGGTCATGCGGATATAGCGCCAGGCCGAATCTTCTTCTAATGCAGCTTCCAGTTCGCTCCTGTCATGCAGCCACTTTTCCAGTTCTTTAACCGAATTAATAGGGCGTTCCAATAATTCTTTATAAAAAGGCTCAAGGATTTCCCAGGTAATATCAAGCTTAGCCGGGATATATTTTCTTGTTTTTTTGTGGATCATAATTTTTAGATGTGCAAATATGCGTGTATGCAAATATGCAGATTTAGTCGGAAAGTCGGGAAAGTCCGGGAAGTCCGAAAGTTGGAAAAGTCCGAAAGATTGAAAAAATGTGGTTGATTTAATCAATGTATTTGATCTTCTGGATACTGGGGGGCTGAGGTTCCCAGGCCTCACTACTTTCGGACTTCCCGGACTTTCCCGACTTACGGACTATGCCTTCGGCTTATACAGCGTTTTCGACATTTCGGTAATCCCGTCCTTGTAACTGGTAGGTTTAAAGTTGAAGGCTTTTTCGAACTTGCTGCTGTCAAAAATATAGTCGTGGTCATACTGGTAATACATTTCTACCGTGCCCATTACCACTTTTTGAAACAGGCCTATTAGCCACAACATATATTTTTTAATGCTGAAAAACTTCGGGTTAACTTTATAAACATTTGCTGCAATTTCAATAAACTGTTTGCCGGTAATGGCAGGCGGCGTTGGCAAATGCCAGACCTGGTTAGCACTGTCGGGTTTTTTGCCCAGCAGATACATCGCTTTACCTGCATCTTCAATAAAAATAAAGTTGTGCTTTTTGCTTGCGTCGCCTATCCATTGCGCGGATTGGCCGGCGGCATATTTGCTGAGCACCATCATATCAATAAAGCTGTTGGTTGAGTCGGTACCATAAAAGTCTGGCGCACGTGCTATAGTGGCGTTGATTTTCCCCGCTTTTACTTCGGCCATCAGCATATCGGCAATACCTGCGCGGACGGTGCCTTTCACACTGACCGGGTGATAAGGTGTATCCTCCATCATAGCGCCATCAACCAGGCCATACATGTAAACATTGTCAAAAAATATAAGGCGGGCACCTGTGGCTTTGGTTACGTTGATAACGTTTTGCATAATGATGGGCCATTGCTGCTTCCATACATCTTTATCATAAATCAATCCTGCTACCAGGTAAATGATGGTTGATCCTTTTGCTGCCGATAAAACCTCATCGTAATTCAGTAGATCGGCCTTTTGCCAGGTTATGTTTTTACCGGTTGTGTTAACGGGTTTGCGGCTAACCAAGCGGATGGTTTCGTTGGCGTTCATTAATTCGCGGGTTAGGGCATTTGCCACCGGACCGCCGGCTCCTAATATAGTGTGCATGATCTTTTTCGTTTTGTGTATAACAAAGGTATAGCGGGCTTGTAAGCCAAAACGTTAACAAAAGATAAGAAAAACACGATTTATAGATTAAGCAGGATTGATAGGATTTGATATGCAGATTTCAAATTTCAGATATGCAGATAAAGTTGTGGTTGATGATGAATCACATAATGAGGTACTGTTATCATTGAGTTTTGCTTTTTGCTTTAAGCCTTCTGCTTTAAGCTTTCTTAAGCGCTTATCTTCATGATCCTCCGCCTTATCCGCGAAAGCGAAACAGGGGTGACCCCCAAAAAATTGGCTATATAATGTTGTGGGATGCGCTGCAATACCTCACCGCCGGTTTCAATAAGTTTGCTGTAGCGTTCTTCGGGTGTTTGGGTTACAAATGCGTTTACGCGGTCTTCGTAACAAATCAGGTATTGCTCGGCTATCAGCCTGCCAAAGCGTTCCATTTTACGGCCGATAAATTCATCGTCGTAAACCTGTTGGATAGCTCTGTAACTTAAGGTAACTATCTGGCTATCTTCCAGTGCCTGTATATAGTTTTCGCCAGGCTGGCGGGTTAAAAAGCTTTTGTATGAGCTGAGTAGTTCATTCTCAAAGCTAAAATAACCGGTTATTTCTTCGCCATCCTTTACTAAAAAATAGCGCACTGCGCCTTTAACAACCAGGCCTATGTGGTTGCAAATTTTGCCTGGTTCGGCAAAGTTTTTCTTTTTTTTGAGGATGCTTACCTCCAAATGTGGCGCTAATGCCTGCCATTCCATATCATTCATGGGCACATAGGTTTCTACATGCTCCCTGAATTTTTGGAGGGCTGTTAGCGGGTCCATATCCTATCCAGTAAAAATAAAACCGCGAATACCACGCTGGCTATACCATTGGTGGTCATAAAGGCAAAGTTAACCCGGCTTAGGTCGGTTGGTTTTACCAGCAGGTGTTGGTATATCAGCATGGAGCAGAAGAACAGGATACCTACATAATACAGGATACCTACGTGGGTAAATAACACCGGCATCATAATAAACAGGGCCGAAAGAACATGTAAAAATGTAGAAAGCCTTAAAGCGTTCACTTTACCAAGGTATGCCGGAATAGAGTGCAGGTTTTGGCTGCGGTCGAAATCTTCATCTTGTAGAGCGTAAATGATATCAAAACCACTTACCCAGCATAAAACAGAGAGCGAGAAAAATACTGGTGTTAAGGCAAACGCGCCGGTAACTACTAAATAGGCGCCAATAGGGGCTAAGGATAAACCCAGACCTAATACCAAATGACAAAGGGCGGTGAAACGTTTGGTAGCGCTATAACCCATGACCACAAATAAAGCAATTGGTGATAAGTAAAAGCATAACGGGTTGATAAAAAAAGTAGCCGCGATAAACAGCCCGCAATTGATCAGGGTAAATGTTAAAGCCGCCGGCGCGCTGATCCGGCCTGCGGGGATATCGCGTTGTTTGGTACGTGGGTTTTGGGCATCGATATCCCTATCCAGGTAACGATTAAAGGCCATGGCTGAGTTTCGGGCAAAGATCATACATAGCACCATCAGCACAAGTTTTTTCCAGTCGAAGGTGTGTTCAGTAGTAGTTATCGCCAAAAAAAAGCCGATGAATGCGAACGGCATGGCAAAAATGGTATGCGTAAAGGTTACTAATGAAAGGTATTTTTTCATTTGCTGTTAGTCTCTTGGTTCAAAATGCGGTATTACAAAACTCTTATTAATATTATCAATAAACCCTAAAATCTCATCCCTGCCAGATTGTAGCTCAGACGAGGTTACAAAGTATTGCGGAAATTCCTCAAATGTTTCGGTTAGTGATTTTTTAAACTTAGCAATATTCTGATCTGTTTTTACGCTTGATTGTTTATCGGCTTTGGTGAAAACCAATACAAACGACAATCCTTTTTCGCCCAGCCAGTTGCAAAACTCAAGATCGATCTTTTGTGGCTCAAGGCGGCTGTCAATCAGCACCATTACGCATTGCAGACTTTCGCGTTTATCAAGGTAGTTATGGATAAATTTGTTCCAGTTAGCTTTATTTGTTTTAGATGCACGTGCATAGCCATAACCAGGCAAATCCACAATGTACCAGGAATCATTTATAAAAAAATGGTTAATCAACTGTGTTTTACCCGGGGTTTGCGATGTTTTTGCCAGTCCCTTTTTTGCGGTAAGCATATTGATCAGCGAAGATTTGCCCACATTTGAGCGACCTATAAAAGCGTACTCGGCCTTTACAGGAGGAGGTAACTTACTGATTTGGGTATTGCTGCAAATAAATTCGGCTGTTTTAACAATCATGCTGCAAAGGTAGGGTTTTTGTTTGTTGTTGTTCTTGTTGTAATGTTGTAATGTTGTAAAGTTGAAATGTTTGTTATTCTTGCAGTAACGTTTGAATGTTATAAAATTGAAATGTTGTTATTTCAAAGATGAGGAACAATTCTCCACAAAATAAATGTTTAAACATGTTTTACAAATAGGCGACAAATTCAATCAGAATCCTGGTTAACTTTACTAAATTAAAGCATCTGGGTTTCAATAACCTTGTAACATTACAACTTTACAACCTTTCAACAACATATAACAATGGAAGATTATAAAATACCCGCCCAAACCCGCATCGGTCACGTTCATTTAAAGGTAAGCGACCTGCAAAAATCCCTTGATTTTTATTGTGGGCTGCTCGGCTTTGATAAAATGCTGATGTACGGCGACCAGGCTGCATTTATTTCGGCCGGGGGATATCATCACCACATTGGTTTAAACACCTGGCATAGTAAGGGGGCATCGCCCGCGCCGGAATATGCGCCGGGCTTATATCATACCGCTATTCTTTACCCCGAACGTAAGGACCTTGCCCTGATATTGCAAAGACTGATCGATGCAAAGTACCCAATCACCGGGGCATCAGACCACGGCGTATCCGAAGCCATCTACCTGAACGATCCCGACCAGAACGGTGTTGAACTATACTGGGACCGACCTAAAGAACTATGGCCGACCAACGAACTTGGCGAGATGACCATGTTTACCCGCCGCCTGGATATTGAAGGCTTACTGGCAACTATTAAAGGCTGATAGCCAAACTTTTTAAAGTAAGCTTTTTGACCCTTACGAAACCTCGCGGATACCTTTCCGGCACCTTATGGGTAACCTGCTGCGCACTTAACTATTACCAAACTCATCCAAACTATACCCTTTTATAAACTTTAAAAAGTATTTAATATTTTGATAATTAGATGTTTAAATAAGTTTAGGTCTTGTAAAATGGCTACCTCTTTTAACCAAATAACCCGATCATCTTTTACAGACGACCGGGTTATTTTATACCATCAAATATAAGCAAAATTTTGCGCTTTACTGCTGGATTTTGCAACATGCGGAGCAGTTTTTATAGATGCACCTGCGATGTAAACTGCTACGCTAAGCTAAAATTTTAGCTCATCTGCTAAATCGTTTAATCGTGTTATAGTTCCTTGATCCTGATGTTCCTGAAATAAGCTTTATGGCCATGGTCCTGCAAGGCAATGAGACCCGTTTTAGCGGTGCCATAGTCGGGATAATCTTTCCATTTGCCTTCGGCTTTCTTTTTGTTCCATTCATCGGTCCAGGCTTCAAAGGCAATGATCTTCGATCCGTTAAGCCAATGCTCCACATGACCGTTGTTAAATACTATTTTGCTGATGTTCCATTTGCCGATTGGTTCCACCTTTTTTAAGGTGTTGGGCAGGTGCATGGCATAGTCGCAGCCGTTTTTTTGCCATTCTTCCAGTTTGTCGGGCCAGCCTTCATCGTCAATGATTTGGTATTCTGGGCCGGTGGCGTAGGTGGAGTGATATTTAGCATCTTCAATTACGTGATATAATACTCCACTGTTGCTGCCTTTATCAATTTTCCATTCCCATTCCAGCTCAAAGTTGGTGTAGGCTTTATCAGTAACAATATCGCCGCCGGTATCGCCTTCGGCAGCGTCAAGGCAAACCAAAGCACCGTCAATAATGGTCCAGTTTTTTACAGGTGTGGTTTTATTGAAACTGTGCCAGCCTTTTAAGGTTTTACCGTCAAACAGATTAACCCAGTTACTTTTTTTAGCAGTCACCTTTACATGTGGCGGCACTTTTACTACTACTGCCGACGTTTGCACACAAACCACCGCCGCGGCTGCCATAATTAGGCCGAGCTTTTTTAATTGTTGTTTCATAAGTTTATTGGATAGGTATGTACTTTTCTACTATGATTCAGTTCCGACCCGCCTCAGGGTCCTCCTTTGGAGAGACCCCGAGGGTACAGGGAAGGTTAAGATTTTTTTCGCGCAAAGGCGCAAAGGCCGCCAAGTAAAAACTTAAAATCTTTGCGCTTAGCGCCTTTGCGTGAATATTTATTCCAGTAAGCGATTTTTGTCTCAACTCTTGATTCTTGACTCTTAATTCTTTTTCCCCACCTGCATTCTCTCAGGGTCCCAAAACATGGGGCTATCTTTGTAATAGCTATCATTACAAAGCAGGGCAGGGGCGGCGGCGCGATAACCAAAAATGGCATCCTCGGTTACTTTGCCATTGTTCCTGATGGCGGTAAAAAAGTTGACCATATGATCATAAGGGCCGCCCATATAACCTTTGTCGGCATCGTAAGTGATCTCTTCGGGCGGCAACATCTTTTTGCGCTCGGCATAGCCAACACCCGCTTTTTTCAATTTGTCCAGGTAAAAAGGATCGTCGCTGGCAAAGGTTTTATTGCGTTTAAGGGTTACTTTATCCCAGGTAATATCCATCGATCCCTCGCTGCCTACCAGTTTTAAATAGGTGGTACCGCTGGTGCCATCCACAAAGTTGCAACGTAACGATAGATTAAAGGCCGGATGCGCCTGCGTTTTGCCATAATCAAAAGTGCCTAACAACACATCAGGTACTTCGCGGCCATCGTTCCAGAAACGTAAACCGCCAGATGCGTAGATCTTATTTGGCCCTATCGAATCGGTAATAAAATGCAGGCTCGAAAACAGGTGCACAAATAAGTCGCCGGCCATGCCTGTGCCGTAATCGGTATAATTTCTCCAGCGGAAAAAGCGCTTGGAGTCATAATCGCGTTTTTTGGTATTGCTGATGTAGGTTTCCCAATCTACAGTTTGGGTTGATGCATCTGCCGGGATAGGGTATTGCCAAACCTCCAGCGGTTCGCGCCTGGCCCAAAAGCCCTCGGCATAATTAAGCTGACCGATAGCACCACTTTTTAATAGCTCATGTGCTTTCTCGTTCCCTAATGAGGATACGCCCTGGCTGCCCACCTGGAAAATTTTGCCGGTTTCCTGCTGTGCTTTAATCACCGCCGGACCTTCGCTTATGGCATGTACCATCGGTTTTTCGCAATACACATGTTTGCCGGCATGCATGGCATCAACAGAAATTTGCTGGTGCCAATGATCGGGCGTGGCTATAATCACCGCGTCGATATCTTTGCGGTTCAGGATCTCTTTATAAACTTTAGTGGTAAAAATATCCGCGCCGTATTTGGTTTTGGCATCTTTTAAGCGGCCATCATACAAATCGCAAACGGCAACCAACTTTACGCCCGGTACTTTCAGCGCGGTATCGGTATCACTGTTGCCCATGCCGCCGGCACCAATCAGGGCAATATTGATCTGATCATTATACTCATAGCCTAATTGGCGTTTGAGTATGGCAAAGGGTTTAACAGTGTTACCGGCGGCAAACAGGCTATTGCCCACAGCCACCGCGGCTGTTGTGGTAGTTAATTTTTTGATGAAACTGCGGCGCGAGGATTCTTGTTTTTCTTTCATAGATAAGGAAATGAACTTTATACTAAAATTAATTTGTGAGAAACTATAAAATATAACCTCCTATAACAGGATGGCAATAGAGCGTTGGTTTAAACAGGATTGGTTTTTAAAATTAGTGAATTGACTTTACATTCAAAGAGCGTCTTTTAAGTATTTATCATTTAAAAGCGATGGGGTTTAAAACCTAAGTGTTCGAAAGAAAAATGACAAAGGCGGGTTTTTCGTACTTTACGGTGTGCTCTTTACGGCTGTTACTACTCACCCGGTCAACGCTTCGCTGGACCGCCCTCTCTCCGGCAAGCCGCAAAGAGGGCTTAAAAAACAAACGGGAATTTTCCGTCCCCCCTATGCGACGCAGTCGGAGAGAGGGGAAGACGGGCGAAGCCGAGTCGGGGTGAGTCGTCCTTGGTTAGTTTTTCATTATGCCCGCTGCCCGGTTCTAAAAGCGATTTCCCCGTCAACTTAATCCATCCCGATAAAACAATCAATATACAATCACTATCTTTGCCGCTACTATCAAAATGAGCAAAACCATAACTCCCTACAATAACGAGCAGGCTACCAAAAAAGAACAGGTGGCAGATATGTTCAACAATATATCCAAAACGTATGATTTTTTGAACCACTTCATGTCCTTGGGTATCGATATCATCTGGCGTAAAAAGGCTATTAACGAATTGAAAAAAGATCAGCCTAAACTGATCCTTGATGTAGCTACTGGTACCGGCGACTTTGCTTTTGAGGCTTTAAAAATCCTGAAACCAGAGCGCATTATTGGCGTGGATATTTCACGTGGTATGCTGGATATTGCCGAGCAAAAAATTGAAAAACGTGGCCTTGGCGATAAATTTGGTGTAAAACTTGGCGACTCGGAAAAACTGCCTTTTGGCGATGCCGAGTTTGACGCGGTTACGGTTGCCTATGGCGTACGCAATTTTGAGAACCTGGAAGTTGGCCTGGCCGATATTCAACGGGTGCTAAAACCTGGGGGAAAAGCGGTGGTATTGGAATTTTCAAAACCGAAGACATTTCCTGTTAAGCAGCTTTATAACTTTTATTTCAACTACATTACCCCCGGCATTGGTAAGCTGTTTAGTAAAGATGCAAGGGCGTACAGTTACCTGCCCGAGTCTGTTGCCGCTTTCCCGGATGGGAAAAATTTTGTTGCTTTGATGGATAAAGTAGGCTTTAAAAATACCAAACAAAGGCCTTTGGCGTTTGGTATTTGTTCTATATATACAGGCGTTAAATGATTAAAACCCGCTACCTTTTACTTGTATGCTTTATGTTTTGCAGCCAGTTTTTAATGGCTCAACACGAAAATGTACCTGCATGGGGTGGCGGTGCCGACCAGGTTGATCTAAGCTGGGGTTTTAGCTTCAGTTACGTAGCCAGCGATTTTAAGATCACCAAAAAGCCAAACTGGCGCAGTCCTTTCTTTGATAAAGGCACGGGCACTTATATTACAGATTCGGTAAACAGCATCAGCTCAAAAAGTACACCGGGTTTTGCCATAGGTTTTATAGCCAGGTATACATTAACCGAGCATTTTGAAGTGCGCAGCACACCATCGTTGGTTTTTGCCGATAGAAATTTGACGTACACCTACGCCAACCCCGATCAAAACCAGGTGAAGCAGATACAAACCACCTCGTTTGAAATTCCGCTATCATTCAAGCTCAAGTCAGATCGCCTTGGCGATTTCAGGGCTTACATCCTGGGCGGTGTTAAATATACCCAGGCCATTGGCTCCAAAAAGAGCGAAGCCAACCTCGATCCGCTTGATAAAGCCGTTAAAAATGTATGCGGCTTTAGTTCTTATGAAGCCGGTATTGGCTGCGATATTTATTTCGAATATTTTAAGCTATCGCCCCAAATCAAAATCTCCAACTCATTTGGTAACCTCCTTGTAGCCGAAGATCATCCTTTTGCGGCACCAATAAGCAAGCTATCGTTACATACGGTAATGTTTAGTTTATTTTTTGAGTAGGAGCCCCCTCTAAATCTCCCCCGGAAGGGGAGACTTTTGTGTTTTTTTTTTAAAGCCCTCCCTTTCGGGGCGGGTTTGGGCGGGGCTTATTACCCTTACAAGACAATAATTCAAACTAAAAAACATAATTTCGCTGCCATAGTTATCCTACTACTATGAGTAAAATTGCTTTAATAACAGGTGCTACCGCTGGTATAGGCGAGGCTTGCGCGCATGTGTTTGCGCGTGAAGGTTATAATTTGATCTTAACCGGGAGGCGCGAGGACAGGCTTAATAAGGTTGCATCGTATTTGAATGATAAATACAATGTAGAGGTTACGGCCATGTCATTTGATGTGCGCAACCGTGCCGAGGTTATCGAAAACCTGAATGAGCTCCCCGCCGAATGGAAAAATGTTGATGTGCTGGTTAACAACGCCGGCTTAAGCCAGGGACTTGATCCCATCCAAAAAGGCGATATTGATGATTGGGAAACCATGATTGATACCAACATAAAAGGCTTGCTTTACGTAAGCAAGGTGGTATCAAACTGGATGATTGATAACGGCAAGGGCCATATCATCAATTTAGGTTCAATAGCAGGTAAAGAGGTTTATCCAAACGGTAACGTATACTGTGCCACCAAGCACGCCGTTGATGCCTTAAATAAAGGCATGCGGGCTGACCTGCTGCCGTTTGGTATAAGGGTTACCGCTGTACATCCAGGCGCTGTTGAAACCGAATTTTCGGAAGTGCGCTTTAAAGGTGATAGGGAACGGGCTAAAAAAGTTTACGATGGTTTTGAGCCATTAATAGCCCAGGATATTGCCGAAACCATTTGGTTTGTAGCATCGCGCCCGGCGCACGTAAACATCAACGACCTGGTAATTATGCCAACCGCGCAAGCAACGGCAACTAATATATTCAGACACTAGATGTGCAGATTTCAGATGTGCAGATGAGTGATTTGATAAATTTGATAATGTTCGGTCGCACTACAACAAGTCAATTATGCACTCATTAAAATTAATCTGCACATTTGCACATCTGAAATTTGCACATTTGGAAACACATTTGCACATCTGAAATCTGCACATCTAAAATCAAAATAATGTCACTAATCACACAAATAGACCAGGATATAAAGCTGGCTATGTTAGCTAAACAGCCAGACCGTTTAAGGGGTTTGCGCGCCATTAAATCGGCTTTGTTACTGGCCAAAACAGAAAAAGGAGCTGCTGATGAACTCACCGAAGAAGGTGAGATCAAGGTACTTCAAAAACTGATTAAACAACGGAAAGAATCGGCCGATATTTACAAAACGCAAAACCGCGAAGATCTGTACGAGATTGAAATGGAAGAGATGCGTGTAATTGAGCCGTACCTGCCGCAACAGATGAACCGCTTTGAAATTGAAGGCTATTTACAGGACTTAATCGGCAGGATAGGAGCCACCTCAACCAAAGATCTGGGCAGGGTTATGGGTATGGCCAATAAAGAACTTGCCGGCAAAGCCGATGGTAAAACTATCTCTGAAATTGTAAGGCAACTGTTGGGTTAATCAATAATTTATCAATATAAGCTTAATATCTACATTGATAAATTATTACTATAATTGCTGAAACTCGTTCGCAATAAACTAATTTTATAGCGGATTAACACATTTTTATACTAAAACGGGTTTTGGTATAGTTAATTGAAAATTAATACTGAATATTTATATGGATTTCGTGCTTAAAGAGGAACACGGTTTTAGTTACATCGATGAGGGCGAAGGAGAGGTGCTGTTACTACTGCACGGTTTGATGGGGGCGTTAAGCAATTGGGACGGTGTAATTGATGAGTTTAAATCAAAATACCGTGTAATAATACCTATATTGCCTATTTATGATATGCCGCTGATAACAACAGGTGTTAAAAGCCTGTCAAAATTTGTGCATAAGTTTATAAAGTTTAAGCAGCTAAGCAATATTACCATGTTAGGTAACTCGCTTGGTGGTCATGTTGCCCTGGTTTACGTGTTGGCCCATCCCGAAAATATTAAGGCGATGGTGCTTACAGGCAGTTCGGGTTTATATGAAAATGCCTTTGGTGGCTCATTTCCGCGCCGCGAAAGTATCGATTTTGTTCGCGAGAAAGTGCAGTATACATTTTATGATCCGGCCATTGCAACAGATGAAATGGTTAACGATATTCATAAACTGATTAATGACAGGCATAGCGTGCTCAGGCTGCTGGCTATGGCAAAATCGGCCATCCGTCATAACATGAAAAAAGATCTCCATAAAATGACCTTACCGGTTTGTTTAATATGGGGTAAAGATGATAAAATTACGCCACCAGAAGTGGCAGTAGAGTTTAATGAAGAGTTACCAAACTCCGAGTTGCACTGGATTGATAAATGCGGCCACGCCCCAATGATGGAGCGGCCCGAAGAGTTTAATGTACTGTTGAGCGCGTTTTTAAACAAAATAAAAGCATAACATGATTGCAATTGAACTGATAGCTGATGCGATACCCCCGGCGCATACCTCTGATACCATACAGAAGGTGTATGAGCGTATGGTGGAGTTTCGTGTCCGCCATTTGCCAATTGTAAACGAAGATCAATTTTTAGGGTTAATATCTGATGATGATATGCAGGGCGAAAGCGATAACCAAACGCCCGTTGGCGCATTGGCCTTATCGCTGGTAAACCCGTATGTGCGCGAGGATCAGCATGTTTATGATGTTATCCGCCTGTTTCATGAACGTAAGCTCACTGTGGTGCCGGTTTTGGATGTTAAACAAAACTACTTGGGTGTTATCACTATAAATGCTATTACAGATTATTTTGCGCAGATTACCTCGGTTTCGCAGCCGGGTGGCATTATTGTGTTAGAGATCAATAACAAAAACAATTCGCTGGCGCATATGGCCCAAATTGTTGAATCTGATAACGCGCAGATCCTGAGCTCCTACGTACAAACCTTCCCCGATTCAACCCGCATGGAAGTAACCCTTAAAGTTAATAAACAGGATATTTCAACCATCATAGCCACATTCCTGCGTTATGAGTATGATATTAAAGCAACCTTTAACCATACCGATCATAACGATAACGCCAAAGACCGCTACGATTCACTCATGAATTACCTTAATCTTTAGTTAGTTCATGGTTAATGGATCATAGTTCATGGCCAGCAAGTAGATCATAGCATGATTGTCATCGATAAGAAAGCCATGAACCATTATCTATGAACCATGAACAATTAACCACCCAAAATGTAAAGCATGAAAATAGCAATTTACGGCCGGCCATTTAATGAACCATCGGTATTACCGTATATTCAGCAGGTGTTTGATAACCTGGCCCACCATAATGTTGATATCTATGTGCACCAGCAGTTACATGATTATCTTCAGGATAAAATTACCGGTGTACAATACAAACTGCTGCGTACTACCGATTCATTAAAAGGTTTTATAGATGTATTTATAACCCTTGGCGGCGATGGCACCCTGTTAGATATGGTTACCGTTATCCGCGATTCGGGTATCCCGGTAATAGGGATCAATTTTGGTCGCCTTGGTTTTTTAGCCAGTGTAAATAAAAGCGATATCAACGCCGCTATTCACGCGGTAGTAAATAAAGAGTTCACGCTTGATTGCCGTGAGTTGCTGAAGATAGATTCAAAGGCCGATATTTTTGGTAACGATAACTTCGCCCTTAATGATATTACCATTCATAAGCGCGACGACGCGGCCATGATTATCACCCATGTGTTTTTAAACGACGAGTTTTTAAACTCCTATTGGGGCGATGGATTGATCATATCAACCTCAACCGGCTCAACAGCGTATTCGTTAAGCTGCGGCGGACCGATCATCTTCCCGCAATCAAACAGTATAGTTGTTACCCCTGTATCGCCGCATAACCTTAACGTAAGGCCTATTATTTTGCCCGATAACAGCAAACTGTGTTTTGAGGTAGAAACCCGCAGCTCCAAATACCTGGTATCCTGCGATTCGCGGATGGCCGTTATGGACGAAACCATTAAATTTCATGTACAAAAGGCGGGTTTTCAATTAAATTTAATCCGCCTGAATAATGAAAGTTACTTAACCACGTTAAGAAACAAACTATTATGGGGACTGGATGCCCGTAACTACTAAATTTGCTGGATGCCAAAATTTGTACTTTGTATGTTTTTTTTACTTGCAACCTACCAACTACAGGCCCAAACCTGGGAGGTAGGAGGCTCATTGGGTGGCGCGGGTTACATTGGCGACTTAAACCCTAATAACCCCGTAAAAATAAGCGGCCCATCTGCCGGCTTATTTGTTAAACGTAATTTCGATGGTTATTTATCGGCAAGGATAACTTTTAGCTACGCCCGGTTTGCGGCGGCGGATAGCACTTCATCCAGTCAGCAGTTCCGTGATCGTAATTTGAGTTTTACCGATGGGGTAAAGGAGTTGACTGCCATAGGCGAGTTTAATTTTCTGAAGTATATTCCAGATGCCGGGCCTAACAAGTTTACCCCTTTTATATATGCCGGTATTGGTGTAGCGGCCTACGCGCCGCGCGCAATGTATAACGGGCAGGGTGTAAACTTAAGGGAGTTAAAAACAGAAGGTCAAAAGGCACAATATGGCGACAATACCGTAGTTATTCCATACGGCGTGGGAATCAAGTATAACATCGGCGGTAAATTCAACCTTGGGGCCGATATTGGCTATCGCTATACTTTTACCGATTATCTTGATGATGTAAGCGGTACCTATGCCGATAAAAGTAAATTAACAGGTGTCGCAAGGGCTTTGTCAGACCGGTCTGGCGAGAAAACCGGGGTGTACATTGGTACAACCGGCACACAGCGCGGCGATTTTAAGCCCCGGGATACGTATTTTCTGCTCAACTTTACCATATCCTACACGTTTGTAATCCAACGTTGTTATTTTCAGAATTAAATTTCGACAAAACATATAAAATAAAATTTTATTTTGTAAAATATGTAATAATTGATTTTATAGTTCGTTATTTGTAAATAATCAGTATTTAATACTGTATTTAGCAATTAACCTTAAATCTATAAAGTCATGGCCGAATTAGCATCTTCAACCCCACGCTCAGGCGCAGCGCATGGTCGCAAAAAAATGAATGTACGTGTCGATCTTACTGCAATGGTCGATCTGGCTTTCCTGCTTATCACCTTTTTTATTTTAACCACTACGCTTCAAAAAACCAAAGCAATGGATCTGGCTATGCCCGTAAATGAGGGTGATGAGGCTGTTCCGGCGAGCCGTAGCCTAACCATTTGCCTGGGCAAAAATAACCAGGTAATGTATTACCTGGGCGAACTGGCCAAACCAATTATAGCCCCCACACTTACCAACTTTAATAGTACCGGTTTACGGCAAACATTAATTGAAACCGGTAAAATGATCAGGGCAAAATATGGTAAAAACATGATTGTACTGGTAAAGCCGAGCGATCACTCTAAATACAGCAGCCTGGTGAGCACGCTTGATGAGCTTAATATTACCCAAACTCAAATATTTTCTATTGTTGATATAGCACAGCCCGATATTGATGCTTTGAAGCAAAAAGGCGTTTACTAACAGCCGGTATAAATTTCTTTCAAAATATTTTTATATCCTTCATGAGTACATATACAGCCGTCATTGAGAGTATCAAGATCTGCAGACTCGGAACGAAATCATGACGTAAACCGGGCGCAGAAGACTCACCCGGCTACGCTTCGCTGGCCACCCTCTCTTCGCTTTGCGGAAAGAGGGGTTTGAACGCTTTTTCTCTTAAATTATTGAACAACAATCAATACTATTCAGACCCCTCTTTCCGGCGAAGCCGGAGAGAGGGTGCCGCGCGTAGCGCTGGCGGGTGAGTCTTCTTCGCCATGCAATCTACGTCATGCCCACCTTCGCAGTCCGTCGGATTTAAAACTTATAATGACGATCTTTTTATTTATTTCTAAAAAGGCGTTTACTAACAAATTAACCACCCTTATCACCCTGATTAAAGCCGGGCATTTGAGTAATCAGTGCCTGGTTTTTTATTTTATAGTTATTTAAATTTCAGTAAAATGCAATTTAAAATATTGTTTTATGGGTTTTTGATGACATTTAAAGGCTTTATTTACAATAAGATTTTCTTTTGTTGTTGCATACTAAAAAAATACAAAGTAAGTTTTACCTTTGTACCCTGAAAAAACCGGGAATTTGGCAATTATACACGCTTAAGCCCGGTTGATTGGTAACGCAGATTAGTCTAAAAAACAAATATTTATTAGACATAGCATTGATAAACGTATAAAACAGGCGTGTCTTTTATATAAGCCATAAAGCCGGCTTTTTATTTGAACAATATGGAATATTTGGATCAGATTGATTTGTTGAAATTGCCTAAGCATGTAGCTATCATTATGGATGGCAATGGGCGCTGGGCAAAAGAAAAAGGCAAATTAAGAGTATTTGGTCATCATAACGGGGTAACATCTGTAAGGGATGTTGTGGAGGGATGCGATAAAGTAGGTGTAAAATATATCACACTATATACCTTTTCATCAGAAAACTGGAACAGGCCTAAATTTGAGGTAATGGCTATAATGGAGCTTATGGTAAGCACCATTAATAAAGAAATTGCCGGCTTTATGAAAAACAACATTAAGCTTAATGCCATTGGCGATTTGGACCTGCTGCCCCCCAAATGTTTAAAAGAGCTTAACTCGGCCATGGAAAAAACCAAGGGTAATACCGGGGTTATCCTCACGCTGGCTTTAAGTTATGGTTCAAGGCGCGAAATTTTACATGCAACAAAAAATATTGCTGCACAGGTGAAAAGCGGAGAACTGGAAATTGAAGATATTAATGAAGCCGTATTTGAACGCAATTTATTCACTAATGATATGCCCGACCCTGAATTACTGATCAGAACCGGCGGCGAATATCGGATAAGTAACTATTTATTATGGCAAATTGCCTATGCCGAATTGTATTTTACAACCAAGCTATGGCCCGATTTCAGGAAGGAAGATTTGTACGAAGCGATACTTGATTATCAAAAACGCGAACGTCGTTTTGGTAAGACCAGCGAGCAGGTTAACTAAATTTTTTCTTTTAACAAATTTTAACAACTGTATAAATTAATTTTAGCCCACTAAAATATTCGAATGTATAAATTTCTTTTTGCTATTCTTTTCTCTGTTTTTGGTACTGCTGCCTTTGCCCAGATTTCCAATTCGCCAAGGCAACCCCTCACCAAACAGATACCGGCCGATAGTTTAAGTTACCTTAATCCGCACGATTATATTATTGGTGGTATTACTGTAAGTGGGGTAAAATATTTGGATAAAGACAATTTAATATTGTTATCTAAATTAACCAAAGGCGATAGGATCAATATTCCCGGCGAACGTAATGCCGAGGTAATAAAGAAATTATACGAACAAGGCCTGTTTGATGATGTACAGCTAAACATCACCAAAATTAACCTGGATACCGTTTACCTGGAGATTGTGGTAGTGGAACGTCCGCGTTTATCACGCATGCACATCACGGGTATCCGCAAAGGCGAAATTGAAGACATTCAAAAAAAGCTAACCGATAAAACAGGTAAAATTGTAAACGAAAACTTACTAAGCACCACATCGGCCATTATTAAAAGGCACTTTAACGAAAAAGGCTTTTTAAATACCACCGTTATCATGACCCAGCGTAAAGATCCGGGAGATGCCAACAGCGTGATATTGGACGTAAAGGTTGATAAGAAAACCAAGGTGATGATCAACAACGTTACGTTTGAAGGCAACAAGGCATTCTCACAAAGCGATTTGCGTGGCTACCTGAGCAAAACACGTAAAAGAAGATGGTATAACGTTTTTGGTTCAAAGAAATTTAAACAGGATAAATACGAAGAAGATAAAGTTAACCTGGTTGAAAAAATGCAGGCCAAAGGTTATCGTGATGCCGAACTGATCAGTGATTCTGTTTGGAAAAATGATGATAAAACGGTTAATGTAAAACTTAAAGTTTACGAAGGTCCTAAATATTACTTCGGTAAAGTGAAATTCAGCGGTAACGCCAAATACCCATCTGCATTACTGGATAGGATCATGCACATTAAAAAAGGTGATGTATTTAGCGAAGATGAATTAAATAAAAGGTTAAGCGGCCCTACACCAAGTAATGACGACGTTTCATCGCTTTACTTAAATGATGGTTATTTAACCTTCAACGCCGATCCGGTACAAACAAGGGTTTACGGAGATACCGTCGACCTTGATATCCGCATTTACGAAGGCCCGCAATATACCATTAACCGTGTAAGCTTAAAAGGTAACGATGTAACCAACGATAAGGTTGTATTACGTGAAATTCAAACCAAACCAGGCCAAAAATTCAATAAGGAGTTATTGATCCGCAGCGCGCGTGAAATTGGTCAGTTAGGTAACTTTGATGAGCAAAAAACCGAACCTAAACCAACCAACATCAACCCCCAGGATGGTACAGTAGATATTATTTATAACGTTGTTGAAAAACCGTCAGACCAGATTGAGTTATCGGGTGGTTTTGGTGGCGGGCAGCTGGTGGGTACACTGGGCCTTACGTTCAACAACTTCTCGTTAAGAAATATATTTAACCTTAAAGCCTACAAGCCACTGCCTAAAGGCGATGGTCAGAAACTAAGCTTAAGAGGTCAGTCAAGCGGTCGTACTTATCAAAACTTCTCGTTCACTTTTTCTGAGCCATGGTTAGGTGGTAAAAAACCAATTTACTTTGCGTTGTCTGCCTATACACAAGGCAGCTCAACCGGTCAGTACTATCCAAAATCGAGCCCTTACTACAATAACCTGCGTATTAACGGTGTGGGTATTACTTTGGGTAAAAAATTAAGATGGCCGGATAACTATTTCCAATTGAATTACTCGTTAAACTTTGACCACTATAACCTGGATAACTATACCGGTTACCTGTTTAGCAATGGTACATCGTTCAACATTAAGTTAACCCAGGAGTTAACCCGTAACTCAATTGATATGCCTATTTTCCCTACACAGGGTTCAAATATTAAATTGACTATCCAGGCAACACCTCCATACTCGTTGTTTAACAATGTGAACTATAAAGTAGCAACCCCACAGGAGCGTTACCACTTTGTGGAGTATTACAAATTCAAATACGATGCACAGTGGTTTACCAAAATAGTGGGTAAATTTGTGTTGATGAGCCAGGTGAGGTTTGGTTTCCTGGGTATGTATAATAAAGAGGTTGGGCCTTCGCCGTTTGAGCGCTTTAAATTGGGTGGCGATGGTATGCAGAGTTACCAGTTTTTACAAGGTAGCGAGATCATCGGCTTAAGAGGTTACCAAAACTTCTCTATTGTGCCAGAAGGTTCAAACGAAAACCAAAACACCAACACAGGTAGTACCATCTACAATAAATATACTTTGGAACTGCGTCACCCGGTTATTGCCAGCCAGTCGGCTACGATATTCCTGTTAACCTTTGCCGAAGGTGGTAACGTTTGGAACAATTTTAGCCAGTTCAGTCCGTTTAACGTAAGGCGTTCAGTAGGTGTGGGAGCAAGGATATTTTTACCTATATTTGGCTTGCTTGGATTAGATTACGGTTACGGATTTGATAAAATACCTGGTGCACCTGATGCAAACAAAGGCCAGTTCCATTTTACAATTTCTCAGAGTTTATCCGGCGGATTTAATTAATTTGCGCAGCGATATATGAAAAAGATAATTTTAATAGCCATTTTAACGTTTACAGCATTTGCGGGAGCATATGCACAACGTTTTGCTTATGTTGATTCGGAATATATTCTAAAGCACATGCCAGAGTATGCCTCATCACAAAAGCAGCTGGCAGCATTATCTGATCAGTGGCAAAAAGAAGTTGACAGTCGCTTTCAGGAGATTGACCGTTTATATAAAGCATACCAGGCCGATCAGATATTGATGACGCCCGATATGAAAAAACGCCGTGAGGCCGAAATTGTAGATAAAGAGAAAGCCGCCAAGGATTTTCAGCGCCAGAAATTCGGACCGGATGGTGAGCTTTCACAAAGAAGTACTGCGTTGGTTAAACCAATTCAGGATAGGGTGTCTAAAGCTGTACAAGCTGTTGCCGAGAGTAACGATATAGACATGATCTTTGATAAAAACAGTGAAGTGATCATGCTGTATGCAAACCCAAGGTTTGACAGAAGCGCCGATGTGATCACCAAGCTTGGGCTTAAGCCCGGCGTATTGGCCAAGTAAACTTTTGAATAAATAAAAATAAGAACAGAACTAATTAAACACAGGACAAGAAAAAATGAAAAAACTATTTAAAGTTGCTTTAGTTGCAGTAGGAATGATATTTGCCGGCAACTTTGCCCATGCACAAACTAAAATTGGTCATATTAATTTTAACCAGCTGATTGACTTATTGCCAGAAACTAAAACAGTTTCAACCCAGATTCAGGCTTACCAAAAACAATTCATTGACATGCTTACTACCATGAACAATGAGTACACTACTAAAGGCCAGGATTTTCAAAAAAACCAGGCTACTATGACCGATGCGGTACGTACTGCAAAAGGTAACGAATTACAGGATATTCAAAAACGCATGGCTGATTATCAAACTAACGCTCAACAACAGGTTGAAGCTAAAAAGAATGAATTAGGCAAGCCATTATTTGACAAAGCTACAGCAGCAGTACAAGCGGTTGCTAAAGCAAAAGGTTACGCTTATGTATTAGATTCATCACAAGTGAGCCTGTTGGTATCACCAGATGCTGATGATTTGATGCCGGCTGTAAAAGCACAATTAGGTTTAAAATAATATCAATTAACCGTCATTTATAAAAGAGCGCCCTGTATTTACGGGGCGCTTTTTTTATGTTTGTATATGAGCAATCAACCTATAGGCATTTTTGATTCAGGCTTTGGCGGCCTCACTGTTTTTAAATCTATTTATGAGCAGCTGCCCGGTTACGATTATATATACCTGGGCGATAACGCCCGCGCGCCCTATGGCAACCGCTCTTTTAAAACCATTCATGAATATACCTGGGAGTGCGTACAGTGGCTTTTTGCACAAGGCTGCCCACTGGTGATTGTGGCCTGTAATACGGCTTCGGCAAAGGCGCTGCGTACCATACAACAGCAGGACCTTAAAAATGCCGACCCAACCAAACGTGTACTTGGCGTAATACGCCCCACTGCCGAAATTGTTGGCAACTATACCAACACCAAACACATCGGTGTGCTGGGTACCAAGGGAACGGTACAATCCGGATCATACCTTTTAGAGATCAAAAACTTTTTCCCCGATGTGCAGGTTTATCAGCAAGCCTGCCCGCTTTGGGTACCGCTTATTGAAAACGGCGAATATGACCAGCCCGGAGCCGAATATTTTGTAAAACTATACCTTGATCAGGTGATGGCGCAATCGCCGGATATTGATACCATCCTGCTGGCCTGCACCCATTATCCCATCATCAAAGGAAAAATTGAAGCCAATTTGCCTGCACATGTGAAAGTGGTTTCGCAGGGCGACATCGTAGCCAAAAGCCTGGTAGATTACCTGCACCGCCATCCCGAAATGGAAACCCGGCTAACCAAAGCAGGCAGCCACCAGTTTTTTACAACCACAGATGACACTGCTGATTTCGACCATCACGCTTCGTTGTTTTTTTCAGAGCCAGTGAAATCGACTTATGTGGCCGCTAATGATTTGGTGGGTTGTTAGTGAGTGAGTGGTTGATTGAGTTGGATTCAGTTGATTGAGTTAGATTGAGTTGATTAGGGTTATATGTTAATTTTTAGGCTGATCAATCAGGTCTAACTCAATCAACTGAGTCCAACTAAATTGTAATAATAACCTGTACCTCTCCGTATCAGGGTGTATCATCTGTACTCTCAGTTGTCAATAGTCAACTCAATCTAACTTAATAAACTGAATCAACCACTCACCCAATCAACCACCCACTAATATATACTAAACTTGTCGTCTAAAATAACCCAACATTTAGTAAGTTTGCAGCTTTAGCAAAAAGGCGCTTGAATTATTATATCACATATTTTATTGTAGCTATAGGGTTGTTCAGTTTTTCGGCCTTTTTTGCGTTGGCAGGAGTATATGCCGAGCGGAAGATCTCTGCCTTTATTCAAGATCGGCTTGGTCCTACAGAAACAGGGAAATTCGGCTCGCTGCAAACACTGGCAGATATCATGAAAATGATCCAAAAGGAGCTCATCATTCCCGCTGCTGCTGATAAATGGCTGTTTATGCTGGCACCTGCTATTATCTTTATAGCTGTTTACATGGGCTTTGCCGCCTTACCCTGGGGACCGGGACTTATTCCATCCAAAATAAATTTAGGTATCTACTACATCTTCGCCATAATATCTATAGAAACATTGGGCATCCTGATGGCAGGCTGGGGATCAAATAACAAGTATTCTATATTGGGCGCTATGCGCTCGGCCGCTCAGATTATCTCTTATGAGATTCCTGCCGGTTTTGCCATTATATCCGTAGTGATGATAGCTCAAACGCTCGATCTGCAGGCCATAGCCATGCAACAAGGTGTATTGGCTACCGAAAAAATAAAGTTTGCCGGTTTTTGGGATGTAACCACAACAGGAGGATTTTTCAGTTGGAACATTTTCCGGGCGCCACACCTCATCATTGCGTTTGTGATCTATTTTATAGCATCATTGGCCGAAAGTAACCGGGCACCATTTGATATCCCCGAAGCAGAATCAGAATTGGTAGCTGGTTTCCATACCGAGTTTACCGGCATCCGTTTCGCGCTGGTATTTTTGGCCGAGTATTCGATGATGTTCCTGGTAAGTATGATAGGTGTCATCCTGTTTTTAGGGGCATGGAATACCCCATTACCAAACATAGGCCCGGTACATTTAGCTATCTGGACAACCAACATGTGGTGGGGCATTTTATGGGTAGCCCTAAAAACATTAGGTCTGGTAGCCATCCAGATGTGGATCAGGTGGACGCTGCCCCGTTTCCGGGTAGACCAGCTGATGAACCTTTGCTGGAAAGTACTAACCCCGCTGGCATTTTTATGCATGCTGATATCGGGCATATGGCGGTTGTGGCTCATGTGATTTTGAGGATTTCGGATGTTCGATTTCGGATTTCGAGTTTAGGATTTAGAGTTTAGAATTTAGTTTTTTAGAATTTAGAGTTAAATGCCATTTAGTTAAGCATTTTGTTCCCCGTAGGGGATAAAGCTTTGTAGCAATAACAATAAACAACGTTCCGTGCCGTAGGTACGAAACCTGTGTAGCGTACCTACGGCACGCAAAAGTTTAATTTTTATATGGCTACAAAGCTTTTGCTCCGATGGAGCAACCTGAAGGGCTTCTAATTAAATAACGTTTATTTGGGATTTAGTTTTTAGAGTTTAGAATTTAGTTTTTAGAATTTCAACGATTTGTTCAACAAAGTAATCAACGGTTTTAAAACGGCATGGAAAGGCTTAAGCCTTACCGTGAAGCACTTGTTTGCCAATAATTCGGCAAGGAAAATTGTTACTGTGAGCGATACCAATTACTTTAAACAGCTGGAGAGCGGTACCAATACCATCCAATATCCTAAACAGCAATTGCCTGTGCCCGAGATTGGCCGGTACCAGCTGGATGTGGAAATGGATGATTGCATAGTTTGCGATCTGTGTGCCAAAGTTTGCCCTGTTAACTGCATCGACATTGAGGCTATTAAGGCTACTGAGGCTATTGGCCAAACATCCGATGGTACTACCAAGCGCCTGTACGCCGCCAAGTTTGATATTGATATGGCCAAATGCATGTATTGCGGCCTGTGTACCATTGTGTGCCCCACCGAGTGCATTGTAATGACCAACCAGTACGATAAAACCGTGTTTGAACTGAGCGACCTGGTTTACCAATTCTCTGACATGCCAGCGGATGTAGCTGCCGAAAAACGTGCCCTGTTTGATAAGCAACAAGCCGAAAAGCAAGCCGCTAAACTGGCTGCCATGAAGCAAAAGGAGGGAGGCGCATGAGTTTGATCCGCCTGTTGTTTTATTTCATGAGTTTTATTGCCATTGCTTCGGCACTATACGCGGCCTCAACCAAAAACCTGGTGCGCAGCATATTTGTGTTTTTTGTAACACTGTTTGCACTGGCTGGTCTGTACGTTTTATGCCTGGCCGATTTTGTAGCGGTAACGCAGGTAGTGATTTATGTAGGCGGCATCCTGGTGCTCATCCTGTTCGCGTTCATGCTCTCGGGGAAGGAGACATTGGATGTGATGCAGCAGCAAAAGGGCAAGTTTTTTAGTCTGGGTAAATTACCGGCGATACTGTTGGCTGCTTTGTTTTTTATAGTGATGATCAATGTAGTGCTTAAGGCCGATGCAGATAACCTGCCCTGGGTAAAAGATTCCATCGCCAATAACAATACCATAGCGCCCAATGTGGCTACTATTGATAATATAGGTGTTAACTTAATGACACGTTACCTGCTGCCTTTTGAAGCTATCTCGGTTTTACTGTTAATGGCATTGGTAGGCGCGGCTCACCTGTCGCGTAAGGAGGCTGAAGCATGATCACACTAACCGACTTCCTGGTAGTAAGCGTGGCGCTGTTTTGCATAGGCCTGTACATGATTATCTCCAAACGCAACGCCATCCAGATATTGATCGGCATCGAACTGATCCTGAACGCTGCCATACTAAACCTGGTAGCCTTTGGTAAGCACGATGCGGTAAACAACAGCGGGCAGATCTTCGCCCTGTTTGCCATTGTACTGGCCGCAGCAACAACCGCAGTAGCACTCGCTATAATCCTAAACGTGTACCGAAAATATAAAACCATCGATCCTGACAAGATCAATAATTTAAAGGATCAATGATGAAGGTTTTGCTTGCGATAATCGGCTTGTTTATTTCCCTCGGCGCAATTGCCCAGCAGCGGGATAGCATTTACATTTCGGGAGGGAAACTGATCATACAAGATGCGACTACCCCGGCAGGCAAAGCCTACGTTGAAGTAGACGGTAAAGTATTTACGGGAAAACTGAGCAGTATTAAGCCGGCAGATATAAAATCTTTCTCCGTAATAAAACCTAATGACGCTAAAAATACATTTGGCGCAAGCGGAGCAAATGGTGTTTATTTTATAAAAACAAATGCCGGCGAATTGGCTGATATGGAATTAACGGCTAACGATTCTTTGAATAGAGGACAGCCATATGATCATTCATTTGCACAATCAGCTTCAACTGGCAAAGCCAATATGTATGTGATCAACGGTGAGGTATCTACAGAAAAGAAGCTGCAGGAATTAGACCCGGGTGATATCATAAGCATAGATATTTTAAAGAACAATAAAAATCAGGATCCTGCTTTGAGTAATTTAAAAGGGAATGTGATGGCAGTAATTACCAAACCTTTTGCGATAAAACAATATCGACAAAAATTGGGTCGGTTTTCTAAGGAATACAAAGCTTTCCTTGATGCAAATAGCAACGATGACAGCAGGGTGGTATTCCTAATCGATGGAACACTTTATTCGCCAACAAAAAACGAAGGGATCAAAGGTCTTTTTCAGCTAAATGAGAACAAGATACATAAAGTGTCTTTTTCAAAAGGACATGAGGTAGCCTCCGGCTGGAAACCCGCGGTAGTAATTATCACAACGAAATAAACATTGAACAACACACTATCCCATACCGATACCTCTATTATCATCTGCACTATCGCAGCTGTGGCATTACCGCTGTTTGCTGCTGTGGTCAATTTTTGCCTGCCGGTAAAAAGTAAGGTTGCGGGTTGGGTATCTACATTGGCTATTTTATTGGGTTGTGTTTTATCGGCCAAAGTTTTTGCCGGGGTGTGGAACAGCTCGCAGATTCATATAAAAGAGGTTTGGTTTACAATCGGCACTACCAAAGTTTATGCTGGTATCCTGTTAAATAATCTTTCTGTTTTAATGTTGCTGCTGGTATCGCTTATCGCTTTGCCGGTGCATGTGTACTCTACGGCTTATATGAAGCATGACGAGCGCTACGGTAGATATTTTACTTATCTCAGCTTCTTTTGTTTCAGCATGCTGGCATTGGTGGTGGTAGATAACCTGGTGCTGTTTTATGGCTTTTGGGAATTAGTGGGCTTTTCATCGTACCTGCTTATTGGTTTTTGGTTTACCAGGGATAAGGCGGTGCAGGCTAATAAAAAAGCCTTTATCATGAACCGGATAGGAGATATAGGATTACTGAGCGCTATTATCATCCTGTTTGTGATGTATGGCACATTTGATATCGATGCATTATTTGGTCACAGCGGGGCGGTTAGTTTTTCTGCCATACGCGAGGGGCAGTGGGCAATCGCGCTTGATCTGTTACCTAAATCGGTAGGCTCTGTTTGGCTTCCCTCGGGAGCAAAAGGTGCGATCCCTGCTGTTTGGCAATACGTCGCTGTAGCAGGTATCTTTTTAGCTGTTGCCGCCAAATCGGCCCAGTTCCCATTGCATACCTGGCTGCCAGATGCCATGGAAGGGCCGACTTCCGTATCAGCCTTGATTCACGCAGCTACCATGGTGGCGGCAGGCGTGTTTTTACTGGGGAGGGTTTACCCTATGTTCAATGGAACGGAATTGACCATATTAGCTATCATTGGCTGCTTCACAGCATTTATGGCGGCTACCATTGCGCTCACCCAAAACGATTTGAAACGGGTATTGGCATACTCCACCATATCGCAGTTAGGCTTTATGGTGTTGGGGATGGGAGTGGGCGCTTACTCGTCTTCGCTGTTCCATTTGGCTACGCATGCCTTTTTTAAATGTTTGCTGTTTTTGGTAGCGGGTATTGTTATCCACCAAATGCAACACGTGAAAGAAGATAACAACCTGGATATCGACCCCCAGGATATTTTATTGATGGGGGGCTTGCGTAAAAAAATCCCGCTAACTTTTATGGTTGCTGTTATTGCCGGTTTGGCATTGATCGGCTTGCCGCTTACCTCAGGTTATTTATCAAAAGACGGCATCCTGATCCAGGCCTTTGAATGGAGCGATGGCAAAAGCGTATGGCTAAAAATAATCCCGGTAACCGCGCTCATTACCAGCTGGCTAACCGCCTTTTATGTGGCAAGGCTCATCTTCAAAGTTTTCTTTGGCGATTTCAGGTTGCAAAACATCCACCCAAAACTGAAATTGCACCTGACTGATGGCGGCTGGCAGTACAAGTTGCCCGTAGTGTTATTAGCTGTTTGCTGTTTATTCCCGCTGTTTTCATTTAACCCATTCTCCTACGAAACCTCATGGCTATTTAAGGGATTGAATATTTCGCGCATAACTAAGTTCGAGAGTATTTATCACTTGATTATCCCGGTATTAGTAAACGGGATAAGCCTGGTGGTGCTGTACCTGGCCTATGCTATCTACGTAAAACAAAATAGCTTTGCTTTTTCGCAAACCGGCTTTTTTTATCGTTTATCGTACAATCAATGGTATATTGATAAAATATATAAACGGGTGTTTGTAAAACCGGTGCTTGGTTTGGGTAAAACCTTATTTTGGTTCGATAAAAATATTATTGATGGCTTTGTACACCTGTTGACTAATATGGCCGGTTGTGTAGCCCGTTTTTCGGCCTGGGCAGATAAATATATTGTAGATGGCTTTTTACATTTGCTGGCAGCCATAGTACAAAGTATTGGCAATTTTGCGCGTAAGTTTCAAGGCGGCAAGGTTCAATACTATTTGTTTAGCATGCTGGTGATAGTACTGGCGTTGTTTCTTTTTAAAATACTGTTATAAACCTGATGAATATATTAACCTTACTCATATTTATACCTGTACTCTTCGGCATTGTCATTATGGTGCTGCCATCGCGCATGCGCAACAGTTTTAAATATATTACCCTGCTGGCCACACTCATCCAGTTAGGCATCAGTATATGGATGTACCTTAACTTTAAAACCGGTGCAAACTTTGCAGGTATTAACCACGAAGACCAGTTTCAGTTTGTGCAAAAACTCCCCTGGATAAGCCTTAACCTGGGTGGCATGGGCAAAATGCAGATAGATTATTTTGTGGGGATAGATGGCATTTCTATAACGTTACTGGTGATGACATCGCTGGTAATGGTGATCGCTACTTTGGCTTCCTGGGAAATTAAGAGCAACCTTAAAGGTTTCTTCCTGCTGTTTTTACTGTTAGATATGGCCGTAGTAGGCGTGTTCTGTGCCCTGGATTTCTTTTTGTTTTACCTGTTCTATGAGCTGATGCTGTTGCCATTATACTTCCTGATAGGGATGTGGGGCGGCGTGCGCCGGGAATACGCGGCTATTAAGTTTTTCCTATATACGTTATTCGGTTCGGTATTTATGTTGCTGGTGATGGTAGGTTTATACCTATCCGTAACCGACCCGGTAACCGGCAACCATACTTTTAACATGGTACAAATGATGAACCCTTCCAATTATGATCAGGGCTCTGTATTCTCCTTGGCCGCGCATCAAACCATCATGGGCATGTCGGCACGTACAGTTGGCTTTGTGGTGCTGTTCATCGCTTTTGCTATTAAAGTGCCCATAGTGCCCCTG
Source organism: Mucilaginibacter dorajii (assembly GCF_024808255.1). Lineage (GTDB taxonomy): Bacteria > Bacteroidota > Bacteroidia > Sphingobacteriales > Sphingobacteriaceae > Mucilaginibacter > Mucilaginibacter dorajii. Next base: position 348,372 of record NZ_JANTYS010000004.1, read on the forward strand.
CATACATGGCTACCCGACGCGCACGTGGAAGCACCTACACCGGTATCTATCATCCTTGCGGGTATCCTGTTAAAAATAGGGGGCTACGGAATTATCCGGATCTGTTTAGGTATCTTCCCCGAAGTAGCTACCCATTATGCCTTCTGGCTCGGCCTCATTGGCGTTATATCCATATTATATGGTGCCTTTAACGCCCTGGCTCAGCGCGACCTGAAAAGGATGATCGCTTACTCATCGGTATCGCACATGGGTTTTGTGCTGTTAGGCATCGCCTCGCAAACTGCTGAAGGGATTAGCGGCGCGGTGATGCAAATGGTGAGCCACGGATTTTTATCAACTATGCTGTTCTTTTTGGTTGGCGTTATTTACAACCGGGTGCATGATAGGGATATTTACCATTTCCGCGGACTGGGTACCTTGATGCCGAAATATACAGCCTTTGTCATGATCGCATTCTTCGCGTCGTTAGGTCTGCCTGGCTTTTCGGCATTTGTGGCCGAAGCATTTACACTGGCAGGTGTATTTAAATCGCATAATGTGAATGGTTTACTGCCTTACTGGTTTGCCGTTTGCGGCACGGTGGGCATACTGCTGGGTGCTGCCTACTTTTTGTGGACACTGCAACGCATGTTTTTCGGGCAGGAATCATTAAAAGGTGGTAGCATCTGGAAAATAGCACTTACTGATTTAAACCTTCGCGAAAAACTAACCCTTGCACCGTTAGCCATCATCGCCCTTGCTTTGGGTGTAATGCCATCATTGGTTTTTGATAAAGTGAATGATTCTGTATTGGCGCTTATCCAGTTTTTACAAACAAAATAAATGAACCAGCTACTGCCATATATAACCGGTTTATTAAACGATGTTTTCACGGGCATAACCTATTTTATGCCCGAAGCCTACCTGGTACTGTTGTTCCTGGTGGTAATGATAACCGATCTGGTGTTTGGCAAAAGAGCTGTTGCCTACTGTCGCGCGGTAGCCTGTGCCGGTTTGGTGATCGTGTTGTTTAAAGACCTGTTGCAGTTTGGATTAGTGTTAGATGGACCGCACCTCATATTCAGCAATATGCTGCTGCTTAGTCGCAGCGGCATATGCTTTAAACTGATCATCGATGTGCTGGCATTTATATTGCTGCTATATTTTACCTGGGACAAAAAACTTAAATCACACGACAAAGGCCTGGCCGATCTGTATTCTATTGCCATAGCATCCGTATTTGGCTTGCATTTAATGGCGATGGCGGTAAACCTGTTATCTGTTTACCTGGCTATTGAAATGGTTTCTATAGCATCGTACCTGATGGTGGCTTACCGTACCGAGAATGCTTTTAGTACAGAAGCTGGTTTAAAATATGTTTTGTTTGGCGCAGCATCATCAGCCATCATGTTGTACGGTATCTCGTTGTTATATGGCTTCAGTGGTTCGTTAGATCTGCTGGCGCGATCAACCGTGACCCAGTTGATCAATGTTAACCCGGTTAGCTCGTCATTTGCGATGGTATTGGTGCTGGTAGGGATCGGTTTTAAGCTTTCCTTCGTGCCCATTCATTTTTGGGTGCCCGATGTTTACCAGGGCGCGCCAACGCCGGTTACAGCCTGGCTTTCAAGCTTGCCCAAAATTGCCGCTTTTGCTTTGCTGTTTAATGTTTTACCGCCAATGGTGCTGGTGGGCAAATCAACAGGCTTTAACCTGGAGATTGTACTGTCGGTTATCGGTATTGTTACTATGATAGCGGGTAACTTTGCCGCGGTGATGCAAAACAATGTTAAACGGATGCTGGCATATTCCAGTATTGGTCATACGGGTTTTGCGCTGATGGCGGTTATTGTGCTTACCCCGCAAAGCTTAACTACCCTAACTTATTACTTATTAGTTTATGCGCTGGCTAATATCGGGGCGCTGGTACTGGCAACCTATTTTAGCAACGTTGCCGATGCCGAAGATATGGACGGCTATAAAGGTCTTGGGTTAAAATACCCTATTGCTTCAGTTTGCTTTACCATTATATTGATCTCGCTTACCGGCTTGCCGGTTACCGCGGGTTTTACGGGTAAGCTGTTTGTTTTTTCATCGGTGTACAATACCTACCAGCAAAGTCATAGTATCTGGCTGGCTTTGCTGATGGCTACCGGAGCGCTAACTACAGTAGTATCCCTGTTTTATTACATTAAAATTCCGCTTAATTTATTCCTTAAAAGGTCAGAAAATCAGGATCTTGAATATAGAAAATCCTATAATTCGGTTATTTTGGCTGCAATTGTGAGCTTTATCCTGATTTTATTGGGTGTTTTCCCAGATTTTGTTCTTAAATACCTGTAAAATCAATTTTTTATTATCTGTTTAATAAAAAATTAACATAATCTTCTTTTAATTGCTTAAAAAGTATTAATTTCAGGCCGTTTTATAAACGAGTTTCCAATTAATACATGAAGCGTTACTTTCCATTCTTTGTTATACTTGTAATACTGTCGCTTACGTTCCTGTTTCCGTCTGTTGATTTTAAAAACTCAGGTAACCCCCAATTTAATACCGGCGATATTGCCTGGATGCTGATGTCGACAGCACTTGTTTTGATCATGACACCAGGCCTGGCTTTCTTTTACGGCGGTATGGTTAACAAAAAAAATGTGATCTCAACTATGCTGCAAAGCATTGTTTGTATGGTTATAATTACCGTGCTTTGGGGCATATTTGGTTTCAGTCTTGCTTTTGGCGAAAGTTTTCACGGTGTTATTGGCAACCCATCAACTTACTTTATGATGAAAGGTATGTTGGGCAATGCTACCTGGAAAGCCGCGCCAACCATACCATTGCTGCTGTTTGCCATGTACCAGTTAAAGTTTGCCATTATTACCCCGGCACTCATCACCGGTGCTTTTGCCGAGCGCATCCGCTTTAACTCTTACATTATTTTTCTTGTACTTTTTTCCATCTTCATATTTTCGCCGCTGGCGCATTGCACCTGGCACCCGGATGGCATTTTGGCTAAATTGGGCGTATTGGACTTTGCGGGTGGCACGGTAGTGCATATGTCGGCCGGATGGGCTGCCCTGGCTTCTGCCCTTTACCTCAAGCGCCGTAACGACGCTAACCACTCACCTGCCCGCATCACCTACGTGATGATTGGTACCGGTTTGTTATGGTTTGGCTGGTTCGGTTTTAACGCGGGTTCGGCATTTGGCGCAAACGCTTTAGCGGTAACCGCTTTGGCTACCAGCACTACGGCATCTGCCGCGGGTGGTATTACCTGGATATTTTTTGACATGTTGCTCGGTCGTAAGCCATCGGCAATGGGTACTTGTATAGGCGCGGTTGTAGGCTTAGTGGCCATTACACCTGCTGCCGGTTATGTAAGTGTCCCGCATTCGCTGGCTATTGGTATTATATCGGCAGTGGTGAGTAACCTTGTTGTAGAGTGGCGTACCCGCACTACCATCGATGATACGCTCGATGTATTCCCTTGCCATGGGGTAGGTGGTATGGTGGGGATGCTGCTCACAGGGGTATTTGCCAATCAGCATGTAAACCCTAATAATACAACCGGCAACGGTTTGTTTTTTGGCGAAACACACCTGTTCATGGTACAGCTTTTGGCCATGGTAGGCGTATCCATTTTTGCATTCTTTGGATCGTTACTGCTGCTCAAGATTACAGACATGATATCCCCACTAAGGGTTTCGGCCGAAGAAGAAGTGCTGGGGCTTGATATCACCCAACATGGCGAAAAGCTGTGATCAAAAAAATGAATTTCAAACCAACTAAATAAACCTGGAAGTCCGGCTGAGAAGCCGGATTTTTTTTGCTTAAGGGAGCAAGGACTTTTGGAGCAAGGATTAAAGACTTTTGGAGTAAGGACTTTTGGATTAAGGAGTAAAGACAGGAAAAAAATGCTGGTTGTTAAACGCTTCGCGTCTTATTTTGTCTATAATTATGAATAAAATTTTGTAGCTGTCTTAACTCTTGATTCTATTTTTAATCTCTTGACTCTATTCGATAATCAACTAAACATCTTTAATACTCCCAATCAAAATATATTACCTTTTGATGGTGAAGTTTTGCTGTATCCTAACTTTTACCAGGAGGATGGGGTTTATGCTATTTTTGAGGAGCTTAAACACACTATTTTGTGGAAACAGGATGCAATGAAAATTTATGGTAAAGTAGTGAATTTTCCGCGGCTTACGTCATGGTATGCTGATGGCGACCAGGAGTACATTTACTCTGGTGTGGTGAACACGCCAATTCCCTTTACACCATTATTACTCAAAATTAAAGAAGCTGCCGAAGCGCAATGTGATAAACAATTTAATTCGGCCCTGCTCAATTATTACCGTAACGGCGGCGACAGCATGGGCTGGCATAGCGACGATGAAAAGGAACTTAGCGGCAACCCGGTTATCGCGTCGGCATCATTTGGGGCAACCCGTACTTTTCAGTTTAAACATAAAACCCAAAAGAACGCCAGGGTATCGGTTGGGTTGAATAATGGCAGTTTGCTAATTATGCAAGGGGCAACACAACACCATTGGCTGCACCAGGTGCCTAAAACTGCTAAAGAAATGGGGCCAAGAATCAATATAACCTTCCGGGATATTAAATATTGACCTCGCGCCGCGTTGCAACATCGGGGATTAAATGATAACTTAGTTTATCTAACTAAATCCATTTGCCGGTATGAAAAAAGCTACACTACTTGCTTTACTTTTAAGCCCGTTGCTGACCGCTAAAGCCCAAGTCGCATTATCAACCGACGATAGCGACACTTTCTATTTACACAAATTCGCACAGCATATTGGCCAGGAAAGCTACAAGGTAACCAAATATAAAGACTCAGTTAAATACACCATCGATTTCAAATTTGTTGACCGGGGATCGCCGGTACCGTTAAAAACAAGTTTAACATTAACTCCTGCGGGTTCGCCGATAGAACTTGTTACCAAAGGAAGCACCTCCAGGTTTTCTACAATTGATGATTGGGTAAGAGTTTCAGATGATGGAGTTTCATACAGGGTTGATGATAAACGGACAAGCTATAAAACTGCTGAGCATATCAGTTTCCCGGTGGCAGGTTATTCGCCCACACTGGTGCAGCAGGTAATGCTACAGTATTGGAAAAAAAATAAGCAGCCGCAAACTTTAAAAACACTGCCTTTTGGCTCGGTTCAAATAAAAAAGGATGGAACAGATCAACTGAACTTTAACGGTAAAACGCTAACCCTCGATAGGTTTACAGTAGGCGGCCTGGTATGGGGAAATGAATTGATATGGACCGATACTAACGGAAAACTGATTTGCCTTATGACCAATGACGCGGAAGGGGATAAGCTGGAATCTGTACGAAAGGAATATGAAACCTTGCTGCCCGAACTCATTAGCAGGGCCGCGGTTTATGGTATGCAGATCTTCGCTAAAGCAGCAGCGGCACCTAACACAACGGTAAAAGTGATTGCCATTACTGGCGGCAACCTGGTTGATGTTAATACCGGAACCGCTATACCCAACGCTGTAGTATTAATAGAGAATGGGCTTATCAAAACCATCGGAAAAGTGGGTACTGTTACAATACCCGCGGACGCAACTTTAATTGATGCCAAAGGGAAAACCATTTTGCCCGGATTATGGGATATGCACGCCCACTTTGAGCAGGCAGAATGGGGCCCGGCGTACCTGGCTGCGGGCGTTACAACTGTTAGGGATTGCGGTAACGAATTTGAATACATTAACGCGATAAAAAACGCTATAGATAGCGGTAGGGGCGTTGGTCCCAATATCCTGAAGGCAGGTATTATTGACGGTAAGGGGCCAATGTCATTAGGCATTATACAGGCCGATACGAAAGAGGAGGCTATAAAAGCGGTTGACCGTTATAAAGAAAATGGTTTTGCACAGATAAAAATTTACAGTTCGGTAAAACCGGCTATAGTCAAAGCTATTTGCGATGAGGCGCACCGCCTTGGCCTTACCGTTACAGGCCATATTCCTAATGGGATGACTTTGCAGCAGGGGGTAGACTCGGGCATGAACATGGTAAACCACGAGCAATATGTGTATTCTATTTTAAAAAGAAACAAAGACCGGTCTGTTAATTTCGACGACTCGGTAAGTATAGCGGCCATAAAGTTTATTAAAGACCATCACGTAGTGATCGACCCAACTTTAGGTGTTTTTGAACTGGCTTTCCGCAATGTAAAGGATAGTATCACCAATCTTGAACCTGCATACAATACACTGCCGCCGCCATTACAAACGTTGTTCAAAAACATGGGGATGGAGCCGGCCGATGCAATTAAATACAAACCGCTGATGCAAAGTATGGCCATATCTGTTAAAAAATTATATGACGCGGGCGTAATTATTGTTGCCGGTACCGATATGGGTTTCCCTGGTTTTAGTTTGGATAGGGAGTTGGAGTTATATGTAAACGCCGGCTTAACACCTGCCCAGGCTATAAAAACGGCTACCATTACCCCGGCTATAGTTATGGGTGTTGATAACAAAACGGGCTCAGTTGAAGCTGGTAAACAGGCCGACATTATATTGGTAGATGGCGATCCCTTAAACAATATCAGCGATATCCGTAAGGTATCGGTAGTGATAAAGGCCGGCAGGGTTTATGATCCGGTGTCGTTACACCAGATGGTTGGTTTTTCGCGGTAATTTGGTAATTTAGTGCCATGCAGCAGGAATTGATAACCTTATACCGGCCTGTTGGCCCTAAAGAGCTTAAACTGATAGAAGAATCTGGTTTTAAAAGATTCCCGAAAAGATTGGCGCAGCAACCTATTTTTTACCCGGTGATGAATGAGGCTTATGCTATACAAATAGCCCGCGACTGGAATGTGCCTGCATCGGGCTCAGGCTTTGTAACCCGTTTTAGTTTGCCTGCCGATTTTTTAGCAAAATACAATGTTGAAAATGTTGGCGGCCCCATTCATAACGAACTTTGGGTCCCTGCCGAAGAGTTAGAAGATTTTAATGATCACATCATTGGTCCGATAGAAATAACGCAATTTTTTTACCCCGAAGAGGGGAATTAATGTTGCGACAAATAAATGCAATGTAATGACAAATGATTTTACAAAGAGTCCATTATAAATGATACCTTTGCAGCCTCATTCCGAATCATGAGCGATCAGATTAAACATGAATGCGGTGTGGCATTTATCCGCTTATTAAAGCCACTATCTTTTTATCAGAAAAAGTACGGAACTGCGCTGTACGGCCTGAACAAGCTTTACCTTTTAATGGAAAAACAACACAACCGCGGCCAGGATGGCGCAGGTGTTGCTACCATTAAATTAGATATAGCCCCGGGCAAACGTTACATAAGCAGGCACCGCTCAATGGCTTCAAACGCTGTTGCTGATATCTTCGAATACATCCAGAAGAAATTCGCGGATATTCAAAAGGAAACTCCCGAAAAAATGCTTGACGCCGAGTGGCTTAAAGAACACGTGAGCTTTACAGGCGAAGTTTTATTAGGGCACCTGCGTTATGGTACCCACGGTAAAAATAGCATTGAAAGCTGCCACCCGTTTTTAAGGCAAAACAACTGGCAAACCCGTAACCTGGTTATTGCAGGTAACTTTAACATGACTAATGTTGATGAGTTACTGCAACAGCTTTACGATTTGGGTCAGCATCCTAAGGAGCAAGCCGACACCATCACCGTATTGGAAAAAATGGGCCACTTTATCGATACCGAGAACCAGGGCTTGTTTGATCAGTACAAACGCGAGGGTTTGGACGATAACGTAGAGATTAGCAAGCTGATTGCCAACGATATGGATGTTGCCAAAATTTTGACCAAATCGGCCAAAAACTGGGATGGCGGTTATACCATAGCCGGTATTTTGGGCCATGGTGACGCGTTTGTAATGCGCGATCCTGTTGGTATCCGCCCGGCATTCTATTATTATAACGACGAGATTGTGGTGGCTGCTTCAGAGCGCCCTGCTATTCAAACCGCGTTTAATATTCCGATGGAAGAGATCAGGGAAATTAAACCTGGTCACGCGCTTATTGTTAAAAAGAACGGTAAGATAACCGAAACCATGTTTAGCGAGCCAAAGGAAAAAAAATCATGTTCTTTTGAACGGATCTATTTTTCACGCGGCAGTGATGCTTCTATTTATCGTGAACGTAAACAATTAGGCAGGCTGCTTTGCCCTCAAATATTGGATGCTGTTAACCACGATATTAAAAACACCGTATTCTCCTATATCCCAAACACAGCCGAGGTCGCGTTTTACGGGATGGTTGAAGGTGTTCACAAATATGTAAAAAAATATCAGCGTGATAGGTTGTTAAGCCGCGAAGACAAGATAAGCGATGAAGAGCTTACCGAGATACTGGCGCTTGCACCACGTGTGGAGAAAATAGCTATTAAGGACGTTAAACTCCGTACTTTCATTACCCAGGATGCCGACCGCAGCGAAATGGTTGCCCACGTTTATGACACCACCTATGGTTTAATTAAACGTGATACCGATACCCTGGTTGTGCTTGACGACTCGATTGTACGTGGCACCACACTTAAACAAAGTATCCTGAAAATATTAGACAGGTTAGGCCCTACCAAGGTTGTTGTGGTATCATCGGCTCCGCAGATCCGTTACCCTGATTGCTACGGTATCGATATGTCGCGAATGGGCGAGTTTGTTGCTTTTGAAGCTGCCATCAGCCTGTTAAAGGAAATGGATAGGGAAGATGTGATCCTTGATGTTTACCAAAAATGTAAGGATAGCATTAAACTGCCTAAAGAGAAGGTACAAAACCATGTGAAGGCGATATACGAGCTATTTACAGATCAGCAGGTTTCTGACCGTATAGCCCAGATCATCACCCCCAAAGAGATTAAATGCGAGGTAAAGGTAATTTATCAAACTTTAGATAACCTGCACATTGCCTGCCCCGATCATACCGGCGACTGGTACTTTAGCGGTGATTACCCAACCCCAGGCGGTAACAAAGTTGTTAACCGCGCCTTTGTTAACTGGATGGAAGGTAAAAACCAAAGAGCTTATATGTAGCCCCTGGCCCCCTAAAGGGGGAGTGAAAATATTAAGGCGATGAAATTAATTTCATCGCCTTTTTTATTGTACAAGTAAATCAAAAAGCTCCCCCTTCAGGGCTACCGTGTATACACATCTTTCTAAAAAAGAAAAATGTCATTTCGATAGAGCGAAGGAGGGGTATAAGATGGGGGCGAAAGAGAAATCTTCGACGCCCTGCACCGTCGAATGTCCGCTTTTACAAGATTTCTCCTCACCTCCGGCGCGCAATCCCACTGGTTCGTTCGAAATGACAACGTTTTTTATTGATGATATGACTCCAAAAAGATGTGGGTACACGGGAGCATTCAGGGGGCCGGGGGACTCACGACGCCGTTGGCGCCGAGAAAATAATATGGGTAAGCAGTTTATCAACCAAAACCAATGAGGCTATGATTAAGGCGATACCGGCAACTTCATTTAAGCGATGGATAAGTTTAACCGAGATCCTGTCGCGCAGTTTATCAGCGTAGAAGGCTTTAAGGGTATCCATGCCAAACTGCAGGATAAGAATGGTAAGAAACATTACCGCGATGTGAAATGATCTATGTGGGCTGCCAACCAGGAAGGTAGTACTCGCGGCGCCAATAACCACCGTCCAATGGAAAAGGAGGGTAGGGTTAAAAATACACATCAGAAAACCTTTAAGGAAGTAGCCAAATCTATCGGCACCGGTAGGTACCTTATTGCCGTAGTTGATCTCGGCTTTTTTAAACATATAATAAAGGCCAAGCGCAAATAATATGGCACTGCCTACAATACCCGCTATGAGTTTTGTATGATCAGATACATCAATGTATTGTGATCCAAATAATAAGGCACCCACAAAAAAAACGTCGCTGCTTACAACGCCGAGTGCAAGAGCAACGCCTGCATGAAAACCTTTTTCAATGCTGGTTTTAATAAGAGCAAAAAAGACCGGGCCAGTTAAAAACGTCAACACTAATCCAAACCCTATACCCGAAACAATGGCTTTTATCATTAAGTTAGGCTTTGTTCATTTTTGAACAATGCGAATATGCAATTTTATCTATTAAACAACGAAACTTAAAATTGTGATTTATTTAATTAAAAAAAGTATAGCCACTTTTACAAAAAATGAATTATGTTTAACGATTCAAAATCTATTCTGTATAACCAATTTTAAAAATGGAACAAAACAAGGCCAAAAGTTATAGTTCGGCGCTTTATACGCTAATAACTGTATTTTTCTTCTGGGGTTTCTTAGCCGCCTCTAATGGTGTATTCATACCCTTTTGCAAAGAACACTTTCACTTAACCCAGTTTGAATCACAGTTGATCGACTTTACCTTTTATGGTGGTTATTTCATTGGCTCACTGATATTATATTTTGCCTCATCTATAAGCAAAGTAGATATCATGAATAAAATGGGTTATAAAAATGGTATTATTTTAGGTCTTATTGTATCGGCAGTTGGTGCATTGGGTATGATTCCCGCTATCGCTTCAGGTTCTTTCGGCTTTATATTAGCAGTATTTTTCATTATAGCTGTTGGTTTTTCATTGCAACAAACAGCAGCGAATCCGTTTGTGGTGGCTTTAGGTCCACCGGAGACTGGTTCAAACCGTTTAAATTTTGCAGGTAGTATCAATAACATCGGTGGTTTGTTAGGCCCGGTGGTTGTGGGAATTATTTTGTTTGGTTCGGCATCGGCTAAAATTGCAGCTAAGGATGTGCAGATCTCTTCCGTAAATAACCTTTATTACATGCTTGCCGGTTTGTTTATTGCGGTTGCTATATTCTTTTGGTTTTCAAACTTACCAAAGGTTACCAGCGACGAAAAAATAGAGCCGAGTGGTAAAGCAAATACCCCGCTTTTAATTATGTTTTTGGCGTTCCTGCTTATTTTGGCAGCCGACCCGTTAAGTGCTTATCTCAATAAGCTGCTATCTTCAGATCACATAAAAAGCCAGTATTTTGTTTACGCATCTTTAGCTATTATTGTATTAACACTGGTAGGTACCATATTGGCCGCTAAAAAAAGCAAAGAAGGCTGGGGCGCTATGCAATATCCTCAATTGATTTTGGGTATGCTGGCCATATTTACTTATGTCGGTACCGAGGTTACTATCCAAAGTAACATGGGCTCATTGTTAAAAACGCCTGAGTTTGGTTCTTTCAAGGAATCGGAAATAGCACCATATATCTCATTATATTGGGGTAGCTTAATGATCGGTCGTTTTGCAGGTGCAATTGGTGCGTTCAATCTTTCAAAAACTGCTAAATACGTACTAACCATCCTGATCCCTTTCATCGCGTTTGGTATTGTATTGCTTGTAAATGCTGCAACCGGTGTAAACGTGAGTAACCTGTATGGTTATGCAGCTTGTGTAGCTATCCTGATTGTTGCTTTCTTTATCGGTCAGCAAAAACCTACCCGTACACTGGCTGTATTGGGTTTATTAGGTATGGTATTTATGTTAACAGGTTTGGCTACAACCGGTAAGGTTGCAACCTTTGCCTTTATCAGTGGTGGGTTGTGCTGTTCAATTATGTGGCCTTCCATTTTCTCATTAGCTATTACAGGTTTAGGAAAATACACCAGCCAGGGTTCGGCATTTTTGATCATGATGATTCTTGGTGGTTCAATCATTCCACCATTGCAAGGTAAAATAGCCGATGGTAGCAACAATGTTATCCCCGGCATGAGCGGTATTCACTTCTCTTATATAGTACCTGTATTGGGCTTTGCTTACCTTGCTTATTTTGCGTGGAAAGTTAGCCGCGAACTACGCAGTCAGGGTATCGATCTTGACCATGTTGAAGTAGCAGCCGGCCACTAATTTTTAAAACTGTCATTGGTCATTGGGTCATTAAGTCATTTTTTAGGTGATTTAATGACCCAATGACGTTAATGACCAAATGACTTAATGATGAAACCAAGTTTCGATTCTATTTTTATGAACCTGGCAACAGACCTGGCTATGCGCTCACACTGTGTTAAAGCTCACGTAGGCGCTGTTTTAACCCGCGATACCCGTATTATATCCATAGGCTACAACGGGCCGCCTGCGGGCACGCATAACTGCGACGAGGAATGGCCGGGGGTAGGTTGCGCACGCGATTCAAAAGGGAGCTGTTCCTTAGCCCTCCACGCCGAAGAAAACGCGATATTATACGCCGTAAAAAGCGGTGCCCGTTTAGAGGGTGCAACTTTGTACACCACACTTTCGCCTTGTATTGCTTGCGCGAGGCTCATCTATTCGGCAGGGATAACCAAAGTTTACTTTGATAAATCATACGCCGAGTACAAAGGCATTGGCAGCGATGAAGGTGTTGATTTTTTAAACAGGTTTGGGGTACCTACAGTAAGGTTTGTGGAGGATTAAAGTGGAAGAGCAGTGACGAATTCAGACTTACGAAGTTTCAAAAACTTCGTAAGTCTCCGTAGAAGAGTCTTTCACTCCGCCATAAAAGGCTCAATATGGCTCAATGCAAATAGCAACTGCTCTTCCTGGCTCAGATCGGTATTGTCCAGAATTATCGCGTCTTCGGCCCTTGTGAGCGGACTTTCCTTGCGGGTAGTATCCTGGTAATCGCGGTGCGCAAGGTTGTCAAAAACTTCTTCTAAGGTGATGTTTGGGTTTGTGGGTAAAAGCTCGTTATAGCGTCGTTCGGCCCTTACCTTTGGGTCGGCAGTCATGAAAAATTTAACCTGCGCATGCGGAAAAACTACAGTGCCGATATCCCTGCCATCCATTACTATATTTTTTGATTTGCCTAAACGCTGTTGCTGTTTAACCATGGCCACGCGTACATCATGGATGGCCGAAACCGGACTTACTTTATCGGCAACATGCATCTGGCGGATCTCGTCAGATACATCTTCATCATTCAATGTAATATGAGTTTGGTAATCGCGGGAGTGGAAATTGAGGTGGATGTTTTTTAATGCGGTTGCAATTTGCTCGTTGTTTTGCAAATCCACATTGTTACGTATAAAATATAAAGTTACAGCGCGGTACATAGCGCCGCTGTCAACGTAAATAAAATGAAGCTTTTTTGCTAATGCCTTTGCCAGCGTGCTTTTGCCGCAAGATGAATAACCATCAATTGCTACTACGATGTTGTTGCTCATAAAGCCGCTAAATTAAGGAATTTTGCTAATGGTTGATGCCCGTTCAAGTTGTTTTAATAGCCCCAATCAACGTTGTTAAAAGTGATTGCCAGCCAAATACTTAACACTTTTAGGCACTGGTAATGTTGCCCGTTAAAGGCGGTTGTGCCCTAAACTATAATTTTACACCCCTTAAGAAATCTTCAATCCCCATCCGTTTTTTGCCTTCCAGTTGTACATCCTTTGCGCTGATAAAGCCACCTTTGGCGGCAAATTTTAAAAAGGTTTTGCCATCAGTAAGGAAACCGCCGGGTTGTATGGCGGGCTCATCTATCAATAATTCAGATGCGTATATCTTCAGAATTTTGCCGTTCAGATCGGTAAAGGCCGTAGGTACAGGGCTTAAACCACGTATTTTATTATAAATAGCTTCAGCGGGCTGCAGCCAGTCTATCTGGCAATCCTCTTTAAAAATCTTAGGCGCGTGTTTCAGCTCTTCACCTGTTAATAATTGTACCTGCGGGTGCTCGTTATAACGGCCGCTTTCAACCGCTTTTACGGTTTTTACCAGCAGGCCTGCGCCCTTGTTCATGAGGCGGTCGTGCAAATCGCCGGCAGATTCATGGCCCGTAAGCGTTATCTTTTCGGTAAATAAAACATCGCCTGTATCAATTTCATGTTTCAGGAAAAAGGTTGTTACGCCACTTTCTTTTTCGCCGTTAATGAGTACCCAATTAATTGGGGCGGCGCCGCGGTATTGCGGCAATAACGATGCGTGTAAATTTATGGTGCCTTTGGCAGGCATGGTCCAAACAGCTTCGGGCAACATGCGGAAGGCCACTACCACCTGCAAATCGGCCCCCAGTGCTTTAAGCTCGGACAAAAACTCCGGACTTTTTAATTTTTCGGGTTGTAAAACTTTTAACCCGTTTGCTACCGCATATTGTTTTACCGCCGATTCGTTAAGTTTTTGCCCGCGACCTGCCGGTTTATCGGGAGCAGTTACAACGCCAACAATATCACTGCTGGCTTTAATTAAAGCATCAAGCGATGCAACTGCAAACTCGGGGGTACCCATAAATACAATTCTCATGTTATATGCTATTTTATTTGCTTCTGCTATTAGTTGTACAATAAGTATTTACTGCGTGTTTTATTGAATTTTTTTAAACCGGGCTGCCAGCTCCTACGGATCTCATTTTCGGTTTTACCTTCGGTTATTTGCGTTTGCAACTCTTTACCACCGGCCAGTTTGTTAAAATACGCGTTAAAAAAATGATCCTTATCGGGGAAAGCTTTGTAAAGTTCAATAAGCCAGGCCAGGTTAATGTGCCCCATGGTCGTGATCTTCTCTACGCCGTAGCTTTTTAAATCGATACCAAAACATTCCTTATCTTTTTGAGGTGGGTTTTCGCTCATGCCCGGGATGCTTAACGGTGTAAAGGAGTACTTGTAGATCCCTTTTAATAAAGGATGCCCAAGCACCAGGAACGGAAAATAAGTGCCCCTGCCCAGGCTAAAAGTGGTACCCTCAAACAGGCAAACGCTGGGATATAGTAAAATAGATTGATTGGTATTTAAATTGGGCGACGGGTTTACCGGCAATTTGTAAGGCATATTGTGGCTGTAATTGGCCACTTTAATGATCTTTAATTTGCATTTTACGCTGTTTTTAAGCCAGTGCTCGCCATTGATCATTTGGGCGTATTCGCCAATGGTCATGCCGTGGCTGATGGGAATAGGGTGCATACCTACAAATGAGCGGTAGGCGGTATCTAATATCGGCCCATCAACAAGGTACCCGTTTGGGTTGGGCCTGTCCAATATCATCAGCTCAATATTATTTTCGGCGCAGGCCTCCATCACATAGTGCAGGGTTGATATATAAGTATAAAACCGTGCACCAACATCCTGTATGTCAAATATCATCAGGTCGATGCCTTTTAAATCTTCGGGCGTTGGCTTGTAATGTTTATTACCGTACAAGGATATTACGGGTAAGCCTGTTTTGGTATCAACCGCATCGGTAACAACCGCGCCGTTGCTGGCATTACCGCGGAAGCCATGCTCCGGACCGAAAACTTTTTTGATGCCGATGCCGCGTTTAAGCAAACTATCAACGCTGGGCGTAAGGGTTTTACCAATAACAGAAGTTTGATTAACAACCATCCCAATATTTTTTCCCTTAAGATAGTCAAAATACAGCGGAACCTGGTCGGCTCCGGTAATTATTTCTGAGTCAATTTTCTTGTCGGTCTTAACACTATCGGCAGGCTTGCTATGGTTAATAATCGCATTGCCACTTGTGGTATGGATACTTAGTATTGCTATTAGTGCGCTTTGAATAAAAACAGGAATGGTTCTCATAAAATATTGTGTTGAAACAATTTAAAAAGTAGCAGGTTTAATAGCAAAACCGCATATTTGCGAAGGTACTAAAAAACATTCTGCATTGAGTTTCGCCTCCTTTATATCAGCCCGGATAACATTCAAGTCAAAGCGTACATTTTCAAAACTGATTGTACGCATTGCCATTATTGGCATTATGCTTGGTTTGGGGGTAATGATATTATCGTTAGCCATTGTTAAAGGATTTAAACACGAGATTCGCGAAAAAGTTCGTGGCTTTGCCGGCGATCTGCGGGTAGTGAAGTTTGATTTGAATGGTTCTTATGAAAGTTCGCCTATAACTTATGATGCTGCCTTTGTACAAAAGGTGCTTAAAATACCTTCGGTAACCAATGTGATGCCCACCGCTACCAAACCGGGTATCATCAAAGCCAATAACGAAATTGAAGGCGTTGTATTAAAGGGCGTTGACAAAAGTTACGACTGGAGTTACTTTAAAAAGATGATGGTTGCCGGCGATGTGATCGATTTTAAAGATTCTGTTGAGGCGCAAAAAGAGATCATGCTATCGCAAACTACCGCAAACCGGCTAAAACTTAAAGTGGGCGATAAACTGCTGATGTATTTTGTGCAGGAGGGGTTACGCAAGCGCCAGTTTAAAATAAAAGGCATTTTTAGCATTGGGGTAGAGGAGGTTGATAAAACCTTTGTGGTTGGCGCGCTATCATTAATAAACCGCGTTAACAACTGGAAGCCCGGCGAAATAGGCCAGTATGAAATACGCGTTGCCGATTTTGACCAGGTAAATGCCGCGGCCGATAGGATAGATGATATTTTGCCCATCAAAGAAAAAACGAATACAGTTATGGATGATTATCCTAACATTTTTGAGTGGCTTGACCTGTTAGATGTAAACTCGGTAGTGATGCTGGTACTCATGGTAATTGTAGCGGTGATCAATATGATCTCGGCATTGTTGATCATGATATTGGAGCGTACCGCCATGATAGGCATGTTTAAAGCCATGGGGGCATCAAACTGGAACATTCAAAAAGTATTTTTATTTAATGCTACCTACCTGATAGGATTGGGCCTGCTGTTGGGTAATGCTTTAGGTTTAGGTTTGGGCTTTTTTCAGCAACAAACCCACTTCTTCCAGCTCGACCAGGCCTCTTATTACATGACCTTTGTACCCGTAATGTTTAGCGGTTTTGATATCCTTTGGCTTAATGTAGGCACGCTGGTCATTTGCCTGCTGGTACTTATTGTACCATCTATGCTGGTAAGCAAAATTTCGCCGGTGAAGGCTATCAGGTTTAAATAAGGGCGATTCAAAAACGCAGTTTTCAATTTCAGCCTGTGGGCGGTGTTTT
The DNA here is from genome assembly GCF_024808255.1 of Mucilaginibacter dorajii. GTDB lineage: Bacteria > Bacteroidota > Bacteroidia > Sphingobacteriales > Sphingobacteriaceae > Mucilaginibacter > Mucilaginibacter dorajii. The sequence continues at coordinate 365,229 of NZ_JANTYS010000004.1, forward strand.
CACCGCACCACTATTAAACGCGTCATTGTGAGTTGTTCCTCCTGCCCATGACGTTTGAATATTTACGTAAGCATCGGTTTTGAACGCGGGCGAAGACTCACCCGGCTCGGCACAGATTAATAAATGCGATAGCTTACACCCAACCGCATCAGTTCGCTATGAGCAGTAAGTGTGGTAGTGCTGCTGCCGCCACTTCCGGTCAAATCCGTTTCAACTCTTGATAGGTAATTGGTTAAGCCATGTGCAAAGCTGGCGTTAAGCGCCCATTTGCCGTAGGATGCTGCCGCTCCCAGGCGTAACCTCACATCTGTAGGTGCTTTTGTCCGGGCGTAATCAACAGGGTATGTTTTGCCATTGTTATCTTTAACACTGCCTTCATCTTTGGTTTTTAGGATAATACCAACATCCACACCAGGCAAAATATCTAACTTAACTTTATGCAGCAGAAACCGGTAACCTATGTATGGATTTAGGTTGATGCTTTGATTTTGCAGGTTAGTATGTCCCTTTACCGCAAAACTTGGGTCGGTGTAAACAGTATTGACATCATTAAAGGTTATATAAATAAGTGGGGTATATTTATCAATATTTACCTGGCTTCGTAATACTTCATAACCGGCACCTAAGCCCCATATAAAACCACTTTTTGCAACAAATTGCCCCTGTAAAGTACTGCCATAACTAAAACCATTACGGTTGCCATAGGGGTTGTTGGTATAATTTTGATTATTTGAGCCGTATTGCATAACCTGGGATGTAGCTGTCGCGGATTTGCCTGAAAAATGAAACAAGCCCGAATTGGCCTGAACCGATAGCTCAAATTGTTGGGCAAATGCCAATGAGGCCGCAAACAACAGGGCAGTTAGCGCAAGTAAATGTTTCTTCATTTTTTATTGGTAAAGTTAAGTTTCAGGTTTATACCGCCTGCGCCAAACTTTATCTGTTGCGATCCCAGCCCCTGAAGCGGGTATTTCAAAAATGGCTCAATAATAAGGCGATTGCTTTTCCCCAAAGCGGTGCCCAAACCAAAGGAAACGTTAAGTGTTTTGGCAAAGTAAAAGCTATTAAAACTTTGCCTATCCGTTTGGTCAGTTGTTTGCTGGGTTACACCAGCCAACAACGAGTTATGGGTGATACCGTAACTGGTGGTATAAGCCTCATTAATAAACGTGCCCGAGCTTAAGCCAGCCGAGATATAAGCATCAGTTTTTTGCGGGTTGAATTCGTACTTGATATTGATAGGCACATCAAGCCCTACCAGGCTGGCATTATAGTTTTTAAAGGTAGGTAATGATGCTGCAGGGGCCAGCATATTGTCTTCGCGGGCGGCTGCGTATGATAATGCGCTTGCCGCGTTTGTATTAGGGGGCGTTGAGCTGCCGTACTTCAACGTGTTTTGTGCCAATGCAATACCGGTTGAAAGTTTAATGTTTTTACTCAATTTAATATCAGATGTAAAACCGGCACCGGCGTTAACCTGGTTGCTGCTGCCCTTGGCATAGTTAAAAAATGTTGCCGCATACACGCCAAATTTTACTTTTTTATCATCAATGACCTTTTCTGCCGGTTTTTTAGGCTGATTTTGCTCGGCTTTAAACATGGCGTCTATCGTGCTTGTTGGTGTGGCGGTTTTAGCAACCTGTTTATCCGTATTTTTAGAGTTGATGTCAGCGGCTTTGCCGGGTACAACAGTAGTGTTTACCGCATACTGAGCCGCATCAGTTTTTGGAGAAACGGATTTAACACTATCAACTCTTTTTGCAGGTGTAGCTATTGCATCGGTCTGCTTGTTTGCCGGTGGCTGAACAGCGGCCACGTTGTTGTTGATACCATTATTGCCACTGATCACCAAAGGCGGATTTACCATGGTATTATTGGAGGCAACCTGTTTTTGCTGATTGCCTGCCGCAATGTTATTGGGTTGTACTGTAGCCGTATTTGTGTTATTAATTACCGGGTTTTTATGTGCAGGCTGATTGTTTTGAGCAATATTGTTTGGTGTTGATACCGTGCTATCAACCGGGCTTTTATGTACAGGTTGATGGTATTGGGCAATAGTGTTTTGTGCTGATGCAATAGTATCAACAGGGGTATTTGCAGGCGCAGTTTGCGTCGCCGCCAATTGAGCCGCCGAATCTTTAGCACCGGTTTTTTGTTGTTGCTGATGTTTTGCCGGTTTAAGGGCAAGGGTATTATCGGGCTGCGTTTTTTTACTCAGCATCCAAACGCCTATACTTAAAAACAGCAGTAAGCCGGCTGCCACACCTGCCCACCATAACCAAACCACCGGGCGCTTCTTCTCCTCCTCAGGAAATCTTTCCCTGAGCAGCAGCCAGCCCTCATCGGCGGTGGTGTCTTCGTAGTTATCAAACACCTCCCTGATGCGGTTCTTTAAGTCGTTATCCAACTGATCATCCATGGTTTTGTGCTTCTTGCCTTAATATTTTTCTTAATCGTTCTTTAGCCCGGCTTAAATAAACGCGCGATGAACTTGCCGGGATAGCTAACATAGTACCAATTTCATCATGATTATAACCATCTATTTCGTACATATTAAAAATGGTAAGCTGTATGGCAGGCAGCTCATTCATCAGTTTTAATATATCCTGTGCATTTAAATTATCAACCGTGCCCACATTACTGCTTAGGGGCGCGGCATTATCCAACTCAATATTTAACTGGAATTTAAGATCCTTACGGCGGCGGTCAATAGCAGTGTTTACTATAATTGTACGCAGCCAGGCTTTAAAGGGCTTATCTGTATTGTAATTATTTATGGCGTTAAATACTTTTATAAATGCGTCATTTGCGGCCTCTAACGCGTCGTCGCGGTTAAGGCTGTAGCGCAAGCTTATACCCATAGCGTAGCCATAAAACTGCTTATACAGCATTTCCTGGTATTTAAGGTTGCCTGCTTTGCATTGGCTGATAATTTCTTCTTCAGTAATGCGCTTGGGTGGATGCATTAAGTGTATTTATTCCGCTTAAATATTGTGTTGGTTTTTATGCCCTTACGCAGCATGTAACCATATTGATACAAATAAAAAAAATGTTTTTTTATTGCAGGCCATACCGGTGTAAATAGTTTTAACTGAAAATTAAATTGCCATGCAATTAAAAAAAGCCGCGCCAAATAAACGGCGACGGCCTTTCAGTTAAAAACAAATATTAGTTTGCGGTTTTGGTAAGGTCATAACGACCTATTGTATCCGGGCTTGTACCTGCAGTTGTGCGTAACATTTTTAAAGTAGTGCCATCATACACATACTGAAAAAGGCCTGATAGGTGCCTTTTGGTTTTAGGGGCAGTAGCGCTATAGGTACTATCATTAAACAGGAGGTAATATCCATCATAATTAAAAGTACCATGGCTACCCGCGTGGTATAAGGTAGTATCAGAAATTACCCTGAAGTGACCATCTGTGGTCATCTTTAAAAAAATGGTATTTTTTACACTGTCATAATTGCCAGAGCTGTTTCTGGTATAAAACCTGAACTGGCCGGTAAAAGAACCAGCAGGGGTAGGTACAACTGTGGCGTCCGATTTTGGCGAACAAGCGACAGCAAATATTAACAATACAGGTATTAAGTAAAATAAATAACGCTTCATATTTCCTTGTAATTTATATTGGTTACGTATATAAAGATACAAACGCTACAGCAAGCAAAGGATATTTTTAAAGTTTTTTTGCCTCGTTCCAAAAAATGTCCATTTCGGCAAGGCTCATATCCTGTAGCTGTTTGCCGTTTTCTTTGGCTTTCAGTTCAAGGTATTGAAAGCGTTTGATAAATTTCTTGTTTGTTTTTTCGAGCGCGTTTTCGGGGTTGATGTTGATGAAGCGGGCATAGTTGATGAGCGAAAACATCAGGTCGCCAAATTCAGCCTCGGCTTTTTCATGGTCGATGGTGCTTTCGTCTTCGGCATTAAACTCGTTTTTAAACTCCTGCATTTCTTCTTCAACCTTGGCCCATACCTGGTCTTTTTCTTCCCAGTCGAATCCAACGCCCCTCGCTTTTTCCTGTATGCGTGATGCCTTTACCAAGGCGGGCAATGAAGCAGGTACGCCGCCTAAAACAGATTTATTGCCCTCTTTAAGCTTAATTTGCTCCCAGTTGCGTTTTACGTCCTCTTCGTTTTGTACTTCCACATCGCCATAAATATGAGGGTGGCGGTTAATCAGTTTATCGCAAACACCATTTAGTACATCGGTAATGTTAAAGTCATTGGTTTCGGACGCTATTTTAGAATAGAAAACCAGGTGCAGCATAATATCGCCCAGCTCTTTTTTTATTTCCTGCATATCATCGCCTAAAATGGCATCACTCAGCTCATAGGTTTCTTCAATAGTAAGGTGACGCAGGCTTTCCAGCGTTTGCTTTTTATCCCAGGGGCAGTTGGCCCTCAGGTCGTCCATAATGATCAGTAAACGTTGAAATGCGATGGTTGATGTAGGGGCCGTTTCCGGAGCTTTTAAAGGCATGTGTTTGTACAGATTAATTATAGTACAAATGTACTATATCGTGTTTAATGCAAACTTATGCCACAGTTAATTATATGCTAACATTAATTGATTTTATTAGCAAATGACTAAATTGGGATAACAATTTACCTTCACTATCATGAAAAAAATTTACTTACTGGCTTTAAACATCATTGTATTTTGTGGTTTTTGCAGGGCGCAACAAACAGAACCGGGTTTGCAGCCTGCTACCTTTCGGCAGCCACAGCCTTTTTTATATACTATTAACACCCTTAACCCCGGCGGCCGTAACTGGAGCCTGAATTACTCTGGCGGTTATGGCGAGCGTACGGTAACCCCGCTGGGTTTTGATGGCGTTGATCAAAACCTTTCTGTTAAGGGGTACCTGGGTGCAAAATTTACCTTTTTGGCAACGCTTGGTACAGGCGTAAGCAACGGTACAGTACACTCCTTACAACAAGCCGAAGTGTTACGTGATTTTATAGGCGGCAACCAGCCGGCCGGTTTCAGGATTGGCGGTGGTTTTGGCTTTAGGCGAGAGTTTAATAATGACGCGGTCGCTTTTAGTCGTATCGCGGCAGCTTATGACGTTACTTCGTGGAAATTAGGTGCCAACGTACGTTTTGAAAAAGCATTTGATGCTAAACGCGATGGATTGGATGTAATATCAAGCCTGGGTGTTTTGCGCCATATAAGCGGCGGCTTTTTTGGCGGGGTAGAAGCCGTAGGGCAGGATTTAGAAGGCTTTTGGGAAAGTGACGAGGCCGAAGGCGGTGCCCGTTTATTGGTAGGCCCATCCTTAAATTACGCGCCGGCATCTTCGCGTTTTGCATTCTCGTTGTGTGGCGGGCCAATCATTTACGCCACCCATAGTACCATAACGCAAGGCGAATTTGCCTACCGAGAACTGCCGAACACCAACGGTTTTACGCTTAAGTTTAACGTTGGTTTTAGGTTTTTATAGGGCTTAGCTGTTTTTAACTCCGCGCAGCATTTCCCGTTTACCGGCGGCACCCGGTACTTTTTCAATTTTAAGATCGAGCGCTTTAAGCATGCGTTTAAGGTTGCCGGTGATGGCATAAGTAACAAATACGCCACCCGGTTTCAAAAAGCCGGCCACGTGGCTTATCGCCGCCTGTTCCCACATTTCGGGCTGGCGGGATGCGGCAAAGGCATCAAAGTAAATGATATCATATTGACTGGCTGATGTAAAATCAAGCAGTTTAACGGCGGCAATTTCTAATTTACAGTTATTATTAATACTAACAGGACTGGTTAAAGCTTGGGGATAGTTTGATAAATAAGAAGCCCATAAGGCTGCCGGGGTATATGCCTCATAACCGGTTTCGCTCATCATTTGTGATGTAAGTGGGTAGGCTTCTATCCCGGTGTAGTTAAGGTTGATGTTTTTGCTACTGCAAACATCGGCACTTAGTAAAAAGTTTAAACCGGTGCCGAAACCAATTTCCAGTATACTTACTTCACCGGCATTGGTTTGGTTTAAAAAATACTCCAGCCCCGAGTTAACAAACACATGCTGACTTTCCTGCAAAGCCCCGTTTCGTGAATGATAAAGCTCGCCTACCTGCGCGTTGTAAATGGTTTTTGAACCATCGGCGGTGGTGACTATAGAAAGATTGGTCATTGGGTCATTGGTCATTGAGTCATTAACTTTATGCAGTCTTACTTAGCGCGAACCAAAAAACTCGGTGATTACTTCACCCAGGTCATAAACAGGCACATCGGTTATATAGCCCGCTATGATACTGGCCGCCGCTGCCGAACGATAACCCGCCGCGCAGTGTACTACAATTGGTTTTGTGGTTGGTATTTCGTTGAGGCGATCACGTAATTGGGGTAATGGGATGTTGATGGCTGCATCAAATGCTTTGCTTCCGCTTACTTCGCTTTCGTTTCGCACATCTATGGTCGTATATTTATCAATATCGGCTTTAAACGCGGCCAAATCAAGATCTGGTAGTATTTCGCAGGCGTTTTTGGGTGATAGCTGGGTAGCAAGTATGTTGCTTTCGTAGCCTATCTTAGCGGCTTTTTTCAGCAGTTTGTCAAGGCTCTCTTCATCATCGGCCACCAGGTAAAATTTTTCATCAGCCTGCAGGATAGATCCCAACCAGGTTTCAAATTTTTCACCATCCTGCAGGTTGATAGCGCCTTTTAAATGACCGGCCCTGAAAATTGGCTTTGGGCGACTATCGATAACCGTAATATCGTCCTGTAACTGAATATCAGCATCAATCATCGGTACCTTATCTACATTTCGCTGCATAGCAGGCGCGCCGCTTTTGTTGAGCTCTACATCGTAACCAAAATAGTTTGGTACAAAAGGCTGGTCGCTGGTAAGCGTTTTGATAAATGTAAATTCATCCATGAGCTGTAAAGCATAGTTTTCCAACAATTCGCGCCCTATGGTACTCTGCAAATCGGGACTCATATTTTTGCCGCATAATGAACCGGGGCCGTGGGCCGGGTAAACAATAACGTTACGGGGCAGGGTCATGATCTTATGGCGGGTGCTCAGGTACATTTGTTTGGCCAATTCTTCTTTTTTGGCGGTGATGTTGCCAACGTTTTCGCGCAGGTCGGGCCTGCCCACATCGCCTACAAACAAAGTATCGCCGGTGAAAACAGCAACCTCTTTGCCCTCTTCATCTACCAGTAAAATACAAATAGAATCGGGCGAGTGGCCGGGGGTATTGATGGCTTTAAGCTTAATGTCATTCAGCTGGATTACGTCGCCGTCGTCAAAAGTTTCATGTGGGTAGGTGGCACCGGTAAGTTTACTGCAATAGATCACCGCGCCGGTGGTTTCATGGATTTCCAGGTGCGAACTTACAAAATCGGCATGGGGGTGGGTTTCAATCACGCCAACCACGTCGGCCGTATGCATTGCCGCGAAATCATAGTAAGGCTGCGGATCGCGCGCCGGATCAATAACGATCATTTTACCTGTACGGATCACCGCATATGAAGCATGCGCTAATCCTTTATCATAAAATTGCTGGATAATCATATCGGCCGCAAAGATAGGAGTTTGTAGCGGATGTTGTAAGATTGGAATGTTGTAAGGTTGTAAAGTTTGCGGGGAGTTGTAAGGCGGAAATGTTTTAAAGTGGAAACATTTTGAAGCGTTAGCAGGTTTTGTATTTATAATTAATAACTATATATTTAGTTGATTGTTAAAGTTATGAAAACATCTGTAGTTATTACTTTCATTTTGGCGTGCTTGACCGCCAGTTCTTTTGCGCAAAAAGCAAAGTTGGATACATCATTGATCCAAAGAATTGATTCGATGTTTAAGGACGATCAGCGGTGGCGCAAAGAGTATAACAAGTTTCAGCAAAAAAAGTCAGCCTTTGATGAGGAAACTATCAACAGCAATTGGCTTAGGGCTGATAGTATTAACGAGGTGAAGGCCAAAGCTATCATCAATAAATACGGATACCCCGGGTACAATAGGGTAGGCGATACCAGCAACGATTTTTGGGCTATTGTACAGCATTGCGACGATGACATAGCTTTCCAGGAACGGATACTGGTTCTGTTGAAAAAGGAGGTAGATAAAAACAACGCCGATAGATCAAACTACGCGTTACTTACCGATAGGGTGCTGGTAAACAAGCACCAAAAACAAATTTATGGCACCCAAATAAAACTCGACCCAAAGACAAAGAAAGCAGCACCATTTCCACTCAAGTTTCCCAAATCGGTTGATAAACTGCGCAAACAGATGGGATTAGGGCCACTGGCCGTTTATGTTAAAAGTTTTAACACGGTTTAAGGATTTGGAAGGATTACCAGGATTGAAAGTTAACAATCGTGGTAATCCTTTAATCCTAAAAATGTTGGTTCATACAAAGTAATTCAAAATTTATCTGCACATCTGAAATCTGCATATTTGCACATCGAAAATTATTTCCCGTGCAAACTCACCACGTTGCCATCGGGGTCTTTAATGTTTAAAAACTTGCCCCAAGGGGTGTTATCTACTTCGGCTAATTCTACACCTTTTTCGGTTAGGTCTTTTATGTCGGCATCAAGGTCATCGGTTTTAATTACAAGTCCGCGGATGCTGCCGGGCTTCATATCCGGGAACCAATTTACTAGTGTGATGGATACCGGCGAACCAGGGTAAGCCATCTGGATCCATTGTGCACCATCGGGACCAAATGGGGACTCTACCAAAACTGCAAAGCCAAGTTTAATGTAAAAATCTTTGGCCACCTGCTGGTTTGTTACCGGGATAGAGATAATTTCAATTGCTTTCATATTGTTTACTCAGTTGTTATAATTAGTTGCGATAAATTTACGGTTAGGTTGTATGATCTTTATACATTTTTTACACATTGATTAAATTCCTTTTTATCTTGTTTGCGTAAGTAAAGTGTAATCGGCAAAACCGTTAGACCCAATTACTGTTTACCACTTACATAACCAATGTCAGCAAATAACGACCAGTTTTACGCAGGGTTGCCCGTGAACGAAATTCCCCTCGGTGATCTTTTTATTAACGATAAGTTGTTTTACAATGTGCCCGAAAACTGGCACGTGATTATCACCGATATAAAAGGCTCCACCACAGCGGTGATGGATGGTAAACACGAAAATGTTAACCTGGTGGCTACGGGCAGTATTGTTTCGGCGCTTAACATTGCATTTAAGGCCGATATAGCCGTGCCTTTCTTTTTTGGGGGTGATGGCGCAACCTTTATGGTACCGCCATCTATTTTACAAAACGTGATGCAGGCGCTGGCTCTGCATAAAGATAATACGCTGAGAGCCTTTGAGTTGGAATTACGCACAGGCACTATCCCAGTTAAGCAAATTTATGATGCGGGCTACAAACTTCGCATCAGTAAGTTTTGCAGTTCGGGAAATTTTGCCATCCCCATAGTTTTAGGAAATGGCTTAAGTTATGCCGAAAGGGAGATCAAAGGAAATGATAGTCTAACCAGCTATCAATCACAGACTTCTGAGCTTGACCTAGGCGGCATGCAATGCCGCTGGGATAAAATACCACCTCCCGAAGATTACGAAGAGGTACTTACCTTGTTGGTTGTTGCTTTGCATGAGCAGGAACAACCTGAGGTTTTCAGAGATGTAATTTGCCATATTGATAGGATTTACGGCAATACCGAAGAACGGCAGCCTATATCGGTACCTAAGCTTAAGCTAAAAACAACCTTTAACCAACTGGAAAAGAAAATGCGCACCCGCATCAGCAACAGTAAGATAGTTGAAATACTTAAGCACTGGGGCACCATGCTGATCACGTATGTTTATTTGCGTACCAAAAAAGGTAAAAAGTATTTGGATAAGCTGGTAGAAATGTCTGACACGTTGGTTATTGATGGTAAAATTAATACCGTGATAACAGGCACACCTAATCAACGGAAAGAGCTGCAAGAGGTTTTGAGCAAAATGGAAGATGCCGGGCAAATCTATTACGGCTTCCACGTGAGCAGCGAGTCGGTAATGTCATGCTATGTGCGCGATCTGGAAGACGATCACATCCATTTTGTTGACGGTGCCGAGGGTGGCTATACCAAAGCGGCGGGCTTTATCAAACAAAAACTGGCCCGGTAATTCGTTTTTGCTTTATCGCCGGCAGGTAAAAATTGGCAGGTCAAACAAATCACCAACACTGCATCTAATATTATTGGTTTAACTTTGTAGTAACATTAAATCAATACGAGCCATGAGTAAGTTCACCATTCCCGAAAAGGTATTGTATGTATGCACCGGCAGTAAATGCGGCAAACGCGGCGGTAAGGACATGTACAAGCTTGCCAAATCATACATTAAACACTATCATGGCAATACCGAAATGGAAGTGATAGAAACTGAATGCACAGATCGTTGTAAATATGCCCCGATATGCAGTATCCAGCCCGGCAATACCTGGCTGAAGGAGTATCATGCCAAGGATGTGTTGAAGCTGATGGATTTGATAGAGTGAGAGCCTCACCTAAATCCTCTCCAAAGGAGAGGACTTTGATTTGCATATTTAAGAATTACAATAAGAAAAGTCGTTTTGCCACTGGCAAAACGACTTTTTTTTAGAACTCTCTCCTTTGGAGAGGGCAGGGTGAGGCCCTACGCCTCGCTATTATATTTTATTTCACCAACGTGTTTGTCAATCTGCCAGCGGCCGGTGCCTTCTTCGCCAATAACCTCAAACAATTCAAGGGCGCGGCGGGCTTTGTATTCTTCTTCACGTTGTTCTTTCAGAAACCAGTTTAAAAACTCCATAGTCACAAAATCCTGCTCTTTCATGCAGCGGGCATAAATGTTTTTGATAGAGTTGGTAACGCTGATCTCCTGGTCTAAAGCCTCTTCAAAAACTTCGCGGAATGAGTTGTACTCCTGTTTAATGCCGGTAACTTCTGGCGATACAGAATTGCCGCCCATATCAAGTACGTATTTAAAAAATTTTAACTGGTGTGTTCTTTCCTCTTCGGCTTGTTTAAAAAAATAGTCAGACGAAAAATCATAACCATTACGGTTACACCATGATGCCATTGATAAATATATCGAAGAAGAGTAAGCTTCTTTTTTAATTTGCTGATTTAAAAGCGATTCGATCTCTGTAGAGATCAGGCTTTTTATGCGAAGTAAGTCTTTCATGATCGGATTAAATTGAATAGTTAATATAAACTTATTGCAGAAATAATATACAATTATAGTGCTATAAATCTATTTTGCTTAAAATAAACGCAATATGAACTTGGTCTAAATAATAAGGAAGGAGGTCACTAAGGCATTGGGGCATTAAGTCATTATAAAAGTTAAGCCTCGCGAATTTAACAATGACCTAATGACGCGCCGCAATTGACAGCGCAGCGTAATGACCAATTGCTACTGACTAATGACTAAACTTTCGTTTAAGATATGGTTAAGCTCCAGCATTACAAATGTACCTTCCAGTAATTCTTTAAGGGCAATGATTTGTAACAGGGTTAAAACGTAGCAATGGTCGCAGGCGCAGATGAAGATAATTTCAACATCAGGATCTTTAGTGGTATTAAGCAGGGCATGCTCAATATCTATATGATAAACAGATTTACGAAGCTTTAATAAACAACGATAATCAAATTTGGCAACCTTACCTGCAAAATCAACATACCAGCAACGCTCTTCGTCGCATTGGTAAACGGCGCCCTTTGTTGTTTTAAAAACATCGGTCCATGGAGTTGTTTGGGTTAGCGTAGTGATCATATAATGTTACAAAGATTGTGTTTATTTATATTTATTCCAAATAAAGATAAAGAATTTTTGAGGGATATATTTTTCCCATCAAGAAATATTTAAAATTTAATACAACAAATCATTTTTATTATAAATTTGAAACGCGGATTACGGTATCGTTCCCGGCCGCGGCCAATTAACCAGTTTAACATGAAAAAAAATTCACTATTAACCTTATGCAGTTTTGTGCTGGCTATAAGCGTGTATGCGCAAATGCCTGCTTTAGAGCGTGTTGAGCCAATGTCCTGGTGGGTAGGGATGAGTAATCCAAACCTGCAGCTTATAGTACATGGTGACAACATTGCAGGTCGTAATGTGGTGCTTAACTACCCGGGTGTAAAGCTAAAAGCAGTACATAAAGTCGAAAACTCCAATTATTTATTCCTCGATCTGCAAATTTTTTCATCAGCCTTACCGGGAACGTTCCCGATAAAATTTACCAGGGCTGGTCAAAAGGACCTGGTTTACCAATATGCACTCAATAAACGCGATAAATCTGCTGGCAGAATACAAGGGGTAACCAGCAAGGATGTGATCTATTTGATTATGCCAGATCGCTTTAGTAATGGAGATGAAAGTAACGACTCTTTTGATAACCTGCGCGAAAAAGGTATCCATCGCGACTCGATGTATAGCCGCCATGGAGGCGACCTGCAAGGCATCATGAATCATCTTGATTACCTGAAAAGTTTGGGCGTAACCGCCATTTGGCTAACCCCCGAAATTGAGAACGACGAGCCTCATGCATCATACCATGGCTACGCTGTTACTGATTATTATAAAATAGACCCGCGCTACGGTACCAACGAGCTTTATAAAAAGTTTGTCGAAAAATGCCACGCCCTGGGCTTAAAGGTTATTAAAGATTTAGTGCACAACCATGCCGGTACCGAGGGCTATACCATTTTAGATATGCCGATGAAAAGCTGGGTACACCAATGGCCTAAGTACACTAAATCAAACTTCAGGGATGCGGCGGTGATGGACCCGCATGCTTCGCCTATGGATCGTAAGCTGATGGCTGATGGTTGGTTTGATCACCGCATGGCTGATATGAACCAGAATAACAGCTACGTACAAAATTATTTGACTCAAAACCACATCTGGTGGGTGGAGTACGCCGGTATTGACGGGTTCCGTTTAGATACCTACCCGTATAATGATCCTGCCTACATGGCCAAATGGGCACAGGATGTTAAAGCGGAGTTTCCGAGGCTTTCTATTTTTGGGGAAACACTGGTATGGTCGGCAGCTAACCAGGCCTTCTTTACGCAAGGCAACACTGTTAACCGCGGTATGGATACACATCTGCCCGGCGTAACCGATGGCGTTTTAAAAGATGCCATTTATGAAGCCATTAATGGTAATGATGGCTGGACAGATGGCGTTGGTCGCCTGTATTCTGTATTGGCGCAGGACTTTCTGTACCAGGATGCAACCCGCAATACCATATTTATGGATAATCATGATATGAGCCGTTTGCTATCAATGGTTAAGGAGGATTTTACCAAATACAAATCGGCAATGGCTATGCTGTTAACCATGCGTGGCGTGCCGCAGCTGTATTATGGCGATGAGATCCTGATGAAAAACTACAGTGATCCTGATGGCCTGGTGCGCGAGGACTTCCCTGGTGGTTGGAAAGGCGATAAGGATAATAAATTTACCGCGGATGGGCGTTCAAAAAAAGAAAACGAAGCTTTTAACTATGTAAGCAAGCTGGCTAATTACCGTAAAGGCACAACTGCACTGCAAACCGGTAAACTGATGCAGTATATACCCGAAAAAGGTATTTACGTGTATTTTAGGTACGATGCTCAAAAAACGGTAATGATTATCTTTAATAGCAGTGAAAAAGAGCAAACTACCACAACCGACAGGTATTTTGAACGCCTTGGCGATGCCAAAAAAGCAAGGAATGTGATCACCGATGAGGCAGTAGATCTGGGTACTTTAACATTGCCGGGTAAAGCAACATTAGTAATGGAGATTTTACCGGCCATTACACATTAAAATTATATCTTAGTAGCTATAAGTCACGCATCTAAAACGTTAAAATGAACAATATTAAAGCCTGTATATTCGATCTGGATGGTGTAATTGTCGATACAGCGGTTTATCACTACAAAGCCTGGAAAAGGTTGGCCAACAGTTTAGGGTTCGATTTTACCGAACATCAAAATGAGCAATTGAAAGGCGTAAGCCGGGTGCGCTCGCTGCAGCTTATCCTGGGCTGGGGCGGTGTAACCAAAACGGAGGCAGAACAGGAAGCCCTTGCCACGCAAAAAAATACCTGGTATATGGAAATGGTAAACCAAATGCAGCCTGATGAGATTTTGCCCGGGGCAAAAGAATTTGTTGAGGTTTGCCGCAAGGCGGGTATCAAAATAGCATTAGGCTCGGCAAGTAAAAACTCCATGACCATCCTTAACAAAATTGGCATCACCAATTTGTTTGACGCGGTTATTGATGGTAACAAGGTAAGCAAAGCCAAACCCGATCCCGAAGTATTTTTAGAAGGTGCCAAAGCCCTCAGTGTTGAACCCGAAGAGTGCGTGGTATTTGAAGATGCCATTGCAGGGGTTGAAGCCGCCAAAGCAGGCAACATGAAAGTAGTAGGCATTGGCCAGCCCGGCGTGCTGGATGCCGATTTGGTGATCAGCGGGCTGGATAAAATGACGTTAGATAAATTATTTAAATTATAAAAGCCCCACCCAAACCCTCCCCGGTAGGGAGGGCTTAAGAAAGGGGAAGTCTCCCCTATCGGGGGAGATTTAGAGGGGGCTGTTTTTTGAGATTAACATGAAAAATTATATTAAAGTTGATGAGTGGAAGATAGTTGAAGAAGGCTTCGATTCGCATCATCACCAGGTATCTGAAAGCATATTTAGTTTGGGTAACGGCCGTATGGGGCAGCGTGCCAACTTTGAGGAAGCCTATAGTGGCGAATCATTATTGGGTAACTATGTTGCAGGTGTTTACTATCCCGATAAAACCCGCGTAGGCTGGTGGAAAAACGGCTATCCCGAATACTTTGCCAAAGTACTGAATGCTGCCAACTGGACAATCATTGATGTTGTACTTGATGACGAGCAGCTTGATCTGGCAAAATGCACGGTAAGTAATTTCCGCAGAGAGCTGAATATGAAAGAAGGCTACCTGAAAAGGAATTTTACTGCCAAAACAGCTTCAGGTAAAGAAGTTGAAGTAGAAGCAATCCGCTTTTGCAGCATGGTTGATGACGAAACCGCAGCTATAAAATATACCATTACACCTTTAAATTTTAGCGGTAACATTACCATTACCCCGGCTATTGATGGCGATGTAATGAACAAGGATTCCAACTACGATGAGAAGTTTTGGGATGAGGTGAGCAAAGCCAATGACGCCGATTGCGGTTACGTGGTAATGCGCACCAAAAAGACTGGTTTTGAAGTTGCAACAGGGATGAAATTTGTGATAGAGCAGGATGGAAAAGTTATCCATCCCCAAACAGAATCTATCCTTAAAGAAAAATATGTTGCTACCAAAAATAACCTGCAGGTGCAGCAAGGGCAAAGTATAAGCGTTACAAAATATGTAGCCAACCTGTCTTCGCAAAATCACAAGCCGGAAGACCTGGTAAAACAGTTGGATGCAACTCTTAACCACATTAGCGTCAAAGGATTTGATACTATGCTGGCCGAACAAGCCGCGGCCTGGGCCGAAAAATGGAAACATAACGATATCATTATCGAAGGCGATGCATCGGCACAACAAGCTATTCGCTTTAATATTTTCCAGCTTAACCAAACTTATACCGGCGAGGATGATCGCCTGAACATTGGCCCCAAAGGTTTTACCGGCGAAAAATACGGAGGCAGTACCTATTGGGATACGGAGGCCTATTGCGTGCCTTTTTATCTTTCAACCGCGCCACAAAAGGTTACCCGCAACCTGCTTTTATATCGCTACAAGCAATTGGGTAAAGCCATTGAAAACGCTGCCTCGCTCGGTTTTAAAAACGGAGCGGCATTGTACCCCATGGTTACTATGGATGGCACCGAATGCCATAACGAGTGGGAGATCACTTTTGAGGAGATTCACCGTAACGGAGCAATCGCCTACGCTATTTTTAATTACGTACGCTACACTGCCGATGAAGCTTACCTGGCCGATTATGGTTTGGAAGTTTTGATAGCGATAGCCAGGTTCTGGTCGCAAAGGGTTAGTTGGTCGCAGGACAAGCAGCAATACGTAATGCTGGGCGTAACCGGACCAAACGAGTACGAAAATAACGTAAATAATAACTGGTATACCAGTATGCTTGCCGTTTGGTGTATGAAATATACCATGGAAGTTGCCGGAAAAGTTAAAGCGGCTGATAGCACCAAATACAACGCACTTGCAGCTAAGATCAACCTTGATGAAGCAGCCGAATTTAGCCGATTCGGTCACATTGTGGGGAATATGTACCTGGGGCACGATGAAAAGCAAGGTATATTTTTACAACAGGACGGTTACCTGGATAAAGAGCAGATCCTGGTGAAAGATCTACCCGCAACAGACCGCCCGCTGAACCAAAAATGGAGTTGGGACAGGATCCTGCGTTCATGCTACATTAAACAGGCCGACGTATTGCAAGGGATCTACTTTTTTGAAGATGATTTTGACATCGATACCATCCGCAGAAATTTTGATTATTATGAGCCGCGTACCGTGCATGAATCGTCATTATCACCATGTGTACACGCTATATTAGCCGCTAAGCTGGGCGATGAAGCCCGGGCTTATGAGTTTTATCTGCGTACTGCCCGGCTCGATCTTGATGATTACAACAACGATACGGAAGATGGCTGTCACATCACCTCAATGGCCGGCACCTGGATGGCTGTGGTTGAAGGTTTTGGCGGCATGCGGGTAAGGGATGGCAAGCTGTTATTTCAGCCTTTCATTCCCGAAAAATGGGCATCGTTCTCATTCCATATCGGTTTCCGCGGCGCGTTGTTGAATATCAAAGTAAGCAAGGATGGTGTGCAGCTCAAAAATCTATCGGATGTGGGAGCAACGGTTTCCGTTTACGGTAAAGACCAACTGGTGAAAGCCAATGACGAATTATTGGTTGAGGCATAATGAAAAGAGGTAAAGTTTTTGTCTGTTTTGTTGCGGTGGGTTTATTACCGTTAATTTCGTTCGCGCAGATAAAACATCACAAAAAAAATAACATGGAACAAAGCACACCAGATCATAAATTAATTATATACCAGTTATTGCCGCGCCTTTTTGGTAATACAAAAAATGTAAATAAAACCAATGGCTCCATTGAAGAGAACGGTGTTGGCAAGTTGAACGATATCAACGATAAAGCCCTGCATGAAATTAAAAAGATGGGCTTTACCTACGTTTGGTATACCGGTGTAATTGAACACGCTACCATGACCGATTACTCAGCTCAGGGTATTAAAGCTGATGATCCGGATATCGTAAAAGGTCGTGCAGGCTCGCCTTACGCCATCAAAGATTATTATGATATTGATCCCGATCTGGCTGTTGATGTTAAAAACCGGATAGGAGAGTACGAGGAACTCATTAAGCGTACCCATAGCAATGGTCTTAAAGTTTTGATGGACCTGGTACCCAACCACGTAGCCCGCACTTACGCGTCTGATGTAAAGCCGGCCGGCGTGCGCGATTTTGGACAGGATGACGATCATTCAAAAGCCTTTAGCGCCACCAATGATTTTTACTACATGCCCGGCCAGCCATTTACGGTTCCTGGTGGGTATAATCCCGGTGGCGATGAATTTAAAAGCCCGCTAAAGGATGGTAAGTTTGACGAAACCCCGGCCAAAGCAACCGGTAACGATGTTTTTAGCGCCTCGCCATCAATTAATGATTGGTTTGAAACCATGAAATTGAACTATGGTGTTGATTATATGGATCATCGTTGCAGCCACTTCGACCCGATTCCACCACTTTGGAACAAGGTTTACGATATTTTAAAATATTGGACTGCCAAAGGTGTCGACGGTTTCCGTTGTGATATGGTGGAAATGGTGCCTATTGAATTTTGGGGCTGGGTAATCCCTAAAATGAAAGCCGAACACCCGGGCATTGTATTCATAGGCGAAGCTTATGATAAAGGCAAATACAACGATTATATTTTTAAAGGCCATTTTGATTACCTGTATGATAAAGTAGGTTTATACGATACCGTACGCAACCTTACCCGTAATGATTACCATACCAATACCTGGGGCATCAACGCTGTTTGGAACCACGATAGTAAAGGCATAGACGAGCATATGCTGCGCTTTATGGAAAATCATGATGAGCAACGCATAGCATCGCCCGATTTTGCAGGCAACCCGTGGCTGGCCGTGCCGGGTATGATTATTACCGCCACGCTAAACACCGGCCCTGTAATGATTTACTTTGGCCAGGAGGTTGGCGAGCCGGGAGCAGGCAGCGAAGGCTTTAGCGGGAATGATGGCCGTACCTCCATATTTGATTACTGGGGTGTGCCCGAGCATCAGAAATGGATTAACGGCGGTGCTTATGATGGCGGCAGGTTATCTGACGATCAGAAAAAGCTGCGAGGCTTCTACAGTAGTTTGTTGAACGCCGTTAACCACAGTGAGGCTATAAAAGCCGGCGAATTTTATGAGTTGAT
The DNA here is from genome assembly GCF_024808255.1 of Mucilaginibacter dorajii. GTDB lineage: Bacteria > Bacteroidota > Bacteroidia > Sphingobacteriales > Sphingobacteriaceae > Mucilaginibacter > Mucilaginibacter dorajii. Next base: position 383,627 of record NZ_JANTYS010000004.1, read on the forward strand.
GATGGCCAATGAGCATCAGCCGGGTTTTGACACAAAAATGTATATATACCTGCGTTATACCAACAATCAGCGTATATTAGTAATAACCAATTTTAACCGGGATGCCCGCACAATAAGCGTAAAGCTGCCGGATGACCTGTTACATAAATTAAATTTAAACGGCAGCAAGCAATTTAAAGACCTGTTGAGCGGCATTAACTACAACACCAATGATATAAAAAAGGGCGTTGAAGTAACCGTTAGAGCAAGTAGTGGATTGATGCTGGAGTTTTAAAAGTTGTCAGCCGCATATAAAACTATGTCATTGCGAGGAACGAAGCAATCGCGAACTATGCAGATTCGCTCTGTAGAGCACGAGATTGCCACGCTTCGCTCGCAATGACATATAGGAAAGAACCGGATGACCAATGATTATTGACCAATAAACCAACAATGAATAAAGTATTACAAAAACCAAGATTAAGCTTCTGGCAAATCTGGAACATGAGCTTTGGCTTTTTAGGCATCCAGTTTGGCTTTGCCTTGCAAACGGGTTACGCCAGTCGTATACTGCAAACTTTTGGTGCAGATGTAGGCAATTTATCATTATTTTGGTTAGCCGCGCCTTTAACGGGCATGATCATTCAGCCAATAATTGGTCACTATAGCGATAGAACCTGGAACCGTTTAGGTCGCCGCCGTCCGTACTTTTTAACGGGGGCATTACTGTCTGGTCTGGCGCTTTGTTTTTTACCAAATTCATCGGGGCTGGCATTTTTGATCCCGCCAATCATTGTGGGTGCAGGTATGCTGATGCTGATGGATGCCTCATTTAACGTGGCGATGGAACCCTTCAGGGCGTTAGTAGCTGATAACCTGCCCGATAGCCAGCACACAGCCGGCTTCTCCATGCAAACTTGTTTAATAGGCGTCGGGGCAATTGCAGGATCGGTGTTACCATCGGTTTTACATGAATGGTTGGGTATAAAATCTACGGCTGCACCAGGCATTGTGCCCAATAACTTGCTGTATTCATTTTACGCCGGGGGGCTTATATTGATAGGGTGTATTTTATGGACGGTTGTGAAAACAAAAGAATACCCGCCCGAAGAATATGCCAAATTTCATGAACCAGATGTAGAAACAGTGAAGCGAAGCGGCATTATGGAGTTTATAAATGATCTTGTGAATATGCCCAAAACCATGAAGCAGTTAGGCTTAGTGCAGTTTTTTTCGTGGTTTGCGCTATTTTCTATGTGGGTGTGGACAACCCCAGCGATAGCTACTCATGTATTTCATCTGCCTTCGGGAGATACTACGTCCCAGGCTTATAATAATGCAAGTGATTTTGTGGGCAAAATATTTGGTGTTTACAATGGCGTCTCTGCATTATACGCATTGTCGTTACCATGGATAGTTAGAAAAATAAACCGCAAAAGAACACATGCTTTTTCATTAGCCATGGGGGGCGTTGGTTTAATTTCAATATTTTTTATTCAAAACCATAACTTGCTATACTTTTCAATGGTGGGTATTGGCCTTGCCTGGGGTAGTATTTTAGCCATGCCTTATGCCATTTTATCAAGCTCGATACCTGCTAAAAAAATCGGGGTGTATATGGGGCTATTTAATTTCTTTATTACTTTTCCGCAGATAGTAAGCAGCCTGTTCAGTAGCCTTATTATTAAACATTTGTTTAATAGCGAATCAATTTATGGTTTGGTAATGGGGGGCACCTTCATGTTCCTTGCTGCCTTATCCGTACTTTTTGTACAGGATGGTAAAAAAATTCAAATAATAGAGGTTGTTGATTGAAGAAAAAATCAAAAACTGGCACAGTTAATGATTTTTCGTTAATTCAAATGTTGTATATTGCGTAGTAAGTACACATTATACATATTTGCAAAAACACCGATAAATAATTTGAATGGAAAGTAATACGCCAAATCCAGAGCTGATAACCAGTAAGATAGTAGAAGTAGAAAATTTATTGGAAGAGGAAGAAGAGTTCCATCACCTTAATAATCCTGCAGATGGTATAAAACCCATCATCAAAAAATACCTCGGAATCCCCAATCACGCCGATCAATTGGGCAATAAATTCTACTTTACCGATGGCGATGCCAAGGTTGAAGTGGTAGTTGTTACTGACGATATTATTCGCGTAAGGCTTGCGCCGCATGGCGTTTTTTTAGAGGAGTTTTCATACGCTGTTCCTAAACTGGAGCAAAAAGCTGCGGAGTTTACTTTATATGAAAATGACGATGAGTTTCGCGTTGCAACTAAATCGATAAATTGCCATATCCGTAAAAAGGATTTCTTTATATCTTTTTCTGACAGTAATAACCATGTTACCAGTACCGATGCGGTACCGATGCACTGGGAAGAGAACGTTCAGTTTGGTGGCTACTATGTGTTTTGTACAAAAACGTCGGCACCAGATGAAAGTTTTTTTGGCCTGGGTGATAAACCAACCGAGCTTAACCTGCGGGGCAAGCGTTTAAAAAACTGGAACACAGATGCCTATTCTTTTGCCTGGAACCAGGACCCGTTATATCGTAGCATTCCTTTTTACATCAGTGTAAATGAGGGCATAGCACACGGTATTTTCTTTGATAATACATTTAAAGCGCAGTTTGACTTTGGTGCCGAAGATAAAACCAAAACCAGTTTTTGGGCTGATGGCGGCGAGCTGCAATACTATTATATCCACGGTCCGCATATGATGGATGTGGTAAAAAACTACCACATTTTAACCGGTACGCACCCAATGCCGCCGCTTTGGGCGCTTGGTTACCACCAGTGCCGCTGGAGTTATTATCCCGAAGCTAAAGTGCGTAAGATAGCCCGTGGTTTCCGCGACAATCAAATCCCATGCGATGGTATCTACCTGGATATCGATTATATGGATGGTTACCGCTGCTTTACCTGGAACCGCAAGTATTTTCCCGATCCAAAGAAAATGATCAGTGAACTGGCTGCCGATGGCTTTAAAACTGTGGTAATTATTGATCCGGGTATCCGTGTTGATGACAACTATTGGGTGTTTAAAGAGGGTAAAGAGAAAAGATATTTTTGCCGCCGAAGCGATGATTACTTTATGGAAGGCCACGTATGGCCGGGCCGTTGCCAGTTTCCCGATTTTACCAATCCCGAGGTACGCGAGTGGTGGGGAGGTTTGTTTGACGAATTAGTGGAGATGGGCGTTGCCGGTGTTTGGAATGATATGAACGAACCTGCCGTATTTGGTGCCGGTACTTTCCCGGATGATGTTCGTCACCAATATGATGGTCACCGTGGCTCGCACCGTAAGGCGCATAACGTTTACGGTATGCAAATGGTACGCTCAACTTACGAAGGCTTGCGTAAGATCATGAAAAATAAACGCCCTTTTACTATTACCAGGGCGGGTTACTCGGGCGTACAACGTTACTCATCGGTTTGGACGGGTGATAACGTAGCCTCATGGGAACACTTAAAATTAGGGAATATCCAATGCCAGCGTTTATCGGTATCTGGTATTCCGTTTTGTGGTACAGATATTGGCGGTTTTAGCGGCGAGCCTGATGGTGAATTGTTTACCCGTTGGATCCAGTTAGGTACCTTCTCGCCGTTTATGCGCGCGCACTCTGCAGGTGATACCAAGGAGCGCGAACCATGGAGTTTTGGTGAGCCCTTTACAGCCATCAACCGTAAATTTATTGAATTACGTTACCGTTTAATCCCGTACTTATACTCTACCTTTTGGGAGCATCACCGTTACGGTTTCCCTATTTTAAGGCCGGTGGTAATGCACGAGCAGGATGTGTTGCTGAACCATTTCCGCCAGGATGAGTTTACTTATGGCGATAAAATACTGGTTTGCCCGGTTATGGAGCCGGGTCAAACCAAACGTAACGTATACCTGCCAAAAGGCAAATGGTTCAACTTCTGGACTTTTGAAGTATCAGAAGGTGGTAAAGAGGTAACAGTTGATACGCCTTTAGATACCATGCCTTTGTTTGTTAAGGCAGGATCGGTAATACCAGAGTACCCGGTGATGCAGTACGTAGGCCAAAAAGAGATAGAGGAAGTAAAACTGAACATTTACTTTACCGATTACGAAGTAAACTCCTTCCTGTTTGAAGATTACGGCGAAACCTTCGCCTACGAGCAGGATATTTACCTGGAGAAAAAATTTGTAGTAAACGGCAGCTCAAGAAATTTAACCATAGGCCAAAGTATGGAAGGTTTGTATACCCCACGTTATGAAGGCTATCACTTTAATATTATTGGCCTGCCATTTAAGCCAGCTAAAATAACGGTCGACGGTAAAACGGTAAGCGATTTTACCACCAATACCGATGGTACCATGGAGTTTAAGTACAGTAAGAAGTTTGTGCAGATAGAGATTACAAAATAACAAAATGCAAGCCGCCCCCAAAAGGGCGGCTTTTTTTATTAAAATAATCAACCCTGCATCTTACAAAACAGTTGTAAAAGCGCTTTTATAAAAAGTCTTAACTCTTGATTCTCGTTTCTTGACTCTATTCAAGTAAATCCTGTTATATTTGATTGTATAAACCAAAACTCAATCCTGTTATTTGGGTTATTCTTTACAAGCCCCAACAGGTTATCTATATCATGGCCAAAAAAACTACAATAACCGACACACCGATACCGGAAACAAAGCCTGTAAAAGAAAAAAAAGCCCCAAAGGCCAAAACTGAGAACGCTGAACCGAAAGCCGCTGCTCCTGCCAAAAAAGCCGTGAAAGCAAAAGCTGCCCCTGCCGAAAAAAAGGTGGCAACGCCTAAGCCCAAAGTCGTTAAAACAAAAACTGCCGAACCTGTTGTTGCTGCACCGGCACTGGTATTAAAAGCCGTTGAACCATACAGCCGTTTTACCGATTTTGATATCAGCCTGTTCAAATCCGGTAAGCATTTTAAGCTTTATGAAAAGTTTGGTTCGCATGTGGTGGAGTATAATGGCGTGGTGGGTACCTATTTTGCGGTTTGGGCACCAAACGCCCGGTATGTAGCCGTTATAGCCAATTTTAACGGTTGGAACCGTGGCTCACATAGCTTGAATGCCCGTTGGGATTCATCAGGCATCTGGGAAGGCTTTATACCCAACATAGGTGTAGGCGAAACCTATAAATATTACATCAAATCATCAACCGGGGAAGACCTTGAAAAGGCCGATCCCTTTGCTTTGCGCTGGGAAGTACCACCAAGCACAGCATCTATAGTTGCCGATACTTTTTACGAATGGCGTGATGCCGACTGGATGACCAACCGCCACGAGCATAACGCCCTTGATAAACCCTACAGCGTTTACGAGGTGCATTTAGGCTCATGGGCACGCAGTTTAGAAAGCCCCGATGAGTTTTTAACCTATACCCAGCTGGCCCATAAGATGGTGCCTTACGTAAAGGAAATGGGCTTTACCCACGTAGAGTTTATGCCTATTATGGAACACCCGTACTACCCAAGCTGGGGGTACCAGATCTCGGGCTACTTTGCCGCGGCCTCACGCTATGGTTCGCCACAGGAGCTGATGTATCTGATAGAGGAGTTTCACAAAGCAGGCATAGGTGTTATCCTTGACTGGGTACCATCACATTTCCCGGGCGATATTCATGCCTTGTATAAATTTGATGGCACACACCTTTACGAGCATGAGGATATGCGCAAAGGCTTCCATCCCGATTGGAAATCATACATATTTAACTATGGCCGTAACGAGGTTAGGGCTTTCCTGATCAGTAATGCCCTGTTTTGGCTGGATAGGTACCATGCCGATGGTTTACGCGTAGATGCCGTGGCATCCATGCTTTACCTTGATTACTCGCGCAAGCATGGCGAGTGGGAGCCAAACATTTATGGCGGTAACGAAAACCTGGAGGCCATATCCTTCCTTAAAGAGTTTAACGAGGCCGTATACAGCCACTTCCCATCAGCTCAAACCATTGCCGAAGAATCTACATCATTTACAGGTGTTAGTCGTCCGGTGTATTTGGGGGGCTTAGGTTTTGGTATGAAATGGATGATGGGCTGGATGCACGATACCATCGATTATTTTCATGAAGACCCTATCCACCGTAAATATCACCATAACGAGATCACTTTTAGCACCATATACGCCTTTACCGAAAACTTTATGCTGCCTTTCTCGCACGATGAGGTAGTTTACGGCAAGGGCAGCATGCTGCGCAAAATGCCGGGCGATGAGTGGCAGCAATTTGCCAACCTGCGCCTCATGTATAGCTATATGTTTACCCATCCCGGCACCAAACTATTGTTCCAGGGGGCCGAATTTGGGCAGGGCGATGAGTGGGATTACAGCAAATCGTTACAATGGCATGTGCTGGAGTACGCCAATCACCAGGGTATGTCAGAAACGGTAAAGGCCCTGAACCACCTGTACCGCGATGAACCTGCACTATACGAAAAAGCCTTTGACTTTACCGGTTTTGAATGGATAGATGGCGGTAACGCCAATGATTCGATACTTGTTTACGGCCGTATGGGGCATAATAGTAAGGACGACCTGGTGATTATCCTGAACATGACCCCTGTACCGCGCTACAACTACCGTATTGGCGTACCCGCAGCCGGCGCGTGGAAAGAGATTTTTAACTCCGATGCCAAAAACCTGTGGGGCAGCGGTATCATTAACTACGATGCCGTAAAAACTGATGCCCAGAAATGGCACGGGAAAGCAAATTCTATCAACATAACCATACCGCCGTTGGCTGCTGTAGTATTCAAAAAAATACCAGATGCACCGGCCAAATATGAGTTAAAGCGATAATATTAAAATATCTATAAACTGTTTAACCCTTTTTTGATACTTTACGTTAAAAGAGTGGTTAAACAGTTTATATAGATAAACCCTGCCTATGAACCCTAAATTTCGCAACCTTTTCATCATCGGGGGAACCCTTGCTTTACTTGGGCTCATTATCCAGGTTGTAGTCACTTTTCCCGACGTTGACGCCAAAAACATTCTCCTGAATGCCTTACCGGCACTGTTCCTGTATTTTTTAGCCTATAAAACTTACCACGAGCGTAAAGACAGCGAGTTGATGTAAATTTACCCCATGAACTTTTTCAACCTCATTGTTTTCGGCGTTATTGCTCTTATGCTGCTTTTGTTGGGGTATAAGATCAGGTACCAAAAAAAATCGAGCCTCATCTCGGGCTTTAATGAAGATATGGTTGCCGATGTAAACGGCCTTTGCAACTACGTAGGCGGGCTCATGCTCATCAATGCCGCCATCGCCCTATCAACAGGCATCCTCATGACCTGTTTCCCCACCCAATTAAACTATTGCCTTATCTATTTTGTGGCAGGTATTTTAGGTACCACCATTGCCGCAGGTGTGGGCAAAAAGCGGTTTATGAAAAGGTAGGGCACTTACCGCCACAGCGCCATCCAAAAGTGTTGCGTTGCGCAACAGGTGTGTAAGTGGTAAATCATTATCTTATTAATAATCAAGGTGTTCTCTATTGCGGCATTTTGAAAGCCGAAACAAGCGACCGTTGATTTTTTTCTGATTTCGTTGATTGCGCTGATTTTTTTTGCTATCCGATACCTCGCAGCTCCCCCAAAAAAAATCTTACTACTTGATACTTACTACTTGATACTTACTACTTGATACTAAACGATGTACTGACAAAACACTGTCACCACTTCTTGTTTTTTTGCTCCGTAAATTAGCGTGTAAATCCCCAACACTTTATGGAACGTCACCCTTACATTGAATCTATCAGGCGGGAAACCGCTGCCTTTACCGACCGTAAGATCAAGGCCGGGCAGTTTAGCAGAAATTTTATCGGCATCAGCCTGTTCACCACCCGGCGGGCTAACGACTGGATGAAACAGGAGTACAGCAACCCCCGCGCCCGCATGCTGTTTGGCAGCTTTTGGTTCGAGCATGAGCTGTGCATCCTGTTTGCCGATACCAACCTGGGCAAATCAATCCTGGCTGTACAAATTGCCGCCAACCTTACCACCTGTAACACGGTAGAGCCGTTTTACAACAAATGCGATGAGCCGCTGCCTACGCTTTATATCGATTTTGAGCTTAATGCCAAACAGTTTGAAGCCCGCTACCGCCACCCGCAATGGGGCAGCCACCTGTTTAGCGACCTGTTTTACCGGGCCGAGTTTAACCCCGAAGGCGACGACCCGGTGCTGTACGCCAGCTACGAAAAATATGTAGAAGAATGCATCATCACCGCCGTTACAACCACCAAGGCCCGGGTGCTCATTATTGATAACATTACCTACATGCGCCGCGGTACCGAAAAGGCCAGCGATGCCCAGCCACTTATGAAAATGCTCAAAGCGCTCAAAATTAAATACAAGCTGAGCGTGCTGGTGCTGGCCCATACCCCCAAGCGCGATACCGGCAAGCCCCTTACCGTAAACGATTTGCAGGGCAGTAAAATGCTCATGAACTTTGCCGATAGCGCCTTTGCCATTGGCCAAAGCCGCCTTGATGCCAATTTACGTTACCTCAAACAAATTAAGCAGCGCACCCAGCAGGAACAATACGGCGAAGACAATGTGGTACTCATCCGTGCCGAACATGATTATACCCTTTTAAGCTACAAATTTGAAGGCTACGCCGCCGAATACGAGCACCTGCGCCACCAAAATGCCCGCGATGAGGTGAACATCCGGCAAATTCGCCAGTTGTATAGCGAGGGGATGTCGTTACGTAAAATGGCGGTCGAGCTGGGGCTGCATTTTTCGGCAGTACACCGGGCGGTGAAAAAGATCAGGGCCGAAGCTATGGTTGACAAGGTGGAAGCCGGAAATTAACTGCATTGCGCGTGGGCAGCAGCGGTAAGTTATATTAAAAAGTTTGCTGTTTTAGTAAACTTTTTGTAAATTAGATTAAGCATGTATATCATTAACCAGGAAAGTGGCGAACGAAAGGCAGTAGAAGTGCTGCCTGTTTCTGGCAGTGATTTAAAAAGGGTTAATAAAACAAGATATTTTTTTAACTGGAAACCACTTATGGAAAGTTGTCGTCTTTTTAAGTTGGTAATTAAAGGTGCCGATGATATTCTTGGCCTAATGGCGTTGATTGATCATCCGGCCGAAGAAAGAACCGAAATTAAGTTGTTGACCAGTTCAAAGGAAAATGTAGGGAAGGGTAAGCAGTATGACAGGATCGCCGGTTGTTTACTTGCTTTCGCCGCACGTGAGGCGTTAGGTTTGTACGAAAAAAATCCATGTATCTCACTACTGCCTAAAACAAACCTGAAACAAAAATATATTGATAAATACCAAATGATTGATGGCGGGCGTCAATTGTATCTTGAAGATAACCCGCTAATGGACCTGATAGAAAGATATTTGTTATGAAAAAGAAATTGATAGATACACCGCTCACCGATGACGAAATTGTAGATGCAATGGTGCCTCCCGTCGCCCTTACCGCTACAGAGAAAAATGAGGCAGATTTAGAACTGGCCGGCTTTAGGAAAGTACGTAGGGATGCGCTTGGGAAGGACGAACAACAATTATTTCAATTGAGAAAACTGCGTGTTCAGTTAGAGGAATATATTAACACAGATCAGTTTCAGCCGGAAAAGAATTTTGGTTTTTTTCTGGGGCAATATATCAAGGCTGCAAAAAGAAAGCAAGTAGAATTTGCGAAAGATGTTGATATTCATAGAACTACGGTAACCAATTTGCTTAAGCACAGGAAAAAGCCGAATGATAGTTTGATGATACGCCTGGAGATCCATTCGGGCAACACCATTCCGGCTATTGATTGGTTTAAACTTCATGAAATGGAAAAAGGCTATGAGATAAGAACAAGCAAAAGTTTACGGGAAAAAGAAAGGGCATTTGTAAAGCATAGTCTTGACGTGTTGGATTAAACCGACACGTTGATCATTGGTATGGCCTACATTGAGCTAACCCACACGCAGCCAAAAAACACTTGCGCCAGCTGGGACTGCATTTTTCGGCAGTACACCGGGTGGTGAAAAAGATCAGGGCTGAAGCTACTACCAATGCCGCCGAACCCGGAGTTTAATGGCAATACCTGCGGTCCGGGCTATTTGCTCATACTGCACAAGGCATTAGCCACGGCCAATCCCCATGCCCTCGCCCGGCCGGTATCCGCGCCTATCCCTATTGCGGAAATTGGGGAATAATAAAAGAGCAGGGAAATGTGCGATTCCTTTGGAGAAGGGCGGGTAGGGGTTAACCTAGTGCATAAAGGAAAACTCCGTATTTATTTTGCGCTGGTGCACGCGTGCTGCCCCTCCGTACAAGCCGAATTGCTTTAAAGAGCGTAAAGTATTGGGATTTTTTTATTGTTATCATATTTACAAAATGATTGCGACTTAAACGCGGGGTGCAAGCGACACGCGTGCGCCAGCAGAAGATCAATGATGCTTGCCTATTTCTATTCCTTTTACCTTCCTATATAATTCAGTCGCGTACAAATCCGTCATTCCCGACACATAGTCTAATACGTTGAGGGCCTTTATATAAGGAGTTTTACTATCCGAAAAATCACCAAATTGAGATGGGACTAGTTTCAATGCTTTTTTTTCTAGATGATTTCTTTTACTTTCTGGCTTTAGCGAACCTGGAATCATCGCTTCTAAAAGATCGTACATCACATTATAGCCAGCAAGTTCAAGCTCTACAACGGTATTATGATTGTAGAGTTTTTCCTTAGAAATAGTTTCAATATTTTTAAGTGCAGTACAGCTGTCTTGAATATGATCAATAAGGGTGTTATTAAATTTGCCTTGCAATATTAATGGAAGGTTGTTGATAAATATCTCTGATGCTTGAAGCGTTAAAGTATTTATTGCTCTACTTCTTAAATATCCAATTTTTTCATTATTATCACCAATTGAGGTAAATGTTTTTTTTATATCATCCATATTGTCATCAGTTCTTCCGACGTCGGCGATTAAATTAAGAAACGCTTCTTTGATATCATTATCACTCAATATCCTTAGCCGGTGGGCGTCTTCAAAATCAATAATTCGGTAACAGATATCATCAGCAGCTTCTAGTAAATAAACAAAAGGATGCCTGCCATAGCATAAGGGGGAGACCTGCTCCCTTATCATTTGTAAATCTTCAGCAATCTCTAGGAATAGTGATTTCTCGCTCTGAAAAAAACCATATTTTTTCAAATGTTTAAATGAACTATTTACAGCTGTTGACTCGCAAGGGTACTTTAATATAGTTGCTAAGGTAGCGTAAGTAATCCTATATCCTCCCGGTAGTCGCCCTTCAAATTGATTAGTTAAAATTCTAAACGCGTTTGCATTTCCTTCGAAATTTGTCAGGTCCTTCCATTCTTCGTTTTTGAATAAGTTCTTGTCAACACCACCGTTTTCAAAAAAATTTGAAATTGCTTTTTCTCCGGAATGTCCAAATGCTGGATTGCCAATATCGTGGGCTAAACAACCTGCCGCAATTACTTCTGCTAAATGATACTTGTAAAATTCAATTGAGTCGCCTTCTAAATCTGATTTATGGATTTCGGCTATATGAGCACCGGCTATTTTGCCCAAAGATCTTCCAACTGAAGATACTTCTAATGAATGAGTCAACCGATTATGAACAAACACACTTCCTGGTAAAGGAAACACTTGTGTTTTGTTTTGCAGCCGTCTGAATGGTGATGAAAATATCAACCTGTCAAAATCTCTTTGAAATTCCGATCTAACACCTAGACCATTATTCGTTTTTCCAGGTCTTTTTGTGGAATATAGTTTGTTTAGATTCATCATTCTTTTATCATGAAAATGTATTCCATTAACTCATCTGGAGTAGCAGCGTGACTATTAAATAAAATAGTCAAATTAGAATATTCAAATATTATACTGCTGGGATAGTCTTTCGAAAGTAGGTCATTATTTAACGACCCTATTTTTATTTGAAGCTTTTTAAAAAAACTTTCTAGAAACTTTAACTGGAATTTACCTCTAAAAAAATCTCTTTGGCTGATATTCTTAAAATATATTATTTTCCTTAAAAAATAAAATCTGTGACATACTCCTTGACAAGAGAATAATCGTTCTATTTCATCATGAGTATTAATATTTCTTATTTCATTTATTCCAGACATATCACCTAAAACGGTATTGTCTAAACTTCTATTTATCGTCGAGTCTATTTTTAATCTTCTGTTTACTTTTCCAGAAACCCTTAAGTCGGAATAACAAGCTAACCATGCATTAAGGGGAAGTGTTCTTTTGTGAAATTCTTCCAATAATTCACTAAATAATGTCAAACAACGAATTAAATCCGGTGATTCTCGCTGAATTTTAAAACAGTCAATTAAAATCTCCTCGATACAGGAGTTAGACAAATAAAAGTTTTCTATACTATAGCAATTGGTTTCATAAAAATCTTTGTTATTAAATGCCTTTTCATAGTCCTTGTCTATAAAAAAACCGGTCCTACACAATGAATATACTTCGTTACCTTTAATAAGTGCATAAGCTTCTTTGACTTTATCTTTACCGCCACAATTGAATTCACGAAAATTGTTAGGAGGAATGATTTTAAATATTCTTGGTTTATAATATCTTAAATCGTCAATGCCTTCAAAAAAACAAAAAACTGCATCGGGCTTTTTTTTATGTGCCAATATGAAATCGGTAAAGGCGACAACAGGGTCGTCTATTGCAGCGATCATATTATCAATTAAACTTTCAATCATTCTTTTGCTTACTTATGTAGAGATCTAAACCTTCAGCATATTCCTTTAACTGGTTATTGAAAATAAATGGGGAATGTGTAATGGCAAATAGAAAAGCGCAATTTCCAGAGTTTATAACGTCAGGAAGTAAATTTCTTTGCCAGTTTAGCGATAGCGAAAGTTCAGGTTCATCTATGAGAAATATCAAATCTTTTCGGTGACAGAAGAAAAATTTAGAAAATATGTTTATAATCTGTTTTTCACCAGATGAAAGATATTGTAAATCAACTTTTTCTTGATTGTTGAGATTTATTATCTCAAGCCCTTTTGCTTGAGATAAAACAAACTCAGTCTCTTCGAGGTATTTATTACATGTGTCCTTAAATTGATTTAGTTGATGAGTATCATTATATTCTAAAAAATTAGTTTGAATGTCATTCATTTGAAAATCCATGACAGTCTCTTTAAAAATCTCACGTTTTTCTTTATCAAATAAATTCCTGCGATTTATAAGATCATACATGTCCCCTTTATAACGGTTATCTAAAAGATGGTATAACTGCTGATAAAGATTTCGGAAAATTGGAAGATAAATAATTCGATTTTGAAATATTTCTAATATTTTATTGATTCTATCGAACTTTGCTAAGACATTTTCATCAAAATATCTATCGGATTTTTCCAAATAGCTTACATAAATATTCAATTCGCTTTGAGAAAATTCTATTAGATTATCGTGCAATTCTAATTCGATGAAATCGAATACGATTTCATCAAGAGATCCCCACTTTTTTGTCAATAAATAATAGAAAACATCGAGAATAGTTGTTTTACCCAATCCGTTCTCACCCACTAATATTTTGTAAGGTCTTTTAAATATAATATTAGCATTTCTATAGTTCTTAAGACCAACAATTTGAAAGCGCTTAATTAATTCTTCTTGCATTGCTTGTTAGGTCTTATTTATTTCTTCAATAACTTCTGAGTATTTAACACATCCGTTACATACTCCACATGGCTCGTTACTGATATGGCAAGAATGGGCCCAAAACAGTAAGCTCTCAGGGATTTTAGATTTTTTGATTAATTCGGCAGTTGTAAGATTTATAGCAGGAGTTATAACGTTAATATTTCCTTCTTGAATCGATAGTAGTTTATTTATAATGTTGAAAAATTTCTTCGTTCCATCTATATAGCTATTGTCTGTTTTAACTGCTCCAAATATTAGGCTATCTATATCATAGGAAATTGCTTTCATACTTGTTAGCGTTATTAATAACTGATTTCTATATGGCCACCATTCAGGGACAGGTGATACCGGTGATATTTTATCGTTGCACATTTCGCCGCTTCCTAATGAGCTACAATCGATATGTAATATCTCATGAGGGATGTTCAATTTTTCGCATATTTTCTTACTAACTTCCAACTCTTTTTCGGAACTTTTTTGTCCGTAATCAACCGTAAAGGCCACGGACAACTTTTTCTTGTACATATAGGTCAAAGCGACAGAGTCCATCCCTCCCGACAGTAAAATTGCATACTTCATACTTTATACGACTCCCAAACTGTTTTATAAATTACTGTAGAAAAATCCTTTTCAAATAAGCAATTAGTACCTTTAAGCATGGTCAAAGCTTCACTCTTTTCGTCCTCTACAAAAACAACTACGGGTAAATTCAGGGACTTTGCGAATCCTATTTCAAACAATGTTCCTGCATCTAAGCCGTCAACAATGGCTAAAACAATGTCGCAGTTTTTTATAGCCTCTATATCTAAGGGAACAACCTGTGTTGCGTTGCCAAGCCCAACATCGTGATAAGGAGAAAAAACGTCAAGACCGAAATTTCGCAGTTGAACTCGGAATTGCTCAATCATCCAGCGTTGCGCCATATTAAAAAATGGCCCAGCAAGATAGATCTTTGGTTTAACTTTCGATTCTTTATAAAATCTTTCGAATTTTGATTCGTCGATAAGCTGCGGCAATGGTAACGACTTTGTTTCAGTATAGTAAGCAGTTGCTAGTGAAGCATTAATTGCTGACTCTTCAATGGAATGGTTCTCGATCAAATAATTATAAGCGAATGATGCTGTAAAAATATCTCCTGTTCCGATTGGCCAGACGTGCTTTGTTTTAAATACCGGCACGTGAAAGTCATCCTTATCTCTTTGAATAATTATTGCCCCATCAGTTCCTTTTTTGATGACAGCCGCCACTACATTTTCTACAGAAAATAAATATTCTTTGATCCCTTTTAAACTAACGGCCCCTGTAAATATTTCCATTTCGCCAATATTTGCGACCCAAATTAGTTCCTGCGTATCGGACCCATTAGACCAAAATGATTGCGGATTTCCTGGCGATTGAGGATCGTAAATAGCCTTCTTTGCTTTTACTTTTTTATTCCCTTCAATCATCCCAAATTGAACAATTAGATCAGCGTAAATTATTTCCTCGTCATTTACCTCGATTCGATCAAAATAGGGCTCCGCCAAAGGGTGATCGTATGCAAACGTATTTGTATAAGGAATCAATTTGGCTTTAGTAGTTATTCCAATTGCCTCGGATATACAAACAAGCTTGTCGTAATCAACTTTACCGATATTGGTATGAAAGACGACTTTAGACGGTTTTTCGCTTAAAGCATGTGCCGCTCGTAAACCCGACCCATATAGTTCATCCCAAAATGGTTCTCTACAGGTTTCGTAATATGTACCACCTATTATATTTAAAATCATGCCAATGATTCATGTAAAACTGTGATAGCACATTTAGCGCCATCGACACTCCTAACTCTTGCATAGAAAGTATTGCCTGCAATAATACAGTTAATTAACTGCTTTAGATTTAAGTGGATAATTGTGCCAGCAATCTTGCTTTTATAAATAACAACGCAAGTGGTTTTTGATGGTGATAATTCGATCTCTAATAATAAGCCCACTTCCAACAACACTAATACTTCCTCCTTTGGGGAAGATAATTGGGTGTTAAATTTCAACTCATCACATGCAACATCCTGATTACGGGATTGACTGCCGCCCCCTCGATTATTTGAATTACTTCCGCCCATAGTTTAAGTTTATTGGATTGATAATATTATGAATAATATTCTGAAATAGAATAGATTGGGAAAAAAAATAATGTATCTTTTTTTTAATCGTTCTATTCATTTCCAGTCAGTTAAAACGTGGAGGATTAAATACATAGATCGAATGCAATTATCATTTAAGTTAAACTTCATCTATTTTTAAAGTTATTGATTGGTGTTTATTGTCACCGCAACAATAACCGGTTGAACAATAAACTTTAAGAACATTAATCAATGAAGACTTTAATACTGTACTTGTATATGATAGTAATGTTGGTGTTGATGTACTTTTTGGCGTTTCCGTTAGTTAATTTTGCATTACGCCCTTTGGTTACTTATACGTTTCTGGCATTTGGCCCCCCTGTTTCATTTAACAAAGATGTTTGTAAATTCAAAACATTGGCAATTTATGAATTACCTGTGTGGCGTTGGTCTTTTAATTATAACGTTCATATTTAGGTATTTGTATCTGTAGCTATAGAGCGGAAGTACAAGCCTGAACACTTGGATTAACCCTTTCCTGGACGTTCCCCAATGTCATTAAGTTAAAGATTTAACAGCGCCGTTAGGTGCAACATATCGGTAGAAAATATAATCACCAATGAAAAGCGTGCTGTTAGGTATGCAACATCGTCGGTTTCGTACCTAACGGCACGAATATCCTAATGGGTGCCGTCTGCTACCTACATTAAACCCCGATGGGGTTTCCCTTAACTTAATGACATTGCCTCTTTCTCCGAGGAGGGAATCGCACGTTTCCCCGCTCTTTTTTCTTTTGGGTAGTTATGTTACAACTTCAATACTGTCGTGATCCCTTCCCGTCAGCAGAGCAGCTTCGGGCGAAAACCGGCAAAACGATGCAGGGCGAGTGTGGTGGCAGGGCATAGGGAGTTTTTGCGGCAGGGCTAAAGAGGGCCGGGGCAAAATAATCCCAGCCCAGGTTTTGACGGTTTTGCAGGGCAGAGGCCTGTGCGGCAAAGAAGCATTTCTGCTGACGGCCATTTTGGTTACTTTTGGGGCTTCAAAAGTAACAGCCTACCCGCGGCGATTGAGCGGGCCGATGCTGTCGATTACATCAAAGTAATTTTGTTAAGCGGCTTTAGTGTTTAGGTAAGCGGCATCCTTTTCGACTATCCCGGCTTGTTGGTGAAAACACACAACAAGGGGCGGAATGACGTTTTGTAAAAAACGTTTGTCATCCTGAACGTAGTGAAGGATCTTCTTCACTATAAAAGTCGGCGATGAGCAGGGCGAAGAAGATCCTTCGTTCCTCAGGATGACAAATCTTTTAACCCCTTCCTGCACCTTCCCCAGGGAAGAAATCGCACGTTCCTAGCTCTTTTTTCTTTTGGATAATACGTGCTGTTGCTGGTGATGAGGGAAAACGAATTTCGCAATAGGGATGGAAATGGATACCGGCCCCGCGCCTAATGCTTTGCGCAGTATGAATGTACAGCCCGGGCCGCAGGCATTGCCATTGTGGGACTATTAGACTTTGGGACGGTTGGACTATTAGATTTTTGGACTATTGGAGCAAGGAGTAAGGATATGTGCCGGGTAACGAAATTACTTAGTTGTAAGTGAGGACATCGGCCCGCTCAATTGCCGCGGGAGGGCTGTTACTTTTGCTTGATCAAAAGTAACCAAAAATCAAGTCGGCAGAAATGCTTCTTTGCCGCACGGGCCTTTGCCCTGCAAAACGGACAAAACCTGGGCCGGGATTATTTTGCCCTCACTCACATTTCCCCCCGCTGCAAAAACTCCTATGCCCTGCCACCGCACGGCCCCGTATTGTTTTGCCCGTTTTCGGCCGAAGCTGTTCTGCCGACGGGAAACCGAAAAGCTTTCGTTAATAAAACTCCCATGCCCTGCCACCGCACGGCCCCGCATTGTTTTGCCCGTTTTCGGCCGAAGCCGTTCTGCCGACGGGAAACCGAAAAGCTTTCGTTAATAAAACTCTTATGCCCTGCAGCCGCACGGCCCCGCATTGTTTTGTCCGTTTTCGGCCGAAGCTGTTCTGCCGACGGGAAGCCGAAAAGCTTTCGTTAATAAAACTATTATGCCCTGCCACCGCACGGCCCCGCATTGTTTTGCCCGTTTTCGGCCGAAGCTGTTCTGCCGACGCTTTTGGGAACCGAAAAGCTTTTGTGCAAAAACGCACTATGCCCTACAGCCGCAGGGCTTGGAGGTTAAATGTTTATTCCCATTTAATTTAAATAGCTATGTGAACCCTTACAGAAAATACATTTACAGGGCCTCTGTCGCCGTTATAGGCGGGGTTTGCAATAAACTGGTATCCTGCTGATAGGTGCAGGTAATTGTTTATCCTGGCGCTGTAATAGGCCTCTGCTATGTTTTCGGTTTTGTAGTTGCTGAGCCTGCCATCGCCAATAATAAATCCATCGCCGCCGGTTGCCAGGTAGTCGCGGTGCGCTTTCGAAATTCCGTTTATAACTGCCGCTATTCCGAAGGTGTCATCGGGGCGGTGCCACCTGTTGCCGGCAAGGTTTAAACCTACACTGCCGCTGTGGTCAATTTCGGTAAATGCCCAGGTGGCGGTTTGGCCGTCGTTCCAGCTGGTTCTAAAAAACAGGCCAAGGTCGGTGGTTAGTTCCTGCTCGCCATTAATGCCGAAGCCGTATTTAACGCCACCGTATTTGTGGCCGTTTATTACATCCAGCGAGTCGGTGTGGTTGGTGTAACCCTTAATTACGTCACGGTAGTTGGGCGCCTTAGATACGTTTCTGAACCCTAAAAGCCTGATGGTACCTTTGTGTTTGCCCAGCGTTAGGTTCTTTTGAATTTCGATAACATCGCCCTGGGCCTTGCTGTAATGCGCATCGAGGGTTGGTCCGTTGGCATAGGTTGGCACCAGTACGGTTCCTAACCTTACAACCCAGCCGGGGGTAGCATATTCTATAACCAGGCCTTCGGTATAGCCCCTGGTATTGGCAGGATAATCCCAGGCACCGGCGCTCATTAAAGACCAGTTCATGAATTGTGTACGCGGGTCATGACTGTAGCTGTTGTTGTCAAACATATCGGCAATGGCAAACTTGCCCGCGGTAATGGTTATGCGTTTGCGGGGCACCAGTTCGCTTACCTGGTTAATGTCATCGGCAACGGTATCTACCGCTGTACCCAAGGCAATGTATTGCCGGTAAAACAGGCGTGCCAGGTACAAGGCCGGGGCGGCGCTTCCAATGCGAAAGGTTTCGCCATTTGGGAAACCGGCAACACCTACCGCGCTGCTAAATCCCCGCCCGCCAGAAATTTCGGGATTAAAATAAACCGACGCGCCTTTCCATAAGCGGGCACCTGCAAACAGGGTAGTGGTTAGGGAAAGCGCCTCCTCGGCAGCGGGTTGCAGGCTATTTGTGCCACTATAAGGCGCATGAAATGCCGGGTGACTTTGGTTGATAGCCGTTAACTGAAAATGGAAATTAAATGGGCTTTTGCTTAAAGTATCTTTGGTTTGGGCATCGGCAGTAATTACTATGCTGAGCAGCAATAATTGCAGAAATAGAATTTTTTTCATGGTTGTTGGAGTTAGAAGAAGCTGTTTTGGGATGGTTTAGTAAAACTATAGCACAAAAAGAAACGTCATTGCGAGTGTTAAAATCCACGGACTGTGAAGGTGGAAATGACGTAACAAACTACCCTCTCCGTCCTGTCATGCTGAGGAACGAAGAATCTTCTTCACTATAAAAGTCTGCAATTAGCAGGGCGAAAAAGATCCGTCGTTCCTACCCCTGACAAGTCCACCATGTCATTGCGAGGCACGAAGCAATCGCATGCAATACAGGGCGGATCTGCATAGTTCGCGATTGCTTCGTTCCTCGCAATGACATAGCTTTATATTGTCATTCTACCTTCAGAATTTCGCGAAATTTTACAACTCAGGATGACAATCGTTTTACAAAGCCTAATGGGTAGGAGGAACGACGAATCAATGACGTTTCTTTTTGTTTTTAAACAGTTTCTAAAGGTTTAAAATTGCAAAGCAATACCCCATAAGGTTATGTTACCACTTTTTATGGGATGCTTTTGGGTGGATTTAATTAGTGGTGCTGCACGAAGTAATGATCGAGCAGGATATTTAAAATGATGAGTGCGATGATTGCCAGCAGCCACCAATGCCAGTTGGATTTTTTTAAAGCCATTGCTGAAATTTATTGATGAACCAGTTTTTAATCAGTTGCGTAAGCAGGCAGTAGCTTAATAAAATACCAACCAGCCATGGGAAATAGCTTAAAGGCAAGGCCGTTAGCTTTAACGCCGGTGCCAGCGGCGAAAACGGCAAAGCGATACCAATAAGCATAATGGCCGATGTAAGTGCTACTACCGGTGCCGTAGCCCAGCTTTGTATAAATGGTATTTTGCGGGTGCGTATCATGTGCACTATAAGTGTTTGCGATAGCAGCCCCTCTATAAACCAGCCGCTTTGAAACAGGCTTTGGTGCGCCGGCGAATTGGCTTTAAAGAAATAGAACATCACAAAAAAGGTGATATAATCAAATATGGAGCTGATGGGGCCAATGTACAGCATAAATTTGCTGATGCCGCGGGCATCCCACTTTTGTGGTTTTTCAATAAAGTCCTCGTCCATGCTATCCCAGGGGATGGATACCTGCGATATATCGTACAACAGGTTTTGTACCAGTAACTGGATAGGCAGCATGGGTAAAAACGGTAAAAACGCGCTTGCACCCAGCATGCTAAACATATTGCCATAATTGCTGCTGGCCGTCATTTTAATGTACTTAATGATGTTACCAAAGGTGCGCCTGCCATATATAACACCTTTGCGCAAAACCATCAGATCTTTCTCCAGCAAAATAATATCGGCGCTTTCTTTGGCAATATCCACAGCCGTATCAACAGAAATACCTACATCTGCATCCCTTAAGGCGGCGGCATCGTTAATGCCATCGCCCATAAAACCAACAGTGTGCCCCTGTGCCTGCAGCAATTTTACAATGCGCGATTTTTGGATAGGGCTTAGTTTGGCCAAAATGCTGGTTTCATCTAACTTGGTGGTAAGTTGTTGGTCGGTTAAGTGTTCGATGTCTTTGCCTAACAAAATATGCTGTACGGGTATGCCTACGTCTTTGCATATTTTGCGGGTTACAATTTCGTTATCGCCGGTGAGTACCTTAATTTCTACCCCAAGCTTGTGCAGGCCTTCAATGGCTGGTTTGGCAGATGGCTTTGCGGGATCTAAAAAGCCTATGAAACCGGTAAGCACCATGTTGCTTTCGTCGGCTACGGCGTAGGTTAGGGGGCGTTTCTCGTCTTCTTTAATGGCGATGAGTAAAACGCGCAGGCCTTCTTCATTTAGTTTGCGGGATGTATCCAGCACTTTCTTACGCATGGCCGCGTCCATGGGCACAATTTTATCGTTTTCGATGTGCAGCTGTTTATCCTCGCCGGGGTCGAAGGCATGGGTGCATAGCTCCAGCATTTCTTCAACGGCTCCCTTGCAAATGAGCAGGTGCTTACCATTTTTTTCTTCCAGTATCACACTCATGCGCCTGCGCTGAAAATCAAACGGAATCTCATCTATCTTAACAAAATGTTCATCGGCATTAACGCAGCTGTGGATCTCGGCATGTTCCAATACGGCTACATCCAGCAGGTTTTTTAAGCCGGTTTGGTGAAAGCTGTTGAGGTAAGCCCATTTCATTACTTCATCATCTTCATCGCCAAAAACGTTAAGGTGCCTTTCCAGTACAATTTTATCCATGGTAAGCGTGCCGGTTTTATCGGTACACAGTATATCCATAGCGCCAATGTTTTGAATGGCGTTCAAGCGTTTAACTATCACCTTACGCTTGCTCATGTTTTTGGCACCCTTGGCCAGGTTAGCGGTAACTATCATGGGCAGCATTTCGGGGGTAAGGCCTACGGCTACAGATATGCCAAACAACAGGGCCTCAAACCAGTTGCCTTTGGTAAAGCCGTTCACCAAAAACACCAGCGGCACCATCACCAACATAAAGCGGATAAGCAGCCAGCTCACCTTGTTAACTCCTTTATCAAAGCTGGTTTCGGCACGTTTGCCTGTAATGGCCTTGCCAATGCTTCCAAAATAGGTGAGGTTACCGGTGGTAACTACCATAACAGCCGCAGCGCCGCTTACTACGTTGGTGCCCATAAAGCAAATGTTATCAAGCTCAAGTGGCGATCTGTCGCCGGCATCCGCAATGGGCAGTTCGCTTTTTTCCAGTGGTAACGATTCGCCCGTGAGCATAGCCTGGCTCACAAATAGATCTTTTGACTGCATCACCCGGCAATCGGCAGGGATCATATCGCCGGCGCTCAGGTAAACAACGTCGCCGGGTACCAGATCTTTAATATCTATTTCTTTTTTGCCCGCGTCTTTACGTAATACGGTGGCGGTGGTTTTAACCATGCTTTTTAATTCTTCGGCGGCCTGGTTACTGGTATACTCCTGCCAAAAACGCAACAGGGAACTCAGGCTTATCATTACGCCAACCACAATTACTGTTTTGTAGCTTTTGTCGGCGGCATCGGCCATTAACACATCGGTTATAAACGATACAATAGCCAGTACTATTAACACAGCGATAAAGGGGTTAACAAAGGCCTGAAAAAGCTGCACATACCAGGCGGGTGCTTTTTCGTGCTGTATTTCGTTTAGGCCATAACGCTTTCTTTTATCGGCTATGTTGTTTGCCGATAGGCCCTGGTCGTTACTATCCAGCATGGCCGGGAAAGAAGCGTTATCTTCTTTTGATACATCGCGCAGCCTGGTTGCCGCCTGCACATCAAAATCGTTGTTTGATGATTTTGGGGCAGTTATTTTAGCGGTAATATTTTTAATGGTCATGTTATTGACGGTTTTGAGTATGATATATATATTGCTTTTAAATTGGGAAAAAGAGGAATGCAGGTTAGCCCTCATCCAAAGCACCGCCCGCGGGGTATAGCGGCGTATTAATTGCAAAGCTGCTCCCTCCCCGTGAGATGCTGATCAGCCGGGTATTGATATCAGGGGTACCAAATGAGTTTGTTTTGGTAAAAACAAACAGTTGTTTTTTGTGGAATGATTTATTCCTTCTTTCTCTGTTACGCATAGCATTGTCAATTGTCCCGGTAAAGCCGGGACGGCGTAAAAGATGTCGCGGTCCGGATTTATCGGGAGGGGTTAAAAAATCTGTTTATTATACTCGGACCTGTATCCATTTCTTGTTTGTATTAATGGCAACTGTTTCTGAATTGCGCTGCAAAGGTAAACCGCCCGTTTTTTTTACACCGTTAGAGATCCATTATAAATAAATTAGAAATTTATTAGAGCCCGGTATGTATGGATAATGTTGCCTAATTTTGAACATGCTGCATATATTGATCATAGAAGATGATGAGCGGGTAGCCTCGGTTATTAAACGTGGCCTGGCAGAAGCCGGCCATGCGGTAAGTGTGGCCTACGACGGGCAAATGGGACAAAAACTGGCCATGCAGGATGATTTTGATGTTATTATTATGGATATCATCCTCCCAAAGATTAACGGGCTGGACCTTTGTAAGCTCATTAAAGCCGCCCGGCCCCAAATACCCGTTATTATGCTCACGGCATTGGGCACAACAGACGATAAGGTAGAGGGCTTTGATGCGGGAGCTGATGACTACCTGGTTAAACCCTTTGATTTTAGAGAGCTGGAAGTACGCGTGCGTGCATTGGCAAAAAGAAATAACACCATCGCCAGGACGGTAAAGGTTGATGTACTGCAAACAGCCGGACTGGAAATGAATACCCAAACCAAAACGGTAAAACGCGACGGAATGGAAATAAACCTTACCCCCAAAGAATTTAAACTGCTGGAATACCTGATGCGCAACCCCGAACGGGTACTATCACGAACGGAGATAAGTGAAAATGTTTGGGAAACAACGTTTGATACCGGCACCAACTTTATTGATGTGTATATGAATTACCTGCGTAAAAAGGTAGATAGGGATTTTGCTGTAAAGCTTATTCACACCCGGCCGGGCATGGGTTTTATATTTAAGGCAGAAGCATGACCATACGTAACAGGCTTACCGTTTTGTTTACCACCATTATTGCGGCGTTGTTGCTGGCATTTGCCCTGGTGATCTATTTTTCGTTTGCCCAAAACCGCGAGGAAGAATATTATAGCTTGTTGCACCATACAGCAATTACCAAGGCCAATTTACTGCTGGATGCCAGGGTACAGCCTGCCGTACTGCAACTGATATACCGCAATGCCGAAAATTCACTTTTTCAGGAAGAAGTAGCAATTTACGATACTTCGTTCAATTTGTTATATCACGATGCGGTTGATATTGATAAAGTGAAGGAAACCCGCCAAATGATTGATGAGATAGTGCATAAAAAGCAGATCAGGTTTTACCAGGGCAGCTTGCAGGTGGTGGGTTTTTTGTATCACCACAAACAAAATGATTATGTGATTACTGCCGCCGCTAATGATGAATCGGGCTACGGGAAGCTGCGCGATTTAAAATATACCCTCATTATAGCTTTTTTTATTGCCATTATATTTATTTACCTGGCCGGGCAGTTTTTTGCAAGCCGGGCGCTAAAGCCGGTTTCTGACCTGGTAGATGAGGTTGAAGAAATTACCGCCACCAACCTGGACCTGCGGATTAAGGAAGGCAATGGCAAAGATGAAATAGCTGAGCTGGCCATCACCTTTAACGCGATGCTTAACCGCCTGGAGAAATCATTTGATGCTCAAAAGGAGTTTGTATCCAATATCTCGCATGAGTTGCGAACGCCTTTAACTGCCATGCTTACCGAATTGCAGGTTACTGTAGAAAAGGAGCGGGATAACCTTTTTTATAAAGACTCTATTAACCACGCCATAAGCGATGCGCAAAAACTGGTGCGATTATCCAACAGCCTGTTAGATTTGGCCAAAGCTAATTACGACCATACCGAAATCTCGTTTAAAGAAGTACGCCTGGACGAAATTTTATTAGATGCCCGCAATGATGTTTTGCATAACCATCCCGGTTACAAGATCAATATCATTTTTGAACAGGAAATTGAGGACGACGATTTTATATCTGTTTTGGGGAATGAGTATTTGCTGAAAGTGGCTTTTATGAACCTGATAGAAAATGGATGCAAGTTTTCTAATGAAAATGAATCGTCGGTGGCGATAAGTTATTTCTCAGATAAAACCATCCTGCGTTTCCAGGATCAGGGGATTGGCATAAGCGAAGAAGCGCTTTCTAAAATATTTACCGCGTTTTACCGGGGAGAGAATAAAAGTTTTACCGGCGGCAACGGTATAGGCTTATCGCTCACCAAAAAAATAATCGATCTGCACAGAGGCAGTGTTGTGGTTAAATCCATACTGCATAGCGGCACCACTTTTATGGTAGAGCTGCCACATGTTTAGGTGACGGTGTATGTGTCCCTGGCTTTTTAGTGATAACATTCAACGAGGTTGCATTTTAGGGGAAGTGGAAAGGTTGGGCTTATGGAAGGATGTTGTCCACTTATATAAGAAACAGGTGGGGGCAGGGAAACGGACGGACGGGACGCGCTGCTTTTCGCGATAGGGATGGAAATGGATACCGGCCCCGCGCCTAATGCCTTGCGCAGTATGAATGTACAGCCCGGGCCGCAGGCATTGCCCCACAAAACGTTAGATTTTCTTAAAACTATACCTGTAAACAGGTATTTCCTTATTGTTGTATTTAAAGTTAATTTGATTCAATTAACAATCAATGGTTTATGATCTACTTTGTAGGTTAATTAATTTAAAGGAAATAACAGGCTTATGAAAGCACTCGGACAAAACATTCGTACTTTACGTCATCAAAAGGGTTGGAGCCAGGAGGATGTTGCCAGGCAGCTGGATATTTCGGTGCCGGCGTTTTCAAAAATTGAAACCGGCATTACCGATATCAACCTGTCGCGAATGGAACAGATTGCCGGTATTTTTGGAATTTCGGCAGTACAGCTGCTAACGCTTAATGAGGATAACCAGGAAAAGTTTACCACCGAACTGGATGCAGTTAACAAACAATTGCTTGTAAGGGAAGCGGAGGTGATTGGATTGCAGAAAAAAGTGATAGCGCTTTTTGAGGAACTAAGGGGAACCAGGATACCCGCCTGACCATTTTATTGAACAGGCTGTTCAACAGTTTTTTGTTTGCAAAATAACACGCTGATGATTGGCAGGCTGGTTTGTGGTGCAATATTGCTTATGGCGATAAAACTATTTGCCAGTTGGTTAATTTTACTGTTGCTTTTGAAATTTGATTGTTTTGGCATTATGTTGGTAATGAAGCTGCTACATCAACATATCCCCAATGGAAAACACCCATGTTACCTATTATTGCTTCAATAAAAACTGCAGTGTATCTATTTATAACACCGATACCGCGATAACCTTACTGATGCCTTATGATGAGATTACCTTTGCTGCACCGCAACGATGTGCGCTATGCAGTTGCCAGCTAATTTCGTGGATAGACCTTGATGTAAAAAGTTTGCTGCTGGGCCAGCACATTCCATCGGTATTGTACAGGCAGGCATCTTGATATAGCGATGGTGACAGCATGTAAGATGTTTACATTGTTGGGAGAAACCTGTAGCAGTTTTGGAGTAAAGATTTTTGGAGCAAGGAGCAAGGACTTTGGGAAGGGAGAGTGAAAATTGTTTCGTTGCTTGAACCTATTTATGCCGTATCCCATTTTTCTGTCATCCTGACGAAGGAAGGATCTATTCTACGCCATGCCTGTTTCGCCCTTAAAGTTTGCGAATAGATGCTTCGTACCTCAGCATGACAGGGTGGAGAAGGGCGACATGTTTACTGATTCTATGCCATTACAAACCAAAAGAGGCTGTATCATAAATCATGATCAGCCTCTTTTTTATTACTAATGTTTTATTGCTGTAAATTCAAATATCTATTTATTGTTTAATTTGTTT
>NZ_JANTYS010000005.1 GCF_024808255.1 Mucilaginibacter dorajii
TACTCCTTGCTGAGAAATTCAACGAAAACAGATAAACATGGAGCCAATACGTTGCAAACATAGAGGCCGCATCATTTGAATTATGATACGGCCTCTTTTGAATGTAATTAGGTTTATTTACAACTTCCCTGTTCTTGAAGGAGTATTTAAAGCTGATACGTAATTAAAAGTTTGAGTTTGATCGCCTACCTGGATCTTAAATTCCCCGGCTTCGGTAACGGTTTTGCTTACATCGTTCACAAAAGCAAGGTCTTTAGGAGTGATTTTGAAACTTACTGTTTTGGTTTCACCGGGCTTTAACAAGATTTTATCATAAGCACGTAAGCGTTTGGTATCCGGCGAAATACTGGCATACGACTGACTGGTATACAACAACACCGATTCTTTACCTTCAATGGCGCCTGTATTTTTAACATCAACCGTAACCGTTAAAACTTCATTATCCTTTAACTCCGGCTTGCTGATGTGCAGGTTATTGTAGCTAAATGAGGTATAGCTTAAACCATAGCCAAACTCATATAAGGGGTTGTAGCCATGCTTATCATCGGGGTTACCGTTTTCCAGGTTCTTACGATAATAGTTATTCAACGAGTTGGTATAACGTGGATAGGTAATTGGTAACCTGCCAGATGGGTTTACATCACCGAATAACACACCAGCAATAGCATCTCCACCTTCGTTACCTGGTAGGTAAGCCATTACTGTTGCTGCCGATAGGCTTTCGGCGTCGGTAACTATTCTTGGTCTGCCTTCGGCTAATACCAATATCACCGGTTTGCCTGTTTTTGCCAAAGCCTGTGCCAATTGAATTTGCGCTGCAGGTAAATTCAAATCATCAATATTGCCCACGTTTTCGGTATATGACAATTCACCTAAACAAAGTACAATTGCGTCGGCCTTTTTAGCGGCTTTAATAGTTTCATCAATATTTTGAAGACTATCAAAAGCTGCACCAGCTTGATAGCTTACATTATCTTTACCTATTTTTTGTTGAATAGCTTCTAAAATGGTGTTTTTGCCGGCCGCGAATTTATCCGACTCATCGCCCTGCCAGGTATAGCTCCATCCACCATCTAATGAACGCATGGTATTTGCCGTTGGGCCTGTAACCAGCACTTTCATATCTTTTTTAAGCGGCAGGATGTGGTTATTGTTCTTTAACAACGTGATAGCCTCATTAGCGGCCTGCACGCTAACCTGGCGGTACTCTTCCGACCCAAATTTGGGATAATCTTCGGGATTGCCAACCGGGCGGTCGAATAAATTCAACTCGTATTTTACTTTCAAAATACGATGTACAGCCTCATTAATACGGCCCATGGATACTTTACCTTCTTTAACCAATTCAACCAGGTAGGTGAAAAACGTATAATCATAAGGCACCATGCTCATATCAACGCCGGCGTTAACGGCAATCATCACCGCGTCTTTTTGCGTAGCAGCAATGTGATGACGGTCATGCAGATACTGAATATCGCGCCAATCAGTTACGGCGACCCCTTCAAAATGGAGTTCGCCACGTAATACATCAGTAAGCAGGTATTTACTGGCGTGTACCGGTACTCCGTTAATCTCGCCCGAGTTGATCATCAGCGTTTTCGCGCCGGCCTTTACCGCCTCGGTAAATGAGGGCAAAAAATATTCGCGCATATAGCGATCAGGGATCCAGGCCGGGGTACGGTCTTTACCGCTTAGCGGGAAACTGTAGCCCAGGTAATGTTTCATACAGGCTGCCACATGATATTTATCGCCTACATCGTTACCCTGGTAGCCTTTAATGATGGCGGCTCCCATGGTTTTAACCAGGTAAGGATCTTCGCCAAAGGTTTCATAAATACGTGGCCATAGCGGCGACTTACCCAAATCTAAAACCGGCGAATAATTCCATGGAATATAGCTGGCACGGGTTTCGTAAGCTGTGATCTCGCCTGCTTTATGGGCGATATCGCGGTTAAATGTAGCAGCCATCGCAATCTCCTGCGGGAACAAGGTGCTGCCTGTAGTATAAGTTACGCCGTGTATAGCGTCGATACCATAAATAACCGGGATTTTTAACCGATCCTGATCCGCTGCTTTTTGAATGGTTGAGATCACCTCATACCAATGTGCACGGTCGTAAGCATGCCCTGTTACATTCAATATTGAGCCCACGTGGTATTTCATGATGGCCTCTTTCAATTTTTCGGCATCAAGCTGATGATCGGGAACATTGGTTTTGGATACCACGTCCGATGTAACTTCTGTCATCTGCCCTACTTTCTCTTCCAGCGTCATTTTGGCTATCAGAGCATCTACTTTTTTATCGATAGCAGTTGCCGTAGCTTTGGTTTGGGCTTGCACCGAAGGGGAAATTACATGGAGCAAAAGCAAACTTGCCGCCGTTATGTAAATTTTTCTCATGTGTTGATTGGTTTGAATTTGAGAGATATTTTACTTAGTTGATTTAGATTCTGGAGTGCTGCCAAGTTCTGCTTGCAGCGCTTCTATAGCGTTAGCCAAATAAGCTATAGGTGCATTCCAGTTAATGGTAATTTCATTAGCAGCATAAGCCCTGGTATCGTCTATATAAGCTTCATCGGGTACTTTGGAGGGCACTTTAATGCCATCCTGCATACCGGGATTTGGGCCGCCTACCAGCAAACCCGGAATCGGGTCAACTACACCATCACTTGCCGATGGACGATGATGCGGATGCATCGGCGTTTTGCTGCCGTACCCGGTAACGTAGCAATACCCGGTAGCATTTCGCCCCAAAAGATAATCAAGATCGGCCAGCGCATTATTCAGGTATTTTTTATCATTAGTTAGTTTATAAGCCTGTAGCAGCATTACCCCTTCATTAGCAGCATCCGAATTGCTGCCCCAGCCAAAATGCTTTGCAGATAATGTCATAGAGGTTTGCCAGGCATTATCCTCAACCCCATTAATCAGTTCATCCGACGCCGCTAATAATCGCTTTTTTATTTCGGGTAGATCGGTAATTTCTTTAACCCGACCCTCATTTTTAAGTAAAGTATAATATCCTAACAGCTTAACCTGCGCCCATGAAGGCACAGGCATTCTATCATCGGGTAACAGGTTGATGTGTTTTAAGTAAGCATCATCATGAGTAGTTACAAATAATTCACTTGCCGCCCAGATGAACTCATCCGTAAAAGTATTATCGCCATATGCACCGGTTGTTACCGAAGGGTTAAACTTCCTGTTGTTTTCATCCTGCCTGTAAGCTACATTGGGATATTCAGCGGCCCATTTCCAGGCGCTTTTGGAGGCTTTTAAACAAGAATCGGCCAAGCCAGGTAACTGTTGCGGAAATTGTTTAAAAATTCTTGCTGCCTGTGCTGTTACAGCAGCAAAATCAAGGGCAGCAGCAGTTCCTTTTTGCACTACGTAACGTGGTGTTTTATCCTTGTCAGGCATTTCAAACTTATCGAAAGCGGCATTGGTGAGCTTGTGGTATACACCGCCATCATTAGGATCTTGCATGGTCAGCATCCAGCGTAGATTCCATAAAACTTCATTAAGCAAGTCTGGCAAGCCGTTACCGCTTTCGGGAATATTAAGTTTCACTGTTTTCATGTAGGCAGGAAAATCCTCGTATAACGAAAGTAATGTACTGGTGCTGATGCCGCTGTTTACTACATATTTATTATAGTCGCCGGCATCATACCAACCGCGTGGCGATGAGATAATGAACCCAGCAGGCCGTTTATCACTTGCGGCAGATGGATGGATCAAAACGCTTGTATCGGGGTGCCCTTCTGTCCGGGCCCATTTGCCTGCGTATTTAGAAGGTAATGGTGTAGATGCCCGCATAAAATAATAGGCTTTAACAACTCCGGCCGCTATTTTTTGATGAACATTGTTATTGATAAAGAACGGATATGAATAGCCCAATCCTTCAATGTATAACTTATACTCGCCTGTTTTTTTTAGACCAGTAAAATCGGCTATGTAAGTTGTTTTACCGGAGAAGGCCGGTTTTACAGATTCCTTTAAATTCCCTTTAAATACAATCTGTTTGGTGATATTTTGAATAGTAAATGGAGCTGCGTTTTCAGTTAACACTACCGCCTTTTTTATGCTTTTGGGGTAAAAACCAATTTGGTTTAACTTTATCCGGCTCGATGCTGCATCCTTCGACTGAGCGTAAGCCGGGTGAATAAATAAAAGCACACTAAGTATATTACCAATAACACATCCCGGAATTTTGAAATTTTTGCGCATAGCAGTAAGCCTTTTTTTTAGGTAATTGTGGTTAAACAATAGGCTTATAAATATAGGTGTACCATATACAATAAGTATAATACTATTATGGCCATTTAGCTTGAATTTATAATACAAAAATTACAATTGACGATACGATATACCGGGATTTTGGCGGAGAAAGGCTGTCTTATTAAAACAAAAAAGACCTGCCAGAAATTGGCAAGTCTTTTAAAAAGTTTAGTCCTCTTAAAAATTAAAGAGAAAATATTTTATATGCTAAGGAAAGGCTAAAGATGCTTACGCGGGTGTGTGAATATCCCGGGCCGTAACTAAGCTTGTTTAGTCCCCCCTCGTATCTCAAATCAACAGAAAAATCTTTAATATCCACACCAGCGCCTAATTGGACCCCGTAGTTGGCGTCCTTGTAATTCAAATTTACCGCCTGACTTGTAGCACCAGATAAGTTTTGATCTTTATTGATAGCGAACGAAAAAACAGGACCGCCATAAAAGCGACCACCTAAACCAAGCGCTCCTATTTTGGTACCTATAAGCAATGGTACATCAAGGCTTGTAAATTTAGCCTTGTTTTCATTCCCTGCGTCGTCTTTAACGTTCAGGTTTTTTGAGGTAACATATAATTCTGGTTGGAAATTAAAACCCAGCGCTCCAAATCTCGCCCACACACCACCTAAGTAGCCAGCTTGTGAACTATTATCATATTTGCCGTTTGCAGGAAAAGCTGAAAAGTTGGCTCCCGCTTTGGCACCAAAAGAAAAGCTTGGAATAACCTGGGCAGATGCCATACCCGCTGATATCAGCAAAATTGTTAAAGAAAGTAAAATTGTTTTTTTCATTTTATAGGTGTCTAAGTTTAAAATAAGTCTTAACTTTTAAGATGATAAAATTAAGGCCGGTGCTAAATTAGGAATATCCGGTTTATATCCCCTGCCTTTGTAGCAGAAAATATAAAACCGGATATTAAAAGTTCAAATGCTGGGATAAATTTAGATTTTTTTTACAAATCCAAAAACATTTATCAACCGTTATAAAGTGAGCTTGCCCTGGTAATAATCTAATATTTTGTTATAGATGTAGCAATCATAACGGGCGTTGATCATGTTGATCTTTGATCTATCCAAATTGTTTTTAGCCAGCACAAAATCATAAGAGGTTAAAACACCATTATTGAAACGAATTTCAGCAATTCTGAACGACTCGCCATAGGCCTTTACCTGCTCAAGTAAAACCGTATATCTTTCGTAGGCCGATGTCATGTTCAGATACGCCTGTTCCACGTTCTGTTTTAAAACTATTTTGGTGTTGTTCTCCACGTACTTAGCCTCTTCCAGGTTTATTTTGGCCAGTTTTACCTTGTTACGATTTTGAAAATAGTTCAGAATAGGGATCTGTAAGCTTAAACTAACCTGAGTACTGTAATTGTTTTTAAACTGATCATAATAGCCAATGGTATGGTTACTATAATTGGCCTGTGTGGCATAAACGGCTTGTTTGGTACCGCCAGCGCCGTTTACAAAAGAGCCGGTATTTACAGTAGTTGAATCAACAAAAGTTGAGTTTTGTGCTGCACTTGAGTAGTTAGTGAAAATACCCGCACCTAAAGAAAGTGTTGGCAACAAAGCGCCCTTTGCAACTTTAACACCCTTTTCGGCACTTTTACTTCTTAATTCCGCGGCTTTAATATAAGCCAGCTGTTGTAGTGCTGCATCATAAACCTGGTCTGAATTTGCGTCGGTTTTTGAAGATACATCCTGTACACTTAAAGGCTTCAATTGAAGGTTTTTGTTGTACGGGATGTTGAGCATTTGCATCAGGGTAAGTTTTGAAACCTCTAACGCGTTTTTTGCCGAAACTAAATTTAGCTGATTATCGCCGTATTGCCCTTTCAAATCATACAGGTCAGATGGTAGTTTATTAGCACCTTCTTTTTCCAATATATCCAATCGCTCAACCTGCTTTTTTGAAACATCCAACTGATTGCCTACCTGGCCAAGCAATTCGGCATTATCCAAAACCTGCAGGTATGCTGTAATTACGTTGATGGTAACCTGGTCTTTAGCCTGCTGAAAGTCCATTTTACCAGCCTGGTATGAAAGCGAGGTTTGCTTAATGTTATTTAAGTTTTGCATCCCGCTAAACAAGGTAAGGTTACCATTTAAGCTATAGTTACCATAGGTAAGCGATTGCGTTACATAGCTATTGGTAAAGGGGTTAATGTTACGGCCATTGTTAATACCGTGATTAACTGCGCCGTTAATAGTTGGCAGCAGGTATTCCTTTGCCTGTTTGTAACCAACCTCCAGGCGATCCATCTGTAATTCACTTTTCTTAACGTCGAGGTTGTTTTTTATGGCGATGTCAACACATTGCTTTATAGAAAGAACAGAATCTGTTTGCGCCTGCGCGTTCATAGCCTGCACGGCAATCAAACTAAAAAATATAAATTTAAAATATCGCATTACTATATTGATGATCAGAGTTGGTGTGATGATGCTATTTTACCGTCGAGCAGGTTAATGACGCGCGTACCGTATTCAGCATTTTTTTCGGAGTGTGTTACTTGTATAATAGTTACCTTATCTTCTTTATTGAGCTTACGGAAAAGCTCCATAATCTCTTCGCCTTGTTTGGAGTTAAGGTTACCTGTAGGCTCATCGGCCAGTAATAGTTTTGGTTTGGCAATCAAGGCGCGGGCAATACCAACTAATTGTTGCTGACCGCCTGATAATTGTGCAGGGAAAAGGTCTTTTTTACCTACAATGTTAAATTTATCCAAAATATCGGCCACCATGGCTTTGCGCTCGCTGCTTTTAAAATCCTGGTAAATTAGCGGGGTTTCGATGTTTTCATAAACCGTAAGTTCGTCAATCAAATGATAGGCCTGGAAAACAAAGCCAATGTATTGTTTATACAATGCCGAACGTTGTTTTTCTTTAAGCTGATGCACCGCCTGTCCGGCAAAATAATGGAAGCCGCTTGATGGTTCGTCAAGCATGCCGATAACGTTCAATAACGAAGATTTACCTGAACCAGATGGCCCCATAATGGAAATAAATTCGCCCTCTTCAACTTCGAGGCTCAGGTCATTAAGCACGTAGTTTTTTAGTCCGCTTACCTGGTAATATTTTGAAATATGTTGAAGTGATAACATTTTTGTTTGGTGGATTAGATGGTTTGTGGATTAGTGATAGTCATTTTTTGTTGTAAACAATAATAGTGATCATTTTAATATTAAAGTATCAATAATATACCAAACTTTTAAAAAGTTGATTATCAATACATTAAATCGAAATCATTAATTAAAAACTGTACGCTTATGTAACAGGGAGCGTCCGTTTATGATACAGTGAGGAAAGAGAGAAAAGAATCAAGAGTCAAGAATCAAGACAAAGGTGGGAGAATGAAAAAGCAGGCCGGTTAAAAATGGCCTGCTGATTTTGTTTCTGTTCCGATTCTCTCTGATTTTGCTCCGGTCTTGACTCTGATTCTTAACTCTTAATTCTTTTTCCCGCTATTCGTTTCTCAAGCTCTTTATCGGGTTGGTTAGGGCTGCTTTAATAGATTGAAAACTTACTGTACCCAGGGCTACAAGCACTGTTAATAAACCGGCAAGCAGAAACACCCAAATCTCGATACTGACGTGATACGGATAGCTTTTAAGCCAGGTATACATACCGTACCAGGCTATAGGCGATGCAATTACAAAGGAAATAATAATGAGCGCTAAAAATTCTTTGGATAAAAGACCTGTTAAATTAGAAACCGATGCGCCCAAAACTTTGCGTACACTAATTTCTTTTTGACGGTTTTGTGCCATATAAGCCGCCAGGCCAAATAAACCAAGGCATGATATAAATATGGTTAACCCGGCAAACAAACTGGCCAGGGTACCCACCTGTTGTTCATCATTGAATTTTTTGGCGTATTCTTCGTCAACAAAATGGTATTCATAAGGATACTCAGAGTTGAACTTTTTAAATACCCCTTCGGCTCTTTTCAGGTTGTCGGCAGTGGTGTTATTAGGGTTCAGTTTGTAGTGGATTACATTGAACCATGATTTTGGCCCTTGTATGATCATTGGTTTAACAGGCTGATATGGCGATTGCAGGATGAAATCCCTTACCACACCAACTATGGTACAGGCCTGGTTATTACCATTTTTAATGACCTGCCCAACCGGGTTTTTAAAGCCAATAATCTTAACCGCGGCCTCGTTCAAGATCATGGCGTTGGAATCTGTTGGATAGGTCGCCACATCTATATCTCTACCGGCCACAATATGAAGGCCCATGGTTTTCACAAAATCGCCATCGGCATTAAATACATTAAAATCTATTTTTTGGCTCTGGTCTTTTCCTTTCCAGTCAAAACCCCAGCTGTCGCTCCAACCTTCGGTTACCGGCGCACTTGTTTTGGTTACAGATACCGCTGCACCGCTGCTAATGAGCTCCGAACGGATCATCTTATAATTTTTATCAATACTGCCCGACATCATGGTATAAACCAGGTTATCTTTTTTGTAGCCCAGATCCCGGTTTTGGGCGTACCTCATTTGGTTGCGTATAATAACAGTACAAATAATAAGCACTATAGCAAACGTAAACTGTATAACAACCAACAGTTTACGAGGTGTAACCAAAGCATTTGCAGCTTTAAAGGTTCCCTTCAAAACACTCACCGGCCTAAATGATGACAAGAAAAAAGCAGGATAACTGCCGGCAACTAATCCGGTGAACAAAACAAAACTCAAGCCGGCAAGCCAAAAGTAAGGACTGGCATATGGTATAAACAACTGCTTTTGGGTAAGCTGGTTAAAGCTTGATAAACTTACCTGTACAATAACAATGGCGATGATGCCAGCGATAAAAGCCAGCAAAATGCTTTCGCCCAAAAACTGCGCTATCAATGATCCTTTTTGTGCACCTACCACTTTACGGATACCTACTTCCCTCGCACGCCTTTCACTGCGGGCTGTGCTCAGGTTCATGAAATTGATGCAGGCTATAAGCAGGATAAACATGGCGATAACACCAAACAGCCTAACAGAACCGATCTTCCCTCCTACAATTTTTCCATTCTCGAATTTGGAGTATAAATGCCATTTACTGGCCGGGTGCATAAATACCTCATCGTCCTTTTGATCGGAATGCGACTTGGTAATGTTGATAACCTGTTTATTTAGCACTTCTTCTGTAATATTTGGTTTGGCTAACACCCAGGTTTGTACCGAGTTATTACCCCAATACTCATCATCACCGCCTGTTTTTTTGAGGTAGCTCCAGGGCATCAGGTATTCAAAATCAAAACGGGTATTGTTAGGCAAATCCTTCATTACGCCGGTAACCGTAAAGTTATCAACGCTGTCTATGCGCACTACCTTACCCATGGCATCTTCTTTACCAAATAGTTTGATGGCCAGTTTTTCGGTGATCACCAATGAATTGATGGAGTTTAGCGCCGTTTTAGAATTTCCTTTAATCAGCGGAAAGCTAAACATGGTTAAAAAGCCAGGGTCAGTAAAGATACCGGGCAGGTTTAGGTGTTTCTCGCCAATGGTAAATAAAAAATTGGACTGGGTTGTGCGGGCGGTTTCCTCAACAGCAGGATAACTCTGTTTCAGGGTTTTGCCCAATATTTTAGGCGTAGTTCCCCAGCACCATAGCTTGCCATCAAAAACGGCACGGTTATAAGCAAGATACAGGCGCGATTTGTTTTCATGGAACTGATCGTAACTCACCTCATTCTGGATCCAGAACAAGATAAGCGCCGCGCTGGCCATGCCAATGGCTAATCCCGAAATATTGATGAACGTAAATGATTTGTGGCGCCATAAGTTACGCCAGGCTATTTTTATAAAATTTTTGATCATATGCAGATAAATGAAGTTGTTAATCAAGAATAGCCCTGTAAAACGCCACAGGACATTAACTTACCTATCAGACGGCAAAAACCGGCAATAGGTTGCATCGTTTTTTAAACTCTAAAACCTAAAGTTTAAATTCCAAAAAACTATGTTCTAAAACGCTAATGATTAAATCCTAAAAGCTAAAAAACAAGTTCCTACTTCCAAAGCAGAGGGTCCTGATTTGCTTATCCGGAAACCTTTTAATCTAAAACTTTTCTTTTCAAAGTCCTCTCCCTTGGAGAGGATTTAGGTGAGGCTCTTTCTTTTCAAAGTCCTCTCCCTTGGAGAGGATTTAGATGAGGCCGAGGCTTCCTACTCATTCTTCAAACTATCCGCCGGATTTGCAACCGCTGCCTTAATGGATTGAAAGCTTACAGTTATAACCGCAATCAGCAACGCTGCAACACCAGCCAGCACCAGTACCCACCATTGAATGTTAATGCGATAAGCAAAGCCTTCCAGCCATTTATTCATAAAATACCAGGCAAGTGGTGATGCTATCAGGATGGAAATACCCACCAGTTTTATAAAATCTTTAGAAAGCATACCTGCTATGGCGCTAACGCTGGCTCCCAATACTTTGCGGATGCCAATTTCTTTGGTACGTTGCTCTGCAGCGTAAGCAGCCAGGCCAAACAAGCCTAAACAGGCAATTACAATGGCCAATGCAGTAAAAATGATAAAGATTTGCCCGGTGCGCTGCTCGGTACGATAGATGGCATCAAAATCCTGATCCATAAATGTGTAGTTGATCTGCACATTGGGGTTCACATCCTTCCAGGCGGCATTTATTTGTGTCATCAGCGCGCTTAGGTTATTGGTATTTACGCGGATGCTTAGTGCGCCATTATCGTCACCAAGCGTTAATATCACAGGGCTAACACTTTCGTGCAGCGAGTTAAAATTAAAATCTTTCACCACTCCCAATATGCGGTACTGCTTCATGTGGGCTAAATCATGCTGGCTACTCACCGAGCGGTAAATGATACTGTTTAAAGGATCTTTAAAACCCAGGAATTTGGCAGCTGCCTGATTAATTACTACTCCATCCGAGTCGGTAAGCATATCTTTTGAAAAATTACGCCCCGTGGCCATTTTCATATTCAAAGTAGGCACATAGTCGGCATCAACCTGCCAGCTTTGTGGAAACATGGATGTTTTTTCGCTTAATGAAGCATCTTTGTAGTAAATCGCAGTACTTTTAAATCCGGATGTTGGCAAAAAGCCGGTCATAGTTGCGTTAATTACACCGGGAAGCTCTTTTACCTTTTGCTTAAATAATTTAGCCTTATTATTAAGCTCAAATACATTTTTCACTATCAGTACCTGGCTGCGGTTGTAACCCAGGTTTTTGGTTTGGATATAATTGAGCTGGTTATAAATGACCAGTGTGCCAATGATAAGAACAATAGAGATAGAGAACTGGAAAACAACAAAAAAACTGCGCAGCCCACCTCCTTTAAAGCCCCTTGCTAATTTACCTTTCAACACATCAACAGGTTGAAACGCCGAGAGATAAAATGCAGGGTATGAACCCGAAAGCACACCTACAAACAACGCGATGCCAATCAAAGATGGCACTATCCATACCATTGATGTGCTGTTGATAGCTAATTCTTTGCCGGATAATTGATTAAATAACGGCAATAAAAACAAGGCGATTACAAATGCCAAAACAGTTGAAATGACGGTTACTAAAACCGATTCGGTTAAAAACTGGGCAACCAGGTGTTTGCGGGCCGATCCTAAAACCTTACGCACACCAACTTCGCGCGCCCGGTTTGCAGATCGCGCTGTTGATAGGTTCATAAAGTTTATACAGGCTATCAGCAATATAAAAACGGCGATCAATAAAAAAATATAAACATACTGTGTGGTGCCGTTTGCAGCCAATTCGCCGGATAGGCTCGATTTAAGGTGAATGTCCGTAAGGGGGATTAAATTTAACCTGAAAAAGCTGCCCTGTTTTTCAAAGTCGGCATAGCTCATATTAAGCTGGGCTTTCATTTGCGCGCCGCTGAATTTTTCTAATAAAGCAGGGAAACTGCTTTCCAGTTGTTTGGCGTATGATTTATCTCTTAAAAGCACATAGGTGTTATAATCGCTGCGCAGCCATTCGGTTGAACGACTATCGGGAAAGGACGACATCGATATGAAAAAATCAAAATTGAAATGCGAAGTGTGCGGTACATCTTTAATAACACCCGTTACTTTACAAAGTGTATTATCGTTAAACAGCAAAGTTTTGCCAACTACGTTGGTGCTGTTAAAATATTTTTTAGCAGTAGTTTCGGTGATAACAACACTATTGGGCTCAACCAACGCAGATGCAGGGTTGCCATTGATCATGGGCAATGTAAAAACGCTGAACAAAGAAGGATCGGCAAAGGCAACGTGGTTTTCAGAAATGTTTAGAGCCCCCTTTTTAACATGCGATGTACCGGCATTTTTTAACCGCGTAGCATTTTCAACAAAAGGATATTCGGCAATCAGTGTTTTGGCCAGCGGTGCCATACAAACTGCATATTTCACGCTGTTGTCGCCAAGCTTTAAATCCTCATTAACCCGGTAAATCCGGCCCGCTTTATCGTTATACCGGTCGTAGCTCAATTCATCGGCTACATATAAAATAATAAGCAGGCAGGTAGCCAGCCCAAGGGCAAGGCCCAGGATATTGATAGTGGTAAAACCCCGGTTTTTACGAAGCCCACGATATGCTGTTTTGATATAGTTTCTGATCATCTCTCTTGGTTCATTAAATTGTGTCATTGAGTCATTAGTATGCTTGTCAATGACTCAATGATTATTCGCTCCGGAGGCTCTCTACCGGGTTATTCAATGCTGCTTTTATAGATTGAAAACTAATAGTAATAAATGCTATAACCACGGCCGTACCACCGGCCAGCGCTACTATATACCAATGAATACTGGTGCGGTAAGCAAAATTCTGCAGCCAATTTTGCATGGCGTACCAGGCAATTGGTGTTGCTATTAGTATTGATATAAATACCAGTTTTATAAAATCCATTGACAGCATGCTAATGATGGTAGAAATATTAGCTCCTAATACTTTGCGGATGCCTATCTCCTTCTTGCGTTGCTCTGCCGCGTAAGCCGCCAGACCAAAAAGACCAAGGCAGGCTATGCTGATTGCCAATGTTGTAAACGATATAAATATGGTACCAATACGCTGTTCGCTGCGGTAGGTGGCATCAAAATCTTCATCCATAAATGAATAAGTAATTTGCTGATTGGGCGATATTGCCTTCCATTTATCCTGGATCTGCGACATAAGGCGGCCAATATCTGTAGTATGGATCCGCACGCTTATAGCGCCGTTATCCAGGGCATAGGTTAAAACCGCCGGCGAAATTTTTTCTTTGAGCGATTCGTAATTAAAATCCTTCATTATTCCTATAATATGGAATTTTTGCAGGCCCACCGAATAACGGTAAACATCTTTATTAAGGGGGTCCTTGGCGCCAAATCTTTTTACAAAAGCCTCATTTACTATTATACCCATCGAGTCGGTTGGCATTTGTGCCGAAAAATTACGACCAGCTACCAGTTTTATACCCATAGTACCCATGTAATCTTCATCAACCGGCCAAAATTCAGAAAGTACGTCTTTTTTAATATCAATGGTGGCATCGGGGAATAAGCCGGTTTTATTGCGGTCGTCGCCGGTAGGTGTATATGACGATAAGGTGGTACTTACTACCCCAGGCAATTGTTTTAGTTCTTGCTTTAGTATTTTGGCCTGGTTACCCAATACGCCTGTATTTTTAATTACCAATACCTGACTTCTGTTAAACCCAAGGCTTTTGTTATGGATATAATTTAGCTGGTTATATATAACAAGAGTACCTATGATGAGGAAAATGGAAATTGAAAACTGGAAAACAACCAGGAAGCTGCGCAGAAAACCACCCTTAAAACCGGTTGCTACCTTGCCTTTTAAAACATCAATTGGTTGAAAGGCCGAAAGAAAAAATGCGGGATATGAACCGGCCAGGAAACCGATAACCAGCACAATAACAATAAGTGAAGGTACCAGCCAGGATAAAGATTGTGTTGTAAATGCCAGATGCTTGTCGGCCATTTGGTTAAATAAAGGCAGCAGCAACCATGCTAAAAACACCGCTATTATGGTTGATACCAGCGTTACTAAAATAGACTCGGTTAAAAACTGGGCAACCAGGAATTTACGGGCCGAGCCTAATACCTTACGTACCCCCACCTCTTTGGCCCGGTTTGATGAGCGCGCGGTAGATAGGTTCATGAAATTAACACAGGCGATAAGCAGGATAAGGATACCAATAACCGAGAATATGTACACATATTGAATACTGCCCCCTTTAGCCAGCTGGTATTGACTATCAGATCTTAGGTGGATATCAAGCAACGGCGTTAAAATAATTTTCAGATAGTTGCCGCCGGTAGTCCAGGCTGCAGGCGAAAAGGAATGTTTGATTTCGATCTTCAGGATCTCGGCTTCTAACTTTTTGATGTTGGCACCGGGCTTTAGCAATAAATAGTTATGCTGCCCGCTTACACCCCAGCCATAAATGTGGCTTTCGGGTAACGACGACCATGATAAAAAGAAATCATAGTTAAAATGCGATTGGGCTGGGATATCTTTAATTACTCCGGTAATTTTGTAAACGCTGGTATCATTAAGGGTTAAGGTTTGCCCAACAACGTTTGTCTTGTTAAAATATTTTTTTGCCGTGCTCTCGGTTATCACCGCGGTATGTGGTTCTGTTAAGGATGCCAGTGGACTGCCATCTACCATAGGCAGTGTAAAAACATCAAACATGTCTGAATTAGCAAACACCACATTGTGCTCCTGCAGGTTGGTGCTGCCTTTTTTGAAGCGAAATTTTTGAGGAGATATGAATAAAGCCGATGCCGGGATCAGCTTGGTTGATTTTTCAATTTCGGGGAAGTTACCTTTTAATGCATTAAGCAAGGGGGCTTCTGTGCCGGCATATGAGCCGGCATTGCCATTTAGCCGGGCTTCTTCGGTTATCCTTACAATCCGGTCGGCATTAATATTATAGCGGTCGTAGCTTAGCTCATCAACCACATAAAAAACAATCAACAAACAGGTAGCCAGGCCAATTGATAAGCCCAAAACATTTAAAACAGTAAAACCCTTGTTTTTTAACAGGGAACGATACGCGGTTTTTAAGTAATTTCTTATCATCTTATTGGTTTATTAGTTGGCTGCGCGTCATTAGGTCATTGGTCATTTAGCTGCGCTGTCATTTTTTACTTACTACTTAAATCTCATTTCAATAATGACTTAATGACGAGAAGCAAATTACCAATGATATAGTACAAAACAAGCCGACCCCTTCCGTTTGGAAGGGGTAAGCAGGCACTATTAACTTATATAAACTATCTTCTGTTGGGGTAGAATGATGTATGGTTTAAACCATTATATTTTCCACAACGGCCTGTCCGTCAAGCAACCTGATGATGCGGTGGCTGTAACGTGCATCATGCTCAGAGTGCGTCACCATAATAATGGTTGTACCTTGCTCATTCAGGTCGGTAAGCAGTTCCATTACATCATTACCATTAGTACTATCCAGGTTACCGGTAGGCTCATCCGCAAGGATCAGTTTGGGTTTGTTTACAACCGCGCGGGCAATGGCCACACGTTGTTGCTGACCACCTGATAACTGTTGCGGATAGTGGTTTCTGCGGTGCATGATCTGCATTTTATCCAAAACTTCTTCTACCCTTTTTACACGCTCAGATGCAGGTACACCGGTATAGATCAGTGGCAACTCTACGTTTTCAAATACAGTAAGCTCATCAATAAGATTAAAGCTTTGGAAAACGAAACCGATGTTGTGTTTGCGTAGGTCGGCACGTTTACGCTCGGTGAAATGCGCCACCTCAATTTCGTTAAAAACGTAGCTGCCTTCATCCGGGTCATCAAGCATGCCTAAAATGTTAAGCAATGTTGATTTGCCGCAGCCAGATGGGCCCATGATGGCCACAAACTCGCCCGTTGCAATTTCAATTGATAGCTTGTTTAAAGCTATGGTCTCTACCTCTTCTGTACGGTAAAATTTTTCGAGATTAGTAATTTTTATCATTTGCCCCTCCTGAACCAGCCTGTGATAATTGGTTCGTTTTTTTGATTTGGTTTATATTCTTATTTTTTAATCAATTTCTGTTTATATGACGCTGGCTGTCAATGTTTCGTTGCAGTAAAGCTGCAAACATTTAATCCTTCCGGCCAGCCCCCTCTAAATCTCCCTCGGTTGGGGAGACTTTTTTTACTGCCTCTTTCCTTTTTAAAGCCCTCCCTACCGGGGAGGGTTTGGGTGGGGCTTATTTTTTGAGCACCAGTTCCTGGATATCGCCATAGGTTTCATAGCTTGAGGTTATTACCTTATCGCCAGGATTCAAACCATCGGTTACCACATAGTAATCAGGACTTGAACGGCCAAGCTGAATATTAACCTTGTAAGCTTTTTTACCATCTTCACTCACCTTGAATATCCAGTTACCACCTGTTTGCTGG
Source organism: Mucilaginibacter dorajii (assembly GCF_024808255.1). Taxonomy (GTDB): domain Bacteria; phylum Bacteroidota; class Bacteroidia; order Sphingobacteriales; family Sphingobacteriaceae; genus Mucilaginibacter; species Mucilaginibacter dorajii. The sequence goes on from NZ_JANTYS010000005.1 coordinate 16,679, forward strand.
AAGAACCCTCCTTTAGGTACCAATACAGCGGTAGTTTCATCGCTTAATGCAAGCCTTACCTGTAAGGTTTGCCCTTTACGGATGCCCTTCGGTACAGTACCAACAAATTGCATATCAACCTGGAACCTACCGGCTGTAATAATGGTAAATACCTTTTTAATAATTAAGTTATAAGTTTTATCGGCAAACTGAAAATCGCCTTTTAAGCCCGGGTATATACGAGACAAGTAGTGCTCATCAATATCAACTCGTACCTTAAAGCCCGATTGTACGTCTATCTGGCCTAAGTGCTCTCCTTTGTTTTTGTTCTGGCCTACTTCGGCATCTAAATTCGTCAGCTGGCCGTCAATAGGTGCCCTTAGCGTTAAAAGGGCAACTTTTTTTCTCATCAGTTCCAGGGCGCTCCTCATTTGCGCGTATTGCTCTTTTGATTGCGAATCCTGTTGTTTTACCAGTGCTGTATCCTGAGTTAAAATTTGGGCAGCCAATCTTTTACGGCTTACCTGGTATTTATAAGTGTTTACCGCTTGCTGATACTCCTGTAAACCAATTGCTTTTTGATCGTATAACTTTTTATCAAGATCATAAACACGTTTAGCCTCTACATACGCGTTATCCACATCGGCCATGGTATTTAATTTACCAATTGTACTTTGCGTAGCATTATTATGCGATATCTGCATTTGTGTTTGTTGACCGTATACTGCTGTTTCCTGGTTTGCAAGGGTTAATTCCAGATCGGTGTTTGATAACCTTAATATAGGGTCACCTTTTTTAAGTGTAGCGCCGTCTTCAACAAATTTTTCTTCAACCACGCCACCTTCAGAAGCATCAAGAAAAATAGTAGTAAGCGGCATTACTGTACCGTTAACCGGAATATTTTCCTGGAAAGGGCCTTTAGTGATAGTACTAATAGTTATGCGTTCGGTATCAACATCTAACTTGCTTTTACCAGATGTAGCGTAAATAACCCCTCCAATCAATAAAATAATGCCTGTAATACCAGCTATAGTAAGTATTCGTTTGGTATTCCAGGTCTTTTTTTCAATTTTTCTGTCCACTGTAGTATAATATATTTTGAATAGTGATTACAAAAACACATGCCACAAATTAAAATACTGTATTTCAATAACTTAATAGCGCAATAACTATTTAAAGCGTACGCTTCTGTTACAGCAAGTGTCCGGTTATGATACACAAAAACAAGCTTTTATAGTACCCTGACCTACCCCTTCATGGAAATGCCTTTTACCACCAATGTAATGAATTCGTGTTATCAGTAAAGCATCTTTTTTTGAGTTAGACACGAATGCCCGCCGCCTTGGTTACAATTTAATCGAATTTCACGAATTTTAGAGTTAATTGATAGCACAAATTAAAATATGAAGTCAAAAAAAACGTAAAATTCGCTACAATCTATCCTACGGGCAGTTAAATTGGCGTTTACTCAAATCTCAGCTTGTGAGAAAATAATGTTAAAAGCGATTTCCCTCCCTACCCTTTATAACTAAGCAAATTCAATAGCGTTTTATTAAATGCAGCGGAGTTATTACCCAATAACTCAAAAAACTTACGGTCAAAATCTTCAACGGCAACAACCGCCAGCCTCGCCACCTGCTTGCCCGTTTCTGTAAGTAAAATAATTTTCGCCCTCGTGTCTGTTGCATGTTCCTGTCGCTTTAACAATCCTTTGGTTTGTAGTGTACGCAGTACGGTAGAAGTTGTCATCGGGTCTATTTTTGTATGTGTGGATAACAAAACCTGGGTTACCTCCCTATTGTGCAAAGTTAACCAATGCGTGCTGGCCAATAGCACATATTGCGAATGGGTAAGATCATATGGCGCCAATGCTTTCTTTATTTCGCGTTGCCACAAATTAGTTACCTGCCATAACAAAAAGCCGCTGCTATCTTCGGCGTTTTCAAAGCTAAAGGTATTATCTGCCTGTTTCATAGTTGTAATTTTATTAATAATCCATAGTTACCAGATCATCTGTTTACTTCAATTTAAAGAACCTACAACTATCACAGCTTTTTTGCGGCCGCGATTTGCTTCAGCATATCGGCCGGAGTATCATCAACAATTTTCTGGGCTACCAACTTTATCCCAACAAAACTTAGTAAACCTGTAACCCATAGGGTATTGGTGATTTTCAAACCGTCGGCGGTATCTTCAAACAAATGTTCATCATACATTTTAGCCAGGGCAAAATTGGTAACATCTATATATTTTTGATTTTTAACCGTTTCTGTCAGGTTCACTTTAACATTAGGTCCACCTTTGGGTCTTAAAATAAAGTGATTACCTGCCTCAAACTCTCCTTCTATTTTAGCGAATTCAATATTTGAATCCCACTCATGCCAGTTATTGACATCTGCAAACAGCTTCCACATTTGTTCTTTGGTAACATCCTTGGTTACCATTGAGTAAGTTTTTTTCCACATGGTTTTAAGTTTTTAGCATTAATGATTTAATAAGTGTAAATATAGTATGTTAACTTATTAAAATACAAATTTTTCATAATTTATTTTTATACAACCAGTTACCGTAAAATTTTCTGACACCAAACACAGATTTTCGCAGTGAATTAGCCTCAAAAGTGACTGTGTAGCCCAAAAGAAGCCCTCCATATGGTGGTCAACAACAGGCACAAATATTTGGATGCGTCTAAATTGCGCAATACATCAGTTTAGTGTTAACCTTGTTAAAGTATAAAATATTGATTATTAAATAGTTACAATACATCGTATCTAAAATGTGTTAAGTTATGTTAACCCAATTAGATACCTTTGCCTTGGCGGTGCTTTTGAATTTAGAAGAAGGAAAATAAAATGTTTATTAACTTTACCTCATGACTTTTGAGGAACTAAACGATTATTTTACCAATACACCACTACCCGCCGAACTTAGATTAGACCGTGCCACTACACAGCTTAATGTGCCAGATCGTGTTAAGCAGTTGCTTACCAATATGAATTTATATCCCGATAACTGGCGTCATAAACATCAGTTGCTGCGGATCAAGAACGCCCTGGAAAATCCTTACAATGGCCCTGGTATCCCTCGTTATTAAAAACTTAAGAAAACAGATCGCCTTCGCCTAAATAAGTCCTGATGAGTTTTAGGATCTGGTCGCCGAAATCGGTTGCCTTGGCATCGCCAAAACTTTTTACCTGCGAAAGCTGGTTTAGTGTACGTGGCAGTTTGGCTGTGATATCTCTCAGCATATTTTCAGATACCAGCGTGTGTTCCAGAATTTTGCGCTGCGCACTGGTTTCTTTACGCCAATGAAGTAGCTGCTTATACAGTTCGGGGTTTATGATCTCCTTTTCTTTAGGCAACTCTTTAGCATTCCAGTTTTTATAGATGGGCTTATAGCCGATGCCCGCTTCTTTCACCGATGATAAAACATCGGCAGTTGCGGATGCTATAGGCATACGGATAAAAGCGGCAGTTTTTGCTTTAAGGTTTACCAATAAATAGTTCAGGCTATCATAAAACTCGGCGGAGAAATCATTGGCATTTTTAGCGGTATAAAACCCGTTAATAGCGGTGGAAAATACATTCAGTTTGGCTACAAAATAAGCAGCCGCATTTTTTAAGCGACCAGTAAATACGGTGTTCTTCCATATGCCCTCATCAGAAGGTAAGGCCGAGAGTTCTTTCCTGATGAACCTATCGCCTATCGCTTTAATTTCTTGCAACAGTAAAAGCTCGGTTTGCTGTACGTGGCTGCTCAGCGGACTATCCTTTGGCTCAGTTGCAAGTAGAATGACTTTAAGTTGTTTCCACCCACCGGCCAGCATCGAAAAATCAAAGATATCGCTTAACTCCTCCTGCTCGATATTATGAATGGTTGCCTGTAATAATTGCTCATCCGGACTTTGCGCTACAGCCGTTTGCATAAAGCGAATGATCTCAGGGTCGGTTCTGATATTTTCTTGCCGTACGGGAGATTTGAGGATCATTCCTTCTAATGTACGGCAGCGGCTAAGCGCCACGTAAGCCTGCCCAAAGGCAAAGGCGGCATCAACATCGATGATCGCCTTTTCGAAGGTTAGGCCCTGGCTTTTATGGATAGTAATGGCCCAGGCCAGCCTTAACGGATATTGACTGAATGAGCCATTATTGGTTTCATTTACTTTTTGGTCAGTTTCGGATAGCGCGTATTTTACATTTTGCCAAATCTCGGGCACCACTTCAAACTCGGTTCCATCATCTAAAAAACTTAAGCGAATACTGCCTTGGCCAATGGCGGTGACGCGCCCTGTCCGGCCGTTATAGTATTGTTTTTTGCCCGAGCTATCGTTTTTGATAAACATTACCTGGGCACCAACTTTTAGTACTAACGCTTCTTCGGCCGGATAGCCTTCTTTAGGGAACTCACCGGTTATCACGGCTTTAAAAGTAAATGCCTCTCCATTCAATTCTTCCAGCCGTTGCTGGTTTATATCGTTAACCAGTTTATTATGGGTAGATAGCGTTACATAATCCTTTAACCAATTGGCATTCAGGTTGGCATCAAAGCGCTCGTTTAACCTGCCTAAAAGGTCATTGTTGGCATAACCATTCCGGATGTTGTTCAGGATTTCTACAAATACAGGATCTTTTTGGCGATATACCTGGGTAAGCTCAAAAACCAGCACCGGGAACTTTTTAAAAGCCAGGCTGTCAAAAAAATAAGGGCCGGTATAAAAGTTTTTCAATACCGGCCAGTCCTTTTCAAAAACCGGAGGCAACTGAAAAAGATCGCCTATCATTAACAGCTGTACACCGCCGAAGGGGCGATTTGATCCTTTGGCCTGCCTCAATACCGAATCAATATAATCAAGCGCATCTGCCCGCACCATACTGATCTCGTCGATGATCAGCAGATCGAGGTATTTTAAAACCTTGTCTTTCTCCTGGCTTATTTGTCGCGGGGCAAGATCATTTAACTCCTGTGCACTGGTAGCGGGCACCTGTGGTCCAAACGGTACCTGGAAAAAAGAATGAATGGTAACCCCTCCTGCATTGATAGCGGCAACGGCAGTGGGTGCAACAACCGCCAGGTTTTTGGTAATATTGGCCCTTATGTAGCGCAGGAATGTGGTTTTCCCGGTGCCCGCCTTACCTGTCAGGAATATTGGCCTGTTGGTATTTTCAATAAATTTAATAATGAGTTCCTGAAGGGGCTCCAACACCATGCGCTTTCCTGTATTTATGTAGATCTCTGCACAAAACAGAAATCATGTCAAATTTAGCGATTGAATTGCATCATCGCCTATATTGTTGAAAACCGGAATAATTAAATTACAAACTGGAAAGATCTGCGGCAGGCGGAGCCGGCGTTTCGTCATTCTGAGGAAATACACGGATAATTTTCATAAAACGGCCCATGTAGTAATCATTCAGCTCTGTTTCGGTAACACCATTTGCGGCTCCTGAGGTGGAATGTATAAATTTAAAGCCTTCCGCTATAGATGACAACATGATGCCGATATGCCCTATTGATCTTGAATGTCTTTTATGTCTTTTTCCCGTTCCGGTTCCTGTAAAAAGGATCAAATCGCCGGGTTTAGCATCTTTTAGTTCAATTACTTTTCCCGCCGATAAAAAATCACCGGAGCTGCGGGGAACCGCGATATCGAAATGGTTAAACACGTAATTAACAAAGCCCGAGCAATCAAACCCTCTGAGCGGATTGGTTGATCCATACCTGTAATTGATACCCTTTAACGAACGGGCAAACGTTATCAGATCTGCGGGTGAAATATCCCCGGTTAAAACACCCGTGGCTGTTTTAAACTTGTTAGATTTTGCTACAACCTTCTTTACCGGCGCGGCCGAAGTTGTGGCTGCCACAGTTTTATCCGGATTGCCGAAAGATAAGAGAACAAGCATCAGGGAGCAGCATTCGGTATAAAATCGCATCCGTAATGATACAAAAAAAACTTTCCAATTCTAATTTTTGTGTAAAAGTTTCGGCTGTTCCCCTATACATTAATTTTTTTCCACAATCTGTGTTTCCTGTTTTATAGCTATGTTGTAAGTGCTATTTTCGCCGCGCCCTTCCCTGGGAAGTATAAAATTGTTAAAATAGCATGTCGTCAGATCAAAATATTTTATCGGCACAGGTCGATCTTGTTAAAATTGTTTCCAGGTATATTTTATTAGAACAAAGCCGCCGCAACCTAAAGGGCCGCTGCCCTTTTCATAAGGATCTTGCTACTTCGTTAATGGTATCGCCAGAGAAAAACCAGTTCCAGTGTTTTGGCTGCGGTAAGGGCGGCGGCGCGGTAGAATTTGTGATGGCTATCGAAAACAAATCGCGCGAAGAAGCGATGCTATTGATAGCAAAGGGATAGGTTTTACTTGCATTGTTACCTCAATAGTTTGCAGCGTGTTATGCTAATAACGCAAGGTAAACTATTGACGATATTTCGTTTTTATCCCTGAATAAATGACATATCATGAACTCCCATCAATACCAAATACACCATACACTTATTATCAATTCGATATAAAATGGCATAACTTTAGCCTGTGATGCACAAATATGTGACAACTGCTTTTATCTTTATGCTTGATCCGGGCTTAATCTGCTTTTCCATTTTGGTGGGATAAATTGATTCCCTGTTATTGTATGCTGTGAAAAATATTAACTTGATTAAAAACGTACAAATTACCTATACCGTATGAAAAAAGTTCTACTCGTTTTAACAATTGGCCTTGTATCTACCCTTGCTAAAGCCCAGGAAGGCCCAATTACAGGTGTAATAACCCAGGATAGCGTTGAGGTACGGGTGCATGAACAATATGATAAGGTAACCGGCTTTCACCGCTGGCTATTTGGCGAAAATTACCGCAAAGAATGGGGAGCGCTTACCAAACTGCCGGTTCTGCGTATTTCTCAGCTGCATGGCGGCCTTACTCCCGAACAATTGGGCGGTGGTTTTCAAACAACATCATTAAGAATGGTTGACCCCACCGGTAAAGAATGGGTATTACGCAGCGTAGAGAAAGACCCATCTAAAACCCTGCCAGAACAGTTGAGGCAAACCTTCGCTGCCGACTGGGAGCTTGATGCCATGAGTGCCCAACACCCTTTCTCGGCCCTTATTGTGCCGCCATTGGCTATTGCTGCCGGAGTGCCGCATGCTACGCCTATCATCGGTGTAGTATCGGGCGATAAAAACTTTGGTAAGTATAATGCAACATTTGCAGGTAAGGTATGCCTTTTTGAGGAACGCGAACCAACCGGCAAATCAAAAAACGTGCAGGATGTGATGCAAGACCTTTATGATGATAATGATAATTCATTTGACAGCCATGCCTGGCTAACGGCACGTTGTCTTGACTTATTGGTGGGCGACTGGGACAGGCATGATGACAACTGGCGTTTTACTAAAGACAAAGAGGATGGTAAAAAAGTGTATACCGGCATTCCACGCGACCGCGACCAGGCTTTTTATATTAACCAGGGCGTATTGCCAAGCCTGGCATCCAGCCAATGGCTTGTACCCTTTTTGCAGGGATATGGCGGCGAAATAAATGATATCCGTTTTTCGATGTGGACGTCGGTTTTCCTTGATCGTTACCCGTCTGCCCGTATGAGTTATAAGGACTGGATGAAAATTGTGAACGATTTTGTAGCTGTTGAAACCGATGATGTATTGGAGCAAGGCCTTAAACGTTTGCCGGCTGCATCGTATAAAATAAGGCATGATGAGCTTTTTAAACAGCTTAAAGAAAGGCGTGCCAATATCCCGGCAGCTATGGATTACTATTACCGTTTTATTAACCGCATCATTGATATTCATACCAGTAATAAAAATGAGCAGATTAGCATAACTGATGCGCCTGACAATGGGCTAAACATCGCCATTAATAAGATCACCAAAAGCGGAAATGTCAAGGATACCATCATCAATGCCAATTTCGACCCGGCTATAACCAAAGAGATCAGGATCTATACCGGCGAAGGCAGCGACAGGGTGATATTAAATAACCAGTCCTCACCTATCAAATTACGTTTTGTGGATAGCCTTGGCCACAAAGAATACAACATCGTAAAATCAAAAAATAAGGTTCCGATTTATGACCGTGGCGACGATATACAGGTAACCGGCGATAAGCAAAACGTAAGCCTGCATTTATCAAAAGATAGTTCCAATACCGCTTACCTGCCTGTTAACCCAATCAATGTATGGATGCCTTTGGCCGATGTTGGCTTGAATAAGGATGACGGTTTTATATTAGGCGCTGGTTTCCGGTTCACACATCAGAATGGTTTTCGTAAGCTACCTTATAATGATATGCAGCAGTTATTAGTCAGCCATTCGTTTTCTACCAAAGCTTTCAGCTTAAGTTATACCGGCGAGTGGATCCACGCTTTTGGACAAGCCGATTTCACTATAAACACGTTGATTAAAGCACCTGATAATACCATTAACTTTTTTGGCCGTGGTAACGAAACCCAGTTTGATAAGAGCGGCGATTATGTGCGTTATTACCGCACCCGCTTTAACACCTATCAGCTTGATCCCGCCTTTAGGTGGAAAGGAACTAAAGGCACCAGTTTTAGCATAGGGCCATCCCTGCAATATTACCATTATAATGCCGAGGATAATGTCGGGCGTTTTATCAATAACACTTCGCTCATCAAATCGTACGATAGTTTATCGGTAGATAAAGCCAAACTTCACGCGGGTGTGGTAGCCATATTTACCAACGATAAACGCAACAATAAAATGCTGCCAACATCGGGTACTTATCTGAATGTTAAAGTGCAGGGCTATGCCGGATTAAACAACAATTCAAAATCTTACCTGCAAGTGATCCCCGAGTTTGGCGTTTACCAAAGCCTGGGCAGCGCCGTTGTTTTGGCCGATAGGATTGGCGGCGGTGTTACAGCTGGCAAATCAGCGTTTTATCAATCGTTGTTTTTGGGTGGAGAAGGCAATTTATTAGGCTACAGGCAGTTTAGGTTCGCCGGTCAACATATGGCTTATAACAACTTTGAAACCCGCATCAGGTTAACCAATATTTCCAGCTATATATTACCAGGTGAATTAGGTCTGATGGGCTTTTACGATACCGGCCGCGTATGGATCAAAGAAGAGAGTTCAGATAAATGGCATAACGGCGTTGGCGGCGGTTTATATTTTGAACCAGCTGGTTTAACGGTAGTGCAGTTATTAGCAGGCCATTCGGAAGAAGGTTGGTACCCGTATTTTTCGTTGAATTTTAGGTTTTAGGGAAGGCGATTAGCCGTTTTGCGATTTCCCATAGCAAGTTGTAAATCCCAGACTTACGAAGTTTTAAAAACTTCGTAAGTCTTTAGCGGCACAGCAACTCCCCCTCAATTTATAAACACCTCATCCATAAACAACCATCCCGGTTTTCCTTTTGCAGGATGCCATGTGGGAACGATTTTCAGTGGTTTGGCTATGAGCTTCATGCAGGATATAGGTATACTCGTTTTCAAAGGGCATTCTATACTTAATAATGCAAAAGGATCATCTTTACCGGGCGCTACCGTATTAACCGCGCCCAACAGTTTTAAATGATTTTGATCGACCCCGCCCCACACTTCCACAGAGGATGGTAAAAAGATCTGTGAGCCGATATTACGCATCACGCTAAGGCTTAAAATATGTGGTTCAACAGGTTTGTTAAACCACATCAACATATCCAGGTCCTTTTGCGATGCCAGCCATTTGCCGTTGCCAAAATTACCACCTCCTAATTCTTTATCAATTAACGTTTTGGGGCCGTCACCTTTGTATTTACTATCCGGATAAGTTAAAAAACTAATGCTATCCGGCGTGTACAGGCATTTATAAACATTAAATTGCGCGGTATCGCTACCTATCCATCCGGCTTTAAATGCACGCGCCTTAATCACGGTACTTTGCGTAATTATAGTGCCTGGTTTATAGGAGGTAGCATGAACGCTATCGGGCACGCTCCCGTCCGTGGTGTAACGGATATCAACTCCTTTAATTGGATTACCCAATTGCAGCTGGTAATTTTGTTTAAATATCACCGCCGGATTTTTTAATTGTACACTGGTAAGTTTTAAAGCTTTGCCATCATCTTTATAGCCTGTAATAAACTGTAATTGTCTATTGGCTTTTTGCAGCGGGGCAAGATCGGCTATTTTTAGGCCGGTATCCCAAATGGTAAGTTCGGTTAAACTTTTAATAGGTGCCAGCACATTTACATCTGCCGCGTTTAGCTTTACACCGGCAACAGAAAGGGTTTTAAGGTGTTTTAAAGCTGCAAGTTCCTTTAAACCTTTCCCTGTAAGATCACTAAAATTAAGGCTGAGGCTGCGCACGTTTTCAAACTGCGCTATGGCTTTAAGATCGGCATCTTTTACGGGCATCTTGTTTAAATTGAGCGATACCACCTGCTTTTTTATCGGGCCAAGCTCATCAAGCACCTTTACGTTATAGGTGCTTTTATTGTAGATGTTTACCGCCAATGCCACTGAACCATTAGCCAGCGGATAAATTACCCGGTAGTTATTATTAAGCTTTTTGATATCCTTATCATCCGCGGCAGCAAAATCATAAACCTCCTCTGCATTTTCGGCGGGTTTTAAAAAGCTTGCCGCAATTGTCCTCAAAGAGTCGGTAGCAGGCAAATCTATCACCTTCTTTTTAAAATCGGGATTACCTTTTACCCAAAGATAAAGCAATGTTTTTTCCTCATCCGTTAATTGTGTTTTACCTGTTGGCGGCATGTGTTTTTTTTCGCCATCGGGTAAATGGATGCGCTGTAAAAGCAAACTTATCTCCGGTTTGCCGGGCACAAAAAGTTTCCCGCTTTTACCGCCTTTTAATAATGCCGACTGGCTGGTGAGCATTAACCCGCCTTTCATTTTATCGGCATTATGGCAGCTTTGGCATTTGGCTTCAAATATGGGGTTAATCACATCGCGGTAAACCAGCGCCTGTTCAAGTGGCACCTTATCCTTACTCATTACCGGCCCTAAAACAAAATCATCGCCATGGGTAAGGTTACCGCCAAAGTGCCCTGCTATCACCAGGCAAAACATCAATACCAAAGCCCCGGTTTTGGCCAGTGTGGCGCTGTATTTAGGCTTATTGCGAATAAGGTAAATACCGTAACTTATAAAAACCACGCTTACACCAAACCACTTATGCCATAACAGGTTGCCGCCCTCATAACCAGGCTCACGCGATAACAGCAAGCCCATAATAACCGTTAATGACGATAGTAAGGCACCACACAGCAACAGGTAATCGGCGAAGTTTTGATACAACCTTTCATTGGCAAACTCATTCCGAAACCGGAAATATTCCATCAGCATGGCCAATAAGAGGATCACGATAGGAAAGTGAAGTATCAGCGGGTGAAGCCGGCCCACCGGCTGCAACCACAACGGCACAACCAGACTATCGCCGGCTGCCAGTAAAACCAAAATAAAAATATTAAGCGCAAACAACGCGCCTTCGGCAAAACCTTTATGGCTGCTTTTCATATAATAAGCAATGTGTTATGATAGTTGAATTAAAAGGGTGTGGGTATAACGATGGTTGTCATATCCTGTTTTCTCTTCCCTCCCAACGGACCTATGTACAGATCTTTTCAAATTTAATTACTAATAAAAACGTTGTCATTTCGAACGAACCTATGGGGGATTGTAGGCCGGAGGTGAGGAGAAATCTTGCACGAATGACCACGTTTGCTCGTCGCTTGTATAGGATTTTTCGCTTTGCTCAAGAGATAGTTTCTCTTTCGCACCCCGCTCATTCCCCCCCTTCGCTCTATCGAAATGACATTTTTTTAGTTAAAAAGATGTGTACACACCGTAGCTGTTGGGAGGGAACAAAAACCTTTCAAATATCCTAAACTTTAATCCTGTTCATCCCAAAATATCCCAAAATCGTGTTATGTGATTATCCCTTTCACCACATTCCCAGCAACATCGGTTAACCGGTATCTTCTACCTAAACTTTTAAACGTTAGTTTTTTATGATCGATGCCTAACTGGTTAAGCATGGTGGCATGAAAATCATGCACGTGCACCGGATCTTTAACAATGTTATAGCCAAAATCGTCCGATTCGCCATAAACCATACCGGGTTTGATGCCTCCGCCTGCCATCCAGATACTGAAGCAGCGCGGGTGATGGTCGCGGCCATAATTGGCTTTTTCCAGCTTACCCTGGCTGTAATTGGTGCGGCCAAACTCGCCTCCCCAAACCACCAGGGTTTCATCCAATAATCCACGTTGTTTTAAATCGGTAACCAGGGCAGCCGATGCCTGGTCGACATCCTTGGCCTGGCCGGCCATTTCCTGCGGCAGGTTACTATGCTGATCCCATCCCTGGTGGTAAAGCTGCACAAAGCGTACGCCGTTTTCTGATAGCTTGCGGGCCAGCAAACAGTTGGCCGCATAGGTACCCGGGATCAAACAATCCGGCCCGTACATTTTCACAATATCGTCCGATTCTTTGGATACATCCATAATTTCGGGTACGGCGGTTTGCATCCGGTAGGCCATTTCATATTGCTGTATCTTGGTATTGATCTCCGGATCGCCAAATTCCTTATAATTGATATCGTTCAGCTCGGCCAATTTATCCAGCATTTTGCGGCGCTCGTGTCGGTTTAGGCCATCAGGATCATTCAGGTATAATATCGGGTTTTCGCCGCTGCTAAACTGCACACCCTGGTGAATAGAATCTAAAAAGCCATTACTCCATAATTTGGAGTAAACGCCCTGGCCGTTGCCTTTACCTTTGGATAGCAGCACTGTGAATGCCGGCAGGTTTTTATTCTCGCTGCCCAACCCATAGCTCACCCACGAGCCCATACTTGGCCTGTTACCCTGCTGCGCGCCGGTTTGAAAAAAGGTAAGTGCAGGGTCATGGTTAATAGCATCAGTATTCATGGAACGGATAATGCAGATATCATCGGCTATTTTGCCAATGTGCGGAAACAGATCGCTTACCCAGGCACGCGATTCGCCGTATTGCTTAAAATCATAAAACGAACCCACCAGCGGAAAGGAGGTTTGTTTGGCCGTCATCCCGGTAAGGATCTGGTTACCCCGTACAGATGGCGGCAGCTCCTGCCCCATCATATCGCGCAGTTTGGGTTTGTAATCAAACGATTCCAGTTGCGAAGGTGCACCATCCTGGAAAAGATAGATCACCCTTTTGGCCTTTGGCGCAAAATTGGGGATGCCGGGAATAAAATCGGCCTCGCTTTCATCGCCCTTGCCGCTAAAAAGATCGGGGATAAGCAATGATCCCAGCGCCACACTGCCAATACCCAGGCTTAACCTGGAGAGGAACCTGCGCCGGTTGATATTAAGCCTGCTTTCTAAAAAATCTCTTTCCATATCAGGTTTTGGTTATCGCTTCTTCTAAATTGTAAATGGCATCCACTACTTTCATCATGGCCGCCAGGTTTAGCCTATCTATATTGGAGGGTACAGGGTACTCTCCCACGCTCAGTAATTTTTCAGCGTCGGCTTTATTCATGCCTTTCAATTCATCTTTATAATAGGCCATTAATATGTTTAGTTCTTTTTTCTGTGGATAGCGGCACATAATGAGGCGGAAAGCTTTAATTATTTTATCGTTAGATGATGAATGATCTGCCAGTAATTTAGCTGCTAATACACGCGCCGCTTCCAACACCGTTGGATCATTGAGCATTACCAGCGCCTGTAACGGCGTGTTGGTGCGCAAGCGTTTAACCTCGCATTGATCGCGGTTACTGGCATCAAAAATACCTAATGAAGCAGGCGGTACCGTACGCTTAATTAAAGTATACATACCACGGCGATACAGGTTAGGGCCATGCACCTGTTTATAACTGGCCAGTTGCCCCCTGCCCGATGTGGCATTTTCCCACAAACCAGGCGGTTGATATGGGTTTACACTCGGTCCGCCAATATCCCGGTTCAGCAGGTCGCTACTGGCTAAAACCAGGTCGCGCACAAACTCGGCCGGTAATCTTGACCGTGGGCCGCGTGATAGCAATGTGTTATCCGGGTCAGATTTTAATTTATCGGAACTCATTACTGCCGACTGACGGTAAGTTGCCGACATCACAATTTGTTTAACCAGCCGTTTAATATCCCAGCCATGATCCCTGAAATCAACAGAAAGCCAATCCAGCAACTCGGGGTGCGATGGCAAATCGCCCTGCATCCCAAAATCGCCCGAACTTTTTACAATGCCTTTGCCAAAAAACTCCTGCCAGGTTTGGTTAACAAATACCCTTGCAGCCAGCGGATTATTTTTATTAAACAGCCATTCGGCCAAACCAAGCCTGTTTTTGGGGTAATTGGCTGTAAATGGCAATATCGATTTTGGCGTTCCGGGCTCAACAACATCGCCATGGGCATCATAGTTGCCACGTTTCAGGATATAGGTGGGCCGCACTTTGTCGCTATCGCCCATGATAGATACAATAAGCTTATCGGTATCGCGCTTGTTGATGAAGGTGAGAATCTTTTTAACCTCTTCATTGCTGATCTGCATCAATGGCCGCTTAGCGTAAGTTTCGGGGCCGCCAACAACAGATTCGATGCCGACTTCCTTTACGTTGTTAAAAAATGAAAATACCTGGTAATATTCCTTTTGCGAAAACGGGTCGTATTTATGATCATGGCAATGCGCGCATTCCAGTGTAATACCCAACATGGCTTTACCAAAGGTATTGGTGCGGTCGGTTACGTAGCTTACGCGATATTCTTCGTCAATTACGCCACCTTCTTCGGTTATTTTATGGTTGCGGTTAAAGCCTGTTGCCAGAATTTGTTCTTTGGTAGCGTTGGGAAGCAGATCGCCGGCCAGTTGCCACGTAATAAATTGATTATATGGCAGGTTTTCGTTGAAGGCATGGATTACCCAATCGCGCCACGGCCATTGGCTGCGGTAATTATCATCCTGGTAACCATGCGAATCGGCATAGCGGGCAACATCCAGCCAATGCAGGGTCATCTTTTCGCCGTATTGTGGGCTGGCCATCAGTTCATCAACCACTTTTTGATAAGCATCGGGGCTTTTATCGGCCAAAAACTTATCCATCAGTTGCAGGCTTGGTGGCAGGCCTGTTAAATCGAGCGAAACCCGTTTTAACAGGCGTTCTCTATCAGCTTCGGGGTTAGGGTCAACTCCTTTTTCTTCCAGTTTGTGTAATACAAAGTTATCAATCGGATTTTTTGGCCAGGTGATGTTTTTCACCTGCGGGATAGGATACGAACGAGGTGCCACAAAAGCCCAATGCTTTTCGTATCTGGCACCTTGCTTAATCCATTTCTCTATCAGGTCTACTTCAAAAGGGGTTAACTTTTTTAGGTTTGATGAGGGTGGCGGCATCTGCTCTGCTGTATCTTTGGTAGATACCCGGCGGTACAGTTCAGATAAAATAGAGTTACCCGGTACAAGGGCATGCGCCGATGGGTTGTCTTTTAATGCCTGGTAAGCACTCTCGGGGATATCTAATCGTAGATCGGCCTGGCGGTGGGCCGCATCCGGGCCATGACATTTAAAGCATTTATCTGACAGGATTGGCCTGATGTTAAAGTTGTAACTGATGGTATCGGGCATTTGCTCTGCATCAACCTGGCCGGATGAATTACATGCGTGCAGGGTGAACAAAACGGATGCAGCAATAACAAGCCACACATAATATAACTTCTGGAACATCAGTCAAAATTGGTTAAATTGGTCTACAAGAAATTAAAGTTAATAATTTCGGGATCAATTCACAATTCAATTAAAGCTTTTGTATTGTAACAATTGCATTATGTAGGTACAAACCAACAAAAATCAACTTTTGAGTAAAATGATGTAAACAAAAACGGCCCTGACTTATTGCCAGGGCCGTTTAACAAACATTTTTTTTCTTATTGAGCCGGAGCAGTTGTGGCGCCCGGTGCCGGTGCTTTACCTATCAGATCCATAAACTGATCGAGTTTAGGAGTGATGATAATTTGTGTACGCCTGTTTTGGCTTTTGCCGGCAGGTGTTGCGTTATCGGCAATTGGGTTATACTCGCCCCTGCCGCCCGCAGTTAAGCGTTTAGGATCAACATTATAGGTTGTCTGTAAGGCTTGCACTACAGATGATGCCCTTAAAGTACTCAAATCCCAGTTGTTACGGATATTGGTTTGTTTAATTGGCACGTTATCGGTATTACCTTCAATCAACACATCATAAGTAGAGTAATCGGTAATGATCTTGGCTATTTTTGACAATGCAGAACCTGCTTTATCAGAGATCTCATAGCTGCCTGATTTGTACAACATATTATCAGACAATGAAATATAAACCACGCCTTTTAATACCTGTACATCCACACCCTGCGCATCTTCTTTGCTTAAAGAGCGGGTAAGGTTGTTGGTTAACACCATATTAAGCGAGTCGCTTTTGTTTTTGGTGGCCACCAGGTACTGGATATATTTGTTTGATGAATTGATCTCATCAACCAATTTTGAAATGTTTGCGCCGCCCTGGTTATTACCAGCCAGGCATTTATTCAATGCATCCTGTAAACCAAGCGCATTTGATTTAGCCAGCGCTATTTGCTCGTCGAGACTGGCAATCCGGCCATTCGCAACAGCAAGGGCCTGCTCACTGCGCTGATATTTTACACTTAAATCCTGTGTGCTGTTTTGCAACTGCGTATAATTTCCTTGCAATTCGGCGTACTTTTTGTTGCTAACGCAACCCTGGGTTACCACTGCTATTATAACAACCAGTGGCACTAATCGAAGTATCTTCATGGTATATACTATTTTTTATTAAAGATCATAATAAATTTATGATCGGCATAGCTCTTACAACAAGAACGTGCCTGAAAAGTTTAAATTGTTTAGTTCATGTTATTCGCATGACTTAAAAAGGATTGTTCACAGCACCTTATATAAGCTCCAGAATCAACCAAAACCGGCTGAAAGCGAACGCCTGCTGTACGTTTCTGATACATTAAGTAAAATGAAAAATCAACATAAAAAACTTACAATCAGATACTTAAAAATCTGGCATTAATTTGATTATACAGGCAGGTATATTCGTACTAATTATCAAACAAACAGGTTATGATCAAAAATTATTTTAAAACCGCGTGGCGTAATATCGTCAAAAACAAAACCAGTTCGTTCATTAATATAGTTGGCCTATCGGTAGGTATGGCTGTTGCCATTATGATCGGTCTGTGGATTTACGATGAAGTTTCGTTTGATAAACAAACCTCAAATTACAACCGGATAGCCCAGGTTAAGCAAAACGTAACCAATAACGGCGAGGTACAAACCTGGGGTTCAGTTCCTTATCCTTTAGCCGCCGAGCTAAGAAAAAGTTACGGCAGCGATTTTAAATACGTGGTAATGGCAGCCGGTATTGGCAATCATATTGTAACCCTCGGCGATAAAAAGCTTACCAAATGGGGGACATATTTTGAGCCACAGGCACCGGATATGCTGGCTCTTAAAATGATATCGGGCAGCAGGAGCGCTCTAAGTGATCCTTCATCAATATTGATATCCGCAGATGCGGCAAAAGTTTATTTTGGCGATGCTGATCCGTTAGGAAAAATATTACGAATAGATAACCAGCAAAATGTAAAGGTTGCCGGTGTTTATCAAAACTTTGCGCACAACTCCACCTTTGAGGGCTTGGAATTTATGGGATCATGGCAAATGTATTATAACAATACCGATTGGGTAAGAACCATGCAAGACCCATGGCGACCCAACGCGTTTACCCTGTACGTACAGTTAAATGAGCATGCCGACCTGGCTGCGGTATCTTTAAAAATAAGAGATGTAAAACTAAACCATGTTAACGCCCAGCTGGCCAAGAAAAAACCTGCCCTGTTCCTTCAAGGCATGAGCAAGTGGCACCTGTACAGCGAGTTTAAAAACGGTATTAACGTTGGCGGCCGCATTCAATATGTTTGGCTGTTTGGCATCATTGGTGTATTTGTTTTGCTGCTGGCCTGCATCAACTTTATGAATTTAAGTACGGCCCGTTCAGAAAAACGCGCGCGCGAGGTGGGCATCCGTAAAGCGGTTGGCTCATTACGCAGCCAGCTCGTTTACCAGTTTTTTACCGAGTCGCTGCTATATGTATTTATTGCTTTTGCTTTATCGCTATTATTGGTTGAATTAGCGCTGTCATTTTTCAATGAAGTGGCCGATAAAAGCATGACCATTCCCTGGGCAAACCCGATATTCTGGTTATTGTGCATCAGCTTTAGCTTAATAACCGGTATTATATCGGGCAGCTACCCGGCTTTTTATCTTTCCTCTTTTCAGCCGGTTAAAGTATTGAAGGGCGTTTTCCGCGCAGGCAAATTAGCTGCTGTTCCGCGCCAGGTATTGGTCATCCTGCAATTTACTGTTTCGGTGATCCTCATTATTGGTACCATTATCGTTTTCAGGCAGATCCAATTTGCCAAAAACCGCCCGGTTGGTTACACAAGGGATGGGTTGATTACCGTGCCAATGGTAACCCAGGATATTCATAAACAATTTGAAGTAGTTAAAAGTGAGCTATTTAAAACCGGTGTAGTGGCCAACGTGGCCGAAAGCAGCGCCCCACCTACCGAACAATGGGGCAGCACCAGCGCTTTTGAATGGGAAGGTAAAGACCCTAACCTGAGTATTGATTTCCCGCAAACGGGCGGCTCTTATGATTATGGCAAAACCGTTGGCTGGCAGTTTAAACAAGGCCGGGATTTTTCGAGAGCCTTTGCTACCGATTCATCTGCGGTGATTGTGAATGAAACTGCCATTCATTTCATGGGACTTAAAAACCCCATAGGTGCAAATGTTAAACTTTACGGACAGCCATTAAAAATTATAGGCGTAATAAAGGATATGATTGTAACCTCACCTTATGACGAAGTTAGGCCATCTATATTTTATCTTTCGAGGGATGCGGGCAGCATGATTGTGATCAAGATAGATCCAAAAACATCTGCCAGTGCCGCTGTAGATAAGATTGGGAACGTATTTAAACAATTTAACCCGGCGCAGCCCTTTGTATACCAGTTTGTTGACCAGGAGTACGCGCGCAAATTCAGCGATGAAGAGCGGATTGGTAAACTGGCAAGCTGTTTTGCAGGCCTGGCTATTTTTATCAGCTGCCTGGGTTTATTCGGCATGGCATCCTTTATGGCCGAACAACGCATTAAGGAAATTGGCGTGCGTAAAGTATTGGGCGCGTCTATTTTCAATTTATGGGGAATGCTTTCAAAGGATTTTGTGAAACTGGTACTGGTTTCGCTGCTGATTGCCATACCTGTATCTTACTTTTTGATGCACAACTGGCTGCAAAAATACCAGTACCGGTCTGACATTGCCTGGTGGATTTTTGTGGTAACGGGCATTGGCGCTATGCTCATCACACTGCTAACCGTAAGCTATCAAAGTATCAAAGCCGCGTTGGCCAACCCCATTCACAGCTTAAAAGCCGACTAACCAATTATAATCACTTAAACCGTAAGCAGGTCTATCCTTTTTTGGATAGCCTGTTTATCATTTTGAGTTTTGGCCAGGGCAATTGCCTGTTCCAGATTTTGTTTAGCCAGTTCATTATCAATACCTGTATACAATTCGCCAAGCAGCGCGAAATAAAAGTGGCCGTCTTTAATATCTAATTTCTCCACTTCAATAATTGCCTGTTCTTTGTCGTTTGCTTTTGAAAGCGCATAAGTACGGTTTAGCGCAGCCATCGGCGAATATTCTATTTGCAAAAGGCGGTTATAAAACTGTAGGATACCCTCCCACTTTTCTTTTGTATCCTCCTTTTGGGTATTCCAGTAGGCAATGCCGGCTTCAAGGTGGTATTTTGATAGTTGATTACCTGTAGCTGCAGCCCTTAAAAAGTACGCGCCTTTGCTGATCAGATCTGTATTCCATAAACTAAGGTCCTGCTCTTCGTACAGGATCTGCTCGCCATTTTTACCAAACCGGGCATCAAACCTTGAAGCATGAAAACACATCAACGATAGTAAGGCATTTACCTGCGGCTTATTGGTATCGTTGTTCTCCACAAGCATGGTGCACAAGCGCATGGCCTCAAGGCATAACTCTTTTCGAAGTGTATTATCCTGGCTTACCGAATAATATCCCTCGTTAAACAGCAAATAAACGGTGGTTAATACAGGAGCCAGTCGCGCATCTATTTCGGTGGGGCTTGGTAGTTCTATCTTAATTTTCAGTTCCCTGAGCTTTTCCTTTGCCCTGAACAAACGTTTATTAATGGTTTCCTTATTACTCAAAAAAGCATCGGCTATTTCCTGGATGCCAAACCCGCAAAGGATGCGTAACGACAAACCAATTTGCGCTTCGGCGGAGATAGCCGGGTTACAAATGGCAAACATCATTTGCAGCTGACTGTCATTGATATTTTGTGGAGATAGGTCAATCTCTGTTTCGTAACTATTGGGCGTGGCGTTTATTATTTGTGGCGATACTTTCCCTTCAAACGTATTAACCCGCAGTAAATAGTTCTTAGCCTTGTTTTTGGCCACATGATACAGCCATGCTGGCGGGTTTGGCGGCACGCCGGTAAGTCCCCAGGTTTGTGATGCGGTGAGAAAGGTTTCGCTGGCTATATCCTCGGCTATCTCTACCTGGTCGAACCCAAAATGGTTACAGAGTACCGCCACAATTTTGCGGTACTCTGTTCTGAAAAGGTGCGGTATTAATTCTCCCTGGTTCATGGCGAATGGTGTGCTAATTTATCGGGCCGGTCTCGACCAAATCAATTATCCTGATGCCGGCCGCTAACCTGCCTTACCTCAACACTATTGCCCTCCCCAAACAATATAGGGCAGGTTTTAGCCAGGCTCACAGCCTCTTCCAGGTCTCTTGCTTTTATGGTGATAAAACCGGCTATCGATTCCTTTACTTCGGCAAAGGGGCCGTCGGTGATCACATTATTGGGTTTAATAACCTTACCTTCGGTAGCCAGCCCTGTACCACCAATAAATTTATTTTGGGCGGCTATGCCCCCTACCCAATCCTGGTACATTTTCATATAACCTTCCAATTGCTCTGGCGATGGCTGCGCTTCTTTGGTGATCAGATCCAGGCGCATAATTACTAAATACTCGTTCATTTTGTGTGGGTTTTAATTGGCCGCCCGCAGACAACCGGGTTAATAAATATATAAATTATACCCCAGTAACAAATAAAACGCCGGAGATTGGACAGGCAAAAAAAATATTGGTAAAAGCAAAAGGCCATTGCTCAGCAATGACCTATATATTTCCTGTCTTAACTCTTACTCTTATTTCTTGACTATTTTCAGACTCTTAATTCTTGGCTCTCCTACGACGTTCTTTAACAATTAAGCTCAGTTCCCGGCTCATTTGCCCGGCGATAGCAGTATTTTCCTGCGCCCGGCGAAACAGGTATGGCAGCACTGCCTTTATTGGCCCATAAGGCACGTATTTGGCTACGTTGTATTGCGCATCGGCCAGGTTAAAACTCAGATTATCGCTCATGCCCAACAATTGCGAAAAGTACACGTGTGGGTGTTTATGATCAATGCCCTTGGCATCCAAAAGTTCGGCCAGTAAACGGCAGCTTTCTTCGTTATGTGTACCGGCTATAAAAGCTATCTGATCAATATGACTGGTGCAATAATCCAACGCCGAATCATAATCCAGATCGGTTGATTTTTTATCCGGTTGGATAGGCGAATTGTAACCCATTTCAACCGCACGTTTACGCTCTTTTTCCATATAGGCACCACGTACTATTTTGGCACCCAAAATAAAACCTTCGCCCTGCGCAATTTCGTGGTCATTCAATATCGAAGCGAGTTTATCATGCCTGTACATTTGATAAGTGTTATAAACAATAGGCTTTTGCGTGTTAAACTGGGTCATCATGGTTAGGGCCAGCAAATCAATGGTTTCCTGGATCCAGCTTTCTTCGGCATCAATCATTACCGGCACATTGCTGGCATGCGCTTTAGTACAAATAGCCAATACCCGATTTTGTACACGTTGCCATTCACTTTCTTCTTCGGGCGTAAGCGGTAAACGGGCGTCTAACTTCTCCAGCAAAGCAAACCGACCTACACCTGTAATTTTAAATACAGTTAAGGGTACAGCTTTATCTTTTGATGCCCTTATAACGGTGCGGATGATCTCATCGCGGGTACTGTCAAAAACGGCCTCGTCATCTTCGCCTTCTATAGAATAATCTAATATGGTGCCTACGCCGCCGCTATACAGGTTTTTGATGGTGTTATCGCATTCGGCAATGGTTTCGCCTCCGCAAAAGTGTTTAAATATGGTGGCCTTAATGATACCTTTAATAGGCAGACCTATTTTAATAGCAAAGTTGGTTACCGGCGGACCGATCTTTACCAAAAAGTTAACATTAATAATCCTGAATAACCAGTATGCACGGTTAAGATCGGTATTGGACGAATGACGAAAAGCGATTTCTGTATTTTCAAAAGAGGGCTTAGCGTGTTTGGAATTGTTATTAGTTTCGTTAGAAAGCATGCGCAAAATTATAAAATGATAACTCATTATTCCATGAATAGTTTAATTTTGCGCCTCCATGATTGAATTTAAATTAAAAGGCGACCATATTCCCATGATTCAGCTGTTAAAAGCTGCCGGCCTGGTGTTAACCGGCGGAGAGGCTCAAATAGTTGTAACAGAGGGTGAAGTAACCTATAATGGCCAGGTTGATTACCGCAAAAGATTAAAAGTAAAACAGGGCGACGTGGTTGAATTCAGAGGAAATAAAATCATGGTTGTTTAATTATGAATACCATTCAGAGCGATAACTACCCCGTTTTTTTTGAAAACAGCATTGATGAACTTGTAAAATTTATAGAACAAGGTCATTATTCCCGTTTTTTTATTTTAACTGACGAGAACACTGCCGAGCATTGCCTTCCACTGGTAAAAAGCAAGGTTGAACATTTAGATAACTTCGATATTATTGAGATCAATGCCGGCGAAGAAAGCAAAGACATTGATTTTTGCATTGGGGTTTGGCGAATGCTGATAGATTTTGGTGCCGACCGCAAAAGCCTGCTTGTTAACTTAGGCGGTGGCGTTATCAGCGATTTAGGAGGTTTTGCCGCATCTACCTTTAAACGGGGGATTGATTTTGTGCACGTACCCACTACCCTGCTTTCGCAGGTTGATGCTTCGGTAGGTGGCAAAACGGGTATAGATATCAATAGCATCAAGAATATCATTGGTACATTCACCCAACCTAAAGCTGTGTTTATTAACCTTGGCTTTTTAGAAACCCTGCCACCAAGACAAATCCTATCTGGCCTGGCAGAAATGCTGAAACACGGCCTCATCCAGGATGCTGCTTACTGGCACCAGTTAAAGGCAAGTGATCTTACCATACCTTCGGCCCAACTGGTTCACCGTTCTGTTGAAATTAAGAATAAGATCACGATTGAGGACCCCCATGAAAAAGGCATCCGCAAGGCACTTAATTTTGGACATACCATTGGCCACGCTGTGGAAACCGACTCGTTGATCAATGATAAAGATCCTTTATCACATGGCGAGGCTATAGCTATCGGCATGATCTGCGAATCATACCTGGCCCACAAAAAAACAGGCTTACCTGCCGAAGAATTACAGGAAATAACCGAAACACTTAATAAACTTTATCCACGTTATACTATCAAACAATCTGATTTCGATACCCTGCTTGAGATCATGAAAAAGGATAAGAAAAACCAAAACGGCAACATAAATTGCACCCTGCTGACTAATATTGGTCAATGCAATATTGATAATAACTGCACAGAAGCCGAACTTTGCGATAGTTTATTGTATTACATTAATTTGTAAAATGCACGGGTTAGATAAAAGTGAAATAAGTGCCCTAATTATACTTTGCCTGCTGGTGGTTTTAACCCTTGTTGAAATGGGTTTGAGTTATTGGGAAGACAGGCACTATTACAAAACGCGCGATACTTTCACTAATATATATCTTACCTCCCTTGCAGTTGTAACCAACCTGATAGTTAAAGGCAGCACATTTCTGGTTTTAAGTTTAACTTATCAGTATCGCTTATTTCAGATCCATAACGTTTGGCTTTATTGGTTTGTGCTGGTTGTTGCACAAGACTTTTTATACTGGGTGCTTCACTACACCGGGCATTACTGCCGCCTGTTTTGGGCCATGCATGTAACTCATCACTCATCCGAGAATTTTAACTTTACAACCGGCTTCCGGTCTACGGTGTTTGAACCTTTTTACCGTACATTCTTTTATCTGCCATTGGCTTTAATGGGCTTTAACGCCTTAGATATATTATACGCTTACCTGGTTACCCAGTTTTATGGCAACCTGGTGCATACCCAATATAAAATACCATTGCCAAAATGGTACGGGTTGATCTTTGTAACCCCTGCACATCATAGGGTTCACCACGCGTCAAACATCCCCTATCTTGATAAAAATATGGGTATGGTGTTAATCATTTGGGACAGGATCTTTGGAACGTTCAGAGACGAAGACCTGCCCGAACCTGTAAAATATGGCATAACCAAACAGCCGGAAGACATGGGGCCTGTAAATATCCTGTTCCACGAATGGAAAGCCCTGATGCACGATGTTAAACGCGCGCCGGGTTTTAAAAACAAAGTAAGTTATTTATTAAACCCACCGGGTTGGAGCCATGATGGCAGTACACAAACCGCACGGGTAATGCAGCGGGAATACGAAATACAGCAAATAACATCTTTATCCGAACAAAAGCAAACCGCTTAATTTGTAATACAGGACAAACGCATCTAATTGGGTTAACATAACTTAACACATTTCGCATTAAAAACTACATAACTGACTAATAATCAGTATTTTAAATTTTAGTAAGGTTAACACTGAACTTATGTATCGCGCTATTTAGGCGCGTCCAAATATATGTGCTTGTTGTTGGCCAGTACAAGTCCCTTCGATACCTGGATCATCATTGCTATATTTGAAAGGTAAACAAGCTAAAACTTGTAGAGCCAATGCCACAATTAATATCCAAACTTCAGCATAACACCTACGAAAAAGGGGAATTTTCAGACGAGGCTCTAAGGGATCTCGAAGAAACCATCCAACTGATCAAAACTTTCCCCTGGGACGTGGAGCGCCCGTCAACAGATATTCAGCTAACCGGCCCGTCTGTTACTATTATAGATAATGATTTGAACTACTTAAAGCTGGGCTTATACTTTGGCGGTAAATTTTGCGTGTACTACCTTGATCGCGATAATCACCTCTATGAATACCATGCACCCGATATAGATGATGCCAGCCGGTTAGTCGGCGACTTTTTTAATCAACAACTTGATCTTGCGCCTTTTGAAAAGCATTTCTTTAATATCGGCAATCAACCGCACTTTATTACCAATTATTTTGAATACCGCATACAAGCATGGCGAATGGGCCTGATAACATCAATAGTGGCTTTCTATCTTATGATGATGACCGTTTTTTTCTTTGAAATACCGTCAACAGGTTTTATTTTTTTGCCGATAATACTCTTTTTAGGCCTGGGAGGTCTGTTACTTTCAATGTTATATAATGTTTTTAAGATCAGGCATCAATATCTTCAAATTTCAAGGGGTAACAACCAGTTTTCATTTGGGCAAAATGAAGATAATATCAACACATACAACAAAACCGATATCAAAGAGATCGTAATTTTCCAGGGCAAAAACTCCGGTCGTTCTAATATGCTTGAGTCTTTTGAGATTGTATTTAATAATGGCGAGCGACTGAGATTAACGGGAATACTAATACAGCGATATGACTTTTTATCCAAGTTCCCTGAAAAATTAGGCATCCCTGTTATTTATGAAAGAAATAATCTATTTAAAAACAGGTGAAATCATTTTTTACGATATAATATTTGGTTCGCCTATCTTATTTAACAAAAAATAAAATTTTCTATTGACAAAAACATTTTTTACCGTACATTTACAACGTAATAAAAAACAAATGAAATTTAACAGCGCATATTTTTACGGTTACTACTTTTACTTTAACAGTGAGAGCCGGGACTAATATGTACTAAACACACATAAAGAAAATAAAAAGTCCCGGCACAAAATGCCGGGACTTTTTGCTTTAACAGGGTTATGAAAATAGAAAAACCAAGAGTTGCCATACAAGGGATCCGCGCTTCGTTTCACGAAGAGGCCGGGTTAAGATACTTTGGCGAAAACGCCGAAATGATAGAGTGCAACTCTTTTAAGCAAACTTTTGAAAGCTTAAAAAACCGCGAAGCAGATTATGTGGTAATGGCTATTGAAAACAGCATTGCCGGCAGCATCCTGCCAAACTACACCCTATTGCTTGATTACGGTTTCCCGGTGGTAGGCGAAATTTACCTGCCCATACAACTACACCTGATGGCTTTGCCGGGCGTAAAGTTTGAGGATGTAAAATATGTAACCTCGCACCCTATTGCCCTGCGCCAATGTGTTGATTTTTTTGACGAATATCCGCACCTTAAAATTGTGGAGAGCAGTGATACCGCGGCCTGCGCCAAACGCATCCGTGATGAGCAGTTAACAGATACGGTTGCTATTGCCAATTCGCTTGCTGCAAGCCTGTACGGTTTAGATGTTTTGGAGCGCCGCATCGAATCAAATAAAAGAAATTTCACCCGTTTCCTGATCCTTACCCATCATGATAACATGGAGAAAAAAACGGCTAATAAAGCTTCCCTTTGCTTCCAGGTAAGCAATAAGGTTGGTGCTTTGGCCAAAGTGCTTAATATTTTTGCAGAAGAAGGCTTAAATATGAGCAAAATTCAATCAATGCCGATACTGGGTAAACGCAACGAATACAATTTTTATGTAGATGTTGAGTGGGACGAGCAAAAACACTACGATGCCGCTATAAGGCAGATCCTGAAGTACACACAAAACTTTAATATACTTGGCGAATATGAAAGACATGATGACGAGCTATCAGTAGCACCTAAACCACGAAAAGTTGAGCGAGTACGCAGGTACATCAACATCCGGCGCAACGTTTAAGATCCTGCGGATCTGCATAAAATAGAGAATCAAAAACCACGAACATAAAACATACCGGCTAAAAAAAACAAAGAGGCCGGAACAAATAATAAAACAATGAAATTAAATTTAAACATTCAGCCGCTGCATACCTGGATTAAAACCGGTAAAGAACCATTGGTAATTTCAGGTCCTTGCAGTGCCGAAACTGAAGATCAATTAGTAGCTACAGCTCATTTATTAGCTCAAACAGGTAAAATTTCTGCCCTGCGTGCAGGTATCTGGAAACCGCGTACCCGTCCGGGTGAGTTTGAAGGTATTGGAAGCATTGGTTTAGAGTGGTTAAAACGCGCTAAAGCCGAAACAGGTTTGCCGACTGCTGTTGAAGTTGCAACCGCTAAACACGTAGAAGAAGCTTTAAAAGCTGGTGTTGATATTTTATGGGTTGGTGCACGTTCAACCGTTAACCCGTTCACTGTGCAGGAAATAGCTGATGCTTTACGTGGTGTTGATGTGCCAGTAATGGTTAAAAACCCGGTAAACCCCGATCTTTCTTTATGGGTTGGTGCTTTGGAGCGTATCAACAATGCCGGTATCACTAAATTGGCTGCTATTCACCGTGGTTTCTCATCTTACGAAAAATCTGCTTTCCGTAACGAACCAATGTGGGATATCGCTATCGCTTTGAAAACTTTATGCCCTGAGTTACCTATCATTAATGATCCAAGCCATATTTCTGGTAACCGTGATTTGATTGGTTACATTTCACAAAAAGCTTTAGATCTGGATATGCAAGGTTTAATGATCGAATCACATATCGATCCAAGCGTAGCCTGGACAGATGCTAAACAACAGGTTACTCCTGCTGCCCTTGCCGATATTATTGATCATTTGGCTTTACGTAAACCAGAGATCCGCAACGCTGAAGTAAATGATAAACTTGCTGAGCTACGTAACCAGATTGATAAAATTGACGATTTAGTTATTCAAAAAATTGCTGAGCGTATGCAAATCGCTGAGAAAATTGGCAACTACAAAAAAGATAACAACATCACCATTTTACAAGTTGGCCGTTGGGACGAGATCCTGCAAAAACGCACTAACTATGCTAAAGCTTTAAAATTAGGTGGTGAGTTTACTGAGAAGTTATTGGAACTATTGCACAGCGAATCAATCCGCAGGCAAACAGAGATCATGAACGCCGACGCCAGCCAGGGTCAATCAGCAGAAAAACTAACACACGCTTAATTTAAGTCAAAAATCAAAGGTCAAAAGTCAAAAATCGAATTTACTCTTTTTGCGACTTTTGACTTAAGACTAACCAAACGATGCCAAACATCATTTTAAATAAAAGTAATAAGCAAGTAAAAGGTACGGTCAACCTCACCGGCTCAAAAAGTGAGTGTAACCGCGCCTTAATTATAGAGGCACTGAGCGATGGCAAAGTGCACGTAGATAACGTTTCTGACGCTGCAGACGCTGTGCTATTGGCGGGGATATTGAGAAAGACTCAAGAGTCAAGAGTCAAGAATCAAGAAGTATTGGCTGGCGAAGTGGAACCACTCACCACTCACCACTCACCACTCACTACCGTAGATATCGGCCCGGCTGGTACAGCTATGCGGTTTTTGACGGCTTATTATGCTATACAAGATGATGAAGTAATTTTAACGGGCAGCAAACGGATGAAGGAACGGCCAATAGGTATATTGGTTGATGCCTTACGCGAGTTGGGTGCCCATATTGATTACAAAGAAAATGACGGCTACCCTCCTATCAAACTAAAAGGTGATTTTGAGCAACTTACCGGTAAAATCAATATTAAAGGCGACATCAGTAGCCAGTATATTACCGCGTTGCTGCTTATCGCGGCTCGTTTACCGCAGGGTTTAGAATTACATATTGAAGGTGAATTAACATCGCGCCCTTATGTTGAAATGACTTTGGCCATGTTACAAACGGCAGGCATTCAGCATGTGTGGACTGATAACGTTATTGCTATAGCAAACCAGGAATTTGCTACCACATCATTATACATTGAACCGGATTGGAGCGCGGCTTCATACTGGTACGCCATAGCGGCGCTTGCCGATGAAGCTGAATTGTTTTTGACGGGCCTTACTGCTTACAGCCTTCAGGGTGACAGCGTGATTACCGAGATTATGGCCAACTTTGGTATCACATCGCAATTTAAGGATGGCGGCGTGCATTTATTAAAGGAAGCAAAACCGCTTAGCCGCAAAATCTTTGATATGAAGGAATGCCCTGATTTGGCGCAAACGGTAATTGTAGTATGCGCGGCCTTAGGCCATGAAGCTACCTTTACAGGTTTGGAAACGCTGAAGATCAAGGAAACCGATCGTATCTTGGCCTTGCAAACCGAGCTTGCCAAAATGGGTGTTAAACTGATTGAAAAAGGGCAGGTTTATAAACTGGACTGCAGCGAAAAATTCATCCCCGAAAGCATGTTTATCAACACCTATCATGATCACCGTATGGCCATGGCATTTGCACCGCTGGCGCTTATTATTCCACAATTGGAATTTGAAAATGGCCCGGTAGTTGAAAAATCATACCCGGCTTTCTGGACTGATTTGGAAAAACAAGGCTTTACGGTACAATCCATAGGTTAAAGGACAAAGGTAAAAGGCTAAAGGTAGCAATTGACTACGATCATGTCATTGCGAGTTTTGAAATCCGGCGAACCGTGAAGGTGGGAATGACAAAGCGACGAAAAACTTACGAAGTTTTAAAAACTTCGTAAGTTTGGATTTACAACTTGTCATTAGTAGGCACGAAGCAATCGCGAACTATGCATACTCATTTTGCAGGCGACGAGATTGCTTCGTTCCTCGCAATGACATATTAAATTATAAACTTAAAAAATTAAAAGTCTCCCCTACAGGGGGAGATTTAGAGGGGGCTTATGGCAGGCAATTCATTCGGACAGGTATTCAGGATAACAACTTTTGGTGAATCGCATGGCGAGGCTATCGGCGTAATAATTGACGGCTGTCCGGCACAGTTGGAAGTTGACCTGGATTATATCCAGGGCGAATTGGATAAACGTAAACCTGGCCAGTCAAAGATCACAACACAACGTAAGGAAAGCGATGTGGTAAAAATCCTATCGGGTGTGTTTGAAGGTAAAACAACAGGCACTCCTATTGCTATGCTGATCCCCAATGAAGATCAGCGTTCAAAAGATTATACTCATAATGTAGACGTGTTTCGCCCCTCGCATGCCGATTACACCTACCAAACCAAATACGGTATCCGTGATCACCGTGGTGGCGGCCGTTCATCGGCCCGCGAAACCGCGGCACGTGTGGCAGCTGGTGCTTTAGCTAAACTATTGTTAAAAACCCAGGGTATTGAAATTGCCGCGCACGTAAGCAGTGTTGGCAAAATAGATGCCCCTAATGTGGAGATCAAAAACGTACAGGAGTTTATTGACGAGCGTGAAAAGAACATCGTTCGTTGTGCCGACCCAGGCACTGCCGAAGAAATGATTGAATTTATTGACGGCGTGCGTAAAGATGGCGATACCGTTGGCGGTAAAGTAAGTTGTTACGTAAAAAACTGCCCCGTAGGCCTTGGCGATCCTGTTTTCGATAAATTACATGCCGACCTTGGCAAAGCCATGTTGAGCATCAACGCTGTACATGGCTTTGAATTTGGTTCGGGCTTTGCAGGCAGCGAGATGCGCGGTTCCGAGCATAATGACATCTTTGTAAAATCGCATTTAGGCGATATTGCAACCATCACCAATTTCTCTGGCGGTATCCAGGGCGGTATCAGCAATGGTATGCCTATCGAGTTTAAAGTAGCCTTTAAACCTGTAGCTACCATCATGAAAAACCAGGCCACCATTGATAGCGACGGAAACGCTGCCGAAATATCGGGCAAAGGTCGTCATGATCCTTGTGTGGTACCTCGCGCTGTTCCTATTGTTGAAGCCATGGCTGCGCTTGTTTTAGCCGATCATTGGTTGAGGAATAGGAACTCGAGATTGTATTAATCTCCTATACACATTAAAAAACCGCGTCATTGCGAGTTATAAAATCCGGCGGACTGTGAAGGTGGAAATGACGTAAAAACTATCCTCTAAACCCTGTCATTCTGAGGCACGAAGAATCTTCTTCACTATAAAAGTCTGCGATGAGCAGGGCGAAGAAGATACTTCGTTCCTACCCATGACGTCTATTAAAAGATTTGTCATCCTGAACGCAGTGAAGGATCTATTCTACGCCATTCCTATTCGCCCTGTAAAGTTCGCTAATAGATGCTTCGTGCCTCAGCATGACAGGGTGGAGAGGGTAGTTGTTACGTCATTTCCACCTTCAGATTCCTCCGGATTTTTAAACTCGCAATGACGTTTCCTTTTTTCCTGCTGTTTATAAATTTTGCTAATGTTAATAGTATTATAACCTGCCCATGGGTAGGTATTGTTTATATTTGCCTTAACCATGATACCCTCGCTTATCCAATCATACCAAAACGCTTATAGCGGATTATCCAAAAACAGCTGGTACTTAAGCATAGTTATGCTCATTAACCGCAGCGGTACAATGGTGATTCCATTCATGAGTATCTATACTATACAGGTGTTGCACTTCACTATAGTACAAGCCGGTATGATCATGGCTTTCTTTGGGATAGGTTCCTTTTTCGGGGCTTTCATTGGCGGCAAACTTACCGATAAGATCGGTTTCTATGATATCCAGGTGTGCGCTTTGCTATTGGGTGGTATTTTGTTTATCATCTTAGGGTTTCAGCGTACTTTTTTAAGCCTGAGTATCTGCACGTTTATTTTAAGCGTATGCAATGACTCTTTCAGGCCGGCAAATTCGGCAGCCATAGCACATTATAGCGATGATAGCAATAAAACCCGCTCATACTCCTTAAACCGGCTTGCTGTAAATTTAGGCTGGGCCTTTGGTGGCGGTTTGGGTGGGTTCCTGGCTTCAATAAGTTACCATTCACTTTTTTGGGTTGATGGCTGTACAAATATTTTTGCGGCTGTGCTTTTGCTAACGCTGATGCCACGCGCCAAAATCAAAATCACTATAAACAAGGTTAAGGATACAGTAACGGCTGTATCATCTGCCTATAAAGACAAAGTTTACTTAGTATTTATTGTATTGAACACGCTTTTTTCAACCTGCTTTTTTGAATTTTTTGTGATGCAGCCCGTGTTTTATAAAATACAGTGGCACTTAAGTGAGCGCTATATTGGCTGCCTGCTGGCCCTTAATGGCATCCTGATCGTAATTATTGAAATGGTGCTAATCAATAAGCTGGAAGGCAAAAGAAACCCTTTAACTTACATCTGCACAGGCATTATATTATCAGGTTTAAGCTTTGTATTATTAAACATATTGCCCCATAACGGCCTGGTGGCTATTTTGATAGTAGTACTGATCACCTTAGGCGAAATTGTGGCCATGCCTTTTATGAATGCTTTCTGGATCAGTCGCACCAATAACCGCAACCGTGGCGAATACGCCGCGCTTTACGGCATGTCATGGTCGGCAGCACAAATCATCGCCCCTGCTTTTGGCAACCGGATAGTAGCATACGGTGGCTTTGATACGCTGTGGTGGGTTTTAGGAGGCATTTGCCTTTTGGTATCCATTGGCTATTATATTATGAAAAAAGTAACTCATACCCCCAAACAAGCACTTACTTTAGAAGACGCTTTTTAATTCAATAATGTGTTAAACGCTTTGCGTAAGCACTTTCACAGTCACCAACAGCTGTCCCAAATGTCGCATGGTATGCTCGGCACCATGCACATAAAGCCCAATTACTGTTGATGGAAGCTTCCCCCTGCCTACTTCCCTTTTCTGTGTCAATATACTGCTATCTGTTTGTTCCAGCTGTTTTAATGATGCATCCACCTGTAGGTTAAACTTCTCTACCAGGTAAATTGCAGTTATTGCTTTATTGTATTTGCTTTCCTGTGCAAGGTAGTCGAGTTGTTCGGTACTAAGCTGTTCGCCTTTTGCGTAGGTAAAAAGTCTATCAAGTACACCAGTTA
Source organism: Mucilaginibacter dorajii (assembly GCF_024808255.1). Classification (GTDB taxonomy): domain Bacteria; phylum Bacteroidota; class Bacteroidia; order Sphingobacteriales; family Sphingobacteriaceae; genus Mucilaginibacter; species Mucilaginibacter dorajii. The sequence goes on from NZ_JANTYS010000005.1 coordinate 49,727, forward strand.
AATGCTGTAAGTGAAAACCAACCGAAGCCATGCCGGCAACTTTATTCCACAACAACTCATCCGGAAAATGGGCCATTAGCTCATTAAGCTCTTCCCTGGCCTGTAGTAAAGCATGGGCTACGGGCTGCAACAATGCCGGCATATCTGTTAAAGGTCCCCGAAGCCAGACTTCTGGTAGTTTATCCTTTGCCATTTTTATTTTTGAAGTATTGCTTTAACCTCATCGTGATTTAAGGTTTGGGGCAGGTTGTAAATCTCTTTTACTCTATCATGGGTGTTATCTGTCCAAAGCCAGCTTGTCCATACCATAAACCAGGCCCACTCTGGTTGTGCTGCCAGTATTTCAGGTTTAGGCAGTTCGCCGGTTTCACCAAGACAAATTAACTTGCCATTAGCCAGTTGCAATAATTCGTTATAATCTTTTTGCTCATAGTCAAAATGGTATACATCCGATCCTAAAATGTCTACATAGTCGGCACCTGGATAGTACAATTTATAGTCGTAGGCTTCATCTTTAGGAATATCTCTTAAACCATTGGCTCCCCATACCCATATCAGGTTATTTAAGTGGTGATAATTGGTATAACGGTCATACATCATCTTCCAAAGTTTGATAATTCCATTCTCACCTTTTTTATCGCCCCACCAAAACCAAACCCCATTCATTTCGTGATACGGGCGCCACAATACCGGGATATGCGTATCACGTAGTTGCTTCAGGTAAACAGCCTCTTTATCAATATCGGCAAGCCACTTTTTATTTAATGGCGTGTTCGGCGTAGTTAACTCAGTCCATTGGGCATCTGTCAGTTTACCCTGAATGCTTGTTTTCCAGTCATATGGCGGGTTATCTGTTGGGCGGCCCTGATGCCACATAATGGTTACCAGGTAACCCTCCCGCCATTTTTTTTGAGCTTCATAAACTAATTTTTGCCCAAGGTCTTTATCGCCCCATAACATGAAATCAGAACCCCAAAGGGCCGGATATTTCCCGGTAATGGCTTTGGCGCTATCAGAAAATGTATTTAAATCGCTGTTGTAATTTTGCTGACCCGATAAAATATGCTTACCTTTTATAGAATATAAAAAGGAGAGTACTTTTATAACCTCAGGCGACGCATCCTTATTTACCGGTTTAAACCCTTGCGAAAACGAAAAAAAAGGCAATACTAAGAGCGAACAAAAAAATAAACACTTTTTCATGATGTATATTACAAGGGATTTAAATCAATAATGATACTAAATTGCATTATTTCAAATTTAATTAAAAACTTATAAGCTTTGTGGTATGGCTATTGCTAATCATAAGCTATATTTAACAGAATACTATTAACTATGCCTTCCGTCACGACAAATAAAGCTTCACTTCCCCTACTACTGTTATCATTTATAATAATCACAATTAGTTTCCAAAGCTGTAAAAAAAAGCACTCCGAACTGGCCGACGATCTTTTCAAAATAACGCAAAACAAAGTTTTTAAAGATCTTGATCCTGAAATTTATGCCCAGGCATTTAAAAAAGAACTGGTGGCCGAAAGATCAACGCTATCTAATGAGGCCGTGATCGAAGCCTATTACAAAGCAAATGATTACCAGCCAACTTTTACATTACAACATTTAAGTAATGGCGATTTAGATGCGATACCAGAATACTATTGCAAAGTTAACGAGCATGGTTTAGATCCTAACTTGTTTCAACCGAATGACCTTAGAGTTTTAGTAACCAAATTTCATGATAAACAGGCCTTTAAAACACCTGAGGAAGCTTACCAGGCCCTGGCAAAACTGGAATTACTTACAGCAAGCTCATTAATAAAATATTCAAACGCACTTCAGTTTGGGGTTATTAATCCTAAAAAACTTTATTCAAGGTATTTTACTGCTACAAAACGTCCGGATAGTACATCGATGAAAGCTGTATTTAGTGCAGGCAGTATCAAAACATACCTTGATAGTATTCAGCCAAAAAGTCCGCAATACCTTGCTTTGCAAAAGGTTTTCATCGCGGGCGATTCCTTACCGGGGTTATCAAAAGAAGAAACCCATCGCTACCTGTTGGTTAACCTTGAACGCTTACGCTGGCGGAATAAACCTTACGAAGCCAAATATGTGTATGTAAATATTCCGGATTTTAAGCTTGATGTAATTGAAGATGGCAAATCGATATTGAACATGAAAGTTTGTGTGGGCCAGGGCCGTAATATGGACAAGCAAAACAGCCTTGGGGCTTTTAATGATACCTGCAGAATAGAAAAGCCATTTCCGCGTGAAACCCCTCAATTAAACAGCGTTATACACAGCGTTGATGTAAACCCTGTTTGGAATATTCCGCAAAGTATAGCCAATAAGGAAATTATTGTTGAGGCTGCTAAAGACCGCTATTACCTTGCAAACAAAAACATCGATGTATTTAAAGACGGTGACAAAATAGATGATCCTGAAAGTATCGACTGGTCGGGCATTACCAAGGAGAATAATGACTACGATTTTAAACAAAGGCCGGGCGATGATAACTCTTTAGGTAAGATCAAATTTCTGTTTAAAAACAAAAGCAGCGTTTATTTGCATGATACGCCTGCCAAGTCAGCATTCAGGCAGTCGATGCGGGCCGTGAGCCATGGCTGTGTACGTTTGGGCGATCCGCAGGCTTTAGCGAAAAACCTGTTTGGCGAAGGAGAAGATTTTGACACCATAGTAAAAGATATGAGTGAAGATAACCCCGAACCCACCAGCATCTCATTGCCTCAAAAAACGCCTATTTACATCACCTACGTAACTTGCTGGGCCGATGAAAATGGCGTAATACAATACCGCCCGGATGTTTACGGATTGGATATAGTACTTTACGCCCACCTGCAAAAATATATGAGTAAATAAAAATGCCCGGCTTTTAAAAGCCAGGCATCCAGGTTTATAATTGGATAAGTATTTAGTTATAGTTTAGCTATATCAAATGATGTAGAATCGGCAGCCATCATATTTAAAGGAGCCGTTTCATCAAGGTATTTTGAACTGTAACGTTCATCATTACCATTAATAAAGATAACAGATTTGCCCTGTATGGTATTGATCACAAAATTGGCAACCTCTGGTGCAACGGCAGGACAGCCAAAACTACGGCCAACGTGGCCCTGTTCGTTTATTGCACGCTGACCAACATAATTTGCCGCATGAACAACAATACTGCGCATACGTGCACTGATGTTAAAACCTTCATCTAATCCATCCAAACGTAACGAACGGCCATGTTTACCCATGTAAACATCATCCGTAAGGTAAAAACCAAGGCTGCTTTGATGCGAATCGTTCCTATCAGAAAACTTATCGGGCATTTCCATGCCACTTCCCTGCCCATGGGCTACCCATGTATTTAGCAGTAATTGCTTGCTGAATAAATTAATGATCCACATTCGCTTTTCAGCGCTCGATTTACTGTAGTCGATAACAGTAAGAATAGCGCTGTTTTGTGGTAATTGATGGTTTAACCTTAAATTGGTATAACCTGTAAAAGCTTTTTCAAACACATCAAACGCTAAACCCGATCCTTGCAAGTTTGCCGCCTGGTATAAGTTGTTAACGTATTGGTTAAATAGTTCTTTAGCAGACAGGGTTGAATTTACCCCACCATTTGATTTGCTCCCCACCGGCGATCTCCAACTTAATATAGTTGCCGAGAAAAAAAAGATCACTAATGTTACGCACCAAAAATATTTCCTCATACTTTGTTTTGAGTTAATTTTTAATCAATTAATAAAAATTAGTAACAGGGCTTGGTATTTAGGAATTGCCCGGCATTAGGAACCGAACAATTACAAAAGTATAACTCTTTATTTAAAAAACAATCATTTCAACAGATTTATTTATTAAAATGATAATTTATTACAGACAAAGTAATTAATACTGACGTATACGTTATGAGAAAAGAAAAAGTTTGGGTTAGATTATTTAATCCATTTAATTTTTGTTTCGAGCGGAATTGTTCTTTTTCCTTCGGGATGCTCATCGGCATAACCAAGATATAGTACACCCATCACCTGGTCTTCTTCGCGGAGTTGTAGAAATTCTTTCATGGCAGGTTTTAATATGGCCCCGCCTGTACCCCAGTATGATGCCATCGTTAGTGCCGTGGCACCCAACAATATATTTTGTACAGCAGTTGAAACTGAAGCCATTTCCTCAAAAGCAGGGATCTTAGGCAGATCTCCCCGCTGCATAATGGCGATGATCACATGCGATGCTTTATCGCCCTGGTGTTGCAGGTTGCCGTATACAGTTTCGTTAAAGTCTTCTGCACTGGTATTTTGTTTATACAGATTGGCATGTTGCTGGCAAAACTCAGCAGGGTTTTCATACACCACAAATCGCCATGGTTCTGTAAAGCCATGAGTTGGGGCCCAGTCGGCCAGTTCAAGTAAAGCAGCGATGTGGCTGTTAGGTGCCTTTTGTCCGTTCATCATATTAGGTTTGATGGTACGGCGGGTTTGTATGATATTTGATATAGTAGCGAAAGAAGTAGAATCCATAGAATTAGTATTTAGGAGTAAGTGACACATAGTATCAAGTAGTAAGTATCAAGTAGTAAGACAGCTGCAACGAGGTCAGAGAAAAGGTATTAAGTTTTAGCAATGCGGCATAAAGCCAGAAAAATCTTGATACTTGATACTTACTACTTGATACTATCTGCTACTTGATACTAATAAATTGCAGGAAACTTAGCTGGGTTAGCTTCGCTCATGATGGCGTAAACGGCTTCAACAATGTCATCAAAAGATGGTTTACTAAAGTAATCGCCATCTGATCCGTATGGTGGGCGGTGCTCTTTAGCGGTTAATGTTTTTGGCTGTGCATCTAAGGAATAATAACCTTTTTGTTCTTCTAAAATTTGTTGAATAATATACGCGGAGGCACCTCCCGGTAAATCTTCATCAATTACCAATAACTTATTAGTTTTCTTTAATGAAGCGCTGCAAACATGATCTCTATCAAATGGATACAGTGTTTGCGGATCGATAACTTCAATGTTGATACCCATGTTTTTCAGCTCTTCGGCAGCCTCCAAAACAATGCGTAACGTTGAACCGTATGATACAACCGTAACATCAGACCCTTCGGTCATGATCTCTGCTTTACCCAAAGGCACTGTAAATTCGCCAACGTTTGAAGGTAATTTTTCTTTCAGGCGATAACCGTTAAGGCTTTCAATAACCAGGGCTGGCTCATCGCCACGTAGCAGCGTGTTATATAAACCGGCAGCCTGGGTCATGTTACGGGGCACACAAATATGAAAGCCTCGCATCGAACCCAATATCATCCCTAACGGTGAACCAGAATGCCAGATGCCTTCCAACCTGTGGCCGCGGGTACGAATAATTACCGGTGCTTTTTGACCGCCAAAGGTGCGATAGCTCAGGCTGGCAATGTCATCACTAATCACCGTCATTGCATAAATCAGATAGTCGAGGTATTGAATTTCGGCTATCGGCCTTAAACCACGCATGGCAAGGCCCATACCCTGCCCTACAATAGCGCTTTCCCTAATGCCGCTATCAGTGATCCTGATATCGCCATATTTGCTTTGTAAACCGGCAAAGCCTTGATTTACATCGCCAATAGCGCCTAAATCTTCGCCAAATGCAACAATAGTTTTATCCCGCGCAAAGTTGGCATCAAAACAGGCGTTTAATACCTCACTTCCGTTGATGGCCCGTGCATTTTCGCCGTAAGTAGCCAACACAACAGGCACATAAAGAGGCGATTGTGGTGTATCGGAAAATAATTTTGAATTGTATCTTACATTTGCTTTATCCTTTTCAACCTTTAGCAGGTTGGCAAGGATCTGCCTTTCTGCCGAATCTTCTTGTACCGTTGCCCGTAACGTTTTTCTTATTGCAGATACAATTTCCTTACGACCGGCATCATAGCTTTTACGCAATTCGGTCGCTATATCAATAACTTGATCTTTTACCGAAACAGTTTCAGCAAACTGTTCAATTATTGTAGCTGTTTCTTCCAGTTCGGTATTTACTATCGTAATCAGTTCTCCGGCCGCTTCGCGCTGGCATTCGCGTACATATCTCTTAGCCTCATTTTCCAGTTCGGTCAATTCCTCTTCTGTTGAAATAGCTGATGATATCATCCATTGACGCATTTTAAGCAAACAATCGTGCTCATCTTCCCAGCTAAGGCGGTCTTTTGATTTATAGCGTTCATGTGATCCCGAAGTTGAATGCCCTTGCGGCTGCGTCATTTCAATAACATGAATGAGCACCGGTACGTGCTCCTCACGACAAACGGCTATAGCCCTTGCATAAGTTTCGCATAAAGCGATGTAATCCCAGCCTTTAACTTTAAAGATCTCGAAACCGTTTGAGCCATTTTCGCGCTGAAAACCTTTCAGTATTTCAGAAATATCTTCTTTGGTGGTTTGCAACTTAGCCGGTACAGATATAGCATAGGCATCATCCCATATAGAAATAGCCATAGGTACCTGTAGTACCCCGGCAGCGTTAAATACCTCAAAAAACAAACCTTCGGATGTTGCCCCATTACCTATGGTTCCAAAAGCAACCTCATTACCGTTAACAGAAAACTGTTTAAGGTATTCTAATTCTTTATTCTGCCGATATAATTTTGATGCATAAGCTAAGCCCAGCAAACGGGGCATATGGCCACCTGTAGTTGAAATATCCGATGAACAATTCATTGTTTCGGCCTGGTTTGCCCAGCTCCCATCGGCATTAATAAAACGTGTAGCATAATGGCAATTCATCTGTCTGCCGGCAGAAGAAGGATCCTTTTCAACATCGGGGTTTGCATAAAGCTGAGCGAAAAATTCCCTCAGGTTGCTCATCCCCGTAGCAAACATAAATGTTTGGTCGCGATAATAGCCCGCACGCCAGTCGCCTGCTTTAAAGGCTTTGGCCATAGCCAGTTGTGCAACTTCTTTGCCATCGCCAAAAATACCAAACTTGGCCTTGCCCGTTAAAACTTCTTTTCTGCCTATAATACTGGCCTGCCTGCTCTCATAGCCAATACGGTAATCATCAATCACAATCTTTTTGAAATCATCAAAACTTAGCTCAGCTGTATCAAATTTGCTGGTAGCACGCATTGTAGTTTCAGGCATATATAATTCTGTTTAGACGGTAAAAGTATAAAATTCTATTTTGTAATTGGAATAGTAACAATTAAAACATGGAGTTTTGACAATAGTTTTGATATTACATTAAACCTTTTATATTTGTGTTAATCAAATATAGCATATGAAAAAGATACTAATGATTTGCGCAGTGGTTTTAGGTTTTGCCTTTACTGCATCGGCACAAGATAACCAAAAGGCCGAGTTTAAATTTAACGAGGAAAAACACGACTTTGGTAAAATACCACAAGGCACTCCGGTTACTACTGTTTTTGAATTTACAAACATTGGTAAAGAGCCACTTATACTTACAGAAGTAAGGCCAACCTGTGGTTGCACCATTGCTGATTATACCAAAACACCGGTAAAAAGTGGTGATAAAGGTGTAATTAAAATCACCTATAACGCGGCTGTGGCATCGGCTTTTAACAAAACAATTGTAGTTAAATCAAACGCGGTAACACCCGAAAAATATTTGAATATTATTGGCGAGGTTATAGCCAAACCCGCTTCAAGTAAGTAATAATTGTAACTTATTAGCTATAATTCACTTTTCCTAAAGAGTGAACAAAATAAACAAAAAAAGACCCGGTTTGGGTCTTTTTTTGTTTACAGGCATATTGCACACATCAATAGTATCTTTTTAGTAATTTTGCACATGCCAAAAATATCTCAAAAAGGGCAGCGCATGCCCGCATCTCCTATTCGTAAATTAACGCCTTATGCTGATAAGGCTAAGCTTGATGGCAAAAAAGTTTATCATTTAAACATTGGCCAGCCGGATATTGAAACCCCAGAAGGCATGCTGAATGCCATTAAAAATATTGATTTTAAAGTTTGGGCGTACACACCATCTGAAGGTACTTTAAGCTATCGCAAAAAACTTACAGAATATTATAACAAGCTGGGTTATAACATTACCCCCGATAATATTATTGTAACCACAGGCGGTTCAGAAGCTATCACCATAGCCATGATGGCAACGCTTGATGCCGGTGATGAAGTGATTATCCCCGAGCCTTTTTATGCCAATTATAACGGTTTTGCCAGCCAGAGCGATATTGTGGTAAAACCCATTTTATCTTATATAGATAACGGCTTTGCCCTGCCCCCTATCAGCGAGTTTGAAAAACTGATCACTGATAAAACCAAGGCTATTATCATTTGCAACCCCAATAACCCTACCGGGTACCTGTATTCGCAGGAAGAACTGGACGCGTTAAAAGTACTTGCTTTAAAATACGACCTATATATTTTCTCTGACGAGGCTTATCGTGAGTTTTGTTATGATGGCCGCACCTTTATTTCGCCAATGCATTTAAATGGATTGGATGATAATGTGGTAGTAATGGATACCGTAAGCAAACGCTACAGCGCTTGTGGCGCCCGTTTAGGCTGTATGATCACCAAAAACAAGCAATTGATCTCGGCTGCTTTAAAATTTGCCCAGGCCCGCTTAAGCGCTGGTATGGTTGAACAAATTGCCGGCGAAGCCGCGGTTGATACACCTGATGAATACTTTGAGGCTGTAAATAAGGAGTACACCAGTCGCCGGGATACCCTGGTAAGTGCGCTTAATAAAATAGACGGTGTTTATTGCCCTAATCCGGGTGGCGCTTTCTACGTAGTGGCCCAATTCCCGATTGATAATGCCGATAAGTTTTGCCAGTGGATGCTGGAAAGCTTTACATATAATAATCAAACCGTAATGATGGCCCCAGCAACCGGCTTTTACAGCACACCAGGCGCTGGCTTTAACGAGGTACGTATGGCTTATGTACTTAATAATGATGATCTGAAAGCGGCTATGATTTGCCTGGAAGAAGCATTAAAAGTTTACCCGGGCCGTACAGTTGGCACTGAGCAGCTTGCTGTTGGCAAATAAAACTTCAAATTTATATCAATTAAAAAGCCCTCAAATTAACAATTGAGGGCTTTTTAATTTTCAGGAACTATTTAATTAACAGGGAAATCGCTTTTAAAGATTTGCGTAGCAAAAGGTAGCTCCTATGGAGCAAAAAAGCATAAATTAATTGTTCTACAAATTGGTAGCCGCTATGCGGCATAGAATATTTAAATAAGACGAAAGAATGCCGCATAGCGGCTACCTATTGTGCCCATTGAAAGATGTTACCTTATGCGGAAATATTAAACGCGATTTCCCTGCTTTAATTATCAATACGTTTCAACATAATTGATAATAAACCGGGCCAACTGCTCCTGCTCGGCAATGCTTAACACCTCTCCGTCGTAAATCCAATAGCCTTTTGCATCAAATAAAATACGCCCCAGGTAATCCGGATCATTTTCATAAGCAATGTATAGCTCATAACTCACTACGGGGTCATTGGTCTTTAAATCGGGTATTATCCGCACAACTTCATCCGGACCGTTCTTTCGCTTGATCCAGGCCTTTGCCTCTTTGATCAGATACGTATTGTTAATCATGATAAAACAAAGGTGTAAATTATTTTGTAAGTTTTTATATAAAATACTAAAAATATTAGCATAACTTTACATTTCGAAATCAGTGATCATGCACCAAAACAGGAATGATATTATCAGCCGGCTGCAAAAGGATATTTTGCTATGGCAGGGCTTTAGTCCGCCGGTGGCGGGCAAGGCTAAAGGTATCGGCCTTGGCCCCCTGGAAGCTGCTTTTCCAAACGGGGTTTTCCCAACCGGATCCATTCATGAAATGCTTTGCCCTGCACCTGAGCAGGCCGCCGCAACAGCGGGCTTAATGGCCGGCATTTTGGCCACTTTAATGCAACAGGGAGGCGCATGCCTTTGGATAAGTACCTCCAGAAAGCTTTTTCCCCCGGCCTTAATCACTTTTAACGTGCAACCACACCAGGTTATTTTTATAGATGTACAGCAAGAGAAAGATGCCCTTTGGGCGATGGAAGAAGGCTTGAAATGTGAGGGAGTGGCGGCAGTGATAGCCGAGATCAGGGAGATTAGCTTTGCACAATCGCGCCGCTTACAGTTGGCGGTTGAAAGCAGTAAAGTAACCGGGTTTCTGTTACGTAACGATCCGCGTAAGCTGGGTACCACCACCTGTGTGGCCCGCTGGCAGGTATCGCCTTTACCAAGTCAATTGGAGGATGGGTTACCCGGAGTTGGTTTTCCGCGCTGGCAGGTAGATTTGTTACGGGTGCGTAATGGTACCCCAGGCAGCTGGCAACTGGAATGGATTGATGACAGTTTTGTTCCCGTGGCGCAAGAAGAGGCAGAAATTATGTCAGAAAATAACCGAATGACAGGATAGTGAGGTATTGATGATGAATAAGCGCTTTATTTCTTTATGGTTTCGGCATTTACTTACCGATTGGCTAACACTACGGCGACCGGAGTTGAAGGGTGTGCCTTTTATTATTACTACTCCTGTACAAAACCGTGTAGTAGTAACGGCAACCAATTTATTGGTAGAGGCACAAGGTGTAACTGTTGGCATGCCGGCTGCAGATGCCAAAGCTATTGTACCCGATTTAGTAGTTATTGATGAAATACCCGGGCAGGCTGCAAAACTGATCAAGGCGCTTGGCGAGTGGTGTATCCGTTACTCACCGCTTGTTGCTGCCGATTTACCAGATGGCCTTATCCTGGATGTTTCTGGTTGCGCGCATTTATGGGGTGGCGAACGGGCTTACCTTAAAGAAATTGTAACCCGCTTAATAAGCAAAGGTTATGATGTACGTGGCGCCATGGCCGATACCGCGGGAACTGCCTGGGCTATAGCTCGCTTTGGAAAAATAAAGCCCATTATTGGGCCCGGCATGCAAACCGATGCCCTGCTTACCCTACCCCCTGCTGCCTTGCGTTTAGAGCCGGCTATTTTAGAGCGACTGCAAAAGTTAGGTTTTTACACCATTAAAAGTTTTATGGGCATAGGCCGGTCGGTATTACGCAGGCGGTTTGGGCAGGAGTTGTTGTTAAGGATTGACCAGGCCTTAGGAAATGAAAATGAACCCTTACAGCTTCTACACCCTGTTGAACCCTATACCGAACGGCTTCCCTGCCTGGAGCCTATCCGTACGGCCACGGCTATTGAAATTGCCATTAAAACATTACTGGAAAACCTTTGCCGGCGCTTACAAAGCGAAGGCATGGGGATGCGTACAGCTATATTAAAAGGCTACCGGGTAGATGGCCGCATTATACAGGCTGCCATTGGCACCAGTAAAGCCACACACCATACCGGGCATCTGTTTAAATTATTTGAATTAAAGATTGCTACGCTTGCCCCCGGGCTGGGTATTGAACTTTTTACACTGGAAGCACCCAAGGTAGAAGAAGTTGAACCGGAGCAGGAAGCACTATGGTCGCCAGAGGGTTGTAGTCTTGAGGATAGCAGTCTTACAGAATTGCTGGATAAGCTGGCCAATAAGATTGGTGCCGGCAATATTCACCGCTACCTGCCCCAGGAGCGTTACTGGCCCGAGCAATCCATTAAGCCGGCACTTTCGGTAAAAGATAAGCCTGCAACCACCTGGCGCACAGGCAGGCCCCGCCCGTCATTATTATTAAACCGACCAGAAAAGATTGAAGTTACCTTCAGGTTGCCGGATTACCCGCCTATGTTGTTCATTTATAAAGGCGAAGTGCATCACATCAACAAAGCTGATGGCCCCGAACGGATAGAACGGGAGTGGTGGGCAGATCAAGGGCTGCACCGCGATTATTATATGATTGAAGACAACGAAGGCAGGCGTTACTGGCTGTTCCGGTTAGGGCATTATACCGATGTGGAATCGGCCTGGTATCTACATGGTTATTTTGCTTAATTATTGATTATGTATTACGCAGAGTTACAGGTTACAAGCAATTTTACCTTTATGCGGGGCGGATCGCACCCCGATGAATTGGTTTTGCGGGCTGAAGAACTGGGCTATACCAAAATAGCTATTACCGACTGTAATAGCGTAGCCGGCGTAGTACGGGCACATATGGCGGCCCGTGATAAAAATATAACCATCATCCCCGCCTGCCGGCTCGACCTGGCGGATGGCCCCGGTTTATTGGCTTATCCTACAGATATAACCGCATGGGGGCGTTTATGCGCTTTACTATCCAAAGGGAACCTCCGTACAGAGAAAGGCAAGTGCGAACTATACAAACAGGACGTATTTGACCATCAGCAGGATATCAAATTTATTGCTATCCCCCCACCAGTTCTAAATAATCGTTTTGATTTTGAGAATGATTTTAAAATCGCTTTAAAAGAATACCATGCTGTTTTTGGAGCAAACCTTTACCTGGCTGCAACCCGCTCCTATACCGGCGATGATGCCAAAAGATTTTACCGGCTGCAGCAGTTAAATGTACCTATGGTAGCCACCAATGATGTGTATTACCATGAAGCCGGCAGAAGGGAACTGCAGGATGTACAAACCTGTGTACGCGAAAAATGCACCATTCACAATGCCGGTTTCCGGCTGCATGCCAATGCCGAAAGGTACCTGAAACCAATGAATGAGCTGGAGCGTTTGTTTAGGCCCTATCCGGGTGTACTTGAACGCACACAGGAGATTGCTGATGCCTGCCAATTTTCTTTAGATACTTTAAAATACCTTGAACCGGAATGGGTTAGCCCGGATGGGCGTACAGCTGATGAGCACCTGGCACAACATACCTGGGATGGTGCAAAAAAAAGATTTGGTGAAGTACCTGAAAAAGTAAGTGAACAGATAGACTTTGAATTGGCCTTTTTTAAACGGCGGAAATTGGCACCTTACTTTTTACGGATCTATGAATACACCCAAAAAGCCGAAGAACTGGGCATTTTACACCAGGGACGCGGATCGGCGGCAAATTGTACAGTTTGTTTTTGTTTGGGTATTACCCCTGTTGATCCTACTCAATCACGGTTGCTGTTTTCCCGTTTCATGTCTGACGCGCGAGACGAATGGCCCGATGTGGATGTTGACTTTGAGCATGAACGCCGGGAAGAGATCATCCAATGGATTTACGAAACCTATGGGCGTGAGCATGCGGCCATTGTGGCTACGGTAACCCAGGAGCGACATAAAGGCGCTATCCGAGATGTAGGTAAAGCGATGGGCTTATCAGAAGATACCATCAAACGGCTTTCGGGGGTAATATGGGATTTTACAGATGAAGCTTTTGACCGGGAACGCATTATAGCACAGGGTTTAAATCCAGACGATCCGCATCTGCATAAAACCCTGGAGTTAACCGACCAAATGATAGGTTTTCCACGGCAGTTAGGCCAGCATACAGGCGGCTTTGTGATCACACAATGCAAGCTTTCTGACCTGTGCCCGGTAATGAATGCCCGGATGGAAGATCGTACCCAACTGGAATGGAATAAGGACGACCTGGAAGATCTGGGTATTTTAAAAGTGGATGTATTGGCCCTGGGAATGCTTACCTGTATCCGTAAGGCATTTGACCTGATGAGGCAGCATCACAATTACGATTTGACACTGGCAACTGTACCTGCAGAAGACCCTGTTGTGTATGATATGATTTGCCGTGCCGATACATTGGGTGTTTTCCAGATAGAAAGCCGGGCCCAAATGTCAATGCTGCCGCGTTTAAAGCCAAGATGCTTTTATGACCTGGTAATTGAAGTAGCCATTGTTCGCCCGGGGCCAATACAGGGCGATATGGTGCATCCTTATTTACGTAGACGTGATGGAAAAGAAGATGAAGAATATCCGAATGAAGAATTAAGAGATATACTTACACGTACTAAAGGCGTTCCGTTATTCCAGGAACAAGCGATGGAGATATCCATTGTAGCTGCAGGGTTTTCACATGCCGAAGCCGATCAATTACGCCGCAGTATGGCTACTTTTAAGGCTAAGGGGATGGTAAGTGATTTCAGAGATAAGCTGGTTCATGGGATGACAAAAGATGGAAAATATACTGTGGATTTTGCCAACCGCATTTTTAAACAACTGGAAGGTTTTGGCAGTTATGGTTTCCCCGAAAGCCATGCTACATCGTTTGCGCACCTTGTTTACATATCTTCATGGCTTAAATGCCACTACCCTGATGTTTTTGCTGCTGCCTTGCTTAATAGCCAGCCTATGGGCTTTTATCAGCCTGCACAAATAGTGATAGATGCTGAGCGGCATGGTGTAAATGTACTGCCGGTAGATGTAAACCACTCCTGGTGGGATAATACGCTGGAAGAAAAAGTGGGCAAATATTGCGCCTTACGCCTCGGTTTTCGCCAGGTTAAGGGCCTTAATGAAGATGATATGCAGGTTTTGATAGCCCGGCGAGGCAAAGATTATAACAGCATTAGTGAGCTAAGCGATGCTGGTGTACCACAGGCCGCAATTGAAAAGCTCACCGATGCAGATGCTTTCCGCTCCATGAACCTCGACCGGCGTGAGGCTTTATGGGAAGTGCCCGCGCTTAATGATAAACCCATCGGTTTATTTACCGGTCAGCCATCAGAAAGCGCTATAGAAACACAGGTTAGTTTACCATTTATGACTGCTGCCGAGCATGTGATACAAGATTACGCGGCAACAGGACTGTCGCTTAAGGCACATCCGGTAAGTTTTGTGAGGCAACAGCTAAACATGCTCGGGGTAACCACCACGGCCAATTTATCTAACCTAAAGGATGGCGACCAGGTAAAGGTAGCGGGCCTGGTAACCGTGCGGCAAAGGCCAGGCACTGCCAAAGGCATTCTTTTTATTACCATTGAAGACGAAACCGGTTTTAGCAACCTGGTAGCCTGGGAAAAGATATTTGATAAGTACCGCAAAGAGATCGTACAATCCCGCCTGTTAATGGTTGAAGGAAAACTACAGATTGAAGGCCAGGTAATTCATGTTATTATAAAACGATGTTTCAACCTATCAAAATTACTGCATGGCCTTACCCCTGTTGGCAACGATGATCAGCCGGTGATGACATTATCACGCAGCGACGAAACAAGCAAGCCATATCCAAACGGATCAAACAAAGGGCAAGTACAGGAAAGCAAGCTCAAAGAGGTATTTCATAAAGGCAGAAATTTTAAATAGCATTAGTATCACTTTTTCATTTTACAAACAGTCGAACAAAAAAATAAAAAAATTTAAAATGTTTTCAATTCTGAATCGTCTTCAATATTAAGGACGATGAAATAACAGATAGTTTAACAACCCTGGGGCATCAACATAAATTAATAAAGCAACAACATGAACACTCAAATATTTACAACAATTTTATCAGCAGGTGGCATTCAATCCGGCACCTGGGAAGGGATGGATGATTAGGAATCTAACATACAGGAGATGGTTTGATAAACCACTATCTCTATTAATAAACCATTTAAGATAAAAGCTGCCATGACCAGGCAGCTTTTTTAGTTTCTGAATAAGGGGAATAGAGCTAAGACCTTACCCTTCATAAGCTACCTGCTTGCTGTATGATGTGAAATCATTATCCAGATTTTCACACATTGTATCAGATTTCTAATTTATCCCCTACCGAATATATTTTGACCTATTTTTATGACTATCATTTAGTTAGCACCCAAATTTACCCTAAGATTTGATGAAATGCAGACTATGACAATAAAGACCTAAGGATTGAAATTTAAACTTAATTACAAAATAAAATGAAATCATTAACTAAATCATTCAAAGCAGTTCTTTACGGTGATGCAGACCCTGTTCAGCTTAGAAACGTATCATTGGCCATCATCATTCCTGTATTAATTATTCTTTTCATTTTTGGGTCGCATATTAAGGGTATAAATAGCATTTAACTATCAATCCACACCTAATGATTACTTACATAATGTAAGGAAAAACTTCTAACTTATTTTCTGATTTGGTCTAAGCCTTAAATGTTAACCATGTGCCTTTTTTCTAAATCGATGATCAAATAGCCAGGTCATACCAAAAAACTTATCGAACAGATTCTCGTCTACACAAAACGTACTTCTTTATCATCCTTAATGCCTTGCAGGCGGTTTTATCCTCTGCAAGGTATGCCACCTGCCAGGTCAAAACTCTTTAAGAGGAAAAAAAATGGAATCCTCCACCCGCCTCTTCTCATATTATTATACTAAACTTTAAAAATTAATGCACATTTTGCAGCCATTCTTTCAATTTCCTTCTCAATTTTTTACTTTTTTATAAATATTTAATGGCACGAATTTAGCATTGTAACGTATACCCCAATCATACAACCAATTATTTCATTCCGATAATCAATAATATAAATGTAAATAGAAATAATTATTTTTTTTCGATTGGCATTTTCATACAATAGATACAAGATGGAAATACATGGAAAAAATATCGATAAATTAAAAATATTAAAAATAATAAATAACATACTTAGTGAAATAAAAAATAAGAATCGACAATTAAATATATTTTCGCCTCCCTATCTAACAAAAAAGTTACAAATTAGCTAAATTATGTTGATTTAATACCCCACAAAAACGAGTAAATTAATACCCATAACGAGTATTAATTTACCCAATACAATCACGCGCGAATTTCACTTGCAAAACAGCGCCTAAAAAAAGTAATGATAATCACCACATTACAACTTATACGACTATTGAAATAATAGATTAAAACATGAAACCTTTACTACTCAACTACGTAGAAGACTAATTAAAAGGCCCCTGTTTAAGCTAACGATCTAACCTTTATTTATAATATTATTACAACATAGAAGCTGAAATGATAGTTGAAAGAAAAAGATTTTCTAACGATAAAGAAAAGCACATTATTAATGTTAACGGAATAGATTTCGACATTAACGCGCATGAATTTGAAGAATTTTTAATGCACTGTTCTGCTTTTATGGATATTACAAAAGAAGGTTTTGACAACATGATCGGAATCATATCCGACTCTGTTATTGATAACGACAGTCAAAATCTAACAATAGAAGAAATACGTCCTCAGCTTAAATTTTTACGCGAGATTAGCTTATACCTAAAAAGTATTTACCACAACAAACAAGCTTAACTTCCAGATTTAAAGCCAGTTCCAGACAAACGATCGTCATTAACTATTTCTTTTCCAGAGATGTATTGTTCGGTTGTTTTAATCAAGAGTTGATTGTACTTTTCTAAAATATCCAGGTATTTGTCTTTCCAGTATTCGGCGTCTATATGCTCCTGTGTTGTACCCCTGGCCGCATTAAAACTACCCAATGTAGTCATTGGTTTAAAATCCTCGGGGGTAAATAAATGAGGGAACTCCACAGAAAAATCGTGTTTTATATGTACACCTATCTGGTAAATGAGTTCAGTTTTCAGGTACTGCTGGTTAAACCAATAATATACCGACCTTCTGTTAACTTTAGCAAGTCTGGCAAGTTCGCTAATGCTATATCCCTCACGCCTGATTACCATTTCGATGATTTGTCCATGATGAATATCCATATTTAGCTATAAATAAAGTAATTAAAAAACAGGACAGTTAAATCTGCAACAAGCCTTATTGAATAAAAAATAAAGGATCATAAATGCATTTAGCTGGCAACGCTTAAAGCTACTTGATTAGCTTTTACAACAACAGCGCAGCCAAGCTGTTCGATGATCATTAGTATTTTGGTACCCATTACTTTATTCACTATACCCTCTACATTAAAAAGGGCACCATCATTTATTTTAACTTTGTCACCAATACTTAAGCTTCCAATGCTAACTACCTGAGCATCTGAGTAATTACGGGTAATTAGTTTAATCTGCTCTATCTCCTGGTCGGTAATAACAACAGGCTTGCCATTGTTTGTTATCAAGTTAATTACGCCTGGTGAACTTCTCACTTTTGTTATATCAAACAGAGAAGCCTTTACAAAAAGATATGATGAAAAAAATGGCTTTTCAACGGTTTTGACCCGATCTGCCCATTGATTGCGGCAAGTTATTAATGGACAATATGATAGAATTCCCTGCTCTTTCAGGTTCTTATCAATGCGCTTTTCAAAGTTGGAACGTGTGTAGACGACTACCCATTGCGCTGTGTTTTTTGTGATTCCCAATATTTTATCTTTCACGGTTCGGTTTTTATATTGTATCCATATAAATTATCGTACCAAATAAATCGGTTTATCCATTAATTAATTTACAAGGGCGAGATTTCAGTGTTTAAACAACCATAATTCCCTGGGGTATTTAACTCTTTACTTAAGGCATATATTTTTATAAATAATATATACATTACAATAGATCCTCAACAGCGCTCCTAATTAGACAATGTGTTTCCCCAAACACAAGAAAAAATGTAAGCAGGCATCAAAATAACCTAATCTCCTCCCCGTCCCAGGCAATGCAATCTACCTTTCTCACTTCATTCACAATCATTTCACACTTTGTTATACAAATCTTCACGCTTTGTATCAAACTCACATAATATTGCGACGATAGCAATCTTAAGCCTATTTTTATGAAAATATTTCAGCAAAACACCATTGGTGTTAGCACTATTATGAATATTTTAATTAATTAATAAAACCCAGTCACTGTAAGTGAAGTGGCGAAGCTTTATAACAAGCCCTTTATTTATCCCCTTAGTAAACACCTTAAGTGTTTAAGCAACCTATCGAGTTCTAATAAACAATAGTTGCCGTCATTGCCTTACTCTCAAAAATTCTACTTAAACATATGAAAATAAATACCCACATTACCCGGTTATTAATTTTATCAACCATTGTTCTGTTAGCAGCTTCTTGTAATTCATACAAGAACATACCTTATTTTCAGAATGTAAACCGCTCTTCTTCGGTAAATGAAAAAATTGACAACTATTCGCCGTTAACAATTCAAAAAGAAGATATCCTGGGCATTACGGTAAGTAGCCTTAATCCAGATGCATGGAAAGATGAGAGCAATAAGCCTAACGGTTACCTTGTTGATATGGACGGTAATATACAATTGCCATTAATAGGTAGCATTAAAGCAGAAGGAATAACTACAAATGTTCTTAGACAGCGAATACAAACGAAGTTGACAACATATTTGAAAGAGCCATCTGTTAATGTAAGGATAACCAATTTTAAAATATCCGTGATTGGCGATGTTGCCCGTCCGAATATTTACCAGATACAAAATGAGCGTGTTACTGTTACCGAAGCTTTAGGGCTTGCAGGCGATTTAAATATAACAGGTATTAGAAATAATGTATTGCTAATCAGAGAAATTGACGGGAACAGACAATACATTAACATCGACCTTACATCTGCCGATCTATTTAAATCGCCTTATTATTACCTCAAAAACAATGATGTAATTTATGTGCAGCCAGATAAAACCAAATCCAACTCTGGCGATAGAAGTTACCGAACCTTAAGCTTAATCCTTTCTGCCTTATCCGTAGTTACAATTGTACTTACTACTGTACTAAAAAATTAATACTATGAAAAACGAACGCCTGTTTCTATCCTCTTCTTTTGACGACAGAGAAGAGGTTCCGCAAAAAGATATTCGCGGCCTTTTTACCAAATATTTGCATAGCTGGCCGTTTTTCCTGGTCAGCCTGCTTATTACAATCGGCATAGCGTACTTTTATATTAAAAGTGCTAAACCCGTGTACGACATAAAAGCAAAACTGGCTATCAAAGACGAAAAAAAGTCGCCCGATGCAAAAGAAGTACTTGCCGAAATTGATGTTGCTACACAGCCAAAAGATATTGAAAGTGAACTTGAATTGATAAAATCGAGGCCAATGATAAGGGAGGTTGTAAATGCGTTGCAACTATCAGTGAACTACAAAGATGCCAGCGATTACAGCCATAAAGACATCTACGCAAGCACTCCAGTAATGTTTAAACTTGTACAAAGTTCAGGAAACGCTACCGAGTTATCGCTCGCAATTTTCATTGAAGACGCCAACTCTTTTGTAATAAAGACCTCAAAAGGCGATTCGCCGGTGTACAGCTTCAATACAATATTAAAAAACGGATTGGGCTCATGGAAACTTGTAAAAACAAAAAATTTTGACTCATACATTGGTAAAACCATCAACATTAATATACAAAACCCCGAAGATGTAGTTACACAGTACCAAAACTCAATTTTAGTTTCATTGAATAAAGATGCACCTATTATCGAGATGGAGTTAGAAGATGAAGTTCCGGAAAGAGGGAAGCAAATTTTAACTCAATTGATAAAAGCGTACAAAATATCGAGCATTGAGGATAAAAATAAAGTAACTCAAAGTACTTTAAAGTTTATTGACGATAGGTTATCGTCACTTACCGGAGAACTAACCAATGTAGAAAAAGATGTAGAAGGATTTAAAAGCAGCATCGGTCTTACAGATATCTCATCAAAATCAAAGTTTTATTTAGATAATGTTCAGACTAATGACTCGCGTTTAAATGACGTAAATGTACAGCTTAACGTTATTGAAGGTATTGAAAGATATGCAAACTCAAGTACTTCGTCGGGCAATGTGCCTGCTACACTCGGCATTTCTGATCCCGGCTTGATAAGCCTGGTTGATCAGTTATCAAAACTACAATTACAACGAGATAGGTTATTGGCAACAACACCAGAACAGAATCCTATTTTTGAGCCGCTAAACAGGCAGATTAAAGCAACTAAAGTAGCTCTTAAAGAAACCATTACCGGCATTAAATCATCCTTACTATCCGTTCAAAATGAGCTTCAACATAACAACTCTGGCTTTGAAGCCTCCATCAAAAATATTCCGGGGCAGGAAAGGCAGTACATCAGTATAAAACGGCAGCAAAGCATAAAAGAAAACCTGTATATCTATCTGTTGCAGAAAAAAGAAGAGGTTTCACTAAGCTATGCATCTACCTTAACCGGTATCCGTACTGTTGAAGACCCCTATTATATTGCACCAAAGTCAAAAAAACAAGTCCCTTATGTACTGGCGCTATTGCTTGGATTCGGGATACCGGCATCGTTGATATACGGAAGGGACCTCCTAAAAAACAAGGTACTGAACCGGGCCGAAATAGAGAGAGCAACCGGAGCACCTGTTATTTGCGAATTAAACCAAAACAAAGGAAAAGAACAGATTGTGGTACTTGAAAAAAACGCCTTTGCCATAGCAGAACAATTCAGATCATTACGCACGAATTTGCATTTACTGTACCAAAACAAACCAAGTGGAAGGGTAACGATGTTTACTTCAAGCGTTGCCGGTGAGGGTAAAAGCTTTATTACCGGCAATATGGGGGCAGCTCTTGCAGCAACCAACCGTAGAGTAATTATACTGGAATTGGACATGCGCAGACCAAAGATATCAGACATATTAATGCTTAAGAAAGATCACTTAGGTTTAAGCGATCATCTTGCCGGCAACGCAACATTAACAGAAGTGGTTCAATCATCTGGCGTACATGAGCATTTGAAAGTGATTGGCTCTGGTCCAGTGCCAGAAAATCCGTCTGAACTGCTGGATAGCATAAAACTGGATGTACTCATCAATAAATTAAGAGACGAGTACGATGATATATTAATTGATACGCCGCCAATTCACCTGGTAACAGATGCGTTGCTTTTGGCAAGGGTCTGCGATGTTACCTTATACGTGGTTAAGCAAGGTTATACCGATAAATCTGAGCTTATTTTCATCAAACAAATGGTTAAGGATAACAAACTTCCTAACCTAAATATAGTTTTTAACGGCATCCAACGCACCAAATACGGCTACGGGTATAATTACGACAACAGCTATTACGCCAATCCTAAATTAAGAAAACAACACGCTTAATTTATTTTAAATCATTTAGCTACAGTAAAACATGGTACTGCTCAAGCTAATCTTTCCATCATAACACCCAACACACAGGGAACACCAGTATGAAAGTTGCCGTTCAAAATCTTCCACTTCCCTCAAAATATGCAAAAATCATTGAATGGGGAAAGCTCATTACCATAACCGGATCGGCACAGTTAATTATACAAGTAATTGGTTTTTTAAGTGCAATTATTGTAATAAGATTACTACCTACCAAAGAATACGCGTTATATACCCTTGCCAATACCATGCTGGGTACGATGATCTTATTGGCTGATGGAGGTGTATCAACCGGTGTGATGTCTCAAGGTGGCAAAATATGGATGGACCGCGAAAAACTGGGTCTCGTCATCGCTACAGGTTTAGATCTTAGAAAAAAATTAGCTATTGGCAGCCTTCTCGTTGCAGTGCCAATTTTATTGTATTTGTTGTTGCATCATGGAGCCAGTTGGCTAATGGCATCATTAATTACACTGTCGCTTATACCCGCATTTTTTATGTCGTTATCGGGCACCTTGCTTGAGGTAGCGCCAAAACTAAAACAAGATATAGCGCCACTTCAAAAAATACAGGTTGGTACCAATGTTTTAAGGTTAATACTTGTAGGGCTTACCATATTTTCGTTCCCGTGGGCATACATCGCAGTGTTGGCATCTGGTTTACCCCAAATTTGGGCAAACCTGCAATTAAGAAAATCCTCTTATAAATATGCGCGTTTTGATCAACCGGCCGATCCACTTATTACCAAAGAGATATTATCTTTCGTTAAAAAGATTTTGCCGGGAGCTATTTATTACTGTGCATCCGGGCAAATAACAATTTGGCTCATATCAATATTTGGCTCAACTACGGCAGTAGCCCAGGTTGGTGCGCTCGGCCGCCTGGTAATGGTACTTGGCTTATTTAATGTACTCTTTTCAACATTAATATCTCCCCGGTTTGCCCGACTGGCAAATGATAAAAGGATTTTATTAGGTAACTATATCAAAATACAAATTGTATTATTTGCACTGATGGCGTTAATTATAACCATTGTTTGGTTGTTTCCAGCACCCATTTTGTGGATCCTCGGTCCGGCTTATGCCAATCTGAAAAACGAAATGGTATTAAATATTGCCGGTAGCTGCGTTGCATTAATTGCAGGTTCGTCTTTTTCGTTATACACACACCGTGGCTGGGCTATAAAACCAATAATCCTGATACCGTTAAGCATAGCGGCAATAGCTGTATCCGCTTCATTGATTGACATCTCTACATTACATGGTATACTGCTGCTTAATATATACGTGGCAGGATTTGAAGCTATAATGCACGTACTATTTAGTTTAATAATGATTAACAAAATTAAAGTTAAAACACATGGCATTACTGAATGAACTACCATTGGTTAGTCAAAAACGTGGCTGGCCATGGAATGAGGAGGTAGAACAAGATGTCTATGAATCAAAAAAGCATTGGCCTAAAATTTCAATAATTACGCCGAGCTATAACCAGGGTAAATTTATCGAAGAAACCATCCGATCAATCCTGTTACAAAACTACCCCAACCTTGAATATATCGTTATAGATGGTGGTAGTACAGATGACACTGTTGATATTATCAGGAAATATGAAAAATGGATAACTTTTTGGGTTAGCGAGAAAGATAAGGGCCAGGCCAACGCTATAAATAAGGGAATTGACAAAAGCACCGGGGACATCTTTAACTGGATCAACAGCGATGATTACCTTGCACCAGACGCTTTAGTTACGATAGCAAACGCTTTTAAAAAAGGATACTCGGTTGCAGGCAACGTTTATAACTTTTATGACAGTGATCCGGGTTTTAAAGATATTATTCAGAATAAAGGTCTTTCAGGCCATCAATTTTTGTCGCTAAAAAGCACATTTCATCAGCCCGGCGTTTGGTGCGATTTAAACAACATTAAAGCGGCCGGCAAGTTCCCGGAACAATCCTCTTATTATTTTGACAGGATATTTTTCACCGCTTACTTCATTCAATTTAGCCAGGTAATATACAGTAATGAGATTCTGGTACACTTCAGATATCATGAAAACTCAAAAACATTGGTAATCCGTGATAGCAAAGCCGATGAACTTATTGACTATTACAATGAACTATTGAAAAACCCTTTGTTTGAAGACTTTAAAAAGGACTTGAAATTAGCCTTGAAATACCAATTACTGCCAGAAAAACATATTAGTGACTGGGAATATGAAAATGCTCATAAAAAGATAGGCAGCAGGTTATCCAGTTATTTGGGCTTAATGCTCAAGAAACCCGAATTAATACAATCACGACACTTTTTTACAAAATTAAAAAGAAGCGTTCTACAGAATCTAACCTGATTAGCTCAAATTCTGCACCTTACCAATGAGAATCACTTTTATCTGCGCGTCTTTACAACCGGGTTGCGACGGGGTTGGCGATTACGTGCGTCGCCTTGCCTGTGAAATTATCAAACAGGGACACCAGGCAGATGCTATAGCACTGAAAGATAGCTTTATACCCGATACAAAAGAAGCCACCCAGGAATTAGACGGAATTGAGCTGCAGGTGCTTCGGTTACCTGCATCTATGACTTCAATTGAACGATACCGTAGATTGGGTATACAAATGAAAACATTTAATCCGGATCTGGTCAGCCTTCAGTATGTTGGATTTGGGTATAACAAACGCGGACTACCTTTTGACATTTTAACAGGGTTGCGCAAAGCATTAGACGAAAGGAAACTTCACATTATGCTTCACGAGCTTTGGTGCGGCATGGCGGTAAATGCAGGCTTGAAAGAACAGGTACTCGGAAAATTGCAAAAGTTTTTCATAAAAAACATGATCGGTTTGTTAAAACCAGAAATTGTATTCACCAGTATTCGCCCTTATTGGCTGCATTTAAGGCAAGTTGGCATAGAATCGATCATTGTACCCATTTTTGGAAATATCCCAATTAATGATACTGGCAATCAACATGATTGGGAAATCCTGGTAACAAGATCGAATTTATCGACCTTGGTTTTAAACCAGGATTCATGGCTTATATTGGGCTTTTTTGGAACAACTTATAATAGCCCCGGATTAGATCAGCTACTCCTGATGGCTGCAACCGCTGCACGGTCTGAAGGGCTGAAACTTGGAATTTTATTCATTGGCCATAATAGAAGACAGGATATACTTGAATTGGTTAAATCCTATCCAGATGTTTCACATTGGCAAACAGGGGCGTTATCTGCCGGCATGATCAATCGTTGTATGCAACTTGTAAACATAGGTATTGTAACAAGCGCTGTGGATGGTATAGACAAAAGCGGATCGGCGCTGGCCTGGATGGAAAGAGGAATACCTGTACTTATTCCGCCCGATGATAAGACATATAAAGCCGAAGAAATGGAAAGTAAAGGTATTTATCAAGCCATTTCACCGCAGGTTGTGCTGCATGCCAGTCACATCCACAATCAGTTAGCCCCTCAAAGTAATTTAAAAAAGGCAGCAAGAGCGTACACCAGGTATAGCTATCAACCTGTGTGTTAATAAATAACTAAACTAAGCATCAATTAGGTAATCAAAGTAAATTAAAATGACCAACCCATCCCCCAAAAGAATTTTATTAATGGGCCATACAGATGGTTTAGGAGGTGCCCAAACAGCCTATAGGGAACTATTTGATTTTATTAAACAAGCAGGTTATGAAATCAAAATCATTAACATAACAGATAGGAAAAAAGAAGAACAACCTTTTGGGGGCTCTCATTTAATTGGACAAATTGAACACAAAGTTTCCGGTGCCCTACAAAAAATCAAAAAGTACAGCTCCCTTATTACTGCCGGTATTAGCGCGAAGATTTACAACCCTGATATTTTTGTAAGCATAGGCCTCTCTAATTCATCTAACTTTATTACCACCTTTCTTCCATCAAGCTGCTTCAAAATTGCCCAGGATTTTATTGCTAATAGATCGAAGGATGAAGACATCTGGAATAGCAGTCGCAAAAACTTTAATGGTATTGCGGTTCAGGCTCCTTCTATGCTTGAGTATTGGAAAGCAACACTTTCTAACCCGTGTGGTGTAAATTGGCTACCTTGTTTCCCACAACCACCTGTAGATGGGGTATTAAGATCAAAGCAAGATAAATCCAGGGAACAAATAAGAATGGCTTATTTCGGCAGGTTGGCTGGCAACAAGGGATTACCGCTATTGTTTAAATCACTTGCCGAACTAACAGATCAAGATAATTTGATGCTCGATTTATGGGGTGAGGGTGATGAAGAAAACAACCTAAAGCAGCTTGCAAAAGAGCTAAACATTCAAGATAAAATAAACTTCAATGGTGGTTATCCTGCAAGCCGTGAAGGTGCCGAATTGATGGCCTCTTATGATTGCCTTGTATTAACATCTACAGAAATGGAAGGCCTGCCACTAATTTTATTAGAATCGATGGCTTATGGATTACCATTTATGGCCACTAATATCGGCGCGATACGTGATTGCTGTAAAAACAACCCAGATACCATATTGGTTCAGCCAACTCAAGACAATATTACGATAGGGTTATCGGTGCTTATCCATAACGTAAAAAACAATCAGTTTGATCCCTTAAGACTGAGGCAATATTACGAACAAAATTTTTCGACAGCGGTAATGGCTGCACGCTGGAAAGAATGCTTTGATAACCCTAAACTCTTTTTTTCATGAACACTGCCCCTACTTTGTTAATCACCGGAGCCTCGGGTTTTTTGGGTACCTACCTTGCAGATGAAGCTGCAAAGCAGGGCTATCAGTTGGTAGGTATTGATTTGAGGGCCCCACTCAAGCCTCATTTGTGGAGCAGGTTTACTACCTCTTCTCTTGAAAATGCCGATCTTGATCAGTTACTTAAAGGCTTTAATCTGGCAGCAGTGTGTCACCTGGCCGGCGGCGCATCTGTAGCTTTATCTGTTAATGACCCATACGGCGATTTTTCAAGTTTGCTACCCGGAACTGCCCGAATAGCACTCTACCTGCTAAAAGTCCAGCCACAAGCCCAGATATTTTTCTTTTCAAGTGCCGCTGTTTACGGCAATCCGATAAAGCTACCAATTAGTGAACAAACACCGTTGCAACCTATCTCGCCATATGGCATACACAAGGCGCTTGCCGAATCATTGCTTGCCAACTATTCAAGAGCCATGGGGCTAAAAGCTACCATATTTCGGATATTTTCTGTTTATGGACCTGGGTTAAGGAAGCAGTTAATTTATGATGTTAGTTTACGTGCAATGAGAGCTGCCGCACTTGGCGAACGAAGTATACAGCTGTTTGGTACAGGGTTAGAAAGTCGGGATTTTATGTACGTCGAGGATCTTTGTAAGGCAGTACTAACAGTTTTGGAATCATCTGCCAAATCGGGTTTTGATGTATATAATTTAGGATCTGGCACCGAAAATACCGTGGCGAACGTTGCCAATTGTATAGTAAAGCACTTAGATATTGATATTGAGATTACCTTCGATGGTAAAGTGCCCAAAGGTGATCCATTAAACTGGCGGGCAGATATCAATAAACTATCCCAACTTGGCTTTAAAACCCAATACACAATAGATGACGGACTAAAGCAAGTTGCCTATTGGGCAAAAGCATTGGCTTAATAACTACTCCATTATATAAATATTGATTGTATTTATATAAAAATAAACGTTTACCCCTGCGTTAATTTTAATTAAATATGAAATACAATCCTCAACTGGATAGTATGCGTGCTTTAGCAGCACTTGCAATAATTGCATACCATTACCTGCTTTTCCCTGCCGGATGGATAGGAGTTCAGTTCTTTTTTGTTTTATCGGGGTTTCTCATCTCGGGTATAGTTATCAAGGGAAAAAATCAATACCAGGAACAAGGTATATTATCTTTTTTTAAAGATTTTTATAAACGCCGGATACTGCGTTTGTTCCCGCTTTACTTTGGTTACTTAGGAATCCTTGGCATTATTTATCTTTTTATACGTAAACCAGAGGCTTTAAATCACGAATGGTTGTGGTTAATTACCTATACACTTAATTTTAGGTGGTTATTTGACAACTACACTTTCCACATGGTATATGGGCACCTGTGGAGTCTATCACTTGAATGGCAGTTTTATCTGATCTGGCCATTTTTTTTGTGGTACTTACCAGGAAAATACTTCATAAAAATTATGCTTTGGTTAATTCCAACTGCAATGTTATTAAGAGTGATAGCATACTTTATTTGCAGCCATGTAACCTACCTGGTAGGTTTTGACGGAACACCGGCTGCTGAAGCACTTGCGCCTTATGTTTTACCGTTTTCACACCTCGACGCTTTTGTATTTGGCGCTTTGTTGTGCGATAGGAGATTCAGAAGGTTTCTTAGTAAACCATTTGTTGTTTATACATGTATGTTGGTTACCATTGCATCGGGTTTTATCCTTGTCATATCCATTCCATCTTACCCTTTAGCATCGTTGGGATGGCCAAGTAATTTACCTTTGGCTTATCAGTGGGTATGGGGCTATTCGTTATTGAATTTAACAAGTGCTACCATCATAGCCAATCTTATAAAAAGAAAAGATGCAAAATTATTTTCTTTTACCAAATTGAAATTCCTTCAACATATAGGTAAAATTTCATACGGTGTATATGTATATCACCCAATAATCATATTTGCGACGCTTGCCTTTAGCGCAAAGATGCATCCGTTTCCAGGCAGCAAGCTTTTGGAATTATTTATAGTAACCTCGTTAACAATTGTAGCAGCACATTTTTCCTATGAATTTTGGGAAAAAAGATTTCTCAAGAAGAAAATCTCTACCAGGCAAACTGTAAAACCCGAGTCTGAGGCCATTTATAATTAGCACTTTCAAGAATTTATCATTTTTTAATGAAAAGCATTAACAGGCAGTTAATAATCATTGCCCCTACTTGCCCTCCGGGCGTCTGTGGTGTAAGTGATCACGCTTATAAAACAGCAGTTGCGTTAAACAAATTTTACCGTTCCGTAAAAATAGGGGTTGAATATTTCCCTACGCTAATTCAGGACACGCCTTTAGCGGTTACTACTGTTTACTGGCAGAAACTATTAAAACAAAATGCTAAGAGCGATATTCCGACGGATTTACTTTTAAACTTTACACCAACAAGTTATTCAAGATCGGGGTTGCCACATAACTTGTTGAGTGCTTTAAAACAGTTTAAATCTGCTTCATCATCTAATCGCATCTATGTTTTTTTTCACGAAACCTGGGATGATAGTAAGGGTTTAAAACCTCATCACCAGCTTCGTAACTATCTGATAAAATATACTGTAAAAAAACTGAGCAAACTGGCGTCTGGTATTACCGTAGTTACGAATGAACAAAAGATAAAAATAGAGTCACTAACCAACAACAAAAAGATAAGGCTAAGCCTGGTAGGTGCTAATATATTGCCGGTTAATAAAGAGCATGGATTAAACAGCATTAGAAATCCGGGCGACTGGGTTATATTCGGATTAGCACACACCAGGTTGTGGACGCTTCAGCAACACCTTCCATTAATAACAGAGCTATTCAATAACGGTATCATAAAAAAGATTTACGCGATCGGCCCTATCGGCAATCAATTTGCCGAACAAGAATTATCTCTCGCTGCAAAAAACTTAGGTCCCAACGTATTGATACAAACAGGAGTTCTTGAGCCCGACGAAGTTTCTGATATGATGTTAATGGCCGAAGCAGCATTGGTAGGCCAAACCGCAGATAGTCTTCGAAAATCAGGCACATTTGCAGCCTTATCTGCACACGCGGTTCCTGTAGTATGCGAAGCCCCATTTTCGTTAGACGAACCTCCGGGCTACGCTATATTTCGCCCGCACGAATTACTGAATAACCAAAACATTGTGTCAACCACTGAAGGAGAAAAGCGCAGGTTGCTTTTGCACCAATGGTTTTGGTTAACAAGAAGCTGGGAAGCAATTGCTCTTGACATGCAAAGTTGGATAAACAGTTAAAAATAATATCCGTGTTTTTATACGATCACCAATACACAAAGGTTTCATGAAAATAACTTTATCTCATCCAACCGGCAACCGTAACGTTCGGGCTGTAATCACTGGCCTTGATAAAGCAGAAATGCTTTCGGGTTTTAATACAACCCTGGCAGCAAATCCTGATGCCTTATGGATAAAGCTATTGCCCCAAAAGATCCGTACCGAATGGCTTCGCAGATCATACGCATTGCCAAAAGCAAAAATTCATACCCGACCATTACTCGAACTTGCCAGGATGACCGTTCCTAAGCTGGGCTATACCGATTCCGTGAAACACGAAAAGGGTTGGGCAAGTATTGACGCTATTTACCGGGATCTTGACAAGAGTACAGCAAAACAACTTGTGACAAATAAGTTCAAGTTAGATGCAGTTTACGCCTATGAAGATGGTGCCTTAGAAACTTTTAAACAGGCAAAAAAACTTGGAATAAAATGTATTTATGATTTACCAATAGCCTATTGGAAAACGGTAAAACAATTAATGACCCAGGAGGCAGATCGTTTACCCACCTGGGCAGCCACCCTTGGTGGAGGCATAAATGATTCTGACGCCAAGCTGGAGCGGAAAACAGAAGAGTTTGAACTCGCCGACGTTGTGGTTGGCCCAGGTTCATTTGTAATGGATTCTTTGCCTTGGTATTCAAATAAAAAATTAATTGTATCTCCATTTGGCTCGCCGGAGTTTGATAAAACTTTAAATGGCAACCTTTATAATTTAAAACCCACTCATAAGCCGCTTCGTGTTTTATTTGCGGGTTCAATGGGCCAGCGTAAGGGACTGGCAGATCTTTTTGCTGCGATTAAAAAATTAAACAGTAAAAATGTAGAGTTGGTGGTGATGGGTTCATTACTTGCCCCTGCAGAGTTTTACCGCAGTGAATTGACGGATTTTACCTATGAGGCAGGCAGGCCACATCAGCAAGTGCTTGAACTAATGCGTACCTGCGATGTATTCTGCCTTCCGTCAATTGTTGAAGGCCGGGCGTTGGTAATGCAAGAGGCCATGAGCCAGGGCTTACCCTTAATTATAACACCAAACACAGGCGGGGCTGATTTAATTGATGAGGGCGAAACAGGCTTCCTTATACCAACCTGCTCACCCGAAATTATTGCCGAAAAAATATCCTGGTTTTTAGATAATCGCAATATTTTATCTGAAATGGGCCAAAAAGCCAAAGAAAAAGCGGCTTGCTATACCTGGGACGCTTACGGCGATAATATAGCACAGGGCCTCACTCAATATTTAAAGTAATTAAGCTTGAGTTTAACTATTTATCATGTCAACAAGCGAAAAACCTACCATTATTAACCTGAACGCGAACAACCCTGCAAATTTAACTTATGTTGCAGAACCGGTTAAGCGAAAAGACCCTAACCTCCTGCTAAAAAGAGGGATATGGGCTTATTTCCTGCTATTGATATTTGAGGGCGCGCTTCGTAAATGGGTATTACCGGGCTTGTCTACCCCCCTGCTTGTTGTACGCGATCCCTTAGCACTCTGGTTAGTTTTAGTGGCGTGGAAACGGAACCTGCTACCTTCAAACTTATATGTTACCGGGATGATAGCAATCGGCGCTATTGGTATAGTTACCGCGTTGGCTTTTGGGCATGGCAATTTTGCGGTTGCAATTTATGGAGCCCGTATCCTAATGTTTCATTTCCCGCTAATGTTTGTAATCGGGAAAGTTTTTGACCGCAATGATGTGATAAAATTGGGCAAAGCCACTATTTGGATAACCATACCGATGGCGGTATTAATAGCCATGCAATTTTATAGCCCTCAATCGGCTTTTGTAAACAGAGGTGTAGGTGGCGATATGAAAGGTGGCGGTTTTGACGGCGCGATGGGCTTTTTCAGGCCCCCTGCTACATTTTCGTTCACAAACGGTACAGCTTTATTCTTTGGATTTTCTGCTGCTTATGTGTTTTATTTTTGGCTTACACCCAAAAGTATAAACCGCCTGGTGCTAATTGGCGCAACACTTGGGGTGTTAATAGCCATCCCCCTATCCATCAGCCGCAGTTTATTATCGCTTGTACTGGCTTGTGTTTTGTTTTCCTTAATCGCAATATCACGTAATCCAAAATATCTTGGCAAAATGGTTGTTGCCATTGTTGTGCTTATCATAACTTTTGCGGCACTAAGTCAGCTAAGCGTTTTTGCTACACCTCTTGAAGTTTTCACACACAGATTTACCAGCGCTAATGAAACCGAGGGTGGCGTTTCCGGAGTATTTGTTGATCGTTTTTTGGGAGGTATGGTGGGTGCAATCATTGAGTCGACCCAAAAGCCCTTTTTTGGTTATGGAATAGGAATGGGCACCAGTGTTGGCAGTATGCTTATAGCCGGCGATCATACCGTTTACCTGATATCAGAGGGCGAATGGGGACGTTTAATTGGCGAAATGGGTATTATCATGGGCTTTTCGGTCATTTTCATCAGGATAGCCTTTGTTTTGAATTTAGCCATGGACAGCTTTAAGAAATTATCAATTGGCGATTTTTTACCCTGGATGATTTGCAGCATTGGTATCCTGGCAATTATGCAGGGACAATGGGCACAACCTACATCACTTGGCTTTGATGTTATACTCGGCGGTATTACTCTTGCCGCACTCCGTACCCCTAATCGCAAATTATGGGCTGTAAAGGCGATTGAAAGAGCTTAAGCATATCGACCATTTAATTAACAACCCCTATTAAACACATAATTATACCCCTATGATAGTAAATAATTTTAGTGTACCAGAAACTACAGCCTCCTCCTACGCTGTAACTATCGATGAGTTGATAGATGTATTATCAAAAAGCAAACAACTTGAAGAAAATATATTAGCAGCGGGAGCAGCAATAAAACAAGCCATTCTTAATGGCGGTAAGCTAATAACCTGCGGAAACGGTGGCAGCGCAGCGGACGCATTGCACCTTAGTGAAGAATTGGTTGGCCGTTATAAAGCAGAGCGGAGAAGCCTTCCGGCCATTTGCCTTAATGCCGATGTTACCGCAATCACCTGTATAGGCAACGACTATGGCTTCGACGCTATTTACTCCAGGCAATTACAAGGGCTTGGTAAGCCAGGAGATGTATTGGTAGGTTTTAGTACCAGCGGTAATAGTGCCAATATCATTGAGGTTTTTATCCAGGCTTATAAACAAAACATAACTACCATATTTTTAGGTGGCAAAAATGGCGGCGCATTAAAAGGTACCTGCGATCATGAAATTATAATCCCAAGCAATACCACTGCGCGCATCCAGGAGATGCATACGCTGATACTACACCAATGGCTTGAAGATTTAGACATTACTGACTGGAGCACCCTAAACTTTTAATTATGAACCTATCCTATTTACTAAAAGAGCTTAGCACGGTTAAAGTACTCGTTATTGGCGATTTAATGCTTGACCATTATATATGGGGTAATGTACACCGTATATCGCCAGAGGCACCGGTGCCGGTTGTACAGGTTAATAAAGATACCTACACAGCGGGTGGCGCGGCCAATGTGGCGCTAAATCTCTCAAATTTGGGTGCGAAAACTGCTGTAATGGGGCATTGTGGTACGGATGAAGCCGGCAAACGCCTTGTAGGAATACTTGCTAATAAGAATGTTAAATACATATTGCCCGAATTACTTTTTCAGGCACCTACAATTGTCAAAACACGGGTTATTGTTCATTCCCAACAACTCTGCCGTATTGACCGCGAGGACACCCGTGAGTGTTATAACATTGACTCGGCCCCTGGTTTCGAAAAAATGTTATTCCAGGCAATGTCTGAAGTTGATGCCGTAATCGTATCTGATTATGCTAAAGGGGTTATCTCACAATCGCTGCTTGATTCTGTTTTAACGGCAGCACGCAAACTACCCAACTTATTGGTAGCTGTTGACCCTAAGCCTGCACGCCGGCTTATATTTCGCGATGTAGGCTTACTTACCCCAAACCGTTCTGAAGCGCTGGCATTGGCAGAACTGCCTGAATTAGCACCAGATGAAAAATATCCCCTGGAAAAAATATGTGAGCGCATACACGATATCTATAGCCCCGAAATATTGATTGTAACACTTGGTGCCGAAGGGATGGCTATAAGCCAAAGCGGTAAAGTAGTTGAACTTTTACCAACAGTAGCCCGGCAGGTGTTTGACGTATCTGGCGCAGGAGATACCGTAATAGCCACTTTAACAGCCGCACTGGCAAGTGGTGCCCCTGCCGCGGAAGCAGCCAGGTTAGCCAACGCGGCCGCCGGCTGTGTGGTTGCTCATGTTGGTACTGCGCCGGTAACCTACAGTGAGCTTGAAGAATGGCTGTTGAAGGCCGATATGGATTATCAAAGCATTTAACAAACAATTATATCTCATCAGCATCCATGAATATTTCAAAAAACAACAAGGTACTTATTTACCGGTTAGGCAGTCTCGGCGATACAGTGATGGCCTTGCCTTGTTTTCATGAAATAAAAAACTCGTTTCCTGATGCCGATATTACGCTGCTTACCAATAAACCGGTAATGGCTAAGGCAGCAGCAATTGAAGCTATTTTAGGTACCGGATACTTTTTTAACCGCACTATAAACTATCCGGTAGGCACCCGTAACCCAGGACAGTTACTGGATATTATCAAACAAATTCGTGCACTTAAAATCGACACCGTTATTAATATCACAGCTATTCGGTCCAAAAAGGCACTATTAAGAGATAAGCTATTTTTTAAAGCCGCGGGCGTTAGCAATTTGATTGGCTTTGATGTTCAAAATCGAGATTTATCTATCAGCGTTGATCCTACAACTGGTGTTAACGAATGGGAGGCAAAAAGGCTGGCAAGACGTATAAACGTCTTGGGCGATGTCGACCTTGATGATGAGCGTAACTGGGATTTACACCTTAACAAACAAGAACTGGCAGTAGCCCAAAACTACGCGGATCAGCTGTCCACTCAAAAGCAAATTATAGCAATATCAACAGGTACAAAAAACCAGTCAAATGATTGGGGGATCAACAACTGGCAGTTGCTTTTAGCTCAATTATCAAATAAACTTCCTGGCTGGAAATTAATGGTAATTGGCGCTCCCGATGAGGCAGCCGTTGCTGAACAATGCATCCAATCCTGGGGAAAAGAGGCAGTTAACCTTTGCGGCAAAACAACGCCCAGGGAATCGGCCGCTATATTAAAGAATGCAACCGTATTTGTAGGGCACGACAGCGGCCCAATACACCTTGCAGCGGCCGTAGGCGTACCATGTGTAGGCATCTATTCTGCCCGTAACATGCCAGGGCAGTGGTTCCCAAAAGGCAAAAACAACCAGATCCTTTACAAACTTCCGGAATGCGCGGGCTGTGGTCTGGAGGTTTGTATAATCCAACAAAAAAAATGCATCCTGTCTATCTCTGTAGATGAGGTAATCAATGCTGTAAGTTTAGCCATCAATCAGCAAATAAAATCTTCAATAATAAACCACTCATTTACATACTTACAAATATGAGAGTACTTCACGTTATAAGTAGTATGGACCCAAAAACCGGGGGCGTTTGTGAAGCGGTAAGGATTTTTGCAAATGGGCTTGAAGATTTAGGTGTTACCAATGAAGTAGTTAGTGTAGATTCTGAGCACTTTACTAACCATGACAAATACATCAGTCATCTTTTAGGGCCGGCAAAGAACGCCTGGTTTTATAGTAAAAAATTATTGCCCTGGCTTATCGATAACGTTAACAGATTTGATACCGTTGTGGTTCACGGTTTATGGCTGTATCATGGATATGCAGTAAAACAAGCTTTTTCCATGTTAAAACAATGGAACAAAAGTGAGAAGCCGCCTAAGTTATTTGTTATGCCGCATGGCATGCTAGACCCCTATTTTCAGCGGGCAAAAGGTAGGAGGCTAAAAGCCGTCAGAAACATAATATACTGGGGATTAATTGAAAAAAAACTCATTCACCTGGCAGACGAAATTTTATTTACCTGCGAAACAGAACGAATACTTGCCCGAGAGCCTTTCTGGCCATATAAACCCAAAATGGAGACTATTGTTGGCCTGGGGGTAGTTACTCCCCCAGCCTACAATACAACGATGGGCGAACTTTTTAGAAATACAATACCAGACCTTTGTAACAGCCCCTATTTGCTGTTCTTAAGCAGAATACATGAAAAAAAAGGAACAGATATGCTGATAAGCGCTTATGAAAAACTGGTTGAAGAGTATGCGGGCAGAACAGAAAAAGGTAGCATAAACACTTTACCCAAACTAATCATAGCCGGGCCCGGGCTTGATAGCGTTTATGGCCTGCAAATGCAGCAAAAGGTGTTAAAATCTAAATTTTTAGATAAGATGGTCTATTTTCCGGGAATGCTCACAGGGGCGGCAAAATGGGGAGCGTTTTATGGCTGCGAGGCATTTGTACTTCCAAGCCACCAGGAAAATTTTGGAATAGCGGTTGTAGAAGCCTTAACATGCAATAAGCCTGTGTTAATATCCAATCAGGTAAACATTTGGCGGGAGATACATGATGGAGGGGCTGCGGTAGTTGCCGAGGACACCAATGACGGCACTTATTCAATGCTCTTTAACTGGAGTTGTTTATCGCCGGCCGATAAAAAAAAAATGGCGGAACAGGCATGGGTTTGCTACGAAAAGCATTTTGAAATCAATACCGTACTAAACCGGTTTCATCAAATTTTAACCAATTAAAACTATAGCAAAACAGCTGCTTGGTTTTTCAAAAAAAGAATTATAATGTTTTCATACCATAGCAAAGACAGTACTGATGGCTATCTACGTCCGGTTTTTTCACTCACCAATAAATTAAGGAGATTGGCCTGGAACATGGCATGGCTTTTTTTATGCAGGTGGACCCCTAAACCAATGCATAAATGGCGTGTATTGGTGGTAAGGGCCTTTGGTGGTAAAATTGGCAACCAAAATGTGATATATCCCAGCTGCATCATATGGGCACCATGGCTATTAGAAACAGAAGATATAGTTACCATTGGGCCCGGGGTGGAGATTTATAATCCAGGCGGAGTTTATTTAGGCCACCATGCCATCCTCTCGCAAAATTCATATCTATGCGGTGCTACTCATGATTACAATACCGCCGATTTTACCTACATCATGAAACAGATTATCATAGCTCCTTATGCCTGGATCTGTTCAAAAGCGATTGTATTACCAGGTGTTCGCTGTATGGAGGGAAGTGTTTTGGGGGCTGCATCGGTAACATCACGTGATTTGGAACCGTGGACGGTATACGGCGGGCATCCGGCAAAATCTTTGAAAAAACGGACTAATTTTTTGGATAACCTAAAACTTGAAAATAATGAAGCCAGGTATTGAATCATCAAATTTTGATTTATGTATTATAGGCAGCGGGCCTGCCGGAATTATTACCGCGCTTGAATACGCGCGTTTAAACCCGTTTGAAAATGTATTATT
Source organism: Mucilaginibacter dorajii (assembly GCF_024808255.1). GTDB lineage: Bacteria > Bacteroidota > Bacteroidia > Sphingobacteriales > Sphingobacteriaceae > Mucilaginibacter > Mucilaginibacter dorajii. The sequence goes on from NZ_JANTYS010000005.1 coordinate 87,031, forward strand.
GGTTGAATATGGTTTGGGCAACCTGGCGGAAAACAGTTTAGATAATTCAATAAAGATAAATAATGATATAAATCATCACCCACCTGCGGAATGCACCAATAAAGGATTAGGAGGTACCTCTGCAACCTGGGGCGGACGCTGCGTGATGTATGATGAGATAGATTTTATTGATCGCCCTATTTTAAACGGCGGTTGTACCTGGGACGGCGCAATATTTAAAGACATCAAAACTTACATTCCTATTGCGGCAAGATATTTTGAATGTGGCAACCCCAATTTTAATATAACTTCTACGTCGCAATTGACAAAAAGAACTATAGCTGAAGGCTTTAAACAAGGTGTAGTAACCGACGATACACTGGAACGCTATAGCATGCCAACGCGCTTTGGCCAACGTTACCATGCAGATATTGAATCGCAAAAAAACCTGACATTACTACAGGGATATGAAGCGCGAAGCTTTTCAGAGCCGGATAAAGATGGGAAAATCAGTTTTTTAACAATAAGGCAAGTAGGCACTGGGCAGTTAGTAAAAATTTCGGCTTGTAAATTTGTACTAACGGCCGGCGCACAGGAAAGCACCCGTATACTGTTACGCAACACGCAAATATTTAACAAATTAAAGGCAACTCCCGGTACTTTGGGTAAATATTACCAGGGTCACTTATCGGGCAAAATAGCTACAGTAAAGTTTTACGGCGACCCAGATAAAACAGATTATTCTTTTGGCCGGGATTCAGACGGGACTTATTTCAGGCGTCGGTTTCAGTTTTCAACCAACTTTTTAAAAGATAACAATTTGTTGAATACAGCAATATGGCTGGATAATCCGCTGTATTTTGACCCCAAGCACCGCAGTGGGGCTATGTCATTCATGTATATGGCCATGATAACTCCAATATTGGGCAAAAGGCTCGCTCCTCCTGCTATAGCGCATTCTATTACAAAAGGTAAGGTTTATAAGGTAGCTACCCATCTTGGCAATATCCTAAAAGATCTGCCAGGATCGTTATTAAAACCGGCAGCCATCTTTTACAAAAGATATTGTGTTAGCAGGAAGCTACCCGGTATCTTCTTATTCAGCCCCCAAAACACTTACGCGTTACATTTTCATGCCGAACAAATACCCTTTGAAGGAAATTGTATGAAGCTGGATGCCGATGGGGAAACATTAGTTATAGATTACTCACTAACAGATGCGGATGTATCATCAGTGATAACACTTCACGATGTGCTTGATAAATGGTTAAGAAATTGTGGCTGCGGAGAACTTCAGTATTGGTTTGGTAAAGAGGAATTATCATCAGCTATAAAAAGCATGTCAAAAGATGGCCTGCATCAATCCGGTACAACAAGAATTGCAGATACCCCAGAGGATGGTGTGGTTGACAAAAACCTTAAAGTATGGGGAACCGAGAACATTTACGTGTGCAGCAGCTCTGTATTCCCTACTTCCGGCCAGGCCAACCCTACTTTTCTGCTGGGCACATTTGCTGCGCGACTGGCACGTCATTTAACCACCACCAAAGTAAATGAAAATGTACTTAACAATACAAAAACCTATTCGGCCGCTGCTTTAACTACATAGAAATGATATCTGTAATTATACTTACAAAAAACGAAGAAACCGACTTGCCGGTATGCCTGAGGTCACTATCGTGGACCGACGACGTTCACATTCTGGACTCACTTAGTACAGACAGAACTTGTGAAATAGCACTACAACATGATGCCCGGGTGTGGGTTAATCCTTTTCAAAGTTTTGGTACGCAGCGCAACTATGCCCTTAAAAACATCATTGTTAAATATGATTGGATCTTGTTTTTAGATGCTGATGAGGTTGCTACTCCCGAATTTGTCAATGAAATAAAACTGGCAACAACTACCGCAAGCCAGGATGTTGCCGGCTTTTACTGCTGCTGGAAAATGATGCTTGAAGGAAAATGGCTCAAAAAATGCGATAATTTCCCCAAATGGCAACTGCGCTTATTACGTAAAGGCAGGGTAACATATACCGATTTTGGACATGGGCAAAAAGAAGACAAGGTTATGGGCCAGGTACTATATATCAAAGCGCCCTATCTTCATTTTGGATTTTCAAAAGGCTGGGCACATTGGATAGAGCGACATAACAGGTATTCAACCTTAGAGGCAATAGCCCGCTTAGATACAGCGCCGCCCATCAGAAATATTTTCAACAAACATGGCAGTACCCGTAACCCGGCGTTAAAATCCTGGATGGCTAAAGTTCCCGGCTGGCCTTTGCTAAGGTTTTTACAAGCTTATATTTTTAATCTTGGTTTTACAGAGGGTTTGCCAGGGCTCACTTATTGCATCAACATCGCATTTTATGAACATATGATCGTCATAAAAAAAAGGGAGATCCTTCTAAAGCGAAAAACCAAAAGCAGTAAAGTGAAATCCGAAGTAATAATAAACAATAAAGTTCAAGTGGAGCTTAACTCTTAAGCAATGCCTGTAAAGCTCAATATTTCAAGAGGTTAAAGCAAAGTTCCCTCCATCAAAAATAAAGCAGTCGCTATAATTCCAACCTAAACCAACACTGTATGAAAGTAGCTCAGGCACAAGCAATAAGCCCGTATGTAAAACCGGGTGAACACTTCGAGTTTAACGGAACATATTTTAGATTCCCGATTAATAAACCTTCGGAAGCGATTAAATCCAATGCCTATTATTTTAATAATCCTGAATGGGCTGAAGAGTATCTTACTTATTGCCACAGGAGTGCATCATTTAAAAGCAGATGGCTTGCCGCAACCGGCAGTTGGGATGATAAAATTGTTGTTGATATAGGATGCGGGCCCGGTAATATTTACGCCACCCTAAGCGGAAAGCCCAGGCTATTAATAGGTATTGACGTTGCATCAAAATCTTTGGAATTTGCCAAAAACCTGGGATATACAAGTGTATTAGCCGATGCTACAAACTTGCCTTTTATATCGGGATTTGCAGATATCGTTGTGTTGAACGCAGCTCTTCATCATTGCGAAAACATGGAATATGTTTTAATAGAAGCCGCCCGGTTATTGAAGCCAGGCGGACTACTTATCACAGATCACGATCCTCAATTAAGCGCATGGGACTACAAAGGCGTTGCCATGTTATTGTGGAACAGCCGAAAATTAATTTACCGGGTAGCGGGGCGCGGGTTTCATAAAACTACAAGTCAGCAATATTGGGGCCTTGCTTGTGAAATACATCACAAACCTGGTCATGGCGTATCAACCGCGTTTTTTAAACAAACCCTTGAGCCATTAGGCTTTGATGTAAAAGTATATCCACATAATCACGAGCTTGGTGAAGAGGTTTTACAAGGTAAAAAAGGTAAACCGGAATTTAAATATCTGTTAGGCAACTTGCTTTCTGGCAGGAACCCTTATGCTGATAAGAGTGCCTTATCCTTAATGTGCCTCGCTCAAAAACAATAAAAAGAAATCCATAACCAGTTTTTCAAACCGGGTTACCTCTACAATAATATCTCTAATAGAAATATAAACATGTCAGGTTCAACAAAAAAAAGTGTCCTTATAATTGGCATCAACTTCTCGCCTGAATTAACAGGAATAGGTAAATACACAGGAGAAATGGTTGACTGGTTAACAGAAAATGACTTTAACTGTAATGTAGTTACTGCGTTCCCATATTACCCATACTGGAAAACCCAAAAGCCATATAAAAACATTTTTTATACCAGGGAAACCTTGAAGAACGGGCGTTTAAACATTTACCGTTGCCCAATGTTTGTGCCGCAAAATCCTACAGGGTTAAAAAGGCTTATACATGAAGCAAGTTTTTTCCTTTCGGCGCTCATTATGGTAACCTATTTACTTTTCAAGCCAAAAAAGGACTATATTTTCTGCATCGCCCCTCCTTTTCATCTTGGTTTTTTGGGGCTGATATATCGGTTTTTTAAGGGTGGCAAAATAATTTACCATATTCAGGATCTGCAAATTGAGGCTGCCCGCGATTTGCAAATCATCAAATCGGATGTAGCGTTTAAGACCCTGTTTTCTATGGAAGCCAACATCATGAAAAGGGTAAACCACGTAAGCACCATATCTACCGGTATGCTCAAAAAGATTGCTAAAAAAACAGAAAAAGATATTTTATTTTTCCCAAATTGGGTGGACACAACTACTTATTGTCCGCTTTATGATAGTGCCGAATTGAAAATATTATGGGGCTTTCATAAAAGTGATAAGATCGTACTTTACTCGGGAAGCATAGGTGAAAAACAAGGGTTAGAAGGTATTCTTACAGTTGCCAAAAAATTGGAAACATCGCCCTTTATTAAATTTGTAATTTGCGGTACAGGCCCGTATAAAGAGAAACTTATAGCCAAAGCAAAGGAGCAAAAGTTAAATAATGTGCATTTTTTACCGCTGCAGGAGCCCCAACAGTTTAACAACTTTCTTAATATGGCTGATGTACACCTTGTTCTTCAAAAAAAGAGCGCAAGCGATTTGGTGATGCCATCAAAGCTCACCACTATATTGGCGGTTGGCGGCCTGGCACTCATCACTGCCGAACCAGGCACAAACCTTTTCGAGATTGTAAATGACAACATGATGGGAGTTGTTATTCCGTCAGAAAATTTGGGTTTATTGGAAACCGCTATTCTATCCTGCTGTAGTCGTGATAATTTAACTGTAAAACTTAATGGGCGTAATTATGCAGAAAACCATCTTAATAAAAACAGCATCCTTAGCAGGGTTTTTAGCAAGTTAGAAAACAAGCCACCGGCCGTTAATGACGATCGTTCGCCACTTGAAATCCTTGAACTTAAATAAGAGTTTGTAAGCGACTTATTAACTACATTCAAAAACATCATATTCATCACAAAAATTTAATATTACCTATAACAATTTACAGAGCGCTACGTATACAAAGGAAAAAACTGTGAAAGCATATCCACAACTTTCCTCAATTCAAGATTCTGTAATGACTTTACCTTTATCTCGCAAAATTTATGCTACGGATACAGAGCGTAACTTAACATTTTTCGGTTCGGTAAAATCCATGGATGAGCATAACGGGATTATCAATATATGCCTGTTGGACGTAGCAGTTTACGAATACTCATCATCCAATTACCTTTACAACCAGGCGGAAGTAACATTTTCAAGACCTAAAAGCGTCATGTTTATAGAAGAAGCTTAGTTCTTCGTATCTAATTCTATCCTAAAATACCAAATTCACTTCCGGCCAAAACTATAGCCACACCCCTATTGTACAAAACATAGGCTCGTGTGTGATTTGGAATATCCATCATTTTCCCTGGCTAAAGTACAAACTGTTCAGGAACTACTGTACCCGGTGTTTCTAACGGTTACTATCTGAAATTTCCGTTCTAAAATAATAACAAAAAACACGTATTTATGAAAAAGAAAGCACTTATCACCGGTATTACCGGCCAGGATGGAGCATACCTTGCCGAACTATTATTATCAAAAAACTACGAGGTTCACGGAATAAAACGAAGAAGTTCGCTTTTCAACACAGAGCGCATTGACCATTTATACCAGGACCCACATGACGAAGACAGGAACTTTGTAATGCACTATGGCGATCTTTCAGATTCCACCAACCTCATCCGCATTATTCAACAGGTTCAGCCCGATGAAATATACAATCTGGGTGCAATGTCGCACGTTAAAGTAAGTTTTGATACGCCAGAATATACTGCCAACGCCGATGGTATAGGTACATTGAGGCTATTGGAAGCTATAAGAATATTACAACTCACAAAAAAGACCAAAATATACCAGGCTTCTACCTCCGAGCTTTATGGATTGGTACAAACCGTGCCGCAATCAGAAACTACGCCCTTCTACCCCAGGTCGCCTTATGCGGTGGCCAAGCTTTATGCCTATTGGATAACAGTCAATTACAGGGAGGCATACAACATGTTTGCCTGTAACGGCATACTTTTCAATCACGAAAGTCCATTAAGGGGCGAAACCTTTGTAACCCGCAAAATAACAAGAGCTGCTGTAAAAATAGCCATGGGGCTTCAAAGCAAATTGTACCTGGGCAATCTTGATTCACGCCGTGATTGGGGACATGCCAAAGACTATGTGGAGGCTATGTGGCTTATTTTACAACAGGATAAACCCGAAGATTATGTAATAGCAACCGGTGTAACAACAACAGTAAGAGATTTTGTAAAAATGGCTTTTGCCGAATTAGGTATAGAAATAACTTTTGAAGGCGTCGGCATTAATGAAAAAGGCTATGTGACTGCCTGCAGCAACATAGATTACCTGGTTGAAATTGGAAAAGAAGTTATTTCTGTTGACCCTGCGTATTTCCGGCCTACCGAAGTTGACTTGTTAATTGGTGATCCTACAAAAGCAATAGAAAAATTAGGATGGAAGATTAAGTACGATTTAAAAATGCTGGTTAATGATATGGTAACGTCCGATGTTACCGCATTCCAAAAAGAAAAAGTACTTAAGGAAATGGGATACGAGATTAAAAACCAATTTGAATAGCAGGTTCAGGTAAAATTAAATTTTAAAAACCGCAATGTGAATCTCATAATCATCGATGACGAGCCCCTTCAGCATTTCATTATGGAAAGGATGCTTAGTCTGTATTTATCTAACTCTGTTGATCATATTACTTACAGCAGTAATGCGATTGAAATTTTAAAATTCTTAGAAACCAACAGAAATAATGCAGATGAACTTCCCGACATGATATTCCTTGATCTGAATATGCCTGTAATGAACGGGTGGGATTTTCTTGATTCATATAAAAGGCTACAGCAGAAAGTAGCCAAATCAATTACGATCTATGTGGTTTCTTCCTCTATAGATCCAGGCGATATCTTGCGTTCAAAAAAATACCTGTCAGTTAAAGATTACATCATTAAGCCAATGACAAAGCTGGCATTGAAAAAAATATTTGACGGTGATTCGCCCAATGAGATGATGCCTAATTAATCTAAACGCCACCTTGTTATAGCAATCGGAATTTAAAAGTGATGACCGATGACCTTTTGTCGCAACGATGATTATGGCGAAGGTGCATCAGCGCAATTTATTATTGCCAATACACATTTGATCAAGTTAAATTAATACCTCATTTAATTAAAATGAAAGCCTGTAATCTTGCGATTTACAGGCTTTTATTTTATGCGATAATTTAAATTAAAGATTTGACTATACTTGCCTATTGTCCAGATGACGAACCTTTTTAAGTGCTTTTACCGCAAGATAGTCACCCATCCACTCTTAGCGCCGTGTACCTGATCCTTTAAGTTAATTAAATAATAATAAGTACCAGCCGGCAGCTCTTTGCCGTTGTAAATGCCGTTCCATGGCCGCACATAGCCGATGGAGTGGTATATACTTGCTCCATAGCGATTGTAGATATCTATTGTCGCTTTTGGAAAATCAGCCAGGTTAGTAATTTCCCAGGTATCATTAACGCCATCGCCATTAGGTGTGAAGGTGTTGGGGATCATGATATCCTTTAAAACCAGAACTCTTACAGGGGCAGTCGCCTGGCAGCCTGCAGCTGATACTACAGTTAAGGTATAATCTGTTGTAAATCGGGGGCTGGCTATAGGGTCCGGGATATTTGGGTTGCTTAAACCTTCGGCAGGCGTCCATAAATAGCTTGCAATGTTGCCGTTGACTACCGGATTTAACTGAACCGAAGACGAGCGGCCATCTATCACAAATCTTTGAGAAATAGTAATGGTTGGCGTTGCATTAACATCAGCAATTATGCTATTGCTGATCAGCCTGGCAGGTACAGCGCAGGGTATATGGCTGGCAAGTGCGCATTCAATTTTATCACCACTTGCCAGATCTGTTGCTGTATAAGTTTTGCCCGCCCCAACAGGCGTACCATTTTTTAACCAGCTAAGCTCTGGCGAGTCCCCTCCATTTGAAATTGATGCACTATATGTTACGGGAATGCCCGAACAAATTTGCCCGGATGGCGATGCTGTAATATTTATTACAGGGACTACAGGTTTATTTACGATAACATCTATCCAACGGGTTGCCTGGCATTGGTACATATCTGTAACTATTACCGTGTACCTGCCGCTGGCGCGAAAAGTATTGCTGGCACTGTTAGGCGTATTTCCTCCATTCCATTGATAACTCACAGCGTTATCAACAGAGGCTGTAGCCGTTACGCTCCCGCAGCCGGTCAAATTACCTTTAACCGTAACCGTGGGTGATACATGAACATCAATTTGTTTTGATACCGATACAGAACACCCATCTGCATTTTTAGCTGTTACAATATATTGACCGTTGGTATGAAAGGTATTGGTAGCACTGTATCGATTATCGCCACCGTTCCAGATATAGCTGGTACCGCCGCTGGCAGTTACCGTTGTACTACCGCAGGAGGATGCTGTTTCTGTAATATTTACCGGGAACGCAGGCAGACTTAAGCCCCAGGTAATATTGGTATAATCCTCCGGCGTTGTTGAAGTAATGACTACATTCTTTGAATTTCCGGGAAACATAATTATCGCATATCCTTCTTCACCTGTTATGGATGTGCTATTATCATAACTCATCGCGCCGCCATCGTACAAAACAACATAGGGTAATGAAAATCCCAGCGTAACACGTTGGCCGGTTTGCCCTAAGGATGCAATAAGTAAAACCGGGTTAGTTACCGGCTGTGAAAAAGTCATATTTGTTGATCCTCCGTTACCTGCAGACCAGGTTGTTTTAGGAACGGTTTCATTTGGGATAGGTGTCGGATAATAACTAAACAGCCAATAATTGTAAATAGTTGGTGTTGACGAAAAATCAAAATTTGATGACATGGATACGTCAACAGAATTCCCGTTACCATCCGCTATAGTTCCGGTTGCCTTTGATCCTGAAAACCGGGACCATGTTGCCCAGTGAATGATGTCACACGCTGTCGCATTGTTTTCAAGTCGCTTATTTTTCAGTCGCCCGGTAGGTGGTATGTTTTTTATGGTAGAAGATAAAAAATCCTTTCGTCCAAAGGCAGTGGATTTTTCTTTATAGGGCACAGTTAACCGATCTTGAGGCCGAAAAAAACAAAATATCAGGCTTAAAAAACTACAAAGTATGAGTAGCCCGGATGTTATTTTTTCAGATTTCATTAAAGCGACATTTTTAAAAAATAGAACAATCGAATTATTGGTATATCACGCTATAAACTCCGGTCACCTCGACGTTTTAAAATAATAACATGGTTTAGGTTTGTCGATTCATTTCAGGAGATCCCAAACCGGGCTCGGGCTGGTAATCAGCAGATGGATAATTAAAAAAGCTCCTGGTTGTAATTGCTTATTGATGCCAGACAGGATAATTTTCTAACTTGCCACCTTAATACTTCCCAGCATTCAGTGATCTCTTTAGCTGTATGGTTTACTATTGGTTATTTATGAACACAAATAACTATTCGGGGTATAAAAAATGATTAATAAAATATTAACGCTTTCAAATAAAATTATCCCCTTGATGTCAATTTAAATAGCGTAGCATATATTTGGCCATGCTTAGCCAGGAAGATATTCAATTTTATATTTCTATTTTAAAGGGAGTAAATGTTATTGATATATACCGGCTTTTTAAAACAGCAAAAACAAAAAAAATACGGGCCGGAGAAATTTATATTCACGAAGGAACTGCCTCCACAAAGATGGGGCACATAAAAAAGGGCCTGATGAGGGCATACCAGCTAAAACCCAATGGCGACGAAATAACTATATTACTACGCTGGGAAAGCCAATTTATTGGTTCGTATGATACCATCATGTGGCAAAAGCCCTCCCGTTTTATTTTCCAGGCCCTGGAAGATACTACGCTTACAGAAACGGATTACAACCTGGTGCAGGAAATGGCCGACCGAAACTCTTCTATAGGCGCATACAGATCTATCTTCCAGGTAGATATGCTAAAGGAAGCAACAGACAGAATCGAATCCTTTGTGCTGCTATCGCCTAAAGAAAGATACCTTAAACTAATACATGAAAAGCCGGATATAGTTAACCGCGTTCCTGATAAGTACTTATCCACCTATTTAGGAATCACACCGGTTTCGCTTAGCCGAATCCGGAAAAGGATCGCTTCGGAGCAATAGCATTAATTAGCTTTTGTTAATTTTTTTAACGTGGCTGACTTTTAGGTTTGCAGAGTACATAAAATGCAAATCACTATGAACAGTAAGTATTGTTTCCCTGATGGAAATACCACGTTTCAAAGTCTGGCTGGATCATTCAAAGCAATAAAAGATCCGCTAAGCTATGTCTCCGGAGAAATAAAAAAGTTCGGGGGTACTTACTCCGGGTTTATGCCAGGCAAAGGACGGGTAATAGTTACCCAGGATAGCAGTTTTGTAAATTATGTGCTTCGGGAAAATCATACCAATTATCAAAAGGCTAAGTTAGATACAGATGTAGTTGCGAAGCAATTAGGAACCAGCCTGCTTTTTGTAAACGGGGATGACTGGCGAAGACAAAGGCGGCTTATACAGCCTGCCTTTCACCATAACAGTATACAACAGCTGTATGAAACGGTGATGAATACCGTGAATGCATATATAGCCAATTTTCCGCAGGGGGCGCAGGTTGATGTTTATCCGTTAATGCGTGAGCTCTCTTTTTCGGTGTTGCTCAATTCGCTATTTAATATCGATATGTCCCGTGAGATGACCGATGAATTGTGCCGGGGCTTTATAAACCTGCAGGACTTTATGGCCAAAGATGTCCTTCAGCCTTTCAGGAGATTTTTATACCCGGTAACAGGGGCGGAGAAAAATCTGGTTAAGCAATGGGATGGCATCAGGGATATGCTAAGAGGTATTATTGCACAGCGGCGGGCAGACGAAACGACACATAATGACTTGTTAGCTATGTTGCTAAATTCCCGATATGAAGACACCGGACAAGGCATGTCTGAAGAGCAACTGATTAGCGAACTACTTATCCTGCTTTTTGCAGGGCATGAAACAACCGGCAGTACACTTTCATGGTTATTATATCTTATTGCTTCAAATCATCAGGTTTGTGAAAAATTGATATGCACGATAGAAAAAACTGACATGTTGGATAGCCCGCGCGATAGCTATATAAATGCCATAATTAATGAAGGTATGCGCCTGTACCCGGCAGTCTGGATAAACGAACGGGTGGCTATAAAAGACGATCAGTTTGGCGGCTTTTCGTTTCCTGCGGCCACCAGCATTTTAACTTATATTTATGGCATGCACCGATGTGAAGCTTATTGGGAGGATGCGTCAACATTTAACCCTGAACGTTTTTTGAAGTCCGAGGGATTAATTGATAAGAATGTTAAAAATTATCTCCCCTTCGGAGCAGGGCCAAGAATGTGTGTCGGGAATAATTTTGCCATGGCCGAGATGGCGTTTGTTCTTTATACCATTTTTAAAACGTTTCATATTAGCACCACCGGCGCACCCCCTGCAGCGTGGCCATTGCTCACATTACGGCCACGTGAGGTTATTCTCAATATAAAGAAGATATAATGGAAAAGACACTTCCGGTTAATACAATATCTTAAAAAAATCAATCTAATAATGCAAGGCTCCGTTAATCATTTGAACCACAATCATGGCATGTATTCAGTAATGTTTTCAATCAAAAGTTTATAATTTCCCAAAAAAAGCATGGCACTTTTGGCATACTTTTTAGTTTACGTTACCGATTAATATGCCTTCCCCCATTTTCAACGCTTAGGTACCAAAGGCGCAAGGCGGATGAGGTGTCGAGGCCGAAGCACCGCTAAAAAACAAATTAGAATGCTTCGCTTGTATGGTCTTTACGTTTCATTTGCCGGGCGGTAACTTTGCCGGGCGCAGTAAAATAAGGTTGTTTCTCTTGTAAGCGGAGGAGGCAGGCATTTAGCCGGAAAAGTGGTAATTTCTGAAGCAAAAAGAAGGGTGGAAATTTGATTCGGAAGTTAGCCTGCTGCTAAACAATATTACATTTAACGCACCATATTACACAGCCAGCAAGGGCACTTTACCGGCTTTATTAGTAATGATATTTTCTATCTGTTGTAATTGCGCTGCGGTTAAGCTTTTCAAATTTTCCTGGCTCAGGATGGTATTGTTTATCTGGATGTAGTTGTTTTGAGCGGTAATAACGGTAGCGGCGGGCTGTTTATTAGCGGCACCTACCATGTCAAAATAGAGTTTCGCGGCCCTCATATCGCCGTCGCTGGCGTGTTTAAATACGTTAGCCAATATCTTGTGGCCCATAAATTTAAATTGCTCCATTTGGGCGGCAAATTCCGGGTGCTCCTTATATTCTTTAATATGTTTGGCAACGGTTTGGCGGCTAATGCCGGTTTCCTGGGCTATATCGTTTTTAGAGGGCATAACGCCATGCTTGCGCATATGATTGGCAATAGCGTTGCTTATCTGCATATGGTTGCGTTCCCAAATATCGTTTTTTGTGTTTCCATGCATAATGGGGTCTATTTTTTCTAAAAAGCGGTCCCGTTCCACACCTGTTGATTGCTGCAAGATTTCGGAAAGCTTTATCTATAAAAGCCGTTGTTCCTGCTCGTTAAGGTCGCCTACATCCGTTACCATAATTTTTTCCTTGGCCAGGAGCCTGTTAATTTTGTCGTCAGCTGCCCTTAGGGCTACAGTGTGCCTTGTTTTTGTGTTTGTCATGATGATTTTAATTTATAGCAAGTTAGCAAAAATTACCGACAAATACTAATATTTTTAGTATTTAAAATGTGTTAACCATGCTAAAACTCAAATAATTGATAATCAGATAATTAAGTTCAAATAAACCTGAAATATGTTAAGTTATGTTAACCCTGTTATGGTGTTAACAATCCCTGGCCTTCGGTATGCCGGCGGGCACAGTGTCATGAAGTATCCTTCGGCAGTAAGGTTGAACCCGTTGCCGGTACCGGATCATCAATTTGGGTGTTAACGTCAAACGCCTGCCCCTTGTCAGGGGCAGGCGTTTTATTCAGTGGAGCCGGAGGGATTTGTAGTGCCCTTGTACTGCGCTGATATTCAATATTTTATAATGGCTTAATTTCTTACTCACCGAAACACTCACCATTTTTTTGCGTACAGATTAATTGCAAATCATATAGTACAAATATAAGGATTATGGAATATAAAAACAGATTCCTTATAGCTAATTATTATAATGATTTGTAACACAAATTAGCTTGCAGATAAGCAGTTTATGTTACCAGAAAACTATTCTTTGTCTTCAGCTCCCGGAAACTTGCCATTGTCCTTATAGTTGCAATGATTTATTATCATTTTATGGCTTGGAAAACCCTTTCAATTGTATCCTTATTAAGGATTTTTTTAAACGTTTTCTCCCAAATTATTGGATTTTTCAAAATATATAAGCCATCCTTTTCTAATATATTTTGAATTTCGTCTATTGATACTTCATTAAATATAGTGGACGCAAATTTCTTTTCAATTTCAGCAACTTCATTTGAGTATGCTAACTTTAAAGGCGCTCTTTTTTTATCGTTAAAATCATTAATGGCTTTATTTAATTCAGGTGGGTCAATTATTTCCCCTCGTTCATTCGTGGAATAAGTCGATATCCCAAGGCTTGAAAGTTCTCTTTCAATAAAGTCTTCTTCATCATTTCCAATAACTTGAAACTGATCGGTATAAAAGTCATCAATTGCATCCAAATCAAATTGTTTAACTTTTTCTATTCCGACAGGCAAATTATACTCGATTAAGTTTTTAATTTTTAATTGATCGAAATATAATTTATAAAATTCCTTAATATCGTTATCGCGCCAGTCTATATTTGAATTAAATATTAAACCATAGTTAACAACAACCATTTCTTCATCCCAAACCATATCGTCGTCATCATCGTCATCCTCATCCTCATCAAAATAATCGTCTGACTTTTCAACAAATGTGCCTTTATAAATCTCACCAAATAATATTTTATCCTTGAACTTTTTAAGTTCTTCTAATGAAAATGGATAGTACATAGACACCAAAAATTTGAAAAACAAGCTGTTGCCTATTAGCAAGTTTAAAATTTCTTCATAATCAGTTTTAGTTTCCAATATAGATGCTGATGCGCTACTAAATCTATTTACAAGGTATGTTAAAGCACGGTCCCTTGAGGGCTTGTCTAATTTTGATAATAATTCGGTGCATTTTGTAAGTACCTCTATTTCTGTGTCCATATTTTAATATTGTGGAAGAACCAAATTAGTTTAACGACTAAATGTAGATTTTTCTACATTGAAATCAAACCCATATTTTTCAATGATTAATTCAATTTTATTCATGAAAGATGAGTCGGAATTAGGGGGGATTATTACTTTTTCTACTAAATCCTCAACGTTTACCTCGACATCCATACCCTTTGAATCATTCCAATAGTCTTCATTTTTAATAGCTTCATTATTAATTAGAAAAACTCTAAATTCCGCTTCATGCTGAAATTCCACTTTCTTATGTATCAGTGGTGTAATTGCTGCATATGAATAATGAGGAAATTCATCTTTATGAAACCAAATATCGTTCTCATAATCTAAGTATCGAACCTTACTCATTTCAATATTAGTTGTTAATAGTCCAAAACATCTTTCTATTCTTTCTTTATTGCTCTGAATAGCTACACCTTGATCGTTTCCAACATACAATTCCCACATTTTCCCAGACTCAAATCTGTTTATATGCCAACAATTGACCAGGGTACTCCGCTTCATTCCTTTGTGTAATTCATCCAAAGCAATAATGTTTTCTGAAGCTTTATCATGATTAAATGGATTGCCAAAACGCTCGCTTACTTGTCTTTGAGCTTTAAGTCTATTTTCTGTTTCTTTTTTTGGAATTGTACCTTCATTTAAGTCTGTAAATTTATCGGCCCGACAAAAGAACAGAGCTTTTTTGACAAGTATATCTTCGAATTTTTTCAAATTCATGTATCTCCAAATTATAGCGTTTTCTTCCAGAGGAATATAAAAGGGGTGTTCTTGTATAGCCATGAATTTTTAATTGTAAAAAAAAAGTCGTCCTGGCAAATGCCAGAACCAAAACTTGCCAGTAATTTAGATTTTGTTTTTTCTAAAATATGAGGTTAATCATGTATTGTTTGGGTAAATCTACAACGCTATTATTAGCTGTCAAAATCAGTTTTATGAAATTTGAGGGAATGCTACCATACTATTGACTTTTCATCGTGTGTTTGTAACCAAATTACCATTGAACACACCGCCCCTTATCAACCGTTAAGCAACCAAGAGCGCGTAACCGGGTAAAATGTCAAGGGCGGGCAAGCAAAAAACAAACACCTCTGCCCGTTTATATACCCTCCTATGTAAAGCGATTTATTTAAAAACGATTCTATTTGTATTTTGATTCAATATTTTTCATTTTTTTTATTTTGCCAGTCTCCAGTAAAGGCAATAACATTCACGGGCAGCAATTACTGCCCCTATTTAAAGATTACCCCATGTTTCTCAGCCTCCTATTTGCGGTCATCCTAAAGAGGAGCCGCCAGCATTAATTATGGGTTTATATAAAAGGTGCTGCCTACTTGACTTTGCAGACTATAATAGCCGCAGGCTAGCTCGTTGTTGGTGTTGTCACCAAACAACAGGTTCGTGATCCCCAATAATGCTTTTTAAACGTTCGCTGGCTTAGTACGCTGTATAAGAAAAAAAGCAACGTTTTAAAGCTATGAAAGCGCCGGAAACAAGTTGTTGGTGACAACACCAACAACGCGCTGGATTTTGAAGTAAAAAGAAAACACAAATTTCACTTGCAACTTAGCGTACTGCCAACTCAACATCACGTGTTAAACACACTACAATCTAAACGGCCAGTAATGGCACTTCACAAGCTTTGTTGGTAACGATATTTTCAATCTGCTGTAATTGCGCTGCGGTTAGGTTTTTCAAATTTTCCTGGCTCAGGATGGTATTGTTTATCTGGATGTAGTTGTTTTGGGCGGTAATAACAGTAGCAGCGGGCTGTTGATTAGCGGTACCTACCATATCAAAAAAAAGTTTGGCAGCCTTCATGTCGCCGTCGCTGGCCTGCTTAAAAACGTTGGCCAATATTTTGTGGCTCATAAATTTAAATTGCTCCATTTGGGCGGCAAATTCCGGGTGCTCCTTATATTCCTTAATATGCTTGGCGACAGTTTGGCGGCTAATGCCGGTTTCCTGTGCTAAATCGTTTTTTGTAGGCATAACGCCATACTGGCGCATATGATTAGCAATGGCGTTGCTTATCTGTATGTGGTTGCGTTCCCAAATATCACTTTTTGTGTTGCCATGCATAATGGGTTCTATTTTTTCTAAAAAGCGGTCCCGTTCCGTACCATTCAATTGCTCTAAAAGTTCGGAAATCTTTTGCTCAAAAAGCCGGTGTTCCTGCTGGTTAAGCTCGCCAACATCTGCTGCGGTAATTTTTTCGCTGGCCAGCAACCTGTTAATTTTTTCATTAGTTACCCTTAGGGCTACCGAGGGCCTTGTTTTAGTGTTTATCATGATGTTTTTATTTATAGCAAGTTAGCAAAAATAATTCACAATTACTAATATTTTTAGCAATTAAAAAGTGTTAACCATGGTAAAAATTAAGTTATTGATTATAAATTAATTACGTTGTTTTTAACCTAAAAAGTGTTAAGTTATGTTAACCCTATAGCGGGGTAAAAATCAGTGTATCTCCCTTTGCTATTAACGTAAAACGCCCACCCCTTATCAGGGGCAGGCGTTTTATTCAGTGGAGCCGGAGGGATTCGAACCCTCGTCCAAACATGGTATAAGGTAAGCTTTCTACATGCTTAGCTTCTGTTTAATTGTCGGGAACAGGAAGGTCAGTCGCTTACCTGTACCGTGTTCCGTAGGTGCTTTATCTCGCCCGCTTATCACACCCTAAGCAGGCCAGTTTCATTTGTCGATGCCCCGGTTGCCGATCCAATGAAACGCAGAACCGGCGGGACAAAAGCTATGCTAATTCTAAATTAGGCAGCTAAGGCGTAGTTATTTTCGCCATTTGTAAGTTTGAGCGTTCAGATTAAAGCGCTAATTCACCCAACGCGCTGCATGCTTACCTACTTATCTCCATCCTGTCAATTCCGGTCGACCCCATTTTATTGAGTTCTCAATTTGCCGGTGGGCAGTTTGCAGTTAAGGGTACAAATGTAATTAAAAAGTTGGCAGTATTCCGTTTGCAGTTTGCAATATTTAATATTGTAGGTTTTTTTATGAACACTTTAATCCGCAACCTGTTAAATTTACCGCATGAAAATAGCTACTTATAACGTTAATGGTGTAAATGGCCGCCTACCGGTATTATTGCGTTGGTTACAGGAAACCGTTCCCGATGTAGTTTGCCTGCAGGAACTGAAAGCGCCGCAGGATAAATTCCCTGAACAAGCTATTCTTGATGCAGGCTACCATGCCATATGGCATGGGCAAAAAAGCTGGAACGGGGTAGCTATCTTATCACGTGATCCCGAGATTAAAGAACTACACCGCGGCCTGCCCGGCGACCCTGATGATGAACAAAGCCGCTATATTGAAGCAACTGTTAAAGGTATTGTAATAGGTTGTTTATACCTCCCCAACGGCAACCCTGCCCCTGGCCCTAAATTCGATTATAAATTAGGATGGTTTGAACGATTGGCAGTCCACGCTGCTTCATTACTTGAAACGGGCTTACCCGTAGTACTTACCGGCGACTACAATGTAATGCCTACCGAAATTGATGTTTATAAACCCGAGCGTTGGGTAGACGATGCACTCTTTCGCCCTGAAACCCGAGCGGCCTTCAAAAAACTGGTTGATCAAGGCTGGACGGACGCCATCCGCAAGCTACACCCTACCGAAAAGATTTATACCTTTTATGATTATTTCCGCAATGCTTACGGCCGGGATGCCGGCTTGCGCATTGATCATTTTTTGCTTAGTCCGCAGTTAGATGGTCGTTTACTAAATGCCGCTGTAGATCGTAATGTGCGCGGATGGGAAAAAACCAGCGACCATTGCCCGGTTTGGATTGAATTGGCCGATAAGTAAACACCTACTTACCAGCCAATAAAATATTTACTATTTATTTGTCGTCGTCATCGTCCTTACCAGCCAGCTTGGCCGGGTAGGTTTTACTTCCCTTGGCGGCAAACCAAAGTATCCGGTTCATGACATCATCATTCCCACCGTCAACATGATCATACTCTGGCAGTGAAGATAAAGTTGCATAATGTAACGCGGCTCCTTTGAGCTTTGACAGGGGCGGACTCACATTGTCTATAGGAATTTTATTTTTAACGCTTTGATATGCGTAGTTGGAGGGTTTATCTGTAAAGCACTCAAACATAGGCAATGCGGTGGCATCAATAATATTCATCGGCGGCAAGCCCAGGATTTGTTCGATAGAACGCACCATACACGTTTGGTTATAATTTTTGCTCACCTTACCCTGCAACCTGCTATATGGGCTTATTACAAAGCCTGTTGTGCGGTATGCTGAAACGTGATCCCAGCCAGCCTGTGAATCATCTTCGGTAACAAATATTACTGTATTTTTCCAAAAACGGCTTTTTGATAATGCTTCCACAATACGACCAAGCGCCAGATCATTATCGGCCACCATCGATTCGGGCTTTGGAAAACCAGGGCGGATACCTACCGTATGATCTGCAGCCAATGACATGATCATTAATTGTGGCAATTGATCACCTGGCTTCTTTTCATAGTCATTAAGTTCTTTTATAAAGGCTGATGCACGTAATTGTTCATTGATCTTATGCTCATCAGAGCCCGGGAAGTTTTGCGATAACATTGGCCTTACACGCGATATGGTACTGGTGTTTTTAAACGCGAAAGATTTGCCAGCCTGGTAATCGTTATAAATATTACTCCAGCTTAGTTTATTATCGAAATGGACCGCGCAAGCTTCACCATATATCCTCACTGTTTTACCATGGTCGGCGGCGTTGTTCCATATAAAACCATTGCCATCATAAACCAAGGCATCTTCCTGTACGTGGGGATAGCTCCTAAACCAGGAGCGCACGCTTTTTTCCACATAATCTGTAACCATTCCCGCGTCTGTCCACTGGTGTCCCTCGGCAGAGCATTTGCCGGATGCATAATAATTGTCGAGCAACAAAAAATTACGCGCTATATTGTGTTGGTTAGGCGTAATACTATCACCATAAATACATAACGATTTTTCCCCGTTGCCTTCGGGCATATCGCCTAAAACCTGGTCGTAAGTGCGGTTTTCTTTAATAATATATAGCACGTGCTGAAATACAGATGGCTCACCAATCCGTTCGGGCATTGGCCTCGCCGGTACGTTTTTACGTGGTAGCAATTGGGCAATCTGCTGCCTGAAACTCAAATTAAGACTTTGTACCTTTTTTGTATACTCTTTTAAGGTTGATGTCAAAGGAATAGGAATAATTGAAACTGTAGCCCTTTGATGGTGCGAATTATAAGCATTTACTTTGCCGCCCCCTGGCTCATCATCTCCACCATTTTTGCCCATTTCATTACTGCCTATGCGCGATCCTTCACCTTCCAGGTTGGTTACATAAAGATTATTGCCATCAACAGCAAGCCCCCCGGGGTATGCTTCCGTAGGGATAAAGCCGGCTACCTGGCTGCTGCCGGTTCCGTTAGTTGCGTGTTTCGCGCCAAGCTTTACTACTGCTACCGCGTTATCAAGTCCGTTTGCTACATATAAGGTATTTCCATCCGCGCTAATGGCTAAAGCGTTGGGCGTATCGCCTATGTAACTCTTTTTACCAGGATTTAGCTTTACATCAATACTGCCAATATTTTGAAGCCCCGCAGCCGAAATAACAGAAACCATATCACTGTTTCCGTTAGCAACATATATAAAACTTTCATTTGAATCGCTGATAATAGCATTGGGATGCAAGCCAACCGGAATCTCTTTTATCAACTCTCCTTTTTCAAGCCCCATTACAGTAACACTCCCCAAAGCGGTAGCACCTGTTTTAGGATCAATATATGTTTTTCCGTAAGGTACACCAGCTGTTTCCCTTGTTAGGGTATCAACAGCGGTAGGCCCGGCCCAATTGGTAACAAAAGCTTTATTTTTAGCTATAACAATGCCGTAGGGCGCAACCCCGGTAGGCTTAGTCCATTCGGTTTTATTGGTGAGCAGGTTAATTTTAACTAACTGGTTATTACCATTTAAAACTACATATAGATAATTGGCACCATTCTCTTTGTTGATAGCCAAATCATTAGGTAACGCCAGGGGCGACTCTCCTTCGGGCTTAAAATTAAAGGTGTTTTTAATGGTTATTTTGGTTCCATCCCAAACTGCCCGGAAAACGTATGATTTTGAATCTTTGCCTTTGCCCGCTGCTGCACTCCAGTAAATCTGCTTTTCATTCCCATCCTGTAGTACCTTTAAGCCAGAGTAGGTACTGGTAAGACCACGATACCGGGTGTCTTGTTTATAAGTCCACCTGGTTACAACAGCCTTTGTCAAAGTATCAATTAATGTTAAGCCATACCGGTCTTCTACAGCGATGAGCTTGGTACCCGGTATCAGTTTTACATCCATGCTATGGTTTTCATCGCCAACGTCGCCAAACGATATTACTTTACCTGCCGGGTCAATTACCCGGTTATACGGCATTAACACAGGTAGTATTTTGCGGTTTAGGGTGCTATCATCATAAGCACTATGCATGTTTACCTGCTCGTTTGCTTCGGTTTTATTATTACCAATTACACTATGGCAAGCGGTAAGCGAAATGCACGAAGCTACCAGCAGCAAATATTTTATTGATGCGTTTATTTTCATTCAAACAAATATGAGCGACAAAAATAGTGTGATAACATCAATTTAAAGTTAATAAAGTCAAACTATCTAAATTATTACTCAATGTTTGTTCCCTTTACCGTCGGTAGTGTATGCACCCAAATCCTGGTTGTATTTGGCATTGCCTACACCATAAGCAGGTGATCCATTCTGAAGCCTGAAATCATTAACATTAGGAAACCCATTGGGCGCTGCCACCGTACCATCAAACTTCACAAACAAAGGATCAAAATTTCCGATTTTTGTAGAGATCAGATCTGTTGGCCGGGCACTGCCGGCAGCGCCTGCCGGATAAAAATTAGCCCTTATATTAATTTTGATAGTTGGATCTACCAAATCGGTATAGGTATCAACAGTGGCATAAAAAAGATTGTTACCATAGGTGGTGTGGGTTACATCGCCATCATTAAATAGCTCGATGCCGTGGTAGCAATTCACGTAAATATTATTAAAAATATGCCCTATCGCATTTACCCCCACTGAGGTTCCGCGGCCCGGCTCTGCAGATCCTCTCCTCCAGCCTACTGCTACAATGGTATTATTATACACCTCAATTTCTGTTTGCGGAAAAGGCACTGACGTACTTGTTTCTAATTTAACACCGCTACCCGCCTGACTAAAGATCACGTTGTAGGCTACAACGCCCGTCGCGCCCGATTTCAGGTTGATTCCTTCTCCATCGGTACTACCAGATGAACTAATGGTATTTCTTAAAATAGTTACTTTGGCGCCAAATAAACCCATCAAATCGTCCTGACCGTTGGTAAACCAGGAGTCTTCAATATCAACGGGGATAGCTCCTTTTACAACTATCGTTCTCCTGGCACTGCCGCCGGCATCCGGTCCACCTGTATTATCTATGTGTGCCCATTTGATATTTATTGCCTGGGCCGAATCGGCCTGAAACCCACCCCATGTACCAGGTTTATTTGAATCGGAATTAAAATAGATAGGCTGATCCTGGGAGCCCAATAAGTTTAAAACACCTTGAATATTAAATTGCGCATTGTTTTTCACCACAACAATAGCACCAGGTTGCGCAGATAAGGTATCCCCCTTTTTTACCGTGATATCGCCCGTTACAGTATACGTTTGCCCGGTTAATAACGTGCCTTTAACAAAACCACTAATATTACCAGGCTGAATTGGGCTTGATGTTGGTATTTTAATTTTATTAAAAGTAGTTACTTCGGCCTTCTTACATGAGGCTATACTTACAGTTAATAAAACAATAGCCGATATGATATGATTGTATTTTATTTTCATTTTGATGTATTTAAGATTATAGCGAGTACCGGAAGCCAACATTGAAACTTACATTATAAACATCCCTTGCCTGAACCAGGTTATTGATTTTAACAGTTGTTGGTGTGTTAAGCAGGTTGTTTACCTTACCTGTTAAAGTGAAGTGTTTGCTTACCTGTTTTTCTGCAGATAGCGCCAGAAAAGATTGCGGTTGCTGATAATAATCATAGCCATAATCGGGATAAACAAGCGATAATGTGCGGCTGGTATAGGTATAGGCCAGCTGTGCAAAAGCCTTGTGTTTATCATCTTTATATAACAGTGATAAGTTAGCCACATCACCGGTTTGCCCTTGCAACGGCCTGCTTTGGTTTTTAAGTACCGGCTTTCCATTCACAGTTCCCGCTTCGGGAACATCTTTTGCGGAACTAATATTTGAATAGGTATAAGTATAATTACCAGAAAAACCTATGTTACCGAAATACCGGCTATACACAATTTCAGCACCGGCTACTTTAGCTGTTCCAAAGTTTTGAGGTGTGGTTTGCAGCTGCCCGCCCGATGTAGAAATTAAAGCAAACTCTATAGGGTTCTTGATCTCCTTATAGAAACCACCTACAAAAAACTGCTCTTCATTTTTAGGATATAACTCATAGCGTAAATCGTAATTATCAGCCTCGGTATGTTGCAAATATGGATTTCCTGTTACGTCGGAACTTTGGCCAAACGTAGCCGTTGGCACAAGCTCATAGAGCGCTGGTCTTGCAATCGACTTAAAATACGCGGCTCTTAGGTTTGAGTTATCCGTTAATTTGTATTTAAACTGCAAGCTTGGCAATACGTCGGTATACGTTTTTTTAGCACTGCTAAGTATATTAAGTACCACAGGGTGTGTATCATACTCCTGTTTGGTTCCCTCCACCCGCACGCCACCAACAATATCCAGGTTATTTATATTAAGCTTAAATTCGCCATAGCCCGATGTAATATCTTCTGAAGCCGTATAATTGGCCGCATCACTTGTTGAAGAGCCTGTTACGTTATACACCACCCATTGAGAGCTGTAGATGTCTGTAAACTGTGCTTTTACCCCATTTGCTTCTGCCGCGGGACGCAACGTATACTCATTTTGCTTATTATATCTGGTACTGTGCCTGTATAAACCGCCAATTTTTAATTCAAGCGAACTTTTATCGCCCAATCCTGTCTTATAGCCAACATTGGCATAAGCGCTTAAATCTTTATTGCCGTTTTTCGACCAAATTCTTGAAATAGCATCGAAATAATTAGGTGTACTGGTAAAATCCGGATTAATTAAATGGTTTAGCGTTAAATCAGCTCTATCGGGAGAGTTGGCGGTTGAATTTGAATATAAACCAGCCCAATCAAACTGAAAGTGATCTGACAAGATATGCTTGCCATCCAACTTTAAGTTTTCTACATATTGCTTTTGAATATTTGAACGGTTATCGTTAAAAACCGTACCAGTGCCGGGCCCTATCCTGCCACCATTACCGCCAATTATAGATGTATCTATACTTAATCGTGTTTGAGCAAT
The DNA here is from genome assembly GCF_024808255.1 of Mucilaginibacter dorajii. Lineage (GTDB taxonomy): Bacteria > Bacteroidota > Bacteroidia > Sphingobacteriales > Sphingobacteriaceae > Mucilaginibacter > Mucilaginibacter dorajii. The sequence goes on from NZ_JANTYS010000005.1 coordinate 110,669, forward strand.
GTAAGTATACAAGAATACGTTACTTAAGCCTATTGTATTTTTGTCATCAATTTTATAATCTAAATGAGCCGAAAGTCCATTATTGAGCTGTTGGGTTGAGTAGGTACGATTAGCTACATCAGACAGCACCGGTTTATAATTGCCCCCCGCCTGCGTATTAGGAATAGCGGCGTTAAATTGCGAATTAGTACCATAATATTGATTCTGATAACTATCGGCAATGATAAACCCAAGCTTATTATGAAAAAACCGGCGCCCGTAAGTGAAACTTGCCAAGGCGGTAGGTGGTGCAGTTTTCTTGGTAAAATCAAGATTAGCCCGTGTAAAGTAACCTGGGGGCGCTACATAAGCCGGGCCAAACCTCTCGGAAGGGCTTTTACTTAAAACCGCGTTTTGGTTAAAATTATCATACTTTCTGTTAAAAAAAATCGCGCTGTAACCAACGGAAGCATTAGCCTTAAAATACTCGGCTTCGGGTGCATCTTTAAAAATTAAATTTACAGTACCTCCTATGGCGTCGCCTTCCATTTCGGGAGTAAGGGTTTTACTCACTTCAATCCTATCCAAAAGATCAGATGGAACGACACTTAAGGAAATAAACCTTGAAACCGGATCCGGACTGGTTACTTTAGCTCCGTTAATAAGCGTATTATTATAACGGGGCTCCAAACCCCGTATAATAGCATAAGCCTCGTCTGAGCCACTATTGCGCTGCAAGGTTACGGCCGAAACCCGTGTAAGCGCTGTAGCAGCGTTAATATCCGGAGAGCGCTCCATTGCCCTTGCCGACAATACATTAGTAATGTTGCTGGCATTTTTCTCTGACTTTCTTGACGAGGATTCATTGCTTTGGTTAAGCTTTGAATAAATGTTTACAGTTTTTAACTGTTCATCGCTTTCGTTCATCGCAATATCAATAACCATTGTCTGATTATCTGATACAGTTACTTTTTTTTCAAACTCGCCAAAGCCTATATACTTTACTTTAACTTTGTACTCGCCGGCAGCAAGTTTGTTTATTTCAAAATTGCCAAAGGCATCGGTAGTTGCGCCTTTATGCATTCCGTCTAAATGCACATAAGCGCCGGGCAAAGGTTCCTTACTTATCTTATCTGTTACTTTTCCTTTAATTATTGCCGTTTGAGCCCAGGTAACTGACGTACACAATGTAAAAAGTAAAATCAAGTAGTATTTGTTGATCATGCTGAATTTTTTTTGGCAAATCACCACCTCAATTTGGGAGGATTTCTGAATTAACCCCCCAAATTAAATTGGTTAACTTATTGATAATGACAAATTAACAATAGCCATTATTGAACCCTGTTGTATTACATTGAAGCAACATTGAGTTAATTAAATCCAACATAATTGTGCGTTGAGTGCCAATTCCAATTTCAACCCTGTCCTTATGGAGTGATTGATTTTTATACTCCATCTATATTAAAATTGATCTTCATAGTCAAAAGTCAATCAACAGCTAAATACACAGTACTGGATTTCGTCGGCACAATTAACCTGCTCGTCTATTCTATGATGAAGGTACTTTAAATGGCTTTACTTTAGCTGACATGTTTAACCGCATCAAACCGGCGCTTATTATCGAAATCTTTATCCATCTGCTGTTTTGGGCACTCATTATCTATACCCCTATAATTTCCCGGCCTGATATACGTGGACTGTCGCAACGTTTTTTTTCGCCAGAGCGAATCGTCACTTTTAACCTGGTGCTGGCTGCAGAGTTTTACCTCAATGCTTTTTTGCTAATCCCACGGATATTGAAAAAAAATATCGGACTATATTTTTTAACCCTGGTTGGCTCATTTGTGGTTTTTAACTTTGTACTTTGGTATATGCACCGGCAATTTCCGCTGCCCGAACTAAAGGGTTTTGCCGGGCAGATACTACCTCAAGGGCCACATTTTACGTTGTTTCCGCTACTTTCAATCACCGCTGGAAGTTTTGCCTACCACTACCTGGCCGATCAGTTTAAGGCCATGAACAAAAAGAAAGATATCGCCAATGCGTCCCTTCTTTCGGAGCTTGCCTTTTTAAGGTCTCAAATTAGTCCGCATTTTATTTTTAACGTGATTAACAGTGCCGTAGCGTTATCCAGGGTAAATTCTGCCGCTGTTGAACCTACGCTTATACAACTTTCAAAACTATTACGTTACATGCTATATGTTACCGATGCAGAAAAGGTAACATTGGAAAAAAAGGAAGATTACCTGCGCAGCTATATCCACCTGCAGCAACTGCGCTTTGGTAACGAAGTAAAAATTTACTTTAAATCGGAGATTAAAGCGCCCGATAAAACCGTTGAACCAATGCTGCTGATCCCATTTGTTGAAAATGCCTTCAAACACGGTACGGGCAATATTGCCTATCCAGATATTGCGGTAACCCTTTTTGCAGACGAGCAAAACCTTCGTTTCACTGTGCAAAACGTTTACAACCCTACAGGAGGTGAGAAAGATAACGACAGCGGTATAGGATTAGCTAACGTAAAAAGACGGCTTGAACTACTTTATCCTGGCAAACATAATTTATACATCAATAAAACCGAGCAAACCTATATAGTGATGCTACAACTTGAACTCAAATGATGCGATGCCTTATTATTGATGACGAGCCATTGGCGCTTGATCTGTTAGAAGATAACCTTAAACATGTACATAACATACAGGTAGCCGGGCGATGCCGTAATGCGGGTGAGGCCATACTTGCCATGCAGAAAGAACCTATCGATCTCCTATTCTGCGACATATACATGCCCGGCATCAATGGCCTACAGCTTGTTAAAAGCCTTACGCAACGCCCTATGGTAATATTTGTTACCGCTTATGAAAAATTCGCGGTAGAGGGCTTTGAGCTTGATGTGATAGATTACCTGGTAAAACCTGTGCCTTTAGATCGCTTTTTAAAAGCATGTCATAAGGCACTCGACTTGTTTGAACTCCGCAGAAGCTATGTACCACAGCCTGTAGTAAAAAACTACTTTTTTTTGCATGCTGACTATAACCTCATTAAAATAAGTTTTGACCAGGTAGAGTATATTGAGGGGTTGAAGGACTATATCAAAATCCATTTTACCAATCTGCAAAAACCAATCCTATCGCGCATCAGTCTTAAAGCAGTTGAACTTCAGTTACCTGCCGATCAGTTTTTCAGAGTGCACAAGTCATTTTTAGTAAACCTGCAGCACGTATCCCAACTACGCCGGGCACGTATCAAAATGATCAATACCGAAGTGCCGCTTAGTGATAGCTATCGGGATGTTATTAACCGGATGATTGGGAAAGAGTAATTTCGAAGCCAAGAAGTCCGAAAGTCAGCAAAGTCCGAAAGTTAAAATTTGTAAAAAAAGGATCTTTTGGACTTCCGGACTAAATTCTTCCAGACTCTTTACCGCACATTAACGGCGTTCATCGACACAACATCCGTAGCCGTCGATTTAATTTTATGGGGATAGGGATATGATGCAACTTCGGCAACAGATAACACGCCCCTGATGAAGAGACTTTTCCCATTAATTACCGTACTGTTTATTTTGTACCACCCCAGCGCTCATGCGCAAAAAACACAACAAAAACTCAAAGACATTATTGTAAACCATTTTTTTTCGTGTACGCTTGATCAAATGCTTGATACCCTGGCCACCAACTACCAGGTACGCATTGTGTTTGATAAAGAGCAATTGAGCAGCATGGATGTGGTTGAACATTTTTTTGAAGAACCGCTTAAAGCTGTAATTGCCAAAACCTGTAGCGACAACGATTTAAAATACTGGATAGAATCTACTGGTACCATTTACATCCTCAAAAACCCAGATGACCTTGCCCGGTTAAAAAAGCTCAACAACTTGCGTTTGCAGGCCTCTAACGCCAAAGTAAAGCGAAAGAAAACCGACGACGATGTAGACGAGGCCAAACTTGTACCTAAACACTTTATGTTTAGTATTAACGGCAGGGTGATTGACCAACTAACCGGAGAGTCGCTGCCTTCGGCTTCAGTAAGGATCAGGAACTCCGATCTATCAACCATTACCAATGCCGAGGGCTACTTTACGTTTTTAAGAGTACCATCTGATACCTGTATTGTTGATGTATCGTACGCCGGGTACCAGCAGGATTTTTTCAGGCTTAACAGCGAAAAGATTAATACCACGCTCATTTGCGGTATGTATTCGTCCTTAAATACACTTAATGAGGTTAGCATTACCGGCAAAAAAAGCGGGGTAATGAATACCGATAGCAGGCAGGTTGGCGTATTACAGCTTTCGCCGGCCAATTTAGATAAACTGCCAACCATGGGCGATAAAGATATCCTAAGGGCTTTCCAGTTAATGCCCGGCGTAAGCGGCACCAATGAATCCTCATCAGGTGCTTATGTACGCGGCGGTACGCCCGATCAAAACCTGGTAGTGCTTGATGGCTTTACCATTTACCAGGTTGATCACCTTTACGGCTTCTTTAGCGCTTTTAACGCCAGCGCCATCAAAGACGTACAGATGTATAAAGGCGGCTTTACTTCCAAATATGGCGGTCGTTTATCAAGTGTAACCGAAATAAATGGCAAAGAGGGAAATAAAAACGAAACCAATGCAGGTGTTGATCTGAGTTTGCTCAGTGCCAGCGGATATCTGGAAACGCCGTTATCCGATAAATCAACCTTGTTGCTGGCCATCAGGCGATCATACCAGGGTCCATTTTATAACAAGATCTTCAATCAGTTTAATCAGACCACTACCTTCCAGGGTGGCGGCGGCGGCGGAGGTGGCCGGGGTTTTGGCGGTGGTTTTGCCAACCAGGTAACACCAAGCTCGTACTTTTACGATGCTAATGCAAAATACACGTATAATATCAACCCAAACAACAAAGTGTCAATAAGTTATTACTCGGGTACTGATAAAACGGATAACAGTCGTGATTTGGGATTGCCGCCGGGATTATCAGGTTCTGGCAGCGGCATTGGCATTACCGATTATACCAAATATGGTAACCTGGGCAGTAGTGTTAAATGGTTCAGGCAGTGGAGTAAAAAACTGTACTCTAATAACTATATAACCTATTCTTCTTATTTTAATGACCGTAACCGCGGCAGCTCAGGTGGTTCACTGTTAGATAGCAACGGTATCGCGCATACCTTTACCAACAACACCATCGAAACCAATAACCTAAAAGATGTAGGTTATAAATCGGAATGGGAATGGTCGGCAACGGATAAATACAAATTACTCTTTGGCGGCTTCGTAAACTATAAAAAGATAGATTACGAGTACACTCAAAACGATACCGGCAAACTAATCAACCAACACAATAACGCGACATTAGAAGGCGTTTATGCCGAGCTTTCTATCGATCCTAACAGTAATTTTCACATACAACCGGGTATACGGGCTACTTACTACGGTCCTACCGGGAAACCATATTTTGAACCAAGGCTTTCGGCCAGTTATAACATTACCGATAAATTGACGGTAAAGGGAGCAACCGGTCAGTTTTACCAGTTTGAAAACCAGGTGATCCGTGAAGATATATTGGCAGGCGACAGGAACTTTTGGGTACTATCTAACGGCTCAAACATCCCTGTTGGCCAGGCGAGGCATTATATTGGAGGTTTAAGCTACGAGAACGACGCGTTTTTGGTAAGCGTTGAAGGTTATTACAAAACACTGAGCGGCCTTACTCAATACACGGTAAGGCAAACACAAACCGGTGGTGGGGGTTTCAGGGCCGATCCCAACCAAACCCTTACCGTAACCGAAGATTTTTACGAAGGCACAGGCCGCGATGCAGGCGTTGAATTATTGGTTCAAAAGAAACTGGGTAATTATACCGGCTGGGTGAGCTATACATTTGCCAAAGCCCAAAACAAATTCAGCGTCTTTGGCGACAACTATTACGATGCTAACCAGGATGTAAGGCACGAATTTAAATCCATTAACATGTACCATTATAATCGTTGGAATTTTGCGGCTACATTCTTATTCAGCACAGGCAGGCCGTACACTGCTCCCTTATCAACCTATACCATTAAAACTGCCGATGGCAACAGTACAACTTACTTAAACATCAGCGATAAAAATGGTGAGCGCCTGCCAGCCTATCATCGCCTGGATATGTCGGTATCTTATGATCTGTTGAAGATAGATGGGCATAAAGTAGGCTCTATTGGTTTATCGTTCTTTAACGTTTACAACCATACCAATACCTGGTACCGCGAATACCAGATGCAAAATAACCAGGTGATAACCACCAATGTAAATTACCTGGGCTTCACCCCCAACCTAACTTTAAGTTTAAGATGGAAATAAAAACATACACCAATTATATATTACTGAGTTTAGTAGCCGTACTATTTGCGCTTACATCGTGCAAAAAGAGCTCATCAGATATCTTGCTGACCAATAAACCGGTTGTAGAGGCCTATCTTATCCCCGGTCAAAATTTATCTGTTAAGGTTTATCAGCAAAAAGCCCTTACCGACACGGCCACCTATGGCGCTGCCCTTACCGGTTTAAGCATTAGCGTAAGTGATGATAGTAAAACGGTGAAACTTACTGAGTCTGCAAGTGGTACCTATACCTATGCTGATGGTACCTTTATTACCAATGGCAAAACTTATACCATGCAGTTCACTTATGATGGTGTAATTGTGAGTGCCGCTACCATTATGCCGGGGAAACCGCAGAATTTTAAATTATCTGATAGTGTGTTTCATGTACCAAGCTCTATCAATCCGCTTTATGCCGATGTGGTAAGGGGAACCATCACCTGGGATAATCCCGATTCGCTTTACCACTTGTTGGTGTTTAAAAACCTGGATAACGACCCTTTTTATATTTCCTACATCCGCACCAATAACAAGCCAAGCTTCCAGATCAATACAGAACAAGCCGCTTATCACAACCTGGTACAATCGTCATTTAATTATTACGGGCATTACCAGGTGATATTGATGCGGGTGAATAAAGAGTATATCAATATCCTTACAACCAATATATCCCGCGATTCACAAGCACTGGTGAACGAGCCAACAAACGTTACCAACGGACTTGGAATCTTTACCGCCATGCAAACGGATACATTGACTTTGAGGGTGACTACGGAATAATTAGTCTACCTATTAAAAACTTAAAGGTCGCTTACGTTTTAAATCGTAGGTGGCCTTTTTTATTAACTGTATGCCCTCAATAAACAATCATTTAATATGGTATCTTTTGCCTGTCACACACCTCATGTGCATATAAACCACACCCCACACTCCTCTCCTGTTTCTAATTTTTCGTAAATTAGCATCTTATAAAACAGAAAGACTGATATGAGTATGGATGAATATGTATCGTTTGAGCAGATTCCTTTTGGTTCGGATGATTTTGCGAACAACCCAGAATCGAGGTGCCCTTGTTTGTTATTGCTGGATACTTCGGGCTCCATGGGTGGTATGCCTATCCAACAATTGAATGAGGGGGTACTTACCCTTAAAAGCGAACTGATCAACGATCCCCTGGCTTCAAAACGGGTGGAGGTAGCTATTGTTACTTTCGGTCCGGTGAGCTTAAAACAGGATTTTACTACAGTTGATAATTTTTTCCCACAGCCGTTAAATGCCGAGGGCGACACCCCGATAGGTGCTGCCATTGCTACCGGCATTGATATGATTGCCAAACGCAAGCAAGTGTATAAAGAAAACGGAGTTGGCTATTACAAGCCATGGATCATCCTGATCACAGATGGTGCGCCTACCGATAGCTGGCACCATGCTGCCGACCTGGTACGTGAGGGTGAAGAAAGAAACTCCTTCGCATTTTTTGCCATTGGTGTTGAGGGCGCAAGTATGGATACGCTGGCTAAACTATCGGTACGCAGTCCTATCAAATTAAAAGGCTTAATGTTCCGGGAGTTTTTCCTTTGGTTATCTTCATCAATGAAAATGGTATCGAGCAAAAATCCGGGTACTCCAACCCAATTACTGCCACCATCGGGCTGGGGAGAAGTATGATCTGGAAGGTTATTGCCCAAAGCGTTATTGGTTCATCACATGTAGCAGGCGGTAAAAGCTGCGAAGATGCTGTGCACTATTGCCAGATACTGTTACCAGATGGTGACGAAGCGCTGATAGGCTTTGTAAGTGATGGTGCAGGAAGTGCGATTTACGCGGCCGAGGCTTCGGCCACCGCTGTAAAACAAGGTGCTGAAATTTTGAGCGGTTGGATTGCCGCCGAAAAAGAAATTGATGATACCGCTTTAGTGGAACTGGCCGAACAGATCTATGATCAGCTAAACGGATTGGCCAAAGAAAAAGAGGTACCCCTGAATGAATTCTCATGCACCTTATTGGGTTTTGTATTGCTTCCTCAAAAAGCCTGCTTTATGCAAATTGGTGATGGTGCCATTGCCCGGAACGACGGCAACGGCTATTTTACCCATCTATGGTGGCCCCATAACGGCGAATACCAGAACACAACCACCTTCCTGATAGATGATCCAAACTTACGCAACCTTAATACCAAGTTAATACAGGAAAGCATTACCGAAGTTGCCCTGTTTACAGATGGCCTTCAAATGCTCGCTTTGAATAACGAGACAGAAACCGTTCACCAACCATTTTTGAATGATTTGTTTAAGGTGTTACGTATGACCGAAAGCAGAGAACATATTGACATATTAAACAACAGGTTAGCCGGCTACCTTGCCAGTGACACCATTAATAGCCGCACAGACGATGATAAAACGCTACTGCTGGCCACAAGGTTAACCCATGGCAAACAGGTGGTATAGCGGGTCAAAAGGCACAATGTACACCGTTGGTCGCCAGATTGGTGAAGGCGGCGAAGGCACTATTCACGAAGTGCAGGAGAACAACACGCTTGTACTTAAGGTATACAAGGAAGCCGTAGACCGGGATAAAGCCGATAAGTTGGTGTATATGGCATCGGTAACGGATCCTGAATTGGCAAAATTCGCGGCCTGGCCTATTGATGTACTTCGGGATAATGCAGGCCGGTTTGCAGGTTTTGTAATGCGCAAGCTTACCGGCTTTGTGCCTTTGCATATGCTATTTAGTCCCATGGATCGTAAAAGGCTATTCCCGGATAAAGGCTATAACTTTTTGATTCATGTGGCGCGAAACCTGGCGACTGCTTTTCACAAGATACACCAACTGGGCATTGTGGTAGGCGATATCAATGAAGCCAATATATTGGTGAACGGAACCGGGATGATCGCTTTGATAGATTGCGACTCTTTCCAGGTAAAAAATGGCAACCGATACTACTTTTGCGAAGTGGGCATCCCGCGCTATACCCCGCCCGAATTACTGCAAATGGGTTCGTTTGAAAAGGTAGTGCGGACGATTAATACGGATAGCTTTTCGCTGGCTACATTGATATTTCAGTTGCTTTTTATGGGGCGCGCACCTTTTACAGGCGTTAACCGCAGCAAAGGCGATTTTGAAGAAGACGCTGCTATCAAACAGCATGAGTTTGCTTACTCCTTACGCCGGGTAAATAAAAAACTTACCCCCGCTCCCAATAGTTTAAACCTTAAGGACTTTAGCCCGGGGCTTATCAACTCTTTTCATGCCGCGTTTGAGGTTAATGCTGCCCGGCCCGAACCCAAACAATGGGTTTTGGATCTGGATGAGTTTAATAAAGAGATTATCAGGTGTGGCAGGTCTGGCTTACATTTTTATCCCAAAACGTTACAGGACTGCCCCTGGTGCTCTTTTAGAGACCGGGCCGGGATAGTTTACTTTATGGAGGATGCTCATCTGAAAGGCATTCCCGAACTACAGGATATTGAGCAATTTGTAAATGGTTTTAAATTAGAGAACCTGGAGATTCGCAAGCTTGCCGACACCTTTACCCTGGGTACACTAAAAGCAGCACCGATAGATCCCGAGTATAAAAAGCTATTTTACAATAATAGGGCTACGCAAATCATCGCGATATTGCTTACCTTGATCATATGCTTTACGGTTAGCTGGTGGTTTATTTCATTGGGGCCTGTTTTTTTAATGATTCATAACTTTTTAGCGCCATCTTCAAAAAAATTGAAAGCTGAGCTTAATAATAAAAAAACAGAGTTTATAGGTTTACAAGATAAATTCCAGGCGCTGGTGAAAAAACACAACCAACCGCCCGAAATGAATAAGTATAATGCATCGGCAAAAAAAATGACGGATTTGATCACCACATTCCGATCATTACCAGTTGATTTTCAGAACAAGAAAAGAAGGATTGAGGAAAAACATTACAATATCAAATACCAGGTTCATTTACAGCAGTTTGATATTCGCAATTACCCTATCCCTACTTTCGGACCGGCAAAAAAAGAACTGATCTACAACAATGGCATCCGCAACGCTGCCGACCTTCATAAGCTTCAAACGCAAAAGATCACTGGCATCGGCCCCAAAAATATCCAGATACTTTATGATTGGCGAAGACAGATAGGTACGGGCTTTTCATATTTGCCAGACACAGTAGCCATTGACCGCGAAATTAGCTTCACAGCCAACGAGATCTACATTAAAAAGCGCAAACTCGAAAACGAAATTAAAGCTGAATATAAAAGCCTGAACACCCTTAGGGCCAGCATCATAAACACCACCGAACTTTTAGAGAAGCAATATGTAGCGTTGGGCTCTAAACTTTATCAAGCCCAGGTTGACCTGGAGGCTTTTGAAGGAATAGCAGGCAGTTGGTTTTAGTGCTAAGGATTAGATACTTCGAAACTTGATCCAAATCTGTATCTAAAGTCTAATAAACTCTCTAACTTAAAATATCTTGGAAACTCTTATGGATGAAGTTTTTTTGTCTTAACTCTTGATTCTACCCTCTTGACTCTGCTCTACTGGTATTGTATGTAGATCGGTGCGGGTTTTAAGGCCAATACTTCTTTAGGCGTTAACATGCGGTGAGGTACGTTTTTGATATCGTTTTTATAAAATAATTTGAACCCGGTGAATTGTACAGGCTCTTCGGATATGAAATATTTATAGGTTCCTTTTTTTAGATCGGGGCCGCCCCAGCCATCCATATCCATTACTACCTGCACCTCTTTACGAAGCTTAATATCTTTATAGTTGGTAACCATCCGTTTAGTAAAGCGATGAATCACAAAAATCTTAGGAGGCAAACCATTTTTCTTTACAATATCTTTCAGATAATCAGTTACATAATTAATATCGTCTGCATCAAACGTTCCGATACGTTTGCCAGGTACACTACCCTCTTTCATTGAAAACTCAGGGTCGATGCCTAAATGAACATTAGGCATTTTTAAATATTTTTCAAGCAAGGGTAACTCTTTTTGAACCGTGCTAAAGCCCACCTGGATGTCTAAAAACACCAATGCATTAATGCCTTTGGCCATGGTAATCACCTGGTCTATCTGGCTAAAAGGCATCCTTAAATTATGCAAACCATTACGACCGGCATCAGCCTGGGCGGTTACACAAATGTAATGCAGCGCTGGCACAACAGGCGTTAACGTATCAGCAGCAGCCCATACTTTAACCTCGCCTTTTAGTTTTTCTAACATTGCTTTAGGGGCGTACTGACCAAGTACCCCCATATTTTTGGAATACATATTTCCGTAAAAGGCAACGATACGGTTGAATGGTAAAATAGCCCCCGGTAATGGCAAAGGAGATTTCTTTACAGGCCACCTGCCGGTTTTATCACCATTAGCTAAACGCTTCATCAATGAATCATAGCGCATAGTATCAATAATAGCAACCTTTACAGTGGTATCTTTGATACTCTGAATTCCGATGCCGCCGGCGTAAACTTTATTAAATGAACCTGTTAAACAAACAGTCGCGACTGTTAAAAATGCAAATACCCCAGTAATTTTGTTCATGTACAAAGTTTAGTCCTCTATATTATTCAATGCTTTTGCCACGCATCGCCGTGCTAATTGCCTGATCCATCAAGCGCTCGGCAAAGGGGCGGGTAAATTCATTGATCTCATCAATATTTTTAAGGATAAGATCTTTGTCGTCCGTTTCAATGGCGGCTTTCAGGTTAACAAGATATTGGTTGGTTTGTTCTGTTTCTTCTGCAGTTACGTAATTACCGTTCTTTCGCAGGAAATTCTCGACAGTATAAATCATTTGTTGGCCCTCTGTACGCGCTTCTATCACCATACGCTGGCTCACATCATCTTTAGCATGCGTAATGCTATCCATCAGCATTTGTTCTACCTGCTCATCGGTAATGCCATAAGTAGGTTTAACTTCTACCTCCTGTTTAACGCCAGAGCGCAATTCTATTGCCTGTATAGTCAGGATGCCATCGGCATTCAATAAAAAGTTGATATCAACCTTGGGGAAACCGGCAGGCATACTTGGGATACCTTTCAGGTTAAATTCGGCCAGTTTACGGTTCTCTTTGATCAGGTCGCGCTCGCCCTGGTAAACCGCTATCTTCATATTTACCTGGCCATCAATTGAAGTGGTGTATTGCCTGCCCCCTTTGGTTGGCACTTTGCTGTTTCGTGGGATAATTACATCCATCAAACCGCCCATAGTTTCAATACCTAAGGATAAGGGCGTAACATCAAGCAATAAAATATCTTTACGGTTACCAGCCAATATATCGGCCTGGATGGCAGCGCCTAAAGCAACAACCTCATCGGGATTCAAATTATCGTGAACAGGGCGTTCAAAAAACTCCCCAACCATTTTCTTAACCAATGCTGTCCGGGTTGATCCGCCTACCATTACCACCTCGTCAATTTCTTTAATGGTTAGCTTGGCGTCTTTCAATGCATTTTGGCAACTGGTGATGGTTTGCTGTACTTTAGGCATGATTAGTTCTTCAAAAGTATTCCTGTCAAGCGTGCACCAGATCTCCCCTATCTTTTCATTGAACAAGCTTTGATAACTGAATGCTTTTTTTGCCTCTTCGGCCTTTAAGCGCAATTGCTGTGCTAACTCATTGTTTGCAATTACTTCGGCCTTGATAAGGTTGTTTTTTTCAATCCAGTAATCAACAATAATCCTGTCGAAATCATCGCCACCTAAAAAAGTATCGCCATTGGTTGATAGCACTTCAAAAATTCCGTTCTGGATCTGTAATATCGATACATCAAAAGTACCGCCACCCAAATCATAAACTGCTATAGTTTTTGTTTCTTCGGGATCGAGGCCAATACCGTAAGCCAAACTTGCAGCAGTAGGTTCATTAACAATGCGTAATACATCCAAACCTGCAAGTTTACCGGCATCGCGGGTAGCCTGGCGCTGTGAATCGTTAAAATAAGCAGGCACGGTGATCACAGCACGGTTTACCGGGGTTTTAAGGGCATGTTCGGCACGAGCCTTAAGCTCTTTTAATATCAGGGCCGATAGTTCAATGGGTGTATAAAACTTATCGCCAACTTTTATTTTCACCAGGCTTTCGCTATCGTCGTCAATAACTTTGTATGAAAAGAAATCTTTATAGTTTTCAATATCATGGTAACTGCGGCCAAGCAAACGTTTAACTGAAAACACAGTATTTTGCGGATCTGTAATTAGATATTCCTTAGCTTCATTGCCCACCAATACATCGCCGGTAAGGCCAAAATGTACTACCGAAGGCACCAAAACGCCTTTACCCGTATCATTTATTACATGTGGTTGTTTTTCGGGGTTAATAAATGCCACTAACGAGTTGGTGGTACCCAAATCAATACCCACTATGATGTCTTCCTTTTGCAGTGATCCTGTTGCCAGGTTTATAGAAACTTTAGCCATTACTTTTACTTAACAAACGGCAAATGTACTTAGTTTTGACCGATGCTGTGTCTTTTCAATCTCTAATTAATTATTGATTTAGTGTGTTATTGATTTAGTGGATGAAAAATAGTTATAGAAATCCTGATTCAGCTTACGCAACCGCCTCCTTGGCCGTTATTTTATTTTGAAATAGTAAAAGTGATATCAGCAATAAAAAGCCGATCACAAAGAACCCATCAAGTACCAATGCCGAATCACGCATTTCGCCGGTTGTGGCTTCTACAAACCCAAAGGTGAATAAGCCAACTACAATGGATAGCTTTTCGGTAACGTCATAAAAACTAAAGTACGATGCTGTATCGGGGATATTTTGAGGAATAAACTTGGAGAATGTTGAACGCGATAGCGATTGTACGCCCCCCATTACCAGGCCAACTACGGCAGCGGCAACATAAAACTGGTTGGCATTAGCTATAAAATATACCCCTGCGCAAATCAAACACCAAATGGCCACCACAACAGAAAGCGCTTGTACGTTACCAAATTTCTCTGAAGCTTTAGCGGTAATTGCGGCGCCAATGATGGCCACCACCTGGATGATCAAAATAATAGTGATCAAAGCATCGTCGGGCATTTTTAATTCTTTAGCGGCAAAGTTGGCAGCCACCAACATAATGGTTTGTACCCCTACCGAATAAAAGAAGAAAGCAGGTAAAAATCTTTTCAATAGAGGCAACTGTTTTACCTTTTTCCAAACTTTTGCCAGCTCTTTAAAACCACCGGTTAACACATTATATTCATGTGAACCTGCGTTTGGAACACCTTTTGGGAGCAAATAAAAAGGGATCAATGAAAAACCTATCCACCAGATAGCCACAATTAAAAATGACAGCTGTGCCGAAAAATCTTCTGTAATACCAAACCATTTGTGCCCTAATACAAACACAAAGCATAACAGTTGCACTACAATACTGCCGGCAAAACCGTAAATAAAGCCCTTGGCGCTCACGGCATCCTGCTGGTCAATAGTCGCGATCTGGGGTAAATAGGAGTTATAGAACACAAAGCCCCCACAATAGCCAACGGATGCCAGCCCGAAGCAGATCATCCCAAACTCAAATGTGGACATTTTGAAAAAGAACAAACCAAAACAAGCCAGGGCACCAAGCCATGTAAACATTTGCAGGTAAAGCTTCTTTTGCCCTTTATAGTCGGCTATAGAGGTAAGAATAGGCAGCAATATTACAATAAGCAGGTACGAAGCACCTAATACATAATTGGAAAGCACGGTATTTACATACTTATGCCCAAAAAAGGTGACCATGCCACCGGGGTTTTTATCCTGGGTGATGCCTACGTAATAAGCCGGAAATATAGTTGAAGTGATCACCATGTTATATGACTGGTTGGCCCAATCAAACATTGCCCATGCCCAGATGGTTTTCTTGTTGTTTTTTTCTTGCATTGAGTTTTTGAGTTGGATTAGGTTGGAGTGAGTTTATTGAGTTGGATTAAGTTAGAATTTGCTGGTCGAATTGTAACTGGTTAACGGAGTTAAATATGTTAACTAACCTGTTAACTTATTCAACCCAATAAACTCACTCCAACCCAATCCAACTTAATCAACCTAATCAACTACTTTATCCCGTAATGATCATTCATTAACTTAACGAATATTGGGCCGGGCAATATGGCCTTCAATGTAGGTACAATAGTTTGACCGATAGCGCCAACCAGGTAACTGTGCGCCGGTTTTGATTTGTTTACGATTTTAACAATCTGGGCAGCCAGTTTGGATGGCGCAGCACCAATGCTTTCGTCTTTTTCCATTGCGGCAACGGCAGCGTCAAATTCTTTTTTTAGCTGATCGTTTTTAATGGTGAAAGGTAGTTTTTCGCGGTTACCGGTAAAATCGGTCTTGAAATCGCCCGGGTTTACTACAGATACTTTAACACCGGTATTTTGCAATTCCATGCGCAGACTTTCAGAATAGCCTTCGATAGCGAATTTTGACGCGCTATATAGGCCTTGATAAGGCAAACCAAATAAACCTGCCAATGAACCTATGTTGATCACTAAACCGGTTTTCTTTTCTATCATTCCTGGTAAAACAGCGCTGCTTACACGCACCACGCCAAAAAAGTTAACCTCAAACTGTTTTTTCGCGGCATCAACAGGCATAGCGTATAGCGGACCGGTGATACCATTTCCTGCGTTGTTTACCAGTACATCTATTTTGCCTTCGGCTTTAATAATTGTCGCGATAGCCGCGTTAACAGATGCATCATCGGTAACATCCATTTGCAATGGTGTAAATAATACATCAGCAATACGTTTAATATCGCGTGTTGTACCATAAACGGTATGACCTTCAGCGGCTAATGCTGTTGCTGTAGCCAATCCCAAACCGGATGACGCCCCTGTTACAAGAATTACTTTTTTCATTTTTTATTTTAGTGATTGAATCTTAAGTTTTGAATTATTTATGCAGGGAAATAATTTTATAAAACTAAAAAAATTAAATCACTACCCATTAAGGGATGGTCAAAAAACTACAGAAAACTTATTAACCTACCGTATCGCTAAAACCTACCCTATTATTGATCAAAAAGTGCTTTAATTTTATAATTACTTGGTTATATTTGAACACATTGATAAAACGTTTTATCATATACATTTATATTTTATGAAAATTATTACGAGCGCCATTGCGGGTTTTGTTTTAGGCACCCTGTCGTTATCGTGCCTGGCAAAAGGACTATCGTTTCCCAACTCAAAAATTGAAACTGCGGCCGATACAGCCGGCATTCCACCCTATAAATGGAAAGAACACTGGTTTGAGCATAAGCAAGTATTAACCCGTGTATTTTATGATGATAATGTGGCCGTTTATTATGACGATGATGTAAACAGAAGTGTTACCTGGCCGTTTAAAGTAATGGCCGATGTATG
Organism: Mucilaginibacter dorajii; assembly: GCF_024808255.1. GTDB lineage: Bacteria > Bacteroidota > Bacteroidia > Sphingobacteriales > Sphingobacteriaceae > Mucilaginibacter > Mucilaginibacter dorajii. The sequence continues at coordinate 127,349 of NZ_JANTYS010000005.1, forward strand.
GAAATATACCAAGGATACTTACGGCCAGTTTGGCAAAGACGGACGCTTATTTGTGATCTTACACTCTGGTAAATATGGCGGCGGCCATCCATCTACCTATTTTGATGGTAGTCACGATTTCCGTAACGTGATTGACGTTGGCCTGGGCAATGCTAATGCATGGATGGAACCAACCGGCGAAACCATCCGAATCCCGGTTCATGAGGTTGGTCATATTGTTGAAGGCGCATCAAAAGGCACCCATAATTCACCTTCATTCCCTATCTGGGGTGATAGCAAATGGATGGAGATTTATATTTACGATGTGTTGAAGGCCCTGGGCTATAATAAAGAGGCTGAAGATATTTATAGCCAGATGCAAACCCAAAAGGACAATTTTCCACGCCCCGGCACGCAATGGTTCAAAAACTGGTTCTATCCTATTTATAGCCAGTACGGTGGTAACAAAGTTTTAAACCGTTATTTTGAGTTATTGGCCGCCAACTTTACTAAAAAGGATAAGGCCTACAGCCGCGACTTAAACATGGGTGAGTTTATTCATTTTTGGAGTGGCGCAGCAGGTGTTAACTTAAAATCACAGGCTACGGTGGCTTTTGGCTGGACAGATGAGTGCGAACAGCAATTCAAACAAGCCCAAAAAGATTTTCCGAATGTGAAATATAAATAACAATTTAGGTAGCACGTATGAGCTACAGGTTATTCCATATCAGCGAGCAGCCGGGGATCAAGTTATTTGAACCCCGGCCTTCGCCTTCTGCATTTGAGCAAATAACGGGCGATGTTGTTTTTGCTATTACAGAACAATTACTGCACAATTATCTTTTACCAAGAGATTGCCCCAGGGTAACCTGCTATCTATCAGCCAAAACTAAACCTGAGGATAAGGCCCGCTTTTTTGAAAATACCGTAGCCGACTATATCATTGTGGTCGAAAGTAGATGGTATAAACAAATTGCCAATACAACACTTTATTGTTACGAGTTTGATCCGGCTAATTTTACATTACTCGATGAGTGTGCCGGTTACTATGTATCTTATAAACCGGTCGAGCCTATAAGCGAGACGACTATCACGGCTCTTATTCCCGAACTGCTAAAACGAAAGCTTGAACTAAGATTTATGCCCTCAATAATTGAATTTAGCAAAACAGTAAGTAAATCAACCTTGAATTTTTCTTTAATCAGAATGAGAAATGCCCAAACGTAAAAAGCATCTGCCGTCTGCCCGAGAGCTTTCTGCAAATGCTTTTTATCTTAATTCTTAATTCTAACCTCTTGACTCTTTTCTTACCTATTCCTCGGGTCTGTTTTTGATTTTAAAACATATTCATGCGGTGGCTCAACACCTAATAGGTTCTTCACAAAATAATCCCACCTGCGGCGCATCATGTATGGCGAGTAAGCACCATAACCATGCGGACTGTTAGGGAATACCACCAGGTCGTAATCTTTATTTGCTTTTTCTAAAGCTTCAACAACCAGCAGGGTATTGTAAGGCGGCACATTATTATCCATTAAACCATGGGCCAGCATCAATTTGCCTTTCAGGTTTTTAGCATAATTTTCGTTGGCATGTGCATCATAGTTTGAGTTGGCTATCAAACCATCATAGCGTTCGCCCCAATCATCCTCGTAGTTGCGGTTATCGTGATTGCCCGATTCTGAGATACCTACTTTAAAAAAGTCCGGGTACCTGAACATAGCAGCCGCTGTTGCAAAGCCGCCACCAGAGTGCCCCCAAATACCTACTTTAGTAGTATCCATAGGATATTTAGCCGATAACTGGCGGATGCTCACAATCTGATCTGGCAAAGTATTTTCAGACATGTTGCCATAGCTCATATCATGGAAACTTTTTGAACGTAAAGGATTACTTGTACCTTCTATCACCACCACAATAAAGCCCAATTCGGCCAATGATTGATTATCTCCTCTTGACGCCGCGAATGACCAGCTACCTACGCTCCCCCCCTGCGGACCAGGATAGATATAATCAATAACAGGGTATTTTTTACCGCCATCCATTTTTGTTGGTGTAAATACCAGGCCGTAAATATCAGTTTTACCGTCGTTAGCGATAAGCTTAACCGGCGTTGGCGCATGCCAGCCGGTAGCAACTAACCTTGATACATCACCCTTTTCTAAATCGGTAATTAATTTGCCGTTTAAATCACGTAATACAGTTACAGGTGCCACATCGGGTTTTGAATAGCTATCAACAAAATAACCACCACCTGGTGATAACGTAACATTATGATTTCCTTCCTCGGGGCTTAATACAGCAAAATGTTTACCATCAAACCCAACTTTGCAAAGCTGACTAAAATAAGGGTTTTCATTTTCAAGGCCATCTGCAATAAAGTAAACCACACGGTTCTTTTCATCAACCTTAAGCAATTTAGTTACCACAAAATCGCCTTTGGTTATCTGGTTTTTAACTTTGCCGGTAAGTGCATCGTACAGATACAAATGCCCCCAGTTATCCCTTTCAGAAAACCAGATAATCTCGTTGGTTTTAGCTAAATATTTCCAGTTTATAGCACCCCAGCCCGATTCATATTGCGTTTTAACGGTTTCTTCAAAAACTTCTTTAACTGCGCCTGTTGCTGCATCGGCAATGCGGAATTTCTCGTTTTTATGGTCGCGGGAAGTTGATACAAAAGCAAGTTTATTGCCATCAGCACTCCAATCTACATCATCAAAAGTGCCACTGCTGCTGATATCATCGCTCAGTGTAGCCCGGTGAGCATCGGGAGCTACTTGCAGTGCAATTACTTTAGGATTATCAACATCAATGATTACCCGGCTGATCATAGCAATTTCGTTACCTGGTAAGGCGTATTTCCACTCTTTTAAAGTAGGGCTGCCTACGTTGGTGGTTACCAGGTACATGCTGTTTACCTTACGCTGATCTTGTTTGAAAGTTGCTATCTTCTTTGAATCCGGCGACCAGCGCAATATTGCCGCATCTGACGATTGCCAGCCGGCGTTATCGGTAGCATAACCAAAATCTTTAATCCCATCGGTAGTCAGTTGGGTTTGTTTACCGGTTTTCACATCGCGTACCCAAAGATTATAGTCTTTAATAAATGCCGCACGATTTCCATCAGGTGATAAAACTTCTTCCATTTTACCACGCCTACCCGGGAAACCGCCTCGTTCTGGCTTGGCTTTGTCTGTGCCAGGGGTGATCATATCGGTGCCCAGATCATATTGCCAGTGTTTGCCATCAGCAAAAAAAGAAACTGTTTTGCCATCTGCCGAAAAGGTGATGGTTTGAAAAGGCAGCATATAGGGTTCGTACTTATTGCCCGACGCGGCAGATAATACCTGCGCGAGTTTTTCGTGATCAAAAGCGGCTTCGCGTGTTTTTTTTACGGGATCAACTAAAACAAATTCGCTGCCCCGGGCTGTTAAAACCCGGTACCAGAATTTATCGCCGGGTAGCCAGTTTGGCCGTATATCTGCCCTATCAACAAATGGGGCAGTGTTATAGCTCATAAAGCTTTCGGCGTGTTCATAATCCTTATTGGTGAGCGGGCTACCCTGTTGGGCCTGCACGGCCAAAGCGATAGCCATCGCCGGAATGGTGAGTAAATATTTATTCATGAGTGTCAACTTATGTTTAACGCGCAAATTAATGCTTTTTTGCGATTTGCAAATGTTTAAAGGTTGTTACATCAGGGAGATCGATTTTAAACATGTCAAGTAAAGGTGAATTAAAAGAACAATTCATTTCGCGCAAAGACGCTAAGACGCAATGCAATTCGCTTATTTTTCTTTGCTTCTTAGCGCCTTTGCGAGAGAAAACAAAAACATGACATCGTTTAATGCAATTATTCAATATAAACCAATAACAAAATTTCAAACGCGATTTCCCTGGCTGTTACATATCGTCAACATTTTGTGACGGCCATGACCTGCATATGCTTTTTGCCTCCCTTAAACACTTACGTCCTAGTTATAAATTGACTACTCGTCGATAACTATTTTTTTACCAGGTAAGTCAACTGTCCCATGTGATAAGCCTGGTGATTGGTACGGTTTAATAAGATATTAAGTTTATTACGATGTGGCTCTTTTGCAAAATCTTCTGCAGATACGGCGCTGTGTTTGGTAAGCCAATCGGCCGGCTGTATCGTATCGAATTTTTGCTTAAGCGTTGTATTTACCCGGTGCCAGTATTCTTTAAGCTGGGCTATTGACGGTTTTGGCAGACCTGAGGTATCAGCATTTTTCAAAAACACTTCATCCAATTGAGGGTACAACCTGTCGCCTAATTCCAGGTAGGTAAATAAGCCGTCGCTTACCGCTGCAAGATGGCCAAGCAAATAAACACCGCTGTTACGACCTGGTGCTGTTTGGGCTGCTAATTGCTCGTCTGTAAGTTTATTTAATAAGCTGTTAAGGCGGGTATTCTGTAATTCCCAGTTGCTTATTGCCATTATTATAAATAATTCTGCCGATGCTATCGGTTGTGGTTGAGTTTCCATTTGATGTAAAATCTGTTGGCTATTATTATATAATTAAGAAAGTTATACCGACCTCGTTTTGTCCATCAAAAAGAGGTCTGATATCATTACTTTTAAAATCTGTCCGAAGGTAAATCTTATATGCTGAACCCGTAACTCTTCGCCCACTTATCTTTGATCCCGGCACGTGATTTTACAAACTCATGATCTGTCCCCTGAGCAATAGCATCCAGTGGGTAAAGGTGCGATAGTCCCCAAAAATGGCAAATGACATTTATCAGAAAAGAGGCTTGACATTTGTCAAGAGTCACGTGCAAACACAAACCGCGGCTATGTGTTACTATAAAAATTATAAATTATGGAACAGCAAATTGAGGCTACCTTAACCGGTACCGATAATACGATTGAAGGCACGCTACAGCCAATTTTAAACAGCAAGTATAGCAGCACTTATGAATTTATGTCGATTGATGAAACACTGCACCTGGTGATTGCCAAAGATGCAGATGGCGATTGGATCAGGATTGCAGGTACAGAGCCCTACCTGTCGAGCTGGGTAGATGAACTCGCAGAACAGATCATTTAATTAACTTGAATTTACACAATAAAAAAACGCAGCATGCTGGTTTCGGCCTGCATCTGCGTTTTTGGTATGGTATAAACCATCGCTTGATGAAACCTATAAATTAACCGGTTTCATTTTGGGCGATAATAGGTGCATAATAAACCAGGCCAGTAAATAAGCGCAGCCACATATCAGAAAAATGATATTATAACCAATAAGCAAATGCCCTCCTTTTTTGTAATAATCGAGGATGTGCCCTACAAGGAATGGGAACAAAATCCCCCCTACCGAACCTGCCATTCCGCCAATACCCACTACAGAACTCAACGCCCGTTTTGGGAACATGTCTGACGCGGTAGTAAAGATATTAGCGCTCCAGGCCTGGTGCGCGGCCGCCGCCAGGCTAATTAAAGCAACAGCCTGCCATACATTAGTAGCATACTTGGCAGATATAATGGGCACCACACATAAAGCAAATATCAGCATGGCTGTTTTACGTGCTTTAAATACCGGCCATCCCTTTTTTATAAAATAAGATGATAAATACCCGCCACCGATGCTACCTATAGATGTAGCTGTATAAACCAAGATTAGCGGCAGACTTGGCTTTTTAAGATCGAGGTTAAAAGTGCTTGAGAAATAAGAGGGTAGCCAAAACAGAAAAAACCACCATATTGGATCTGTTAAAAATTTACCTATTACAAATGTCCAGGTCTGCCTGATCCCAAAAAGCTCAATCCATTTTATTTTACTTTCACTTTCTGCAGCAAGCGCGGAATCGCTGTTTATATAAGCTATTTCTTCCTGGCTAACTTTTTTATGTTTTGAAGGGATCTCATAAAATATCCACCAAAAGATTAGCCAGATAAAGCCGATTGCCCCGGTAATTAAAAATGCCATCTGCCAGCCGTAAATACCCAATATCCATGGTACCATAACAGGTGCTACAACCGCACCGATATTGGCACCCGAATTAAAGATCCCCGTAGCAAAAGCACGCTCTTTTTTAGGGAACCACTCTGCAACAACCTTAATTGCCGCTGGGAAATTACCCGATTCGCCTACCCCTAAAGCGGCCCTTACCACACCAAAACCAAAAGTGCTTTTTACTATGGCATGCAGCATAGCTGCCAGGCTCCATACAATCAACGAAATGGTATAACCCAACTTGGTACCTATTTTGTCAATAACACCGCCAAAAACCAAAAGTCCGGCGGCATAGGCGGTGGCAAAAGCCATTACAATGTAGCTGTAATCCGATTCCGTCCATTTAAACTCAACCTCCAATACAGGTTTAAGCAAGCCTATAACCTGCCTATCCAGGTAATTTATAGTCGTGGCAAAAAATAAAAGCGAAACTATTACCCATCTATAGTTTCTTGCTTTGGTTTCTCTCATTTATAATTGGTTTAATTTGTTATCTACATGCTTGTATTATCTCCAGCAGTTTTACTGTATCACTATATAATTGATCATACAGTTGCTTCTCTAATACATTTTTGCTAATAAGTTTACTCCCCATCCCCACTGCGCATACACCGGCTTTAAACCAGGTGCTGATGTTATCTATACTTAAATCTACCCCACCTGTTGGTATAAAAAGCTGCCCCAAAAACAAATCTCGGATAGAGGACACAAACTCTGCCCCTAAAATATTGGCCGGGAAGATTTTTATTAACGCAGCCTCATGCTGTTGCGCCAGGTAGATCTCCGTAGGTGTCATACAACCGGGAATCCATAATAAATTATGTTGTGCGGCTATCTTGCCTACCTCGGGGTTTACAATTGGCGATACGATGAAGTCGGCACCTGCACTTATAAAAGCCTCCGCTTCGGCAGCACTTTTTATGGTACCTATCCCCAATTGCAAATCGGGCATTTCTTCTTGCTGGGCCTTCTTTAGAATTTTAAAATTGGACAGTGCGGCGGCGCCACGGTTGGTATATTCAAATACCCGGATCCCCGCTTTGTATAATGTACGCGTAATTTCGAGGCTTACCGTAGCATCTTCATAAAAAAACAGCGGTAAAGTGCCCTGGCCTATTATATCGTTTAATACAGTCTCTTTCTTGCTCATTATTTAATAGCATTATAAATTTCTTCAACTGTTTTATTGGTAGCATCGCCCTCAATAAATAATTTGGTATAAGCCGCGGCTGTTGCAAATTCCAATGTTTGTTGCGGGTCAAGGTTGGTATAAAACCCGTAGATCAGCCCGGCCATAAAGCAATCACCACTGCCTACTTTATCTATCACTTTATCTGTATCATACTGGGTTGAGTTATGCAGCTTACCATCAGCGTATAAAGCTGTATAATAGTTTATACCTTCTCCCGCGTCAAAACGGAAGGTATTAGCTACGGCTTTACACTTTGGATATTGTTTCATGATTGCCTCTGACGTTTGCAGGCCTTCTTTCAGATAAATGCTTTTTTGTCCGGATTCATGAATATCCGGCGCAACCGGGATATCAAGCATCAGTTCGGCGGCCCATATGTTTCCCATTACCAAATCGGCATACTTTACCAGGGCAGGCAGAATGTCTATAGGTTGTTTGCCGTACTTCCACAACCTCGATCTATAATTCAGGTCGATAGAAATGGTTATATTTTTTGCAGATGCAGCTTCCAATATTTCCAGACAAACGTCTGCCACACTTTGGCTGATAGCCGGGCAAATAGCGCTGAAATGAAACCAGCTAACCCCATCTAATACCTTATCCCAATCAACCTGCCCTGGTTTTAATGTGGCGAAAGCTGATCCTGCCCTGTCATAGATCAAAGCATTGTTTTTGATATCCTTGCCGCGGGTTAAATAATACAGGCCTATCCTATCGCCTCCATTAAATACAGGCGAGGTGTCAACATTTTTTGCCTGCAAATAGTTCGTGATCTGTGCGGATAGTTCATTATCAGGCAAAACGGTAAAATACGACGATGGCGCCCCCCAAACTGATAAAGCAGTGGCTACATTAAGCTCGGCCCCACCTACAAAAAAGGGTAGCTGGTTATCCTTAAGCCATTCTCCACCTGCATCCGGACAAATCCGGAGCAGTAATTCGCCAAAGGAAAGAATCTTCCCTTTGGCAGATGATATATTAAGCGGATTGCTCATAATACCTCGTCGAAATTAAAATAGTTTTTGGCGTTGTAATAGCAAATATCCTGGATGATCTTACCCGTCCATTCGATGTCATTAGGCAATTCGCCATTTTCAATATCATCCCCAAACAGGTTACAAACCAATCTTCTGAAATATTCATGCCTTGGAAACGATAAAAAGCTCCGTGAATCGGTAAGCATGCCCACCATCCTGCTCAATAAACCGATATTGGATAATGCGTTAAGCTGCCTGGTCATCCCATCTTTTTGATCCAAAAACCACCAGGCCGAACCAAACTGAACTTTACCTGCAACCGAGCCATCGTTAAAGTTACCGGTCATGGCGGCAAAAAGCTCGTTATCGGCCGGATTTAGGTTATATAGGATGGTTTTTGGTAGCTGGTTAGTAGTATCCAATTTATTTAAAAATTTGGAGAGTGCCTGTCCCTGCGAAAAATCGCCGATAGAATCCCAACCGGTATCGGGACCAAGCTCACTTAAACCGCGGGTGTTGTTATTGCGTAAAGCACCTAAATGCAGTTGCATAACCCAGCCTTTTTCATGGTGCCATAAAGCAAAGCGGTACAACATGGCCGATTTAAACTTTAATATTTCATCGGCCAATAAAGTTTGCTTGGCCCTGATCTTTAAAAAGATCCCGGCAACTTCTGAATCAGTGTAATCAACGGCATAAACCTGCTCCAAACCATGATCGGATAGCTTGCAACCGTTTGTGGCAAAATAATCATGACGGGCTTTTAATGCCGTCAAATAAGCGTCGAGTGTTTCTATTGAGGAATTTGTAATGACCTGCAACTTATCGATATATAAATTCAGGTTTAACAAGTCATCGGCATTCATGGCCTTATCCGGCCTGAAGGTTGGCAGTACCTTTACTTCAAAGTTATCAGCCTTGATCTTTTGATGATACGCCAGATTATCCAATGGATCATCTGTTGTGCAAATAACCTCTACATTTTTATTTTTGATGATTTTACGAACGCTGTAATCCGGCGATTGCAATTTTTGAGCACAATCGGCATAGATTTTTTTCGCGGTTGCCGGCGATAACAGGTCTGTTATATTAAAATAACGCTGAAGTTCCAGATGCGTCCAATGGTAAAGCGGGTTACGCAGTGTGTATGGAACAGTCGCTGCCCATTGTTCAAACTTTTCTTCGTCGGTTTTGCCTCCTGTAATATAATCTTCGCTAACACCATTTGCGCGCATAGCCCTCCATTTATAATGGTCGCCATTGAGCCAAACCTGGGTGATATTTTCAAAATTAATATCGTCGGCAATCTGGTCGGGAGGTAAATGGCTATGGTAATCTATAATAGGCAAGCCTGCTGCATATTGGTGATATAGAAGCTTTGCGGTATCGGTATTCAGTAAAAAATCTTTATCCAAAAAATTCTTCATCAGTTCAAATTACTCCTTATCTGCTAATGACCGTTTAATACCCATTTCCAATCCCCTTAGCTCGGCAAGTCCTTTCAAGCGGCCAATGGCCGAATAGCCATGATACGTTTTATGGTTAAAATCGTCCAATAGCTTATGTCCATGGTCCGGGCGCATAGGAATAGCAATATCCTCGCGACCGTCTGCCAAACGTTTTTGCTGCTCCAAAACAATATTTTTCATTACAGCATACATATCCGTACTGCCACCAAGATGCTCCGCTTCATAAAAACTACCATCAGCCTCTCGTTGTACATTTCTCAAATGCAGAAAATGAATATGTTCGCCTAATCTTTCTACAATGCCCGGCAAATCGTTATCACTCCTGGCACCTAAAGAGCCCGTACAAAAAGTAATGCCGTTACTGGCCGATGGGTAAAAGTTGACCAGATCGGCCAGATCTTTTTCTGTAGATACCACCCTTGGTAAGCCCAGGATTGGAAAAGGCGGATCATCCGGATGGATACACATTTTAACACCGGCCTTTTCTGCAGATGGGATAATGCCCTGCAAAAAGTAAGCGAGGTTGTTTTTCAAAACCGTTGCATCAATATCAGCATATCGCTTTAAATGTTCTTTAAACTCGGCTATTGTAAATGTATCGTCGGTACCTGGTAAGCCCGCCATCAGGTTATTGATGAGTTGGGTTCGCTCATCAGCAGTAATATTATCTAAATAAGCTTTGGCTACTTTTTGCTGATCATAATTATAATCCTCGAACGCCCCGCTGCGTTCCAGTATATACAGATCAAACGCGGCAAGGGCTTTTGCATCGTATCTTAAAGCAGTGCCTTTGTTGGGCAAAACATAATTAAGATCGGTACGGGTCCAATCCAACACGGGCATAAAATTATAGCAAACAATGCTGATGCCTGCTTTGGCCAGGTTGTTAAGCGTTGCAATATAGTTTTCTATATAAAGGTCTCTATCCGCCGATGCTGTTCTGATGCTTTCGTGAATGTTAACACTTTCTACAACCGACCACCTAAGCCCAGCTGCTTCAATTATGCTTTTGCATTCAAGAATTTCGTCCATAGGCCAAACCTGGCCAACCGGAATGTGATAAAGAGCAGTAACTATACCTGTAGCACCCGACTGAGAAATTGCAGTAAGTGTAACGGGGTCGGCAGGGCCAAACCACCTGAATGTTTGTTCTAAATTATTGACCATAGGTTTAATGGCTGTGTTTTTTGTAAGGGGCAAATTACACATCATTATTTTAGGATGAAAACCTTATTTAAAACAATCAACTCCAACGTTGTCGTAAAAGCCTCACCCTGCCCTCTTCAAATGGAAGAGCCTCACCTAAATCCTCTCCAAAGGAGAGGACTTTAAAAGAATAGTTCAACATATGGATTTCAAAACCCTGCAAATCAAAAGTCCTCTCCTTTGGAGAGGATTTAGGTGAGGCTGAAGCTATATTACGCAAAAGAGCGGCAGGTAAACCCGCCGCTCTTTAAATATCTAAGCAAAATTACCTACTACCAGAAGATAGAGTAAAGTGCTACAACAATACCGGTAATGATAAGTGAACCCGCCAAAAATCCTTTAGAGGTTTTAAACATCGACGCTTCAATTTCCAATCCGTTGGTTTTGATACCCCTTGCCCCGTCAATTTTTGATATGATGTACATACCAACAACACAAATAACGAATACAAAGCCCATACGGTCAAGAAATGGTATTTCGTATAGTTTGGTCACTTTATCATCTTGTAACGCCAGTTTGGAGAAACCGTAAGGTGACAGGAAACTCAAATCGGCAAAACGTGGCAATACTTTAAAGAAACACGACAATATGAAGCCGCCAATGGTAGCAAACATAGCCGCATTTGAAGTCGCTTTTTTCCAAAAGAAACCAAGGATAAACATGGCAAAAATACCTGGCGATACAAAGCCAGTATACTCCTGGATGTATTGGAAACCTTGTTTACCTTCGCCCATTAGCGCATTGCCAATGAAGAATGACAAGATAACGCCCAGCGCCAAAGCAACTAATACAGATATTTTACCAAGGTTAACCAGTTTTTTATCGGTTGCTTCAGGGTCAATAGCTTTTTTGTAGATATCTAAAGTAAATATAGTAGCTATACTATTGGCTTTACCCGCTAAAGATGCCACAATAGCCGCTGTTAACGCCGCGAAAGACAGACCTTTTAATCCTGTAGGCAACAGGTTTAATAACGATGGATAAGCTTTATTAGGATCGGTAATACCTGATGCGCTCATCATTTCCTGGTGGAACATACCTTTTTGATATAACAGGTAAGCGGCTATACCTGGCAATACCACAATAACCGGCATTAACAATTTAAGGAAAGCCGCAAAAAGGATACCGCCACGGGCAGTTTTAAGATTTGCTCCTAAAGCTCTTTGGGTAATATACTGGTTACAGCCCCAATAGTTAAGGTTGGTGATCCACATACCGCCTATTAAAACTGATAAGCCCGGCAAGTCCATATAGTTAGGGTTATCCTTTTTGAATATCATATGGAAATGATCCGAGGCTTCGGAATGTAATATCTTAAAGCCATTTAATAAACCTGTAGTGCCCTCCTTTTCACTTAATAATGTTAAGGCCAGGTAAGATGCCATTAACCCGCCTAAAATAAGCACGGCAACCTGTATAACATCGGTATAACCAATTACCTTCATACCGCCCAAGGTGATCACGGCTGAGAAAACAGCCAGTAATATAACGCAGAGCCAGATATTTAAGCCGGATATACCACTGATTGCCAAAGCTCCCAGGTATAATATCGACATTAAATTAACCACGATGTACAACAACAGCCAAAAGATAGCCATGATCATAGCTACAGTACCGTTATACCGTTGATGCAGGAACTGCGGCATGGTGAAGATCTTATTTTTAAGATACACCGGGATAAAAAACGCGGCTACTATGATCAACGTTATGGCGGCCATCCACTCATAAGTTGATATGGCCAATCCCATTTTAAAAGCAGAACCACTTGTACCAATAAACTGCTCGGCAGAAATATTTGATGCAATTAATGATGCCCCGATTGCCCACCAGGTAAGCGACCCTTCGGCCAAAAAATAGTCTTTTGAGGTCGCGTCGGCGTTATGCTTACGCTTGTATACCCAGTATCCATAGCTGGATACTATCACAAAGTAAATAAAAAACACGACATAATCGCCGGTCGAGAGGGTTTTCAGGTTCATTGTTTGGTTAAGTTGGTTTTAATATGTTAGATTGACAATTATAAACTATATATAGCGATTTATCAAATTTTCTAAATATTCTTGTTTGCCGCTTATTGATTTTGGCTCACCATTGGCTATTGCATAGTTACGCAAATCTTCTAATGAAAGCTTACCTGCCTCAAAATCTTTACCTGCGCCGGCGTCAAATGAAGCGTAACGCTCTTTACGGATCTGTTTATATTCTGATTTTTGCAGGATGTTATCGGCTATAACCAAAGCGCGCGCAAAAATATCCATACCACCAATATGCGCGTAGAAAAGATCAGCAGGATCTGTTGAGTTACGACGGATCTTAGCATCAAAGTTAATACCACCACCCTGTAAGCCACCAGCTTCTAAAATGATCATCATTGATTCGGTAATCTCGTTGATATCATTAGGGAACTGATCTGTATCCCAACCGTTTTGGGTATCGCCACGGTTAGCATCTATTGAACCTAATAAACCCGAATCGGCAGCTACCTGTAATTCGTGCTGGAAAGTATGGCCGGCTAAGGTAGCGTGGTTAACTTCCAGGTTTAGTTTAAAATCATCCATCAAATCGTAACGCTGCAAAAAGCCTAAACAGGTTGCTGCATCATAATCATACTGGTGTTTGGTAGGCTCGCAAGGTTTTGGCTCAATGAAGAAATTACCTTTAAAGCCTTGTGAGCGCGCGTAATCTTTCGCAGTATGTAAAAATTGTGCAAAATGTTCCTGCTCGCGTTTCATATCAGTATTAAGCAGGCTCATGTAACCTTCGCGACCACCCCAGAAAACATAATTTTCGCCGCCCAAAGCAATAGTGGCATCCATTGCTGTTTTAACCTGGGCACCTGCATGGGCCAGCACATGAAAATCCGGATTGGTTGACGCACCGTTCATATACCTGCGGTGGCTAAACAGGTTTGAAGTACCCCAAAGTAATTTTACGCCACTTGCGGCTTGTTTTAGTTTGGCGTATTCAACCAAAGCCTGTAAACGGCGCTCGTTTTCGACAACGTCATTACCATAATCAACCACATCCACATCGTGGAAACAGTAATATGGCAAATTCATTTTGGTAATGAATTCAAATGCCGCATCCATTTTATCTTTGGCGCGCTCTACAGCATCAGTTTTCTCGTCCCAGGCAAAAATGTGCGTTGGGCCACCAAAAGGGTCGGCACCATTACCGCAGAAAGAGTGCCAGTAAGCACAGGCAAAACGTAAATGCTCCTGCATGGTTTTACCGGCCACTACCCTATCGGCATTGTACCAGCGAAACGCCAGTGGGTTATCTGATTGAGGCCCTTCATAACTGATCTGACCTATTTCTTTAAAAAATTCTTTTTCTCCGGTGGTGATTTTCATATTTTAATTATTGAATTACTGAGTTATTGAATTATTGATTTTGTTCGTTTTATGATTTTTGACTTTTTAATTTTGGCTTAACTCAACTGCCTGTTAAGTAACGTATACCATTCCTGGTAAACAGGTTCAAAATCAACAGAAGGATTCGGCTCTATCAGCTGGATGGCTTTGGCATTGCTAAATGCTTCGGAAGGTGATTTAAATATACCTGCACCTATTCCGGCACCTAAAGCCGCCCCAACGCTTCCATCATTGTTATAGAGTTCAACAGGTACGCCTGTGGCATTTACAAAGGTTTCAGCAAATAACGGACTTAAAAACAGGTTGCTTTTTCCTGCACGGATCACTGTTGGGTTCATACCGTTGCCGCGCATAATATCAAAACCATAGCGGAATGAGCAGGCTATACCTTCTTGTACCGCCCTGAAAATATGGGCCTGGGTGTGTAAGTTTAAATCGATATTTTGGAAATGGGCACCAATTTGTTTATTGTTAAGCATCCGTTCGGCACCGTTGCCAAAGGGTAAAACACGCAAACCATCGCTGCCTAAAGGAGCTTTCTTAGCCTCTTCGTTAAGTTGAGTATAGCTTAATCCGGCACCAAAATTATATTTGGCCCAGCGGTACATACTACCTGTGCCGTTTATACATAGCAAAACACCAAGGCGTTTTTGCTCTTCAGCATAATTCACGTGCGCAAATGTGTTAATGCGCGATTGTGGATCATAAGCCAGTTGGTCGCTTACGCCATATATAACGCCCGAAGTACCAGCCGTAGCGGCTACCTCACCAGGGTTCAATACATTTAGCGATAAGGCATTATTAGGCTGATCGCCTGCTTTATAGGCTACCGGAATACCTGCTTTTAACCCGAGTATTTGGGCGACGGATGCAAGCAGGTGGCCATGAGCCGAAAATACCGGATTGATCACCGGGAACAGGCTTTCATCAAAACCGAAGTAATTAATAATCTCTTTTGAAATGCTATTGGTTTTAAAATCAAAAAACACCCCTTCTGATAATGCCGACACCGATGTGGTAATATCGCCGGTGAGCTTCATGGCTATATAATCGCCGGGCAGCATGATCTTATCTATTTTGGCGTATACTTCGGGTTCGTTTTCCTTAACCCAAGCCAGTTTTGAAGCGGTGAAGTTACCGGGGGAGTTTAACAAATGAGATAAACATTTCTCTTCGCCTATGGTTGCAAAAGCCTTTTCACCAATTTCAACAGCGCGGCTATCGCACCAGATAATGCTATCGCGCAATACATTTTGATCTTTATCAACCAAAACCAAACCATGCATCTGGTAGGCAATACCTATGGCGGCAACATCTTGTGAATCAAAGCTTTTTTGGGCATTACACCTTTCTAAGGCCTTTAGTGTTTGCTCCCACCACATCAACGGCGATTGCTCGGCCCAGCCAGGGTGCACTGCTTTTATAGGAGATTCCTCATCGGGATATTGAGCCGATATTACAATTTGTTGCGTAGCTGCATCCACAACGCTAACTTTAACTGATGATGTGCCTATATCTATACCTAATAACAGCATGAAGTTATGGGGGTTAGTAACATAAATAATTAAAACAGGTTTACTTTTGGTAAATAACTGCACGAAATTAAAGAAATATTTGAAATTGCAATCGATTGCGTAATTTTTTTTTTCCAACTTGCACTTTATAATGAAAAAGGGAAAACGTACTACTATTTATGACATTGCCGCCAAGCTTGGCATAACCGCTTCTTCGGTATCAAGGGCGCTGAACAACAGCAACCAGGTGAACGAAAAAACCAAAGAGCTGATCATGAAAACCGCAGATGAGCTTAACTATAAGCGAAACATCCTGGCCTCAAACCTGCGCAAAGGCCACTCCAAAACCATTGGCGTTGTTGTACCACGCATTAACCAGAATTTTTTTGCCAACGTTATAGCTGGTATCGAGGAAGCAACTTACCAAAAGGGCTATAACCTTATTATCTGCCAATCGGGTGAGTCACATGATAAAGAGATCCAATGCGTAAATACCTTAATAAACCAGGATGTTGACTGCATTGTAATATCAGTATCTGCCGATGGTAGTGATTACCAACATTTGCAAAATGTAATAGATCATGGTATTCAACTCATCCAGTTTGACCGTGTGGCCGAAGAGCTGGAAACCCTTAAGGTGATCAATGATAACGAGCAGGCCTCATACGAGGCTGTATCACACCTGATAGAAAGCGGTTACAAGCGCATAGCCTTACTGGAAGGCCCGCAAAACCTAAGCATTTTTAAACAGCGTAAGGTTGGCTACTTAAGGGCCTTAAAAGCTTATAATATTGGCGTTATTGACGAGTTGATTGTTGAAAATGCCTGGACAAAAGAGTTAGGCGCCGAGGGTACCCGTAAGCTGCTCAGTCTTCCCCAACCTCCTGATGCCATATTTGCCTCCACATCTGATTTTTCGGCACTTGGTGTATTGGAGGTTGCTAACGCGATGAGAATTAAGGTTCCGGCCGAATTAGGTGTTTGCGGATATGCAAATGAAAGCTTTTCGGAGATTACAAGTCCGTCAATTACCACTATTGATCAATTTAGTATATATATGGGACAAACAGTGGCCAATTTGTATTTCCAGGAAAAAGGCAATACTGATACCGCAACAAAACCGAAGATCATCAGCATAAAACCAGAGTTGATTATCAGAGCATCGACGGCTAAGAACGGAAAATCGTAAAAGCTGTTTAAATTTCGGTCGAAAAATATTCAATGGTATTTCATAAAGCACATATTTCAACCATTATTGAGTATATCTCTGATAATGAGACACATTAAGGAATTCGCGGTATTCCAATCGTAGAACAGCACTGGAGTGAAGATCTATTTCTATTTTTTTAATAGTTATTAAATAATATTTTAAATTTGATATGGAATAAACCTTGAAGCCGCATCATTGTCATAAACCTTAAATTATTTAGTTATGAAATCATTAAAGATATTTTCACTGGCGATGATGATCGCCTTTACCTCCATTATAAATGCCAATGCGCAAAGTAAAAGTAAAGACAGAAAGGCTGCACGTATTGCCGAAATAAAAAAACTGGTTGAAGATCAAAATTTTGTATTTGATGCCAATTATGTAAACCCGACAAGAGGCGTTGGCCGGGCTTTAACATCCGGTTACGATTTAACTATTACTAAAGATACCATAATCTCGTATCTGCCCTATTTCGGCCGTGCTTACGTAGCACCTCCATACGGTTCAACTGAAGGTGGCATAAAATTTACCAATACCAATTTTTCATATACCTTAAAACCAGGTAAAAAAGATGGCTGGTCTGCAACTATCAAACCAAAAGACAAAAACATTGGCAAATGGAATGATGTACAGTCCATGTATCTTACAATAAGCTCTGAAGGTTATGCTTCGTTACAGGTGATCAGCACCAATCGCGATGCAATTTCCTTTAACGGTACTATTGAGAAAAGACCGGCGAAAAAGTAAGTTAATGGTAAGATGAACCTAATGAGCATCTAATAACCCGTCGTTGTCCTTTAACTCTACCCCGGATAGTTTACGGATAAAAGCCTCATTGATAAGATAAAATATCTTTTTAGCCGCTTTTTTATAAGTTAAGCCCTTAGGGCGGATGTTAGATACACAATTACGCATTTCATCCGTAAGGCCGGGTTTGGGCTTATAGGTAAGGTAAACGCCCAAACTATCTGCCGAACTCAAACCCGGTCTTTCACCGATCAGTACCAGGCTTAATTTTGCTTTTAAACCATATCCTATGTCATCTCCAATGGCAACTCTCCCCTGTTCCACTAAGGTTATAGGAGCCAGTTTATAATTTGAGGTGGTTAATAGTGGAATTAGTTCTTTAAGTAACCCTAAGGTATTTTCGGTTATAGCCGTTGCAGATAATCCGTCGGCAACAATGATGGCAATATCACTGCTAACTGTAGTTAAATCCCTTAACTGATCTAAAGAATCCTGATTGAGTCTTCTGCCAAGGTCTGGGCGTTGCAGGTATTGCCGCCTATCAGCAACCTGGCTATGCAGGTGTAAAACGGGTAATTCAAAACGCGTTAGCGATTCCCTCAAATGATCAATATTTAATACAGAATACACAGCATCCCGGGCATGGGCATGGGCCAGCTTAAAATCAAGGGATTGTTTTAGCGGAATACTTGTACCCACCCGGCCAATGGCTATTCTGGCCGAAGTAAATTCCTGCAAAGCTTTTAGCGGCTCTATTTCCTGCGGGATATTTCTTTTCATAGCTAAATTACGGTGCCAAGTAAGCCATGAGTCGGGCTTATTGATAACATGTTTCCCCTGTCGTCGGTTATCCCCTGCTTTATCAGCCATTGCTCAAATTCCGGTGCCGGTTTTAGCCCTAACACCTTACGCAGATACAAAGCATCATGAAATGAAGTTGACTGGTAATTGAGCATAATATCATCGGCACCAGGGATTCCCATTACAAAATTGCAGCCCGCTACTCCCAATAAGGTAAGCAGGTTATCCATATCATCCTGGTCGGCCTCGGCGTGGTTGGTGTAACAAACATCACAGCCCATAGGTAGCCCCAGGAGTTTTCCGCAAAAATGATCTTCCAAAGCGGCGCGGATGATCTGTTTGCCATCATATAAATATTCGGGGCCTATAAAACCTACTACGGTATTCACCAGCAGAGGTTTAAACTTACGTGCAACGGCATAGGCCCTAACCTCGCAGGTTTGCTGATCAACGCCAAAATTGGCATTGGCCGATAACGCGCTCCCCTGCCCGGTTTCAAAATACATTACGTTATTGCCTACCGTGCCCCGGTTTAAAGATAAAGTGGCCTGGTAAGCCTCTTCAATCAAATTCAAATTGATACCGAAGCTTGTATTGGCCTTCTCGGTACCGGCAATAGATTGAAAACACAGATCAACAGGTGCGCCTTCATTTATAAGTTGCAGCGTTGTGGTAATATGGCTTAACACACAAGTCTGGGTCGGTATCTCAAACTGATACCTGATGTTATCCATTAAGGTAAGCAACTTACTCACAGCGGCTGGGCTATCGGTAGCCGGGTTAATCCCAATTGTTGCATCACCGCTGCCAAACAACAAACCATCAATAATACTTGCGGCAACACCCCTGGGATCATCTGTTGGATGATTTGGCTGCAACCGGGTACTGAAATGCCCTTTTAAACCAATAGTATTACGAAACCTGGTTACCACCTCGCACTTTTTTGCTATCGCGATCAAATCCTGGTTACGCATCAGCTTTGATACCGCGGCTACCATTTCGGGAGTAAGCCCGGATGCCAGATTTGTTAAAGTTTGAGTATCGGTATCGTCACTTAACAGCCAGTCACGCAGTTCGCCAACAGTTAAATGGCTTATCAGACTAAAGGCATTAATATCATGACTATTAACAATTAAACGGGTAACCTCATCATCTTCATAGGGGATTATCGCTTCATTTAAAAAAGTCTTTAAAGGAACATCAGCCAGGGTGATCTGAGCCGCCACCCGCTCCTCGTAACTATGCGCGCAAACACCTGCCAGCTCATCGCCAGAACGGTACGGCGATGCTTTGCCCAACAAAGTTTTCAGGTCTTGAAACTTGTAAACCTTATGTCGTATGGTAGTTTTGAAAGCGCTCATTGTTTGATTGATTTACCGCAGGCCATTTATTCTGGCGTCGCCATCATTTCGTCTGTTAAAGCTTCTTTGTGTTTCCCCATCAACACAAATATCAAAACAATTATAACCAGCCCCCCAAAAAACATCGCAGTTACCTGTGCATTAAAATAGATGATAGCAAACAGACAAACAACGGATATCACCAGAGCTATTGCGGGAAATACCGGGTAAAAAGGTGCCATAAACGGACGCTCTAATTTCGGTTCTCTTTTACGAAGGATAAACAAACTGATCATGCACATCATATACATCACCACGGCACCTAATACAGATAATACAATAATTTGCCCGGTACCGTCCTTAGTAGATGTGCCAATGTAAATTGCCAAAAAACTCACCAAACCCGCAGCAATAAGCGACCAGTGTGGCGTTTTAAAGCGATGGTTTAAGTTGGCTAATCCAGTTGGCAAATATCCGCTGCGGGCCATTGCAAATACCTGTCTGGATGAAGCCAAAATAGTTCCATGCAAAGAAGCGATAAGCCCAAATAAGCCTATGCTGGCAAATATTTTGGTTAAGCCACTTGCTTTGCCCAACACAATACCAACGGCTTCGGGTAACGGATAGTCAAGCTTGCTTAGTTTGTGCCAGTCGGTTATGCCGCCTGTTAGCACCATTACACCTAAGGCCAGGGCAACTAAAGTTGCAAGAGCGGATATATAACCTTTCGGGATATCTTTTTTGGGGTCTTTTACTTCCTCGGCCACCATGGCTACCCCTTCTATTGCCAGGTAAAACCATACCGCGAATGGCAGGGCTGCGAACACACCGCTCCAGCCAAAAGGCATTGGATTGCTCAGGTAATTATCCATCTTAAAATGCGGACTAACCACACCCATATATAACAGCAATTCTGCCACAGCCAAAATGGTAATAAAAACAGAAAATGTAGCAGATTCTTTAACTCCCGAAATGTTAAGCACCACAAATGCCGCGTTAAACAGCATTGCCGATTGCATAATTGGTATAGCGGGATATAAAAAGTGAAGGTAACTACCCAGGGAGATAGCGATAGCCGGCGATGCCAGCAGAAAATCTATCAGGGTAGCGTAGCCGGCAATCAGGCCGCCGAAAGGCCCCATTGCCCTATAGGCATAAGCGAATGCGCCACCGGCGTGAGGTATTGCAGCTGTAAGTTCTGTATAGCTAAAAATGAAGGTAATATACATTACCGTGATTACCAAAGTGGCAATCAGCATGCCTATTGTACCGGCAACATCCCAACCTAAATTCCAACCAAAGTATTCGCCCGATATGACCAGGCCCACTGCTATGGCCCAAAGGTGTATAGGTTTTAAAACTTTTTTTAGATGTTCTGCCGGGGGTGCTTCCATATGTTTTGATTTGCCGCCTTAAGATACTCAAAGCGCAGCTTAAATCAAAACGGGCGTATGTTATGGAATTGTTAAGGAGCCCCCTCTAAATCTCCCCCTGAAAGGGGAGACTTTTGATTTGCATATTTTAAAAGTCCTCCCTTTTAGGGCTATCGTGTGTACACATCTTTTTTATTAAAAAAATGTCATTTCGAACGAGCAAGCGCAGGGGAAAGCGAGGGTGCGAGGAGAAATCTTATACGCTTTGCACAGTCGAATGTACGCTTTTATAAGATTTCTCCTCACCTCCGGTGCGCAATACCCCCGCCGGTTCGTTCGAAATGAAAACGTTTTTGTTTAGTGATGCGATTCCAAAGATGTGTACACACAGTAGCCTTTTAGAGGAGGATTTAGGTATGGCTTAAACTTTTAACGTCCCCTTCAAATATTTGATACTGCTGGTAATGCTTGCCAGTGGATCTTTAGGGCCATCGTGCTCAACGAAGAAATGTTGCATGCCTGCAGATTTTGCCGCTGCAAAAATGGGTTTAAAATCAATGATGCCACTACCTACGGGTAATATAGTTTTGCGGGCAGCGTCCAAATCCTTTACGTGCCAAAGCGGGAAACGACCGGGGTGTTGCTTAAACATCTCTACCGGATTTTTGCCGCCTTTAACAGCCCAGGCAAGGTCAAGCTCCATTTTTACGTTGTGAGGATCGGTTTCGCTTAGTAGCAAATCATAGGGTACTTTGCCATCAACCGCGTGAAATTCCATATCGTGGTTATGATAAGCAAACTGGATACCTACTTTTTTTGCGGCTTCTCCTGTTTTGTTGAGGACTTCTATAGTAGATTTTATTTCTTCGGTAGTGGCGGTTGGCGAATTAGCGCAAACGAGATATTTAATACCTCCGGCCGCAGCGTCATCCACCAGTTCCTGCATATTATCGCGCAGGTTTTTCATTGGCGGAATCACCATCGGTTTGCCATCGGCCCCATTTGGTAGTTTTGTTCCGGGAGGAAGTTTAAACGGCGCGCCCAGTACGTGGTGCGATGTCCAGTTCATACCTAAACTATTAACTAATGCTTTAAATTCATGAGGTTTCATGCCATAGTATCCACCTTTTTTGCTAAAGGCCGATTCCATGTCTTTGTAGCCCAAAGCGGCAATTTTGGTAAGCGTGCCTTTTACATCTTCGTCAATGACACCAAAAAAGGTAAATAATTGTAAACCTATCGTATGTCGCGGGGCCGTATTGCTTAATAAACTTGCCGCCTTGCCAGATAAAGCCATGCTGCCAAGCGCCAACGCGCCTGCACCCTGGATAAATTTTCTCCTGTTGTAATTCATGCTGATAATTTTAGTTTTAATGTGGTACAGTAAATCTAAAAATTAATTTTCAGCATTTTATATCTTATTGTGTCTTTTTTACACAATTATAAGTCCCCTCTAAATCTCCCCCGGTTAGCTACTGTGTTCACACATCTTTTAATCCTGTTCATATAATAAAAAAACGTTGTCATTTCGAACGAACCTGTAGGGGATTGCGCGCCGGAGGTGAGGAGAAATCTTGTAAATGCAGACATTCGGCCATGCAAGGCGTACAAGATTTCTCTTTCGCACCTCGCTCAATCCCCTCCTTCGCTCTATCGAAATGACATTTTCCTTAACAAAAAAGATGTGGGTACTCGGTAGCCGGTTGGGGAGACTTTAATTTTTCCTTAAGTCCTCCCTTCCGGGGAGGATTTAGGAGGGGCTGCTATTTATGCAAACAGTTAGCTATTAACCCGGTCCACCCGGTTTGGTGCGATGCTCCTGCACCCCTACCAGTATCGCCATCAAAATACTCGTAAAAAAGGATATAATCTTTAAAATGAGGGTCGGTTTGCATCTTTTGATTGTTGCCAAAAATTGCCCGGTTACCTTTTTCATCCCGCAAAAAAAGTCGTGATACTCTATTATAAAGCTCCCCGGCAACCTCTCCCAAGTTCATAAAAATACCAGATCCGGTTGGGCATTCTACCTTAAAGTCATCACCATAATAGCGATGAAAACGGTGCAAACTATCAATGATCAGATAATTAATGGGCATCCAGATAGGTCCACGCCAATTACTGTTGCCGCCAAACAAGCCACTGTCACTTTCGCCAGGGACGTACCCAATGCCAAATTCTATCCCGTTAACTGCAATTTTGTAGGGGTGTTCCTGGTGATATTTTGATAATGAACGGATGCCATAATCGCTTAAAAACTCTTTCTCATCCAGCATGTATTTCAGGATCGACTTCATGCGGTAGCCGCGCAGCAGGCTGATCAGGTGTCGGCCCGTACTGCTCCTTTCATTCCAGCGCGATACCAGTGATGCAAGGTCTGGTCGTTTTTCGGCAAACCATTTCATGCGTTCTGTAAAGATAGGGCTATCGGCTATATCGCTTTCATCTAATACCTCGGTAGCAAACAAGGGAATTAGCCCCACAATACTGCGTACTTTCATTTTTACAGAGCCATCGTCAGGGAAGCGGAGCTGATCATAAAAGAAACCATCCTCTTCGTCCCATAAACCCTGGTTGTTTTCACCCAGGTTTGACATCGCTCCAACTATATAAATAAAGTGTTCAAAAAATTTAGAGGCAATATCCTCATAAGCCTTATCAGTTTCGGCCAGCTCCGTTGCAATTCGCAGCAGGTTTAGCGAATACATGGCCATCCAACTGGTACCATCGGCCTGTTCCAGATGCTGCCCGGATGGCAATTGCGTATTCCTGTCAAACACACCAATGTTATCCATCCCCAAAAAACCACCTTCAAAAATATTGTTGCCCGTTGCATCCTTGCGGTTTACCCACCAGGTAAAATTGAGCATCAACTTGTGAAAAACCCTTTCCAGGAAATAAGTATCCCCTTTACCCCCATTGGCTATTTTATCGGTTTTGTAAATATTCCAAACAGCCATAGCATGTACAGGAGGGTTTACATCACCAAAATCCCACTCATAAGCCGGCAATTGCCCATTAGGATGCATATACCAATCGCGGGTAAGTAAAATGAGTTGATTTTTGGCAAAGGCCATATCAACTGTTGCCAGTGGCAAGCAGTGAAAAGCAAGATCCCAGGCGGCAAACCATGGATATTCCCATTTATCGGGCATGGAAATAATATCCTTGGTATTCAGGTGCTTCCATTTACTGTTGCGTGCTGTTTTCCTCTGGGCGGGCGGCTTAGGCTGCGAAGGGTCGCCATGCCGCCATTGGCGGATATCTGAATAATAGAACTGTTTGTTCCACAACATACCTGCAAACGCCTGGCGCTGAATCATGCATCGGTCTGCTTCATCTTTATTGCTATAAATGTCGTTATAAAACTGGTTGGCCTCGGTTAACCGGATATCAAATATGTGATCAAAATCCTCGAAACCATAATTGGCATCGGGTGATAACCTTAGCCGAAGTGTTATACTTTGCTTAGCACCTACGCTTATATCATAATTCACCGCAGCTTTGGTACCGGTATTTTTAGGATTTATGGTATCGGCGCTATGAACTATATGGTCGTTAATGCCGTCTTTATGATATTTAAGCCCGCTATCATAATTGTATAACCTGGTCATATTGGTTTCGTTATCGCAAAACAAAACCTGCGGATTTCCCTCGGCGTGCAGCCAAAGCTGACCAAGATCTTTATGAAATATACCCGTTACGCCGTTACCATTAGCGGTGATACTGGGTTTATAGGAATCATATCCCCAGCTCCAGGTGTTGCGAAACCATAGTGTAGGCATTACATTTAAAGCCGCATCCTGATCGCCACGGTTGTGTATGGTTATCCTGATCAGGATATCATCCTGGGCGTTTTTGGCGTATTCGGTAAATACGTCAAAGTATTCATCCTTATCAAATATGCCGGTATCCATCAACTCAAATTCGGGATCGTTGCGGGTACGGCGTTTATTTTCAGCTACAAGTGAGGCATATGGAAACTCATTTTGAGGATACTTGTACAGCGTTTTCATGTACGAATGCGTGGGCGTACTATCAAGGTAGTAGTACAATTCCTTCACATCCTCGCCGTGGTTACCTTCGGGGTTGTTGAGGCCGAAGTAACGCTCTTTAATAATAGGATCTTTCTTATTCCATAAGGCGAGTGCAAAACAAAGGATCTGCTGGCGATCGCAAATGCCGGCTATACCTTCTTCGCCCCAGCGATAGGCTTTGCTGCGCGCCATATCATGAGTGATATAATTCCAGGCATCGCCATTGGCACTGTAATCCTCACGCACGGTTCCCCATTGGCGGTCGGTGACGTATGGGCCCCATTTTTTCCAGCTTGTATCCTTTAACCTTGATTGTTCTGCATTCATCAATGCAAAGTAGGTTTAATTAAAGAAATTATGAGAATTGTGAGATACGTTTTACATCAAGGTGAAGAAAAATCAAGATTAAAGCGAGAAGAATGAAGAATATTGATCATTCATCCAAATTTACGCGCGGCCACACCAAGGCAAACGCATCTAAGGTTAAGGGCGATAGATTGGTTTTTAATATTAGCTAAGGGAATAAGCTTATACCGCCGGAATATATAAACATCAAATAATACCTTGTTTTCACTGCCCGATCCTGGTTAAAAGCCCAGGTCTATTCGGTTGTGCGATACGTCAGTTTAGTGTTAACCATGTCAAAACACAACAAATTGATTAACAGATAATTAAATGGTAAAATATCTAAAAAGTGTTAAGTTATGTTAACCCAATTAGATGCATTTATCCGGGGGGCGACACCCAAATAATCCTGCCCATAACGCTCAAATATCAAATTTATGCCCAGGCATTTCTCAAAAAACGGAGCCAGTTGCCATGCATCATGTTATTGATATCATCATCGGTATAGCCGCGCTTTTTTAACAGCGTTGGCACCTTTTGCATGTCAGCAATAGTCTCCAAATCGTAAGGGCATTGCTCCCGGCCGAAAGCGCCATCCAGGTCGGTACCCATGCCTACGTGCAACGCGTTACCCGCTACCTGGCAAATATGATCGATATGATCAACCATTACTTCCATATTACAGTTCATACCTTTTGGGGTTGATACGCCCCTCACCCATCCGGGTACCATCATCCAGGCATCTAATGCCGCGCCAATCACCGCGCCACGTTCTATCAGGGCTTTGATCATTTCATCGCTGTATTGGCGGTTATGGTTCACCAACGCGCGACAATTGTTGTGGCTTGCCCACACGTGACCGTTAAAATGATCCAGCGCCTCCCAAAAACTATCATCGCATAAATGGGTGGCATCCAGGATAATGTTTAACCGTTCCATTTCCTTAAGCAATTCGTGACCTTTCGGCCCCATATAACCAGTGGCATCTGTACCCTGTGCATATCTTCCAGGGCCATAGTGTGCAGGCCCTACTGCCCGCAAGCCATAAATATAAGCCCTTTCCAGGTGTTGTACCGTCACTATAGAATCTGCCCCTTCCAAACTCAGGATATACCCGATGGCTTTACCTTCTGTAGGTTCACCATCGTTCCAAAAAGCAAGCTGCTTTTCGAGCGATGCAAGGTCATTTACCTGCACCATTTCGCCGGCATCTTCCATGGCCTTGTACCAGGCTACCTGCCCCTGGGTTTGCGCCCAGGCCTGCTCTGGTGAATGCCAGCCCGGCAGCGGGTTACCAGGTGCAACGTAACGGCCTATCTGCGTAGCCACAACCAAACCTATGTTTCCTTTACGCAACTCCGGCAGCGTTATCACCGCTTTGGCACGATCAGGTTTATCGGTAAGGCCTTCTTCGCGTTGGTTAATTTCGGCAAGCGGACGGGTAAGGTCGCGGTTCCATTCCAGCGCGTTCATGCTCAGGTCTAAATGGGCGTCTACTATAAACATGTTTTTTGATATCAGATGGTGATCTTACGGTCGCGCGCGCTGTTGAGCCACTCGCCTGTAAGTGTATTATTTTCAATAGTATAAATACGCTCATATAAAGCTACCGTGGGGCATACATGATGCGGGATGCCATAAAGCACATCTCCTATCTGGTATTTGTGACCTTTACCGGCTTCAACTACCAGGTGCTCCTCGCTTTGGCCGCTTGGCACCAGCTCCGGAGCATTTAAAAAGTAAATGCGTTTACCCAGCTCATTTTCGGCCGATACCGATTTGTGCCCAACATCAAGGCATAGCTTGGTAGCATCGGGCAACGAAACCACCCTTGTAACCACTAATACCGCCGGTAAAAATGCCTGCTCGGGAATCCCCATTTCATACCCCCTATCCCAGTAAACAAAAGTGCCGGGGCTGCACTCTACAAACTTTCTTTGGGCATGAACGATAAATGTAGGCGATCCGCCTGCAATAATGATGGGTTCGGGATAACCTTTACCAAATAAATCCTGCTGTAATTTTAAAACACCTTTAAAGCCCGCGTTGCAACGTTCCGTTCTTTTATCCAGATCGATATCATGGATATGGCCATCGTAGGCATGCAGCCCTACCGGATTTACCCCCGGTAATACAGCGCAGTCCATATACAATTGCAGGGCCTCAAAACCAGGCGCTATACCCGTACGGTTCATGCCTACATTCAAATCCAGATACACATCAATCACCAAACAATGTCCTTTTGCCGCGTCAGAGATCTCTTTAGCAGCAACATCGTTATCAACCAGGCAGGAGAATTTAGTATGAGGATAAGCATGGATCAATTTAATAAACCTATACAGCTTTGGCCCCAAAGGCTGGTAAGCTAACAGTACATCCGGCGCTTTGCAAATGCCCAATAGTTCGGCCTCGGCAATGGTAGCGCATTTGAATTTTTTAATACCTGCATCAAGCAGCAGTTGTGTTACTTCCCGGTTTTTATAGGTTTTTACATGCGGCCGTAAACGTGCAATATCATCAATCATGGTTTTAAGCAGATTGATATTGGCCTGCACCCTATCCGGATAAACCACCAAAGCGGGGCTATCAAGCTTGTCTATATTATCAATGGTGAACCAGTTTGGTGTCATATTTTGTCTGAACCGGGATTTATCGGATTAAACGATTCTCAGGATTTTTCTCTGTCTTGACTCTTGACTCTTAATTCTTGATTCTTCCCTCAAACCAATTCAAACAAAGCCTCAATCTCCACAGGAATATTATCGGGCAGCGATCCCATACCAACAGCGCTGCGTACGCCTATCCCGTTTTCTTCGCCCCAAACTTTTGCAAATAGCTCGCTGGCGCCATTTATGATAAACGGATGTCTTTCAAAATCCGGGGTGCAGTTAACCATGCCCAATACTTTAATAACGCGTTTAACTTTATCAAGGCTGCCAATATTGGCTTTAATAGTAGCCAGCATAGCCAAACCTACCTGGCGGGCAGCAAGCTTACCATCTTCCATATTAATATCGGCACCAATACGACCGATGATCAGCGTACCATCATCCTGCACCGTTCCGTGGCCCGATAAATAAAGGTATTTACCATCAACTAAACAGGGTTTATAAACGCCAAGCGGCTTTGGTGCAGGCGGCAGGTTTAAACCTAAGGCCGCAAAGTTTTCTTCGGGAGTGTTCATAGCGTAAAACTATCTTTTTTTAATAAAATAGTATCATAAAAAACAAAAAAGCCGGGGGTCTCAAGCCCGGCTTCTCCTTAAACATTAACCAACTTTCTATTTAAATCTGTACGTAATTCCGATGTTGATGGCGTAATCAGCAAAAGCAGCGTCGCCCTGGGTATAAGTTCCGGTTTGCTGTGTCGTAAGTTTATCAGGAACGCTTTGTGTACGGTCGCGTTTTAAGGCAACAGGCACAAAGGCATAAACAGATAACGATTTTAAACGGTAAGTAACACCCGGCTCGGCCGAGATGATGTAGCCCGGCCTCCTGAAACCGTTGCTGCCCCCCACCAGGTCATGAACCGGTAAACACTCATAACGTACGCCTGCCGAAAAATCAAATTTGCTGATCCCATAGCTTGCACCTCCCCTGATCATTACCTGGTCTGGTACGCTCATGATATCGCTTCCATTAGCCACTGCTTTGGTGCTTGGCACCCCCCCGCGGGCTGTAGATACACCGTTTTGCTCCCTTGGGCTAATGAGGTAGTAAAAGCTGCCGTAAAGGCCAAATTTATGGGTGAAATTGTAATAGGTATTCAATTCGGTAGTGATGCCAGTACCGCCATCGCCCAACTGAATTGACTGATCAACCGGACCAAGTGTACGGGCATCGTTGGCAGCGGTATGATAAAAATAATCCTGGTAATTGTAGTTACCGGTTGCAAGTTTTAAACCTAAGCCAACCTGGATGTTTCCTTTGCGTGCTTTGGCCGGATTTAGCAACCATGCATAAGCAGTTAACCTGATATCGCCTAAACCAAAGGAATGCGTGCTCAGGCGTTCTTTGTTGCCATGCTCATATAACGATGAACGGCTGTTATCAATAACCGGTACATTAACCGCAAACGACCAACGATTATTAAAAATGCGGGTAAGGGTTAAATCCTGGGTATAAGAATGATTAATTACGTTGGTACCTAAGGCAATACGTTGTTTTTGCTCCTGTGTACCTACAAAGTGTTTGTATGAACGAAAGTAGCGATTGTTGCTATTAAATAGCCAGCTGCCTGCATCGGCATTGGCACTATCAGGATGCTCATCCATAGTGCATAAACCACCTGTGCTCCTGATGGCTACGCAGCCCTGGGCGTTTGCTTTGGTGTATAAAAATACAATAGCGATTGTGATACCGGTAATGAGTTTTAAGATTGATTTCATATTAGATTTTTAAGTATTTATAAATGGTTTGCTAAAAGCATAGCTAAGCCGGGCATAAAATCCCGACTTAGACCCTTTTTACAGGGGTTTTATGTACATGATTAAACTTTGATAGGAACCTGTTTTTTAAAGGTTAATGATAAGAAACCTGAAGGCACTTTTTTAACCGCGAACCATAAAGACAGCAGTACGCCATAACTGCCACCGCGTTCTACCCATTCAAAAATTTCATATTTGGGATAAAACAGTTCACTGGTTATTTTCCAGGCGATAAATAACAGCAATATATTTGCAAAGGGACGGATGAGTACAGAAAAAGCAGCCAGGATTTCGAGTATACCAACAATGTGCGCCGTTTTAGCCGGGTCATTAAAACCTAAAGAATGATACTGGCCTATGAGGCCTTTCTTTTCAAGAAGATTTAACCACCCATGGCCAACTAACAGCAAGAACGCGAATACCCTTAAAAAACTAATTACTGTTTTTAAAGTCTCGGCATCTAAACTTACGTTATCATCCATACGGTTAAACCATTGCTTAAAGGGTATTTTAAAACCGCCCTGCAATAATAAAAGCACAAACGGTGCCCCAAAATTACCGGCCCGCTCAATAAGCTCGGCAAATGGCTCGCCTGATAATGGCCGCATAGTAGCGGTAGCTATTCCCCATATTACCAGCCAACCTGCTACAACCCTTGTTGGATAAACCAATAATGATAAGCCAAACAGGATATCAATGGTACCAACATAAGGCATCAAGGTATAAGCCGTATCATGCCCGATACCAAAAACCGCGAAGTAATTGCACCAGATCTGTTTAGTGATGATGCCAAAAGCACCATGACCAATAAAGCACATTGCTGCTGCAAAGCGAAGTGTGAAATAAATCTTTTGATCGATAGTTAAGCGCGACATTTTTGTAACTCTTTTTCTGTTGTAATTAATTCCCCGCTCCGTCTGCCTTGCCCCTGTTAACAGCGTATTGACCAACTTTTGCACCGGTTACCAAACCAACTTCACAATCACTGCGGAAGTGAATAGCGCCGTATAACCTCGA
Source organism: Mucilaginibacter dorajii (assembly GCF_024808255.1). GTDB lineage: Bacteria > Bacteroidota > Bacteroidia > Sphingobacteriales > Sphingobacteriaceae > Mucilaginibacter > Mucilaginibacter dorajii. The sequence goes on from NZ_JANTYS010000005.1 coordinate 158,337, forward strand.
CATTGCAGCTGCTTGTGCCAAATCGGTAAACTTAGTTCCTCTATCGGGCAACAAATAGGTTAACACGGTTGCAGCGGCAGCGCTGAAGTTAGAGTGTCCTGATGTATAGGCCGGAAAGTTCGGCACGCCTGTTAAAGTTTTGATAATCGGGTCTGCTTGAGACGGGCGTTGGTTAAAGTAAAAATATTTGGTATCCCAGCAAACAATAGCGGCGTCCATTTCGGCCATGTTCAATAACGCAAAATTACGTGCCCAGCGCACTTCGCTATAGTTTTGTTTTACAAATTCATCTGCAGCAATAGCATTCCAATGACCTGTTGGCGTATAAGTACCAATACCATCAGCCCAAAAAGCAACCTGTTCTTCATGATCACGACTGTGATTTTTGCTCATCGCGGTAACTTCCTGTGCTTCCCTGATAAAATCTGCTGAGTTGTAGGCATATGGAGGCGCCGGGCGCAACGCAACAACAGTTAATGTATCAAACAAAAACGGTAATACTTTAGAAAATAACGGCAACATTGGCGGCCTTTTTGGAGTTTCAAGACTTTGCCAGTAGTTATTTTTGTCGTAAGCTGTGGTTTGTAATTTAGCCCAAACTGTTGGGTCGCCAATAGCTTTACCGGCACGATCTGCACGGGCACGGGCTGCAAATACGGTAGCAACCTGCTTGCCCAATGATTCGCCCGCGGTAACCTCACCACGGGTATTGGCACCGGCCATAATACGGTATAGTTTTTCTTCCTGTGCTTTTTCGTTGATATAAGCAATCTCGGTAGGGAACAATAATTTCATAATCTCGGCGGTAGCACCTGCAACAACCGCATCTTCGCTGGGGTATGACGGTAAAGCAGAAACCGGGATCAAAGCCTGTACTGTAGGATCATTTTTATAAGGTGCTGTACGATTGTACGTGTTTTTAAAATGCCAGGCCGCTATTAAAGCATCGTACTGCATCGCGCTTACATAAGCATAAGCCCTTGCAGCGTAAGGCGGGTTTGAAAACGGAAACTCGGGATAGTTGAACGGATTAGCCGAGTTTGGCGCAGGGTAAGTACCATCGGGGTTTTGGTAGGGTGCCACGTTATGTTTTGCAACCAGTTCCCTCAGAATCTCGTTCCAGCGTAAAACAGCGCCCGCGCTCCAATATTTGATACTGGCTTTCTGATCGGCAGTTAAACTACGCTGCATCGCTTTTATCTCGTTGATATCGGCCAGGTATGCTGGCGATGTAACCGCGTCAGGTGCAGAAACAGTAAGTGTGCTGAAATCTTTTACCAACACAGGTTTCCAGGTATCAGCAGTTAAATCGAGATTGGTTGGCGCTAAAGCGGGGTATAAACTGGTGCGGTCTGTTATCTCCTTTTTACAGGATGAGCTTAAAACAGCTACTCCTAAAAACAAAGATGGAATTATATAAAGTAATGGTCTTTTCATCAGATTCTTATTAACGTTGTTTACAATTATTTTTCTTTCCGGGTGTTAAAAATGTAGTAAATGCCACCATACATGGTGCGGGCCTGACCTACGTTCCTGCCTTTTAACACATAATTACCACCGGCGGTAAGCTCTAAACCCGCGATTTTTTGAAAGCTGTATTTAAAAATAACACCTGCCAGGGTTGAGTTCATTTTATTACTCGGAAATGGGTTATCATTTTTACGGATATCAAAACCGCCCAGCGTGGTAACCTTAGTTAAGGTAGCCTCGGCGTTAAATGCCAGACTCCTGAAACCGGCGCTTACCAAAAAGTTGGATACATTTGGCATTTCAACCTGGTTGGTGTAATGCATTTCGGTAGTGTAATAGGAATTTCTGTCGATAGTGATATTACTCCTGCGTACATATTGATAGGCACCGGCAACAAAAAGCTGACTAACCTGGTAATTCACCAAACCACGTAAAGCAACATTTTTGCTGTGTAAACCTATTGATAAAGGTAAAAAGTCGGCTTCGTAATTACTGGCAGGTATCGATCCTGATAAAATAGCGTGAAAAGTTAATAGCCCCTTACCTACCTCCCCCTTAACGGCAAGCCATTTTGCATACGCGCTTATATCCTGTATATTATGTTCGCCTCTTAAAGTTCCGGCGCTGGCGTTGGTGGTTACGTAAGGTAACGATACAGATAAGTTAATCCGGTTTGACAAGCCATATACAAAACCAAGCATGTACGAGTTTGAACTTACGGTACCCAGGTTTGGCGCGTCGCGTTTAAAGGTGCCTTCCCAGTAATGATCCCATTGGCTGTGTGTATAAACACCGGCAGCGCAGACGTAGTTTTTGGGGATCATCAAAGCGTCTGCCTCGGTTTGGGCCTGCGCTAAATTTGATAAAATAAGGCAGCAAGCCATCACGATACAGCATCTGTAAAAATAGAGTAAAGAATGTTTCATTCGATCTAAGTAAGAAAAATCAACAATAAAAATTAATAATAAACAGGTTGATAAAGCATCATTTACGGCTATAAAGCCATAATACAAAGCTTGTTTTTAAAGGGAGTAGCATGAAATTACGTAATTGTTAACGGCAACTTCAACGCCGGGTTAAAGGCGTGGTAAGCTGCTTTGGCAATAATTAAATCAAACTGCACTTTTATTAATAAAGAACAATTCAACATCATAATTTGGTTGCTATAATTAGCAGGTAAAATTTGGCGGTTTGCCGGGTGATTCAACGTAGGGATTGTGGAGATGGTAGATTATAGGGCTTGTTTCAGCTTTTAATAACGTTGAAAACGGCGTAAACTGGTAATTAAGCACAGTAAAGTTATAGTCGTTACCTATGTTTACTTTTTTAAGCGAAGAATCGTGCCCTTTTTTACTCAAAGGCACGTCATTTAGTTCCTTGGCTATGACCAGGCCAGCGGTAACCAGCCGGGTTTTAACGCTATTGGCAATACAAATGAACGACATGGTATCGGGCGTCATTTTGTAACGCAGGTAATTGTAATAAACGCCTTTTAGTTGCAACTGCCCGTTAAGCCTTACATAGTTTTTCCAGGGATGGATACCGGGCATGTGAACAGGCACCTTGATTTCAACAAGCTTGGTAGCGTCGATCTTGTTTTCATAGATCTGCTTCACAATTTGCACATCCGATTGGTTGATCAGATACTGAAATACAAATTGGTATCCGCCCAAATTGAACAGATGCACATTTAATAACAGCATGGCGATAAACCTTTTCACTTAATTGGATATGTATTAGGACATATAATTACTGGTAAATATATTGTTACAATAACACTTAAACAAATAAAAATTAAAATTGTATGGCACAAGTACACCATGTCATTGCGAAGAACGAAATCCGCGGACTGTGAAGGGGGAAATGACAAAGCGACGCTAAAGCTAATGTCATGGGTAACTTGTTTCAGCACCCCACTCGCTAAGTATACATCATGCGGGTTACCTGTCCTGTGGGGTCCCGAAATAAGTTCGGGATGACTTCCGTTTTACAACTTGTCATGGGTAGCCTGTCGAAGGCCTCTGCACGCGCCCTTCGACAGGCTCTGGGTGACAAGCCTTACGAATCCAACACGTCAGGGGCAGGTACGAAGCAATCGCCCGCTAAACAGGGTGGATCTGCATAGTTCGCGATTGCTTCGTACCTCGCAATGCCGTAGCTTTATATTGTTACTCCATATTGTTACTCCGTCCTCACAATCCACTATTTATAAACTCAGCAATGCCGGTTCTTCTTTATACTATAATATTTCCGCGAAACCGTTTTTAAACAACTTCTAAGTATATTCGTTGTATCAAAAATCTTAATATGGAGTTTTTAAAACAACCCTGGCCATGGTACGTCGCGGGGCCTTTGATTGGTCTTGTGGTGCCTGCCCTGCTGTTACTTGGCAATAAAACCTTTGGTATCTCATCGTCTTTGAGGCATATCTGCGCGGCTTGTTTGCCTGCCAATATTGCCTTTTTTAAATACGACTGGAAAAAAGAAAGCTGGAACCTGTTTTTTGCTGCCGGCATTATTATAGGCGGATTTATCGCCACACAACTTTTATCGGGCAACCAAACAGTAAATATCAACCCGCAAACAACCGCTTTACTTAAACAGGAAGGCATAAAGCGTTTTGACGGCTTGTTACCCCAGGATATTTTCAGCTTTGATCAGCTGCTAACCTTACGCGGTTTTATATTTATAGTTGTGGGTGGTTTTATGGTTGGTTTTGGCATCAGGTACGCGGGTGGCTGCACGTCTGGCCATGCCATTATGGGCATCTCCAGCCTGCAATGGCCATCGTTAGTAGCTACCTGCTGCTTTATGATAGGCGGCTTTGCAATGACCTGGTTTATTTTACCTTACCTCATCAGTTTATAGCATGAAAAACATCAAATACCTTTTTATAGGGCTGCTGTTCGGCTTAGTGTTAGTGAAATCGCAGGTAGTTTCGTGGTTCAGGATCCAGGAGATGTTCAGGCTGCAGGCTTTTCATATGTATGGCATTATCGGCAGTGCCATTGTTGTAGGCATGATCTCTATTTTGATCATCAAAAAATTCAATATCAAAACCATTCATGGCGAGACAGTCATCATCCCAACAAAAAAATTCAACTGGGGCAATGTTTACGGTGGCCTGATATTTGGCTTGGGCTGGGCAATTACCGGTGCCTGCCCCGGACCGCTATTTGCACAAATAGGCAGCGGCTTTTTAGTAATATCGGTTACTTTGCTAAGCGCTATTGCGGGCACCTGGGTTTATGGTTTATTGCGTGATAAACTGCCATACTAACCGGTCAATTACATTATATTAGTGATATGATACAACGGAAGCATTTTAGTTTTTCAAATATAGGCCTGGCCATCATAGTAGCTTTAACCATACTAACCATGGCAAGCCCCGTTGCCAAAGGTTACCTCATACGCGGTTTAATGGCTATAGGTTCATACAAGCCCGATGTTACAGGCTATGCCAATCATCATAAAACATATACCAACCTGCCCAACTATAGCTACAGGGATACCAGCGGTAATACCGTTTCCTTATCAGACTTAAAAAACAAAGTGGTGTTTGTGAATTACTGGGCAACCTGGTGCCCGCCCTGTCTGGCCGAAATGCCATCAATCAATAAACTCCGGCAAAAATTCAGGAATAACCCGCAAGTTGTTTTTGTAATGGTTGACGTAGACGACGATTTTGCCAAATCAAAGGCCTTTCTCAAAAAGAATGATTATGATTTACCCTTATATAACTCAGTGAGCACATTCCCGGATGCGTTGTTGGATGGTAGTATTCCTACCACGCTGGTATTTGGTAAAGATGGCAGCCTAAAATACAAACATACCGGCCCTACCAATTATAATGACGAATCATTTGAGGAATATTTGAAAGGCCAGGCGAAATAATTAAAGCTTTTAGAATAGTAAATAATCGTTTCAGGATGAAACTTACGAAACAACAGAATTAACTAAAAATTAAGCCGCGTGCTTTAGGTGATGGGCCACTACACGTATTAATTCGGTTAATTCAAACGGTTTGCTTAACCATGCATCTGCACCGCAGGCTTTTGCAATATCTGCGATATCGGCATAGCCCGATATCATAATAACCGGGATATGGCTGGTAAGCGGATGCTTTTTTATAGTGGCACAAAGTTCGCTGCCAAATCCATCTTTAAGCTTATTATCAACCAATACCATATCGGGCATATGCAAAATAACCCCTTTAATTGAGTTTTTATCAAAAGAAGCTACGGCAGTGTAACCCTCGCCCTGTAAGATCATCTGTATAGCTTCAGACAGATCTACATCGTCTTCAACAACAAATATTTTTTTGCTCATTATTAGGTAGTATTATTAATACAAAGCTACATAGATATTCATAACAATCAATTATAAATTAAGCTATTTAAAGATAAAGTAACCTGTATGGCGTTTGTCTTTTACGTTCAGGATAGTCAACAATGTTTAAAACAAAAAGTTGGGGGCGCTCAAACAAAATTCATACGATTTTCATTAAAAAGGGGACAAAACAATGTTTGACCATTACTGATCATTATGAAAATAACAACATACCCCGGCAAATCATTCCCGCTTGGCGCAACGTGGGATGGCAAGGGCGTTAATTTTACATTATATTCCGAGAACGCTACCGGCGTTGAGCTTTGCCTTTTTAATAACCACGAAGATGAAATTGAATCGCAAAGAATAAACATCACCGAATACTCCGAACTGATCTGGCATATTTACATTCCCGGTTTAAAACCAGGTCAGCTATACGGCTACCGTGTAAGCGGCCCCTATGAGCCCGAGAACGGGCATCGTTTTAATCCCAATAAATTATTGTTAGATCCTTATGCCAAGGCTATATCGGGCGTTATTAACTGGGACGACTCCTTATTTGGCTATGAAATTGGTAACCAGGATAATGACCTCAGCTTTAGCGAAAGTGATAATGCGGCCTTTGTACCCAAATCGGTAGTAGTTGACCATAACTTTGATTGGGAAGGTGATACAGCCCCATGTATCGAATACTACAACTCAGTAATTTACGAAGCCCACGTTAAAGGTTTTACTAAGATGCATCCCGAGATCCCCGAAGAGATCAGGGGTACCTACGCGGCCATTGGTCACCCGGTTACTATTAAGTATTTAAAAGAACTTGGCATAACCGCCATTGAGTTAATGCCGATACACCATTTTTTGAACGACCGGCATTTGATAGATAAAGGTTTAACCAATTACTGGGGTTATAACACCATTGGCTTTTTTGCGCCGGATGCCCGGTATTCATCGAGCGGAGCGCTTGGCGGCCAGGTAACCGAGTTTAAAACCATGGTTAAAGAGCTGCATAAAGCCGGTATTGAGGTGATATTGGATGTGGTTTATAATCATACCGGCGAAGGCAGCGAGATGGGGCCTACCCTATCCTTCCGCGGTATTGATAATTGCTGCTACTATCGGCTAACGGAAGATAACCGCTATTATATGGATTATACAGGCACGGGTAACACACTTAATGCCAACCTGCCCAACGTATTACGCCTGATGATGGATAGTCTGCGCTACTGGATACTGGATATGCATGTTGATGGCTTCCGGTTTGATTTGGCGGCCACCCTTGCCCGCGAATTGCATGAGGTAAACCGCCTGAGCGCATTTTTCGATATCATTCACCAGGATCCCTGCATTTCGCAGGTTAAGCTGATTGCCGAACCATGGGATATTGGCGAAGGTGGCTACCAGGTTGGCAAATTCCCCGCGGGATGGGCCGAATGGAATGGTAAATACCGCGATAGTATCCGCGACTTTTGGAGCGGCACCGAAAGCTCATTGGCCGAGTTTGGCGACAGGATTACGGGAAGTTCTGATCTTTACAAATCATACCGCCGGCCAACCGCCAGCATAAATTTTGTAACCGCCCATGATGGCTTTACGCTTAACGACCTGGTAAGTTATAACGAAAAGCACAACGACGCCAACGGCGAGGATAATAACGATGGTGAAAGCCATAACCGTTCCTGGAACTGCGGCGTTGAAGGCCCCACCAATGACCCGGCCATTAATGAGCTGCGCGAAAAACAAAAAAAGAATTTTTTAACCACGCTGTTCCTTTCGCAAGGTGTACCCATGCTGGTAGCCGGCGATGAAATGAGCCGCACCCAAAAAGGCAACAACAACTCTTATTGCCAGGATAACGAGATCTCCTGGGTCAACTGGAAGACGATGGATAAGGAACTAACGGACTTTACCGGTAAACTCATCAAGCTAAGAAAAGAACATGCCGCGTTTTCACGCAAAAGCTGGTTTAAGGGCGAAGCCGATAAAAAGAGCGGCGTTGCAGATATTGCCTGGTTTTTGCCCGATGGATCTGAAATGAGCGAGGACAACTGGAACCACGATTTTGCCAAGTCGGTAGCGGTGTTTTTGAACGGATTAGGCCTGCACAGTGTGAACGCGGAAGGTGAAAAAGTTGTGGACGATAATTTCTATGTGATTTTCAACGCGCATAGCGAAGCCTTAAGCTATAAACTACCCGCCACCGAATATTCGGAAGATTGGGAACTGATCATCGACACCAATAAGAAGCAATTTGACGACGTACAAGGAACCTTCAAGGCAGAGGAAACCATACAGGTAGAGGCAAGATCGGTTATATTACTAAAACACGAGTTGATCCATAATGGCGAAACAAAACATCATTAACAGAACTATAGGTGTAAATTTTAATAATCTGGGCCTGGCAGATGTATTGGTTTGGGCACCATTTACTGATAAAGTTTTGCTGAAGCTTGCGGATGAAGAGTTAGCCATAATCAAACAAGAACATGGTTACTTTTCGCTTACAACTAACAAGCTTAAACCCGGCGATCAATATCAGTTTGTAGTGAATGGCAAATCATTACCAGATCCGGCTTCACTGTTGCAACCCGGGGGAGTTCATGGCCCGTCAGCTGCGTTTGATCTGAAAGCTTTTGCCTGGACGGATGCCGACTGGCAAAACATTCCCCTATCCAACTACATCTTTTACGAGTTGCATAGCGGCACATTCTCTGCCGATGGTACATTCAAGGGTATCGAGGATAAACTGGACTACCTGGTTGATTTGGGGATAACCGCTATCGAGATCATGCCGGTTTCGCAGTTTCCTGGCAGCCGCAACTGGGGATACGATGGTGTTTTTCCTTTCGCGGTGCAAAATAGCTACGGCGGCCCTGCAGCATTGCAACATTTGGTTAATGCATGTCACCAAAGGGGTTTGGCGGTAGTGTTGGATGTGGTTTACAATCACCTTGGCCCCGAGGGCAATTACTTTGGGCAGTACGGTCATTATTTTACCGACAAATATCATACGCCCTGGGGCAGCGCTATTAATTTTGATGACGCAGGTTGCGACGAGGTTAGGCGATATTTTATTGAGAATGTGTTGATGTGGTTCCGCGATTTTCATGTGGATGCATTACGGATGGACGCGGTACACGCCATCAGGGATTTTAGTCCGAACCATATTTTAAGGGAGATTAACCAGCACGTGGCCAAACTGACTCAGGAAACCGGCAGAACCCATTATGTAATTGCCGAATGCGACCTGAATGATACCCGCTACATTAATCCATTACAAAAAGATGGCTACGGTTTTGACGGCCAGTGGATTGATGAATTTCATCATGCCCTGCGAGTTACTGCAGGCGGCGAACGCAACGGTTATTACAGCGACTTTAATGGCATTGCCGACTTGGCCGAAGCCTACCAAAATGGATATGTTTATCACGGGCAATACTCCAATCAAAGGCAAAAAACGTTTGGCACCACAACCGAAGGGATCAATGGACGGCAATTTGTAGTGTTCTCGCAAAACCACGACCAGGTGGGCAACCGCATGTTGGGCGAGCGCTCAAGCCGGCTTTTTAGCTTTGAAATGCAGAAACTGATGACCGGCGCGGTAATGATCAGTCCCTTTTTACCCATGTTATTTATGGGTGAGGAATGGAGTGAACCCAATCCTTTCCAGTTTTTTGTAAGCCATAGTCAGGAGGAACTGATTGAAGCCGTAAGAAAAGGCCGCAAAGCCGAATTTGCCGATTTTCATGCAGAGGGTAAAGCACCAGATCCACAAGATCAATCAACCTTTGAAAACTCCAAAATAAGTTGGGGTTTATTGGATAAAGGACAACACAAAGTGATGCGTGAGTATTACAAAAACCTCATCAGGCTCAGAAAAAGCCAACCGGCATTCAAAAATACAAATCGCGAAAATATGAGCGTGTTGGTCAATGAAGCAAGTAATACCCTCACCATTCAACGTTGGACAGATGATCAGCAAGTGATTTGCCTGTTAAATTTCTCTAACCATGAACAACAGGTAAATATCCCCGCAGGGATAAACCAATGGCAAAAACTACTGGATAGCGCCGACCCAAAATGGAACGGGCCGGCAGTAGCTGCAGAATTTATAAGTTCAGGCATTGCCGCCGTATCGCCCCAAGCCATCCTCATCTACACCCAACACCATGCATAACCCCATTACCACCTACAGGATCCAGTTTAATAAAGATTTTACCTTTAAGCATTTAAAGGCCATCATCCCCTATTTAACACGGTTGGGCATCGGTACACTTTATGCCTCCCCTATTTTTGAAGCGGTACCCGGCAGTACCCATGGATACGATGTGGTTAACCCGCTGCGAATTAACCCGGAGATTGGTACGATGGCCGAGTTAGAAAGCATCAGCAAATTGCTAAAAAAAAACAACATCGGCTGGTTACAGGATATTGTGCCCAACCACATGGCTTACCATCAAAATAATGCCTGGTTAATGGATGTGCTTGAAAAAGGCAAACGATCTGCCTATGTTGATTTTTTTGACATCAGCTGGTCGGCACCAATTTATAATAACCGTTTAATGGTGCCGTTTTTGGGCGTACCTTTTGAGGAAGCATTAAGCGAACGACAAATTCAAATCGACCTGAAAGATCCGGGCTTTGTTTTTACCTATGGCGAACAATTTTACCCCATCAACCTTCACGGGTATGTCACCATTTTACAGACATCATATGAGCCCAACGACGCGATAAGCGAAATAATAGTTCAAATTAAAGAACTGCAGCAAACTGATGATGATATTGCTTACGCGCTTGGTTTTACCGAATTAAAGGAGCAGTTGACCTCCCTGAATAAATCGGCATCAGTAAAAAAAATACTAAGGCAATGTATTGAAAAGATAAATGCAGATACAGGTATAATAAAACGCATCTCTGATGAACAATACTACCAGCTTTGTTTTTGGCAGGAAACAGAAAAACAAATCAATTTCCGCAGGTTTTTTACGGTAAACGGTTTGATCTGCCTTAATATGCAGCTGCCAACGGTATTTGACACCTGCCATGAACTGATTAAAGAACTTTTGGACAAGGATATCATCCGGGGGCTTCGGCTCGATCATATCGATGGATTGTATGATCCTAAAGGCTATCTTGAACGGCTTCGGGCGTTAACAGGTCCAGAAACCTATATTGTAGTTGAAAAGATCCTGGAAGATGGCGAGAAGTTCCCCGGCGATTGGCCTGTACAAGGCAGTACCGGTTACGATTTCCTGGCTACGGTAAATAACCTTTTTACCCAGGCAGAAAGTAAACATGCTTTTGCCGGTTTCTATCGCGAGCTTACAAAAGACAAGCTGCCGATAACCAGAGCCATCTTAAAAAAGAAATCACTCATTTTATATGAGCATATGTATGGAGAACTGGAAAACCTATACAGGCTTTTCTGCGATCTTGAACTGATCAACGCGGAACTATTTAAACATCACAGTTTTAAGCAGCTGATAGCCGAATTCCTGATCCGTTGCCCGGTTTACCGGTACTATGGCAACGGTTTTCCCTTGCCCGCGGCTGAGCAAAAGGCCATCAAGTGGATTTTTAAAAGCATACGCGAAGCAAAACCTGATTTAGAAAAAAGCGCTGATTTATTAGAGGATATTTTGCTGAAGCAGTATACACCTGCAAGGAGCAAGCGTATACTGCAATTTTACCAGCGCTGTATGCAGTTTACAGGCCCGCTGATGGCAAAAGGCGTTGAAGATACCCTGATGTATACTTATGATCGTTTTATTGGTCATAACGAAGTTGGGGATACGCCAGAGACATTCGGCCTGCCTGTTGATAATTTCCATTCCATTATGGTTAAGCGGCAGCAGCAATGGCCGCTGGCTTTAAACGCCACAGCTACACATGATACCAAACGGGGCGAAGGTGCAAGGGCAAGGTTAAATGTACTGACAGATATTGCCGATGAATGGCTAAAAATGGTTACACATTGGCAACAGATTAACGCCCCACATAAAACCGATGGCTCACCGGATGCTAACGACGAATACCTGCTATACCAAAGCATCATTGGTAGTTTCCCGATGCCGGGCGAAGATGACGACGATTTTTTAAACCGGGTTAAGGAGTACGCAGTAAAAGGCCTGCGCGAAGCCAAACTCCATACCCAATGGGCCGAGCCAAACGAAGTTTATGAGGAAAGTACCCAAAAATTCGTAAGTGCCATTCTGAAACCCGGTAGCGGGTTTATGAAAAGCTTTTTGCCTTTTTTTAAAAAAGTGGCCGATTATGGCATTATCAACTCGCTTTCGCAAATGATTTTAAAGTTTACCAGCCCGGGTGTGGCCGACGTTTACCAGGGCTGCGAATTTTGGGACCTGAGTATGGTTGACCCTGACAACCGCCGGCCGGTTGATTATGATTTAAGAGAGAAGGCCCTGGATGCCATTGTTAACGATAAAATCACCATTGATACCCTTTGGAAAAACAGGTACGATGCTCAAATAAAGCTTTGGCTTAGCCACCTGCTATTTAGCGAACGAAGGGCCAATCCTGGCTTATTTGAAAATAGCCTGTATGTTCCATTAACAGTAAAAGGTAAATACAAGAATAATGTTTTGGCCTTTGCCCGCAGTGATAAAAACCGATGGTATATTGTAGCCATCCCTTTACATCTTGCGCAAATTAATCCCGAGAGTTCAAAACCTTATGAATTGGACTGGCAAAACACCCGATTAATATTACCCGCCGACGCACCTGCTCAATGGCAAAATATTGTTAGTGGTAAACCACACGCCGTTACAGATGAAATTAAAATACGTGAAATATTTAAACAATTGCCTCTTGCTATACTTAAATTGGCTTAGGTTGATCATAAATGTGGGTGCAAGCATTCAAAAGAAAAGCCGGGTAAAGATCAGATCTCTACCCGGCTAAATCACTCTAAAACAATCACCTCTTATTGAAAACAGGATATGTATAACAATAATTGAAAAGGACCTTAAAAAAAAGGCCTTTATTAAATGTTCAAACAAAGATATCTATAAAACCCTGCCATTGCAGCTCCTGCAGTCCATTTTTACGGGGTGTTGACATACCCCGATTCGATATTAATCGATTGCACCAACTAATACATCAAGCCCTTGATAAAGATATCTATCAGGATGAGTTTTTTGGTGCGGATCTCCTCCAGGTGTTCTTTACGCGGAAAACTTACCTTCTTCTGCGCAACCGATGAACCTACCCTGATACCATGCATGGCATCAAGCAACAATTCAACAATTTCTTCGGGATTATCAACCGGTTTAATAATGCCTTTTTCCACTTCGGTTTTAATGGAATTACCCAATAAGCCAAGTTGTGCCTGGTGCACCTGGTCAACAATTTCCCAAATGGTATCTGGCAGGTTTTGTTCATTCAGCCTGAAAAAATCAAAAAAGTTATAATTATTAACTATAAAATCGTGATTGGTATTGATCTGGAAAACAAAAGCGTCTTTTAAATTACCGAAATTGTTGATGTTATCTTCTAACAATTTAATATAATCATTAGCCAGTTTGCGCATTACGGCAATATATAACTGGCTTTTATCCGGAAAGTAATAATACAGCAAAGCCTTTGACATAGATAGATCACCGGCAATTTCATTCATCGTGGTTTTTGAATAACCATAATGTAAAAACCGCTGGTACGATGCCTCTAAAATCTTTTCCCTTTTGATATCCTGGTGATCATTAACTGCAGCCATTTGCTGATTATATTATGTAATTCGCGTATGCGAAATTAAATTCCTGACTTTTTAAACAAATCTATCAATTATTCTACACTTACGTGTATCAACGTCTATTTCGTTACACCTTACTAAAACAATTTTACATTCGTAGTATTTATCATATTGATTAACTACTGTTTTAAGCTATGGATATTGTGAACAAACTCCCTCCCGATTTGCTTGAATTTTCTAAACAACTGCCATCGTTTGTATGGAACCTCATCATTGCAGTAACCGCCATATTTATTGGGCTATTAATCAAAGTTGTAGTAACCCGTCTATTTAAAATTTATGCAGAAAAGAAGGAAACGGATTATTCGCTATTCAGATCGGTTATCGTAAACTTAGGTAAAGCCATTACTTATTTCATACCGCTGTTCCTGCTCAATCTTTTTATCCCGTTAATGCGGATGCCAAAAGAATATCTTACGCCGCTTGATAAGACCATCGAAATTTTACTGACTATTTCTTTTGCAGGCATCCTGGTACGCTGCATCAGGATATTGGAAGATTATATTTATCATTCGTACGACCTTAATAAAGCCGATAACCTTGTTGAACGTAAGGTGCGTACCCAAATTCAGTTTATCCGCAAGTTTTTGGTAGTTGTAATCATTTTTGTAACCATTGCAATCATCCTGCTTAGTTTTGATAGCATGCGTAAAATTGGCACAGGGCTATTAACAGGTGTGGGTATTGGTGGTATCATCATAGGTTTTGCAGCCCAAAGTTCACTGGGCAACCTACTCGCTGGTTTTCAGATCGCTTTTACGCAGCCTATCCGGATTGATGATGTATTGGTAGTTGAAGGCGAATGGGGCCGTGTGGAAGAAATCACCCTAACTTATGTAGTACTCAATATATGGGACAAACGAAGGCTTATTTTACCCATTAACTACTTTATCACCAAGCCATTCCAAAACTGGACGAGAACATCATCCGAGATCCTGGGTACAGTGTTTTTATACGTAGATTATTCGATTCCTTTAGATGTTATCCGTACGGAGTTTGAAAGGCTGATTAACTTAAGTCCGCTTTGGGATAAAAAGGTACAGGTTGTACAGGTAACCGATACCAAGGAGAACAATATAGAAGTGCGTGTATTGATGAGTGCCCGCAACTCGTCAGAAGCATTTGACCTGCGCTGTTACATCCGCGAGAACCTGGTGAGCTATATCCAGCAAAATTATCCGGGTAGTTTACCAAGAATCCGTAACGAGATCAGCAACCTTGAACAATACATGCAGCCTAAAACAACTAACTAAGCAGCGTTGGCCAATTCAATGCCACTGCCTATAACCAGGGCATCTTCAATAGCGCCAACAAGCGGATCCATCACATGACTGGTTTTAACAGCGCCTTTGCGCAGGTAAAAGCTGCCGAAGGTAGAAGCCAGGGCCGAAGCCCCTCCAATTAACGCGCCCATAGCAGCTTTGCCGCCAATGGCTTTGTAAACACTGGCCCCGGCCAGGGCACCAGAAAGCATCCTGAAGCCTATAGACGATCTTTTAATTCGGTTTGGGGTTGATGGTAGTTTATCGCCTATTACTTCGCCAACGGCAAGTACTTTTAATGCAAGCGCTACATTTTTTGATTGCATGAACTGTAAAGGCGAATGATCAAGCTGCCTGGATTGGTGATGACTTAGTATATGACTTGCAATAGCAGGCGCAGCTGTTGAACGCATACCCGCTAACGCGCCCAGACCTACCACCTGCCAAAACGGTTCCGATATTTTGAGTTTCATGGTTGATATTGAATTGATAATTATAAAACCCTGCAAATTGCATTATGTTTCTGATTAAAAAATATAAAGTAATAACGAAGACAACCGACGGAAGGGAGTTCATTAATTCCTATAAAAAACAAATTATTATGTTAAGAGCCCAGGGCAAACGCATCTAATTGGGTTAACATAACTTAACATATTTCAGATAAGACACATCGCAATTAACTATAAATCAATATTTTATATTTTAACAAGGTTAACACTAAACTGATGTATCACGTAATTTAGGTGCACCCAAATATTTGGCTGATTGAGCGCTGAATATTCGCCTCATAGATCATATAAAATATTCTTCAAAGAAATTTAAACGGGCTCTAAATCGGCTATTTAAACCAATTCGGTTGAATGGGCTGATCAACAGCATTAAATTTTAACTTCCTTATAAACCAAAATAGCCGCCAGGATTACTCCGTGCGGCTATTTGGTTTATTTTATTTAGTTATTTAAAGTATTTCTGCTTCTTCCAACACCGGTTTTGTATGATGTTCTTCTTCCTTTTTACCAAAAAGTTTCAATTTAAGGTTATAACGGATAAGATACATACATGGCACCAGGATAAGAGTGATTACGGTAGCGAAACCTAAACCGAAGATCATTGTCCAGGCCAAAGGTCCCCAGAAAGCCACGTTATCGCCACCGAAGTGAATGTGTGGTGCAAAGTGACTAAACATCTCTACAAAGTCGATATTGAAACCTACGGCTAATGGGATTAAGCCCAATATGGCGGCGGTAGCAGTTAATAATACCGGCGTCATACGGGTATGGCCAGCTTCAACAACGGCATCGTGTACACTTGCACCCTGTTCTATCAGCATATCGGTAAACTCAACCAGCAAGATCCCGTTTCGCACCACAACCCCCGCAAGCGCTATAATACCAACGCCAGTCATTACAATAGCCATGGTCATACCAAATATGCTTACTCCTAATAATACACCAATGATACTAAAGAAGATCTCACTGATGATAATGAGCGTTTTACCTATCGAGTTAAACTGGATCATCAGGATGATTAAAATCAAACCGAACGACGTAGCCAAAGCACCACCAAGGAATATTACAGCTTCCATCTGATCTTCCTGACCACCACCCTGACGGATGATCACATTATCAGGTTTTTTAAAATTGTTTATGGCTTTTAAGATCGCAGCATTTACATCATTGGCGTTATATGGTTTAATTACATTAGAACCAAGTGTCAAAACTCTGCGTTGCTGCTTGCGTTTAATATTACTATACGTATTTGTATATCTTACATCTGTAAATGCAGAAATTGGAACCTGACGGATTGCACCACCTGTGGCCAGATCACGGTAAGTGATTTTAAGGTTGCGTAATTCGTCGATATTTCCACGCTGACTTTCTAAAGCCCTAACCTTAATCTGGTAATCGTCCTCTCTTGTATTTCTAAAATCGCCGGCTTTGGCACCAAATATTGCCGTACCTAATGCTTTATTAATCTGGTCGCTACTTATACCTTCGCGATTTGCGCGCTCCCTGTCAATGTCAAACACAATCTCCGGTTTATCATTTTGAACATCTGCTATAAGGTTTTCTATACCTGCAATGTTCTGTTTGGCAAGGTAGCTTTTTAAGCGATTGCTGGTTTTAACAAGGGTATCAAGATTATCACCTGCAATCTCTATAGATATATCTTTTTGAACAGGCGGCCCACTGTTTTCCTGGGCTACAGATATTTTTGCACCAGGTACACCCTGAACAGACGCGCGGATTCTTTTCAGAATTTCTTTAGTATCCTTACCGTTACGTTTACCAAATTCAACAAAAGCTACTGTTATTTTACTCTTGTTTTCGTAATCTCCCTGATCTTCATCAGTCGGATCGCTGACACTTTTAGTAACGTTTGATATAACCGATGAAACGACGTCCTTATCTGGTTCAACCACTTTAGCTACGCGTTGTTCAATTTGTTTGGTTATCTCGTTAGTTGTCGCCTGATCGGTACCGATAGGCATTGTCACATATACATAAGCAAAATTCGGATCTCCAGAAGGGAAAAACTCTGGTGTTTTGCCTAAAAAGTGATTGATTACCAAGGCAAGTACAAATAAAACAAATGTACCGCCAAGTACTGTTGCCGGCCTGTGTACTGCGCGTTCAAGCCACTTGGCATACCATTTTTGAAATTTAGGCCAAACATTATTTTGGAACCTATCTATCACCCTCAGTAATACAAAATGATTAAGCAGGTATAATATGATACAAAGCACCAAAAGATTACCCATGCCCATAGTCCATTTACCGGCCATAAACATCCCATAACTCAACAGCGCTAATACGCCCATTACAAGCGTAGCACGGATGGTTTTTTTATCGAATTTTGGATTATCATGTTCGCCTTCGATGTGTGGTTTCATAAAATCAACCGCGAAAACGGGGTTCATGATATAGGCCACCACAAGCGATGCAAGTAATGTAATGATTAGCGTTATAGGTAAAAAGAACATGAAATGACCTATCAAACTATTCCAGAATGCCAATGGAACAAAAGGAGCCAAAGTAGTCATGGTACCAGAAAATACAGGTAAAAACACCTCTCCGGCAGCCATTTTTGCCGCTTGTTTAATAGGCACCTTTCCGTTGGCAAAAATACGGTGTGTATTCTCGATAACCACAATGGCATCATCTACCACAATCCCGAGTGCTAACAGGAACGAGAACAAAACAATCATGTTCAAGGTAAACCCGATAGCCGGCATTATTAAAAACGCGATAAAGCACGATAAGGGAACCGATAGCGCCACAAATATGGCGTTTGTAGTACCCATAAAAAACATCAGGATTACGGTAACCAACATAAAGCCGATTACAATAGTGTTGATCAAATCATTAAGCGTTGTACGTGTTTTATCAGATTGATCACCGGTTACTGTGATATTTAATCCTTTAGGGAAAACTGTTTTTTGCTTTTGCTTAATCAGTTCATTTATTTTATCTGAAGCCTCTATAAGGTTCTCGCCTGACCTTTTACTTACATTTAGGGTAATTACATTTTTAAATTTGGGGTTTTCCGGCGTTTTTAGGCGTGCATAACTTTCTTGTTCCAAAAATGAATCTTTTACTTCTGCTATATCGTGCAAATAAACCGCCTGGCCCTTAGGATTTCTAATAACCATCGCTTTTACTTCATCGGCACTTTTAAAATCCTGTTTAATATCAATACTGCGGCGAACCCCGTCTGTTTTTACTGTACCTGCCGATGAAAGTATATTTTCATTTCCTACTGCCTGGATAATGTCATTGAAGCCAATTTGAGCGGCTGCCATTTTATCCATGTCAACGTTTACCTGAATCTCTGGAGTTAAAGCCCCAACTTCTACAACCTGCGAAATTTCCTTAAATCCTTCAATCTCATCTTTTAAAACATCAGCATATTCCTTAAGTTTTTTAAGATCATAATCGCCAGAAATATTAATGTATAAAATGGGAAGATCCGCAACATTTATATCTGTAATTGAAGATTCTTTTAAGTTTGGGTCGCTTTGCGGTAGATCTTGTTTAGCTTTATCTACAGCCTCTTTTACATCTTGTTTAGCATCCCTGATCTTAACATCCGCCTGAAATTCAGCCGTAATGATAGAAACATTTTGCACAGAGTTTGAAGTAACTTTTTTAAGTCCTTTTAGTGATTTCAGTTGTTTTTCTATCTGCCTGGTTACCAGGTTTTCCACATTTTGAGGTGACTGCCCTAAAAACTGCGTAGTTACAAACACCTTTGATTGCGCAATATCCGGGAAGTTTTCTTTGGGCAGATTATTATAGCTAATTAAACCCAATACCGTGATCAGAAATATGAGCACGTAAACTGCCGTTTTATTATCTATGGCCCAGCTTGAGGGGCCAAATTCTTTGTTCAGATCTTTCATAATTAACAGATCAAATGATTAATATAATTAATTGGCACCTTGTAAAACCTTCACTTTATCGCCATCCTCTATTTCAGTACCACCTTCGGTGATCAATTGGTCGCCTGCTTTTAAGCCTGACAGTATTTCTGTTTGGCCTCCATAAGTATTTCCAGCTTTAACGTTAACACGTTTAGCAATTCCGTTTTCGTTTAGCAAAACATAATCACCTTCTTCTGATTTCTGGATAGCTTTTACAGGAACCGAGATAGCATTGGTTTTAACATAGTTGGCTATCTGGATAATGGCAGTCATGTTAGGACGCAGGGTTTTACGTACTGGCAGTTTCACCTCTACACCAAAACTACGGGAAGTTGGATCAATTACTTTGGCCGCAAAGGTTACCTTGGTAACCAGGGAATCATTAGCATCGGGAACTAAAATCTTAACTTCGTTACCTGTGTTAACACTACCTGAGTAAGATTCCGGCACATCTGCTTTAACTTTTAGGGCATCGGCGTTAACAATACGGATGCCCACAGGGTTGGTTGGGCTAATGGCCTGACCTAATTTAAGATCCATTTGATCAACTGTTCCGTTTATTGGAGATACAATTTTATACAAACTTGCCTGCTGCCTTAGAGCATCCAAAGCTTTTTTGCTGGCTTGCAGCGTAGTTTGAGCCTGCAAAAATTGAACCTCGGTACCAATTTTTTGATCCCATAAATTTTTCTGACGATCGTACAACGTTTGATTTAAATTAACCTGCGCTTCAGATTGTGCAATGTTTTGCTTAACTACGCTGTTATCCAGTTGTGCAAGTACCTGGCCTTTGCTTACGTGATCACCCGGCTTTACATAGATGCCGGTAATAACAGCAGAGGCCTGCGGATAAGCGGTAACATTATCCTGTGCATCTATTTTACCCTGAATTTGTACATAGTTAGTAAAAGTACCTTGTTTTAGCGTCACAGTACTCACATCGGTAGTTTTTGAAGAATCGTTTGAACCTAACTCTGCTTGTAATTTTGTTATTTTAGAATTTAAGTCGGCCTGTTGATTTTTAAGGTCGGCAAGTTCGGCTTTTTTATCTTTTGGTTTGTTGGTGCAGGCTGCGGCCAAAAGAACCAAAGCAGCCGGTATGTATAATATTTTTTTCATGTCGTGTTTATATAGTGAGTTTAGTTTGTGTTTTATTGAATGCGTCCGTAGGCCTGGTCAAGGTCAACTTTGCTAACCAGCGCGTCATATAATCCCTGTATGTATTTATTATCAGCATCTTCAAGCGCTGTTTGGGCTTGTGTTACCTCAATACTTGAGCCTACCCCCTGCTGATATTTAATTTTTGATACCCTTAAAATTTCCTGGGCAAGTGCCTGGTTGGCCTTTTGATTGTTAAGCGTTTGCAGGCCATTAATAAAATTAACATTAGCCGTTTTAGCCTGAAGACTCAATTGATTTTTGAGGTCGTTAAGGTCATTTTGAGACTTCTGAACAGTTATTTTTGATTGCCTAACCTGGTTTAGCCTTTGACCGCCACTAAAAATAGGCACATTTAATGATAAGCCTATATAACTTGACGGAAATACAGCGCTATATAAATTACCAAAACTGTTATTTTGATATGAGGCCGTGTAGTTTCCATTGAAATTTAAAGATGGCAAGTAAGCTGTCTTTTTATTTTTAAGATCAAGCTGATTTAGTTTTACATTGGTTTGTTGTAAATTATACTCAATCCGATTATGGTAAAACGCAGTATCAACAGCTAAATCACCAGTATTATCTGTAAGATTTATATCCTGTAATTTACTGGTTAACAGCAAATTGTCTTCAATAGGCATACCCATTTGAAATTTCAATAACTGGTAATTTAACGCCAACGACCTGATTACGTTTTCGCGTTCGGTTACCAGGTTGTTGTATTGAACTGTAATTCTATCTACGTCAATTTTTTCAACGAAGCCTTGTTTATTCTGTGCTACTGTTTGATCTACTTGTTGTTTTAGCTGGGCAATATTGGCATCAAGCAATTTAACCTGCTCATTACTTACCAAAACCTGGTAGTAGGCCTTGGTTACATTTACATTAGCCGTGATTTTTGAGCGGGTATAATTGCGGGTTGATAACTCTTTATAAGTTTTTGAAGCCTGCAACCCTACAAAATAGCTACCGTCAAAAAGTTTCTGGGTTACGTTTACACCTAAGTTCGATTGGTATTTAACGCCAAATTTTACAGGTACAAATGTTCCCGGAGCACCAAAAAACTCGCCTGGTAATAAAGTGGTAGGAATTTTAAGATAATCCTGAATGCCGGCAGAACCGCTTACCTGTGGCAAACCTATACCGGTTGTCTCTTTAACTTTATATTCCGCGCTTTTAACATCCAGCCCTGAGTTTACTACTGCATTTTGGTGTTCATACGCATAGTTTACGCACTCCTGAATGTTGAAACTAAAGGTTTGACTATTAGGTGGCGTTTCCTGGGCATAGCTTTTGAAGGCTATGGCACAAAAAACTGTCGCCGTAAAAAGTAAATATTTCATTGTATATATATGTTGTTGGGTTATTGTTCTGTTTGTTGCTCAAATATCTTTTGCGTTAATGACAGCCGTGTGTCAGCAGTATTAACTTATTCTTCATTTATGTTTCTGTATTGGTTTAAAAGCTTATAACCTTTAAGCGTGCAAATACCATAGTTAAAATGATCTAAAAACTGCACCTGAATTTTCCAGGTGTTAAACTCTGCAACCGGGAAAAGCGAAGTATTAAAACCCAGTTCAACCGTGTTAACCCGCATGCGGGCAATAATTTTTACATCAATCTCCGGTCGAATGTACCCCTGTTTAATCCCTTTGGTTAAAAGCTCTTCTAACGTACTCACCAATACATCCGATTTAAAGTTTTGAAACTCTTTCCATGCTTCCGGGTGATATTTCTGCATATCATGGATCACAATGGGGTTAATGCGGGAAAACATTTCTTCCGAGCATTTAGTCATATTGATCATCTCTTCAATCACGTTGGTTGATCTGCTCATAAATTCGAGCATTTGATCTTCATCTTCTTTCAACTTCTTTTTCACCAGGGCTAACACCAACTCATTTTTATCTTTAAAAAACTGGTAAATGGTTTTTTTTGACATGCCCAGGTGTTTGGCAATATCATCCATGGTGACGCTTTTGATCCCTGCCTGCAAAAACAGATCTTCACCGCCCTGTATTATTCGTTCTAATGTTTGACTTTGACTCATTGACTTTCCGAGTCAAAACTAAGGAAACATTTTTTGATTTCAAAGTTTCCAAACGAAATGACGTTTCCAAGACAAAAATGTTAGATGTGCAGATTTCAGATGTGCAGGCGTGCAGATGAAAAAGCATGACTTTGTTTATAATGTGCAGATCTCAGATGTGCAGGTGTGCAGATGAAAAGCATCGTTTTTTATAAATCAATTTTTCAATTGACTATCGGCCATCCCTAAATTGGACATCGGCCATCAAAAAAATCTGCACATCTGAAATCTGCACATCTGCACATTCATTTTCCTATCTTTGCAAAAAATTATATTTCAATGAACTTTTCTCCTCTTTCAGCAATTTCGCCAATTGATGGCCGTTACCGTAACACCACCGCTGAACTTGCCGACTACTTTTCTGAATATGCCCTGATCAAGTACCGCGTATTTGTCGAAATCGAATATTTTATAGCATTGGTTGAATATCCACTGCCTCAGTTACAACAATTTGATGTCAATCTAACAGAAAAGTTACGCGATATTTTCAGAAATTTTGATGAAGCGGATGCCCAAAGCATTAAAGAGATAGAGAAAACTACCAATCACGATGTTAAAGCGGTTGAGTATTTTATTAAAAACGAATTTGATAAAATAGGTGGATTGGATGCTTTTAAAGAGTTCATCCACTTCGGCCTTACTTCACAGGATATCAATAACACAGCCATACCTTATACTTTTAAGCTGGCTATCAATAATACCTACTACCCTGCTATCAATGACCTGGTTAACACCCTTAAAGGTTATGCTGCCGATTGGGACCAGGTATCTTTATTGGCACACACGCATGGCCAGCCGGCATCGCCAACACGTTTAGGTAAAGAGATCACCGTGTTTGTTGAGCGTTTGGAAGGTCAATTGGAAATATTAAAGTCTGTTAAATATTCGGCAAAATTTGGTGGCGCTACAGGCAACTTTAACGCGCACCACATTGCTTATCCGGAAAAGAATTGGAAAGCTTTCGGTAATCATTTTGTAAATGATATTTTGGAGTTAAGCCGCTCACAGTTTACCACCCAGATTGAGCATTATGATAATTTTGCAGCGCAATGCGATGCGTTGAAAAGGATCAACAATATCCTGATCGATCTTGACCGCGATATGTGGACCTACATATCCATGAACTACTTTAAGCAAAAAATTAAAGCAGGCGAAGTAGGTTCATCGGCCATGCCACATAAGGTTAACCCTATCGATTTTGAAAACTCGGAAGGTAATTTAGGTATTGCTAATGCTTTATTTGAACACCTGGCAGCCAAATTGCCTATATCAAGGCTACAGCGCGATTTGACTGATTCAACTGTGCTGCGTAATATCGGCGTTCCGGTGGCGCACACACTGATAGCCATTAAATCGACCATTAAAGGATTAAACAAACTGCTGCTTAACCAGGACGCCATCACCGCCGACCTGGAAGCCAACTGGCCTGTAGTTGCCGAAGCCATTCAAACCATTTTAAGGCGCGAAGGCTATCCTAACCCATACGAAGCGTTAAAAGACCTTACCCGCACCAACCAGCAAATTAACGCAGGCACAATAGCCGGGTTTGTAGATACGTTAGATATAAGCGATAGTGTTAAAGATGAGTTGAAAAGGATAACGCCTTTGAATTATACAGGAATATAATTTGAAGATTTGAGAATTTGAAGATTTGAAAATGATAGCTGCGGTTGGATTTTCAAATTCTCAAATCATCAAATTTTCAAATGATCATTAAATCATAAAGGTGTCATAACATTTTAACTATTGCTTTTAAATCAAAAAGGTGATTAAATTTGTTTAATTAATCTAAATAGAATTTCCGATGAATATCAACGTATATACAGAATCAACGCCAAACCCGGCAACTATGAAATTCATAGTGAATAAATTGCTGATTAATGGCAGTGCCGATTTCGCTACAAAAGAAAGTGCCGAAAAATCACCCTTCGCTAAGGAACTATATAAATTCTCTTTTGTAAACGGCGTTTTCTTTGCCAGCAACTTTGTTACCATCACCAAAACTGATGATAGCGATTGGGCCGATGTTGAGCCAATAATGAAGGAGTTTGTGAAAGGTGCAGTAGAATCGGAATTGAAGGTCCAATTAGAAGAAACATCTGAAGAAACAAACTTTGAAGGATCCGACACTGAAGTAAAAATTCAGCAGATCTTACATGATTACGTTCGCCCGGCAGTTGAGCAGGATGGCGGCGCTATCTCTTACCGTTCATTTAACGAAGGTGTGGTAACTGTTGAGCTACGCGGCTCATGCAGCGGTTGCCCTTCATCAACCATCACGCTTAAAGCCGGTATCGAAAACCTGTTAAAACGTATGGTGCCAGAAGTTACCGAAGTGGTATCCGAAGCATTATAATTGCACACGAATGGCACGGATTTGATCGAATTTCACGAATTAAATAAAAACACGAATGGCACAAATTTATTCGAATTACACGAATGAATTTGTGCCATTTCAGTTAATAACTATTTCGCATAGAATTGTCAATCAAAGGAATTTCGAGCCAATTAGCTGCAATTCGTGAAATTAGTGTTACTTAAAATATTTCTGTATAGCGCTCAGCATCTCCCCTGTTATCTTTCCGTTAGTAGCTAACAATTCCCTTGCTTCTAATACCTCACTGCCGCCTTTAAAATTCAAGATTTCGCCGCCTGCTTGTTTTACTATAACTATACCTGCAGCTACGTCCCAAGCGTTTAGGTTGTATTCGTAAAAGGAATCGAACCTGCCACAAGCCGTATAAGCTAAATCTACCGCTGCAGACCCTATCCTGCGTAAACCGTGACTGGTCTTCATCAGCTCGGTAAACAGTTCAATATAGGCGGCCTGTTTGGTAAAATCATAATACGGGAAACCCGTTGCAATTAAACTTGTAGCCACTGTATTATTTTTGCTTACGCTGATTTGCTTACCATTCAGATAGGCCGGTTCATCCTTACAGGCCGAAAAACATTCGTCCTGGTTTATTTCATAAACAACGCCTAAAACAAGCTCGTCGTATTCTTTAAGTGCTATGCTTACCGAAAACGCGGGTACGCCGTGAATAAAGTTGGTGGTGCCATCTAATGGATCGATGATCCAGTTATAACGTTCGCCAACAGTTGTGGTCGTTTTTTCTTCGGTAATAAAGCCAGATTCGGGCAGGATTTTTTTTAAGCCCTCTACAATGATCCGCTCGGCATTTTTATCAACGTAGGATACCATGTCGTTAAGCCCTTTGTACTCAATCTTATCAGGATCGAATGACCTGCGTTCCTGCCTGATAAAGTCGCCGGCCTGTTTGGCAACTTCAATTACCTGGTTGATTATATTTTGGAGTGCCATGATTTTTTAATGATAGGCTAAATGAAAATGCTTTATGTATAAAAAAGCTTGCGAAAAACAAACTTAAAGCCGCGCCGATCCTGGCTATAGGCGGATAAATACCAAATACCTGGATCAGTATTTTGATAACCCCCAAATTTGCAAAAAAGCCTACAAACGCAACACCGGCAAAACGGAAGAATTGCTTGTAAAACGACGACTTTGATTCGGTAAAAACAAGGTATCGGGTGATCAAAAAATTTACCATAACACCCAGCACAAACGAAATTGCTAATGATAAAGTAGAGTTGCGAAAAGTGTATGCCCCTATAAGATAAGTATGCCTGGCAAGCAGGTTATGGTAAAACAGGTAAAATGCAGATACATCAACCAAAAAGCCGGCACCTGCCGAAAGTACAAACCTGAATACCTGGTTATTCAACAGTTTATTTGCATGACTTTTATTAGCCATGCTTTAAAGTAGCGTTTTCTTTATTCCTCATTCCGTTGATGATCAATGCAGCACCACCTACTACCATGATCAACGAGATCATTTCGGCCTGAGTAAAGCGAATGCCGGCTACATTATACTTGGTATTAACGCGGATCAGTTCGATAAAAAAACGTTCAACGCCGGCCAGTATCATGTAAACACCAAACAAAACGCCCGATGATTTAAAAACGTGCCTTAGCTTCCACAATAAAAAGAAAAGTAATAAACATATTACACACTCATAAAATGAGGTAGGATAAACAGGAGTTTGCAACTCATGACAAAACTTACCAATACAATTGGACATCGGTACACCTTCGTCATTTACATTGTGTGGGAATTTAAACGACCACATCCAATCTGGTGCCCAGCTTAACCAGCCCGGTTTAGGTGCTAAATTAGGTACCCCCCAATCACCATCGCCAGACATCTGGCAACCTACCCTGCCTAAAGCGTAAGATAGCATCATGCCAGGCCCGCCAATATCAAGCATATCCAGCGGTTTAATACCATGTTTATGTGCAATATAAAGCACCGCGGCACCACCGCAAATCAAACCGCCATAAAACGTTAAACCGCTAAAACCAACCAACATGCCCACAGGATCTTTCATAAACTGATCCCAGTTTTCAAGACCGTTAAATAATTTAGCACCTGCAAAACCAAATACAGCTGCCCAAAGTAAAATACTGCCCATTAATTCGGCCGGATGAGCATCTACTTCTTTTGTTTCGGGCTTGGGTAATTTATGTTTTTCGCTTTCGTAATAAGCCCAGTAAGCAAAAGCTGCTGCGCCTATGATCCCACCAATCCAGTTGCCGCGTGTGGACAAAAGGAAGCCCTGGGTATCCTCTAAAAGTTCGTGGTAATTAAGTATACAATCTACTATTTTATAGCCCAAAACAAAGCCAAAAATGCCATTGCCGACCAATTCTGTGGTACTTGCAGGGGCACCAATAGTAACCGTTTTTTTAAAGGTATGAATGATCCCTAACTGCTCTTTTCGTTTAAATTCCTGCGTAAAAGCCCAATAAGCCGCAACAAAAGCTATTGCCACAAAAAAACCGAAAGTTTGTATAGGCAAAGGTAAATTGAAGCCAAAAAGATATTGCAGAAGCGATGTTAAAGTAGGGAACATAGGTGTTATTTTGAAGCGAATATAGTGTTTTAATGCACTAATATTTCCTGGCTTTCTGTTATTTCGACGTCACCATCAGGTGAAATATTTGTTAAGTGAACCATTTTCAGCTCATTAACCAATACCGGATCATATTTAGCTTTTACCTTCACATAGTTGCGGGTAAAGCCGTGCATGTAGCCCTCTTTGATATCGCCCTCAAATAAAACCTCTTCGGTTTTATTAAGCTGGGATTCATAAAAGGCCCTGCGTTTTTTTTCAGATAAAATATGCAGCATTTTGCTCCTATCGGCCCGCATTGAACCGGGCACAGTACCTTTCATTTCGGCTGCCAATGTATTCTCCCTTTCAGAGTAGGTAAATACGTGCAGGTATGATATATTAAGATCATTAAGGAAATTGTAGGTATCGATAAAATCTTCCCTGGTTTCGCCGGGGAAACCTACAATAACATCAACTCCTATACAGCAATCGGGCATTAACTCCTTTATTTTGGCAACACGGTTTACATACAGGTCGCGCTTGTAGCGGCGGCGCATTAAACCAAGGATCTTATCAGACCCTGATTGCAGCGGTATATGAAAATGCGGTACAAAGCGTTTTGATGTGGCTACAAAGGCTATGATCTCGTCGGTAAGCAGGTTTGGCTCGATGGATGAGATCCTGATACGGTCAATTCCTTCTACTTCATCAAGGGCTTTCACCAGGTCGAAAAACTTATCCTCGCGGTTACCGTTGCGGATCCCGAAATCACCCAGATTAACACCTGTCAATACTATTTCTTTAACTCCCGAAGCACTAATCTGTTTGGCTTGCTCAATAACGTTTTCAATGGTATCGCTTCTGCTTGCACCACGTGCCAATGGGATGGTACAAAAGGTGCAGGAGTAATCGCAACCATCCTGAACTTTCAGGAACGTGCGGGTCCTGTCGCCAAAAGAATAAGCAGGCACAAATTGATTGGCCTCGCTCACCGGCTGGTTGTAAACAACAGCTTTAGGCTTTTTGGTCAAATCGGTAATGTGGTCAATGATCTGAAATTTTTCGGCGGCGCCTAAAACCATGTCAACGCCGGGTATTTCGGCAATTTCCTGTGGCTTTAGCTGGGCGTAGCAACCAACAATGGTTACGTAAGCATTCGGGGAGATCTTGAGTGCCTCCTTAACTATCTTTTTACACTTTTTGTCGGCATTTTCGGTAACCGAACAGGTGTTGATCACAAAAACATCCGGGGTATTGGAAAACTCTACCGTATCATAACCAGCCTGGCTAAACAGCCTGCCGATGGATGATGTTTCGGAGTAATTGAGTTTACAACCTAAAGTATAAAAAGCGACTTTCTTATTCATTGCAAGGGCGCAAAGATAAGCAATTATTGAATTACTGAATTATAGAGTTATTGATTTTGACAATCTGTTAATTATTAAGCGGTTGAAACGTTATATTTACTAAACACTAATCGCCTTAAAATTTACCGTATGAAACCCCAACACGAGCTAATTCGCGAACAGCAAAAACTATCATGGGATAAGTTTTCACCAGGATGGAAAAAGTGGGACCAATTTAACATGGCGTTTTTGCGACCGATGGGCGAAGCTATTATTGCCGGTTTGCATATTAAAAGTGATGATGAAGTATTAGACATCGCGGCGGGAACCGGTGAACCCGGATTGACCATTGCCGCCCTTGCTCCTGATGGACAAGTAACCGGCACCGATCTTTCTGACAACATGCTTAGCGTGGCCCGGTCAAACGCCGAGGCTAAAGGGATCAAGAACTACCAAACCGTAGCAGCGGATGTTTGCGAATTACCTTTTAGGGATAACTATTTTGATGCGATCAGCTGCCGGATGGGTTTTATGTTTTTCCCGGATATGGATCTGGCAGCCAAAGAAATGCGCCGGGTATTAAAACCAGGGGGCAGAATAGCCACCTCGGTATGGAGCGGCCCCGAACTGAATAACTGGGTAACTACCATTATGAGCGTTATTCAGAAACACATTGAAATGCCGCCACCGGTTGCAGGGGCACCCGGAATGTTCAGATGCGGCAAGCCCGGCCTGATGAAGGAAGTATTTACGCGGGCTGGATTTAATAACATTAAGGAACAGGAAATAAAAGGAAGCGTAGATTATAAAAGCTTTGACCAATACTGGGAGATCATGTTAGATGTGGGCGCACCAATTGTAGCTGCCCTGTCAAAAGCCGATGACGAAACAAAAGAAATTATCCGGAAAGAAGTTGGGGAATCATTCAGATCAAGAAATGCTGATGGCGAAGCAAAGCTAAACTATGCCTCCATTGTAATTTATGCAGAAAAGACTGTATAGAAGACTTATTTTATTTAGTGCAATATTTAAAATTCCTATAAATCAATACCGTTACACTAATTTCCATCAATAATATAGAGGTTCTATATCAAGAAAAATCCGAAATCGAAGATCCGAATTCCGAAATTCTTACATTCCCTTCCACTCGTAGCTCTCATTCTCCAGACCAATCAAATCAATCACCCGGTTCACAACCGTCATGGCCAGTTCTTCAATGGTTTGCGGCTTGCTGTAGTACGAAGGAATGGCCGGGCAAATAATACCGCCTGCTTCGGTAACGGTTGCCATGTTGCGGATATGAATGAGGTTTAAGGGCGTATCGCGGGCTACCAGGATAAGTTTACGGCGTTCTTTGAGGATTACATCAGCGGCCCGGGTGATTAAATCGTCAGAAATACCTCCTGCTATCCTGCCCAATGTACCCATAGAACATGGCACAATTACCATGGTATCAAATTTGGCCGAGCCGGAGGCAAACGGCGCCATGAAATCTTTTTTAGCGTAAAAGCGGTATGGGTGGTTGCTATAATCTTCATTGCCCAATTCAAAACGCCACACGTCTTTAGCGTTATCTGACATTACAACGGCAACTTCTGCTATCTGATCTTTTAACTGGCTTAGCTTTTTTAACAACAGATCGGCGTAAATAGCGCCACTGGCTCCCGTAACTGCAACAACAATCTTTTTCTTCCTCATCATCATAATAACCTCAACAACCCTAACAGCTAAAAGTTATGGGCACAAAAAAGGGTCGAATACAAGTACCCGACCCTACATCTACCTATGAAAAACATGCCCCTTGAGAGGGCACTACAAATGTACTAACAGTTTTTATATTATAAAACAAATTTGTAAAAATATTTTTACAACAATATTTTGTTAAGATAAGTTCTGTTCTATTAACGTTTGGATAATACCATCAACCATACCAACACGGGGTACATAGATCTGTTTTATACCCGCGTTTTTCATTACTGTTAAATATATTTCACAGGCAGGGATAATCACATCTGCCCTATCCTGGTTTAAACCCAGCACATTAATGCGGTCTTTAAGGGAGAAAGAACTTAAGTATGTGTACAACGATTTTAGCTTGGTAAAAGCCATTGGTGCTTCATCCCCCTCTTCGGCCAGGCGATGTAGCTTATTGATATTGCCACCTGTACCTATACCCAAAAGTTGTTTGTAGCCCCGGGTATGCTCACGGATAAATTCGCGCATATCATCCCAGGTTTCCTCGGTGTCCTGGTTATCCAGAATGCGAATGGTACCTATATTGAATGATTTGGAAGCCATCAATTCTCCAGCCGAAAATAAAGAAAGCTCGGTACTACCACCGCCAACGTCAATATACAAATAGCTTTTGCTTTTATCTATGGTTTGCTCGGCATGGCTGGCGTATATAATCTTGGCTTCTTTTGAGCCATGAATGATCTCCAGGTCGATATTAGCTTCCTCTTTGATGAGTTTTACTACATCCTCGCCATTTTTAGCTTCGCGCATGGCCGATGTGGCATAAGCCAGGTAATCGGTAACCTTGTACACATCCATCAGGTTACGAAAAGCCGCCATTGATTTCACCAGGTCGGCGGCTTTTTTATCAGAGATATGCTGCTGTATAAAAGCATCATCGCCCAAACGCAGGGGCACCCTGATCAGTGTATTTTTTTTGAAGGAATATGAACCATGGTTTTCAATAATATCGGCAATAAGCAGCCTTACTGCATTTGAGCCAATATCTATAGCGGCGTATCTCAATTTGTTTTATTTTTAGATTTAAGGTAGTTATAGATCTCTATCTGTGCCCGGTGCGATTCCGCAGCGTGCGTTTTATGGTATTTGTTATTGTTGGCGCTATTGATCTCACGGGCCTTGGTGTTATCATGCAATTGGATATTGATGATATCTTTTACCTCTTTACGCAATTGCCCGTCATAAATAGGAAAGCCAACCTCTACCCTGGTATCAATATTGCGCGACATGAAATCGGCCGAGGTAAGATAAATCAATTCATCGCCGCCATTACAGTAAATATGCACGCGGGCATGCTCCAGGTATTTATCAACGATGCTGATCACTTCAATATTTTCGCTGAACCCTTTTATACCCGGTACCAAACAGCACATACCACGGATGATCATTTTAATTTTTACGCCCGCGTTACTGGCCTGGTAAAGCTTATTGATAATATCTTCATCGGCAAGGCTGTTCATTTTAAATATCATGTAAGCCTTTTTACCTGCTTTGGCATTCTTGATCTCGTTGTCAATCAACCTGTAAATAGCCGGTCTGGAATCTATGGGTGATACGATGAGGTTTTTGAGTCCTTTGGGCAACACATTGCGTTTAAGCGCTTTAAATATGTTAACCAGGTCATCGGTAATCTTTTTATTGACCGTAAACAGGGTATGGTCGGCGTAGATCCTGGCTGTTTTCTCGTTAAAGTTACCGGTTGACAAACAACCGTAGTAAACCATCTTCTGTTTCTCTAAGCGTGAAACCAGGCAAATTTTGGAGTGCACTTTATAACCGGGGATACCGTAAAGCACATTTACGCCCTCCTCCTCCAATCGGTTACTCCATGAAATATTGTTTTGCTCGTCAAAGCGGGCACGCAGCTCAACCAGGCAGTTTACTTTTTTGCCATTTTTGGCGGCGTTTACCAGGGCGTGTACTATCCTCGAATTTTCGGCAAGGCGGTAAACCGCTATACTGATCTCTTTAACTTTTGGGTCGATAGCAGCTTCACGTAAAAAGTGGATCACGTAATCATATGATTGGTATGGTGTACTCACCATATAATCCTTTTTCGCTATCAACCCTATTAAACTTTTGCCGAAGGAAAGGTCCTCTACCGGTAAAGCAGGGTATTTAGGATATTCCAGCTCGGGCTGCCCAACGTTAGGGAACGAGATAAAGTTTTTAAAATTATGATACCTGTTTCCAGGGATAAGGCTTTCGCCGTGCAGGCCCATTTTGGTTACCAGGTACTTTAACATATCCATGGGCATTTCGGTATCGTAAAGCAAGCGCATGGGCGTGCCTTTCTTACGTTTTTGTAAGCTTTTGGATAACGCGTCGATAAATTTGCCGCTTACTTCCTTATCCAGGTCAAGTTCAGCATCGCGGGTAAGCTGTAGGGAATAAGCCTCAATATTATCGTGATCAAAAATGAAAAAGATGTCCTCCAAACTATAACGGATAATATCATCCAACAGGATGATAAACTTCAGGTTATTAGTTTCGGGCAGTACCACAAATCGGGATAATGTATCCGGAAATTCAATAAGCGCGAACCTTGATTTTTTATTTTTGGTAAGCTTTACAAAAAAGTAAATGGCGCGATCCCTAAGCTCGGGCAGCGGCAGGCTGTCATCCAGCATTATAGGCACCAATGTGGCCAGCAGTTTTTCCCTGAAATAGTTTTTCACGAAAGCGCCGCGCGATACGTTCAATTGCTTATCGTTCAGGATAAAGATCTTTTCTTCGGCAAGTTGCTTAACAATGATATTCTCGTACAGGTTGTTAAACTTGCGTTCCTGCTTAACTACAATGTTTTTGATTTGATTAAGCAGTTTTTTAGGGTTATAACCTAAAATCTCTTTCGATTTTTCGTTCAAAGCCGCCAGGCGGCTCATCGTAGCAACTCGTACACGGTAAAACTCATCCAGGTTAGATGAAAAGATGGCCAGGAACCTTATCCGCTCAATCAGCGGCACCGTTGGGTCGGCAGCTTCCTGTAAAACCCTGTCGTTAAAATATAACCAGCTTATTTCCCTGTTAATTAATGGTGCCTGTTTATCCATATAAATTTGCGGCCCCGGGGCCACGTTTACAAAACTGCTTATTTATTTGTTAACTTAATATTAACTCATCAGCATTTAAGAGGTTTTTATTGATTATTATTTATTGCACTATGTAAACAAATTGATAACAACACTGTGTAAATGTTTACAATACATTAGTTTTGCAAACATTATAAATTCATTTACTTATGCCAACCTTTGATATAGTAAGCAAAATAGACGGCCAGACCCTTGATAACGCTATCAACACAGCTAAAAAAGAGATCCTTAACCGCTACGATTTTAACGATTCAAAAAGCACTATCGACCTGGATAAAAAAACCAACGAGATAACTATAATTACCGAGAATGACATGCGTTTGAAAGCCATCCAGGATAGTATCATCAGCCGTATGGTAAAGCAACACCTTGACTCAAGCGCGCTTGATTTTGGTAAAGAGCAATATGCCGCGGGCAATATGATCCGCAAGGAGATTAAAGTTAAAGAAGGTATTGATAAAGAAACCTCGAAAAAGCTGGTTAAAAAGATAAAAGACAGCGGCCTAAAGGTACAGGCTTCTATCATGGACGACCAGGTGCGGGTGCAAGGCAAAAAGATCGACGATCTGCAGGCTGTGATCAGCCTTTGCCGTGGCGAAAATTTTGGCCAGCCATTGCAGTTTATCAATATGCGTGACTAAACTTTAATTAAGTGGCTTGAGGGAAGCGGAACTTGTTTCAGCATCACAACGCCGTATTTATGTCATTGCGAGTTTTAAAATTCGCGGACTGCGAAGGTGGAAATGACAAAACGACGAGAGACTTACGAAGTTTTTAAAACTTCGTAAGTCTGGGATCTACAACTTGTCATGGGCAGCGCGAAGCAATCTCATGCTTACAGAGCGAATCTGCACAGTTCGCGATTGCTTCGTGCCTCGCAATGACATATTTTATAGATTTTTTCGAATAGCAGGTTAATTACCTGCTATTTCCATTTCTTCTTTAACCTGGTTAGGGCGACCATTTTTGAAAGCCTTACGTGGCGATAAACCCAGCAATTCAAACATAGCCATATCGGTATCAAATGACGGGTTTGGTGTGGTCAACAATTTTTCGCCAGCGAAAATTGAGTTTGCGCCTGCCATAAAACAAAACGCCTGCTCAACCACACTCATTTCTGTACGCCCTGCTGATAAACGAACAACCGTTTTTGGCATAATGATACGGGTTGTAGCAATCATGCGCACCATATCCCAAACAGAAACCCTCGGCTGATCTGCCAGTGGCGTACCTGCAACAGGAACCAGGGCATTAATCGGTACAGATTCCGGGTGCTTTGGCAGGTTTGATAATGTTTTCAGCATCGAGATCCTATCGGCAACGGTTTCACCTAAGCCAATGATTCCACCGCTACATACGCTGATCTTTGCTTTGCGTACGTGTTTTAAGGTATCTAAACGCTCGTCGTACGTACGAGTGGTAATAATACGCTTATAGTCTTCTTCAGAGGTATCCAAATTATGATTGTAAGCATACAGACCCGCATCGGCTAAACGTTGCGCCTGGCTCTCGGTAAGCATACCCAGCGTACAGCAAACTTCCATATCAAGACTATTTACAGCCTTTACCATATCAATCACTTTGTCAAAATCGCGGTTATCACGCACTTCGCGCCATGCAGCGCCCATACATAACCTTGAAGCACCACCTGCTTTAGCTTTTTCGGCAGCGGCAATTACTTCGTCTTTTGGCATTATAGCATGCACGTTAACACCGGTGTTGTAACGGGCGGCCTGGGGGCAATAAGCACAATCTTCAGAACAACCACCTGTTTTGATAGAGATCAACGAGCTGATCTGTACTTCGGCATAGTCGGTATTTTCGCGATGGATTGTTGCCGCCTTGTAAACCAGGTCGAGCAGTGGTGTATGGTATATTTCGGCTATTTCTTCTTTTGTCCAGTTGTATCTTACTTCAGTCATAAGTTCAAATTTATATATCTTACTATTACGTTGCGCAAAGGCACTAAAACGCAAATATTCAAAGATTATTTACTAATATCGGTATTTCAAATTTATTTTCGTGTTAAAGGTTTAAACAGCAAAGATTTAGATTTTTCGCGCAAAGCTCGCTGAGACGCAAAGTTTGGCGTGACGTTGATTGAGAGCCTGCAAAAAAAATAAAAAGATTGTTTTGCAAGAGTGAAAATCTGCAGACTCTGAAGGAAAGCATGATGTAAACCGGGCGCAGGCGACTCACCCGGTCGACGCTTCGCTGGACCGCCCTCTCTCCACTTCGTGCAACGAGGGCTGGAAAAAATAACAAAAAAACTTTTAAACCCTCTTTGCGGCTTGCCGGAGAGAGGGTCGGCCAGCGAAGCGTTGCCGGGGTGAGTATTCGCCAGCGTTCAAATCCAATGTTTATGTAAAATCGAATAGGTCACAGGTAGAAGAAACGACGAAACAATGACGATTCAATAAATACTTAATGATGTAATAAAAGTTTAGTAGCCAGGTATAGCGGCAGCAGGAAACCGGCGCAATCTGTAAAGGTGGTGATGATGATGGATGATGCCACAGCAGGATCGATCCCTACCCTTTTTAGTATCAATGGTATGGATGCTCCCGTGATGCCGGCAATAATTAAATTGCCCGTCATGGCCAAAAACAACACCAGGCCCAACATAGGGTTACCATCATAAAATAAGGCGATACAGAACACTACAAGGCCATTGGCGGCACCGTTGATCAAGCCTACTAAAAACTCCTTTATAACCGTGTTATAGGCCTGCCTATCGGTAAGGTTACTTAACGAGATACGCCTTACCGTTACCGCGAGGGCTTGCGTAGCCGAGTTACCACCCATACCGGCAATAATGGTCATATAAGCCGCGATACCTTTAACCAGCGCCACCGTATCATCAAAATGGCGGATCACCGACGCAGCCAGGTAAGCCGTAGCCAGGTTAATCACCAGCCAGGGTAAGCGGCTTTTAACAGCATCTTTCCAGTTACCGCTTAGTTCTTCATCCTCAGATACACCAGAGATCTTCAGGATGTCCTCGGTGTTTTCCTGCTCCATTACGTCGATGATATCATCTACCGTAACACGGCCAAGCAGCTTCATATGATCATCAACCACCGGGATGGTAGTCAAATTGTATTGAGATATTAAACGCGCTACCTCTTCCTGGTCAAGGTCGGCTTTTACATAAACGGGGTCTATTCTTACCAGGTCTTTAACCTTGGCATCGGCATGGGCCTTTATAACATCTTTTATAGATAAGATCCCTTGCAGGGTGTTGTGATCATCTACTACGTAAATGGTGTAAAACTCCTCCATCTCTTCAGATTGACGGATGATCTCATCTATAGCCTCTTTTTTATCAAGCAGGATATTAACCTTAATCAGCTCGGAGTTCATCAAACCGCCGGCGGTATCCTCGGCGTAGTTCATAAGCGCGCGGATGCTGCTGGCATCTTCGGCATCGATATCCTCTAAAATCTCCTGTTGCTCATCTTCATCAAGCTGTGATATAATATCGGTAGCATCATCATAATCCAGTTCCTCAACTATCTCGGTACGCTTCTCGGGATGAAGGTTTAAAAGCAACTCGCCAGGGCTGTGCTCCTCGTCCATTTCCGACAAAACTTCCGAGGCAACATCGGTAGGCAGGATATTGATGATACGTTCTTTAGCTTCCTGCGGAAGCTGTTCAAACAGAATTGCAATCTCAGAGGCGTGGTAGCCTTGCAGAACAAGCTCTAAATCAACATCATCACCTTCAAGAGCGGTTTTAATGCGGAGCAGGTCGGTTTTATCTAAGTCAAAAGATTGCATATCCGACTAAATTAGGAATTTATGCCCAAACACAGCGAATTAAAAAGGCGTTAAATGCGTGTTAAAGTAAGCCCCCAGGGGTAGGCACAATTTAGTATAATCAGATGCCAGAAAACAATTCGGAACGCTATTTAAAGACTATAAGCTTCTGTCATATTTGATCTTCACTCCGCTCACTTTGCCTATTTTACCTAAAACCTGCTCAACCTGCATTTTACGAATAGAAAGCTGGATGTTGCAATCGTTATCAAACTGCTGATTCAATACAGTAAGGTCATCCTCCTTGATGATGCGCATTACATCATTCATCTGTAAGTAATCGAAAGAAACGGTATAGATATCGTTTACTGTTTTTTGAACAATAGTGGCTTGTTTTAAAGCCTCTTCGGTAGCAACTTTATATGCATTGATAAGACCCGGCACACCCAATAACGTGCCGCCAAAATAGCGTACAACCACAACCAAAATATTGGTAACATCTTTAGATAAAAGGATATTCAATATTGGCCTGCCGGCGGTACCCGAAGGCTCGCCATCGTCATTAACCCGAAATACAGACCTATCGGTACCCAGGCGCATAGCCCAGCAGTGGTGATTGGCTTTGGGGTGTTCGACTTTTAGTTTGGCTACAATGCCTTTGAGATCATTCTCAGAATTGATGGAATAAGCATACCCGAGGAACTTACTGCCCCTGTCGCGAAAAA
Organism: Mucilaginibacter dorajii; assembly: GCF_024808255.1. Taxonomy (GTDB): domain Bacteria; phylum Bacteroidota; class Bacteroidia; order Sphingobacteriales; family Sphingobacteriaceae; genus Mucilaginibacter; species Mucilaginibacter dorajii. Next base: position 196,430 of record NZ_JANTYS010000005.1, read on the forward strand.
TACTTTCAGTTGGTTTTTCAATGGTTTGATAGGTGTCGTCAAAAAGCATTAGTAGTTATATCAAACCACAAAGCTACCGTTTTTAGATTTGGCCGCTCGTATCATGTTTGTAGTTTGTTCAATTTAGGTTGATGCTAAATATTATTGCGAAAGCCTTATAGGTTTGTTTTAGGAAAAGAAATTAATGACAAAGGCATTGATGGAAAGCACAATTAATTTAAATTTATGGGATGAAAACCTTACTCACTTTTGTTATCTCGGTATTGCTTATTAATAATGCTTTTAGCCAAACAGGCCTCATTGCAAAGGATACCCTGGTAAAAGGCAGCATTGAAAAAAACTGCCCGGGCGGATTTGCTGCTTTCAACGATTATATCAGTAAAGCTACCCGTGCACCAGCTATGATGTTCGAAAATAATAAAGAGGGTTGTGCACGCGTAGCATTCATTATTGAACCAGACGGTAAACTAAGCAATATACATGGGACTACAAAACTTGGTTATCAAATGGAAGATGAAGCCATTAGATCGATTAAGATGTCAGTTGGATGGATACCCTCTACAATCGATAGCAAAAATGTTAGAACGTCAATGGAAGTCGGCATTCAGTATAAAAGACTTTCAAAAAACACTGTAAAGGTTGAGGGCAAAGTTGTCGACTGATTTATCGAGGCCCTAAATGTGTAGAAAGCTTAATGTTTGCGGGAAATAAATAATAACAATAGCCAGTACCGCTACTGCCAGGCCAATTTTATTGAGTGTGCTTAACTTCTCTTTAAATATGAGTATGCCTATTAATGCACCAACAACAATAACTCCGATATTCATTGATGAAAACACCGATGATGGATTGTTGGCCAATGCTTTATGTGCCTTTAAATAAAACAGGATATTCCCGAAGTTAAACAAACCTAAAACCCAGCCAATAAAAATATGCGGCCAGGAAAAGCGCATTTTTTTGGTAAACACCTGGTAAAGCAACCCGATGAGCGACAATGCGAAGGCCAATATGAAAATAATGAATATGGCAGTTGAAAATGGCACGTTATTAACCTTGGTAAGCTGCTTAAGCAATACATCAATAACCCCGAAACCAAGAAATACTACAAGCAGATAAATCCATGACCCTTTGCCTGCTTCTTTACTGCTTACCCTGCTGTTTGATTTTTGCCAGGGGATAGAACATAAAATGGCGATGAAGGCCAAGGCAATGCCGATAAGCTTAACCGTATTAACGGCCTCGCCAAATATTAAAAACGCAGATACGATAGGGATAAATAACGACAAACGCTGCGCAACATCTGTACGCACGATGCCCGCTACCCTCACCGACGAGGCCATGATCACAAACAGGGATGGGAACAATATACCTAAAGCGAGATAGTTATAAATTGGCGCACCCTGCAGACTTGGGATAGATGGTTTAAAGAAAAACCACGTGAGCAATATAGCGATAGAATAGTTCCAGGTAATGGCCTGGTAAACATCAATATGATAGCGCTTGGCCAGCTTAAGCATAACCGACACAATAACACTACAACAAATACTTAAAAAAACGAACAACATAATTTAGGATTTGAGGAAGAATCAAGAGTCAAGAATCAAGAGTTGAGACAAAAGCAAAACGTTGAATGCTTGTAATCCCAAAACGACTATCGGCTTTATTATTTTCGAGTCTTGATTCTTGACTCTTGACTCTTGATTCTAATAATCAAATGATCGTCGCCTACCGACGACTCACCTGCAAGTATACCTGTTATTTGTGGTGATTTTATACCATTTGTTAAAACTGTTTTACCGGTAAAAATCCGGGCCTCGTCCCACAAACCGGCGTCGATAAAGGTTTGCAGCGTATGTGCGCCCCCCTCAATGATCACCGATTGAATATCCTGCAGGTATAACTGGTATAAAATATACTGGGGTACGTATCTTTCAAAATCCTCTAACGCGATATATTTATTTTTCCCGTCTACATTAAATTCAACTTCATTAAACACCAGTGTTTCAATAGATTGATCAAATATATTTAAAGTTTTATTTAACTCCAACCGCCTGTCAATCACCACCCGTTTGGGCGACCGGCCTTCCCAATACCTTACGTTAAGCCGGGGGTTATCTATAGCCGCGGTGTTTTTACCAACCAATATGGCATCTTCCTCGCTGCGCCACTTGTGTACCAGCCGGCGCGATTCGGGTCCGGTGATCCAAAGCTGACTGCCATCAGCCGGCGCAAAAAAGCCGTTGTTGGTTTCCGCCCATTTCAGGATGATGTATGGCCGGTGTTTTTGAACTTTGGTAAAAAATCGACGGTTAAGCCATTGACATTCCTTTTCTAATACACCGCTAATCACTTCAATGCCTGCTTCTTTAAGTTTTTCGATCCCTTTACCATCAACCTGCGGGAATGGATCGCGGGTGCCGATAACTACCAACGGGATCTGGTGTTTAATGATCAGATCGGCACAGGGCGGGGTTTTACCGTAGTGTGCGCATGGCTCCAATGAAACATATATGGTTGATTTCTTTAACAATTCGGCAGCGTTATCAAACCTGGCTACTACCTGCGCAATGGCATTAACTTCGGCATGGGCCTCGCCATACTTTTGATGGTACCCCTCACCTACTATTTTGCCATCATGAACCACAACCGCGCCAACCATGGGGTTCGGACTCACCAGTCCGGCACCAAGTTCAGCCAGTTCCAGGCAACGCCGCATAAATATTTCATGTTGAACCATGCTGCAAAAGTAGCTTTTATGTTACTTTGTTGCATGATTACTATTAAGGATGTTTTTGAAGATTACAAACAGCTGAACAAGATCTATAGCGCCAATGAAACAGAAGCCATTAGCTTATTGACCATCAGCGAAATAACAACCCTATCAAAAGCATCCATCAAGGCGTTTCCTGAACGTGAATTGACTGCCCAACAGGCCGAAAGCTTTAAAAATATCCTTGCGGAACTACTAACAGGCAAACCCATACAATACATTTTAGGTGTTACCGAATTTTACGGCCTGCCATTTAAAGTGAACGCCAACGTACTTATACCGCGCCCGGAAACCGAGGAATTGGTGGAATGGATTCTTTTGGAAGGTGAAAGATTAAAGGTGAAAGGCAAAAGGTTTTCGGGGAGGATATTGGATATCGGAACCGGTAGTGGCTGCATTGCCATTAGTTTAAAAAAGAATTTACCGAATGCACAGGTTTCGGCAATTGATATATCGGAGGGGGCTTTGCAAACGGCGAGTGAAAATGCCAACTTGAATAACGTCGATGTCGACTTTATTCATCGCGACATACTGAACTCAGAACTCAGAACCCAGAACTCAGAACTCAGAACTCACCATATCATAGTAAGTAACCCCCCCTATGTTACCCTGGAGGATAAAAAGCAGATGCATACCAATGTTACCGATTTTGAGCCCCATACCGCTTTGTTTGTACCGGAGGATGACCCGCTTTTATTTTATCGTGCTATCGCCGATTTTGCATTGGTAAATTTAGCTGCAGGCGGGCTGCTTTTTTTCGAGATTAATGAAAGCCTGGGTAAGGAAACAGTTCAGCTATTACAAGATAAAGAATTCATAAACATTGAGTTAAGGCAGGACATGAGTGGTAGGGATAGGATGGTTAAAGCCAGTCTGAACCGGGATTAAGCAGATTGATTAGATTTTTAGGATTTTGACGGAAAAAATCCTGCAAATCCTTTAATCCCATAAATCCCGGTTCAGACAAAACAGCAAACTGCCCACCGTAAACTGCAAACTCAGGAACGTGGATGAAACTGGCTTATCGTGCTCTTCAAATACTCCCTATCCAAATGGGTATAAATTTCGGTAGTGGTAATGCTTTCATGGCCTAACATTTCCTGTACTGCACGTAAATCGGCGCCGCCTTCCACAAGGTGCGTGGCAAAAGAATGGCGAAATGTGTGCGGACTGATGGCTTTGTTAAGGCCGATTGTTTGTGCCAGGCCCTGGATCATCAGGAAGATCATTTGCCGGCTCAACCGTCCTCCCCGGCGATTTAAGAAGACGATATCTTCCTCGCCCTTTTTTACAGCGATATGCACCCGCAGATTTTCTATATAGATCTTAATGGCTTTTATCGCTTCGCCGCCAATGGGCACCAAACGTTCCTTATTGCCTTTGCCGGCTACCTTTATAAATTCAATTTCGAGGTATAAGTTTGATAATTTAAGCTCGGTAAGCTCAGACACACGCAGACCACTGCCATACAGCGTTTCCAGGATGGCTTTATTACGCGGGCCCTCGGGCTTGGATAGATCGATAGCCGCGATGAGTTTATTGATATCCTGGTAACTTAAGGTATCCGGCAACTTGCGCGTAATCCTGGGCGATTCCAGTAATTCTGACGGATCTGTTTTTACCAGGTCTTCCATCAGCATATATTTATAAAAAGCTTTAACGCCTGATAAAATGCGGGCTTGCGACGTTGCTATCATGCCCAACTCGTTTATCCAGGTAATAAAATTGCGCAGATCGGTTAAAGTAACGGTTTCTGGTTTTAACTTAACTATTTGTATATCAGAAAATTGACACAATCGTTCTATATCCCTGCTGTAAGCTTCTACAGAGTTATCGGCCAGCGATTTCTCTAATCTTAAATAAGCCTGGAAACCTTTTATTGCCGAACGCCAATCCAAATTGATTTTAATTTAATGTATTTATAGTTAAGTTTGAACCAATGAAGATACAAATTATTAACGGCCCCAATTTAAACCTGCTTGGCGTACGCGAAAAATCAATTTACGGCGACGCCAGTTTTGAAAGCTACCTTGTAGAATTGCGTAAACGCTATTCAAACATCGATATTGAATATTACCAAAGCAATGTGGAAGGCGAAATTATAAATAAACTTCACCAAATTGGGTTTGAATATGATGGTATAGTAATAAACGCCGGTGCTTATACACACACGTCTATTGCCATTGCCGATGCCATTGCCGCTATCAATACACCCGTTATTGAGGTGCACATTTCAAACGTATACAAACGCGAGGAATTCAGGCACCACTCCATGCTGGCCGCCAGCTGCCGGGGTGTAATTGCCGGCTTCGGTATGGATTCGTATAGGTTGGCTATTGAGAATTTAATCCTGAAATAATTGGTATAGCTTAATTTAGGCGACCGGGCAAATCTGTAACCCTGGTTTTCTTTTTTGCGAAGAACTGCCAAACTATGCTGCCCTGGTAAATCCCGGTTAAATCCCATGATTTTGATATAACTTTTGGTTTAGGGCTTTTTCCTTTTGATTTAAAAAGACTGATCACAAAACTTTGGTGTGCCCTGCTCACTGCCCAGGCGTCTTTGCGTTTTCCATCCGCTAAAAACTTGAGCAAAGCGGCCAAATCAAGCCACATACGCAGGCTGATAAGCCATACTGCCCGCCAAAAAGGCAAATTCTTTTTAATGAGCCAAAGGTTGTTTCTAAAATTAAGATAGGTTTTAAAAGGATTTTCGGCATTAAGGGTGCCGCCGCCTACGTGATAAACAGTCGACTCGGCACAATACATTACCTTGTAACCCATATTTTTCAATCGCCAGCAAAGGTCAATTTCTTCCATATGGGCAAAAAATGATTCATCAAAACCTCCGGCCAAATCCCAATACTTCTTTTTAATAAACAAGGCCGCGCCCGATGCCCAGAATACCTCGCCCGATTGCTGGTATTGACCATGGTCTTTTTCCACCTCATTGAATAAACGCCCCCTGCAAAATGGGTAGCCGTAAACGTCGATAAATCCACCTGCTGCACCGGCATGCTCGAATGTATCTTTATAGGCGTAAGCCAGCAGTTTGGGTGCAGCGGCGGCTATCAGCGCATCGCTTTCCATCAGTTCAATAACCGGTTCAATCCAGTTGGGTGTTACTTCCACATCAGAATTGAGCAGGATATAATAATCCGCATCAACCTGGGCTAAAACACGATTATACCCGCCTGTAAAGCCGTAGTTCTGATCATTTTGAATGATATAAATATTTGGATAGTTCTCCCGTAAAAAAGCGATAGAGCCGTCGGTAGACGCGTTATCACCCACCACAACTTCAAGACCGGGCCAGGTAGAGGCCATAACAGTGGGAAGAAATTGTTTGAGGTACTTAACACCGTTCCAGTTTAAAATTACTACGGCAACTTTGGGGTTATTGATCATTGTTGCAAGTCCTCCGGCCCAAATTTCCACCTCCTGTGCGACCATATCCAATATTGCGGTTCCCGCCTGATCATGCTATCCAGGTATTGCACATGCATATCTGTAATTTCGTGTTCGGCAGTTTCTTTGGGGGTTTCCGTAAGCGGTATTAAAGTATAAGTATAATAGCCGCGTTTAACCCTTTTCATATCGTAAAAAACAACAGCGGCATCAATGGTTTTGGCTATTTTTTCGATACCTAAAAACACAGCTGTTGGCTGGTTTAAAAAATCAGTAAAGTAATTAACTTCGTGCCTTACCGGGGTTTGATCGCCAACCAATACGCTTACAGTTAACTCTTTCCTGTACTCCACCATTTTACGCAACGTTTGTTTCATGGCTACAGGCTGCCCACCAAAGCGGGAACGGATCTTGATAAAAAAATCATCAAACATTTCGTTCGATAAAGGTTTATACACGATCATGAAACGTTTATCGGTAACAAAATTGAAATTGAGTGCCGCCATTTCCCAATTGCAATAGTGACCGGCTACCGCGATAATGCTTTTGCCTTTTGCAAAATACTCATGAACCAGTTCGGAGTTGGTGGCCACTACCCTTTTTTGAATTTGCTTTTCAGATACGGTGATCATTTTTACCGTCTCTACAATCAAATCGGCAAGGTATCGATAATATTTGCGCTCAATTTGCCGGCGTTCCTGTACAGATTTTTCGGGGAAGGCATTTGCCAGGTTTTGCTGCACTACAGCCCGGCGGTAATGTACTATGTAGTAGATCACCACAAACAGCACATCAGAAATAAGGTATAAAAACCAAAAGGGCAATAACGATGTGAGGTATAAAAATACAATCCCCAACCTTAAAAGACCCTTTTTTAACATTATTTTAACCAATTTTGACCACAAACATAAAATATATGATTGAAAAAGGTGCTGTATTACCTATGTTTTATCTTCCGCCGGTTGAATATTTTGCAAGCTTGAACACTTACAAGCCTGATATACTGATAGAAAGAGAAGAACATTTCCCTAAGCAAACTTATCGTAACCGGGCCAATATTTACTCGCCCGAAGGGATTCTTACACTGGTTGTGCCGGTGGTTAAAGGTTCAAAAACGCATACCAAAATTAAAGATGTTAAAATAAGCTACGACTTTCGCTGGCAGCGCATACACTGGCAAAGCCTGGAAGCTTGTTATCGGCGGTCGGCCTATTTTGAGTATTATGAGGATGATTTTGCCACGTTTTATGACAAACAGAAACAAACAACCTTCCTGTTTGATTTTAACGAAGAGCTACTGCAGCTGTTACTTAAATTCACCAAAATAAAGGCAGAGATTAAGTATACTGATGAATATCATGCCAAGTATCCGTCGGTACCGGATTTCAGGGCGAGCATCCACCCAAAAAAAGAATCAGAATTACAACAAAAACCTTATTTTCAGGTTTTTGAAGAGCGGAAAGGTTTCCTGAAAAATCTGAGCATTGTCGACCTGCTTTTTAACCAGGGTCCGCAAAGCATAAATTATTTATAAATGAACAACATTATAAAAAGGGTAAAATATGACGCGCGCAGGCACAGCGGTAATGTAGGTGATCGTCCGGGGCTTGTTGTAGTGCCTGAGGGCGCTTTAAAGCCGCATATAGCCATGTTTAGCTATAATAAGGATGAACTGATCACGTCTGAAGGTAAAGACATTAAAGTGATCCTGTCGCAGCTTAAAAAATGTGATAACCATACCCATTGGATCAAAATCAATGGTTTGGGCGATGCCGGCTTGATTGAGCAAATTGGCGAGCATTTAAAAATTAACCCCTTGGTATTAGAGGATATTGCCAACATTCATCAAAGGCCCAAGTTTGATGAGTATGAGGACTATGCCTTTAGTACCAGCCGTATTGTGCATTTTAATGACGAAGATGAGCTGATCAACCACCAATTTTCAGCAATCATAAAAGATAATATCATCATCAGTTTTGAGGAAGACCACGTAGAATGTTTTGAAGCTGTAAAAGCCCGCTTAAAAGCAGGCAAAGGAGCTATACGCACCGCGGGCCCTGGTTATATGTGCTACGCTCTTACGGATACCATTATTGATACCTACTTTATACTATTGGCCAAAATTGGCGATAAGTTAGACGCCATTGAAGATAAGGTTTACACCGATGCCGATAAAAGCATCATGTTTAACTCGCAGCAAATTAAGCGTACGTTGATCATCATCCGCAGGGCAAGCTGGCCCGAGCGGGATAAGATTAATGACATGATCAGGTCTGAAAGTCCGCTGATTACGCCCGAGGTAAAACTGTTTTTACGTGATGCTTATGACCATTGCATCCAGGCTATGGATCTGATAGAAAACTATAAAGAGGTAACTTCGAGTATCATCGATTTGTACTTATCCATGGTAAGCAACCGCATGAACGAAATCATGAAGGTGCTAACCATTATATCGGTAATCTTTATCCCCCTCACCTTTATTGCCGGCATTTACGGAATGAATTTTGCCCACCAGGATGATAAAGGCCACATTCTTCACAATAACATCCCCGAGCTTTACTGGCCAAATGGTTATCCGTTCGCCTTAATGTTAATGTTATCTATCGCGGTTGCCCTGGTAGTTGTATTTTGGAAAAAAGGATGGTTTAATAGATTGTAGGCCCCTCTAAATCTCCCCTGAAGGGGAGACTTTAAAAAAAACATAATTTCTCGTTTAAGCCCTACCCTTTAGGGGAGGGTTGGGTGGGGCTTAAACTCCGGTTTAAGATCGGCTGCCATCGCTTTTCTGAATTTCATCACTTTGGGTGTCGAAACTGATTCGATATAAGGCTGATCAAGATGGGTTTTATAATAACCCTGGTGATAGTTTTCGGCAGCATAAAATACTGTAAAAGGTACTACCTGCGTAACTATGGGGTTATTGTAATGCTTTGATTCGTTTACCTTTTTAATGGTAGCCAGCAGCGTGTTCTTTTCCTCTGGTGTACGATAAAAAGCAATGGAACGGTAATCGGTACCTTCATCAGGTCCCTGGCGGTTAAGCGTGGTTGGATCGTGGGCAAAAAAGAAAGCATCGGCAATGGTAGCGTAGCTGATCACTTTAGGATTGTAATAGATCTGTACTGTTTCGGCATGATTGGTGGCACGGGAACTCACCTCTTCATATGTCGGGTTTTTAGTATTGCCGCCAGCATAACCCGAAACTACTTTATTAACTCCCTTAAGTTCAGACATGGCCTCGCTCATGCTCCAGAAACAGCCGCCGCCAAATGTAGCAACCGCCTCACCTGCCTTAACTTTAGGTAGCGGTGCCATGGCATCACCACCACCTGAAGCCTGTCCGTTTGCGCAGCCAACAAATAAGAACATCCCTGCGATATACAAAATTAGCTTGTTCATAATCTTTTCTGTGTTTAGACGAATTTACGAAGCAAACCTTACAGCAGATGGTCAGTAAAAAGCAATCTTAATTTACCGTAGTTTAGGGCTGCTACCCCCACCCTGTTTAAGTGATTTTTTAACCATGAACAGAATCTCGCTCAAGCCGTTTGTTTTGATCTCGAAAACAGTGGAGAGCATCATACCCATCTTATCTTTGGTAAAACCTTTACCTGCCATCCATTCCAGGTAGCTGATAGGGATATCCGCAATAATAGTGCCCTTATACTTGCCATAAGGCATAGGCGTTTGCACAATGTCTATCAAAATTTGGGGATCGGGTTGTATGTTTTGCACAGCGGTAAAAGTAGCTGATTTAAATCAGGAAGGTATAACTTCCGGTTGTTTGTTTTCTTTAAGCTGAAACACCAATATGATGATAAGCGCGCCAAAGCAGGCAACGATTCCAAAGGCCCAACGTAACCCTATAGCCTGCGCAATAAAACCAACAGTTGGGGGGATAACTAAAAACCCAAGATAGCCTACTGTTGATACGGCTGCCAATGCTTGCCCGGTATTCATACTTTGCGATTTACCGGCCATGCTAAATACGAGTGGCACAATGCATGACACCCCAACGCCAACCATCGCATAGGCGATGTAAGTGGTAATGACATAAGGTAAAATAATACAGAACAACAAGCCACTGGTGATAAGGATACCACTTAGCATCAGTACTTTTTTAATACCGGCAGATGCCACCAGTTTATCTCCGGTAAAACGCCCCAGCGTCATGGCAACCATGTACACCACAAATGCAGCCGTGGCTGCGGATTTTGAAGGATGTACAACTTTTTGAAAATAGATAGCGCTCCAATCGTACATGGTGTTTTCACAGGCCATGGACGCAAAGCATATCAGCGCGAACTTGATCAGGTACTTATCGGGCAACCTAAAACCCGCAGTACTTGAAGTAACTGCCGGTTTTTCATCGTATATGTACGGATAAAAAATGGCTGTGATTATCAGCATAGCTATCCCTACCATCAATAAATGCCATGAGGTAGCCACATTAAACGATACCATTAAATACCCTACTGCCGCCCCTGCAAACCCGGCAATGCTCCAGATGCCGTGAAAAGTCACCATGATTGGCTTATCGTAAAAAACCTGGATGCTCACGGCCTGCGCATTGGTGGATAGATTATAAATATTACGAGCTGAGCCAAAAAAGAACAACAGGATAACCAATTGCCACACATAGGTGGTAAAGCCCGGGAGGCATAACAGTAAATTAAAGGCTATAACGCCAACCAGCATAATCCGTTTGCTGCTAAAGTGCCTAAGCATTTTTGCCGTTATAGGTATGGTGAGCATTAAACCTATTGGCAATGCAAATAAAACAGCCCCTAACTGCGCTTCATTTAAATGTAAATGCTGTTGTATTGATGGGATACGCGAAGCCCAGGACGAATAACCGAAGCCCGAAATAAAGAAGAAGACTCCGCATGCAAATCTCAATCTTGATGGGCTGGGAACAGTGGCATTATCCATGCCGCAAAAGTAAAAAATAAATCACTTGCCGATGCCCCTTTTACAATGCGGGCCAGCGTTTGGAATATGTGTATCAATTATCGGCTAATTGCAATTTTGAGGCATTTGTTTGGGATGCCAATATTTATGGCTTATTTTTGATAGGGACAAATCATAAAAAGGGCATACAGCCCCGGTACGTTTAAAAGAAATAATGAAAACAAAAAGCTTATCAGCTGAACCAACATACAAAGCCGCGCGTAATGTAGCCCCTACATTGGAGCGTCATTTTAAATATTTCCATTCTTTGGTTAATTCCGAAAGTGCGGCCGATTTTTCGGCCCCTACACCGGATATCGCCACTATTGAAACCATTATAGATATTTCATTTTGGGCCAGCCTACGCCGCGAGGAAGGTTATTCGCCAAAATTCACCCTGGCTTTTTTACCGCCGGAGAGTGCAGGTCAACCTTTACTATTTGGCCATAAGATACCATTGGCCCCCAACATCCTTACCAAATTTGCTTCGGCGGTACAACAGCCAGGGATCCATCTGGGTGTTTGGGTTGAGGATGGTGAATTGTACGTTTGGGGTACTACACTGGCTATCCCCGCCTACTGTTTTGTATTGGAGGTGATTGAACCTGGCCTATTGGTGATTAAACACCGCCGGGTTGATGGCTTCGGAAAATTCCTGAACATAGCCATTTTAAAGGGCGATGAGATAAAAGTGGTAGATGAGCAGGGTTCTTCGCTGTCCGACTGCCCTACTATTCTTACTTCGATGCTCGATTTTACGCTTCCATCATTATGGAATGATCCTGTGAATGTACTGGTACAGCTTGCGGCATCAATGCAGGCCCACAAACGCGGGGGAATCCTATTAGTAGTACCGGCGGGTAACGACGACTGGATGGAATCCATTATTTCGCCTATTTCCTACCCCGTTTCTCCGGCATTCTCGGGCCTTACCGATCTGATGATCCATGAGGGTATCGAAAAATACCACACGTCGTGGCAGGAAAAGCTTCGTCGTGCTGTTGATACCATAGGGGGGTTAACTTCCATTGATGGTGCTACCGTGATCAATGATAAACACGAGCTGCTTGCTTTCGGCGCTAAAATAGGCCGCTCGTCAAAAAGTACGCGTGTAGAAGAGATCATTGTTACCGAACCTATTGTTGGCTGCTCTACCAAGGTTATACATCCGGCACAAAATGGCGGTACCAGGCATTTATCGGCGGCTCAGTTTGTGTACGACCAAAAGGATGCCATTGCGTTAGTAGCCTCGCAAGATGGCCGGTTTACAGTTTTTGCATGGTCGCCAATTGTGAATATGGTACATGCGCATCAGATAGATATATTGTTGCTGTAAAGGGCCTCACCTAAATACTCTCCAAAGGAGAGGACTTTGAAAAAATAGTTTGAATGACTTCTAAAATACGCAAATCAAAAGTCCTCTCCTTTGGAGAGGATTTAGGTGAGGCTTTTTAAAACCTCAATCCAATTGAAATATACGGCAAACTGCCTTCTTTTGAAAAGCCCATTACAGCTTCTATAAGAACCAGTTGGGCTGGGATAATATAGATGCCACCACCGTAGCCATCGTGCCATTGGTCTGATTTTTCGCCGGGAATCCATACACGGCCTACATCATTAAAACCGATCACTCCAAAGGAGCCTGGCAGCAGGTATGATGTAAAGTCCAGTACTTTAAGCCGCAGTTCCAGGTTGTTGTAGGCTATGGATTTGCCTGTGAACCTGTTGGTATGAAATCCCCTGAAGTTTTGAAAGCCGCCTAATTTCATTTGTTGAAAGTAAGTGGCATTGCCAATGGTTGTTCCTAAACCTGTTCTATCAGCAATTACTAAAACAGAATCTTTATCCGGGTTTAAATAGAAGCTAAATTCAGAAAGGATCTGTCCGTAAGTATTATGACTGTCTTTGCTTAATCCCGTAAAACCGCTAAGTGTTGTGCTCCAGAAAATACCTTTGGTTGGTATAGTAGCTTTGTTACGGGTATCCAGTTGGGCGGTAGTCTTCAGACCTGTATAGATCTTGGTTCCGAAAACATTATCGCCGGGATGGGCTTGATTATAATCATTCAAAAAACGAGTTGTGTTATTATCCGCCTTGCTGTTGTAATATTGCCCGGCTATGCCCTCGCTAAATTTCCAGTTATCCTGTGTTTGTTTCAAGGAAACATCGCCATAAATAAAATCGTAACGGTTACGGTAATAGCTGATCTCTTTATCGCCCTTATTTTCAAAAACGGTATTGTTGCCTAACCCGAAGAAATTACTCAGGTTATGCGGCCCCATAGAGGTGATGTTAACTGATAAGCCATTATTGCCAATTAACTTAGTCCAATCTGCCTTATAAGTAAGCAGAAATGATTCCCGCCCAAGGTTATAATTTACCAGAAATTCATCTCTGAAGGCATAAGGTTCTTTACGGAAGCCATGTTTCTCGAAGGACAGGCCGGCAATTAACGAAATACCAAGATCAGGGCTGTAATTAGCCAGGATGATAGGCTCGAACCGGTCAAACTTAAAACTCTTTTTATCATACTCATTTACAGCAGTATCTGTAGAGGTCCGAATTTTAGCATCTGATGATGAGGGCAGTTTGTTTTGCTGATCTGAACGGTCATAAACAAAAAGATTGCTTCGGTTATGCAGGTTTTTATCTACATAAAAACTATCTACCCCGTCGCCGCCAATCATACGCACCCTGATTGGCGATGGCGTTGTGCCGATAACCGAAAACTGATCGTCGCCGTCAAAACCATATAGTCTTACCTCCTCGGTAACATCGGGCTTAAAGGTTCGCTGATAGGTAACTTTATCAATTGTGCCGTCTTTTTTGATCTTATTTAAGATAACAGTTAAGTTGCCGCCGGCTTCATTACTAATAGTGAATTTATCTGTTTTATCGCTTGCCGGGATCTCAACATCTTTAGAGATAAACTTATAATACTCCAGCGCTTGTTTTTGCAGCGTATTGCGGCGGGCTATCATTTTGCCAATGATCTCGGGGCCGGATAACCTGTAGATGGTATCGGGCATGAGCTTTACAGCACTTTTGATCAGCTCATCGGTTAGCTTGCTTTGCACGTATGCAATTTGCTCTTTCCAATCGTCTTCACTCAAAGCGTTCAAAAAGTAACGGTCAAAATAGCGGGCATTAAAATTCCACCCGTTGATATCCCTGATCTCGTTACTATAACCCTGAAATTTTGATTTTAACCACTGATGTGCCACTATCCATGGAAATAAACCCGAGGTTTTATAGTACACCTGGTCACGATCACGCGGTACAGGTTCATAAACAGTTTCGTGCTTTCCGTCAATTTTTTCCCAACGCCATTGGTCTTCATGCCTGTCCCAATCGCCCAGCAGCATATCTAACAGGCGCGCGCGAAGCACTATTTTTTGGTCAACCCGGTTGTCATTATCGTCCTGGAGTTTCTTTTGTACTTTGTCAGTGTTGTCGGTTTTCTCGGCATCCAGTGGTTCACGCTCTTCAAACAAAAAAACCTGGTTGGCAAAATCTTTCTGGTATTGCCCCAATGCTGGATCATCTGGTACATACACAATACGTGGATTTGAATGCGGGATGCCCAGCGCTTCGGCCAGCGGTGGAACTGTTAAGGCCGAAAAAGGGTGTGCTGCAGATACCTGGTCTTGCAAAATATCTTTCGCTACAGTTGGCCGTAAATCAACAGGTAAACCTTTTTCGGGATATTTTTGAATGGTTCTTAAAACCCATTGCTGCCCGGTTGAATCCTGCAGTCGTAATGATTTGGTTTGCTGTCCCCCTCCTTTTTGCAGGATCTTTAAGCCACCTTTTTCTGATGAGATATGAAAGATTTTTAAAGTAACCGGCGCCGCCCAAAGCTTGCGGTAATTTTCGCCCAGGAAAAAACGATGGGTACCACTTACCTTATTATAATCGGGTTCGATGGCCAGTTTGATGCTATCGCCGGCAACCTGCGCTTTGACGCTGATGTTCGATAACAAGCTTATTCCTAACAGAAAAGGGAATGCTTTTTTTAAATACGCTGTGCTAAAGTAAATGTGTTTCAAGGCTAAACAACTATGTAATGCATATTACAAAATAGTTTTTATACCTGATAGTTTTATTTTGACGAAGCTGTTTGATAATTAACCCCTACCCTAAGTGCTTTAAGGCCGGTAACGCCCTGTAGTTCTTCTAAATCAAGGTATTCCAGATCGTCATTTAACACATTTTGCTCCTGCAGGTATTTGATGTACTCGTGATATTCGGCGGCCTCATTGGGGTTAAAATACACCATTGCTATTTTGCCTGGCTGTGTAAGGCGTTCAACAGAACCGGCTATCAGTACTTTATCGATACGCTTTTTGATGATCTCGTACCGGATATTGTAAGCCCCTTCCACATCAAAGCGGCGTTCATCATTCCTGAAACTGATATCGATAGCGTTTGAATGGATAAAGATTAATTGCGTGGTTTCCAATGGGCGCTCAATCTGCCCGGCCAACTCATGAGTAAGCTTTGCAATCTCGGCCATCGACTGTAATTGCCACAACCTTATATTTTTAAGGTACAGCACATCAAACGCACGCGTTGGCGATATAGATTGCCCGATATAAATATCATACTCAACACCATCGGTCCTGAATTTTTCAAAATAACATGGATAAGATCCCTGCACATCATCCTGTACCAGCTCAAGGTAATGGTTAATGGTATTATTGATCAACTGCATGGAATTTTCCAGGTTACGGCGATTGGCGAACGCTATACCGGTATCTTCTGCCAAACATTCAAAATAGGCATCTATAACAGGTTTCTCTTCGGGGTAATTTTCCCTGAAGTAATTGAAGAACGGGTTTACCTCCTTTTCCAGGAAACTATCAAGCGTTAGTTCATCGTTGGTAGTTATAAAGCCACTTATCTTTTGCTCCCAATCTTTACATTTATAAATGAGGTTATCAATCAGGTTTAAATGAATGTGCTCTTTCAGAGTCAATAATGTTTTAATGATGGTAGCCATTAAAGCCTTTAGGTCATCCTGTAAAGCCGTATTGCGCTCAATGGTAGAATTACGGATATCGATGGCACCAAATAGCGGGTAAACATTATTAAACACTACTGTTTCAATCTCCTGGCTTTTATTCTTTTTATTGCCTGTTTTAAGGTAGTTCCAGGCTACTTCGTTAAATTTCCACTGAACTGATGGCTGTAACGAGGTAAACTTTTCTTTGATAACCTTTTCAAGCCTTTCATCAAATTGATCTATACTGTTTTGCAGCAGCTGGGCAATAAGCGGCATAGCATTTTGCAGTTTGGAAAGCAATTTTTCATAAAGAGCGATCTCATTGTAGGAGTATACCTCCATAATGCCTACATTTTTCTTGTTGTAGTACACCGGAAAAATACCGTACGATTTGATCCTGGCCTCTTTCAGTACCTTTAAGAATGGAAATTTTGCTACCTTTTCATCTGTAATGGTATTGAAAAATACCGGCTTCGGATTTTTATTGTAATCAAAAGCCAGGGCCTGGAAGGTTTCTTCGGCTGCATTAAAATGTTTTGCCTCAGAAATGATCACACTTTGCGAACACTCAGCGGTGTCAAATATTGGCTGGTTATTAACCTTTAAAAATGGCAGCAAACCAAATTCTATACAAGGGTCTTCTGATAGTGTTTTCAGCGAGCTGATAATGTGCTCATATTGCTCAGCTTCATTGGCCGAGTGGTTGACCAATTCGTCCCTGATGCTTTCCATAGCGTGGCTAAGTGTAACATCGGTTAAAGTGATCACCGTAAAACCCTGGAACATAAAGTTAGATAGTGGCAGTATGCGTTCCAATATCTCTATCCCTTCAAAATCGTTCAAATAAGGTTCAATAGTTTCAAACTTCAGTTCGGGCAATTCGCCCCTGAGCACAATTTTAACAAACTCCGCATTGGTAAAAATGCTGTAAAAACGTGTTAGCTTGGTTTCGGGATCTACATAGCTGTAAAGCAGTTCGTTTTTAAGTACGGTACTAAAACCATACATCCGCTCCAATATCAGGTTGTATATGAATCTTTTCTGACGCTGGGTAAACAACTCATCATCGGGCATATTCACTGCGTACAAACCAGAATGGTGGCTTGAATGAAAATTAAAAAACGCCTCTGTACTAAAAAATATCTTTTCGGGCACAGGGGTACTTAAAGCCCAGTAAAACTCTTTTTCGTTAAGTATTGGCGGGGTAAGGATACTGTAAATAAGCTCAAGCGATTCTCTAAACCCTTCCGCGTTTTCCGGCTGTATATCCAGGCTAATGCAGGGATCTGCCTCAAACTTGTTTAATACATATTTATAAAACTCAGTTTTCAGGGTCTTTTCGGTAAGTACACGCTCCTTCAAATGCTCCACAAACGGGTTAAATGTAAGGCACATATCTACCTGGCAAATGGTGCAGTTATTCTTACTTATATTGATTACTTCTGTATGCATTATAAAAACCTATGGGCAAAGGTATAACTATGGCAATTATTTATAAGTAATGATTTTGTAAATAATCTGTAGATTTTGACACCAGCTAAAATCTTAATATTCAGATGACTGTAAACTGATGTTCATATGATAATGTCAGGGAGTATAACTGAATTTCAGAACGTTTCCCATGTTTAATTTTCCGCCTTCATTTGATATATACAAATTTTGCTGTGCATCAAAAGCGATTCCCTCAGGCTGGTTAAATGCCGAATTTAACGGGTAAACAGCCTTGATTTTCCATGAAGCGTCGGCCACCACCAGTATTTTATTTACCGACGATAAAATATACCATTCATTAGTAGCCTGATTTTTTGTCAATGCCGATGGATGGAAAGATATTTTCTTTTGACCGGCTAATTTTTCAATCGCCTTTACATCTACACTAAAGGTGCCCGTTTGCTTGATTGTACCATTTGTTTGGATACTTAAAATATAGCCGCTGCTGGCTTTGGTTGTTTTGTCATCGGCACAATGTTTACATAGCACATATAATGATTTTGATTTTTCATCGGCATACATCCCTTCGTACTCGCCTTCGGGTAAAATACCATCCTGTTTCTGCGCGTTTACCTCAGCGTTTTTCACCTGGCTAAACGGAAACGTAAATAACGCACCATCACTCCTTAATACAACCACCTGCCCGTTGCAAATGCCGAGATCTTCATAATCCCCCTTTTTACCAAAACGAACGTAGTTAGCCTGTTTATCGCCCAATTTAAGGTAGTAAACGCGACCGCTCTCATCTTCTTCGGCATAAAGCATATCGCTGCTGCCGTTAAAAAACGTGATACCCGAAATTTCAAGTAAACTTTCGGGCATATTAAATTTCTCCGGTTTCGACAGATCGTAGCCTTTGGGATTACCACTTGTTGCTGTTTCACCTGCCGCCTCAACCGCCTCTGTTGAGCCAGATTCACCTTGCTTTTGCGTACATGCCAAATTGATCATCAATCCGGCACATATCAGCAGGACGATAAAGAGATTGGCAGTTATATTTTTATTCCGTTTAACCCTCATACACTTTTAGCACTTAAAAATTCATAAATAGCCCTTTGCGATTGTATGGAAGGTTCCCCTTTGTCAACCGGGATATTTTGTAGCTGCGTATCTAATTTTACAGCCTGCACATTATCGTTGAGCTGTAAATCGAGCATCTGTATTACTTCGGCTTTAACGCTTTCATCATAAACGGGGAAACAAACTTCAACACGCCGGTAAACATTGCGGTTCATCCAATCGGCCGAGCCCATAAATACCTTTGGGGCATTGTTATTATTGAACACAAAAATGCGGCCATGCTCCAGGTAGCGGTCAACAATACGCGTAATAGTAATATTTTCGCTCATACCGGCTACGCCGGGAATAAGGCAGCAAATACTGCGGACGATCATATTTATTTTTACCCCCGCCTGCGATGCATCGTATAATTTGGCTATCAGGATGCGCTCCTCCAGGTTGTTCAGCTTAATAGTAATACCAGCCGGCAAACCTTGCTTCGCATTTTCTATCTCTTGATCTATGAGCGCTAAAAAGCCATCCTGTAAATTAAACTGGGCAACTAACAGGTGCTTAAAATCAACCGGGTAATCATCTGCCGATTTAACCCTTTTAGCCAGGAACATAAACACCAGTTCCATTTCGCGAAGCAAGGCCGGATTGGCGGTCATTAAAATATGATCAGTATAAAAGGCCGCGGTGCTTTCGTTAAAATTACCGGTGGCTAATAAGCCCGAATACTTTTCGCGACCATCCACATGTCTTTTAACCAAAGCAATTTTCGCGTGCACTTTAAGCTCCTTGTGGCTGTAAATGATCTCCACACCCGCAGCTTTCATTTTTTTTGCCCACTTGATATTATTAGCTTCATCAAACCGGGCTTTAAGCTCAACCATTACACGCACCTTTTTGCCATTGGTAGCCGCGCTGATGAGCGCGTTCACAATCCTCGAATCGCTGGCAACACGGTATAATGTTACCGAGATCTCCGTAACGGTAACATCTGTAGCAGCCTCGTTAAAAAAGCGCAGGATATTATTGTATGATAAATATGGTGGATGAAAAATGTAGTCTTTTTTATCTATCTGCTCAAAAAAGGAACCTTCCTCGGGGTGAATGCCACTTAAAATGGCTGGCCATTTGCTGTACTTCAAGGCAGAGTTATTTGCCGGTAAGCCCATCAAATCTTTCAGGTTGTGGTACATCCCCCCTTCTACAATACTTGTTCCCAGCAGGTTAAATTTATCGGCAATAAAGTTGAGGGTCCGTAACGGAATGCCTGGCTGGTGTAAAAATCGGGTAGCTATACCTGCATCACGTTTAAGCAACTGCTTTTCTATTTGTTCTGATACGTCACCCTCAAACTCGCCGTCCAGGTCAAGTTCCGCATCGCGGTTTACTTTAAAAGTGTAACAGCCGCTTAGCGTTTCGGTTTTGAACAGCTTATCCAGGTTATGCCTTATAATATCATCCAGGAAAACAATATACTGAACACCATCGCTGGCACCGATACTCAAAAAACGGGGCAATTGATTTGATGGAATGTTAAGGATAACATTCCGTTCAGTTTTGGCATCATTGCTCAAACTGATCAAAAAGTATAATTTGTTATTCTCCGGAAAGAATTTCTTTTTAGCATCAGTCAAATCAAGCGGCTGCAAAAAGGCAAGTACCTGGCTAAAAAAATAATCACTTACTTTATCGGCAATGATGTTAGGTATCGGCTCGTTAAAAAGCAAGTTGACTTTGCTTTCTTTTAAAAGCGGGATCAACCGCTCCCGTAACACTTTCCCAAATCGTTCCTGCTGATGGCCAACCAACTCCTGCGCCCGGTGAAAAACATCCTCTTTTTCACTTTTGTTATCTTCACCTAAGGAGTGCAATGCCATTAAAACAGGAATCCGCACCCGGTAAAATTCATCAAGATTTGATGAAAATATACCCAGGAAATTTACCCTTTCCATAGTGGGCAGCTCGTCCCTTTCGGCTTCCATCAAAATACGCTCATTAAAAAGCAACCAGCTCAGGTCCCTGTCAAAAAACGAATATTGTTTCATAAATAGCAAATTATGTATTAGCAGTAAATGCTATTAATTATATCACCGAAAATATTATGTAGGCAATTACCGCGGCTATTAAACCAAACATGAATATGTTATAGGAAACCCTTAACAAGCGATATTTTTTACCAAGTACCACGCCCTGCGAGTAATTATCGCGGATAAGGCTACCGTATAAAAACTCGCTATCGTCCATCATCTTCAGCATCCCATCGCTATAATCCTCATAACTCATGCGGTAAAAATTACCAAAGAAAAGCAGGTTTGTGGTTTTATTGGCGATGTCCTCACGCGTAAAAACGCCCATCGGGATAGATGGCCTGGTAGCCAGGATAGAGAATGTAATGGTAAGCAAACTAACGGTAAGCAGCATAAATGTAGGCCACAATAACTGCGAATGCTCATCCATTTTACGCAGCACCAAACTAATAATGGCCGAAAGGATGATGGAGTTAACCGTGATCATGATGTGCGCCTTATTATCGGCCATATCACTTAAGCGCTGATGATTTGCAGAACTGATACGAAACATGGTTTCGATACCTTTTTCGGGTTTCTTTTTCCTGAGGCTTTTTGAATGCTTTTCTATATCCTCGGCTACAGTTGTATCGTCGTCATCATCGGTATCAACTTCATCGTCGTCGTCATCATCCGTTATGATGGTGCTACCTGCAAGCGGCTCTATCAACGGTTTCTTGTCTTTTACCTCTTCCTGCTTTTTAATTAATTTATCCAGGTTCTTCTGCTGCTGATCGCCTAACAATAACCGGCAGTAATCGGTAAAGTATTGATGGCCCTGCAATAGTTCAATACTCTTTTCACGCCAAACATCTTTATCAATGGTGATACCTTTTACAATCTCAAACTCCTTGCGTACCATTTTGCTTTTCTCCTGGAAATCGCTGCTCCCTAAATGGAAAAGATCGGCATCGCAAATAATTTCCTGTAATAAACCATTGGGTTTTTGCGGCATTTCCGTAGCCAAAATACAGCCTTTAACTTTATCAATAACCTGCTGGCTAACCTTCAATTGCTTTAACTCATGCTCGGCAAGGCTAATACTTTTGGCTTCATGTTCGGCTTTATCGGTAAAATATCCTGTATCATGGAACCAGGCCGCTGCCACCACTGCAAAAAAGTCTTCGTCACTTAACTGGTAGTGATTGGCAATTTTGGTAGCGGCAGATACAACATCTTTGGTATGCTTTAAATCGTGATATATGAGGTGAGGATCCTGGTAGGCATCAAAGTAAGAAACAACATAATGCTTTACATCCTCTAATAACTGTTGAAATTTCATTTGGGCAGTGTAATTGTTTTTATCAAATTTATTCTAAAAATCTTTATTTACGGCTGAATTAAAATTATAAGCCCGATAATTAATAAGAATTTACATATAAACGAAATAGATTCTTGATCATACGCTGTATTCAAATAACAGGCCATCTCAAAAACCAACTGACAATCAGACGCGTAGCAAATCAATCGCCATTATAAAAAACGATGTATCGTTAAATTCATCAACAAAGCCGGTATACGATATGTAGCTTTGTTACTTTGATTCGGAACGATGAGCATCCGGCCCCTCATAACTGTAGTTATACGGAGGGTACGGTACGATAAAAGTATGCTCCACCCGCGATGATCTTCTAAAATAAGAGATCCAAATTATCGAAACTAAAATTGCGCGCACCAAAGCAAATTGTGCATCCTGGTTTAGTTTGTATTGTTGCGGCCCTTGCGTTGTTAAAGTTATAAAGTAATAGATGAATGCAAAAACAGTACTGTAAGCAAAATATCCGATGATGGCTTTGGGCAATATATCACGTTTGTTCAAAAGCAATACCAGGTTAAAAATAGCGTAGCCCATTAATATAATATTACCAACCACCGTAGTAACAATAAGTACCCTATAGTTTAAAGTAAATTTCCCAGCGAAACTATTCCAGTAACCCAATTCAAAAAACTTTCCTGTATAAAGGTTTATCAGCACATTAATGGCTGTGGCACCCAGTCCTATGGCTACCAAAATTAGCCAGCCACCAATGGGTGTAAAGGTTGTACCATGGCTAAACACAATACCCGGCGTTTCGCGCTGGTAAACCCATACACCTAAAAATACAAGGCCTACCGTAAGAAAGCCAGCCAGCATCACCATATAGCCGTTAACACTTGATTCCGGCTCGTGTACAGTACCATAACTAAAGCTGTAGCTTAAGCCGTCGTAATTAAGCTTTTTAATATCAGCTCTAAATTCGGCCAGCTTATTAGCCGGAACATAATCTTTAAGATAATTCAGTTTATAGTTAAGCAGCAGCGTATCGCCCGATGCCGAATAATCGGATGCGAACTTATAATAATCCCTGTTGATAGCTTCCTTACGGGTGGTAATATCCCAGCCACCAGGCAAGATCACGCTGATGGTATAATCATAATTGAGCGGATAGCTAAGCGATACCGGTGTTTTAGTTTGCCCGTTAATAGATGGCAGTTGATGCGAGATATAGTTTGCATACAAATCAACAGATCGTTTATTGGTTTCAGAATCTGTTGTGAAAAAGTCTTTGATAATATAGGTTTCTTTTGTGGTCAATACATTCTTCTCCAGGTCGTCGGTTACCGTTACAGAATCCTTGGGTTCAATTTTTGAATAGGTTTTGGCGTAATATTCCAGGTAGTTCTTTTCAGTTTCGGCCATACCACTCGATGCTAACCTGTTACGGATGTCATCTGCTTCATTTAGGGTATAAGTCGTTTTTACGGTAAACTCAACGGAAGCCTTATCGTTTTTTATTTTATAAATATCATTGAAAACTATTTTGCCGGCCTTTGATGGCGGTATACTTGTAAGCGAGGTATTACCTGGTTTTAAAACCAGGCCCATGGCATAATTGGGGAAATAAATATCAGTCCCGGCGCCGCCCTGGTAATCAATAGTAGCGTCAACCCACACTTGTTTACCGTTTACGTTGGCGGTAACCACCGCGTGGTCAAAGGCGTAATACGTTGGGATATAATCGGCGATATGTTCACGCACACTGGAGTTAACCAACACCATAGATGCATCTATTCCGCCTGCTTTAAGCATAGAAACCAGCAACAGCGATTTGTCTTTACAATCGCCATAACGTTGCTTAAAAACCTTTTCGGGATTATTGGCACGATGCGAGTACTGCCCTATTTCTATCCCCATATATCTCACCTCATCCTGCACAGTTCTTACCGCTTCGCGAAAGTATTTTACTTTATCCGTACCTGTTTTTGCTTTTATTTCGGCAATGCGGGCTGCCAGCTCTCCTTTTATATTAACGTCGGCCGGGTTAATTCCCAACGACCAGTTGACTACCTCGGCCCAACTGCCAAACTCGCTGATCTGTACCCTGGCCCTCCCCTCGTACCATGCAGGCTGGGTATCGTCATCGCGGGCAGCTGGTACCTGGAAAGCTTCATATTCATATCGCCTCAAACCGCCGCTTTCTGTTATGGTAGCCTTGGGTATGGTGTTGAAAGCCTTAAAGTTTAATTTTCTTTGTGCCGATGTGATGAGCACCGTGTATTGGTGCGCTATAGGCTGATACCATTGCAATGTAATATCATCGCAATACCGGCCATTAAATATGGGGTTACGGCCGGTAAGCGTGTACGAATATTCGATCCTATCGCCCTTCCGGATATCATCCAAGATCAACAAGGCAGAGTAGCTTCCCTGGTAAATAAAGTTAGATAGGTCCTTTTCATCGGCTATTACTTTGAAGCCCGATACGTTTAGGCGATTGATAGGTTGCCCGGCACGCCAAACTATGATTTCATGAAAATCAAGTCGCTGAAAACTGGGATCGAAGCCAACATTTATTTGCGACGCGTTTTGGATACCTGTTTCGGATATGATCTCTTTGATCACATGGTGATAGTCGGCTTGTTTTTCAACCTGTACCTGCTGCTCTATCAGGGCATAAAAGTAACCGTTCTCTATAGTGCGGGCAGATGGCTTTTGATTATAAGGTTTGCAGACGCTTAACCAGTTTGGCTTTGGCGAAACGTGTACCGCGGGATCACTGGCTTTAGCAACAAACGCGCTGATCAGTACAAATAAAACAATTACCGGGGATGTTAAATAAAATTTAAAACGTTTTTGCATCACGGCTATGAAAATAAATAAACAAGCCGACTTTATAATATTTATTTGATATTTAAAACGGGATACCCCTAAAGCAGGGAAATCGCTTTTACCCCCAAGTAATGCATTCGTGTTATCTTAAGGCGCCTTTTTTTTTGAGTTAGACGCGAATGCCCGCCGCCCCGGTTACAATTTGATCGAATTTCACGAATTCCGGAGTTGATCGGTAGCACAAATCAGGGCAAACGCATCTAAATAATTAACGGGAATAAGCTGTAATCTAATAATAGGTAAGGGAATAAGCTTAAGGAGTAGGAAAGCGATAAGCATCAAACAATACCTTGTTTTTATTGCCCGGTTCTGGTTAAATGATCCCGGTATTGAAGGGACTTGTATTGACCAGCAACAGGCACAAATATTGGGTGTGCCTAAATTGCACGGCACATCATTTTTGTGTTAACCTTGTTAAAATACAAAATATTGATTATTAGGAAATTAATATGAATTTTATCTGAAATATGTTAAGTTATGTTAACCCAATTAACTGCGTTTTCCCTTCCCCCTAAAGAACACAAGCCCTCTAAAACAAAAAATGGAACTATCTTTTAAGGATAGTTCCATCATAGTCATTAAAAAGCCGTTTTATTGTTGGCTGCCCAAAACAGGCTGAAATTTTTTAACGTAATCTTTCAGCTGACCGTCAAACTTCTTGAATAAACCGGTTTGGTTATTATCTTTCGCAAAATCGGCCATGCCGTTTAACACCTGCAGGCTAATTTGCACGTTACGCATATCTAACCCGCTGCCATTGCTGCTTAATAAATGATAATTATAATCAAGCTGATCAACCGCGTAGTTATCAATATTAGTCATCATGCGGGTACCTAAAACAACATCATTTAATTGAAAAGCCATTTGAGCTAAAAACATTTTACGCCCTGCAATATCAATGTACGGGTTAATATCAGGCATTTCCTGGTCGTATTTATGCAGTGCTTTTAACGCCAGGTCATTGTGACCTTCTTTCATCAGGTTTTGGATCAAATCGCTAAAAGTGGTCACCATTACCGGGTAAAACATCGATGTTGATTCATGATCAAGGTATTTAGCGGTTTTGAAATTGCCAAATTTAAACTTGGTCATAATGTTATTATACATCACCAAAGTATTGGTTTTGCTTAGTTGATCGCGAATGGTAGTATCTTTTTGGAAAGGTATTAAATGATAAGTAAAACCTTCTTTGTATAAGTAAGGCTGTAAACCAATCAGGTTTTCGTTACCAATAGTGGTAGTGAAACAGATAGGCCTTTTCCAATGGTTATGTGCCAGGATATCTAATATAGCCAGGTTTTCTTTAGTCACGTAATTTGGCGGAAATTTCCAATCCATCGTAGTCGCCAACCTGCTTTTTTGATCTGGTGTAATAACACCATTGCTTACAACCTCCTCGGGGTTGATAGTCAATTTCAGATTTTTGGTTGGCATATAATTGCCGTAATCTCCGCTTTGGTATTCAACCTGTGCAGCTTTATCATCAGATGTAATAAAGTCAAATACTTCTTTTACTTCCTGCGGGCCGTCAAGCTTACGGTCGCTGTAATAAATAGCATCCCTTACACCCTCTTTGTATTTATCGTAAGGCATGGTGATAGGCAACGGTTCAGACTGGTTCATTTTACCCTGCATCTGGCGGATATACCAATCACCGGTAAATAAGCTCAGGTTTACAATGCGAACGTCGGGCCTTATGCCTTCTACTTCCTGATCGTACCATAATGAATAAGTATCATTATCGCCATAAGTAAATAAAATAGCATTTGGTGGGCAAGATATCAGGTAATTGTATGCCATATCATGCGGGGTAAGCTTGGTTGAACGATCATGATCGCCCCACTCTTTACTTGCCAGCAATACAGGTGCTGCCAAAAGACAAATAACGGTAGAGCCGATAGCAGCCGTTTTGCCATCCAAAAACTTCCGCGCTCCTTCGGCAATAGCAATTACACCCAGGCCTATCCATATGGCAAACGCGTAGAAGGACCCCACGTAGGAGTAATCCCGTTCGCGGGGCTGTACGTTAGCTTGGTTTACATACAATACAATAGCAAGACCAGTAAAGAAGAATAACAGCAATACTACCAGCGCGTCTTTTTGTTTACGGGTAAAATGATAGGCTGCACCAATTAAGCCAATTATTAGCGGCAAGGCATATAAGGGTGTATAAGTTACAGCACCGGTTACTGATTTTGGCAAGTGCTTACTGCCATCAAAAATACCGGTAGTCCAGTTACCATCAATGCTTTCGGTGCTTTGCTGACCGTCGGCATCGTTATAACGGCCCACAAAATTCCACATAAAATAGCGCCAGTACATCTGGTACATTTGCCAGCTAAACATCCATTTTAAGTTATCGGTAAAGGTTGGTGCCTGCCCTTCAGGAATCTTTAACCATTCTTTATAAAACTGTACATCCTGCGCCTCGGCACTGTACATACGCGGTAAAAAAGTAGTATGATCATACTCATAGTCGGTTTTTTTACCGGCGTTTTCATACTTAGTTTTTCCCTTACGGTAAATGATGTTACCATCCTTTTGACCGGTTACCTGGGCATCATAATATTGGCCAAATAACAATGGGTTTTCACCGTACTGGATACGATTTAAATAACCGTAAAGTGTAAAAGCATTATCAGGGTGTGAGTTATTCAAATCGGGATTTGCAGTGGCCCTGATAGGGATGTAAGCAAATGACGAATAGCCCAAATAAATAAACGATACACATAATAATGCCAGGTTCAAAACCGGTTTGTTATTACGGATACTGTAAACAATACCGGCTACTAACGCCGCCACAATCAATAATACAAAAAATAGCGCTCCGCTGCCGAAGCCTAAACCTAAGGTATTTACAAAGAAAAGATCAAAGTAAGCAGCAAATTTGATAGTGTATCCCCTGATGCCGTATTGTACCAAACCAAGTATAACAATACCGGCTAAAATTGCCAGTATGCCATTACTCACGGTAACTTTTTTACTTCTGCGGAAGAAATAAACTATGGCCAAAGCAGGTATGGTTAATAAGTTTAATAAGTGAATACCAATTGATAAACCAATAACATAGGCTATAAAAATGAGCCATTTATCGGCACCTTTTTCATCGGCATGAGCATCCCATTTCAGGATAGCCCAAAATACGATAGCGGTGCATAATGATGATAATGCGAATACAATAGTTTCAACAGCCGAAAACCAAAACGTATCGGTATAAGTAAAGGCTAAAGCACCAACAAGACCGGCCCCCATAATGAGGATAAGATTTGTTTGATCAACAACATCGTCACGTTTGTTTAAGAGTAACTTTTTTGCCAATGCAGTAATTGTCCAAAACAAAAACATGATAGTGGCACCACTGGCAATTGCCGAACCCATATTGGTATAGTAAGGCACCTTTGCATTATTGCCGAATGAAAGCAGTGAAAAAAGTTTGCCCAGCATGGCGAATACAGGGTATCCCGGTTGGTGAGCTACTTGTAAACGGTAGGCGCACGAAATAAATTCGCCGCAATCCCAAAAACTTACAGAAGGTTCTAAGGTTAAGATGTAGGTTACAGAAGCTATAACAAAGCAAAGCCAGCCTAAAAGGTTATTGATTTTTTTGTACTGCATTTAATAATTAATAGTAGTGTTTTATCGCGCGGGCAAATATCATGATTTTTATGCCTTATTTAAAAAAAACCAATGTCGCCGGTCAAATTTAACATTTATTAACTTTTTTTGGAGCAAAGATTTTTGGAGCAAAGAGTAAGGATACATTTAACGACGCGAAACTCTCCCGTTTTATCCTTGTTCCTTTGTCCGAAAATCTTTAATCTTCAAAAAAACTAACAGAAACGAAATTTTTATGTTATGATAAATAATACTTATTTTGTTGCGATGCAAAAACTCTACTTCTTTAGTTTCAAAAAAACTTTTTTGTTAGCAGGAATTATCCTGTTTTCGGTGCAATTAAGTAACGCGCAGTCTACTTATCTGCCCGACTCGTACCAGTTATATCAAAAATTCAACGCTGATATTTATTCAACAAAAAGTGCGTTCCATACTTCTATGCGCCCTTTTTTGATTGATAGCCTAATTCAGCACACTTATGATTCGGTGATGAATGTGGGGGTAAGTGATAAAAGAAAAAGCTGGCTTAACCGTAAAATATTTAATGAGCACCTGTTTGACGTAAAAAAAGCCGACTATACTTTTTACGGCGACGTGATCCTGGACGAAACCATTGGCCGCGATTTCACCGGGAAAAAATCTACATATTTAAATACCCGCGGCTACCAATTTGGCGGTACAGTTGGCACTAAATTTTCATTTTTTACCAGCGGTTTTGAAAATGCGGCAAAATTCCCTACCTATTATAATAATGTTGTTGGGTCTACCGGATTTATTCCTGGTCAGGCTTACCTGCGCAATTATATAGGGCAAACAAAAAATACAGCGGATTGGTCGTACGTTACTGCCATTTTATCATACAATGTTACCCCAAATGTTAACATTACCATGGGTGAGGATAAAATGTTTATAGGTGACGGATACAGGTCATTATTACTATCAGATTATGCCGCCAATATGCCCTTATTAAGAGTTACCCTAAACTTAGGCAAACATGTGCAATACATGGCTACATGGGCTTACCTTGAAGACACACGTGAAAAACGATACGACACCTTTGGTGGCAATCGTCGTAAATGGGCATTTTTCCATTACATAGATTGGAATGTGAGTAACCGGGTTTCTTTCGGTTTCTTCAATGCGGTGATCTCGCCAGAAGCCGATGAAAACGGCAACAGACGAGGGTTTGACGTTAACTTCATAAACCCTATCTTATTTTCGAGTTCATTAGGCCCATCTCAGCAACCAAAGGACAACACCCTTGTTGGCTTTACAGGCAAGTATAAAATACTGGATAAAACCGCTTTATATGCGCAATTACTGTTAGATAGATTTAAAGGCAGTGATTTCTTCTCGGGCAAAACCAATGATAATACTAACGGCGTACAGGTTGGGATCCGCGGGGCCGATTTATTGGCTGTTAAACGTTTTAACTATTTATTTGAGTTTAATACTGTTAAGCCATACACCTATCAAAACACCAACACTATTAGCAGTTACGCTTTTTATGGCGATCCGCTTGCCCATCCATATGGCGCAAACTTTAGGGAGTTTTTAGGGATTCTTAATTACTCCATTGGAAGAATAGATTTGCAGGGGCAATTGAACTATGCTAAATATGGCCTGGATGCTACTACCACTATAAACAACGGTAAAATAGTAACCAAGCCAATTGTACCAGACGGCAGTACAACAATTGGGCAGGGTTTAAATACACAACTGTATTATGCCGAAGGTACCGTGTCATTCCTGATCAACCCAAAATACAACCTGCGCTTTGAATTAAGCGGACTTTACCGCAAGGAAAGCAACAGTGCCGCAGATAATAAAACCACCATGTTAACCTTTGGCTTGCGGAGCTCGTTCAGAAATTTATACCACGATTTTTAAACCGACTTTAATCTTAGATAACTAAAAATATTGTTTGACCGGGATGAGTAATTTTTCCGGTCATTTTTTTACACTCATAATGGTGCCGGTTACAACACCTATGGCAATACCAGCCTTAAAACTATGCAACGCAATACCTATTACTATACCTATTACAAATCCGCCTGCAAAATAATTTCCGTTTAGTCTATTCATTAGTTTTATATTGTTTCTATTGCTGACAGGCTGTTGTCATTTCGGCGTGGTAAATTTATAAAATATTAATAGCGTTACTATGGATGATCATCGCCTTGCCGACTTAAGAGTATACAACCAGCATATCAATAACCCTAAATTTAAAAACCCTGAAGACGTAGTTAAAACTATGCTGGCCATGCAGGCCCAGGATTACGCCGGTGCGAAATGGGCTATTGGTTTAAGAATGCAGAAAGCAAATGAGGCACTTATTGAGCAAGCTATAACCGATGGTAAAATATTGCGTACGCACTTATTAAGGCCAACCTGGCACTTTGTTTCTCCATACGATATCCGTTGGCTATTGGCACTTACCAGGCCACGAATAGACTCGATAAATGCCGGTATGTATAAAAAATTTGAACTTGATGCAGCCATTTTAAATAAAGGCAATGATGTATTTGCTAAAGCCCTGCAAGGCAACAAACAGCTTACCCGTGCCGAATTGGTGGAAGTTTTAAACCAAAACAGTATCCCTACAGACGACCTGCGATTTACTTTATTACTCATGCACGCCGAACTTGACGCGGTTATTTGCAGTGGTGCCCGTGTTGGTAAACAATTCACTTATGCTTTACTTGATGAACGCGCACCTGCTACCCCACAATTAAGTCGACAGGAAGCATTAACAAAATTAGCGGAGGCTTATTTCAACACACGCGGCCCGGCTACAGTACATGATTTTGCCACATGGTGTGGCCTTACCATCGCAGATTGCATCATTGGATTAGAAAACGTAAAACAGCAATTGGCAAGCGAAGTAATAGATGGTAAAACATATTGGATGCCAAATGATATTGAAGAAGTATCTACAAAACACAAAGCTTACCTGTTACCCGCGTATGATGAATTTGCCATTGCTTATAAAGACCGCGAGGCCCTGGTAAACCCTAAATACCTGGCACAGGCACGTCACGTAATTTTTGACCCCGTTGTTGTAGTTGATAACCAGGTTGTAGGAAACTGGAAAAGGACTATTAAAACAAGTAAAATCGACATCAGCCTTAATCTGTATGGTAAGTTGAATAAACAGCAGCTTAAAGCAGTTGAGGCAGCGGTCAAAAGCTACCAAAAATTTATGGAGTAAACCGCCTGGGAAAATTGTCCATGCATTGACGAAGTTCATCCATGTTATAAAATTGCCGGCAGTTGCATTTTTGTATTGTCAATAACGACAAATAAAAAATTACAACAATGACACGTTTAAAAGCACTAAATCCAGACGAAGCTACAGGTAAAACAAAAGAATTATTTAACGCCATACAAAGTAAATTAGGTGTAGTACCCAACATGATGCGTACCATGGGTAACTCGCCCGCGCTATTAGAAGGTTACCTTAACCTGAGCGGCGCACTTAGCCACGGTAAACTTGGCGCAAAAACAGGTGAGTTGCTTGCATTAGCTATATCAGAAAAGAACAATTGTGATTATTGTTTATCAGCACATACCTACATTGGCGAAAAACTGGTTCACATTGATGCCGAAGCTTTAAACAATGCCCGCAGCGCAAACAGTGCAGATGCTAAAACAGCGGCAATTTTAAACTTTGCCAATGTGATAACCACAAAACAAGGTATGGTAAGCGATGCCGATGTTAATGCGATAAAAGAAGCCGGACTTACTGATGGTGAAATTGGCGAAATTGTTGGTCACGTTGCATTAAACGTTTTAACCAACTACTTTAACAATATAGCTAAAACAGCGATAGATTTCCCGGTTGTACGGGCTTACAACTCAGTTGAAGCATAATTTAGGGAACAAGGATAAAGAGAGCAAGGAATAAGGACAAAGAGAATAAGGATAAAAGAACAATGTCATAATGTTATGTCATTGTTCTTTTATCTTCTGTTCGATCTTTGTTCCTTGATCCTTTTATCCTTTATCTTTGATACTCCTTTTATCCTTTACTTTGATATTCCTTTCACCTAAAAAACACATCATGGAAAACAAACGTTACCCCCTCCCTCCTTTTAATATGGAAACCGCCCTGCAAAAAGTGCAGGCCGCCGAAGATGCATGGAATACCCGCGACCCTGAAAAGGTTTGCCTTGCATACACCATTGATACCGAATGGCGCAACCGCACCGACTTTATTAATGGCCGCGAAGAAGTTAAACAATTTTTAAAAGCCAAATGGGAAAAAGAGCTGGATTACAAACTCAAAAAAGAACTTTGGGGTTTTCGTGAAAACCGGATGGCTGTGCGATTTGAATATGAATGGCATGATAAAACCGGCCAATGGTACCGCAGCTACGGAAACGAATTATGGGAGTTTGATGCTGATGGCTATATGCAAAAAAGATTTGCCAGTATTAATGATCTGCCCATAGCAGAAGCAGACAGGAAACTATTTTAAGCGTTTTAAATGACCGACCAATCTAATACTTTCACCCTGGTTGATCCTATAAAAGGCAACCTTGCCTTTAAACTGTTTTCGTTTGAAAACAACAGCTATTTTGATCACCTGCAGCGCAATAATTATTTTTCCATAATCTGGATAAAGGAAGGATCGGGCAAACTGAAATCCGATTTTTCGTCATATAGCTTTGATACGGATACCCTTTTAGCTTTTGCACCTTATCAGCCTTTTATGCTGTCAACAGATAAACCAATAAAGGGCGTTTCTATTCAATTTCATCCCGATTTTTTTTGTATCCATAAGCATCATAAAGAGGTATCATGCAGCGGGGTTTTGTTTGACAATATTTATCATCCACCATATGTAAAAGTTGACACCACAAGCGCGGCAACTTTCAACCTGATCATAAACCAGGTAAAAGCCGAAATACCCAACGATGGCCTGGCACAGTATGAGATATTAGTATCCTACCTCAAAATCTTCCTGATTACCGCGTCGAGATTAAAAACCGAGCAGCAGGTGATGGCCAAAATGCCGGATGATGCTAATAAAGAACCTTTTATTTTGCAGAACCTTAAGGAGGCTATTGAAGAGCATTACAAAACCAGGCATAGCGCCAGTGATTATGCCGATTTGCTTAACATTTCGGCAAAAGCACTTGCCCGTATCACCAAAACACACTTTAATAAAACCATCAGTAACCTGATTGCCGAACGCATTATTATTGAAGCAAAAAGAGAATTGTATTTAACCAACAAGCCAGTAAAAGAAATTGCCTGGGAGCTGGGTTATGAAGATGAATACTATTTCAGCAGGTTTTTTAAAACTAATGCCGACGTTTCACCCCAGCTTTACCGTGATACTGTCGGCTTTAACCGGATGGCAGATTTGGCTATAAACTAAAACTTATACCCCTATATTTGGTTAAATCTATAAAGACGTATAACATGCCAGAACTACCAGATCTTCAAGCTTTCAGCTATAATCTTGATAAAAAACTTGCCGGTAAAACAATTAAAGAGATTGTTACTGTTAACGCGAAAAAACTAAACGTTACTCATCAAGTATTGAAAGAAACCCTGGAAGGACAAAAGCTTGATAAAATTTATCGCGAAGGTAAAGAGCTTTATATTAAATTTAGCAAAGGCGATATATTAGGTTTACACCTGATGCTCCATGGTAAGTTATACCTCACTCATGGCAAAAACGACAATAAATACCCCATTATTGAATTATATTTTAATGATGATACCGGCCTTGTGCTTACCGATTTTCAGGGGATAGCTACGCCTACCTTAAATCCCGAAGAAAAGGAAGCGCCAGATGCTTTATCAAAAGAAGCCGGTGCAGATTATCTTATCAATATCTTACAAAAGAAAAAAACCAACGTCAAAACCATCCTGCTTGATCAAAAGATCATCCGTGGAATTGGTAATGCTTATGCCGATGAGATCCTTTGGCATGCCGGCATCTCGCCTTTTTCTATAAGTAATAAAATCCCCACTAATAAAGT
Organism: Mucilaginibacter dorajii; assembly: GCF_024808255.1. GTDB lineage: Bacteria > Bacteroidota > Bacteroidia > Sphingobacteriales > Sphingobacteriaceae > Mucilaginibacter > Mucilaginibacter dorajii. The sequence goes on from NZ_JANTYS010000005.1 coordinate 230,891, forward strand.
AAAAGACTTAGCTAAATCGATTGACGCGGTATTGAAAGATGCCGAAAAGTCAATCTTAAAATCAAACCCTGATATTATCAATGGCGAGGTAAGGGATTTTATGCTGATTCACAATTCAAAGAAAACCCACAGCCCCAAAGGTGCCGAAATCAAAATAAAAGACGGTTCACGTAAAACTTATTATACAGACGAGCAGGATCTGTTTGAATAAAAGCGTTTTTGCTCATCTTCAAATCAATTAAAGATGAGCAAAATAATTACTTCAGCTTTTTAACCAGCACATTAAAATCGGCACCAACTACCGGTACCTTTTTCCAGGGATTTGTTGTGCCATCTTTATGAAACATACCCCCATTGAGCAAGCCACAGGCAAAACCAATATTCGATCCGTTTTTTGTGGTTAAAAACTCAATTGAAACGAGGATATCCCCCGAAACAATAACGTGATATGCAGAAAGATCAACACTTATCAGCTGATCTCCTGATAGGCTATATTTTTTGATATAACCACCAATCTCTGCTTTAACCAGGTTACTATCGGCGGGTAATTTTCCGGCCATTTGGTAAACATTTACTTTAAACGGAATGCTATCATTTGAGCGGTTATTACAATGAAATTTCAACGTAAGTAGTTCCACTTTTTTGTGGCCCGCATTCATGCGGACGCCTACCTGTGCACCCTTCACAGCGTCAAATGAAGTATTTACTGAACCTTCCCTTGGTTTATTACCTATGGTTTTGGTTTTATCCTGTGCAAATGAAGCTATTACGGTAAAACAGAATAAACCGGTAAGGAAAGTTCTTAAAATGATTTTTTGAAATTGATGATAAAAATGAGTTTTCATAAGGCTATATATTATATAAGGTATCTAATTAAATGGAAGACGATGCTTTGCCAAAATTGGTTGCATCGCAATTCTATTATTATTTAGTACATTGTATATAGCAGTATGTTGTTAACTTTTTACCATTTTAAAATGTTTAATACCGGCCTCTTCAAACTCGTCCCCCATTACTTCAAAGCCGAATCTTTTATAAAGCGATACTGCCGGGGTTTGCGCATGCAGGTATATATAATCTGCATCGGCAGGCAAATCGTCAAGTACAGTTTGAACCATAGCCTGCCCTACACCAAATCCCCTAAATTTTTTTAATACCGCAAAGCGCTCCAGTTTATAACCTTTGTCTGTTTTTCTCCAGCGGCATGCACCGGCAGGTTCGGCATCAACTGTTGCTAAAAAATGAATAGATACATCTTCATTTTCCCATTCTAACTCAGGCGGGCAATTTTGTTCAACAACAAAAACTTCGCGCCTTAGCGCGAAAACAATGTCAAGATCGGCTTGTTCGCTAACTCTTTTTACTATGACTGTTGCGGGCATTGATGTAATGAGGTTTTGTTTTAAGGTGATCCAATTTGCTGATATGGTTGGCTTCGGCAGCGTCTATTGAGTGTGTGCAGGTAATATCATCCTCCAGCTCGGCCAGTTCAGATAGTTGCACATAAAACTTGTGCAGTTGATCAAGTTCTTTTTCGTTGAGATCTTCAATATCAACCATACGGTTACTTGCGCCCTGGTGCGAGGCCAATAACTCATTTAACTTTAAATGGATTGCCTTTGAATCTTTATTTTGTGATTTTTGAATCAAAAAAACCATTAAAAAAGTAACAATGGTAGTTCCGGTATTAATAATTAACTGCCAGGTATCAGAGTATTTAAATATCGGGCCAGTTACCCCCCATACAATAATTATAGATATTGCTATTAAAAAAGCGGCCGAGCTACCGGTAGCTATAGTTGCCCAGTTGGCAAATCTTTCAAATAAATTTTTATTCTTCTTAGCGTTTGCTGCCATGTTTTAATTGTTTTTGTGTGGGTTACGCTAAGTTATAAACAACAAAGCGCCGTTACAACAAATGTAACAGCGCTTTGTTAGGTTTTGATGAATATTATAGTTTGCTATTTACATCAACGCAGTTAAGGTCTTCAAAAGCAGCAGCTAACCTTTTTACAAAAGTTTCTTCGCCTTTGCGTAACCATACGCGTGGATCATAGTATTTTTTGTTTGGAGAATCTTCACCTTCAGGGTTACCAATCTGGTGTTGTAAATAAGCTTCTTTTGAAATGTAGTAATCTTTAATACCTTCCCAGTATGCCCATTGCATATCTGTATCGATATTCATTTTTACTGCACCATATGATATTGCTTCGCGGATCTCTTCCTGGCTCGAACCAGAACCACCGTGAAATACAAAGTTGATAGGTTTATCGGCAGTTAAGCCAAATTTTTGTTTTACATACTCCTGTGAATTATGCAAAATAACCGGTTGTAATTTAACGTTACCTGGTTTGTAAACACCGTGTACGTTACCAAAAGCAGCAGCAACTGTAAAACGTGGACTAACTTTTGAAAGATGCTCATATGAATATGAAACCTCTTCTGGCTGGGTATATAAGCGTGAGCTATCAACGTCAGAGTTGTCAACACCGTCTTCTTCACCACCTGTAACACCTAATTCAATTTCAAGGGTCATGCCCATTTTGGCCATACGCGCAAGATATTTAGCGCTGATCTCTATGTTTTCTTCAATAGGCTCTTCAGAAAGATCAAGCATATGTGATGAGAACAAAGGTTTACCGGTTTCGGCAAAGAATTTTTCACCATGATCAAGCAAGCCATCTATCCACGGCAAAAATTTCATCGCGGCGTGGTCGGTATGCAATATAACGGCAACACCATAGTGCTCCGCTAATAAATGAACGTGTTTAGCTGCAGATACGGCACCTAATATACAGGCCAGCAGTTTTGAATTATCTAATGATTTGCCGGCGTAAAACTGCGCGCCACCATTTGAAAGTTGAATAATTACCGGTGAATTTACCTTTTTAGCAGTTTCCATCACTGCGTTAATGGTATTGGTACCGATAACATTTACTGCCGGTAAAGCAAACTGATGCTTTTTGGCTGCTTCAAATAGTTCCTGCACCTGATCGCCGTGCAGAACACCTTTATAATTTTTTAAATCCATGAGCTTTTATTTGGGCCTCGAAGTTATAAAATTTCTTTGTTTTTGATAAGAAATGATTGAATATTAACATTTTGTTCAGCAAAATTGGCAAAGTATATTAAAACGGTAGTAAAAATGGGATAAATCGCCCCATTTAATGTATTTTCATAAATAACTTGCCCATTTTTTGCAAATTTCACATAAAACCGCCGTTCTTAATTTTTGTTAAATAATTTAAGGTTGTAAGTTTTTTATTGAGTTAGTACTTGTTTTAATATTTTTCGTTTCTTTGTAGTCAATTGAAAGAGTTAGACATAGATATGGCGTGGTTTAAACGAGAGTTGAAAGGGATAATTACGACTACTGAGGAAAAGAAGGAAGCCCCTGATGGCATCTGGAATAAATGCCCCAATTGTAAGAAACCTTTACACTATTCTGAGCAGGTTGAAAATCAATATGTTTGCCATTACTGTGGCTTTCACCTGCGCATAGGTTCAAAAGAATATTTTTCTGTTTTATTTGATAATAACGAGTTTACTGAGTTATTTCCTGACCTTACATCCGGCGATCCGCTACACTTTGAGGACACCAAAAAATATGTAGACAGGCTTAAAGAAACACAAGCAAAAACCGGCCTCAAGGATGCTATCCGCGCCGCGGTTGGTAAAATTGACGGTCAGGACATTGTGATAGCCTGTATGGATTTTAATTTCATAGGTGGTTCCATGGGATCTGTGGTAGGCGAAAAAATTGCCCGATCTATTGACCACAGCATTGCCAATAAGATCCCTTTTATGATGATCTCCAAATCTGGTGGTGCGCGTATGATGGAAGCTGCGTTTTCGTTAATGCAAATGGCCAAAACATCGGCTAAACTGGCTTTACTTGCCCAGGCTAAAGTTCCTTATATCTCTTTATTAACTGATCCTACAACAGGAGGTGTTACCGCATCATATGCTATGCTTGGCGACGTTAATATTGCTGAACCAGGTGCATTGATAGGATTTGCCGGCCCAAGGGTAATTAAAGAGACCATTAAAAAAGATCTCCCTAAAGGTTTCCAAACTGCAGAATTTGTGCAGGAACATGGTTTTCTTGACTTTATAGTTGACCGCAGGGAAATGAAAGAAAAATTAGCATCATTTTTAAAGATGATGAAAAATTAAATAGTTATTAAAGCTATCATAAAGAAGGCTACCCAGATGAGGTAGCCTTTCTTATTTATAATGATCAAGCAGCGAGTTACTTTGCTATAAGGACATCCGCAGTTATTGCCCAAGCCTTATAATCACCTATAATTTATATTCCTTCGGTACCAGGCTCATGACCTACCATTCTGCCCGTAGTTCTGCCTTGTGGCCGACTTGCAAAATCTGTTTTGGAAGGTCCTACTGAATGGAATTCATGTTTATTTGGCGGGGTTACGTCGGTTTGTTCGCTGTATGAAGCATCTGCACTTCTATCCGGCTGATCCACCTCGGCCTGGCTGTGTCTTCCAACACCTTCTGTCCTGGTTTTACGTTCTTCAGGTGTTTCGTTTGGATATTCGCCAGTTAGGTCATCTTCATCCGAGTCATCACTGTCATCTTCCAGATCAGCATTTCTCCTGTAAGCATTACTACCATTAACAGAACCTGAATTGGTATTTTCAAAATCGCTATCCCGGTTTTCCCAGGTTTCATTTTGTATATCCATAGGTTTTAATTTTAGTTGCTAATTAAATAACCTATAGAAAAACGCTATTGTTTTCCAATTAAGAAAATAATTTTCAATAAATGCGCAGATATGCAGATTAACTTCGTTGAGTGCTTTGCGGTTTCAGATGTGCAGATGAAGTTGGAGGTAGGATTAAACTTACGAAGTTTTAAAAACTTCGTAAGTTTTCGTGAGGGCAATTATGCGTTTACCAGGCAAAGTTCTTTTACCTTGGCAACAGTAAAATCAACTTCTTCTTTGGTATTATATTTTGAGAATGAGAATCTAACTGATGGGCGAGATGAACTTGCGCCAATAGCGGTAAGTACATGCGAACCAATATCGGTACCCGAGCTACAGGCGCTCCCACCCGATGCGGAGATCCCGGCAATATCCAGGTTAAACAACAACATATCGGCCATTTCCATTTCTGGGAAGGCCACGTTTAATACGGTATACAAGCTTTTATCCGCATCCGTTTCGCCATTAAAAGCAACACCCGGAATCTCGTGGGTAAGCTTACCTAACATATATGATTTTAAACCCTGGATGTGGTTTTGGTGTTGTTCCATTTCGGCATAAGCCAGTTCAAGTGCTTTGGCCAGGCCAACAATACCATAAATATTTTCGGTACCACCACGCATGTTGCGTTCTTGTGATCCGCCGTAAATAAATGGTTTAATCTTAATTTTATGGTTAATGTGCAGGAAACCTACGCCTTTAGGTCCGTGTAATTTATGACCGGCGCAAACTAAAAAATGCGTTTTAAGCTTGCTCAAATCATGTTGATAATGCCCCATCGTTTGTACGGTATCACAATGATAAATGGCGTTATACGCCTCGCAAAGGTCACCAATGCGGCTCATATCTGATAGGGTACCTATCTCGTTATTGGCATGCATAATAGATACCAGGCTGCGCTCGTTATCTTTCAGCAAGGTTTCCAGGTGGTCATAATCAACATTGCCTTTGCTATCTATATTAACAAAGCTTAGTTTGATAACTCCGGATTTTTCCAGTGCTTCCAATGTATGAAGCACGGCGTGGTGCTCAATATGGCTGGTAATGGCATGTGTAAGTTTATGATCGGCAATGCTGCAACGAATAGCGGTATTATCAGCCTCGGTACCGCTTGATGTAAAAAATATTTCGGCAGGCGATGCATGAAGCAGATTAGCTATCGTTTTACGCGATCTTTCAATTAAAGTGCGTGCTTCGCGCCCGTGCGAATGAATTGACGATGGATTACCATAGTGGTTTTCCATCACTTTGTACATTTCTTTTAAAACTTCAGGGTCAAGCGGCGTTGTAGCAGCATTATCAAAATAAACACGCATCCTTTTGGCAATTAATGAATTACCGAATTATTGAATTACTGAATTAAATTGATCCTCTTCAAATCAATAATTCAGTAATTCAATAATTCAGCAAATGGGTCAGTTAACTTGTAAAAACTCTTAATTGAATTTATAACTTAAATATTGTGCTATCCTCTAACTCAATAATTATTAAATCAATAATTCAATAATTAATTCAAAATCTCTTTAATATCAGCAATTATCTTATTTGCTAAACCGTTGGCAACAGTTTCTGAGTTGCCTTCGGAGTAAATACGGATAATCGGTTCAGTATTTGAACGGCGCAAATGTACCCATTCTTTATCAAATTCTATCTTCAAGCCATCAATTGTTGAGTGCGGTTGTTTCATGTATTTCTGCTCTACCTTAGCTAAAAGAGCATCTATATCCATTTCTGGTGTTAAAGTTATTTTGTTTTTGGAGATAAAATAACCTGGATATGACCTGCGCAGGTTTGAAACCGACTGGCCATATTTAGCCAGGTGCGTTAAAAACAGAGCGATACCAACTAAAGCATCGCGGCCGTAATGTATTTCGGGGTAAATAATGCCGCCGTTACCTTCGCCACCTATTACCGCGTTAACAGCCTTCATTTGGTTAACCACATTAACCTCCCCTACTGCTGATGCGTGATATTCACCACCTGCACTTTCTGTAACATCGCGAAGCGCACGGGTTGATGACAGGTTTGATACCGTATTCCCTAAATTATTCTGCAACACATAATCGGCAACGGCAACCAGGGTATATTCTTCGCCAAACATATTGCCATCCTCGCACACAAAGCAAAGGCGGTCAACATCCGGATCAACAGCAATACCCAAGTGTGCCCTTTTATTTAAAACTTCCTTTGAAAGCGCGGTCAGGTTTTCGGGCAACGGTTCTGGATTGTGTGGAAAATTACCGTCAGGCTCGCAATACAATTCGTGCACGGTTTTAACGCCTAAAGCTTTTAATAAAGCCGGCACAAAAATGCCACCTGTAGAATTTACGCAATCAATAACAATATTAAAATCAGCTTTCTTAATAGCTTCCACATCAACCAACGGTAAAGCCAATACCAGGTCAATATGCTTTTGAAGCCAGCTATCATCTTGAGTTACCTTACCAAGGTCATTTACGTCGGCATAGCTAAAATCGCTGCTTTCGGCAATTTCCAATACTTCCTTGCCATCGGCATCGCTTATAAATTCGCCATCTGCGTTAAGCAACTTAAGAGCGTTCCATTGTTTAGGGTTATGGCTTGCAGTAAGAATGATACCACCACCGGCCTGTTCGCCTGTAACAGCCACTTCCACAGTTGGGGTGGTTGACAAACCAAGATCTATCACATCAATGCCCAATCCCTGCAACGTACCAATAACCAGGTTATTAACCATAGTACCCGAAATACGGGCATCCCTGCCAACAACTATTTTTTTAATACCTGATTTTTTTACCGCCCAGGCACCATAGGCCGAGGTAAATTTTACAATATCTAAAGGTGTTAAACCATCACCAACAGCACCGCCAATGGTACCGCGTATCCCCGAAATTGATTTTATAAGTGTCAAAGTTGTTATTGTTTTTTTGTTGGACAAAAATAAACTATTAAACCAATAGCCGTGTACTAATTGTGGAGTTTCTGCAAACGTTTGCTCATTGAAAACTGGCTAAAAACGCTGACGAAGCCATTTTATACCTGCTCTTTTTTGATAAACGATACTCAGTTATTTTATTACAATAGCAATTAAATAATCATTGTGCCGTAATAACTGCGTGGTTGTAAAAGTTGTTTTAAAGTAATTGATAACTTTGGGGTAAAATCATACTATTTAAATTACATCGATGCCCGAATTTATTTTAAACTTTGACCGGCATTTATTTTATTTCATTAACCACGACCTTACCAATCCGTTTTTTGATGTGGTGATGCCTTACCTGCGCAACCCTAAATTCTGGATCCCGCTATACATTTTCATTATTGGCTTTTGTTTATGGCGATACCGTAAAACCGGAGCCATCATTATCATTATGCTGGCAACCACAGCTGGCTTTGCCGATTTCACCAGCGCCAGCATTATTAAATACAACGTAAAACGACTTCGCCCCTGCCGTGATCCAATAGTGAGCACAACCGATATAGCCCGTGTTCCCTGCGGAACAGGATACAGCTTCCCATCAACCCATGCTACCGATCATTTTGCCATGGCTATATTCATGTGCATGTTGTTTGGAAAAAAATGGCGTTGGATTTGGTTTTGGGCTATCTTATGGGCTGGGTTAATCAGCTTTGCCCAGGTATATGTCGGTGTGCATTTCCCGGTAGATGTTATTTGCGGCGCTATTTACGGTTCGCTTGTAGGAGTTCTGTTTGCTTACCTGTTTAAAAAAATACAACCTGCCTTTTAATGGAGTTTTGGAAAGTTTTAATCTTATTTTTTAGCGCATCATTCGGTGGGCTCTCTGTATTCCTGTTTAAGGGCGATAATCATAAAATGCTCAAACTGGTGCTGTCTTTTAGCGGTGCTTACTTGTTTGGCATTACTGTACTGCATTTAATTCCGGATGCTTATCATGGTAATGACAACTATGTGGGGGTATTTATACTCATCGGTTTCCTGTTCCAGATAGTGCTGGAGCAATTTTCGGATGGGATAGAACACGGTCATATGCATAAACATGTGCATGATGTTGCTGTCTTCCCAATCGGGATCATGGTAAGCCTTTGCCTGCACGCTTTTTTAGAGGGAATGCCGCTTGCACAGGGTAACCAGGACCAGTTGGTTTATGGTATAGCCTTGCACCATATCCCGGCAGCGTTTGCTTTAGGTACAGTGCTGTTAACCAACAAACAAGGCAAGCAGAAAACAATATTCTTTATCCTACTATTCGCGATAATGGCACCGGCGGGTTACTTTTTCAGTAACGCCTTAAGCACAGGTAACATTGGCAACCTGCAACACTACTTTAACCGCATCATGGGCATAGTGATCGGCATTTTCCTTCATATTTCAACCACCATCCTATTTGAATCAAGCTCGGATCATAAATTTAACATGCGCAAAATGATAGCCGTATTACTGGGCGTAGGGATTGCTTTGGTAACATTCCTGGGCGAGTTGTAGAAGCCTTGCCCCCTAACCCCCTAAAGGGGCAACTAAAGCGGCAAAGTTTTTAGATCCTGCAATTCAAAAGCTCCCCCTTTAGGGGGCTGGGGGGCTTTAGTTTATACTCTCCAACATCTTAATATACAGCTCTATCCCTTCCCTGATCTCCTCAACATAAACAAACTCATCTGCAGTATGTGAACGTGCCGAATCGCCGGGGCCAACTTTAATAGATGGGATATCCAACAATGATTGATCTGACGTGGTAGGCGAACCGTAGGTTGTTCTGCCTAAAGCGATACCAGCCTGAACTATCGGGTGTTCTTTGGGTATAGACGATGGTTTTAAGCGAATAGAACGCGGCACCACATCACAACTTACATGCTGGCGAATGATCTCTAAAACCTCCTCGTTACGGTAAGCATCCGTCACCCGAACATCTACCGTAAATACACAACTGGCCGGCACCACGTTATGTTGTGAACCCGCATTGATAATGGTAACCGACATTTTTATCGGCCCAAATACTTCCGACTCATTAGGGAATTTAAAGCTGCGGAACCATTCAATATCGGTTAGCGCTTTGTAAATGGCGTTTTCACCTTCTTCACGTGCGGCGTGCCCTGCCCTGCCATGAGCGGTGCAATCCAACACCATTAAACCACGCTCGGCAATGGCTAATTGCATCAGGGTAGGCTCTCCTACTATTCCAAAATCCAACTTACCAAGCTCAGGAATGATCAATTCAAGACCGTTAACACCCGAAATCTCCTCTTCGGCGGTTGTGGCCAGGCAAAAGTTATATTTTAGGTTCTCACGGTCGTGAAAATAAAGGAATACCGCTATAAGCGATACCAGGCAGCCACCGGCATCATTACTCCCCAAACCAAATAACTTACCATCTTCTATTTTAGCGTCATAAGGATCGCGGGTATAACCAGAATTTGGTTTTACAGTGTCATGGTGCGAGTTAAGCAGTATGGTGGGTTTAGCCGGATCAAAATATCTGTTCCAGGCCCAGATGTTATTGAGTTTGCGATGTGTGGTTACACCATGCTGTTGTAATAGTTGATCAATAAGATCGGCAGTGCGGTCTTCCTCTTTACTAAAAGAAGGTATAGATATCAGTTGTTGGAGTAATGTAACTGCCAGCTGAAAAAGATTGTTAGTATCGGTCATAGATGTTGGGTCAGTCTGCCCATAATGTTAAGCGGGCAAAATTAATAACTTTTTAGACTAGATGTGCAGATGTGCAAATTTCAGATGTGCAGATGAATTTTGCCTGAACCGCGATTTTGTCTGAACCCGGATTAATGGGGGGCGGTGACTAGATTTTGAGATTTTAATTGAACATATCCCCCTGCAAATCAAGATCCCATCAATCCAAAAATCTGTTTAATCTGAGTTCAGACAAAATCATTCTCAAATTTTCAAATTAAAAAAATCATCTGCACATCTGAAATCTGCACATCTGCATATCGGTTTACTCCTCTTCCATCTTCGAGTGTTTTTTTGTATCCCTCATCGTTATATAAAGTAACAATGACAATGCAATACAAACGGTTACATACCAGTAAAACCATTGGCTGTGATGCAATATCTTAAAGCCCAAAGCAATATACTCTGCCGAGCCGCCGAATATAGATACAGCTATAGCATATGGAAAACCAACGCCAAGGGCTCGGATATTTGCCGGAAAAAGCTCGGCTTTTACTACGGCGTTTATGGATGTATAGCCACTTATAATGATCAACGCCCCTAAAATTAGCGCAAAGGCAACCCAGGCATCTTTTGTACCACCAAGCAAGGTTAATATAGGGATAGTGGTGAGCGTGCCTAAAACACCAAAACCTATCAACAATGGCTTACGACCAATTTTATCAGATAGCAGGCCAAACAGCGGCTGCACCAGCATAAAAACCAAAAGGGTAAGGCTTGATATTAAAGTAGCTTCGGCTTTGTTAAAACCCGAGGTATCTACCAAAAACTTTTGCATGTAAGTGGTAAAAGTATAAAAGGCCAATGTGCCGCCCGCGGTAAGGCCAATTACGGTAAGTACCGCTTTAGGGTGTTTAGCCAATTCGGCAATGGTGCCATGCGTGATACCTGTTTTATCTTTTTCTTTAGTGAAAGATGCAGATTCCTTTAAACTACGGCGTAAATACATTGTAATAATGGCTAAAAAAGCGCCTATACCAAAAGCTATTCGCCAACCCCAATCATGCAATTGTTGCTCTGTTAAAAAGATCCGCTGCAATAGTATTAGCAAGCCCAGGGCAAGCAGTTGCCCCATAATAAGGGTTACATACTGAAAACTGGAATAAAAGCCCCGGTGTTTTCGGCCGGCCATTTCACTTAAATAAGTAGCGCTGGTGCCATATTCCCCGCCTACACTTAAGCCTTGAATAATTCTTGCCAAAACCAACAACAACGGCGCAGCAACACCTATAGTTTTATACCCCGGTGTAATCGCTATTAAAAGCGAGCCGAAGCTCATCAGTAAAACCGATACCGTAAGCGCTTTTTTACGGCCTTGCTTATCGGCATAGGTCCCCATTAACCAGCCGCCTATTGGCCGCATCAAAAAACCAAGGGCAAATACCCCCGCTGTATTTAAAAGTTGTGCGGTTTGATCACCTTTAGGAAAAAAAGTATTGGAAAAATAAAGCGAAAATGCTGAGTATACATACCAATCATACCATTCCACCAAATTACCTAATGAGCCACCTACAATAGATTTGATACGATCTCCCGTTGTTTTGAGACTATAGGTAGTTGAATTAGTCATAAATTGGTATTGTGCAGATTAGAAGCTAAATGTACCATAATCAAATTAGCCAACAAAAAACTTAATCAACCTAATCCAACTAAATCAACAGCTCACTATATTTAGCCCATGCTTTTTACCGAAGACTTTTTGCACTACGTATGGAAATTCAGATTGTTTGATCGCACCGATCTGCAAACAGAGGATGGGGAAGCATTAGAGATCTTTAGTACCGGCGTCCACAATACTGATTCGGGCCCTGATTTTCAAACCGCCCGCATTAAAATTGGCGATACCCTTTGGGCCGGTAATGTGGAGGTACACCTATCTGCTTCCGACTGGCAAAAGCACGGGCATACTACCGATAATGCTTATGACAACGTGATCCTGCACGTGGTTTACAATAACGACTTGCCCTTAGAATTAGCCAATAAACGTAAAGTACCCACCCTGCAATTAAAAGACAGGATCCCTGCCGAATTATACGCCCGCTATCACCAAATGGTATTTGGCAATCAAACTATCATTCCCTGCGAAGCGAGTATAGGCAGCATTGACGGCCTTATTATGCAAAACTGGCTTACCAGGGTATTGGTTGAACGATTGGAAAAGAAATCGACAGCAGTAGAAGCGGCTTTAGTGATTAATCGTGGTGACTGGGAAGAAACTTTTTACCAGTTTTTGGCCGCTAATTTTGGTTTTAAGACTAATGCTTTGCCATTTGAGCTATTGGCAAAATCGTTACCTCAACTCACCCTTGCCAAACATAAAAACAACCCAATGCAGGTTGAGGCCCTGATATTTGGCCAGGCCGGCTTTTTGGAGGGCGAATTAAAAGACGAATACCCGCTTAAACTCAAAAAAGAATATGATTTTCTGCGGAAAAAATACAGTCTTAAACCGATAGAAAATCATCTATGGAAGTTTATGCGACTAAGGCCACAAAATTTCCCAACGGTGAGGCTGGCGCAATTTGCCGCGCTGATTGTAAACTCCAATCACCTGTTTTCAAAAATTTTAGAGATCAAAGAGATTGACGCGTTAAGAAACCTCTTTGCATCCATCAAAACGAATGACTACTGGGACGATCATTTTAGGTTTGATGTGCCGTCGAAACCTGCCCCAAAAACAATGGGCGCTTCCTCGGTTGATATACTGCTGATCAATACGCTCGCATTATTCCTATTTAGCTATGGCACACACCATAAGCAGCAATATTATATTAGCCGGGCATTAAAACTTTTAGAAAATTTACCGGCCGAAAAGAACAATATTACCGATGATTTTGTTACCTTAGGGCTGAAAATTACAAACGCGTTTGAGTCGCAGGCACTGCTGGAACTAAAAAATAATTATTGTAATTACAAGAAATGCCTGCAATGCGGCGTTGGTAATAAAATATTAAAGCTTAGCTAACATGCTACAAAGAATCCTCACTTTTTTTGAACGGTACTCCTTCGGTGTATGCACTTACCTTGGCGAAAAGTTTAATGTACCCATCGCCAAAATCCGTTTGTTTTTCATATACTCTTCGTTTTTAGCTGTAGGTTTCCCGTTGATATTTTACTTTTTTGCCGGCATTGTATTAGATATCCGCCGGTATGTAAAACGCAGCCATACAAGGGCTACCGATCTTTAATACTGGAAAAAGAACCAATTAATTATAAGGAAGTTTATACCAGCATACCGGTAATCACGGCATCCTGCAGGTTGCGCACCCTAAATTTTGGCTTATAGCAATAGTGCGCCAATTGTTTTACCCAGATGCTATTGTAACCAAACATCATTTTTATAACCCTTACCCGGGTTGAGCCTTTGGGATAGCCATATTTATACCAGGTAAATTTAGATTGATCGACGTTAAACTGGTCGGCAAAATCGGCAAGAAAAAGATCAATTTCAATATCAAAAATATCCAGATCAAGATCGATACTGGTATCCAAACATAAACTGCGTGGATCAACACTACGGATCTTATAACGATTGCAATAATCAACAATAAATTCTTTTAAAGGAGGCAATATATCTTCCATCATTTGAATAGGTTTGATCATTTTGTTTATAGGACGTCAATAAAAAAACAAAGGTTGCATCGTGGAGACTTATTTTTTGAAAAAAGGTTACTAAAACATTGAAATTATTAAAACAACAGCATCAATAATCCTTAAAACGATGATACTGTGAAAGTTATTTTACAATTAAAGAAAAAATGCGAAACGAAATGCTGAGAAGCCCTTACCCTCTTGTTTGGACAGGCTCATGACACCTTTTGCCGACTCCCAGCTTTGAAAAATTATTTCTTCTGTAAAGAAATGATAAAGTAATCACCCATATATTTCCATGGCCAGCTGCTTTTGAACTTATCTTCCTTTGAGCGGAGATAATTATAAAATTTGGGATGTTTTTCTGCAAAGCCTTCAATGTACGATGGCGGGACTATCGTACATAAACCCTCCACGCCTAATACATCAAATGATTTACGCAAGGTATTGATAACGAAAGATGGGGTATGATAAAAACACTTAAAATAAGTCCCCTCAATATGGGCTGTTCTGCCTTTGCGGGCGAAGAAGCGCCTTGTGGCTGTTTTGAATTTGCCTTTAAAGATCAGCAGTGTTTCCCAAAGGCAAAAAGGCGGGATAATAACCATGGTTACTTTGCCTCCAGGCTTAAGTAGTTCATCAAATGAAAGCAGCACTTTTTCCAATTCGCCGGTACAATTAAGGCCGCCGAAGTTGGAAAAAATATGATCATAGGGGCCTTGTTGTTTCAACAGATCAAGCTGGGTATATGAACAGGTTTCCAGGCTGATCCGATCCCGATAGGACTCTGATTTCTGTTTCAAAACAGCCTGCATCCCGGTTGACACATCGGTAGCATGCACGAAATGACCCTGTTGCGCAAAATAAATGGCATCCTCGCCGGTACCACTGTTGAGTTCCAGTATCCTGCTGCCGGGTTTCAGGTATTGCATTACATGCTCCCTAACCCGTGCACGTTTATAGTTGATGATGGTATTGGCCGAATAAATTTCATCAAACACCACTGACTGCCTGCTAAAGGCATCCGAAGCACTGATTTCGTTATCTGCAACAACCTGGCTCATATTACCTTTTCCAATTTATTTAATTTAAATCCCTCTATTAAGGTTGCCGGCGCATGGTATAAAAAGGATGCCGCTTTGCGGATGCGTTTTATGTTTGGTTTAAACGGATCTTTGAGCAATTTAAGCAGGTTGTATTTGGCAAGGTGGGCGTGGTAATTCTGGTGCACATAGCGGTGCAATTGCTTATAGTATGCCGGGGTAAAGGTGTTGCTGAACATCAAAGCCATCTCATCGCTATCCGTCCAGTTGGTTTTTTGTAGTAGCTCGGCCTTTACTTTCTCGAAGAATAAGGTGCCTGGTAAAGGGTACGATACCGAGATACCTATTTCATGCGGCAGCAATTCATTGATCATGCTGATGGTTAAGCCGATGTCCTCTTTGGTTTCGCCGGGATAGCCAAATTGAATGAAAAACGACGGTTTGATGCCATGCTTTTTCATCAGTTTAGTAGCGGTACCAATCTGACCAATGGTAGTCCCTTTATCCATCGCGTCCAGTATCCGTTGAGAACCACTTTCGGCACCTATCCATACGTTTTCACAACCCGATGAGGCCATTGCCGCCACCTCAACGTTATCCAATAGCAAATCGGCGCGGGATTGGATCTTGTACCGTAGCGTCAGCCCCTCCTGGTTAACCAATCTGGCAAACTCTTTTACCCATCCTGGCTTCAATCCAAAAATGTCATCACAAAACCAGATGTGATCCATGTTGAACATTTGCTTCATCAGCTTTAGCTCGGTGATCACATTTTGCGGACTGCGTGAATTATACCTGTTGCCATAAATGGGCTTTGCGCACCAGTTGCATTTAAAGGGGCAGCCACGGGTAGTACCCACATTCATTGAAAAATAGCCGGCGTGGCTAAGCCAGCTTTCGCGGTACGGCGCAATATCAATCAGATCCCAGGCTGGCAGTGGCAAGCTATCCAGATCTTTTAAAACAGGGCGGGCCGGGGTTCTAAAAGGAAAGTTATCTTTCAGGTATGCAAGTCCTTGTATGTTGGATACATCGATGGCGCCATCTTTTATGGCATTGGTTAGTTCCAGTAGTGTTTGCTCGGCCTCGCCAATGATCACATAGTCGGCACCCTCCTGCAGGTATTCTTTGTAGCGATCTGTTGAATCGGAACTGGAAACAATTACGATGCAGCCACGCTGTTTGGCCAGCTTGCACATTTCAAAAGCGGCCTCGCGCATATTGGTGAGGCACATTTTGGTAAGGTAGTTAAAGCCATCGTCATAAATAACAAAAAAGCCGGGCTTTACCCTATCAATAACAGGCACCACATCGTTGGCGCTATGGCCAAACATATTATCAAAAAACGATACCTGGTAACCATGCACCCGCATATTGGATGCCGCGTACAAGGTGCCCAACGGCGCGTATGGCTGACCAATGGCCCACTGCTTAGGGTCGAACCTTAAAAAATAAGAGTGGGTAAACAATATGTTATTCAACTGCTCCATATAGCTAAGACAGGTGAGTTAAAGGTGATAAATTGAGCGAACAAACGCATTTTACACAGGTTGGGTGTGCAGAGGTATTCAGCGTGCGCCTAAATTCAATAGCCGCAGTGCTATTCAAAATATTATTCAATGACGTATCGCGGATATTCCCCATTGATTCCAGGAAAAAGCATGGCCGCACGGTGCCATCAGCCTCCACAACGGTAGATACCCAGGGCGCGTTGCATTTTTTAAAGGGGAAAGGGTTTAGCTGGTAAAACGCGGCGTAATAGTGATACACGTCCTGGATTTTCTCCTTGCTTTCGGCAATAAAGCCATTATGAAATTCCTGGTTAAACTCCTTAAACAGGTAGCTGATCACTTCGCAAAGCTCAGGTAGTTCTTTTTCCGATATCAGGATCTCGTGCTGCTTGGGTTCTTCCCAGGCTTGCTGGCGGTTAAAGGCGTGGCTGCTAACATCGGCTGGTAAAAAACTTACCTGGTTAAGGCCCATCTTTTTAGCCTCGGTAATGATAGCCGGCCAGTTGCGGTAGTTAAGCCGGTGAATTACCGTGCGCCCGGTAATGTGATAAGCCGGGTTCAGTTTTTTGATGTGCTCCACTCCTTCCTTTAGCTTTTTAAAGGCATTGGGAATGTTCCTGATAGCGTCATGCAGCATTTCATCGCCATCGATAGATACAATTACTTCGCTTACGTATTTTAAAATATCATCGGCATTGGCTTTAATAGATAGCCCGGTGGTAAGTAACACCACGCTAATGCCGGCAGATTTGAGGATACGGCACAAAGCGAAAAAGTTAGTGTTCAGCAAAGCTTCCCCGCCAGACATGAGCACCTGGCTTGTACCCAGTTCCTTCAATGAAGCCAGTAAATCGGTAATATCCGCCTCGGTCAGTTGTTTCAGGTTTTTGTTATCCTTCCAGATATCACACATCACACAACGGCAGTTACAGGCGCTGTGCGGCATTAAAATCACGATAGGCAATGCCGATATCCTGTGTGTTTGCAGGGTACGGTAGCGCTTGTAAGTATGCAATACGGTTTGCGCGTTCATTGCTCAGGGTTTTAATTTTATCCAGTAAAAAATTCCCTGCCTTTTAAGCCTGTTCAAAAGGGTTGTGGGGTCAAACATAATTTTATGCTTAAAATGCATTACATCCTTCAGCAAATGATGAAAATAGTATGGCGCCATTTGTGGATAACCCAATGATGTAAAATATTCCAGGCTCCGCTCCGTAGCAATTTTCAGTTCACCGGCATGATAAAAATGCGTATCCAGTACATGCATCCGCCCATTTGCACTAAGCAGATCGAAGGCATTTTTAACAACATCTTTCAGCACCGGGAAATATTGGATAGAGGCAGCAAAAACGATCACGTCAAACTTTCCCCCGTCATTAAAACTATTGGCGCTAAATGAACCGTGAATAAATTTCAAATTGGGCTTTTTAAAAACACGGATCGCCTGGTCAATTTCTATCCGGTTAGGGTCAATTCCTGTTACTTTGGCGTTTGGAATCCTCGCAAGCTTTGCAGAGAACCAGCCATTACCACATCCAACCTCCAGGATATTTAACGACTTGCGTTCTTTTTTAAGAGAATCGATCAATTGCTCTGCCGAATGTTTCCTCAGCTTCCACTCTTTATAATACCGATGCCCGGCGTCAATATGGGGCAAGGCAGCCACTTGCTTGTCGCTATATAACCTGCCTTCTTTATCGCGCACAGCAACATACATTTCCTCAAACGCTTCATCGGCAGTTGGGTTGTACTTAGGGGTAATATCAGTTACAGCGCTTTTCAAATGTTCAATCAATTAAAATCCCTGGATCTCTGGCTGGCGGTATTCCCACAACCTTTGCAACAGTTTTATCTCGTAAGGATATTTATACAGGTTTGCTTTGTAACGGATGGTTGATACCAGCTTAATGGCTTTTCTTTTCAGCTCATTTAGCTTAATATCGGTAACTGTTGGATATACGCCGTTAAGCACCGTTTCAAAATTTCTGATCTTATCAATCATCTCGGGCGTTAACCAGGGCGTTAAAGGATTTTTACGCAGATCAAAACTTTCCCAGGCCGGGCTTACCCAGTCTTCCAGTGTTTGTGGATATTTAAACCCTTCGGCCTGCACCTGTTTAAACAACTCCGATCCTTCGGTAGGTACCGGTGTATAGGTGTAGATCACGATCTCGGTGTCGGGGTTTACAGCCTTCACCTTCTTTATAAAGTTGATATCAAAATCAATTTGCGCCTGTACTTTTTCCGGCGATGAAGCTGGCGTGCCTAAAACAAAGGAATATTCGGGGATGATATCAAATTTCTTCAACCGTTCTGCAAAGCGGATAATCTGCTCGCCGGTTTGGGTACCGCCTTTGTCCATTTGTGCAAGTACCTCGTCGTTACCGCTTTCGGCACCAAAAAAGATACATTTACAGCCCGAGCGACGGATAAGCTCCAACGAACTATCCTTAAACTTATCCATGGTATCAATACGGGCCATGCCCCACCAGGTCATATTTTCGGGTTCAATCAGTTTGGCAAAGTCAACCGCCCGTTTTTCAGATACAAAAAAGTTATTATCATGAAACTCAATGGCATCGGCACCATATTTATCTTTAATGTATTTAACGTCTTTATATACATGCTGAGCCGATTTCGCTTTCCAGCGGGCCTCATAAATAGGCACCACCGCGCAAAACGAGCAGATGAACGGGCAGCCAATGCTTGAGTGGTAAGCCATGGTATGCTCACCCAAATAGGTTTTCCCCAGGAATTTTTGCAGGGGATAAAACGTGCCTAATTTATCGTAGGGTAACGGTGGTAATGAATCCTGGTCTAACAGGTCTTCTTTAATGGTTTTGGTGATCTTACCATCTACCTTGTAGATCAGGTTTTTAATGAACTCGTAAGGTTCATGTTTTTCCAACGCATCTATCAACCTGGGGAAAGCGTTATCACCGGGCCCGTTGATAATAAAATCAACATAACCCGAATCCAAAACCGCTTTGGGCTGATTTGATGGAAAATAGCCACCCCAGATCATGGTAGTACGGGGGTATTTTTCTTTAATGGCTTTTGATATTGGCAAAGCCTCTTTTAACTGCGGACCAGGCATTACCGTAAAACCCAGGTAACCAAATTCGCCGGTTATTAAATAGCTTTCTATCTTTTTCCAGGCATCGGCCTCGCAATTACCATCTACAATTACCCATTCATATTTGCCATCAACAGATGCCGCAATATTTAAAATAGAATTTGGAATGCGATACTTTGCATTGGCGCTTTTAGGGTTGTAAAGTAAGATCTTATTCATACGGTATGTGGTTTTTATAGTAAGCGATGGGCTTTAACACCCATCGCCCCCAAACCCAGATCAACAATTAAACTATTCATAATACACTACGAGGGCTATTTGCCCGTGGTTGCCTTGTCCAATAATAAAAACACGGGCAACCCTGCAGCCTTCGTCACCGTTATTGTTATAAAAACGCGTACTATGCTGGCAACCATCAAAAACTATATTAAAAGCAAGGTAAATCACCCCTCTGTTACCGAAAAAAGCGTAGTAGAAGCCTATGACCTTTGGGCAAGCGATTACGATATGCAGCCGGGCAACCTCATGCTGCACCTTGACGAAAAACTATTTGCCGGTTTAATTGAGGCTGTTCATATCCAGGGCAAACAGGTGGCCGATATTGGTTGCGGCACAGGCCGGCAGTGGCCTGCTATTTTTAGCAAACAGCCGGCAAGCTTAACCGGCTTTGATGTATCGGGCGGGATGCTGCAAAAACTAAAAGAGAAATATCCGGCAGGCCATATCAGCCAGATCACCGATAACCTGTTTTCCAATATCCCCGATGCCTCGTTTGATGTTATTGTTTCAACGCTTACTGTAGCTCATATCGAAAATATTGAAGAAGCCCTGCATGCCTGGACACGCTTATTAAAACCCGGTGGCGAAATCATCATCACCGATTTTCACCCGCATACACTGGCTTTTGGTGGCAAGCGGACCTTTAAACACGATAATACTTTAATGGCGGTGCGCAATTACGTACACCCTATTTATACGATTAAGGATATACTCATCAGCAATAATTTTAGCCTGATAGCCCAGCAGGAAATTAAAATTGACGACACCATGCGTTCATTTTACGAAGCAGCCAACGCTTTGCATGTTTATGAAAAGTACCATGGCTTCCCGGTTATTTACGGCATTCACTTAAAAAGGGACTAATGGTATTGGCGAATGTTCAACTGGCAGATAGTGGGCCGTTGGTAAACATCCGGTTTGTTGGCGATAAAATAGGCGAGGTAAGCCCATCCCCGATTGATGCAGGTGATGATCTGCCGCTCCATTTTGATGACTGCATCATCTTCCCCGGACTCATCAACTCGCATGAGCATCTTGATTTTAACCTGTTCCCGCAGTTGGGTAACCGAGTGTACAATAATTACACCGAATGGGGTGCTTATATCCACCAGGAATTTAAGGCCGAAATAGCCGCCGTTTTAGAGGTGCCGCAATATTTACGTACGCTTTGGGGTATGTATAAAAACCTGCTTTGTGGGGTTACCACGGTTGTAAATCATGGTGAGGTATTATCGGTAAATAACGCGCTCATCAACATTATTGAAAACACGCATGATCTGCATTCGGCGGCATTTGAAAAACGCTGGAAATTAAAGCTTAACAATCCCGCCAAAAGAAAACTGCCTGTGGTGATCCACACAGGCGAAGGCACAGATGGAGCTGCTTTGAAGGAGATTGATAGTCTCATCAGCTGGAATAAGCTGGGCCGCGATCTGATTGGCATTCATGGGGTAGCCATGACTCCCGCGCAAGCTCCTTTTTTTAAGGCAATTGTGTGGTGCCCGCAATCAAATTATTATCTACTCAACAAAACGGTGGCCATTCAAAAGCTGAAGCCTTTTACCAGCATACTTTTCGGTACCGACTCTACGCTTACCGGCAATTGGAATATTTGGGAACACATCGGCGTGGCACGTAAAACCGGCATGCTTAACGATGCTGAACTTTATGAAGCCTTAACCAAAACCGCGGCCAGCATTTGGGGTACCAATAACGGCGAAATTGCTAAAGGCAAAGCAGCCGACCTTGTTATTGTAAAACCCAAAAACAAACCCGCCGGATCAGGTGCGTTTTATGCTACCCAACCGGCAGACATTCAACTTATTGTTCATAACGGTAACGTTCGCCTGTTTGACCAGGAATTATTACCTAAATTAGTTGTTAAACTTAAAGGAAAGCAATTTAGCCTCATCCATTTGGGAGACAGCTATAAATATATTGAAGGAGATTTAGGTGCATTAACTGATACTATTCAATCCTATTTACCAGGCGCTGCTTTTCCGTTTGAGTTTATACAGCAACAAATATTCTAACCTTGATCAAAGTAGTCGACCTTATTTACCATTCGCATTTAAATTATTCAAAACCTGCCGATGTTTTGGAAAACCATGCCCCTGCCCTAAGCTTTGCATCCTATTTAAAAGATAAACTCGATTTTACTTTTGTAAAACACGCGGGGTTTGAACAGCATGTGATCATGGACGACACCCCCTATTATTTTTTTAAGGGCGACAATAAATTCTGGTCGGTTTCCTTAAAAACACACCGGTTTATTAAAAAATTGAACCCGGACGTAATTATGGTGCAAGGGCTGGTATTCCCGGTACAGGTGATGTTTTTGCGGTTGTTTTGCAGCAAAAAGTTCAAACTCATTATTCAGCACCATGGCGAATTGCCTTCAAAAGGCATCAAAGGTCGATTGGAAAAAATAGCCTGTAGCATGGCCGATGCCTTTTTCTTTACCTCGAACGGGAATGCCGATATCTGGAAACAGAAAAATATCATTGCAGCTAACGCGAAGATATATGAGGTTTTAGAGGCCTCAACCAGTTTTAAACCAATAGATAAACAGGCAAGCAAAATACACACCGGCATTACCGGCGATTGCAATTTACTTTGGGTTGGCCACCTAAATGCCAATAAAGATCCCCTAACGGTTATCAACGGCTTCGAACAATATTTGGCTATAAATCCCGAAGCTAAGCTGTATATGATCTATCAAAGCGATACCCTGCTTGCCGATATTAAGCAAAAGCTGGCATCAAATGCCGCGTTATCAAACGCCGTAATTTTAGTGGGTAAAATAACTAATGCCGATATGCCTTATTGGTTTAGCGCGGCAGATTTCTATATATCGGGCAGCCATAAAGAAGGCAGTGGATACGCTTTGTTAGAAGCCATGGCCTGCGGCTGCATCCCGGTTGTTACCAATATCCCATCGTATCAAAAAATTACCGCAAATGCCGAATACGGATTCCTGTATCCCGCCGGTGATGCCAACGCCCTGGGCAATACCCTAAAAGCGACTATAGGTATGAACCGGCAAAAATTATCGGCCACAGTTTTGGCTCATTTTGAACAAAGCCTGAGTTTTAAGACGATTGCCGATGATCTGGTAAGGATTTGCGGGGAAATGACGGATACCAATCACCGTTAGACAACCAATGTAATGGCTTTAAAAGGAGGCTCCTATGGAGCCAAAATCAGGACAAGACAATCGCTATAAACACGTAACTCCGCTGGAGTTGTAAAATCATAGGCTACAGCGTAGCCACGTGTTTATAGCATAGATAAATTACTGATGTTTTGGCTCCGTAGGTGCCACGTCTCTTTACTCCCATGGGTTACAATTATCTCCCGCTGACTTTTAGCCTATGGGGCACCATGGTTGCAGGTTTTAGCTGCCCCGCCCGCATTGAGTGTAAACGGAAGCCACGGGCTTCAACCAGTTTTACCTATTTAATCGCCTATAGCTAACAATCCATCCTTCACTATGCTGAGCTTGCCAATCAGATTTAAGCGTGCATGTTTACTATACGGATCAACGATATCAGCTAAGCTTTTATTAATAAGTGAAACAATCAACGGCACATGATCCTGGTAGATCCTTGTTTTTCCGTATGGATCGATAAAAATCCCGGTCAGCTTTTTATAATCGACCCAAATATCTTTCATTGATTCAAATTCTTTATCGCCAACAGAAAATAACAAATGCTGAGTTTTAAGGTCAGTCAGGGTATAAAAATCAAGTGCCATATACCCTCTACTTCGCCCCTGCCGCCAAATACACCGCCAAAGCGTTGATCCTGCCTGCCACTATACCTATCTGTTCTTTCACTTCAGTCCAATTACGTTGCTCAATAGCTTCACGGATACCGGGCACAGTTTTAACGCCATAACCGGTATAAAAGCCGGGCGCGTAAATGGTGTGTTTGTACCAGCCGCGGCGTGGCAGGCCTTCTACAGTAAGTAATTGCTGCTCGGCCTGGTAAAGTAGTTTGTTTAGTTTATCATGGTCGCCATCTTTCAATACCGAAGCGTTCCAATAAGCAGCCAGTTTATCGGCACTCTTTTTCAAAGAATCCAAAGCTCCTGTAAGGGGTTTAAAATCGATAGGTGGCACGGTGTCTTTAGCTACCGGGGCTTTATATTGTACTGTTGGATCTGCAGCCAGGTTATAGTAGTTTGCTTTAATGAGCTGATTATCAATTTTGGTAGCTTCGCGCGTATCATCGGCGAGTTTGGTAAGCTCAGTTGCATATTTGCTGATGGTGGCCTGCAGGCTGCGGAAATCAAAAGGTAAAACGTCGGCATCGGCCATGCGCAATACGGTATGCCCGGCGGTTTCACTTAATGCTACGCCGTAAGCAAAATCGGGATCTTTAAAGCGTTTGTAATCATCAAAAGAATCGTAGATAGAATGGTATTCGCCACCGCCATCTTCGCCGCCAAAACCAAAATCAAGCGTTGGGATACCTAAATGCTGTAAAAATGCAGAGAAATCGGAACCAGACCCCAGTGCTTCCAGTTTTTCGCCTTTACGATCCAAAATATCTTTTTTATCACTTGTTGATTTGGCGTTCACCAATTGCATTGCCCTCTTCCTATCAAACACGCTTACCTTAGTCTGCGGATCGGTTACGCCTTGCGTTACTTCGTCAATTAAACTTTCAAGCGCCTGTGAGCCGCCTGCACCTAAAAAGCCGCGGGCGTTACTATCCGAATTAATGTAAACCACCGCTTTTTGCTGTAGTTCCTTATCATGGCCTTCGGCAAACTCCGTTGAGCCAAGCAGACCTGGCTCTTCGCCATCCCACGAGCAATAAATGATACTGCGTTTTGGTTTCCAGCCGGTCTTCAGTAAATCGCCAAGGGCTTTGGTTTCTTCAATCATAGCTGCTTGTCCGCTTATCGGGTCATTGGCGCCGTTAACCCAGGCATCATGGTGGTTACCACGCATTACCCATTCATCGGGATAAACAGAGCCTTTAATTTTAGCTATAACATCATAAGCAGGCACTAAGTCCCAGTTAAACTCCGTTTTAAGGTGAACTATGGCCTTACCGCCGCCAATGTGGTAGGTAATAGGCAATGATCCGCTCCATCCCGCTGGTGCAACGGGGCCATCCAACGCGGCAAGCAGCGGCTGGGCATCATGGTAACTGATGGGCAATACCGGAATTTTCAATATCGTTACGGCGTCTTTTCTATCTAAACGTTTTGCATCTTTGGTAGCACCAACGCCCGGCGTAAGCGGATCGCCGGGATAGATCACCATATCCATCACAGAACCACGCTGAACGCCAAATTCATTTTTATAAGCGCCTTTAGGGTATACATCTCCTGCCGAATAACCATCATCAGCCGGATCTGAGTAAATTATACAACCAACAGCCCCGTGCTCATAGGCCACTTTAGGCTTAATGCCCCGCCATGACCGACCGTACTTTGCAATTACAATTTTGCCTTTTACATCAATGCCCATCGCTGCCAGTTTTTCGTAATCATCGGGCAAGCCATAGTTTACAAATACCAGTGCACCGCTTACATCGCCATCGGCACTCCAGGCATTGTAGGTAGGCAATTGATTGGGCTGACCAGATGTGGCATCCTGTGCCAAAGCCGGCTCTTTTAATAAAGCGGTATAGGTAGTTGGTCCCGTAAGTTCAAGCACCCTTGTCTTGGGTGTGGGGAACAGCACGGTATAAGTTTCAATATGTGCATCTAACCCATAGCTTTTATACATAGCCAATATTTTATCGGCAACTACTTTACTGCCCGGTGAACCCACGTTATGCGGAAACGCCGAAAGATCTTTAATGGTTTGCCCAATGCGTTGGGCACTCAAAGCCGCATCGAAAGTCTTTTCGGCAGCCAGCTGTTTGGCCGACGATGCGGGGGTAAAACCAATCAATGTTTTTTGCTGTGCGAAAGTTGTGGCAGATAAAGCCAGTAAGCCAAGGGTAAGGGTTTTCTTCATTGCAATTATTATGGTGATGCGTGAAGATAACGAAATATTTGGGTTTAATAGCAGCTATGGATCATGGGATTGTCCATCTTAATAAATATCACTCCGCCGGCCAATGAAAACAAAGCTGATAGCCGTCAGGGTCCTTCAGGTAAACGGCCTTAAAGCCGTAGCCGGTTATAAAGGGTTCAGTAGCTTTAACACCTTTGCTTTGCAGATGAGCATATAAGGCATCTGTTTCTCGGCAGCTAAAATAAAAAGTGGTATCGGCATGGGCATCAATGCGTGCCGGATCGGGCGCGGCAGGCCGGCGTTCTTTTTCATAGGCCGTATTTAGCATAAACTCAATATCGTTTAGTTGCAGCAGTACCCAATCCACATCGTCGCCATCGCCCGAGGAATATTTTATGGCAAAACCCAGCACATCCCGGTAAAAGGCAAGCGCAACGGGCATATCAAAAACGTGAATATACGGGGCAAGACCTTTAATGCTGAATGCCGGCTTACCTGTTAGATCACTCATAATCATCTTTACTAATGATACCTATCAAAAATAACGAATGAATATTTAAAATCGAACAACTCCCCGCAACTTATTAGGGCTCAATCTCTTTGATCACCCTGCAAGGGTTGCCAACAGCTACCACATTGGCCGGGATATCTTTGGTAACCACGCTGCCCGCGCCTATGGTGGTATTATCGCCAATGGTAACGCCGGGGCAAACAATTACACCACCGCCCAGCCAAACATTATTGCCTATGGTAATTGGTGCCGCGTATTCCGGGCCTTTAATGCGTTCTGATGCTATTACCGGGTGATAGGCGGTGTACAGCTGCACATTGGGCGCCATAAACACATTGTTGCCAAGGGTTACTTTGGCGCAGTCTAAAATAATACAGTTAAAGTTGAGGAACAGGTTATCGCCGGCAAAAATATTAAAGCCATAATCGCAATAAAACGGCGATTGGATATCAATGGCATTGGTAAAGCCGCCAAGCAATTCTTTCAAAACAGCACGCTTACCGTCCGTATTACCATAGCTAAGGGCGTTGTATTGCATCAAAAGCTTACGGGATTTTGAACGACCGGCAACCAGTTCGGCATCGCCGGCATTGTAAAGTTCCCCTGCTACCATTTTTTCAAGTTCGGATTTTTGCATGATCAAATATATCATAATAGCCCCAGGGAATTACCTCTAAAATTTTGTTGTGGTTTATATGACACAATTGCATTAAACTATGTCTTGTTGCTATTAAGTAGCGTATTTTCTCGTGCAAAGACGCTAAGAAGCAAAGGAAAATAAGCAAATTGATTTGCGCCTTAGCGTCTTTGCGCGAAATAAATTATTCCGTTTAAAAGCAATTTCTCTGATAATGGCCTTCCCCTTATTGCTTTTGTAATAAATTATCTTTTACTTTGTAAAACAAAGTACTTTTATTGCAAAATTTAACAAAGGTTAGGTATTGAAATGATTAGAAAAGCAGAAAGTACAAAAATATGAGTGGGATTAAATATTTTGTAAGCGAAGACTCTATAGTACGGAAGATATGGGGCAAGGCCGATACCATCCTGTTCATTTTTGCAGGGGCTGCTGCTGAATTTGCTTTAAATAAAGCGGTAGACTGGCTATATTTTACCGGCAGGCTGCCTGCCGACCCATTAGGTCGATTATTTTCCACGGTAGAATATTCCAGGCAGATCCTTTTCTCCAAGCAAGAGGATGCCTTTAAAGCGATTGACAGGATCAACGCCATCCACAAAGGTGTAGAAAACAGCCGCGGCGGGCAAATCCCGGATTGGGCATACCGGGATGTATTGTTTTTATTGATCGACCTATCCATTCGCTCTTACGAATTATTGGAACGCAAGCTTACCGATGCCGAAAAGGAAGAAACTTTTAATGTTTTTAATAAGGTAGGCCTTAGGATGCACCTGGCCGGCTTACCTCAAAACTATACGCAATACCTTCAAATGCGCGAAGAGCATCTGCAACAAAATTTGATCAACAGCGAATTTACAGTTGACCTTTACTTACAGTATAAAAAGCATCTTGGCTCGCTTCGTTACAGGGTGTTAAAGCAAGCCCAACTATTGGTTGCACCCAAAGAAGTACGCAAGCGGCTCAACCTGGGCTGGTTACCCTGGTTACAGGCAATAGTTTGGGGCTACAAACTTTTGCGGTTAATTAAGGTAGAGACCTTTTTGCGCAATGCTTTGCTGCCAAAGGCTTATAAAGCACAGATCATTGCTATGGACGTACCTTATCTTTCCAATTCAAGCTTTTCATCGTAGCTTAATTGAAGCGTATCTGCAACCATGTCAACGGTTGGCCGGAGTGTTAAATAAACAACCATTAAACAAACCGCCACAATAATGAAAAGCAGATTACCGGCAAGCAAAAAATTTACAATGGCAAATAACGCCGCTCCTTCAAATAATGCCGATCTGACGATTATCGCCGTTTGGAAAAATCTTAGCTTATCTGACAATGAATAATTCCCGGCCATACTCTTTTGCCGGTAAGCCGCCGTGAGTTTCTTAAAAATAAATATCCCTGCAAACGCGCAACACAGTGCAAAACCAGGCACAAAATAAAACAGGATATCTTTCTTTTCATTTACCAGATCTAAATGAATTGGGTTGGTATTTACCAAAAAGGTAACCACAACAAACATCAGCTGCCCGGCCAGCAGCGCGAAATAAATAATAAGGGTTGATCGTAAAATACTTTTTGAATCGAGGTTAAGCGGCTGATTGTTGTACATGATAGCAAATGGTTTGGTGACGCATATTAAGCAATTTCGGCGTATTTAACACACTCAAATGTATAACTGCACATTGTGACTCACCTTACCTAAAAAAGTATCGGGCTGTATGATCACAAAATGAATGAGGTTATACTCATCCTTGATCTGGTTGCGCAGGCGCACAATGGTTTTATCTAAGGAAAGCACATCCAGATCAGTTTTAAACGCGATGATGAGCATCAACACGATCTCGTTGGGTGATTGATAGGTAGATAGGATATGCATCAGCTTGATCACATCTTTATCCTGTTCCACAATTTCGGTAATCCGTTGTTTTGTTGCTGTACCTATCCCCTCACCCATGAGCAGGCTGCGGCTTTCACGGGCCAGTATCAGCGATACACAAATAAGCAGGATGCCTACTAGCAACGATGCCAATCCATCAAGGTAATCGATGTGAAACGTGTGCCCCAGGTATAAACAGATAGCTACAATGAATAAACCGATCACAGCCGCACTATCCTCAAACAAAACCAAAAAAGTTGATGGGTCTTTACTTTTGGTGATAGCCCGCCACCAGGATAAACCACCGCGCAACTTATTGAACTCCTTTGCGGCTATAATAAAAGACGAACCTTCAAATATTACCGAAATGCCTAACACCACATAGCTCCAGGTAGGATCGCCAGGTTTATCGGGGTGCATAATGTGGGTGATGCCCTGGAACATGGAAACGCCACCACCAAGCCCGAATATCAGGATAGAAACGATGAATGAATAAAAATAAAGCTCCTTACCGTAACCAAAGGGATGTGTGGCGTCGGGTTCTTTACGGCTTTGCCTTAATCCAAAAAGCAGCAAAACCTGGTTGGCTGTATCAACAACAGAATGCACCCCCTCGGCTATCATGGCCGCGCTATTGCTAAAAAAGCCCGCAACAAATTTGGTTAAAGCAATAAGCAAATTTGCCGCCAGCGCGGCATAAATAGACTTGTTTGATGAGGCCATATGCTCCTTAATGCTTTTAGGTAACTTATTGTTTTGATTACAGGTCTAATCAATCATAAAAAACTACATAATAAGGAGTTACAAGCAGCAACTTAAAACTTATGTGAATTAAAAAAAACTGTTAGCACTATCTAAGGTTATACCTATAGTTAATTTTCAATAATTAAAGGAAAATATATTATGAAAAATTTAAGAGTAACAGCAACCTTAGCGGCACTTACATTTGTGTGCTCAGTTGCATTTGCCGCCGGCAGTAAAAACGGCGATGAACCAAAACACAATCAACTTCATATAAAAAAGGCAGTAATGGTTACAGATACCATTCCTGGTAAAAAGAAAAAGACACCGAAGCTGCCGCAAACCCCTGCACCAACACCTGCACCTGCGCCAGCTCCAAACCCTACGCCAACAGATCCGGCTCCGGTACCAACACCTACCCCAACACCAAATCCTGCACCAAACCCAACGCCTACGCCGGCACCGGTGCCTACACCAAACCCAAGTCCAACACCTACACCAACACCTTCAACACCTACGCCTACAAAGCCGGGCTATTAATAGTACAACATCAAATGTTATGAAACACAAAGCCCTCCTGTTATTAAACAGAAGGGCTTTGTGTTTTAAGATAATATTATGGGAAGAGTAACTATTGACCGTTGTCGCCAAAAGTATATGGTAAGTTATCAAAAGTACCCAACAAGATCTGTGCTATTTCTATTGATACATAATTACCGTTGGCATCATAATTAACCTTTTTTGATGTAAATGAGTAAGTACCGGTTATTACCTTTTTAACGGTATCTATTGAGGTAATAGTAGCCGTACCTGAGCCATTTTCTACAGTGCCTGTTTGTACATAAACGTATTGGCCGGCATCGTTTCTTTGCAAAGTATAATAAGCCATGTTCAGTTTGCCGGTATCATCAACTTTAAAAACAGTAGCCACAGGAAAACTGTTGGTATTGGTACTGTTAGGCACATTCAGACTAAACCTAACTTGTTTATTATCAACCGAACCAAATACCGAAAAGGTTTTCACCTTGGTTGTAGGGTTAAAGAAAATCCTGGCTGTAACCGTATCCGGATACCATTCAACACCATTGATGTTTGCAGCCAATATTTTATCAGATGTGGTAGAAGCAGAAGTAACAACGTCTTTTTTACAGCTTTGGAAGTATATAGCCGGGATAAGTAACAGAACAATAAGTTGAATTTTCCTCATATATAAAGTTTGTGCTATTGCACTTTGCATATTTTATGCAAATAACGCTCTTTGCAGATTAATAATTACAACCAAAGTTAATTTTTTCACATATTTTAACATTCGGCATTTTTTGCATAGGCTGTTTTGTGCTGATATTTTGGTGCCAAGTAGTTTTATTTAGGCATATTAGCCCCATAAATTATAAACATGATTAACGTAAACGAATATTTTGAAGGCTCGGTAAAGTCGCTTGGCTATACCAGTGCCCAAGGTAAAAGCACCATTGGTGTAATTGAAAAAGGTGAATATAAATTTGGCACATCAAGCCACGAAACCATGACCGTTATTGAAGGCCAGCTTGATGCCTTGCTACCGGGCGAAAGTGAATGGCAGTCATTTACAGCCGGCCAATCATTTGAAGTTGAAGCCAATACATCTTTCAAAGTAAAATCGCATGTGCAAAGTTCTTACTTGTGTAAGTACAAATAAACAGCTTACCGCATCTGTTTAAAACCATTGATCAAAAGAAATTGTTGTTAATGAGGCAGGGATCATACGGTACTGATCTATCGTAACATTTAATGGTTTCAATACTCTAAATGATAATTAATCAATTTTAAAATGGATACATCACTTATTACAACCAGCACCGGCTTAGATGGCTATCGTGTTGTTAAGCATTTGGGCGTTGTGCGCGGCATTACTGTACGTAGCCGTAGTGCGTTGGGCAATATCGCAGGTGGTTTTCAGTCGCTTTTTGGCGGCCGGCTTTCTATTTACGTAGAGCTTTGCGAAAACGCCCGCGAAGAAGCCTACCAATTGCTCATCCAGCACGCACAGGCTATTGGCGCAAACGCCATTATCAATATGCGTTATGATGCCAATGAAGTAATGCAGGGCATCACCGAAGTACTGGCCTATGGCACCGCTGTTGTTGTTGAAAAAGCTTAAATAAACAAAGCGGCGGTGATGATATTTGCCGCCGCTTTTATTTTTAGGTAGATGTAGAATCCTGTTTAAGTTACCAATGCGGTAATATTTACGTACCGATAGATGTTTATTGTTTAGTGCAGCGTTGATCTGTATTTCAAAGGTGGGTATTGGCAATAAATAGCAACGAAGGGCCATTACGCTATTGCAAGCGCACATTTACGGATAATGCAACACGTGGTTAAACGCGAAAGCAATACAGCTGCCTGCGTAGTAGCCGCAAGCCACAGCTAAACCTTAACAAAAAATGCCCAACTTTCAGTCGGGCATTTTAAATAGCGATAAATTTATTTACTGGCGTATTAATTAAAGTAACCCAGCGGGATGCTTTTCCAAAGACCATGCGCCAGGTGACCTATCAATAATTCATAGATCAAATAAACGGGCCAAATAAGATAATGAATCAACAATAAAATGGGCGAATGGTTATAATGCCAACTGATCATTAATGTATATAAACCTAATACAAGGTATAGTATGCTGGTGTCCCTGGTTTTCATTTCTTCAGATATATTTTAATCGAATTTAAAAAATTACTTACAATTAGTCATATTGTAAATCACTTTATAATCAGATGCGGCATTAGTTTGCTCTTTATCTGTCTTTGTATCATATTTATAAGGCTTTTGTGCAAGCGCGTTGCCGCGCAATTGAAATTCTACGCTCATGGTATCTGCGCGGCCTTCCTGGTTAAATGTCCATAAAGCTTTAATGGCGTTGCCGTTCAATGTACCTGTTAATGTACCCTTACGGGCATCCTTTTCTTTAGGCAGCCATTGCATATTTCCGGTAACTTTGTCGCCGTTAATAAGCATGCTTACTTTGGTAGTATCCTGTGCCTGTGTACCATCGGTATGAAAAAAGCAATACTGCATATTTACAGCCGGCGAACCAGGGGCGCTGGTTAATTGTGTATCGCCCGGGGAAATTTTTATGTCCGAAGTGTCATTGCTGTCGCTGCTAATGTTTCCTGTACAGGACGCCATTAATGCCGTCAGCGCTACCAGGTATAAGTTGATCTTCATAGGTTTTTAATTATCAATATTGATGTATGACAATTAAAAATCAAAAAGGTTCAATCAGAAAATGCAGAATTTATCAAGGCAGGTTTGGGATTGATTACCTGCGGGTTACAATTTGTTATGTAGTGTAAACATTCAATTGTCACACTACATAATATTGTAAGACGAAAAGAAATTATACTTTCTTTTCGGGAGGGGTAGATACAATTTCGCCAAATTCATTAACGTAAGCCATCATGCTTTCCAGATCGCTGCCGCCGCCGTTTTGCTGGCGTTCTAATTTACGCTGTTCTTTATCTTCTTTCTTTTTTTGACGATTTTTTTCGAGTTGCTTTTTCATGAAGGTTGCCTGCGATTTAGCCATGTTTTATCAAAATTTAGTTAAACAATGCGCTTTTCCTGGTATTCACCGCCATCAATCAAAATCAACGGAACTAACGTTCGGTATCGGGTAATATATGAAGAGGATCACATCAATTAAAGTCCGGGCAGCAACGGTATCAGCGGGGATAAAAATGAAACCTGATCAATAAACAATTGACGAGTGGGTGGCTATGAGGAAATAGCTATAATTTTCCGTTTGTTATGCAAATATACGAAAATTTTGCAGATTTAGCCTCATCTACTGTCATGACTTTGAAGGGGAAAATGACGTAACAAAAAGGGCTGTCATCCTGCGTTGTAAAATTTCGTTAAATTTTTAAGGTGGAATGACAATATAAAGCTATGTCATTGCGAGGAACGAAGCAATCGCGAACTATGCAAATCCGCCCTGTATAGCATGCGATTGCTTCGTGCCTCGCAATGACATGGTGGACTTGTCATGGGTAGGAACGAAGGATCTTCTTCGCCCTGCTCATAGCAGACTTTTATAGCGAAGAAGATCCTTCAAGCGTATCCATGACAAATCCACCATGTCATTGCGAGTATCCATCAGGATAAACCTGAAAAAAGCAATGATGATGTGCAACAAGTAAGGCTTTTCGTAGAGACGCATATTTGCGTCTCCAACTATACAGAGCGGATTTGCAGGGCCGATATGCATACTGATTTGCTAATTGGATTTGCACACGGGAGACGCAAATATGCGTCTCTACAAAAAACAATATTGAAAATCAACAACTTACAAGGACGTCATTATAAGTTATAAAATCCGCAGGCTGTGAAGGTGGAATGACGCAGATCGCATGGCGGCGAAGACTCACCCGCCAGCGCTACGCGCGGCACCCTCTTCGGTTTCGCCGGAAAGAGGGTTTTGAAGATTTTTTTGTATTTATATTACTTGTAATCAATCGATTAACTACTAAAACCCCTCTTTCCACCGCAGGTGAAGAGAGAGGGTGGCGGGCGTAGCCTCGTCGGGTGAGTCTTCGCCCGCGTTCAAAGCCAATGTTTGTGTAAAGTACAAAACGTCATGCGTAGGTACGAAGCAATCGCATGCCCTACACGGCGAATCTGCACAGTTCGCGATTGCTTCGTGCCTCGCAATGACATAGCTTTATATTGTCAATCTACCTTCAAAATTTCACGAAATTTTAAAACTCAACATGACAAAAATCGGGCTATTTTTTACTATTATAAGTCGAGGCATTACCGCTCAAAACGGTAATTAAACATTCCTTTTTACTTCTGCCAATTCATCCAGTAACGCTACCTGGGCAGCATTCATTTTCACCTTAGCTTCTTCCACACTAAACCAATCGCCCCTATCCACCTCGGCAAATGATTGTTTTTTGCCAGATTTAGGCGGCCATTCCATTTCAAATAAATTGCTTTTAATACG
Source organism: Mucilaginibacter dorajii (assembly GCF_024808255.1). Classification (GTDB taxonomy): domain Bacteria; phylum Bacteroidota; class Bacteroidia; order Sphingobacteriales; family Sphingobacteriaceae; genus Mucilaginibacter; species Mucilaginibacter dorajii. The sequence continues at coordinate 265,487 of NZ_JANTYS010000005.1, forward strand.
ATGTGGATCAATATCGCCCTCAACCGCCCAGGCTTGTATGAGCTTACCGCTTTTGAGTTTTATGGACGATAATGCTAAAAACTCCCCATCAATATATTGCCCTGTTTCTTCATAAAATTCGCGTTTGGCAGCATCTAATGGTTCTTCGTCACTTTCATATTCTCCTTTGGGGATCGACCAGCTGCCTTCATCTTTGTTTTTCCAGAACGGGCCTCCCGGGTGCACCAGGAAAACCTGTAACTGATCGTCTGATTTTCGGTATAAGAGGATTCCGGCGCTTTGTTTGGGCATGGCTAAATTTTAATTGCAATTAATACAAGCATAACTAATATTTGTTATTTTTATATCGAACCCAAATCCCAAAAAATAAGATCATGGCAGACGAAAGATGGAGTAAATTTAAAATTACTGCGGATTTTGATACCGACGTACGGAGCATTTACCAGGCCTGGGCAACACCGGCAGGACTTGAAAGCTGGTTTTTACGCCAGGCCGATTTTTTTGCCATAGCGGGCCGGCTGCGCGATAAGGATGAATTTATAAAAAAAGAAGATACTTACACCTGGTACTGGCATGGTTATGATGATACAAACTTTGAAAGCGGCCAGGTGCTGGAAAATAACGGCACAGATCTGCTCAAATTCACCTTCTCGGGCGGCAGCATTGTTACCATTGATATTCAAACAAAACTGGGGCTAACCATTGTTGAACTCACCCAGGAAAACATTCCCGAAGAAAGCGACCCCGCCAAAAACCTTTATGTACAATGCCAAACAGGCTGGGTGTTTTACCTGGCTAATCTAAAATCGGTGATAGAAGGCGGTAAAGACCTTCGCAACAAACGTTTTGACCTGGCCAGCAGTTTCAAATAATTTAAGCTTAGGCTGACAAACAACCCGCCGTAATATTTTAGCTTTGTTGCAATAAAGAATCCCAATAAGGGATCATACAGCTTCATGTTTACAGGAATAATAGAAACTTTAGGAAAGATCACCGATCTGAAACACGATCAGGGTAATTTGCATATCACAGTTGAATCGGCCATTTCGCACGAGTTAAAGATCGATCAATCGGTTGCGCATAATGGTGTTTGTTTAACCGTTATTGCCCTTGGTGATGGCTTCCATACCGTTACCGCCATTGAAGAAACGCTAAATAAAACCAGCCTTGGCCACCTTAAAGTTGGCGAACCTGTAAACCTGGAACGCTGCATGCAAATGAATGCCCGCCTTGACGGGCACATTGTACAGGGACATGTTGACCAAACTGCCATATGCACCGCTTTTAAAACCCTTGATGGCAGCTGGGAGTATACTTTTGAATATGACGCCGCCAATGGCAATGTAACCGTTGAAAAGGGTTCTATCTGCGTAAATGGTATTAGCCTTACCGTGGTAAACTCACAGGCTAACAGCTTTTCGGTAGCCATTATCCCCTACACTTTTGAACATACCAACCTGCACAACGTAAGCGAAGGTTCGGTAGTTAACCTGGAGTTTGATATTATAGGCAAGTACGTGGCCCGTTTAATGAACCGCTAATTAGAAAGTTGTTTGGCCCTGGCCTGCGCGTAAGCTACATACTTTTGCTGTTTATCGGTTAGTTTACTGCTCATGAACTTTTTGTAGTATTTTACAGCCTGTGCTTTGTTTTTGAGTTCATCGTCGTACACGGTGGCCATCAAATAGTAAATAATGGGCTTTTCATCAAACTGTAAGGCCTTTTGATAGGCAAAAATAGCGGCTTTAAATTTCTTTTTCACATCATAGCTATCGGCCATTTCGGCGTAGTAATCGCTGATGTTGGGCGAAATACCGGCTTCTATTGCCTTACCCAGGTTTTCAATACATGCCGACTGATCTTTAAGCATTTTATAATCAAGCGCGGCTATGTAATAACTCGTTTCGGATTGGTTAATTTCCGGGATCCTTTTAAAGGCATCGATACTACATTCATATTCTTTTAAATTATAATAAGCTGATTCGAGTTTGGTTAAAACCAACCCATTCTCGGCCCCTGCCGCTATCAGTTTTAAGCAGGTAGTTTTTACCAGTTCATATTTCTTTTCGGCATAGGATAGTTTAAGCAGACTTTGTAATAAAACTATATTTTCAGGATCCTGGTTTATAGCACCGCTAAGTACTTTTTCGGCCTGGTCAAGCAGTTTCAGGTTAACATAAATATCGCTCAGGTCAGACGCCACGTCGGGCTCGGCCGGATTTAACTTATTGGCTTTTTGCAGATAAACCACCATGCCTTCAAAATCACTTTTATCCTGGGCTATTTTAGCCAGCTGTTTAAACACTAAAAAGTTGGTGGTATCCTTTTGTGCCAGGATCTTATAATACATTTCGGCCTTTACATTATTCCCCCTGCGCAGATTGATTGACCCAAGGCTAAACAAAACACCTGTATTGGTTGAATCTATTGCATACATCCTTTGGTAATACCCTTCTGCATCGGGCAGCTTCCCGGCCATATTTGACGTGTAGGCCAGCTTACTTAATACCTTTATATCAGTTACCGGTTCGGGATATGTTTTCCTGAGCAAATCGGCAGCCTCGGCAAAGCGTTGGTTCTGGTAATAATCTAACAACAAGGCATCGGTGGCGTTTGATGATTGCTGTGCAAAAACAGGTGTTAACAAACACATAAATAAGGAAAAGATGACGGCATTTTTCATATCAACTAAATTATTAGTTATAGATGAAATATCCAAATGCTAAACAATTTTTATTATTTGGAGTTAAGCTTATATATTAAAAATTAAAAAACATACTACTATGGATAAGTTAAAGAAATTCGGACTGATGGAAAAAATTGTCCATGAACTGGAAGACTTAAAGAACAGCCAGCAGGCCATTATAACCAAACTGGCCAAAATTGAGGTTGACAATATAGAGCTTGGCGATAAGCGCCTGGAAAAAGACCTGCCCGAAATGCACCAGCGTGTTGCAGATAACCTTGATACCATTGCAGCCATTCTGGAAGATTTTGCCAGCCAAACTGAAAGCTATAGCGATAAAAACAATATCGCGGCCCTGCGGGAACAGGAAGCTATCGACAAATTATAAAAACGTATCCCCTACCGTGTACCCACATCTTGTTAAACCCTACTCTCCCAATAAAAACGTTGTCATTTCGACGAACAAGGGGTGGGATTGCGCGCCGGAGGTGAGGAGAAACTATCTCTTGAGCGCAGCGAAAAATCTTGTAAAAGCAGACATTCGGTCATGCAAGGCGTACAAGATTTCTCTTTCGCACCTCGCTCATTCCCCTCCTTCGCTCTATCGAAATGACATTTTCCTTAACAAAAAAATGTGGGTACACGGTAGCCGGAAACGGGGATTTTTTGATTTTGCTCACGTTTGTTTCGATGCGTTAACCCACCAGGTATTTTACTCCAGGGATCTTACTCATCAGATAAATTAAAAGCCAGGATAACAGGAAGCAAGCCAATGCTATCAGCGGGATACTGATCACGGGCGAAAAGATAGTATAGTTAATATCCAATAAGTCAAAAATATTAAGGATAAGGGCATGGCTCAGGTAAATCCCTAATGTATATTTAGATGCGTTATCGAAAGCGCTTTTTACTTTAGCATTGAGCTGAACTTTGGTGTGTTTGGCCATCAATAAAGCGCCTGCTGCAAATACCGCCACAACCGGGCCAACGGGTTCGTAAAAAAATGTTTTTAATTCATGATATTTCATTTGCAGGTAGTAAGTACCACTGGCAATCAAAACCACCAAACCGATAAATACCAAACCGGCAACAACGGGCAGCGCACGAAAACTAAATTGTTTATAGGCAAGGTAATAACCCAATACCAGGTAACCGATATACCCTGTGAAATTATGAACATCAATAGCAGCATTGAATTTGCTTAAGTACGGCGTGCCAATAACCATGGTTAAATACCAGATAGCCAGGAAGTATAACAACTCCCTTTCGGTAGCATTTTGCACAAATTTGCTTAACACGGGGATTATCAGGTATAAGCCCATAAGCTCATATACATACCATAAATGGTAATAACTTCCGCTGATTAGCTGGTGCAATACAAATTTGGTATCGGCCCAAATGTTCATGGTAAAGGCGATCTCTTCGTTGTACAGGCGGTAACCTATATAAACCAGGCTCCAAAAGATGAATGGCAGAATGAGCCGACCGATACGTTTTTTCAGAAAATCGCCCAATTCATATTCGCGGTTCAACGACAAAGCACCCGTGATCATTACAAAAACCGGCACCGCGAAACGGACCAATGCGTTATAAATATCGCCGGTGACCCAATCTTTTAATGGCGTGCCTTTAAAAGCAAATAAGAGCGGCGAAGTGGTATGCAACACAATTACGGCAAACATGGCTATCAACCGCAAATTATTGATCCAACCGATGTTTTGTCTATTGTGCAGGCCTGCAGCTTCGCTAAATTTCATCTGATAAACATATACAATATTTTGATGCTGTAAAACAGCCTATTTGTTAGTAAACGTTTTTTTGTTGCCCGAGTTATTCCCGCGTGCAGGAAAGTCGCTTTTAAAAACTTATCACCTAATTTTGGCCAAAGCCTTTATGTTATAGTGCTATTTTCCGCCCCATAAATGGGACGGCAATGAATTGCCACCTCAATCAGAACTTGATTTCATTGCTGTTTGGCATAAACTTTTATTTAATAATAACTAATGGAATAAGCTTATGGCGTAGGGAAGATATAAGCATCAAACAATACTTTGTTTTTATTGCCTGGTCCTGGTTAAATGATCCTGGTATCGAAGGGACTTGTATTGGCCAACAACAGGCACAAATATTTGGATGCGCGTAACTTGCGCGACACATCAGTTTAGTGTTAACCATGTCAAAATACAAAATACTGATTATTATGTAATTACGATGTATTTTATCTAAAATATGTTAAGTTATGTTAACCCAATTAGATGCGTTTGACCTGGTTTTGGCACGGCCCTATCCTATTCTTAAACTTTAAAATGCTTATCTTTGTAAAATGCTATCTAAGCTCGTGAAGCCTTTACTGCTGATAACCCTGTTCTTCGCTTTACAATTAAGCGGATTGAGAGTGTATGCGGTTTCCGCGGATGGGCAGGGTTCCAAAACCCAGCGTGAGGCAAGTGTTAAACAAAGCGTTCAACATAACCAGCTGATAGCCGAAACAAGTGCCGAAATTCATTTGCCGGCATTGCAAATTACCGTACAGGCCGATGCTTGCTTAACTTCGGGTACCCGGACTAACCTAACACCGGTTACAGATCTTCATTTAAGCAGCCAATTAACAGTACCAACATCCCGGTTTTACCGGCTTATCCTCTTCCCTTTTCATGGCTTCTGGTAAAGCCTGCTGATCATCTAATTTTATTCTTTCGCTTTTATTGAAGCGTATTTATCAATTTTAATTTATCAGCATGAACCATATAACAGAAAATGCCCTGGTTGCGGGCATCTTATTATCTATTGTAATTATACCAGTGGTGATCATCACCAGGAAATCAAAACAAAAACGAATAGCCGCCTTAAATCAAAAGTTGCAAACCGCTGCAAATGACTACCAACTAAGCTTAACCCGTACCGAATTGCTGGGTAACAAGATCATCGGTTGGGCACAAGCGGGTAAAACATTGTTGTTTGGTTCGATGGAAGGCATTGTGCTTAACGATTTAAACAATGCCGCGCGGTGCTATGTACTCAAAAGCATGAATGGTAACTCCGTTAGATCTATCATCCTGCAAGTGGCCGATCCGGTTAACCGCCTGGTTTGCAGCATTCCATTTTACGAACAATTTATGGATAATGAAATGGCCCTGAAACAGCTGGAACTACAAGCCAAAGACTGGGAACAACTGCTAAACAATCAGTTTCAAAAGTAAGTAGCAAGCCCTTCCCGGTTATAACCAGGAAGGGCTTTTAATTTAGTTCTTTACCCTGTTCTGTTCACTCTCGGCACCATTGGCTTCGTGCTTGCGCAAGCCTGCAATGGTTTTACCAAAGCGATAACTGAGCGTTAAAGCCACATTGCGCGAGTCGCCGTTGTTGTGGTAATTGGCCCGGGTGTTTGTAAGGTTGTTGATCTGACCGCCGTTATTAAAGGTGTAAAAAATATCATTGGCCAATACATTGATTGTTAAGCTTGACGATATCTTTTTGCTTGCGCCAATATTTACCCGCCCCCGGCTTGAGGAAACAAACTGGGCGTTGGTGATTTTACTTTGATAACCTCCCTCCAACTGGGTTGTCCAGTTATCAGGCAGCGTAAACTTCCACACCGACCGGCCAAAAAAGAATGTCCCGCTGGTATTAAGCCTGCCCGTATAAAAATCACTTACCGAGTGGATATTGGTTGCCCTGGTAAACAAATGCAGGTTAAGCCATTTGGTTAAATCAAAACCAGCATCAACAGAAACACCCTTTACCGTAATGCTCCCCAAATTACCCGGACGACTGTAATAAATGCCATTTACAATTTCGATGGTTTCGTTTACGTCATCTTTGGTATTGCTGTAGTTTAAGGATGCTTTAACATTTTTCCAATTGTAGGCAAACTCCAGGTTGTTGGTGTAGGATGGTTTCAGGAATGGGTTACCAGTATAGTAAGTAAATTTATCCAGCGGCGACAGGAATGGGTTCAAATCCTCGTAATAAGGCCGGTCAATCCTGCGCCCATAATTCAGGCTGATACTTTGATTGCCCGCGGTATCCAGTTTATATTGCAGGTATACCGTTGGAAACAAACCATTATAGTTTCGTTTAAATGTGGAATCGGCCTTTTGTACATTGCCAAGTTGATGCCCGGTTGATATGGTATTTTCAAACCTCAACCCCACCTGTACCGAAAACCGTTTCCAATCCTTATTGGCGTTGATATAGGCTGCGTTTATCTGCTCCTTATAAATAAAGTGATTGGTTTTGCCATAATCCGGACTGGTAACGTCATCAACCGTATAATAATAGTTGGCAATGTTATCGGTTTTGGTGAAGCTGGTTTTTAACCCGGCTTCTAATTTCACGCCGTTATTCAGCGGATGCGCATAATCGGTTTTGGCAGTATAAATACGGATATTTTCGGGCAGGTTGCCTGTCAGCAAATCGGTGCTGATCTGAGTACCATCGGGCAAAAAACCTGTATTTAAAAAAGATTGCCGGGTGCTGTTATCGTAATTTAAATAGTCGAGGTCAAACGTAAGTTCGCGCCCTTTTTTATCATATTGATGACGGTAATTTAGGTTGATAGTACCATTTTTAAAGTTGATATGCTCTTTATTATCTGCTTTAATAGTCGAATCTAAAACATTGGAGGCATCAAGCAGCCTGCTGTTGTTGATGGTATTGATATTGCCGGGGTTATACAAACCAAAAACGCCAATACCAAAAGTGGTTTTGTCTGATACATAATAATCGGCACCTAAACGGAGGTTAAGATTTTTGGTGTTACGACGAATAAAGGAGTTTTGCAAAAAGTTAGACGCCGCACTGCCGTCATCATTTAAAAAGTACCGGTTAATATCCAGGTCATTGAACGAGTTATAGGTACTATATGCCAGGTTGCCAAATATGTTAAACTTATTTTGGCGCATGTTAAAGTTAAAGCTGTTGATGGTTTTGCCATACCGACCCTGGGTGTAGTTCAAATTTAAGCCGCCGTTAAAGCCCTGAGCTTTATTCCGTTTTATGCGGATGCTGATCACCCCGCCATTGCCCGCCGCGTCATATTTTGCCGGAGGATTGGTCATCAGTTCAACCTGGTCGATACTTGAAGCTGATAGCGACCGTAAATAGTTTTGCAGCTCGATACCCGAAAGGTACGTTGGCTTATCGTCAATATAGATCTTCACCGTACCGCTGCCATTTAAGCTGATGGCTCCATTCTGGTCAACCATTACGCCGGGCGATCGTTCCAGCACATCCATCGCGGTACTGCCCGCGCTGCCGCTCATCGCGCTTACGTTTACCACGGTTCGATCTATCTTATGCTCAACAAGCTGCTTTGGGGCCACAACAGTTACCTCCCCAAGCTCTTTCCCTGCCTGCTGCAAAACAATATCGGGCATCACCAGGTTTTGATCAAGCTGTATGGGCTGGCTTTTGTAAAACCGATAGCCTATCATATTAACCGAAACCTTATACAACCCTGCCTTCAAATTGATAAACAGGTAATTTCCTTTCCCATCGGCCGCCGCGCTTTTAATCAATACCGAATCGGCGGCATTGCGCAAATAAACTGTTGCGCCGTCTAATGCTTTACCATCAGCACCATTAATTTTACCACTCAGGGTTAAGCCTGTTTGCGCATTTGCCAAAGTTGAAGCAACAGAAAGCCAGGCCGCTAAAAAGGCAGCAATTTTTAATTTCATATTGTAATGTTTTAGGTGTTTTTTATGGGGTGATCTGTTCTTTTATCGATCTAATTCATCAAAAAAAAAGGCAATAGTTATCCATGTTCATCATGTGATGACTTAAAATTTAACGTATAGTAGTATGTTATTGCTTGGTTGTTACTTTGGTGTCGGTGTCGTAATTATGATACAACGTCCACTGATTTTTACCTGTAGCGGGCACAAATTTCTGCTTGTATCTTTGGAAAACGTCATCAGGCTGCTTTACACCGTCAATGATCATTTCCAACTGGCTTAGCTTAAAGGAAAATTGTTTATCCCTACCATCTACAAGGCCGTCCTTGATCAGTTCGGCAGTCACTTTATCATCTACAGAGGGTTCTTTATCTGGTTGATAAGGCTGCTTGTATTGGTTACCATAGGGATTTGATTTATAGGCAGCCTGTGCAGCATTATAACCCGACTTATAGATATTATTATAACCATTGGGCTGCGCCGTGGCCGATAGCGGGCTTAAACCCAGTTTTATTCCGCCCAACTTTTGGGCCTGACCAGTAGAATCCGGGCCGGCAATCGCTCCCTGTTGTGCAGGCCGGCCGCTCAATTTGCCTAAATTCCCCTTTAAGGTATCTAAACCGCCGTTGTGACTGCTTGCAATGCCTCTCAACTTTCCAGGAACCTTTGTTTTGGCGGTAGTATCCGTTACCAGTGATGAATTCATCTTATTTGCTGTTGCCTGGATTGCCTGGAGGGCTTTAATCGGATCTTGTTTTTTTGCAGCTTGCGACAAATGTAATAAGCCCTGTTCAGCAACTTTAACGGTATGGTGCACTGATTGCCTGTTGAGCCCTAAAACACGATCTATCTTTTTGGCATTGGTAAATGCTATGCTCAATAAACCTGCACTCAGTAAAACAATGGCTAAAACCGATCTTTCGCGAACATTGAGCGTATGGTTACGGCCCGATACCATTCGCTTAACCCTATCTACTAATTTATCATGCCGACCCGGGAACGCCATGGCATAGGCCGGGGCCGATAGCTGGTATTCCTGGCAGCTTACCAGGGCCCTGATGTAGTTCATTTTACTACTGGTTTGATTTACAGCTATATCATCACAGCAATTCTCCCGTTCGGTACGGATCAGTGCCGAAAGCCATAATACAGCCGGATTGAAAAAGAAAATGATTTCAATTAAACTTTGCAGTAGGTTAACCAGGTAATCCCTCCGGCGGATATGAGCCAGCTCATGTACCAGGATAGCCTCAATTTCGGCGGGGGGCAAGGCGGTAAGCAGGCCGGCCGGGATAAGGATCAAGGGTTTTAAATGGCCTATCACCATAGGAACTTTGGCCAAACCAGATTCGGCAATGCCGATGATTTGTTTGATTCCCAGTCTTTGTGCCAATTGTGCAACACGCTGTTCCCAGTATTCACCTACTTTAACTAAAGACCGGCGTCTTAGATAATACAATCCCTGCAAACCAGTTAATAGTTGTAAACTGCGGGCTAATACCGCTAAAAACCAAACTAATGCTATAACCTGGGTATGACTATTGAAATAATTTATCCCTGCATCTACCCAAGAACCTTGCGTTATACCAGTTGGGCTTGTGGTTTGAAATACCAACGATGTTTCTTGTGGAGCATTTACTCCTACGGTGGCCGACCTGGATGAACCCTGGTTTATTTCCCAAATGAATGTAGCGGCCGTGGTTAACGCAAACAGCATTAATACAGCAATCATCAGTTGATATCGCTTTGCGGCGGTAGCTCTTCGGGTAAAAACCAATATCAGGCCAGTGATAACAGCCAATATAACACCTTGCCAAAGCGAATGCAACAGCATATGGCTTAAAGCTGCCGTAAAGCCGGCGGGAAATAACTGATCCAGGTAGTTCATGGTTTATTCCTCCAGTTTTCTTAAAATTTCCTTTATCTCCTGTAGTTCCTGTTCACTTGTTTTTTTGTTGCCCAGCAATTGCATTACCAGCTTACTGGCCGATCCTTTATACATCGAATCAACAAACTTATCCAGCAGGTGCGATTTGGTTTTTTGTTCCTCTTCGGCCACGCTGTAAATATGTTTCATCTGGCTTTCATCGCGGGTAAGGATGCGTTTATCGGCCATAATTTGCATCAGTTTTAGCGTGGTTGTATAATTTACCTCCTTTTGTTTCAACAGCTCATCGTTAACCGCGCGTACTGTTGATGGGCCTATCTCCCACAAAACCTGTAGTATCTCTAACTCAGATCTGGTAGGCTCAAATTGCTTAGTCTGCTCTTTTTCACTCATGATGAATCAAAGGTAGGAATATTTTCGTACGAAACAAATTTTAGGTAATAAATTTTTCGTACCTTTTAAATATAGCTATGAAAAAGCATCATTTTATTTCTTATTATAGGTAATTCCCGGCCAATCATCCGTACGGAAAGGCGATGCAGGCAGGTCGACGCCGTTATATAAATTACATACGGGGTTAATGCCCCAGGCGTATCTTACTGCTACCGGCTGGGCAACCTGCGGACTACTTACTATAACTTTATCTCCCACTATCGAAGCATCTGCCCAATAAAACTTCTGATCGGCCCCGGCAATGGCGAATCCTTTAAGTGGTTGCCCGTCCACGGTTTTAAGTCCGCCGGTGGCGAATTGAAACGAGAGGGTGATCTTATCCTTATCTACACTAAACTTTTTAAACATCGGCCCCGAATAATCGATACTGTTCCCATAGGTTTTGGCCAATGCTACCAAAGCCAACCGGCGGCCAACTTCCTGTTTGTTTTTGGGGTGGATATCAAAACCGCCAAGATCAATGGCTACGGCCATACCTGTGTTTGGCAACGCTAAGGTCCTGAGTTGTGCCTCGCGTAATTCGGCCCAGTCTGACGCGCCGGGCTGCGTTTGGGTAAAGTAATAATTGGCCAGTTGCACAAAGTAAAAAGGAAAGTCGCCCCTATCCCACTGCTTGCGCCAGTCTTTAATCATGGTTGGGAACAGATCCCTGTATTGATAAGCCCTGCCTGTATTTGATTCGCCCTGGTACCAGATAGCACCTTTAATGGCGAATTGGGTAAATGGATTGATCATGGCGTTAAAGATCATGGTTGGCCGGTTAGGGCTTTTAGGATCGGTTGGATATGGTGGCAAATCCTTTAAATTTAGCCCTACACGGTATTGCCATGCCCCATTTAACGGCAGCTGTTCGCCGGCATCATTAGCCAGGAACAATAATTTGGCATCGCTGTAAAGGCCTCCGTTGCCTGCGCCATCATACACCCTTATGTTGATGATATTTTCGCCGGCCTTAACCAGGTTGCCCGGAATGGTATATACCCTTGGGGCTAACCACGAATTGGTTTCGCCAACCTTTTCGCCGTTGAACCAGGTAATATCGGCATCATCAACTGCGCCTAAACTAAGCTTAAGCGGTTTGCCGGCCCAGCTATCCGGAACCACTATTTTTTTGTGGAACCAAACTACGCCATCAAAATTAGATAGTGTTTTTTCTAAAAACGCAGGCAAAACCATATCGCGCCATTTGGAAACGTCCTCATCCTGTGCTATCCATGCGGGTTTACCCTGTTTATATCCTGAGTCTCTTTCGGTGATCAGGCCCTGCCATTGCTGTATTTTTAGCTGGTAATCTTTTTGGGCATCCACTAAATTTTCGGTTTCAATTTTGCTTGCAGCATCGGCAAAATCGGGCAGGGTTTTCAGCGCCGGGCCGCTTGTCCAGGCCTCGGCTATAGTGCCGCCCCACGAGGTATTGATCAACCCTATGGGGATATTCATTTTGCGATATACCTCCCTTGCGAAAAAATAGGCCACCGCCGAAAAATTGCCTACACTTGCCGGCGAACATTCCGTCCACCCGCCATCGGTAACTTTGGCATCGGGCAAAGGTACATTGCTGGTCACCTGCACCACATGCAACAGGCGGATATTTGGATAACTGGCATCGGCAATTTCTTTTTCGTAATTATTGATCTTACCCCAGCCGGCCAGTGGCATTTCCATATTTGACTGGCCCGAGCATACCCAGACCTCGCCTATCAGTACATTTTTCAATTCGATGACATCACCGTCAGAAATGGTTATGGTATAAGGCCCACCGTATGATGGAGTTGCAACTTTTATTTTCCAATTACCATCAGCACCGGTTACAGCGGCATATTTTTTACCCGACCAGGTGGTAGTGATAGTCACCGTTTTACCGGCATCGGCCTTGCCCCATATGGCGGCTTTGGTTTTTTGCTGCAAAACCATGTTATCGCTAAAAACCGCGGGGAGGGTAACTTTTGCCTGCGCAAACTGTAATGAAAACAACAGCGTGGCAACGGCACTTAAGGTAGATTTAAACATAAAGTAGCATTATTATTTATTGGTTGTTAAAGTTAACATGTTAGCGCTAAAGTTGTAGCTAAATTGATTAACTAAACCGGAATAGGGCTTTTTATAACAAAAAACATAAACAAAAACGTTGTCATTTCGAACGAACCGGAGGAGGATTGCGCGCTGGAGGTGAGGAGAAATCTTATACAAGCGAACATTCAGACATGCAAAGCGTACGCCTGAAAGGAGGAGGCCAAACTTACCCGGTCACTTCATTATTCAAAAAATCCCAATTTGGATTTACTGATTCAATCAAAGCGACCTTTTTTTCTCTGCGCCATTTTTTTATTTCCTTTTCCCGCGCAATGGCTTCCTCAATATGGATAAAGTGCTCGTAATAGAGCAATTTGTAGCAATAGAATTTTCCGGTGAAAGATTTGTTGGTACCTCTATTTTAGGTATGTTGAATCACTCTTACGCTAATGTCATTTGTAACCCCAATATATAAAACTGTCTTTCCCGGGTTTGTTGTGATATACACGTAGTAATTTCTATTCCACATGTTCTAAAAATACAAGGTTTATAGTGGTTTTCAATGTTTTTTGTTTATGTCATTTCGAATCCCTTGAAGGGTTGGCCGGCGTGGGGTAAGGGTGAGAAATCTTATATCGGCGAAAAGCACGCGTTGCCCATCGCTTGTATAAGATTTCTCCTCGCCCTCCACGCAGCCCCATGCTTGGTCGTCGAAATGACAAGGTTTTTGTTTGGTAATAAGGATTTAAAAAAGAAATCTTATACAGGCGATAAGCAAACATAGCCACTCGCCTAAGATTTCTCCTCACCCCCAACGCACAATCCCCCATCGGTTCGTTCGAAATGACATCGGTTTATTTAGTAATGCATCTTCCTTTTAGTTACTTCCTATCCCTGGTGTAAAATGAAAACTCTTCCATGGTCATAAAATTGCCGCCGCCCCAATTGGTAAGCAGTTTAAACCGGTAATACCTGAATTTTGCGGTACCATCGGGCGCGGTAAACTCCTCGCCTGCTTTGGCAAAATCAATATCGGCCTGTGTAGTTTGCCCCACCGGTAAACCCGATGGTTTTACAGAAGTGTAGGAGCCAATTTTTGTCCAACTGGCCCAGCTGCCATCAGCCGCGGGGCTGTTGCTGCCATACAGTTCAAATGTTTTAACACTCTGCAGGTCGTACAAACGGTCATTTGCCTGCCAAACCTTAAACCGGTCTATAGATGCAGATTCGCCGGCATCAAATGTAAACCAGCAGGGAATTTTGGATTGTGTGGCAAAGCCCGGCGGATTATAGCTTTCATCCCACAAATAATTTTCAAGCCAGCCATAGCCGCCTTCCAGCACATCCGTTGGCAGTATCACTATTTTAAAGTTGGCTTTTGATAACTGCCTTTCAAATTTAGGCAGGGTAACCGACGACAAAGCCGGCGAAAAGGTTTCAAAAGCCGATGAATCGGGTTTATACAGCGACCGGTAAGTGAGCTGTGTACTTTCTTTAAAATCGGGCAATTCGGTTGCGGTGACTGTTGGCGGTACTGTAATTGTTTTAGCAGCGCCGCTTAAAGCGGTGTAGTTAACTTCAACACCTAATTCGCCGCCGGCAGCCACGCCCCAGGCAATTTCAATTTTATTGCCATCGGCAGATGGTGCCAATGATTTTAAGGTACGGTTAGTTAATGAGGCCAAATAACTTGGCCCGTACACCACGCCCGAAGCATTGCTCACTACCGACTTATGGTTTTGACTATCATAAGTATAAATGGTAAAGTTGTAATTACCCTCGGTTAGGTTAGGGATGATCACTTTTGCTGTATCTTTCCCTGCGGTATGGGTAACAGGCGCTTCTACCGAATCTAACTGGTTGTTCCAGTAGATCTTTAATTTGGTAACCAACGGGTCATTACCCAAAACCACGGCAACCTGCACCTTATTGTAACCCGAGTTTACCAGCACCGAATCGGCCCGGCCGGGATAGGTGATCTCGCCGCCTTTTTCATATTTTTTATACGCATCGCCTGTTGTTTTGGTACAGGAGCTTAGCCAGCTAAGCAGGCCCATGGTACACAGCAGTGCAAAATATTTTATCGTTTTCATAATGTTCATTTTTGATGGTTAATTAGTTTGTATCCCCCCACATCATGATCTCATAAAAATTCACGTAAGTACCGTTTGACCAGTTTTGCAAAGTTTTAAACCTGATGTAGCGTACTTTAGGTGTATTTAAAGGGAAGGTGATGGTTTCGCCCGCGTTAGCGGCATCAATATCAGCCTGCGAAAGCTGCCCTTCGGGCAAACCAGACGGTTTGATTTGTGTATGTTTGGCTAACAACGTCCAGCTGGCGTCATAGCTACCATCGGGGTTAGGGTTGTTTGATCCCCAGATCTCTACCACACGGGGATTATGCAGCGTATAAAAATAGCCCGGGCGCATAAACCAGCTCAGGCGGCTTAATTTAGCGGTTACGCCCATATCATAAGTAAACCATTGCGGCATGCGTGCGGCATCGCCGGTGTGGTAAAATCCATCTTGTGTGTTGCCATCAAACAGGCCGGCAATGCTACCGCCGTAACCCAGGGGTGCATCAGTTGGCAACACCAGGCCTGCCATTTTTGTTCTATCAAGCAGCGCTTCAAACAATGGCGTAGCGGTGACTATCAGTGTATCGGATAAATTACCCCACCTATCACGCACAAATATTCCAAACTTAGTTGGCGTTGATGGCAGTCCGCGGGTCGAAAAATCACCTTTTTTCAAATTGGTATAATCGGTATTAATAGGCGAAAACTGTTTTAACGAATCATTGGCCAAAACAACAATGGCCAGGTTTTCTTCGGTACTGTTTGAAAACTTAACGTTTATACCCCCAAAATCGGGCGTTACCACCAGGCTATCTCGCACAATTTTTACAGATGGCGTTAGCGGATGCACCGTAACCACCAATGGGCTTGACGTATTTTCGCTTTTATCAACCGCGTATATCGTAACCTTATAAGCGCTGGTATCGCCAAAGCCTACCACCGTTAAGTCGCTGTTATACCTGCTCACCTTGGTTTCGCGTACCTCGCCTTTTTTGGTGGTGTACGATGCTTTTACATATAACAGGTCGGCATCATTGGGCACCTGGTAGGTTAGTTTTGCCGCGCCATGCAGGTTTTCAATAGTTACATTACTTACCGGGCCGGGTGCCACATTATCTTTTGTAACGGGGCCAAGTTTATCCTGCTTGCATGAGTTTATGGCAAACAAAGCCAAACCCATGCCGCAGATAAATAATATCTTTTTCATTATCTTATATTTTAGATGGATATAATTATTTGTTGACAACATTTCCATTTTTTTACCAGCCTGAGTTTTGAACAAGGTTTGGATTAACCTGCAAATTGTACTCCTTAATTGGCCAGAAATAATCGCGCGGGGCAACAAACTGTGGATTATATAACAACACTTTACGGTTATAATCTTCGGGAGTGCTTTGCAAAATATCCCAGCCATAAATTGGGGCGCTTAACACCTGCGGCGCTGTTTTCCACCGGCGAAGATCCCAAAACCGGCTTCCTTCAAAAGCCATTTCAATACCACGCTCCTGCCTTATAATATCACGCAAACCGCTAATTGTAGTGTATTTGGTTGGATTATTGGAAAAATTACTCCAGGAACTCTCTACCGATTGCAAACCGGCCCTTGCCCGTATCTGGTTAAGATAAGGCAGCGCGGCCGCCGAGTTGCCTGATTCGTTCAATGATTCGGCATACAACAGGTACAAATCGCTCAAACGCATCGCCGGCCATGGGTACGATTCGAGTGTTAAATTGCTTGAGGTATAAACCAAATTCCAGTTCACTATCTTTTTGGTAAAATAACCAGTGATGGAATATAAACGGCTTTGTTTTTTGCCGGTATATTCGCCCGATTCACTTTGAATGTTGAACGTACCGTTTTTCATAAACCAGGTTGAACCATCAAAAGCCATATCGGCATAAAATCTTGGCTCGCGTTCAAAATGCAGGCCCACCGTCTGATAACCATTTTGCATGTCGGCATCCTGGGCTGTAACGGTGCGCAATTTAAAGCGGTTGGCATAATCCCAGGTTTTATCTTCCTCAATGGGGACCCCATTTTTGGTATAAAACAGTTCGGCCATTTTCATTGGCGGTGCCAGCTTACCCCTCACGTTAAGGTTAATATTGTTTGGATCTAATTGCGGGCAAGCCATTTGCTGTAGTGCCGCTGTAGGGTTGGCCCCTGTGGTTAAACCCCAGATGAGTTCGCTATTCCATTTTTCGCAAACCGCGTTACGGATATTCATTTCTATTTTGGTGGCATCATTAACAACTACAATACCGGGGTTAAAATAATACAGCTTTAGGCCTGCGGCAGTAGCGGCATCAATAGCTACTTTACAGGCATCAGCGGCACGTGTCCATTTAGTAGCATCGTATTGTGGGTTGAAAAGTACTTTACCATCGTTACTTTTTAAACCGGCAAAATCGGTATTGCCGTTAAACAACGGACTTGCCGCTGTAACCAATACACGGGCTTTAATAGCAAGCGCGGCAACTTTAGTAATACGGCCAAGCTCGGTGCTACTACTGGTAATGGTAGCCGGTAACCCTGTATTGGCATCGCCCGCGGCGGCATCATCAATAAGCCTGGCAATATAGTTTACCACGGTATCAACCGGTTGGCGATAAACCTTAAGCGCTTCCGGCGATGCCGTAATAGGCAGATTTTTATCTACAATTGGTATAGGCCCATACATCCTGAACAGGTACCAGTGAAAATATGCTTTCAAAAACTTAGCCTCGGCTATCCAGCGTACTTTCAGGTAAGGCTGCAAATCGGTTACATTATCTAAGTTTTCTAAAAATATATTACATGCCCTTATACCTTGCCAAAGCGATTTGCCGGCATAACCGTCCCAGTAGTTCATATACGGGTTGGCCCGGTTTTGATTACCGCGCGCAATGTTATAAGGATCAACGTACGCGTAATCCTCGGCATTCATCGGCCAATAACTCCAGGCTTCGTCACCACTGCTAAATGCAGGGTTTAAATCCGGGTGACCTTCCTGCGGCAGGTACGAGTAAAGGGTAAACAAATATTTTTCGGCCTCGTTACGGTTGGCAAAGGCGTTATCAATAGTGGCCACATTATCCGGCACTACATCCAGGTAACTTTTTTTACAGGCCGATATGCCGGCAATTACCAAAAACAGTATGGCAAGCCCCGTATATTTTCGACTTAAGAAACTTAAAGATCGGGGGTATATATTTAACAATTTCATGTTGATTTAAATTTTAACAGGCTTATAACTGAACATTTATCCCTACGTTAAACACCTTTTGTACCGGGTAGCCCAGGCCATTGCCGCCCTGCTCAGGGTCCCAAAGCTTAAAGGCGCTTATCAGGAACAGGTTGGTGCCATTGGCGTAAATTCTTAAACTTGATATGTGAAACTTTTTAAGCGTACGCTCTTTGATGTTATATCCTATTTCGGCAGTTTTCATTCGCAGAAAAGCACCACTACGCATCCACCAGTTTGAGGGCTCATTATTGTTGGTATTTTCTGTTAAGCCCAATCGTGGCCATAAAGCATACAGGTTACGGTTATCTTCAGACCAGTGATCTTTAGCGATCACATCAAGCAAGCCGTGCTGGTAACCACCATTGGCCACAAAGGGAGATACGGCGTTTGGATCGATAAAGAACGATGACCTGGCCGATCCCTGGAAAAATGTGCTGATATCAAAGTTTTTGTAACCGAATGAAAAACCGAAACCGTAAATGATCTCGGGCGTGGTTGGATAGCCCAACCCATTGATCATATCCAGATCTGTGATCTGGCCGTCGCCATTTAAATCCCGGTATTTGATATCGCCGCCTCTTACCTCGCCATAATTTTGTTTTGGCGAATTTTTCACATCCTGGTCATCAACAAACAGCCGTTCGGCAACAAGGCCGTAAACTTCGCCCAATGACTGCCCCACCCGCGAAAGGTATTGTTCATTTGCCGGATAATTTGGCTCTTCGTTAACCAATAGCTTACTGGCCGCATAGGTAAACGTACCACGCATTTGCAGCCAGGCATTGCCAAAGCTTTTATTATAATCCATAGACACATCAACGCCTTTGCCTTCTGCAACACCTACGTTGGCACTTACCGGGGCAGTTAATCCTAATGTTGTTGGGATATAAGCCCTTTGCATTAAAATATTGCTGCGGTGTTCTTTATAGGCATCAATGGTAATGTTTAGGGCATCAAATAA
The DNA here is from genome assembly GCF_024808255.1 of Mucilaginibacter dorajii. Lineage (GTDB taxonomy): Bacteria > Bacteroidota > Bacteroidia > Sphingobacteriales > Sphingobacteriaceae > Mucilaginibacter > Mucilaginibacter dorajii. The sequence goes on from NZ_JANTYS010000005.1 coordinate 284,471, forward strand.
GCCCAGGTCCATCCCTATATTGGTTTTCTTTGATTTTTCCCAGGTGATGCCGTCATTAGCATACCTGGAGATAGAAACACCCGGCCTGTTGTACGCATAGTTTTCACCAAAGGCCGATCCGTAATTACCATCGTTAAGGTTTACGTTTGACAGGTAAAAGAACCTGTCGTTAGGGTTACCTATCTGGTCGTTACCAACCAGGCCATATGTTGCCCTGAATTTCAGATTGTTTATTGTTTTTGACAGCCCTGCAAAAAACTTCTCGTTGCTCACATTCCAGGCTACACCAATGGATGGAAAAAAGCCAAAGCGGTTGTTTTTTGCAAAACGCTCGGACCCGTTATAGCCAAAGTTGGTTTCAAACAGGTAACGGTTATCATAACCATAAGTTAACCTGCCAGATACGCCCTGGTTACGAAACGGCAACGACGATTGCAAATCGCCCGCGTTACCGGTAAGGTAGTTACGTTGAATACCAATAAGCAAACCGCTTACATTATGAACTTTATTAAATGTACGGTTATAGTTTAGGGCAAGCTCGCCATAAGTAGTGGTATTTACTGTTTTGGCGCCCTCATTATAATTAAGATATTCTGTGGCCGAGTTTTCATTTAATAAACTTAACGTATAGCCCCTTGGGTCGGTAATGGATGGGCTTGCCGCGTAATAAAAGGGATTATACTGCCTGCTTACCGTGAAGTATGAGTAACGCTGGGTATAAACCATTCCCCTGGCTGATAAGCCTTCGGTAATGAATTTAAGGTCCTGCTTTAATTCAAGCTGCACATTTAAGGTAGATGTGTTGTATTGTTGAAAGCCCGATACCATATCGGCAAAAGGGTTATCATAAACATCGCCGTTTGAGCCCCTTGCCGCATTACCAAATAAGGGGTGCTTTACCAATGGCAGATTGGAAGCCGGAAAAGTTGCCGGGAATAATACCGGGTTGGCATTTAACGCGCTGTTAAACACCTGCCCGCCACCACCCACAGGACCATTATAACCATCAAAATTGCCCGATGTTCTTAAAATAACCTCGGTAGATGGGGTAACTTTTACATTGATGTTTGAACGGATCTGGTAGGTTTTTAAACTAACGTTATTATTGAAGTTATTACCGGTCTGGGCTTTTAATACGCCGTTATCCTGGTTAACAGTACCGGCTATGTAATATTGCGCACGGTTAACACCGCCGCTTAAATTTAGGTTTAGCCGTTGGTTGTTGGTATAATTTTTTATTAACTGCCCTACCCAGTTATTGTTGGGATAAAGCAAAGGGTTATCGCCCGCCTGGGTGTGGTCAATTTTATTTTGTGTATAAGGCAAGGGCGAAAGAGGATTGCGGGTAAGGGCGGCCTCGTTAGACAGCTTCATAAAAGTGATATTATCGGCCAGGGCAAAGTTTTGTGTATTTGACGATGTTGAATTTTCAAAACGCACATTAAATTTAGTGTCGCCCGCCTTGCCGGATTTTGTGGTAACCAAAATAACGCCATTTGCACCACGGGCACCATACAGTGAAGAAGCGGCAGCGTCTTTCAGGATAGAAAAACCAGCAATATCATCGGGCTGTAAACGGGCCAGGTCTGTTGACGTTGATTCCATACCGTCAATCAGGATCAGCGGGTCTATTTTTCCCGATCCAAAAGAAGTAATACCCCTAATAAAGAAGGAGGCATTATCGGCCCCCGGCTCGCCACTGCGCTGGTACGATATTAAACCGGCTATACGGCCGGCCAGCATAGTGGTTAAGTTACTGGTTGGGCCTTTAAGCTCCTTAGGGCTGATGGTAGTAATGGCACTTACCATACTCTCCTTTTTTTGCGTACCGTAGGCTACAACCACAACCTCGTTCAGGTCGTTTTTGTCATCAAGCAGCGTTACATCAATGGTGTGGCGGTCATTTACCGCAATTTCCTGTTTAACGTAACCTAAAAAGGAAAATACAAGTGTATCGGTACGCTTTGGCAACTTGATGGTGTAATCGCCCTGCAGGGTAGATATGGTACCGGTTTTTGTATGCTTAACCGTAACACTAACGCCGGGCATCACCAGCCCTTTGTTATCAACTATTTTACCGCTTACGGTAAATGACGTTTGCGCCCGGGAAACCTCCCCCAGGGCCAATAGCAACATTAAACAACAAAGGTACTTCACCTTTAAATAGGTAAAAATTCTTCCATTCATAATTGGTTTGAGTAAAGGTTAATTTATAATTTTATAATTTGTGTATACATAATTACATATTAAAAAATAAGAAACAAAATTTTTTGCAATAAAATTTTAAATACCTATAAATATACACTTTACATGGACTTTTCAATTGAAATAGAAAGCACTAAAAGAGGTGAAATCAGAAAAATACAAGCTGATTTAAGGTTAAATTAAGGTACATATTTTATAATGTAACTACATTATAAAATATTTTAAAAAGTTGAGCGATACATTTGGGACGCAACCGAATGATATGTAAAACAAAACGGGCCGTTTCGCGGCCCGTTCATACATTTCAATAATTTGCAGGTTTTTTATAGGTTCTTGCTACTTTTTATCGTTTTTCTTTCAATTTTTAGCAGCCCATTGCTTTAAAATTCTAATTGCTTCATATAAAACCCCGGCCTCACCCCTAAAATCACCAGATCCTTTTGGGGCACCGGTTTGCACATCATACCATTCAAAAAAACCTTTATTGGCCAGCGCCCTATCCAACATAGGCGATAATTCGGCATAAGCCTCGTTAACATATCCATAGTCAACCAATGGAGCTATCATACGCCCCCCAAACCAGGTCCAGTCGCCACCATTTTGGTAATTATAGGGCTGCATATTTGGGTATTGCTTGGCAGGATATGGCGGATATACCGTTATGCCTATAGTGCCATGATTTTCTTTCGCGGCAGCGGCAACCATTTGCCTGTTTATCTCTTTAACCTCCGCAGGCGTGTTAAAGCCTGCTATAATTGCGCACACAGATCCCCCGGTATACAGGATCTCTTTTTCATTAAAATCGGGCGAAAAAGGGCTGCCATTCAGGTAGATATGAGGGATGTATTTTAGAGTTGGCTTATCCCACAAATACCTGCGTACATTTTTAGTGGTATTTACAGCCACAAGCGCCCAGTTTTGCTTCTCCTTATACCCCTTTGGCTTCATTGCTTCAAAATCATGTAAAGCCTTAACAAACATGGCGTTATCATATATATCTATAGTCCATTTGGTTTTATCGTTAATGGCTACACCCCAGCCGCTTTCCGATTGAACATCGCCCCAGTCAATAGTAGTAGCGCCGGTAACCAGTCCATATTGTTTCGACCACCTGTCTTTTTGCAGGTAAACAAAAGCGTCTTCCATCCGCTCCAATACGGTTTTGCCGCCTATCACTTCGGTAAGGATGCTTTTATCACCCGTAACATCAATATATTTTTTAACCGCTTGTACCAATGACGATTCCTGGTCAGTTTCCACCGTATTTTTATGGGCCGCCCAGCCGCGCAACAGCGGTGAGTAACGATATTTATAACCTACATTAGCCTTAGCACTATCCACTACCCCATCCACTATATTGCCGTCTTCGCCCTGGATTTTGAAGAACATCAGCAGGTTATTCTTTACCTCTTCTTTAGGATGCGCCTGAAGCGATCCTTTAATAAAAGTGTTAAAATCTCGAATCCAAACCTCATTATAAGATGTACCCGCAGAGAAACCGGAAAGCAATTTTAAAGCACGGGCCTGGATGGTATCCAGCCGACTATCGGCTAAAATAGTTTTGGCAAGCGCAGCCCTGTTATTGACCTGGGCATTAACATTTAAACCGAAAAATAAAGACAAAGAAATAAAGGCTGGCAAAATTAATTTCATGCAGATGGGATTTTAGTGTTTATGGTTTACAATGATGTTTTTGTTGAAACAATCAAAAATATGTACAAACATAAAAATATAAAAATACATTCCAAATTTCCGGTGTTAATTTTACTCAAAAGCCCATTTTTTGCTGCAAAACAGCACTATACCAACTAAATCAGATCTAATTTCTTTATAAAAGAACGGTATATACATATAAACATGTTATGTTCACTAAATAATCATTTAATTTGCAATACATATTGTTTATAAAACCTTTACAAATACCGGGATATGAAACTTTCCATTGATCATAAAAGCGCTGTGCCCCTTCACATACAGGCCGAAACCCTGCTGCGGGAAATGATAAAAGAACCCGAATACCAGGCGGGCAAATTACTCCCTAATGAGGTGGACCTAGCAAAAATACTCGCTATATCCCGTACTACTTTACGCCAGGCCATAAACAAACTGGTTTACGAGGAACTGCTGGTTAGAAAAAAGCGATTGGGCACCAAGGTGGCACAGTCAAAAATGAGCTCAAAATCAATGAATTGGCTCAGTTTTACACAGGAAATGCAGGCCCGGGGTATCCCTATTAAAAACTACGAACTACATGTAAGCTGGGTTTATCCGGATGATTATATAGCCAATTTTTTTGATATTAAAACCGAAAAAAAGATCATGAAACTGGAGCGCTTGCGCGGTAATGCTGATGAAGCTTTTGTTTATTTTGTATCGTACTTTCACCCCAGGATTGGCCTTACCGGCGATGAGGATTTCAAAAAACCATTGTACGAAATGCTTGAAAATGAACATTCCGTAGTTGCAAACCTATCAAAAGAAGAGATCAGCGCCAGAGCTGCCGATAAACTGATAGCCGGCAAGCTGGAGATAGACCCAGGCAGCCCTGTACTATTCAGAAAACGTTTTGTATTTGACCAGGGCGACCGACCCATGGAGTACAATTTGGGCTATTACAAGGCCGAAAGCTTTATTTATACTGTAGAGAGCAGGCGCAACAGTTAAATTTTTATTAAATGTGAAACTCATATTTGGAATTTAAGGAAAATACAATATGTTTGCACATTATGACATATACTGATTGTATGAGTAAGGATTCTGTTTTAAAAAGCGATTTCGAAGTTGATCCGCAGGAATTGAGGTCGACCAGGCAGTTTCTTATTCCCGCCCAAAAAGAAACACCCGCCATTGCCAAATACGATATCTACCCTACTTTTAAAACTGACGGGCCTATTTACGCGGGTTTTGAAAGCCTGGCAGCCTGGATAATGGCCCAGGAAAAAGACGTGGTGATTGACGGCTACTCTGCCGTTTATTGGGACATTTTTGTGAACGAGCTTAACGATGAGCTTCACAAAAAAGGAGTTGAGGCAAACTGGGTAAACAGCCATACAGCTTTCAAACCAGAAGACACTATCAATCAACTAATTGCCCCTTCTATGGGTGGCGATGATCCGTTGTTTGGCAAGATCTACGAGGGTGATCTTTCTGATCTTTTCGATTACCAAAAACTAAGTTCATTAAAACCAGTTGATGGGCGACTTAATATCATTTATGGCAGTGGTGCCGCATTGGCTAAATGGGATGCTGTTGTACTATATATTGATGTACCTAAAAACGAGATCCAGTTTCGCTCAAGGGCAAACAAGATCTGCAACCTGGGCGATCATCAGCCCGTAGACCCTAAAGTTCAATACAAACGTTTTTACTTTGTTGAATGGCCCCTGTTAAATAAACATAAAAAACAATTACTGCCGTTAGTTGATGTAATTATTGACGAGCAGCGGATTACCGATATCAGCTGGACAACCGGCGGAACGCTAAGGGATACGCTGAAAACCATGTCGCGCAATATGCTTAGACCAAGGCCATGGTTTGAGCCCGGCGTGTGGGGCGGTCAGTGGATAAAAGATCATATAAACGGCTTGAATAACGACGTGGTGAACTACGCATGGTCGTTTGAACTTATCGCTCCCGAAAACGGCATCATATTGCAATACCGGAATACTATGCTTGAGGTATCGTTGGATACCTTATTTTTATATAATAACATAGCTATTTTAGGAAAAGCGGCAGAAAGATTTGGCGATGCCTTCCCTATCCGTTTTGACTTTCTGGATACTTTTGATGGCGGTAACCTTTCCCTGCAATGCCACCCTACTGTACCCTACACCAAAAAGAATTTTGGCGAAAACTTTACCCAGGACGAGACCTACTACATCCTTGACGCCGAACCTGGCGCCGAAGTTTATTTAGGTTTCCAGGAAAATATTGATAAACAAGAATTTAGAACGGTTTTAGAGGATAGCTTTAAAAACAATGAGCCTGTGGAGATTGGCAATTATGTGCAGATTTTCCCAGCAAAAAAACATGATCTATTCCTGATTCCCAATGGTACGGTACACTGCTCGGGCAAAAACAATATGGTGCTGGAAATTAGCGCGACTCCCTATATTTTTACCTTTAAAATGTATGACTGGCTTCGCCCGGATTTGAACGGCAACCCGCGTACCTTAAACATTGACCGGGCATTTGAAAATTTAGATTTCAGTCGCAAAGGCAAAGTTGTTGCCGATACATTGATATCAAAACAAAGCATCGTAAAAAAAGGGAACGACTGGCAGGTAGTCAATCTAAGCACCCATCCCGATCACTTTTACGCCGTGGAGCGCTTTGAATTTGATACCCTTATTGAAGAATACACCAATAACCAATGCCATGTACTTAGCCTTGTTGAAGGCGAAAGTATTATGGTAACAACCAACGACCTGCAACAGGTAATTCATTACGCCGAAACGTTTATAATACCCGCCGACGCTGTTAAATATACTTTAACAAACACAGGCAAAAACAGTGCTAAGGTGATCAAAGCATTTGTTAAGGACGAATGCTGCTAACATCTATACCATACTAAACCAACCTATATACCTAATTTTATGAGCCAGGAGAATTTAAAGTCTGTAAATAGCAGGTCGACCTTGTTTTTGGTGGCCATTACTTTGGTGGCAACACTCGGGGGGCTCCTTTTTGGGTTTGATATGGCGGTGATCTCGGGCGTGTTGCCTTTTGTTAAAAGTCAGTTTACCCTGTCTGATGCCTCCGAGGGTTGGTTTGTATCATCGGCTTTAATAGGCTGTATCATCGGCGTAGCCTTTTCCGGTGACTTGAGCGACCGACTGGGCCGTAAAAAAATGCTGATGCTCTCGGCCATACTTTTCCTGTTGTCGGCTATCGGTTCGGCACTATCATCCGGCTTTACGCTGCTTATACTGGCCCGTATGCTTGGCGGTATGGGTGTTGGTGTTGCTTCAATTGTAGCACCACTATATATATCAGAAATTGCCCCTGCCAATATCAGGGGGCGTTTGGTTACCTTTTATCAGCTGGCCATTACAGCGGGCATATTGGTTGCTTATTTAACCAATTCGGGCTTACTGAGCTTTTCTCTTCATTATAAAGGTGATGGACTGGCCCATGTGTTAGATTTGATATTGGTTAAAGAGGTATGGCGTAGTATGCTTGGTTTAGGGGTTATCCCTGCCCTATTGTTTTTTGCCGGTCTTTGCTTTGTGCCCGAAAGCCCGCGCTGGCTCATCCAAAAAGGTAAAACCCAGGAAGGCATTGCCATTTTAGTTAAAATAAATGGCACCGAAGCGGCAGAAAAAGACACTTTGCAAATCAAAAATACCCAAAACCAGGAAAAGGGATCATATAAAGAAGTTTTTGCACCGGCTATGCGCAAGCCCCTGCTTATTGGTTTGCTATTGCCTTTATTCTCGCAATTCAGTGGCATCAACGCGGTAATCTACTACGGGCCACGCATTTTGAGCGATGCTGGCATCAACATTACCAACGCGCTATTAGGCCAAATCATTTTTGGATTAGCCAATTTCATCTTCACGCTCATCGCCATCTGGAAGGTTGATAAAATGGGGCGCAGGCCTTTGTATATCGTAGGTGCATTGGGAGCGACCGTTTGCTTGTTTTTTACAGGCGTTTGTTTTTATACCGGTGCAACCAACAATATCGCCTTGGTTGTGAGCATTATTTTGTTCCTGGCTTGTTTCGCATTTTCTATTGGACCGCTTAAGTTTGTGATAGCATCTGAAATTTTCCCCACCAAAATACGCGGCAGGGCTATGGCCTTAAGCATCATGACCATGTGGGTGGCCGATACCATTGTTGGTCAGCTTACGCCGATATTTTTAGGCTCGATAGGCCCGGCAGTTACTTTTTGGTTCTTCTCGGCTTGTTGCCTCCTCTCCTTTTTTGTGGTTTACAAATTGGTGCCGGAGACCAAAGGTAAATCGTTAGAGGAAGTGCAGGAGATTTGGGCCGGTCATTAATTTGCGACTTAATGTTGGCTTAACACATTCTCTTTATCTTCGGCGCTGTACAAAAACTACCGAATGAATAGCTATCTAAAAACACTAATTGTTGCCACACCCGCTTTCTTTTACAGCCTTTTTTCATATGCGCAGGTTGATAACATATTAAAGCAACTGCATAACCCCAACGATAAAAATATACTGGTAGCCGCCCATCGCGGTGATTGGCGTAACGAACCGGAGAATTCGCTTCGTGGCTATCAATTGGCAATTAACATGGGGGTTGATATCATCGAAGTAGATCTCAACAAAACCAGCGATGGCGTAATTGTAATTATGCACGATGGCACCATCGACAGAACAACCAACGGCAAAGGAAAACCATCCGACTATACCCTGGCCGAACTTAAAAAATTTCACCTCCGAAACGGACTGGGCATAGTAACCAATAACACCATCCCAACGCTTGAAGAAGTAATGCTGCTGGCCAAAGGCAAAGTATTGGTAAACCTTGATAAAAGCCTCCCTTATTATGAAGAGGCTTACCAGGTGTGTAAAAAAACCGGCACCCTTAGCCAGGCTCTTTTTAAAACTGAAGTAGCTTATCCCGAAGTAAGAAACCGTTACCCAAAACTATTAGATAGCCTAACGTTTATGCCGGTGGTTAGCCTGGATAAACCAGAAGCCGAACAAGTGATCAATCAATATCAAAAAGAGATCAAACCCGTAGCTTTCGAGCTGATCTTTAAAAGCGATACCTCGCACATCCTGGTGAAAAATGCATTCATCCCGGCGCATGGTTCCAAAATATGGATCAATTCATTATGGGCCAGTCTTAATGGCGGCCATTACGATGATATGGCTGTTGAAGATGGCAATATCAAAGATAGCTGGGATTGGATCATTAACCACGGTGCCCGCATCATGCAAACAGATCGCCCCAAAGAGCTTTTAGCTTACCTGCGTAAAAGAAAGCTACATAATTAAGTTTACTGTTTCAACAGTTTGTTTTCGCCCTCTATCTCCACATTAGCCTGCTCAGCAACAGCTTTGTATTCATAGTTGCCTTTTAATTGGATGCCCAGCTCAAAGCTACCGTCGGGTTTAATATTTACCCATTGGCTGGGCGTCCACTTACCGGCGTACAGGGTTTCAACCTGGCCCTGGTATGGGCGATAGTCGAACCGTGCTTTTTTAACGTCGGGGTTTTTATAATTAATGATCCGGCCTTTTAAAAGTACCTTTCCTTTAAGCGAAATAGCACTGCCCGTTTCAACTAATATGGCTTCTTTGAAAGCGGGGTCAACATGATCCAATTTGATAACTACCGGGTTGGGCCAGCGGTGATCGTCATAAATTCGCTGGGCTTTTACTACAGATACTTCCAGGCCCTTTTCTGTTTGTTTATGCCTGCAGCTTACATCGTCGCTTTTATATTCAATTACCTGGCTGTTTTGCCCTAAAACACTCACCTGCGTTTGGGCTGTACTTACTGCCGACCGGATGAGGAAAGTTTTTCGCGTACCCTCTTTCCAATCCTTTGCATCTGTAATAATAGCATAAAGTGTATGGCCTCCCTTTGAAGTAAACCAGGTATCTCCTTCTTTACTTACCACCCAGCTGCGCACATCATCAATACACTCCCGGTTGATAAAATACCATGCCGACATTTCGCGCAGGCGCTCTTCCTGCTCTATCGGTAGCTCGCCGTTTGGTTTAGGCCCAACGTTAAGCAATAACGATCCTCCTTTTGCCCTCGCTTCTATTAACAGGTTGATTAACTGACTGCCGGATTTATAACGTTCGTTAGTTGGCTGATACCCCCAGGCTGTACCCATGGTAATACAGGATAGCCACGGATCATTGATCATAGCGCCAGGCATGATCTGTTCCGGCGTTTTGATGGCCCCACGGGTAATGAGTAAATCAGGTTGTAGTTTCCAGCAGGTTTGTTTCACTATTTCTTTAGGGTCGCCATCAATAAAAAGCACGTCTATTTTGCCATAATTGGTCATCAGCTCTTCGCATTGGCGGCGGGTATAATTGTCATAGTCTTTGCGGGTATTGGCATCCATTTTAACATCCGTGCGGCTGATGGGAATATGGTGATCACGCAAAAAATTAAAATCCTCAGGCGAAAAATAAAAACCTACCTGTAGCCCTACCTCGCGGGTGGCATCCACAAATTCTTTTAGCAGGTCTTTTTTATAAGGCGTATGCATGATATTAAAATCGGTGGTTTTGGTATCCCACATACAAAAACCCGAATGGTGCTTGGTGGTAAATACAATATATTTCATGCCCGCCAGCCTGGCCAAAACCGCTATCTGGTGTGGGTCGAATTTAGATGGATCGAAAGTTTTGGGCAGCTCAGTAAAATACCTGTTTACATAATCGTCGCTCGCGCCAACCAGCGAATGGCTGATAACTACACCCAATTGGCCATCCATACTAAAATGGATAAACAAACCTAAGCCGGTATTTTTGAGCCATGCCTCGCGTTCGGGTTTATTGAGGTTGTAATTACTGGCATTATCGTCTTTAACCAAATCATTTTGTGCCGATACTTTGGCAGCACACACAAACAATAAAAGCACGCAGAGATATTTTTTGTACATATTAAAAGCCTGTTTAAAAATAGATAAAAGATAGTGTTTGCTTCGTCGTATCTCCTATCCATGACATATTTTTTGGATGGTTATTTTTTAAATCCCCTCTTGAGAGGGCACGTATTGGATGCGCCTAAATTTTTTAAAACACCAGTTTAATGTTAACCATGATAAAATACAAAACATTGATTATCAATACATTAATTGGTATTAAATTTGAAATATGTTAAGTTATGTTAACCCAATCAGATGTGTCTGCCCAGGTTAAAATGGTTATTAAATCACGGCAGGTCAATCCTTTCGCCACTTATATAATCAAGCAGATTTATATTTACTTTAGCATCAAAAGTTATGAAACAAGAAGCAAAACTGATTTTCAATAATATTAAAGAGCAATACGTTCATTTTGGGTTGCCTGTAGATGGTATTGATGAAAACACAGATTTTGCTATTCATAATCTTAAGGAGATCCATACTACGCTGCCTTATCAGTCGCTTATTTACAGACCCAATTTTTTCTCTTTTGTATTTGTAAAGGATGCAACAGGCAAATACACCACCGATGAGCTAACCTTTGATATTGTACCAGGTACCATTTACTTTACTAATCCGGGGCATTTTAAATCGCACAACTGGCTTCAAATGCAGGAAGTTTACCTGGTTACCCTTAGTGAGTCGTTTTTGAAAGAAAACGTTCATCCCGATATTTTTGAGGAATTTCAGTTTTTACTCGCCGAGACCGTGCAGCCACGGGTTTTAGCACCCACTGCGTTTGCTGAATTTGAACAGCTTTACCTGCAAATTGCAAAAGAATACCAAAACCACAGCCCTTATCGTAACCGCATCATTGGTAACCTGTTTGTGGTATTGTTATTAAAGATCAAGGAGTATTTTTGGAAGGATTATAATCCTATTTATGAAGGTAACCGCAGTTCGCAAATTGTAAAAGAATTTAAGCAGCTACTGGAAAAGCATTACCGCGATCTTAATAAAGGCTTGGTTGAAAAAGCTTACCGTGTACAGGATTATGCCGATGCCCAAAGCCTGCACCCCAATTACCTAAGCAACGTGATCAAAATAAAAACAGGCAAACCTATTGGCACCTGGATAGCCGAAAAAACAATATCAGAGGCTAAAGCCCTGTTACAAAACTCCAAAATATCTATCAAAGAAATCGCCTACCGCCTGGGCTTTGCCGAATCACCCCACTTTAGCAATTACTTTAAAAAACATACAGATGTTTCGCCGGTGTTATTCAGAAAACTGCATTCGATGGCCGCATCTTAGATATTTATATGTAATGCTTTAATATGTGTATCATTTGAGGTAGCCCCAAACCTCACCTTTGTTATGTCAAAACAAACGACATAAAAACAAAGAAATCATGAACACATTATCAGGAAAAGTAATTTTAGTAACCGGCGCTTCAAGAGGCATTGGTGCAGCAGTAGCTCATAAGTTAGCACAAGCCGGTGCAAAAGTAATTGTTAACTATGCAGGTGGCCACGAAGCAGCCGAGCAAACAGTTAACACGATTAAAGCAAATGGCGGCGAGGCAATAGCCTTACAAGCCGACGTAAGTAAAGCCACCGAAGTTGCAGCCATGTTTGATGCAGCCATTGCGCATTATGGCAAAATTGATGTACTGGTAAACAACGCCGGCATCATGATCACCAAACTGCTTAAAGATACTACAGACGACGATTTTACCCGCCAGTTTGATATAAACGTACGCGGCACTTTTAACACCATGCGTGAAGCCGCCACTAAGCTGGCTGATAATGGCAGTATCATCAACTTTTCATCAACTACTACCCGTGTAATGATGCCAACTTATGGCACTTACGTTGCCACCAAGGCAGCCGTTGAACAGCTTACCCGTGTATTTAGTAAAGAAGTTGGCGCAAGAGGCATCAATGTTAACTCCGTATCGCCAGGCCCAACCAATACCGAACTATTTACCAAAGGCAAACCACAGGAAGTGATTGATCGTTTAGCCTCCCTATCTGCCTTTAACCGCATCGGCGAACCGGAAGATATTGCTAAAGTGGTAGTATTTCTGGCCAGTGACGATGCCAAATGGATTAGCGCACAGAATATTGGGTTGAATGGCGCGATGGCTTAAGCCCCCTAACCCCCTGAAGGGGGAACAAAAAATCGGTGAAATCAAAACAAAAATCATTTTAATCATCATAAACAATCATGAACTCATTAAATAATAAAGTAGCAGTAATAACAGGATCGGCACGTGGATTGGGTAAAGCGATAGCAGAACGGTACGCGGCGTTGGGCGCCGATATAGTGATCAATTACTCAAGGGATAAAGCATCAGCCGATGAGGTAGTTAGTAATATAGAAGCTATGGGCGCGCGTGTCATAGCTGTACAAGCCGACGTAAGTAAGGTAACCGACATTGAAAGGCTATTTGCTGAAGCAAAAAAAGCATTTGGTAAAATAGATATTGTGGTAGCTAACGCCGGTATTGAACTGGTGGAAACCCCGGTGGTTGATTTTACCGAAGAACAATTTGATCGTGTGTTTGCGATCAACACCAAAGGCACCTATTTTACCATGCAGCAGGCCGCTAAAAACGTTGAGAACAACGGGCGCATTATTTATATAGCATCAAGCACAACCTCATTCCCGGTACCCGGAATGGCCATATATGGTGGCAGTAAAACCACTCCCCGTTACCTTGTGGATATTTTATCAAAAGAGATAGGTCATAAAGGCGTAACGGTTAACTCTATCATCCCCTTCGCAGTAGATCATTCTGGGATTTTTGCTGAGGCTGATAGTTACCCGGAGTTAAGGAAACAACTACTTGATAGCTGCCCGATGGGTAGGTTGGCAGAGGTTGAAGATGTGGCCAATGCTGCCGAATTTTTCGCAAGCGATCTTTCGTCCTTTGTGAATGGCCAACACTTATTAATCAACGGTGGCGCAACTAATTAACCACCAGCCAACACGCCATAAAAAAGCTCCGTTCGAGAATAACCGAACGGAGCTTTTTTATCACCGGTATATGGCTATTACTACGAAGCCTTTGCCAGTTTATAACCTGACTCAACAGTTAAGGTACGTTTTACAGTTGGCGCGACAGATTCTTCGTATTTGGCTTTTAGCTTTTTAAAGATCTCGAAGCTGAAAGCATCCTTCATAGGTAAATTATATTTGGCTATGGAAGCCGGATGTAACTGCAAACTTTCGGTAGGAACTCTCAGGTTCATATGATTGATGTGCGTTAAACCTGCCGCAATATCAGTATCAAATACAACAAAGGTATCAATCATCCTGCCATCGGCATCGGTATAGATCACTGATTCATGTTCGTTAAAAGTTTTCATAGTTAGTAAATATAAACCAATAACAGCTACAATCAGTAAAAGTTTTATATTAATAGTTAAACATTTAAATAAATTCAGCTAATATATTCATTGTAAATATGCTATCAAACTATGGCCAAAGTTATCGAGGAAGCAATAGCTAAGGCCCTTAAATAGCTTTTTTATAGTTATTTAATATTTAAAGAATATTTTCCGCCGGTTTTTTGTATATTGGGGAACCAGTGAATTACACTGCAATACAAAACGTTTACCTTAAAATTCACAATGATGCCTAACCACCTTTCCCCCCTTGGAATTTTTCACACTTCCATCAGTATTCTCGCGGTATTGGCCGCCCTTTTTGCGCTGGTCCGTTTTGGTAAAATAGATCCCAAAACCGGTGTAGGTAAAATCTACATCGCTTTAACAATACTATCTTGTCTTACAGCGTTCCCTATCATGAAAACCGGTCATTTTAGCGCGGGGCATGGTTTGGCGGTTATTGTTCTATTATTATTACCTATTGGGATCTTTGCCAAATCAATTGTTTTTTTTGGCAGAAAAGCAGAGTATATCCAAACGATTGTGATGTCGGCAACGCTGTTTTTCTCTATGATCCCAGCCACCATAGAAACCCTAACCAGGTTACCTATTTCCCATCCGTTGGCTACAGGTCCCAATGATCCTATTGCAAAAACGGGCCTGATGATTTTGGTACTTCTGTTTGTAGTTGGTGTGCTTTACCAGCTGATAAAACTCAAATCGAGGAAAAAGATAGTGACACAGTCAACGGTATCTTAATTATGTTGGGCTCATCGGGCGACTCATTCCTGGGTACACGGTAGCTTGGTACCCAGGGCGATATCTGGGACACACAATCAGATATGCTTTTTGCCATGATCGGTGCCACTTGCATGGTTATATTTTTCGCGGGATTGCAGGATAAGATGCTCAGGAAAGAGGGCTATTTAATCCCTGCACAACCATGAAGCACCAGCGTTCAATGCGTAAACATTTTTAGATTTATTTTTTATTGGGGGTAAGTTATTCCCGCGCTCAATTTTTTTATTGTTAAAACAACACTTATTAATTTATTTTTCTTTTCTTTACGGCATAAACCTGTTTCCTATATGAAAAGAAAATTGCTCTCCACACTTGGCGTTGCGGCGCTGTGTTTAATTTCGGCATCCGGCTATAGTCAAACCGGAACCTTAAGTATTAGCAACGATTCAAAAACTACCATCAGCAAGCACATTTACGGGCAATTTGCCGAGCATTTGGGCCATGGCATTTATGGTGGTTTTTGGGTTGATAAATCCCTGCCCGTGAAAAAGCAGGACCGCATACGTCTTGATGTGGTTGACGCGCTTAAAAAGATCAAAATTCCTAACCTGCGCTGGCCCGGCGGTTGCTTTGCCGATGAGTACCACTGGCGCGATGGTATTGGCGCCACGGCCTCCCGTCCGCGGATGGTGAACACCAATTGGGGTGGCGTAACCGAAGATAACAGCTTCGGCACCCACGAGTTCCTGGAGCTTTGCGACCTGCTGAAATGCGAACCTTATATTGCCGGTAACGTAGGCAGTGGCACAGTGGAAGAAATGTCGAAATGGATAGAGTACCTTAACTCAAACAGTACCAGCACGGTAGTGCAGGAACGTGCAAAAAATGGTCACCCCGCGCCTTACAAGGTAACTTTTTGGGGAGTAGGTAACGAAAGCTGGGGCTGCGGTGGCAACATGACACCCGAATATTATGCCGACCTGTTTAAACGTTATGCTTCCTTTGCCAAAGATTACCCTGGCGCGCACCTTAAAAAGATAGCCAGCGGACCAAATGCAGATGATTATCGCTGGACAGAAGTTTGCATGAAAAATATTCCTAACGGGATGATGTCGGGCCTGTCTCTGCATTATTATACCATCCCTACCGGTAACTGGGGTAAAAAAGGGTCTGCTACTGCTTTTGATGAAAAGGAGTACTTCAGCACCATGGTTAACTGCCTTAAAATGGAAGAACTGGTTACCAAACACTCGGCCATTATGGATAAATATGATCCCGAAAAAAAGGTTGCCCTGGTGGTTGACGAATGGGGTGTTTGGACAGACGCTGAACCAGGTACCAATCCAGGTTTCCTGTACCAGCAAAACAGCCTGCGCGACGCGTTAATTGCGGGAACAACACTTAATATTTTCAATAACCACAGCGACCGCGTACGCATGGCCGCCCTGGCCCAAACCGTTAACGTATTGCAATCGCTTATTTTAACTGATAAAGAAAAAATGGTGCTTACCCCTACCTATCATATTTTTGATATGTATAAAGTGCACCAGGATGCCAAATACCTGCCTATTAAGTTAGATGTACCAAACTATGAAGTTGATGGCAAAAAGATTGAAGCGGTAAACGCCTCGGCTTCACAGGATGCCGAAGGTAAAGTACATATCTCATTGGTTAACCTCGATCTGCATAATGCTATTACCATTACTACCGATATTAAAGACGTAAAATGGAACGCGGTTAGCGGCCAGGTATTAACATCGGCCAATATTACCGATATCAACACTTTTGCAAATCCAAACAAACTGCACCTGGTAAACTTTACCGGCGCCAAAAAAGATGGAGATAAACTGGTGGTGACATTGCCTGCGAAATCGGTGGTGACGCTGGAATTAAGGTAGCAGCCCCTCTAAATCTCCCCTGAAGGGGAGACTTCAAAAAATCATACTTAAACACCACGAAACCCACGAGCTAAAAGTTCGTGGGTTTCGTGGCTTTAGCTTTCAGCTGCCTTGTTTATAAAAGTCTCCCCTTCAGGGGAGATTTAGAGGGGCTTGACGGTTTGTTTCCAAATATCCTTCAACGCCCTTTTTGCCGCATGATATCCGCACATGCCATGTACCCCACCGCCTGGCGGTGTGGATGAAGAGCAGATGTACAGGCCCTTTGCTGATGTTTTGTAGGGCGATGCCCGCAGTACCGGGCGGGTAAGCAGCTGGCCCAAATCAATTACGCCACCATTGATATCGCCGCCTATGTAATTGGGGTTATATTCTTCTAATTGCTGGGTGTTAAAAGTGTGTTTGGCCAAAATAGTATCCCGGAAACCGGGGGCAAAACGCTCTACCTGCCGCTCAATGATGCTGGTCATATCCTTATCAGATCCGTTGGGCACATGGCAGTAGGCCCAGGCGGTGTGTTTGCCTTCGGGAGCGCGGGTATTATCCATAACACTTTGCTGGGCCAGCAACACGTAAGGTTTATCCGGGTGACCGCCATTCCAGATCAATTGCTCGCCATCGGCTATTTCATCAAATGTATTGCCTAAGTGCACGGTACCTGCTTTTTTAACCGCTTGGGCTTTAAAGGGAATCGGGGCATCCAATGCCCAATCTACTTTAAATACACCTGCTCCGTAGCGGTAACGTTCCAGTTGCCATTTATACAGGGATGAAAATTTGTGCCCGGCTATTTTTAAAAGCTGTTTGGGGGTTACATCAAACAAAACAGCATGAGCAGACGGTAGCTGATCTAACGATTGCACGTAAAAGCCAGTCTGAATTTTGCCCCCTATTGATGTAAAATATGATGCCAGCGCATTAGCAATTTGCTGCGATCCGCCTTTGGGCACCGGCCATCCCTTTAAATGCCCCTGCGCCATCAGCACCAACGCAATGGCCGATGTAGCCAGGTTACTTAAGGGCTGTATGGAATGTGCGGCCATACCGCCAAATAAACCCTTAGCTTCTTTGGTCTTAAATTTTTTCGCCAGCACAGTTGCTGCCGTTAAAGCAGGCAAGCCAAACTGCGCCATTAACAAGGGATGTTTTGGAAAATGCAGCGGACCGAGCACATCGGCAGCTATCAGGGGCCAGTTTTTAACCACTGGCTTCATGAGGTTTAAATAAGCCTGCTCATCTACACCAAGTAATTTGGCGGTTTCTTCAACAGATTGAAGCAAAACAGCAGCCGAGCCATCGTCAAAAGGATGGGCGGCTGCTATTTGGGGATAAATATATTCCAGGCCGTGCTCTGCAAGCGGCAAAGTTTCGAAAAAAGGTGAGGCCGCTGCAAGCGGGTGAACGGCCGAACAGATATCGTGCTTAAAACCAGGCAAAGTAAGTTCGGCAGTACGTAAGCCTCCCCCTATCTCGTTTTTCCCTTCAATGAGCAATACCGATAAACCTTGTCGTTGCATGAATATCGCGGCTGCCAGCCCATTAGGGCCCGATCCTATTATTATCGCATCGTAGTCGCGCTTTTCAAGCTTCATGTATGGGTTACCTTAAGGTTTTGCGCCACTAAGGTATCAAATTAACAGTTTTTGTAGTATATGGTTTAGTTTAAAACCTCGCCCGCATGCGTAGCCTCAGGTACCTCAATCAATTTACCAGTGCGTACATCATATACATAACCGTAAATAGGAATATTGCCGGCCACCAGCGGATGATGCCTGATGCGTTCCACATCCTCAACAACACTGGCTTCCAGGTTTTTGAAGGTGAGAAATGCGATGTGATTTGCTTCGTCAGATCCGCCGCTTTCTTCGGTATTGCGCCAGCCGTTTTCATCAACGGTGGCAGTGGCCAGGCTTGTAGATAACAGATCGCGGATAATGCCATCGGTAAATAAACCCATGCCACAATCGGTATGATGGATCACAAACCACTCCTTAGTACCTAATAATTTATGCGATATCACCAGCGAGCGGATGGCGTCATCACTCGCGCGGCCGCCCGCATTACGGATCACATGCGCGTCGCCTTCGGCAAGACCGGCGTACTTGGCCGGATCCAGCCGGGCATCCATACAGGTTAAAATAGCAAACTGGCGTGCCGGCGGTATGGTCAATTCGCCCTTATCGCCAAAATGCTTTACATATTCATTATTGGCCAAAAGTACTTGTTGGTGTACCCTGGTCTTTACTTTTTCCAATTCGTCAATAATGTTCGACATGGTTTCAATTTTTAGTAGATGTAGGCGAATTATCAGGCAGATTTTCTGCTGTTTGCAATCAATGACGACTCGTAAACTGATGAAATAATGTCTTCACCGTTAAAAGTTTCTAAAAAATCATAGTCGATATGGTTGTAGATTACCTGCTTATTGTCGTCAATAATATAGGTAGCCAGTAAAGGCACATTTACATCAATACCAGAAAAACGGTTCCAAACCGGATCACTATCAGAATAAACTCTGAATGTTTGGGCTATCGTTTTTTCCTCGTCATGATAAAAATTGAGCGTATAACTATTTTCCCATGCTTTTTTAGCCAGTTCGTCGGTACGTTCATCGCTAATGATGAGCAAATTGCCGCCGTTGGCTTTTATCTCCTGCTGGATATTATTAAGGTGTTTCAACTGATCTAAACCAAACTGTCCCCAGTGGCGCGAATAAAACGCGATTACCAGCGGCTTTTTCAAAAACTGCCTTAACGCGACCGGTCCGTGGGTTTGCGCCCCGTTAAAAAACGATTGCCAGCGGGTGTAATCGTTTAAAAATTTAAGATCGGGAATATAGTTACCGGCTTTAATAGGTTTTAAGGCCTGATATGGTTTAAAAGGGATATCGTTATCTGCAACAATTTCTGACAGATCAAAAAAGGGGTATTTATTATCGGTAGTTAACATGGTGTACTTTAGTAATGGTTATGGATTATTTTTATTTGGGGCGATGATTAATATAAAGCCTCAACAACGGGATAATCCATAAATTACCTGGCTGTAATGCAACATCCAAAGAGCCGTTGGCTTGCTGGTTTTATTTGACAGATAAAGGTTCATAAAATATATTAAATAACGAGGTCAGTAAACTTTTGGGTTGATTGCAGGTTGGAGTAAAGGATCACTCAACAACAGCAGCACATGCACATCATCGCTTTAAAATCATGACGATTTAAAGTGTATTTTGAGGTAGATTTTGCAGTGCTCATTAACATGTTTTGATTTAACGAAACAAATATACTATAATGTCTATATAATTAGTATACTTTATTTAAAATATTTTTATTCTTCTTTGTAGAGACGGATCACATCCGTCTAAAGCTTTACAGAGCGAATAGAAAATTGGAATTTGCACAAGGATTTGCATCGATAATTGTCCTGCGGGAGACGCATGTGATGCGCCTCTACAGAAAAACAGGATGGATTTGCATGCGGGAGACGCAAAATATTGCGCCTCTACAAAAAAACATCGCGGCTAATGCCGCCAAAATAGAACTATGAGAAAAACACAATATATCTTACTAATTGCCCTTACCCTTTTTACCGCGCTGGGCTGTAAGCAAAACGCTAAACAAAACAAGCAGTCAAAAGCTGATTCCCTGAAAAAGAAAGCGGCTAAAGATTGGAGTAAAACCATCCCCGGCAATTTCAGCGATCAAACCCAGGCTGTTTTTGATAGTACCGAGCTGGCATCTTTCCTGAAAAAATATCCCGACTT
The DNA here is from genome assembly GCF_024808255.1 of Mucilaginibacter dorajii. Lineage (GTDB taxonomy): Bacteria > Bacteroidota > Bacteroidia > Sphingobacteriales > Sphingobacteriaceae > Mucilaginibacter > Mucilaginibacter dorajii. The sequence continues at coordinate 305,039 of NZ_JANTYS010000005.1, forward strand.
TAATCCTTACGCCAAAGATATCAACCTTTTTTACAGCAAGCGTAAGTTTGCATACGCCTGGTACGCAAAAGGAAAACTGATTGAACAGGCAGGCAACTTATCAGACAGGTTGAGCAACCTGCAAAACGAAGGCATTTTTAAAGCTATCCCCTACCCCAAATCTTTAGACTCCTTAACCTTTGAAGCCAATCCCAAAGCTGCAAACCCAAAGCCAAACATATCTACCGAATTAATGCTTACCGCACAATACTTTGTATTTTCAAAACTGGCTTTCCAGGGTATGAGCGATTCTACCAGTAAAGCGGTGAACTGGTTTTTGCCCAGGAAAAAGATAGCTTATGATGATTATCTTGATACGCTCTTAAAACAGAAAGGCAAGTTGGATAGCTCATTATCCGAACCTGTTTATCGTCAATATGACTTACTCAAAAACTTTTTGGCAAAGTATCGCGCCTTGGATGCCCAAGAGAAGTGGACGGCCATACCATCGGCAAAAGGTATTAAGCCGGGCGATTCATCGGCTGTAATTGCGAAACTCAAAACCCGGCTTTTTAAATTGGAGGATTTTAAAGGTGATACTACCAGTAATGTATTTGATGATGGCTTAAAAGATGCCTTAAAGGCATTTCAACAACGATATGGTTTGGCTGTGGATGGTTTGCCGGGACCAGGCACCATTGCCGAAATGAATGTTCCGCTTAAAACCCGTATCAGGCAAATCATCGTGAACATGGAGCGCTGCCGCTGGCTACCCGTTAGCCTGAATACCGATTACCTGGCGGTAAACGTTCCAGAATTTAAGCTGCATGTTTACCATGCCGATAGCCTGCTATGGAGCTGTAATGTGGTAGTGGGGCAAAAGGTACATCAAACCGTAATATTTTACGGGCAGATGCAGTACGTGGTATTTAGTCCGTACTGGAACCTGCCCGAAAGCATTGTACGCAACGAGGTATTGCCCGCCATGCGCCGCAACCGCAATTATGTGAATGAGCACAATATGATCATTACCGGCAAAGAGAATGGTCTGCCAGTCATCAAACAAAAACCCGGTCCCGCAAATTCTTTAGGGTTGGTTAAGTTTTTATTCCCCAACAGTTACAGCATTTATTTGCATGATACCCCATCAAGGTCATTATTTGGCGAATCGTCCCGGGCATTTAGCCATGGTTGCATCCGCGTTGGTGAACCGGCCAAGCTGGCTTCATTCCTGTTAAAGTACGACACCACCTGGACGGCGGCGAAAATCAACAAGGCTATGCACCTTGGTAAAGAGCAAACGGTTACTCTTAAACAAAAGGTGCCCGTATTTATAGCTTATTTCACCGCCTTTACTGATAGGGATAACAAACTCAATTTCCGTAAAGATATTTATGGCAGGGATGAGCAATTAGCATCGATGATATTATCGGGGAGTGGGAAGTATTAGTGACGTTAATAAAATAAAAAGAGGGTCATACTGAACCTGTCGAAGCACGCGGGTAAAGACCTTTACGCGCACCTTTCGACAGGCTCAGGGTGACCGGCCCGCTCACCTCAAAATACAACATGTCATTGCGAGTATCCATCAGGGGTAACCTGAAAAAAATAGTGATGACATCGTTAACGCGCTTGTGTAGAGACGCAACCTTTTGCGTCTCCCGCATGCAAATGCACCACGCAAATTTAAAATCTCACAAATCCGCTCTGTATAGCGGGAGACGCAAAATATTTCGTCTCTACAAAAGAAGCAATGCTGGAAATCAATAACTTACATGGACGTCATTATAAGCAAGGAAGCAATCTCATTCTCTACAGGGTGGATCTGCACAGTTCGCGATTGCTTCGTTGCTACCCATGACAAGTCCACCATGTCATTGCGAGGCACGAAGCAATCTCATGCTCTACAGGGCGGATCTGCACAGTTCGCGATTGCTTCGTTCCTCGCAATAACATAGCTTTTAATTACTCTTACTTCGCTACCGAGACCGCTTTATTGGTCTCGCCTACTCCCCAAACTTTACCTGGTTTATCGCCCATGGTAATTACCATTTCGCCGCCTTTCATCAGGTCTTTATGTGCGAAATAGGTTTTGGTGTGGTTAACGCCATTTAGGGACATGCTATTGATGTATATGTTTTTAGGGCCGTTATTTTTAACCACGATGTGGAAGGTTTTGTTGCCTTGCAATTTCAACGTAGCCTCGTTAATAACCGGGCTGCCAAATACGTACAATCCGTTTGCAGGGTTTACCGGGTAAAAGCCAAGTGCTGATAGTACATACCAGGCCGACATCTGACCAACATCCTCGTTACCTATGATACCATCGGTTTTATCAGTATAAAAATAATCAAGCACGTAGCGCACCTTTTCGGCAGTTTTCCACGGCTGGCCCGAGTAATCATAATAGTAGGTCATGGGGTGGCCCGGCTCATTGCCGTGCGCGTACTGCCCTATTAAACCCGATACATCCGGCGATTTGAATTTACCCATATCGCCCTCGGCAATAAACAACGAATCAAGTTTGATGTTGAATTTTTCTTCGCCACCCAGCATCTTGATCATGCCTTCAACATCCTGTGGTACCAGGAAGGTATATTCCCAGCCATTGCCTTCGGTAAAGTCGCCGGTTTCATGGATAGAGATAAACGGACTATAAGGTGTACGCCATTCGGTTTGTGATAAACGGCCGCGCATAAAACCTGCTTTAGGATCGTAATAATTTTTGTAATACTGTCCGCGTTTGCTAAAGTATTCGTAATCGGCTGTTTTGCCCATTTTTTTGGCTACCTGTGCCAGACACCAATCGTCAATAGCGTATTCTAACCCCATTGATACCGACTCGCGGCTACTATCGGCAGGAATAAAACCATATTTTTTCACGTACTTAATACCACGGGCATCTTCCATAGCCGTGGTTTTCATGGCCTCGTAAGCAAGGTTATGATCAAAACCGTCATAGCCTTTCAACAGCGCGTCTGCAACAACCGGCACAGCGCTGTAGCCCACCATACAATTGGTTTCGTTGGCCATTAAATGCCAAACGGGCAGGCTGCCTTGCTGCTGGTAAATTGCCAGCATGGAGTTGATCATATCGTTGGTATGCTCGGGGTGAATAATGGTGGATAGTGGATTATTTGACCGGTATGTATCCCAAAGCGAAAACGTGGTTACGTTGTTGAAACCTACATTTTTATGCACCTTTTTATCAGTTCCCCAATAATCGCCATTCACATCGTTAAATATGGACGGAGCTATCATAGAGTGATAAAACGCGGTATAGAATTTTTTAAGCTGAGAAAGAGAATCGGCTTTGATGCTTATCTTGCCCAACTGCGCATTCCAGGCCTGGTCGGCCTGGGCTACTACCTTATTAAAATCCCATCCCGGTATTTCGGCTTTAATGTTGAGCAAGGCATTTGCCGAGCTTACCGGCGAGATCCCTACCTTGGCATAAACAACCTCGCCTTTGGTGGTTTCAAAGCTGATAACACCCTTAACCTTGGTACCTTTAACTTGTGTACCAGCTTTAGCAGTGCTATCATATACGGCAAAGTTTTTTATCGGTTTTGAGAAAACAGCCGTAAAATAAATACGCTGATCATCGGCCCAGCCTTTTGAAAAACGATAGCCGGTAATGGTGTATTGATCCTCCTGTTTAATATAGGTTTCTTTAGCTTTATCCCAGCCAATACCTTCCTGCAGGTCGATGATGATATGCGCGTTTTTTGAAGCCGGGAAAGTATATTTATGCATCCCAACACGGGTACTTGCGGTTAACTCAACGCCAATATCATAGCGTTTTAATTTTACTTTGTAATAGCCGGGTTTTACAACCTCGTCTTTATGGCTAAACAGCGATACATAGCCGCTTTCCATACTTTTTAAACCACCTTTATAGGTTTTGATTGGGCCGGTTGTGGGCATAAAAGAGATATCACCTAAATCGCCGATGCCGGTACCACTCAGGTGGGTATGTTGAAATCCGACGATTGTCGAATCGGAAATGTGGTAGCCAGAACACCAGTCCCAACCTTCGCTTAGGTTGGTTGGGCCTAATTGCACCGCGCCAAAAGGTACGTTGGCCCCAACAAACACATGCCCATGGAAACCTGTACCAATGTACGGATCAACGTATTTGGTAAAACTGGCTGCTTTGGTAGTCACCTTTTTTTTAGGTGCCTGCCCAAAGGAATTGAATGCTAAAACTGCCAGTACCCCGGCCAAACAGATCTGTTTTTTCATTTGTTACGATAGAAATTTTACGGTGATGAATGTTTCGTCAAACATAAACCACGGTATATAATAGTTTATTAATAAACGCTTAATTCGGCTACAGTAATGCCATTACCTGCAATAACATGTGCTGATTCAAATTTAAAATACCTGGCGTTAACAGGCTTGCCTAAAACCACCGGCTGCTCAATAGGGTTCGATTTAATGTTTGAGAACTCGCCTGCTGCAACTTTTGTCCATTCCTTACCATCAATACTGGTATAAAAAACATACTGATCTACAATACCTTCAGCCTGCTTATCCTGCCTTGGTAAGTAACCAAATGCTCTTATGGGCAATTCCTTGCCCAGGTCTATTGTGATCTGTTGCGGATAGGTTGCGCTTTCCTTTGTCAAAGTGCTATACAAGGTGCCGGCACGTTCATCAATGGCGTTTTCTGCGCGGTTACCGCCATCATTGGCAGGGCTGGCATCTATAACTTTCCAATCAGCTTTGGCATAGCCTAAGGACGCGAATGATACATCGCTCATTTGCGTTTTACCTTCAAAGCTGCGGGCTTTAACGATGCCACCATCTGCAAGTGTAAACGCTTCTTTATAAACCGGCGAGTTTAACGTTGGTTCCTGCCCATTCATGGTATAATGGATAGAACTTACCGGCGCTTCGGTAGTGATGTTCACCTCACCTTTTTTGTTGCGAATTATTTTAGGAGCTGTTAAATGTACCGGCTCTTTAAACAATCCAAAATCGCTTAGTGCTATGCAAACCGGCGATTTGGTTACCCTCAACCTTAATTTAGAGGCTGTAATATTCTGTGTTAAACGGATCAGCCTGTTGCCACCAATGCTGGTTGCAGCACCAATTTGCTGCCATTTGCCATTCATCCAGGCATCTAACTCAACAGCTTCAATCCGCTGGCCTAATTTGATGTTTTCCCTCAGCCTGATCACGTTAAAAGTTTTTGGGGTGTGCAGATCGATAGTTACCTCGGGAGTGGTCACTTTATCATCAGTTGCCCAATAGCTGTACCTGTCATTATCCAACAACATCTGCGGACCAAACTGCGCTTTATTACCGCCGCGCACATTGCTTGCGGTAAGCGTTGCGCCTTTAGCCAGGTTAAGGGCAAAAGTTTGCTTCAACAAATTGCCAAATTCGGTAAGGGATTTTACGTCGATTTCGTTGACGATGCCCTTTGGATCGGGCGATAGACCTAAATCCAGCGCTGCCCCGCGGCCTACGCTTTTGTAGTACAGATCTAACAAAGTATAGGGTGATTTTACACCATCATCCTGCGTTTTGTGGTAAAACCATCCTGGTCTTAATGATACATCGCACTCGGCAGGCATCCAGTAATCACCGTTACGGGTCCCTTCGGTACCTTCATAATCTTTCACATAACCGTTGCCCGGCTTTTTACCCTCATCGGGCGCATGAGGCGTATAGGTAGCCCAACAGGTCTCGCCGGCGTGACCTTCCTCGTTACCTACCCAACGAACATCAGGCCCAACATCGCCAAAAATAACGGCATTAGGCTGTAGCTTACGGGTAATAGCCCAGGTAGTGTCCCAGCCGTAATAAGTTGAACGGTCTATCTTCCTTACTTCGCGCTTGCCACCGTAATAACCATCACCTCCGTTGGCTCCATCGTGCCATGAAATAAACAGCGGACCATAATTGGTATATAATTCTTTTAATTGCTCCCGGTAGATCTTTACATAATCCGCGGTACCATAGTTTGGATTGTTCCTATCCCATGGCGAGCAATATACACCCAACTGCATGCCTAATTTATCGCATGCCTCACGGTATTCTTTCATCATATCGCCTTTGCCATTTTTGTAAGGGCTTTTGGAAATATTATGCTCGGTTGTTTTGGTTGGCCAAATACAAAAGCCATCATGGTGTTTGGCAACCACTACCACGCCTTTAAAACCACCGGCTTTGGCGGCGGCCACAATTTGCATAGCACTAAAGTGCGACGGATTGATGAGCTTTGGATCTTCATCGCCGTAACCCCACTCCTTGTTGGTATACACATCAACTCCATAATGGATTATACAGTACATGCCCATTTCCTGCCAGTTAAGCTGCCCTTTAGTAGGTAACTTGCCGTAGGGTTTGGGAGCTGTCTGCCCAAAGCTTTGTAAAGCAATAATTAACAATAAGGCTACGCCCGTAAACTTTTTCATAAAGATCATTAATTTTTAAACCAGGCGGCTGGTACATCCTGCGGAGCTGAGCCGTTAACACTATATTTTAGTTTGAGGGTAAAGCCACCGCCGCCCTCAATAAAATCAAGTTTAAAAGGATGCGCACCCATTGCCAAGGCAATTTGCCCGCTGCGTTCCTGTGCCGAATGGTTGCCATCGTTATTAACAACTACACCCGGGCCAATCTTTAATACACCACCATCATCACAAGTTAAATAAAAGCTGTAAATACCATCGGCGGGTACATCAATATAACCTTTATAGGTAATACCAAACGATGGCGCTTTTACTGTTGATGGCACCTCAATTTTATCGGTAGTAAAGGTACTATCAACCTTAGCGTTTTGCATTAAAGCTGTTTCTTTAAAATAGGCTTTATAATAGGTACAGGCCAATCCGGGCTTGGGCGGGGCAATTTTTACCGGGCCAAGCATGTTTTGTTTGGTATAGTTTAAGTTGTAAACGTCGCCTCGTACGCCAGATGGGGTAAATTCAGCCACCCTGATCAATTCAGATTTTTTGATGACCAATGTTAATGGCAAAACCGGCGAACTAACATTTGGCAATGTGCCATCTGTGGTGTAACGGATGGTAAGGGTATTTAGCGGCGATGCAATGCTCAGCTTACCTTCGTCTGTAAAAACGTATTCGTTTAACAGGTTTGGCAAATCGGGCAGGCGGTAGTTAATTTTCATGGCATCCATCCTGCTGTATTGTTTTACAAGGCGCTGCAGGTATGAATTATATTTAGCATCGTCATTTGTCCATAAACATTCGGCAAGGGCTGTCATTCTTGGCATGCTCATGTAATCGGCCCTGCGTTCTGACGGGATATTTTCAGACCAGAGGTTGGCTTGCGCTCCAATGATCGATTTAGCTTCCTGCGCGTTTAAAACTTTAGGGATGGGATTAAAATGGTAAACCTTATCAATAGAATACTGATCGGGCTGATTATCAAAGTAAAGCGGTTCGCCAGGCGTCATGATCACGGTATTGCCGTTTTTAACAGCCTCAACCGGTGCTTTTGGCACCCAGGTGCGCCAATACATCACGATAGCCGTTGGGCTAATGCCGCCTTCAATGATCTCGTCCCAACCTATTAGCTTGCGGCCTTTGGAGTTAAAATATTTCTCCATGCGGTTAATGAAATAGCTTTGCAGGGCTGCCAGGTCTTTGATCCCTTCTTTTTCCATTAAAGCTTTGCAGGCGTCGGATTTACCCCAGTCGGTACGGTCCACCTCGTCCCCGCCAATATGAATATATTTAGATGGGAAAATCTCCATGATCTCGTCAAAAACATTCTGCGCAAACTCAAAAGTAGTTTCGTTACAAGGGCAAATTGGTTTGGTGAACAGTGTTCCCCATTTATTTTCGCCGTTACAGGTTAAAAACGGGTACGAGTTAATGGCAGCCATCATGTGACCGGGCATATCAATTTCGGGAATAATATCAATGTGCTTTGCCGCGGCATAGGCTACAACGCCCTTCATCTGTTGTTGGGTGTAAAAGCCGCCATACAGCGTTTTACCATTCTTTTGAATGATATGCTCTTTATCGATGGTAAAATCGGGATTATCTTTTGAACGTTTGGTGCAGGCGGTATCGTTTTTATCAAAGGTGCGCCATGCGCCTTCTTCGGTTAGTTTAGGATATTTTTTTATTTCGATGCGCCAGCCCTGATCGTCAGTTAAATGCAGGTGCAGCTTGTTCATCTTATAAAGCGCCATCCTGTCAATAAATTTTTTCAGGTAGCTAATCGAAAAAAAGTGACGCGATACATCCAAATGCATCCCGCGCCAGGCGTAAGCAGGCTGATCATCAATAGCCACGGCGGGCAAAACCAGTTTTTTACTTGTTATTCCTTTTTCAATGGCTACAGGTAATAGCTGCCTGATGGTTTCCACAGCATGAAATACACCGGCGGGGTCATTGGCTTTAATAGTTACAGCCTGCGGCGTTATGGTTAACCGGTAAGCTTCCGGTGCCGTAATACCTGCATCATAAACTAATTTTATCGTATGCTGACCAGCAGTTTTAGTCATTTTTAATGATGACCCTAAACCTTTTGCCAATAATTTATTCAGTTCGGCAGCTTCGCCGGTAAATTGTTTGGCAGTTACAATGGTTGTTTGCGAGGTGATCACGAATGAGCCCTCGCCCGCCGTTAAATTGGTTGGATACGGGATCAACGGATATTTGGTGGCATCCTGGGCGCCGGCTGTAAGGGAAACACTCAGACTCAGCAGGAATACGGCAGAACAATACCTGATTAAATTTTTGGCGGGTGCTATCATCAATAGTATGTAATTAATATTTAAAACCTCAATCAACAGGCCACCGTGATAAAAAACCAAGCGAGTTTTTGCCTTATGAATAATTTTATAAACATATTAAAACTTTTTAATTTTATTTCAAAAGCCGGCAAAATTAATAGCCGATTGTATACAGGTCAATACTTGCATATGGATCACTAATTACACCAATTATTCTAAATTACACGAATACTTTTGGAGTAATTAATTGGCAAAATGATGAGGGATGGTGGCATGGACATTTGAGAGAATAAATGCTTTACACTGCTCCTATCCCCATTAATATACTTAACCTAAAATCTGGATTTAATGTGACAAACAAATTCCCTCGCCTGTTGTCTAACTAATAAATATAAATACTATGATCACCAGCGGCGTAACATTCGGCATTAATAAGGCCGACGGAACACATATAGAGATTGCTGTAGACCCTGCAGATACCAATAAAGCTGAAGATAACAAAGGTGGAACTTACAAGCTATACCGGGATACCGACAGTGCAAAAACTTTTGATAAGGGCTACCTTGGCGCTATATTTTTAGATGACTCTGAACTTGGCTATCATTACGCCGGTGGTACCGAGCTTACAGATTTTGAATTGAAACAACTGGCAGCATTCATCAAAAACTACCACGCTACAGGCAAGGAGTTTGATGATCATCACCGTGATATTACCACTAAATAACTACCTCGCTAAAGGCCTTTACGTACTTATCAATATAATCCAGCTTTGTTTTGGATTTATATTGCATAATAAACCGGGGATGTTCAAGCGCTATTATCTTTTTAAAAAACTGCTGCTCATCATTAAGCTTCCTGAGGAAGGCCTCATTTTTACCTGTGCCGAAACAAAAGCAAACATCAGTTTCAAAGCCTATGGCAATTTGCTTTTGCAGGTTTTCTATAATAAAAGGATATACAGCTTTAGATAGCTCGGGCATATCGTAATAATTGTAGTTCACTTCTTTACCCTTTGGCCCGGTAATCGTAAATCCTAAGGGACAAACCGAATGGATATAAAATTGCTGATAAAATTCTGTGATACCGCCAAAGGCCTTGATCATATCATACACATATTCTGACGATGGCTCATGGGTTATCGGCCCGGTATAAGGGATCTGGCATTGAGCAATCATCCGCTTCGGATCTGTAAAAGAAACACCGGTCATACCCGAACCAAACCTACCGGGGTTAATTCCCAGCACCAGGTGCCTTGGATGTTCATCATTATAATACTTACGGTAAAATTGCGATGAAATATCGAATGCAAAATCATTATCCCTAAAGGGGTTCATGATGCTGATACCTGCAGGCAGGGTGCCATTATATTGCAGGTTTTTATTAAAATTGATGATCCTATCGGCAAATGTGCTCATGGGTTAAAAATAGCAAAAAGCTTTTTGAATTTGATTGGGATAGACACTTATCCGCACCTTGTATTGTTGAGTTTTGCACCTACGGAGCAAAAAATGACTTGTCTATACTCGCTACAAAGCTCGTGTTCCTCTGGAACACAAAACCGGACATCATACAACCCCATAGGGGTTAAAGCTTTGTAGAAACAAAATAAAAACAAATTTGCTCCATTGGTGCAAAACTTCAACAACTTTATTGTTACTTTATTTGAAACCTATCGCAATACACAACATAAATGCACTTCACTCGTATATTTAATACCTTTGCGCTATGGGCATTATAAATTTCACAACCTTTTTGGTTACCTCATTCCTGTTCATTATGTCACCGGGTATTGACACCATGTTTGTGTTAAACAAATCAATAGCGCAGGGTAAAAAAACGGGCATGTATGCTACTTTGGGTATTACAACCGGGGTGTTGGTGCATACTACTTTAGCGGCGTTTGGCTTATCGCTGATATTGTCGCAGTCGGCCATGGTATTTAGTTTTGTGAAATACGCCGGTGCTGCTTATCTGGTGTACCTGGGCGTTAACAAATTTTTTTCAAAGGATGAAGTAGTAAAATCAGATGCCGCGGTTATTGCCGAGCCTGCAAGAAAAACCTATCTATCGGCAGTGCTTACCAACACGCTTAATCCTAAGGTGGCCATCTTTTTCCTGGCCTTTTTTCCGCAGTTTATACAAACGTTGTATATTCATAATGCCTTACCTTTTATTTTATTAGGTGTTACTTACGCCACTATGACGGTAATTTGGTTTACTGTTATCACCCTTTTTGCTGGTTCGCTTTCGGCGCGATTAAAGCAAAAGTCTTCGTTTGGAGTATGGCTCAACAAATTTTCGGCGGTGGTTTTTGTGTTGATGGGCGTTAAAATAGCGTTTACCAAAAGGTAAAATAATTATTGGTTGTTTACACTCCAAATAGTTAATGAGCACAATGTATAAATACCCATAACTTAAAGTTATTTAAGATTGATTATTGTGATGAAAACTACGTAGTGTAAAAGCCCACCTTTGAGTATCAAAAAACAAAAGAATGAATACTCAAAATCAAGTGACCAATAATACCGGTGCACTGTTAATCAACCTTAATAAAAATGTACGTGTTGTAATTTTCGCCATTTGTGTTACACTTTGTTTAACGCCTTTTATCAGCCCCGCAATAGCGTTACTAATGGGTTTGGTAATAGCACAATTTACCGGGCACCCTTATTTACATTTAAACCATAAGGCTACGCATATTTTATTACAGATGTCAGTTGTGGGTTTAGGCTTCGGCATGAACGTACATAGTGCCTTACAAGCTGGTAAAGAGGGCATTCTATTCACTATCATATCAATCATCAGTACACTCACTTTTGGTTATTTAATTGGCAAATGGTTCAATATCGAAAAGAAAACATCATTCCTGATCTCGGCAGGCACTGCCATTTGCGGCGGAAGCGCCATAGCGGCCATATCACCGGTAATTAAAGCCGAAGAAAAGCAGATCTCCGTTGCCCTGGGCTGTGTATTTATACTTAACTCGGTAGCATTATTTATTTTCCCCATAATAGGTCATTACCTGGATTTATCGCAAACGCAATTTGGCTTATGGTGTGCTATAGCCATTCACGATACCAGCTCTGTAGTTGGCGCAGCCGGTAAATATGGTACACATGCCTTAGAGGTAGCCACCACGGTTAAACTGGCCAGGACTTTGTGGATCATCCCGGTAGCTTTTATATCATCGTTCCTGTTCAAAAACAAATCAAAAAAGATCAGTATACCCTATTTTATCGGTTTGTTTGTTTTGGCCATGATAGCTAATACCTATATACCTGTAGTTTCGTTTATCAGCCCCTATTTTATCATGATAGCCAAAGCAGGATTAACACTCACTTTATTTCTTATTGGTGCCGGCCTGTCGCGCACTGTACTAATGTCTGTTGGTTTTAAGCCGTTTATGCAAGGCGTGCTGCTTTGGGTGGGTATTTCAGGTACGGCTTTGTATGCGATAATTCATCTTGCATAATGTAAATAAATAGAAAATATTTGGCAGGACACAAAATAAGAACTCTCTTTCATTAACTTTATGTCCATATGATAAAGTTGCTAATCTTTTTATTCTCTGCCTTGATGGTTGTTTTCTTACATAGCGTGCACGCACAGTCGTCAGCTCTACTTATGGGTAAGGAAAGAAAGGTTTTAGTAATGGTTGAAAAGTTGCCCGAAGTAGTCAAAAGAGAACAATATGTAGAAAAGATGACTAAAGGAAAAAGGCATCTTATGTTTTACATATCGGAAAAACCGACAAAAAAGCAGGGGAACTTTTGGGTAAAAGTTGCCGAAGATAATGGTGCCAGCTACTTTACTCATTTTAATTTTGCCGTAAATCCAAACAGTTATGTCATAAAATATTATGATACAATCACCGGTAACCTGATCTCCCTAAAAGCCTGGCGAAATCAAAAATAGACTGCAAAATTGATGCCCCCTTGAACTAAGCTATTCGTTAGGATATCTGTTGATATTATTTTTCCTAAAACGCTACATATTTTCAAAAAACTATAATTGCATTATATTAGATTGATATGATTATAGTTTTTTGTTTACTTTAGCCCATACATGATTCAAGTTGTTTCAAAACTCCCCCAAACCGGCACAACTATTTTCACGGTTATGTCTGCCCTGGCCAATGAGGTTGGTGCTATAAATCTATCACAGGGGTTTCCGGATTATAATTGTTCGCCCGAGTTAATCGAGCTGGTTAACAAAGCAATGAAGGATGGGCACAACCAGTATGCGCAAATGGCCGGCGTAATGAGCCTGCGTGAACGCATAGCCGAAAAGACAGAAAAATTATACGGCGCGGTTTATAACCCCGACACTGAAATTACCATCACCGCAGGCGGCACACAAGCCATATTTACGGTTATAAGCGCAATGATCCACCCAAATGATGAGGTGATTATTTTTGAGCCCGCATTTGATTGTTATGCCCCTGCTATTAAGCTGATGGGCGGTGTGGTAAAATCATTAGCGTTGGAGCCACCTAATTACCGCATTGCCTGGGATATGGTGAAAAGGCTCATCAACCATAAAACCAAAATGATCATCCTCAACTCGCCGCATAACCCAACGGCAACTATTTTGCATAAGGAGGATATTGATGAGTTGAGCGCGCTGGTTAAAAATCAGGATATTTTGATTTTAAGCGATGAGGTATATGAGCACCTGATTTACGACGGCGAAACCCACCATAGTATAGCACGTTACCCCGAGTTGCAGCAACGCAGCTTTATAGTAGCCTCATTTGGCAAGCCTTTCCATGCTACCGGTTGGAAGGTGGGCTACTGCATGGCCCCTGCAAACCTGATGCTGGAGTTTAGAAAAATTCACCAGTTTTTGGTGTTCGCGGTAAACACGCCTATTCAATATGCCATTGCCGAGCATTTAAAAAATGAAGAAACTTATTTGAGCTTACCGGCATTTTTCCAGGAAAAAAGAGACTACTTCCGCAAGGGATTGGAGCAAACACGTTTTGAACTACTCCCCTGCTATGGATCATATTTTCAATCAGTAAGTTACAGCAATATTACCGACGAAAAAGACGCTGACTTCGCACTGCGTTTAATTCGGGAATTTGGGGTGGCTTCTATACCTGTTTCGGCCTTTTACAGCAAGGGTATAGACCATCATGTGTTAAGGTTTTGTTTCGCCAAAAGGCAAGAAACTTTAGATAATGCCGTTGATAGGTTATTGAAAGTATAAATTAGGTTTATGGTTCATAGTTGATGGATCATAGCCGCAATTTAAGGGTTGTTCCCTGCCAGCTTATCACTTTTCACAATAATTTGCAAACTTCATCTATGAACGATGAACTATTAACCATGAACTAAAAAATATGGATAATTTGAAGATAACCGTTTTTCAAGGATACCTTTTTTGGGAAAATACTGATAAAAATTTACAAAATATTTCACTTCGTTTATCGGGAGGTATTCGTGAAAAAACAGATCTGATCATTCTGCCCGAAATGTTTAGCACCGGTTTCACCATGGATGCCGAACGCCTTGCCGAACCAATGGACGGTAAAACCATGAAATGGATGCATGAAATAGCCCGGCAATATGATTGCGTTGTTACCGGCAGCATCATTATTAAAGAAAACGACAAATACTATAACCGCCTCATTTGGATGCGCACTGATGGCACTTATGATCACTACGATAAACGCCACCTATTCGCCTTAGGTAAGGAACATAACACCTATACAGCCGGTACCGAAAAGCTTTTTGTAGAACTGAACGGCTGGAGAATTTGCCCAATGATCTGTTATGATCTGCGTTTCCCGGTATGGTTGCGTAACCATGCCGATAATCCTTATGACCTGCTTATTTTGGTAGCCAACTGGCCCGAGCGTCGCGCTTTACACTGGCGTACGTTGTTACCAGCGCGCGCCGTTGAAAACCAGGCCTACGTAATTGGCGTTAACCGGGTTGGTCATGACGGTAACGAGGTTTACCATTCAGGCGACTCCACCTGCATCGACCCTAATGGCAACGTAGTTTACTACAAACGCGATGAAGATGATGTGTACACTTTCTCGATAATTGCTGATGAAGTTAAAAAAGCACGCCGTGCACTGCCTTTTTTGAAGGATGCCGACGAATTTACAATAGAAATTTAACGGTTGCGCTATTCTTTTTTACCTGCTGATATTTAGATATTTATAATAGTTTAAACATGCTTATTAAAACCTCAGGGACACAAAAAGTACTCCTTTTGGTTTTAAATTTGGTTTAATTAATCATCTCTTCATACAAAATTCATACCCGTTATGAAGCTTTGTAATGTTGAATTGAATTGAGAACATGTTTAAAATAAAAACCCTGCTGTTTTTATGCGTAGTATTTTTATGCTGCAATGAAAACCGGGCATCCGCCCAAACCGACACGCTCAAAATTAACTTCCAGGACGCCGAAAAACAGTTTTTGGAAAATAACCTGAGCCTATTAGCCCAAAAGTATAACGTTGAAGCTTCAAAAGCACTAATCCAACAGGCAAAGCTTTGGGATAACCCCGTACTAAGCACCGACCAAAATATTTGGGACGGCGGCAGCAAAAAATTCTTTTACCATGGTAACAACAGCGGACAAGTATTTGTACAGCTGAGCCAGGTATTTGCCACTGCCGGCAAACGCGGCAAACAGGTAAAAGTTGCCGAAGACGATGCCAAAGTACAGGAAGCCGCCTTTGCCGATCTGATGCGCAACCTGCGCTACAACCTGCAATTAGATTTTAGTCAGCTGGCTACGTTAAACGCGCAGGAAAAGGTTTATCAGAACGAAATCAGCTCGGCCACCAACCTGGTTGCCGCCATTCAAAAATCATTTGATGCCGGTAACACGTCGATGAAGGATCTCATTCGTCTTAAAGCTTTGCTTTTTGGCTTGCAAAATGACATGGTTGAGAACAACCGACAGGTTAATGATTTGCAAACCGAACTAAAAACTTTGCTGCAAACCAAGGAGACCGCTTTTGTTTACCCCCTCATTAATGATAAACCTGTAGAAAACGTTACGCTCGACGTCGCTGCGCTGATAGAACAGGCAAAAACCAACAGGCCCGATTATCTTTCAAACCAATACCAGCTAAGTTCGGCAACGCATAACCTGGCTTATCAAAAAGCTTTGGCTGTGCCCGATGTAACTATTGGTGCCGCATACGATCAAAACAGCAGCTATGCCCGTAACTATTACGGTTTGCAAATTGGCTTGCCCCTGCCCTTGTTTAACCGTAACCAGGGCAATATCAAATCGGCCAAATATAATATCCAAAGCCAGGAAACTACTTTAAAGCAAAACGAGCTTCAGCTTAAAAACGATGTGGTGGCCGCTGTAAATCAGTATAAACTGAACCAACAACTATTCTCAACCCAGCAACTGGAATTTAATGAGCAGTATGATAAACTGTTTAGCAGCATGCTTAAAAGCTTTCAGCAAAGGCAAATCAGTTTGATTGAGTTTGTTGACTTTTTTGATACCTATAAAGATACCAAGCTTAAAATACTGCAACAGCAATACAACCTGCAAAAGGCCATTGCCGATCTCAATTTTGCTACCGGTACCACCATAATTAAATCTTAAAACACCTTTATAACCCATATGATGAAAAGAGAAACGCTGATACCTGCTCTCTCGGCTTTACTGTTTTTGGCTGCCTGCAAAGGGAAACCCCAGCCTGTTGAAGAAAAGAAACCAGTTTGCGTAAGCGATTCGATGGCTAAAATTATCACCATTGATACCGCTAAAACTACCCCTATAAAAAATGAGCTTAGTCTATCGGGCGAAGTTTCAAATGATGAAAACAACGTGGTAAAGGTTTTCCCTTTTTCCAGCGGACAGGTCATCGAAGTAAAAGTATCCCTCGGCGATAAGGTTACTAAGGGCCAAACGCTTGCCATTATGCGCAGCGCCGATGTTGCAGGTAACTATACCGATCTATCGGCCACAAAATCCGACCTCGCCATTTCAAAACGGCAGTTGGAGCAGGCCGAATACTTGTACAAAAACGGCATTTCGAGCGAGCGCGATTATACCGAAGCTAAAGAGAACTATAACAAAGCCGAAGCGGCTAACCGCAAAATTCAGCAGCAAATATCTATTAATGGCGGTGGCAATACCAATGCAGGCGGTACACTGGTGATCAAAGCACCGCAAAGCGGCTACATTGTAGAAAAAAACGTAACGGCAGGTGGTTTCATTCGCCAGGATAATAATGCAACCATGTTTACCATTTCAAACATGAAAGATGTATGGATCTGGGCCAATGTGTTTGAATCTGATATTAGCAAGGTTAAAACAGGTTACACCGCCAAAGTAACCACCATTGCTTATCCGGGTAAAGTATTTGAAGGCAAAGTAGACGCGGTAAGCTCGGTACTTGATCCTGATAACAAGGTAATGAAGATAAAAGTGGTATTACCCAATACAGATATGCTGTTAAAACCAGAAATGTTCACCAACGTGATCATCACCAACAACGATGCGGCTACATCGGTTTCGGTACCCGCCAAAGCGGTGATCTTCGACAGCAGCAAAAACTTTGTGGTGGTTTACAACAGCGCCTGCGATTTAAAAGTACGCGAAGTAAGCGTGATCAAAACCGTCGACGACGTTACCTACATCGCCTCAGGCCTGCAAGCCGGCGACAAAGTAGTATCCAAAAATGGCTTGCTATTATACGATGCAATAACGGGGGATTAATCTTTTAGTATCAAGTAGTAAGTATCAAGTATCAAGACCGAATTTTTGGAATCAGATACCAATAACTAATACTTACTACATGATACTAACTATTTGACAACCAAAAAATCTTGCTACTTGATACTAACTACTTGATACTATAAAAATGAATAAATTCATTAAAAATATAATCTACTTTTCACTGAGGCACCGCTACTTTGTGTTTTTTATGACACTGGTTTTGGTTGTGCTTGGCGTGTGGAGCTACCTGAATACGCCCATCGAGACGTTTCCGGATGTAACCAATACTCAGATCATCATTATTGCCCAATGGCCCGGCCGCAGTGCCGAGGAAGTGGAGAAAATGATTACCATACCGATGGAAACCGTGTTAAACTCGGTACAAAAAAAGGCAAACCTGCGTACTACCTCTGCATTTGGTTTATCCTACGTGCGCATCATTTTTGACGATGATGTTGATGATGCTTTTGCGCGCCAGCAGGTATTAAGCCGCCTGGGTAATGCCGACCTACCCGATGGTGTTAAACCCGAAGTAGAGCCGCCCTACGGCCCTACAGGCGAGATCTATCGCTATACATTAAAAAGTCATACCAAATCAATCCATGAGCTAACGGCCATACAAGATTGGGTGCTTGACCGCCAATTTAAATCGGTACCAGGTGTTGCCGACGTAAACAGCTTTGGTGGTGAAGAAAAAACATACGAGGTTGCCGTTAACCCGGCCCTTCTTCAAAAATACGGATTGACATCTTTGGATGTTTACTCCGCCATAAACCGTAGCAACATTAACGTTGGTGGCGATGTGATTGAAAAGAACGACCAGGCCTACGTGGTGCGTGGTATCGGGGTGATCAATAATATTGATGAGATCCAAAACATCATCATTAAAAATGTAAACAACGTACCTATCCTGGCTAAGGATATTGCAGATGTAAAAGAAGCTGGTTTACCACGTTTAGGCCAGGTAAGCCGCGATAAGCAAAAGGATGTATTGGAAGGCATTATAGTAATGCGTAAAGGAGAGAACCCCGCCGAGGTGTTAGACAAGATCAGGGATAAGGTTAAAGACCTGAACGATAACATTTTGCCAAAGGATGTAAAGATAGATACCTTTTACGACCGTACCAATCTCATGGATTTTTGTACTGAAACGGTGATCCATAACTTATGCGAAGGTATAATCCTGGTAACGGTTATCGTGTTCCTGTTCATGGCCGACTGGCGTACTACTTTAACAGTAGCCATCATCATCCCATTATCCCTGTTATTCGCCTTTGTGTGTATGCGGATAAAGGGCATGAGTGCCAACCTGCTTTCTATGGGTGCGGTCGACTTCGGGATTATCATAGATGGCGCGGTAGTGATGGTTGAGGGTATTTTTGTGGCTCTTGATCACAGGGCCAAAGAAGTGGGTATGCAAAAGTTCAACGGCCTTGCCAAATTGGGCCTGTTTAAAAATGTAGGCGCCGAAATGGGTAAAGCCATCTTCTTCTCTAAATTGATCATCATCACCTGTTTGATTCCCATCTTTGCGTTTCAAAAGGTTGAGGGCAAAATGTTTAGTCCGCTGGCTTACACCTTAGGTTTTGCCTTGTTAGGTGCATTGATCTTCACACTCACGCTGGTGCCTGCCCTATCCAGCATCCTGCTGCAAAAAAATGTAAAAGAAAAGCACAACCCAATTGTTATCTTCTTTGAAAGCGGCATCCGCCGAATGTTCAACTTCACCTATAAAAATCAAAAGCTAAGCCTGTTGGTTGCCGTTGGCTTTATGGCGGTCACGTTTTTCTCGGCTAAGTTTTTAGGGTCGGAGTTTTTGCCCGATTTAAACGAGGGGGCACTTTGGGTTGAAGCCGAGCTGCCGATGAGCGTTTCGCTGTCAAATGCAGAAGCGATCAACCAAAAAATGATGCAGATTTTGGCTAAATTTCCTGAGGTTAAGCAAACACTGGCCCAGGTAGGCCGTACCAATGACGGTACCGACCCTAAAGGCTTCTTTGATGTACAGATCCAGGTGGATTTGAAAAAGAAAGACGAATGGCGTCCCGGTGTAAGCGAAGATCAGCTGATTGACCAGATGGACAAGCAACTGAGCAAGATTCCGGGTGCTGTATTCAACTACTCGCAACCCATCCGCGATAATGTGGAAGAAGCTGTAGCTGGCGTAAATGCAGCCTTAGCTGTAAAGGTATTCGGCCCCGATTTTGAAACGTTGGATAAAAAAGCCGATAGCATCTTGAGCGTGTTAAAAACAGTTCAGGGTATTGAGGATTTGGGTGTGCTGCGCAACTTAGGGCAGCCCGAATTCAGGATCGAACTTGATCAGCGTAAAATGGCGCTGTACGGTGTATCCACTGCGGATGCCAACTCGGTTATTGAAATGGCAATTGGTGGTAAGGCCGCTACTGAATTATACGAAGGTGAACGCAGATTTGATATCAGGATCCGTTATCAGAAAGACTACCGCGATACACAGGATAAGATAGAAAACCTGATGGTGCCTACCCTTAACGGTTCCAAAATTGCTATTAAGGAGATCGCAACTATCCGTACCATTACTGGTCCCGCGTTTATTTACAGGGACAATAATACCCGGTACATAGCGGTAAAATTCTCGGTTCGCGGTCGCGATTTAGGCAGTACCATTAAAGAAGCTCAGGAAAAAGTTCACTCCAAAGTTACTTTTGAGCATGGTTATACCGATGTATGGGCCGGCGAATTTGAAAACCAGATCCGTGCATCAAATACCCTGGCGCACGTAGTACCTATCTGTTTGCTGGTTATATTTTTGATCCTGTTTATAACGTTTGGTAACGCTAAAGATGCAACATTGGTAATCCTAAACGTACCGTTTGCGTTGATAGGCGGCATTTTGGCCTTGCATATTACGGGCACTAATTTTAGCATCTCGGCAGGTATTGGTTTCATCGCCTTGTTTGGTGTTTGCATCCAAAATGGGGTGATCCTGGTATCGGTATTTAAAAAGAACCTTGAAGAGCATATGCCACTTGATAAAGCCATATTAGATGGTGTGATCAGCAGGGTACGTCCTGTAGTGATGACGGCCCTGATGGCTGCTATTGGTTTAATGCCGGCAGCAGTATCTACAGGCATCGGTTCAGAAACACAAAAACCTTTGGCTATTGTAGTTATCGGCGGTTTGGTAACATCAACCATACTTACCTTGTTAATATTACCCATTATATACGCTATTGTTCACCGGCTGATTCATCGCCGGGAAAACCGGAAGCTATTGAAAAAAATGGGCGTTGTTCGCAACGCATAATACCCCGCTTCTGCAATCGCTCAACCGTTGGTTGAGCGATTTTTTTATTTATATATCATTTAAGTTTTAATTTGCGTAATTATACCATAGCGTTAATTATATGCCACCTAAGTGTACCATCTGCTGCAGTATTTTCACTGTAGCTTTTCTCTTTTCATCCTTTCATTCATCGGCACAAAAACGGAAAGACAGGGATTACGCCCTGCTGGTTGATCCCTTTATTGGCACCGGCGGCCATGGGCACACCTACCCCGGCGCGGTGATGCCTTTTGGGATGGTGCAGCTTAGCCCCGATACACGTTTGGAAGGATGGGATGGCTGTTCGGGCTATCACTATACCGATACGGTGGTTTACGGCTTTTCGCATACGCATTTAAGCGGCACAGGTATCCCCGATTATTGTGATGTATTATTTATGCCCACCACCGGCGAACCGCAATTTAAAAACACAGATTACCGTTCGGGATTCAAAAAGAAAAACGAGGTAGCATCACCGGGATACTATAAAACGCTATTAGATAAATATAACATTGGTGTTGAACTTACCGCCACCACCCGCGTTGGGGTACATCGGTATGAATACCCATCTGTCCAAAAGGCCAACATTATTATTGATCTGCAACACCGGGATGAGGTGTTAGATTCATGGATAGAAGTTGTGAATGATCATGAAGTCCGCGGCTACCGCAAATCAAAATCATGGGCAAACAACCAGCAGGTTTATTTCTATGCCAAGTTTTCAAAACCATTTAAAACCTACGGCATAGCCAGTAACGATGTTGTGGAGGATGGCAAAAACAAGTTGCAAGGCAAAAACATCAAAATGTACCTGCAGTTTGATAATCCCGGCGAAGTGATCTCCAAAGTTGGAATTTCGGCCGTGAGCACCGAAGGAGCTTTGAAAAACATGGATGCCGAAGTGTCCGATTTTGACTTTAAAAGAGTACAAAAGGCGGCCCGCGCCGGCTGGAACAACGAACTGAACAAGATCCAGGTTGATGGTGGAGGCCCGTCCGGCTCACAGGATGAGCCCGAAAATCAAAGTACTGTAAATAGTCCTTACGGCCCTATGCCGGCCACAGGCAAAAAGGCTAAGGCCGTCAATTACGCCAAAGTTAAACAAACCATATTTTACACAGCCCTGTACCACAGCATGCTTGCTCCTAATATCTACAATGATATTGACGGCCAATACAGGGGAATGGATCAGCAAGTGCATACCGCTCAGGGCTTTAATTATTACACCGTATTTTCCTTATGGGACACCTACCGCGCCGAAAACCCATTATTAAACATCATAGACCGGAAAAGAACGCTTGATTTTGTAAAATCGTTCCTGGCTATGTATGATCAGGGTGGCGTACTCCCCGTTTGGCCATTGGCCAGTACCGAAACCTATTGCATGATTGGCAATCACTCCATCCCGGTCATTGTAGATGCTTACGCCAAAGGCATCCGCGATTTTGACGCAGAAAAAGCCCTCGCCGCAATGAAAGCCAGTGTAAACCATAATCAGTTTGGATTGGATGTTTACCGTAAAAATGGTGCAGTTCTATCCGATGTAGAGGATGCATCAGTATCAAAAACGCTGGAATATGCTTATGATGATTGGTGCATTGCTCAAATGGCCAAAATGTTGAATAAGCCGCAGGATTATACCGAATACATTCAACGTGCACAATACTGGAAAAATGTTTACAATAATCAAAACGGCTTTATGCAGGCCCGTAGCAATGGCAGCTGGCTTACCCCATTTGATCCAACCGAGATTAACGGTAACTATACAGAAGGTAACGCATGGCAATACTCTTTTTTTGTACCCCAGGATATAGAGACGCTGATAGCAAAAATGGGCGGCAAGGAAACATTTGAGGCTAAGTTAGATGAACTATTCACCACCGAATCGAAACTAAAGGGCGCGGATATTCCGGACGTTGCCGGATTGATTGGTCAGTACGCGCATGGCAATGAGCCGAGCCATCATATGGCTTACCTGTACAACTTTACCGATTCGCCCGAGAAAACGCAGTTTTATATTGACAGGATCCTGCGCGAAGAGTACAGCAACAAACCCGATGGCTTGGCGGGCAATGAAGATTGCGGCCAAATGTCGGCCTGGTATGTAATGAGCTCGCTGGGCATCTACAACATCGCTCCCGGGCAGCAGCAGTTTCAAATAGGCGTGCCGCAGTTTGATAAGGCTTTAATTAGCCTGGAAAATGGCAAAAGCTTTACCATCATTAATTCGGGTGCAAGCATTGGTAAGGGTAACATTTATCTGCAAGGTATGAGCCTGGCAAAAAAAGCATACAACAAGCTATACCTTAACTTTGACGACCTGGCTAATGGCGGCGAATTTGAGGTTTTTGCCGGCAAGCTCGCCAACAAAATGTTTGTACAGGAAATTGAAAGGCCCAACTCAAAGATCAGTGACGATCTGATTGTTGCCAATCCTTATATCATTACCCCTTCGCGCTCATTTAAAGAGCCAATTAGTGTACAGATCAAAAGCGCGGATACTGATGCTAAATTTTATTATACATTAGATGGCAGTACGCCTACTGCCGCCTCTACGCTTTACACGCAACCTATCAATATATCTGCCAATACAACCGTTAAGGCTATAGCTATACTTAACGGCAAAAGCAGTTTTGTTGACGAAGCAAGCTTTGTAAAATTAAGGGGCGATCTTAAACTTAGCCTTACCAATAAGTATCTCCAGGCCTATGCCGATAAAGGCGATGAATCCCTTATTAACGGCATCCACGGAACAGCCAACTGGCGTACCGGCAACTGGCAGGGTTACCAGGGTAAGGATTTGGAAGCTGTAATAGATCTTGGAGCGGCTAAACCTGTAAAACAGGTAGCCATCGGCACGTTACAGGATACCAACTCATGGATCATTTTCCCACGGGAGGTTGAGTATTGGACATCAAACGACGGCAAAACCTATAAACTGGCAGCAACTGTGACTACCAAGGTAAATGTTAAAGACCTTAACCCGCAAACACAGGAGTTCGCGGCACCTTTAAATATCAGTACACGTTATATCAAACTGATAGCCAAACAATACGGCCCGTTGCCGGAATGGCACGAAAGCAAAGGCAGCCAGTCATATATTTTTGCTGATGAAATAACAGTGGAGTAAATGTGCAGATTTCAGATGTCAAATGTGCAGATGATAAAAAAACAAGATTAAACAATTGCCCTGTTTTTTGGTTAGCTTTAATAAACAATTCATCAACAATTTAACCTTATTAAAATGAACGACTTTTCAAAAGACGATGGCAAACTGGCCGGCATTGTTAGTTACTTTACGATAATTGGTTGGCTGATAGCCTATTTTGCATTTTATCAAAATAGCAAAAGCTATCTTTCCGGATATCAGCTCAGGCAAACTTTATTATTTCATATTGTGTCAACCATCATTTATTATGCTGTTGGCGCGTTTTTAGTTACGCCCGATGCATCATTTGGGATAACCATATTCTGGTTGATCAGAGTAGCGCTTTTTATCATTTGGATAATTGGTTTGCTTGGCGCATTACAAGGCGAAAGAAAACCGATGCCATTAATTGGCGAACGTGCGCAATCAATGTTTTCGGGCATATAAAAAACACAAGGCAGGTTATTGTTTCAAAATAATAACCTGCCTTGTGTGCCCCTATTCCTTTTCCAATTCCAGTTCCTTTTTTGATTCGTCTAACCTGTCCTTTTCTTCTTTTGGCAGTACCGGGTATTTAAGGTTTAAGCCCCTCAAGGTTTCTAATATAATGGTCGATATAGCTATGCGGGTAAACCATTTCTTATCCGCCGGAATCACATACCACGGGCTATCCTTAGTTGCCGTTTCAGTGATCGCCTTTTCATAAGCCAGCATGTAATCGTCCCATTTTTTCCTTTCTTCAATATCCGCGGCCGAAAATTTCCAATTCTTTTTCGCGTCATCAATCCGTTTTAAAAAGCGGTCTTTCTGCTCGTGTTTGGATACATTAAGAAAAAATTTGATGATAACCGTTCCATTTTCGGTTATATGGTTTTCAAAAGAACGGATGCTTTCATACCGTTTATCCCAAAATTTACCGGTAACATCTTTAACACTGCTTACATCGGGCAAATTTTCTTTAAGCAAAAGATCGGGGTGAACTTTAGTTATCAGCACGTTTTCGTAATGTGACCTATTGTGAATCCCTATCCTGCCCCGCTCTGGCAAAGCACGGTGGTGCCGCCATAAAAAATCGTGTGCATAATCCTCGGCACTTGGCTGTTTAAAGCTATAAACCTGACATCCCTGCGGATTGAGGCCCGACATCGTATGCGCAATCGCGCTATCCTTGCCTGCAGCATCCATCGCCTGGAAAATAATAAGAAGCGAATATTTGTTAGCAGCGTAAAGTTCTGTTTGCAAATCAAATGTTTCTGCTATCAGGTTCTCCAATATCCTTTTCGAATCCCCTTTTCTAAAACCATCCGCATAATCCGGGTCATGATCTTTAAGCGAAAAACTTTTTCCATTACTTACCTTAAACTTGTTTGTTATACTCGCCATGATAAAAAATTTGCTTTACGCATTGTTAACATAAAATTTAGATGTTAAACTTGCGTTGATTATAATGCTGTTTATTTTAGCCGATATACCCCATCAACGTTCAAACCTAAATATTACTATGGTTTAAGGTAGTAATTAATTTGTAACGGAGAATGGTTTTGTGTCTCTAATTTAGCGAAAGTGCTACTGAAGAGTGTATCTCAAACTTTTATGTAAACCGCACGTATTAATATTTGTTTGGAGCTATGATTTAGCGCCATAATTTTACATCTTTACCCAATGTTCAGACGAATACGAAACCGTTTTTTAAGGTTTATTGCCATATTTATTTACTTTGTAATTATCTTCTTTTGCTGCATCGAGCTTAATTTCCTATGGCTATCCGGTTACTCACCTGATATGCAGGATATTAAAAATCCGGTGATGTCGGTAGGGTCCGAAGTATATACAGCCGATGGTAAATTGATAGGCCAGTACTACAAAGAGAACCGTTCGCCGGTTGATTTAAAACATATTTCGCCCAACCTGGTTCACGCGCTGGTATCTACAGAGGATGCGCGTTTTTATAGCCACAACGGGGTCGATTTTTACTCTTTTTTTACCAGTATCCTTTCAACCGCTAAAGGCGACCGCCGTGGTGGCAGTACCATTACGCAACAGCTGGCAAAAAACCTGTTTGAAACCCGCAAGCGTAAATCGCAGGGGATCATCAGGCATGTACCGCTGATCCGTACCGTGGTTTATAAATGTAAAGAGTGGCTTACCGCTTTTAAAATTGAGCACGTTTACACTAAGGATCAAATCCTAACGATGTATTTTAATACTGTGCCTTTCGGCAACAATTCCTATGGTATAAAAACAGCGTCATTAAAGTATTTCAATAAACAACCAGATCAGGTTACCCCTGCCGAAGCCGCTTTATTGATAGGCATGTTAAAGGCAACATCAAGCTATAATCCTATTCGTAACCCCGAGCGCGCTACAGATCGCCGTAATGTGGTTTTGGGACAGATGGAAAAATATGGCTATCTCAAAAAAGATGAGTACGACGCCAACGTAAAATCGCCCATAAAATTAGATTTAAGCTATGTAGAAGAAGATTCGCATGGCGACTCCTACCTACGCCGTGCCGTTGAAAAATGGCTTGATAAATGGTGTAAAGATAATGGCTATGATCTTTATGAAGACGGATTAAAGATCTATACCACCATAGATTCGCACCTGCAGCAATATGCAGAGGAAGCCGTTGCCGAGAAGATGAAAATGCTGCAAAAGCGTTTTTATAACCTTTGGGGTAATAAAAACCCATGGCGCGATTCAAAGGGTGTAGAGATCAAAGATTTCATCCTTAAAAACGAGCAAAAGCTACCAATTTATAAGCTATTGGATAAAAAGTTTGGTGGTGATACCGTAAAGATCAGCGAATACTTTAAAACCAAAAAACGCATGACCGTTTTCACCTGGAATGGCGAACGGGACACCACTTTCTCTACCATCGATTCGATAAAATACTATGCCAAAATTTTAAATACCGGTATGATGACCATTGAGCCATCAACAGGTAAAATAAAAGTTTGGATTGGAGGTATTGATCACCGCTTTTTTAATTATGACCATGTAAATCAATCACGCCGTCAGGCTGGTTCAACATTTAAGCCTTTTGCTTATTTAACCGCTTTAGATAATGGCTATACCCCTTGCGATAAGTTTACCGATCAGCCGGTGACCATTAAATACAAAGACAACGGTAAAGACGAAGTTTGGCAGCCAAACAATGCCGATTTCCATTTCTCGTACCAGGAAATGTCATTACGCTGGGCTATGGGTAAATCTGTGAACTCTATAACAGCGCAGCTTACCGAAAAGGTTGGCTGGGATAAAATTGTGCAATACGCGCATAAAGTAGGTATCGAAAGTCCGCTAAAATCGGTACCGTCGGTATCCCTTGGTTCCAATGATGTTTCGGTATATGAAATGGTGAGGGCTTACAGTACTTTCCTTAATAAAGGCGAAAAGATAGATCCTTTATTGGTTACTAAGATCACCGATCAGGATGGCAACGTATTGGATGAGTTTAAACTAAAATCAGAAAAGGTGATTAGTGAGGAAACGGCCTGGTTGATGCTTTATATGTTCCGAGGCGGTATGGAAGAACCGGGAGGTACTTCACAGGCTTTATGGGAATATCCTGGTCTTTGGAAAAAGGATAACCAGATAGGTGGCAAAACAGGCACCTCATCTGATTATGTTGATGGCTGGTATATGGGTATTACTAAAGACCTGGTTACTGGCATCTGGGTAGGCTGCGATGACCGTAGCGTGCACTTCACCTCGTCAGAAACCGGCGAAGGTTCACACACCGCGCTTCCAATTTTTGGCCGCTTTATGGAAAAGGTTTATGCCGATCCAAAATCGGGCTATACTTATGGTAATTTCCCAAAACCCTGGGTTAAGATCACCAAAAGCTACCAATGCCCATCGCCGCATATCGCGGCTGATACTACAGCAACCGATAGCACAAGCAACCCTATTGATACAACTAACGTAATACCTACGCCGGCACCTGCAACAGAAAACCCGGAAAGTACCCCGCCAAATCAAAAATAGCAGGTCATGGTATCAGCGGTGTATGTTTAAGTTTTAAAAATATTGATCGGCAGGCTCCTGTAGCCTGCCGATTTATTTGATTAAATTAGCAGTATCTATTTAGTTCCCTATGAATAATAACTACTCATTTTTTAATAAAGCTAAAAAATTCACCCTTATAATGGCCTGCCTCATTGGTTCATTATTGATCACCCAAAGCGCGCAGGCACAATATTTTGGTCAAAATAAGGTACGTTATAAAAACCTAAAGTTTAAAGTTTATAAAACACCGCATTTCGAGATATACTATTATCTAAAAAACGATAGTATGATCAAACGCTTTGCCCAGGAAAGCGAGCTTTGGTACACCCTGCACCAACAGGTTTTCAAGGATACGTTTAAAACACCTAATCCGATCATTCTATATGCCAACCACCCCGATTTTCAGCAAACAACCGCTATTGATGGCGAAATTGGCGTTGGTACAGGCGGTATTACCGAAGGTTTAAAAAACCGTGTGGTAATGCCCGTGATGGAAACCAACCAAATGACCAGGCATGTTATCGGTCACGAGTTGGTTCACGCTTTTCAATATCATGCTTTATTGGGTAGCGGGAACGAAAGCTTCGAGAACATCAACAACATTCCCCTTTGGATGATTGAGGGTATGGCCGAGTACCTTTCCTTAGGTAAAAAGGACTCCTACACAGCAATGTGGATGCGCGATGCCTACCTCAATCATGATATACCTACCGTACGCGACCTTACCGAAAGCAACAAATATTTCCCCTACCGTTACGGCGAGGCTTTTTGGTCGTTCTTAGGATCAACGTATGGTGATACCGTAATAGTGCCTTTCTTTAAAAACACCGCCCGTTACGGCCTGGCATACGGTATACGGCGAACGTTTGGATATGATGATAAAACACTCTCCCGTCTTTGGAAAAACTCGATAGAAAACACTTACAAACCGTTTTTAAAAGATACCGTTCAAAAACCTGTTGGCTTAAAGCTGGTAGATAAAGATAATGGCGGCGACCTGGTTGTAGCTCCATCTGTTAGTCCCGATGGTAATTACCTGGCCTTCTTATCTGCAAAGAGTTTGTTTAGTATCGACCTTTACCTGGCCGACGCGCATACGGGTAAAATTCTCCGAAAGCTCACGAGTAAGGTATCTAACACACATATTGATGAATTTAACTTTATCGAATCGGCGGGCGCATGGTCGCCGGATGGCAAGCGGTTTGCCTTTAGTGTATTCAGCAAAGGACGTAACCGCATGGAGGTTGTTGATGTAGCAAGCGGGCGCATGCTTAATGATATTTCGATGGAAAAGGCCGAGCAGTTTAGCAACCTATCGTGGTCGCCAAATGGAAAGGATATCGTTTTCACCGGCTTGTCAGAAGGGCAAAGTGATTTGTATTCTTATAATTTTGACACCAAACAAATTACACAGCTTACCAACGATAAGTATACCGATTACCAGCCCACCTACGCAAGGGATGGTAAAAAGATCCTTTTTTCGAGCGACAGATCAACCTACGATCAATCTTTAGAGCAGGCCATCACCTTTAACCTTGCCGAGCTTGACCTGCAAACCGGTAAGATCAAAGACATTAAGATATTTAATGGTGCCAACAATTTAAACCCACAATACTCTGCCGATGGTTCGCAAATCTATTTCTTATCAAACAGGGATGGTTTCCGCAATATGTACCGATATACCATTGGTACCGGCCAGGTTGATCAAATGACAGATCTGTTTACCGGCATTTGCGGTATTACCGAGTATTCGCCGGCATTAAGTATTTCCAATAATGACGACATCGTATACTCCTATTACCGTGCGCAAAAATACGCGCTCTATAATGCTAAGGCATCACAATTTAAACCTGTAGGCGTACAAGACCAGGATGTTAATTTTAACGCGGCCATGCTGCCGCCACCACGTGCCGTCGGTGTCGATCTGATCAATTCAAACCTGAACAATTTCCTGGCCTACCGTAAAATACCAACAGATTCTGTAAAGGAAATCGCTTATCACCCTAAGTTTAAGTTGGATTACCTGGCAGGCAGCGGTATTGGCGTTGGCGTGAGCAGTTTTTATGGCACGAGCCTCTCAAGCGGCATCCAGGGCGTGTTTAGTGATATTTTGGGCCGCAACCAGATCTTTGCAGCCGCATCAGTTAACGGGCAAATTTATGACTCCGGCGCGGCCGTTACCTACGTAAATCAAACCGGCAGGTGGAATTTGGGAACCGGAATTTCGCACATCCCCTACCTATTCGGTTTACAAACAGAAACTTTCCCTAAGCAAAACATTGGCGGTAAAAATGTGACCATACTATCTCAAAATACCGATATCATCCGCAACTTTGAGGATGCGGCAAGGGTATTTACTTCCTATCCTATTGATAAAACCAATAGATTTGAAATAAGTGCCGGCGCATCATATAACTCATACCGCGTTGACCGTTATAGCGATACCTATAAAATTGATACAGTGGTAGATGCTAATAACAACACTTCTTTAAAATATACCTATCTGAACTCTGATAAAAAGAAGATCGCGAACTCGGAAGAAAGCACGTTGTTAGATTATAATCTCAAGTCATATTCACTGGTTCAGATTTCAACCGCGTTGGTGGGCGATAATTCATTTTTTGGGGTAACAGCACCGTTGAATGGTTTCAGATACCGGTTAGAGGCCGGTTATAACTTTGGCACTTACAAGTTTTTCTCGCCAACTATTGATCTGCGCAAATACGTGCGGGTTGAACCGGTAACTTTTGCAGCAAGGTTTTTTGGCTACGGTCGTTTTGGCGATTCAAACGGGATCTATCCTTTATTTATCGGTTATCCCTTTTACATCAGGGGCTACGAAGGACAAACTTTTTATAACAACAATAAAAAAGCAACCAACGGATTCAATATCGACCAATTATCGGGCAGCAGGATGGCCGTGTTTAACTTTGAAACACGCCTGCCCTTTACCGGCCCGGAGAAACTGGCACAGATTAAATCAAAATTCCTGTTTACCGATCTTAACCTTTTCTTTGATGCAGGCTTAGCATGGAATGCTGGCGAACACATTTATTTTCAGAAAAATCCGCCGGTGTTGAGCAAAACCCCGGTAGTTGATGAAAACGGCAATCAAACCGTTGATGCCAGTGGCAATCCGGTATTTAATACCACCTACGGAAGGGTGCCTGCATTAAGCGCGGGTATTTCATTAAGGATAAATGTTTTTGGCGCGTTTATTTTGGAGCCCTACCTGGCCATTCCGTTTAATCGCACCGATGTAACAAAACCCGTATTTGGCCTGGGCTTTACCCCTGGATGGTAAACACATTAAAAATCAATATATTTAAGCGGCCTAAAAGCCGCTTTTTTTTATTTAAACCTTAAATTATAGCAAACAGTTGTCTCTTTAATTGTTATAAGCCTGTAACCATATTGCTATGAAGAAAATAATGATGCTTTCCGTTGCGCTTTTATGCAATTCGATGTTGTTTGCACAAGGCAAAGCAGTTAACCCCAAGGCTATAGGCCAACTTAAAATTACTGCCGGCGACGGCATGTTAGCAGGTAATGATATCGTTAAAAACATTGCTTTATCAAAGGAGCTATCTACCTTTTATAATCTGATTAATGAAAGCAACCTGGCTGTTACCTTACAAAGCCGCGGACCAATAACCATATTTGTACCAGCTAACCCATCTTTTCAAAACCTGCCAAAGGGTAAGCTCGACTCTTTAGGGAAACCAACCCACCTTTGGGAACTTACAAGTATTGTTTCCTACCATGCTATTCCGGGTAGTTTAAAAGCGAAGGATATTGAAAAAGAGATCAACAAAGGCAAGGGCCTGGCAACGTTCACCACCCTATCTGGCAATAAACTTATGGCCAGAATAGATGCTAACCGAAACATTGTTTTAGTGGATGAAAATGGTGGTGAGAGTATTATAAGCCGTTTTGACGTAGAGCAAAGCAACGGCATGCTTCATGTAGTGAATAAAGTATTGATACCAAAGGCTAAGGTTATTTAATTGTACTCCGGGATGACAATCTGCCTGAAATAAGATTACGTATTTTAAGTATATATAATTGTAAGGATAACTTAAGTTTTACGACTAATCCAATATGATCGTAATTCATAAGAAACAAACACTTAAAAACGAACAAGTAATGAAAAAAGCAATTTTAGCAATAACGATACTAACCATTATTACCGCGTTTGGATGCCAAAACAGCAGCGGGCAGGCAAAACGCAAACTAAGCAAACCTGCAGCGGAATGGAAAAAGGCACTCACACCCAATCAATATTACATTATGGTTGAAAGCGGTACCGAACCTCCTTATAAAAACGATTACTGGAACAACCATGAAAAGGGTGTTTACGTAAGCGCGGCTACAGGTGATGTATTGTTTAGTTCGGAAGATAAATTTGACAGCGGCACCGGCTGGCCCAGTTTTGTAAAAGCTGTTGATTCAAAAAAAGTAGCAATTGTTACCGATAACAGCTCCGGCATGAGCCGCGATGAGGTTATCGAAAAAAGTACAGGCTTACACCTTGGTCATGTTTTTGGCGATGGCCCTGCCGACCGTGGCGGCAAGCGTTTTTGCATGAACTCCGGTGCTTTAAAATTCATTAAAAAGTAAGTGCCCTGCGATTAGCATTTACAGACGGACGTAATTGCGGCCTTGTGCGGATTCCGTTCTCATATTTTAAACCAATGGTCAGATCTACCCAATCAGGGTTAACCGGTCTGATCATTTTTTCTTTTTGGGGCCTTGTAAAAGTACTTACCACTTTAAAGCGTTCCATAGCCTGCTCTTCAGTATTGATCTCTTCAAAATAAACCAAACGATTGAGCTGCTGCGCGCTATCAAAAAACAAAGTTGGCATATCACTATAAAATTGCAGTGTTTTTACCAGGTCAGAGCATAAGCCTACGTGAAGATTTTTCCTGTTTCTGTCGGTGATGATATATACAAAACGTTTCATTTTTTGATAAAAAATTTGGTGAACGAATAAATATTACTAACTTTATGAGCATAAAATTACTAATAAATTTAGCAAATGCAAATTTTATGTCAATAATTTCACAAAATATTAAGTTCCTTCGCAAAAAGAAGGGAATTACCCAACAGCAATTTGCCGACGATATGGGTATAAAACGCTCATTAGTAGGTGCATACGAAGAAGAACGTGCCGAACCCAAATACGAACTACTAAAAGCATTAGCAATTTACTTTGACATTAGTATTGATGATTTTATCAACGAAACCATCAATGAAAAGTGGGCGCCAAAACCCAAAGGCAACCCTGCTAACCTGCGCATACTCAGTATTTCTGTTGATAAAGAGGATAATGAAAATATTGAAATGGTACCACTTAAAGCCAGCGCCGGTTATTTAAATGGTTATGCCGATCCTGAATTTGTAGCGCAGTTACCCAAGTTTTATTTACCTATGTTTAAACAGGGCACTTACCGTGCTTTTGAAATAAAAGGTGATTCTATGCTGCCTATAGTATCGGGCGATATTATTATAGCAGAGTACCTGGAGAACTGGGCCGATGTTAAACCAGGCGAAACATACATTGTTATATCAAAAGACGATGGTGTGGTTTATAAACGCATCGGTAACAAATTCAAAGACAATAAGAAGCTAAAACTGGTATCAGACAACCCTGTTTACGAACCATACGAAATAAACGGCGAGGATGTATTGGAAATATGGAAAGCTAAAGGATTTATATCCACCCAGTTACCAAAACCAACACCAGAACCAACTATGGAAAGTTTAACTGCCATGATGGCCCAAATGCAGCGCTCAATATCTAATTTACATCAAAGCAACAATTAAGTTACATCGGCTTTTTTAAACCATTAGGCTATATCTTTATCATACGATTAAAAACGTAAATAAATTAAAAGCTATGAAAAAAATGTTGTTGATGTGCTGCTTCCTGATGGGAATGGCAGCAGTAAGCCATGCACAAGGTGGTGGTATGAGAAAAAGCCCTGAAGACAGGGCTAAAGATCTGCAAACACAGTTGAAGCTAACTGACGACCAGACCGCTAAAGTTACTGCTGTGTACAAAGAGCAGGCAACTAAAATGGATAGCGTTAGAACTGCTGCCAACGGCGACAGAGATGCGATGAGAAGCGCGATGATGCCAATGAGAAAAGCGACTAACGATAAGATTAAAGCTATTTTAACTCCAGACCAGGCTACTACTTTTGATAAAATTCAAAAGGATGCGATGGACAGGATGAGACAAGGTGGAGGCGGCGGTGGCGGCGGCTCACAAAATTAATTTGAATAAAAAGCGGCAATGAGCCGCTTTTTTTATTTTTGCACAACTTTGAGCCTAAAGCGGAAGGCCTAAAGCTAAAAGCCAGCAAAACATAAACGCTACTTTAATACGCAATTTGAAATCGGCAAATAATCACCTTCAAAATAAACTCGATGAGCGCAGAGCCTCGGGTAATTATCGTACGCTAAAGGCCGAAAACGAGCTAATTGACTTTTGCTCAAATGATTACCTGGGCTTTGCACGGTCGCAGGTTTTAAGACAACGCATTCAGGCCGAAGTAGATAATCATCCTTTGAGCTTAAATGGCTCAACCGGCTCCCGCTTACTATCCGGCAACCTGCAATACGCGGTAGATTTGGAACAGCAACTTGCCGCTTATCATGGTTTTGAAGCCGGTTTGCTGTTTAACTCGGGTTATGATGCAAACCTTGGATTGCTCTCTTCCCTGGCGCAACGCGGAGACACCATTATATTAGATGAGCTGATCCATGCCTCTGCCATTGACGGAGCGCGTTTAAGCAATGCAAACCGATACAGCTTCAAGCATAACAACCTGAATAGCCTGGAAGCCAAATTAAAGGCATCTAAAGGCAATTGCTACGTGATTGTTGAAAGTGTGTATTCAATGGATGGAGATTCGGCACCATTAACGGAGATTTTAAATCTCACCGAAAAATACGGTGCCCATTTAATTGTAGACGAAGCCCACGCCATAGGGCTTTACAAAAGAGGCCTTGTAAGTGAATCGGGCTTACAAAACAGGATATTTGCCGCGGTTGTTACCTTTGGCAAAGCTTTAGGTTGCCATGGCGCTACAGTATTGAGCGGCAAGTTATTGCGGGAATACCTCATCAATTTTGCCAGGCCCTTTATTTACAGTACCGCTCCATCCTTTCATCACCTGGCATCTATAAAGATGGCTTATGAGTTGTTAAACACTGCCGATGATGAGATCACCGCACTTAAAAACAATATAAGTATATTTAAGGAAAACATAACGCAAAGTGCAGAAACGCCGCTTATACCCAGCGACAGCGCTATTCAATGCGTTGTTTTTAAAAATAATGACCAGGCACGCCATGCGGCAAATACTTTACAATCAGCAGGCTTGGATGTGCGGCCCATATTAAGCCCAACTGTTGCAGCGGGAACAGAAAGAATAAGGATCTGCCTGCATAGTTTTAATACTTTAAATGAATTAAATTTGCTTACCAACATTATAAACACGCTAATTAATGCCAGCTAAACAACCCATCTTTATTACCGGTATTGGCACCGGTGTAGGCAAAACCATTGTATCAGCAATTATAACCGAAAAACTGAAGGCAGACTACTGGAAACCCATTCAATCGGGAGATCTGGACGATAGCGATACCCTTAAGGTAAAAAGCCTGGTATCTAATGACGTTACCGTATTTCATCCCGAGGCCTATCGCTTAACTCAGCCATTCTCTCCCCATAAATCGGCCGCTATTGATAAGGTGACTATCGATATGCAAAGCTTCATTATACCCAAAACAGAAAACCAACTGGTTATTGAAGGTGCCGGGGGCTTGATGGTGCCGCTCAATGATAATTTTTTAATGATCGATCTTATTAAGCAGCTTAATGCCAAAGTAATATTGGTATCAAAAAACTATCTCGGCAGTATTAACCACACCCTATTATCAATTCAAGCCCTTAAAAATTACAATATTGAAGTAATGGGTATAGTATTTAATGGCCCGAAGGATATCTACTCAAAAACTTATATCCTCAATTACTCGGGCCTTACCGAGCTTGGGCAGATCCCGATGTATCCAAAGCCGGGAAAAAAATCGATTCTTGAGGCAACAGCGCTTATAAGCCTGTAACACTTTGCAAAACAAATAATTTGCCCCAACTTAGCACTAATATATCGTGGTAAAATGATAAAGAACGTTACAGTAATTGGCTCCGGAACTATGGGCAATGGCATTGCCCATACCTTTGCCCAGCATGGTTTTGAAGTTTCATTGGTTGATATTAACGCTGATGCTTTGGC
This sequence comes from Mucilaginibacter dorajii, assembly GCF_024808255.1. Lineage (GTDB taxonomy): Bacteria > Bacteroidota > Bacteroidia > Sphingobacteriales > Sphingobacteriaceae > Mucilaginibacter > Mucilaginibacter dorajii. Next base: position 341,217 of record NZ_JANTYS010000005.1, read on the forward strand.
TAAAGCAGTACAAACCATTATCAATAACCTCGACAGGCAGCTAAAAAAAGGCAACATTGATGAGCAAGGTAAAACCGATACGTTAGCCAGGATAAAAACTTACACCGATTTACAACAAGGCGCAGCTAACGCGAACCTGGTAATTGAAGCTGCCACAGAAAACCGCGAGACTAAACTAAAGCTATTTAAGCAGTTAAGTGAAATTTGTGCAGATGAAGTTATCCTGGCTTCCAATACCTCGTCTATATCCATAACCGAGATAGCCGCTGTAACCCAAAATCCGGGCAACGTGATAGGCATGCACTTTATGAACCCCGTACCTGTTATGAAGCTGGTTGAGGTGATCAGGGGGTATTCAACCACCAACGAGGTAACACAAACCATTATGCAACTGGCCAAAACGTTGGAGAAAGACCCGGTTGAAGTAAATGATTATCCCGGTTTTGTAGCCAACCGTATTTTAATGCCGATGATAAACGAGGCCATTTATACCTTGTTTGAGGGCGTGGCCGGCGTACAGGAAATTGATACCGTGATGAAATTAGGCATGGCCCACCCTATGGGTCCGTTGCAATTAGCCGATTTTATCGGGCTTGATGTTTGCCTGGCTATTTTAAAAGTGTTGCACGACGGCTTTGGCAATCCTAAATACGCGCCATGCCCCCTGCTGGTAAACATGGTTACCGCCGGGCACCGCGGTGTTAAAACCGGCAGCGGCTTTTATAAATACACCGCCGGAAGCAAGGATCTGGTGGTGGCCGATAAGTTCAGATAGCAGTAAGCAGTAAGCAGTTCTCAGTAGGCGGTTTTATAGCTGTCTGAACCCAGATTCATCAGATTTCCAGGATTTTGATTAACTTATCTGCCATTTTAACTCGCTACTGGCAACTGAAAACTCACCAAAAATTCATTAAACTTTAGCGTTTTGCCATTGTCAAACATCTGTAAGCTTTTTATTTATTAAACATTTTACAGATGAAAACAATTGCAAAAATAGGATTAGTATTAGCCTTATCAACTTCGCTATTTACCTCTTGCGCAGCCGATTACTACGTGGCCGAACGCCCTGCCGAGCCGGTTTATGTACGTCCTGCAGCACCTTATTCCGGTGCCTACTGGGTTCCTGGTGAATGGGCCTGGCGTGGTAGCAGATATGTTTACATAAATGGTTACTATGCAAGGCCCCGTGCCGGTCGTGTTTACGTACAAGGTTACTGGCACCCGGTACGCCGTGGTTATGCATGGCATAGAGGATATTGGAGGTAAAGCCCCCCGGCCCCCTAAAGGGGGAGTTTATAAAAAAACGCTTAGTCAAATCAAATGACTAAGCGTTTCGCTTTATACACCATAGTTCCCCCTTTAGGGGGTTAGGGGGCTATCTCTACATGCGCTCCGGTACATCAATCCCCAGCAACGCCATTCCCTGGCTAATCACTTTGGCTGATGACGCGGATAGCTGCAGGCGGAATTGTTTTAAGGTCTCGTCCTCGGCCTGTAGTATTGATTTTTCGTGGTAAAACTTATTGTAAGTTTTGGCCAGTTCATAAACATAGTTGGCCACAATAGCCGGACTATAGCCATTGGCAGCATCCTGAATTACGGTTGGGAATTGGGTTAACAGTACAATCAAATCACGTTCGACGCCGTCAAGCGCCGCAATATCGGTTTTGATACCGGCATTATAATCAGCCCTGCTCAATACCGATTTGATACGGGCATGGGTATACTGAATAAAAGGCCCGGTGTGTCCCTGAAAATCAACCGACTCGTTAGGATCAAACAATAAACGTTTTTTTGGATCAACCTTAAGCAGGAAATATTTAAGTGCTCCCATACCAATAGTATGGTATAATTGCAGCTTATATTCTTCGCTAAAGCCATCTACCTTGCCCATGGCTTCGGTTTGTTCTTTGGCAGTGGTTTCCATTTCGGCCATCAGGTCATCGGCATCAACTACCGTTCCCTCACGCGATTTCATTTTGCCCGATGGCAGATCAACCATACCGTACGACAGATGAAATAAACCATCGGCACCCGCCTTGCCCAATTTATTCAGGATCAGGAACAGCACTTTAAAGTGATAGTCCTGCTCGTTGCCCACCACATAGATGGATTTATCCATGTGGTAGTCGTTATATTTTAACTGTGCAGTACCCATATCCTGGGTAATGTAAACCGATGTACCGTCAGATCGCAACACCAGCTTTTCATCCAGTCCATCGGCGGTCAGATCAATCCAAACAGAACCATCTTCTTTTTTAAAGAACACACCCTTTTCAAGCCCTTCTTCAATAATATCTTTGCCTAACAGGTATGTGTTCGATTCGTAATAGTACTTATCAAAATCAACCCCCATTTGTTTATAGGTTTCTGCAAAGCCTGCGTATACCCAACCATTCATGGTTCTCCACAAGTCCATAACCACGGCATCTCCCGCTTCCCATTGCTGCAGCATTTGCTGAGTTTCAATCATCAGTTGAGTAGCACCTTTAGCAATCTCCTTGATCTTATCCTGATCGGCACCAATTTTATCGTTCAGCTCGTCGATAGCCTTGGTATTGGCCTCAGGAGTAGTTTGCTTTTTTACCTTCAGTTTATCAATTGAATTAAGCAAAGCCTCAATCTTTACCTTTTGGCCTTCTTTAAATAACGACAGGTCGTTTTTTTCGTATATCCGGTCTAATATCGGCGCCAACTGAACCCTTAACTCTTTTTCAAAAAGCACGTAGTATTTACCTACCAGGTGATCGCCCTTCATACCTGTCGACTCCGGCGTTTCGCCATTGCCAAACTTTTGCCAGGCCAGCATGGATTTACAGATGTGTATACCACGATCATTAACCAGGTTGGTTTTTATTACCTCATAACCGGCAGCAGCTAAAATCTGCGCGACCGAAAACCCTAACAGGTTGTTACGTACGTGGCCAAGGTGCAGGGGTTTATTGGTATTGGGTGATGAATACTCCACCATTACTTTTTGTCCGTTTGGTTTTGCTACCGCGAAACTATCTGGCAGGATCTCGTTATAAAGCTGTCCTATCCAATATTCATCATTTAATGAAATATTCAAAAAGCCTTTAACCACGTTAAACGCGGCAACTTCTTTAAGCTCGCTTAAAAGATATTCGCCAATTTCGGTACCGGTTTGTTCGGGGCCTTTGCGCGAAAATTTGGTAAAAGGGAAGGTAACTATCGTGATCTGCCCGTCAAACTCTTTACGGGTTTCCTGTAAGCCTATAGCTGCCGGTGCCACATCTATTTGGTACAAATGTTTTATAGCTTTAACGGCAGCATCAATAATAAAATCCATGCGGCAAAATTAATTAAATTGCTAATACTGGCTGTATAAAATTTGAGAGGAGATTTTTGAGATACTTAGCTTATTAAACGCAGTTTTTCAATTCGTTCAAAATGCTTTTTGTTCAAAGTGGCACATTCCAAATCATTGCTGATAGCTGTGGTAGCTATAAACAAATCAGCTAAAGCTATTTGCTTATTTATCTTTTTTAATTCGGCGTCAATATTTGCAGCAAGTAATGCTATGTCTGATGTAAAAGGTATGATCGTTATATCTTTAAAGAGATTATGCCAAAATTGCAAACTCTCGGTTCGCACACCTTTATAAATTTCAAACTGAGTAACAACCGAAACAGCAAACTTGTGGTGCGTTTTTTCTAATTGAAAAAGAAGAGTTTTACTTTTGTCTTTCTTTCTGTAAAAATCAATTAAAACAGAGGTATCTAATAAAATCACTTCGTTGTCCAATTATTCAAACGCGTTCTAACCTCTTTAAAGTTTTCGTACTCTTCAGCAGTCATAACAGGAGCATTGAGAAGCATCTTCTGAAAATCTGTTAGATTATCATCATCTGTTTTCTTTTTTTTTGACGATGCAACAGCCGTTTTAGTAAGCTCTTCCTTCAAAATTGCGCGCTGATTTTCGGGCAAGTGTTGCACAGCATGCAAGATATCCTCAAAAGCCAATTCTGTTTTTAATTCCATAATCAAATATAATCAATATTTTAATTGATATAATTACTATTTCCAATTCAGCGCATACGCATCTAATTGGGTTAACATAACTTAACATATTTCAGATATATTTCTTTTCAAATACCTAATAATCAATACATTGTATTTTTACAAGGTTAACACTAAACTGATGTATCGAGCAATTTAGGTGCCCCCCAATATTTGTGCCTGTTGTTGCCCAATACAGGTGCCGAATGGACCCGGATCTTTTACCAGAATCTGGCGATAAAAATAAGGCATCGTTTGATGCTTATATATTCCAACGGCATAAGCTTATTTCCTTAGCGTGTTTACCCCGATTTCCAATTTCCTTTACTCACCCTGTTTTCTTAGTTAAATTCTAATAGATTTGTGTTTCGATCATTCCTTTTATGACACTTACAAATTCTGATTTTAAAATAGATGTAACTTCCGAAATTGGTACGCTTCGTACTTTACTCATCCACAGCCCCGATAGTGGCCTGGGCAAAGTTGTACCCTCAAAAGCACAGGATTGGCTGTTTGAGGATATTGTGCACCTGGATACCATGCGCAGAAATGAGTATGATTACTACATAAAGCTTTTACTCTATTTTTTAGATCCAGATAAAATAAAAGGCAAGCTACAAAGCGTTGACAATGATGATGACCGGCTATTTTTCAAACCTGATAACGCCAAATTTCACGCTTCTAATAACGTCATTGAGATTCAAAGCTTACTGGCCGATATTTTACAACAGGCCGATATCCGTAAAAAGTTGGTAGCCTCGGTTTGCGCTATTGAAAGCTGCAATTATCGCCTGCAACAGCAACTGATAGATACCGATCCGGTTGAGCTGGCCAAAATCTTTATCTCCGGCTCATTAGGAAACGAGGAAATGATCTTTGCCCCTATCCCCAACCTCATTTTTTCAAGAGATTTAGGTATCGCGGTAAACAACCACATGCTGCTTAACAAGCCGGCTAAAAAAGCCCGTTTCCGCGAAACCTTGTTGATGCGGTATATATTTTTCAACCACCCCTTGTTTGCTGCTTACCAGGATAACATCCTCGAAATTCCCGAAACTGCCCAGCACTTTTTGCGCCCGGGTGAGGATAACCAGGGCAAAACCACGTTGGAGGGTGGCGATGTGATGATGGTTAGTCCGCAGCATTTATTAATTGGCTGCAGCGAACGCACCTCTATCAGCGGCGCCAATGAGGCTATTAAATTATTGTTTGATAACGATGTAGTAAAGAAGATAACCATTGTAAAAATACCGCACAAACGCGATTATATGCACATCGATACGGTGTTTACACAGGTAAAACGCAATACCTGGGTACTGCTGCGCTCATTGGCCATAGCCGAAGCGCCATTGGAGGACCAGGAACCAATTTCGTGGTTTACAGATAAAAAATCGAAAGAAAAACCAGAGATAGTACAGTTCCGCAAAGGGAAAAAGCCCAAAGTGATTGATTGCCTGGAGGATTTACTTGACGACATCAGCCAAAAAGACCTGCAAAGCCCGGAGAAAACAAAATTCATTTACTCGGGCAATAACACTTTCCCATTTGATGCCCGCGAACAATGGACCGATTCCTGTAACCTGCTGGCTGTTAAAGAGGGCGTAGTTTTAGGGTACGACCGTAACGATAAAACAGTAGAAGCGTTTAAACAAAGTGGTTTCAACGTAATAAAAGTTGGCGACTTACTTCAAAAATTTGAAAGCGGCGAACTTAATCCGCAAACTTTAACCGATACATTAATTTTAATGCCATCGGCAGAACTTTCCAGGGCCCGCGGTGGTTTTCACTGTATGAGTATGCCGCTTTTAAGGGATAAGGTTTTATAGTCATTGGTCACTGGTCATTAGTCATTGGGCTTTAATAGTTTGTAAAATGATGAATGACTGGTAATCATGACTAACCAAGCGAACTAATGACTAATGACCATTGACTAATGACCAATAACCAATCTACCAGTAACATATTAATGATAAGGCCTGTGAGTTTCGGCTTTAATGAACAAACGGCTGCAAGCAATGCGTTTCAAAATCGCGATGCCGATCAACAGGCTGTACAGGATAAGGCCCTTGCCGAGTTTGATAGATTTGTAAATACGCTCAGAACCGCGAGTGTGAATGTAACCGTGGTTGACGATACCCCCGAGCCGCACACGCCCGATTCGATTTTCCCGAATAACTGGGTATCGTTCCATGATGATGGCACAGTTTACCTTTACCCCATGCAGGCCGAAAACCGCCGGTTGGAGCGCAGGGAAGATATTATAACCGACCTTGAAGATAAATTTAAAATAGGCCATATAATAGACCTAAGCCGTTTTGAAGCCGATCATCGCTTTTTGGAAGGCACGGGCAGTATGGTGCTTGACAGGGAGAATAAAATTGCCTACGCCTGTCTTTCACCACGAACCGATAAAGAAGTGCTTGAGCTTTTTTGCGAGCAAACCGGCTACCAGGCCGTTAGCTTTGATGCAGCAGACGAGCATGGCAAAGCTATTTACCATACCAACGTGTTAATGTGCATCGGCAGTGGGTTCGCGGTTATTTGTGTTGATAGTATCCCCAATCCGCATGAACGGATTGTGGTTTTAGAATCCCTTAAATCGACCCAAAAAGAAGTAATTGAAATTTCATTTGCCCAGATGAACCAATTTGCGGGTAATATGCTGGAAGTTAAAAGCGAAGCCGGCGAGACGCTGATCGTAATGTCGAAAAATGCTTTTAATGCTTTAAGCAGCGGGCAGAAAACGGTATTGGAGAAATATGGAAAATTGGTTTATGCTGATATCAATACGATTGAAACCAATGGCGGTGGTAGTGCCAGGTGCATGATGGCCGAAGTGCATTTACCGGTTAATTTGAACAGTTAAAATCGCATACCAATTCATTTATTTTATCCTTTTTAATAAATGTATTTCCTGATATTGAATCAGCCATTTTCGGTCTTGATACTTGATACTAACTACCTGATACTAAATTTACATTCAAACCATAAATTTAAATCTAACAAATAGCCAATTATTCCGTTTTAAAATCACATTTTTGCCCCAAATTTTTAAAGGATGCAGAGTTACCAGGAATTTCTTGATCTTAGTGTTGGTTTCCCGCAGGATGGTTTTGAGATCATCGACGATGAACTATATTTTCAGGACCTTAATTTAATGGAGATGATTGAAACGTACGGTACTCCCCTACGCTTCACCTATCTGCCACAGATCTCTAAAAAGATCCAACAGGCAAAGCTGTTATTTCAGCAGGCTATCATCAAAAACAACTATCGCGGCAGCTATAAATATTGTTATTGTACCAAAAGTTCGCATTTTAAGCACATTGTAGAAGAAGCGCTTAAAAACGAGATCCACCTGGAAACATCATCAGCTTTTGATATGCCGATGATTGACGCCCTGGAGAAAAAAGGTGCCGTAAACAAAGATATCACCGTGATTTGTAATGGTTTTAAAACCTTCCAATACAAAACATACATTATCGACATGCTGCATGATGGCTTTAAAAACATCATCCCGGTATTGGATAACAAGGAAGAGTTTAACCTTTACGATGATGAGATAGAGATGGAGACCCCATGTAACCTGGGTATCCGTATTGCGGCAGAAGAGCAGCCCGATTCGCAGTTCTACACCTCACGTTTAGGTATCCGCATGGAAGATATCATCGATTTTTATCACAATAAAATTGAGGATAATCCTAATTTCCAGGTTAAGTTATTACACTTCTTTATCAACTCCGGTATTTCGGATACGCCATATTACTGGAACGAGCTGGAAAAATACGTAACGCTGTACTGCAAGTTCAAAAAGATCAATCCGCATTTGGATACGCTTGATATTGGCGGCGGTATGCCATTTAAAGATTCGTTGGTGTTTGATTTTGATTACGAGTACATGATCAACGAGATTGTAAGTCGTATCAAAGAAATTTGCGCCGAGCATGATACCATGGAACCGGATATTATTACCGAATTTGGTAAATATACCGTTGCCGAAGCATCGGGCATCCTGTACAAAGTATTGGGCCGTAAACAACAGAACGACCGCGAACGCTGGTTAATGTTGGATGGCTCTTTTATTACCAACCTGCCGGATGTTTGGGCGTTGAACCAAAAATACATCCTGTTACCGGTTAATAACTGGGATTCTGAATACGAGCGTGTGAACCTTGGCGGCATCACCTGCGACGGACAGGATTATTACAACCAGGAAGCCCACATGAACAGCGTATTTATGCCTAAAACACGCAAGGTGCAATATTTAGGCTTTTTTAATACCGGAGCTTACCAGGAAGTTTTAAGCGGCTACGGCGGCATCCACCACTGCCTGTTGCCATCACCTAAACACGTGATCATTCGCCGCAACCGCGATGAAACTTTCAACTTTGAGGTATTTGGCGAAGAGCAGAACAGTAAACAGGTATTGAAAATCCTGGGTTACACCACTTAAGTAGTTGGCAGTTATCAGTGTGCAGTTGGCCCACTGACCAATATAAAATTAAAGCCGTCTGTTTTGCAGACGGCTTTTTTGTTGGATTATGTTTTCTGAACCCTTTTTTCTGAACCTGGATTAAACAGATTTATCGGATTCTTTGGATTTTCATTAACTTGATGGGCTTTTTATCACAACTCACAACTCACAACTCACAACTGACTAAAACGTATGCTGCGGGCAGGTAACTTTATATCGGTTATTGAGCAAAATGCCGATCACAATTTCGTGCGAGCCGTTGCTCACTGTATTCAATGCTGAGGTTGTGAAATCATAAGAGTAACCTACATTGATAAATGAACTGAGGTTAAAACCAACCAGGGCAGCAAATGAGTCGTTGCGACGATATGATCCGCCAAGCCAGAATTTATCGGCAAATGATAGTTTCATGTTCACATCAAACGTAGTTGGCACGGGCTGTATCACCTTTACCAATACCGATGGGATCAACGTTACATCATCTGACAAAAAGAGTTTTGTTCCGGCTGTGAAGAAATAATGCGGCACTGTTTTATTTTGAGTAACACTTACCGATGTGGTAGTGTATAAACTTTGTGGTAATAACTGTTGAACCGATACCCCAAAAAAGTAATTGGAAGCATATGCCCACACACCTAAACCCAGATCGGGCTTCCATTGGTTGTTGTTGATATTATAAAGTACAGGGTCGCTGTCATCCACGCCGCCAAAATGGAGTTGCGATGTATTGAGCACATTGTGACTTACCCCTGCCGATACACCAACCGCCAAATTAAGCGAGCTGGTAATGCCCAAATGGTAAGCGTACGTAGCATCTATATTAGTTTGAGTGATTGGCCCTGTTTTATCAGATACCAGGGTAAAACCTATACCATGATGTGGTTCGGCCGCCTGGTATTGCTGCGTATATAACCTGCTTGAGGGATTAATGCCTCCATTGGCGGGCGACGCTGTAGCATCGCCTTGCAGAAAATTATCACCAATTGGCGCTGTTACGGTTAAATAACCTGTTACCGGCGCACCTTCAAGCCCTGTCCACTGGCTGCGGTAACCGGCTTTTAAATCAGTATAATTTTCAATCCCTGTTAAAGCAGGATTTAACAAATAATTATTGAAAATATATTGCGTGTATTGCGGCCGTTGCTGCGCAACGGCAAACTGTGCGCCAGCTGCAAGAAAAATAATGGCGTATAAAATTCTCTTCATTAATTTATCTAATGATGGTTACGTGTCCGGATATAACCTTACGTCCGTTCTTCGGATTTATTATATAATAGTAAGTTCCGAATGGAAGATCATTTCCTTTATATCTGCCATTCCAGGGAACGCTGTAACCAATTGACGAATATACCTTTTCTCCGTATCTGTTGTATATATCTACCGTATTATTCGGATAATTTTCTACATTTTTAATTACCCATGTATCGTTTTGCCCATCACCGTTAGGACTAAACGCGTCCGGGACAATGATATCCTGATTTATTGTTCCGCTTAACGTGGGCGTAACCGTTATAGTATACGTAGTCGGTGAATTATCACAATCCGTCGATAAATGGGCAAATACTGTTTTATACGGCTGAGGAGCATCAAAGGTTGAAATATTACTACCGTCAACAATACTAATAACAGAAACCTTATTCGCCTTCAAATCCCCTACGTATAATTTGCTTCCATCCGGGCTTATCGACATATAGTCGGGACCGTCTCCCACCGGAAATTTATTAATCACTCCTTTAGCCACCAAATCAATTACTGAAACCATATTGGTTTCACTATTGGTAAGGTATAACAGACTCCCGTTTTTACCAAGAGCGATTTCGCCCGGATGTTGATCAACAGGAACTGTAAGCTCTGTAATATATGTTGACGTATTAATCCCTAAAACAACATTATCAGCGGGATAAGAGGCATATAAAAACTTACCATCGGCGCTCACCGTCATAAACCTGGCGTTTTTACCCATGTAAACCACAAATTTGATAATATGGCTTGTGGTATTGGCATCTATCCAGGCCAGAGTCCCCCCCACTTGTTGAACATATAACGCTTTCCCGTCGGGGCTTATGGCAAAAGTAACTACCTTATCACCGGCAGAAAACCTTGTTAAAGCGTTATTTGAAGTATTTATTACTGTTATTTTATCATCATTAAGGTGAGCTACAAACACCTGAGTTCCATCCGGCGACATAACAACATCAGCCGGTGAGGCAGCTACAGGAATAGTAGTTGTAACCATGTTGGTTTTGGTATCAATTACCACTATGGTATTCGCCTGCTGGCAACTTACGTAAACCTTGCTACCATCGGGGGTAATCGCCGCGCTCACAGGCATCTTCCCTATCCCGTCTGTAATGGTGGTAACCACTTTATCATTTATTGCATCAACTACAGTTACACTGTTTACGCTGGCATCGGCGTTTACAACATAAGCATATTGGGTTGGCGTAGCAGTAACGGTGATGGTAGCAGTTACATCTGTTGAACCTGTATTGATAGCGGTAAATGATACAATATTCCCTGTACCGCTTGCGGCCAAACCAACAGAGGGATTATCATTAACCCAATTATTAGTGCAGGAGCCCGTAAAATTTATAGCAGTAGTTGCCGAACCGTTTTTAACCGTTTGCGATGTTTGGGCAAAAACAAGTAAAGGAGAAAAAAGAGAAAATATACTTATTGCAAGTAGGTATTTATACATCCTATCGGTCCCGTTTTTCCACCGGTAAAAAAAATTAAAATTCGAAGAATTCTTATCCGGGGAGTGGCGATGCAATATTACCAAAATTATTTATCTGATGATAGTTACATATCCCGAAATAACACTGCTGCCATTTTTGGGGTTGATGATATAATAATAAGTCCCAAACGGAAGATCAATCCCATTATATCGGCCATCCCATGGGGTGCCGTACCCTATTGACGAATATAACCTTTCGCCATACCTGTTGTATACATCTACGGTATTACCAGGATAGTTTTGTATGTTACTGATGTTCCAGGTATCATTTTGTCCATCACCATTGGGGCTGAATGCGTTGGGTACAATAATGGCAACACTCAAGGGTTCAATATTAAGCGTACCGTTAACGTAGTTAAAATCATAATTTGTTGCTACCGCGCCGCCCACCTTTATAGGGTAGATCCCTACCGGGGATAACAGGGTTGCCGTTGTACTAACCAACGGTTGAGTTGATAGTACCGATGCGCCGTCACCATTTTTAAACCCACTGTAATTTAATTCCAATGCGGGATTCGGCTCCCCATATTTCCTGCTATAACTTAAAGCTGTAATAGTTAATATAGCCTTGTTTACAACAACATCGGCATTGACATAATTGATATTGTAGTTATTTGCTTTAAATGTATCCCCTGTTGCCTGGTTTGGCACTATCGAATTTGTATACGTCCCGGCGTTATCTGAGGCTGCCGCACCCGCAGCATAGGTTACGGATATGCTGCCGATAGTCTCGCCATTTTGAAGCCCCACTGAGGTAAAAGTTGTAAAATTAGGTCCACCGATGAGATAATCGCCATAAGCCTTATTAACCGTTAAAGCCGTAACGGTTAACGGAGCGGGTGTAACAACACTGTTGGGGATAAATTCTGTAGCGTTTGTTGCACCTGGGCTACTGATCACTACATTCCCGCTGTATGTTTGTACGTTTGCAGTTGCCTTTAAACGGACATAAACGGGTGTTTGCGGTATAAAGCCGGCGGTGCCAAACTGCACCGTGGTATTGTAAGTAATGTTATCTGTACTCACCTCAAAACCGGCAGGCGGTGTAATTAAAATACTGCCCTGCATTTGCGAACCCGAAACCAAAAAACTGGTGAACCCCGAAGGCGTACCATACACCGTACTCACAGCCTGCAGTGTATAATTGAGTGTAAAAATTGGCGGCGGCGGTGGGTCGACCGTTAAACTGCCAGGCAGGTAGGTAATAATATAATTATCGGGGTAAAAAGTACCGCCGGTGGCATCCGTTACGGTTACCGATTGGGGATATACCGCAGGCGGATCAGATGCTAAAGCACCTGCGCCATAGGCTATGGTTACACTGCCAATAACTTCGGAGTTCTGCAGGCCTTCGGCTGTAAAAGAAAAGGCGTTGGCAGCGCCATAAATGTTTGTTCCAAAGTTTTTATGCAAATCAAGGGCACTAACTGTTAAAACCGCGCGGTTTACAGTGCTTAAAATTGTTGGCACGGTAACATCAACAGCACCGGCGCTTGTGAGCAAAATATCGCCAGAGTAAGTGCCCGCATTTGTTGCCGGGGCCAACCTTACATATATGATAGTGGCAGCCACCGTGCCTGCTGAACCTACCGTTAAGGTATGGCTGAAATTTACATTATCGGTACTAACCTCAAAACCGTTTGGTGGTGTTACTAAAATGCCGGCTGTTAAACTTGTACCAGATACATTAAAACTTGTTGAGGTTGACGATGCTTTGCTGTAAGTTGAAGTAAGCGCGGTTAATGTACCAGTGGTTATTATGGCAGGTACACCAGCGTTAGGTTTAACGGTGATTTTAAATGTGATGGGCGTCCCTGTGCAGCCTACGCCAGGTGTAAATTTTATTGATAACGGGCCGTCATCAATTGTAGGTCCGCTGCCTATAACCTTATTTGTTTGGGTGCTAATGATCTTGATATCGTTAGTTTGTGTAAGTGTTACATACAACTTGCTTCCATCCGCACTTATTGAAATTACATTTGGTGCGTATCCAACGGGTATTACGTCTATTACCGCATGAGCCGCATCAAGCGCTGTATTAATCACAGAAACTGTGCCGTCATTTATATTGGTTACATATAAACGGCTACCATCGGGGCTCATGGCTATATCTGTTGATAATACACCCGTTTTAATGGTGGCTGTAACTTTATTGGTGGCTGTGTTTATTACAGATACATCGCTTGATGCACCGCTTACTACATATAGCTGTTTACCATCGGGACTTATCACCAGGTTGTTTGGCCCCGCTCCGGCAACAATCTCATCTGTTACAAAAAATGAAGGGATATCTATAGCGATAACCCTGTCTGAATATTTTATAGCATATAATGTACTACCATCCGGGGTAATTGCCAAACGATGGCATTTTGCGCCAACATCTAAAACATTAGATACCTTGTTTGTTGATAGATCAATCGCAACAATCGTGTTATCGCCGGTTATCCCAACAAACAGTTTTTTGCCATCCGGACTAATGACAATGCCTGTAGGGCCTTCTCCCACCGGGATATAGTTTATTATTTTATTGGTTAATGTATTGATAACCGATATTGTATTTGAACCTATGTTGGTTACGTAGGCCCTACTCCCATCGGCACTTATAGCTATCTGATCCGGTTCTGAGCCAAATCCCGCAGGAATGGTTTCTACTACCTCATTGGTTGTGGAGTTTATTACAGATATACTGCTTCTTACATTTGCTACATAAGCATACCCAACCGATTGAGGTATAACGGTTATGTTTGCCGTAATATCGCTACCTGTATTATTGATTGTTTTCAAAGAAGCTATATTACCTGTACCAGTTGCAGCCAGCCCAATTTGTGGGTTATCGTTTACCCAGGTATAAATTGGGCCACTCCCGGTAAAAGTAACGGCATCTGTTAAATCGCCATTTATTTTTATCTGATCAGGCACCTGCGTAACTGTGGGCAATTGATTGATCGTTCCATTTACCGCAACCAGGCTATTTACTGCCCCGGCCGATGATAAAACTACGTTACCAGATATACTACCGGTTGCAGTTGCTGCCGATCGTACATATACTGTTTTATTGCTTATTACTCCGGCAGATTGCGTAATTAAAACGCTGTTTGCATACCCGGCAGCAGGTGCAAGTGATATTTCAAAACCGGCGGGGGCCGCGGCAGTTATATCCGCAGCCAATGCGCTGCCTGAAACTGAAAATTGCTGAATATTTGGGCTTGATGATGCCGAGCCCAAACAAGCCGTTATGTTACCGCTAATACTACCTGTAGTAATAACCGACTTAACAGGCGTGACCGTTATGGTAAAAGAAACAGGATTACCATTGCAACCGTTACTTTTTGCAACAAACGCACCCAATGAATATGGGTTATGCCCTACAATAGTTGTAGTTGCTACCGAATTTGTTGCCGTGTTAACCACCGTAACATCAGATGAATTTAAATTAACTGAATACAACTGGCTGCCATCATCGCTAACCGAGATACCATACGGATATTCGCCAACGTCTACAGATGCTATAATCGCGTTATTTGCAGCATTTATAACCTTTATTTTATTTTCAACTGCACAACTCACATATATCCGGCTACCATCCGGGCTTACCGCAATACCGTAAGGAGTTTGCCCTACGGGGATACTGGCTATTGCTATTTTAGTTGCAACATCAATTACAGAAAATTTATTATCAAGTTCATTAGTAATATAAACCTTGCTACCGTCCGGGCTCGATACTATACCAAATGGCCCGGGGTTCACAGCAATATCACTTATCGTTTCTGTGGCTATATTGATTACAGAAACGGTATTTGCTTCGTAATTTGTAACAAACAGCGTACCTCCATCCTTACTTATGGCGATATTATAGGGTACAGCATTAAGCTGCATCGTTTTAATAACCTCAGTTGTTATGGTATTGATAAACGATACGCTGTTTGTACTCTTGTTAATAACATATAACCTACTGCCATCTTCACTGATAATTGCACCAAGCGGATTAGCGCCGACACCAATGGTGGCAATTACCGCGTTTGTTAAAGTGCTTATAACAGAAACATTATTTGAAATACTATTTACCACATAAATCCGGTTGCCATCCTTACTGGCAGTTACCGTATATGGGTTGGCCCCTACCGGTATAGTAGTGATTACCTTATTAGTAGCTGTGTTAATTACAGATACATTATTTGTCCCATAATTGGCTATATAGGCCAGGCCAACGGATTGTGGCGTAACGGTTATATTAGCTTTTACGGGTGCACCGCTATTATTTAAAGCAGTAAAAGAAGCGATGTCCCCGGTTCCGCTTGCCGGAAGACCTATGGAGGGCTTATCATTAGTCCAGGTAAAATATTTTGCAGTACCGGTAAAACTTACCGCGTTTGTAGCTTCGCCATTTATTTTGGTTTGATCAGCTACTTTGTTCACTGTTGACATTCCGTTTATAATACCGTTAACCAACAGGTTTTTATCGCTTACCCCGGTTGAGGATAATATCAAAGCCCCGGTTATATCGCCTGTAGCTGTAGCCGAGGACCGCACGTACACAGTTTTGTTGGTTACAATTCCACCCAATTGTATTAACAAAACACTACCGGCATATCCGCTGGTTGGGTTTAATGACACTTCAAACCCTGTTGGCGCAGTAGCTTTAATATCCGCAGATAAACCTGTTCCGGATACTGTTACTTGCTGAATATTGGGGCTTGCCGATGCCGTACCTGCACAAGCTGTGATGTTGCCTGTTACCGGCCCTGCTGTGGTTATGCCTCCCGCCATTTTTTCCCCATACGAATTTAACAGCGCGCCGCCTAAAACCTTATCAATAGCATTGGTTGCCACAAATTTTGATGAGCGGGCAAGAAACGTTTGACTTATGCCCTCTGATAAGAAAGATAAAAGTAACGTACTCAATATAAGTATATATCTACCCATGTGAAGCAGGTTCATTTGTATAGCGACAAGAAATCAAGCGGGGGCTAATCTTTTGCAATTGACTATAAATATAAGACATCTCTTATGATTTATCTAAGGATAGTTACGCTGCCCGATACCGCTTTTCTTCCATTTTTAGGAGTAATGATATAATAATAAGTGCCAGGCGAAAGCATGCTACCTTTATATCTGCCATCCCATGGGGTACCATAACCTATGGATGTAAACAGCTTTTGGCCGTAACGGTTAAATATTTCAACTGTGTTATCGGGATACTGGTTTAGATATTTGATTTCCCAGGCGTCATTTTGGCCATCGCCATTGGGCGAGAACGCGTTAGGGATAACCAGGAACTTTAATACCTTAACTGCAACCGTGGCCGTAGCCTGGCAGCCCTCCTGCGATGTTACAGTAAGGTGGTATTCGGCATCTTCTGTTGGGGTTAATTTAGGTGCCAATACGTCATCATGATCAAGACCTGTTGATGGAGTCCATTTATAGTTGAGGTTATGCCCGCTGGCCGATGCATTTAAATTAACAGAAGCACCTTCCAAAACGGTTATAGCCCCATCTATAGTAACAGTGGGCGACGTGTAAACCGACACCTGCTGTTTTACCGTATCCGGGCAGTTGCCGTTACTCGAATAAATATAACTGATCTCGGTTGTACCCGTACCTGCCGCCGCCGGGCTAAACAAGCCATTGGCACTTATCCCATTCCCTGCATAAACACCTGTGCCGGTGATACCCTGGATATTAGAGGGCTTAAAGGTAAAAGGGGCATCTTCGGGGCAAAATGAGGGTGCAGGTGCAAATGTTATGACGTGGGCAGGCTTTACCACCAATGAAAAATCCTGCGTATTTTGGCAGGTACCACCCGAATACGCGATAAGATGCACGTTGTAAGTACGGTTTCCATCCGTAAATAACGGGTAGGTATAACGCAATTGCTGACCATAAACAGGGTGCTCATATACTTTTGTGGACTGGGCATCATTATTATCAAAAGTAACTTCAAGCTTGGTTACAATCCCAAAATCAACTACCGACCTGTTTTCGAAAAATATTTCACGGTTACTGCATAAGGCCGAAGGATCAGAAACTACGACCCTGGCTCCCGGCGCTTCGCCATTGATGGTTATTTTTTGCGTTTTTGAATATGTACAGCCATATTTTGAAGTAACTTTTAAAGTAACCAGGTAGTCCTTTGCCTGGCTAAAATGGTGTTTGGGGTTTTGTTCTGCAGATGTGTTGCTGATGGAACCGGCATCAGGGTCACCAAAATTCCATTCATAGGTAAAGCCGGCCTCCGTATCATCGGCAATGGTGCTCTTATTCACAAATTGAACAATATCTGCAACACAGGCATCAGGCCAAACAAAATCAACCACAGGCAAATCATTTATCGTTACTGCTTTTTCACTTACGGCACTGGTGCAGCCATTTGAGTTAATTACAGTTAACTTCGTTTTATATGAACCGGGCGCGCTGTATTGATGGATCACGGCGGTGTTATCATTTTTTTCAACTACAGTGCTGCCATCCCCAAAATCCCATAGCCACTTGGTGATAGTACCATCGGCACTGGTTGAATGGCTTATAAATGTGATATCCTGCATGGGGCAATTTGGCGCCGAAAGATCAAAATCGGCTATGGGAAGCTTATTAATGTAAACTGACATAGCATCTGACACATCGCCGCAGCCGTTTTCATTGGTAATGGTCAGTCGCACGGTATAATTGCCGGGCTGTGTGTAAACGTGTTTGGGATTTTGTACAATATCTGTACTTCCATCGCCAAAATCCCATAACCATGTTTTAATTTCGCGGTCGCTTGTTTCAGACAAGTCCTTAAAAAAAGTGGTATCACCCAAACAGGCACCTGCAAAACCAAGTTTAGCCACCGGTATGGCCGATATATTATAATCAAGCGATATAATCTCATCCGAACCACATTCATTAGCTATAGGGTTAAATACGGTGGCTATTACTGCATGATCGCCGGCGGCAGTGTACGTTTCACTTTGGGCAAACTCATATAAATACAATGTTTTATCTCCCTTTACCGAAGTTGATTTCACCACGGGGTTGTTATCCTCAAAGGCGGCACCGTTTTCAAAATCCCATTTGATATGGGTTGTTTTAAATGGCAGTGTAAGCTGAATTTTATAAGTAACACCGGTACAACCGTTAAGTTGTTGCAATCCGGTTTCAGGATCTTTTAGCGCGATAAACTCATTTAGGTTTTTAAGACTGGCACCTGCCGCGTAACCATATGATTCGGCCTGGCCAAATCCATAAGCAATTGCATTGAACCCATCAGATGCTTTAATGCGGTGTACCCCGGCTTCTACATCAATTTGGGCATAGGAGTAATCTTCGTTGCCGATAACCTTTGTAAACTGTGTATACGGTTTGCCATCTAACTGAAAAGTAGGAACAGTGGCGGTTTTTATAACAACATTTATAAAATTATTAAGGATCCTGTAGTTACTGGTTGAATTTAAGGTAACATGATCAAGTGTTTGCTCAAGCGGGTTAAGGTAAATCATTTCGGGGTCGCCAATATCATACGATGAATCGTTACAATTCATGGTTTTAAACTGGGTAACCGCATATTGCACAACTTGTATGGGCTTATCGGCAGTTATAATATTTGTTGCCGATGAGCTAAACTCATTATACAGGCCGTTAACAAAACTACTGGCTGTAAGAATAACTCCATTCAATTTTACTACTGTATTTGGATCACTCAGCACAATTCTGAATATATCATAATTACGACTTTTTAAAGGTGCGGTAATGTAATTTTTACCCCAGGTGGCGGTTGGATATACCTGCTGAAAAAGATTATCGGAGGTGTTACTTGGCGAGTTGCAGCCAATCATGATCTTTGAACTCCCCGAAAACAGGGCAACTTTTTTACAGGAGCCGGCCTGCGTGCTGATGGTACGGACGCGTGTACCCGTTAAATCGGCATTGGCAAGGGCCTGGTAAACCTGGCCTTTATTTAAAACAACAGTAAAGGGTTTACCCGGGGGCTCGCCATTTAACAGGTAGGTAGTTGGGGTTATCTCAACAGTGGTGTTATCTTCGGTACCAATAACAGCGAAAGTTGAATAGGAAGGCTTTTTTTCGCTGGTTTGCGAATTGGATAATTGTGTATAGTTGATGGAAATATAATCCTTACCCATTACCGTAACTGGTAATAATAAGGTAGCGCCCGATACACTTTGCGCAAAAATGTGGGCATAAACGGCCACCGGCTTTTGTGATATAACATGAATACCTTTGTTTGATACCCCTTGTTGGTCAACAAAGGCACTTGCCGGGATGGCAACAGAAAGTATTTCGTGGGCAACTACATTATAATTTTGCGAAAAGGTACCATCGGCAACGGCAACGGTTACCGTTGTATTTACATCGGCGGTAATGTACAAGTCCATCTGGCTGGCGCTTATTTTAGGATCAGTTGATTTTGGCGGGTCAATATGATCCATATAAACCGTCCAAAACTCTGTTCCCTGGTTTGAAAAGCCACCCTGCGCACGCGCATTGAACATAAAGCACAGTAAAATAATGACCGAAGTTATCGCCCGTAAAAATTTCACCCAGCTATAATTGTTTAAATACAGATTTGAGACGTGAGATATGAGATTTGAGATTCATTTCGAATTTTAGTTTACCTCTTGTTTAACCTAACCACAACTCACAACTCACAACTTACAACTCACAACTCAGCTCCCCGTTCTCGTTAGCGCTTCTAATTCAATATTGGCCAATTGCAGCTTATAAGTGAGCTCCTTGTTTACTTTTCGCAGCTCGTAAATTTCGATGGCGTTTTGAATATATATTTTCAATTCATCATTTTGCCATGGCTTTACCAGGTATTTATACACTTGCCCGCGATTGATGGCATCCATAACTGCGTTAACATCAGAAAAGCCTGTTAAAAGGATCCGGATAGTATCAGGATATGCAGCTAAAATTGATTCTAAAAATTCAATACCCGTAGTAACCGGCATGCGTTGATCCGTTATAATTACACCAATGTCATGCTCCTGCAATACCTGCCGGCCCTCGGCGGCCGATTGGGCTGTATAAATATTAAAGCTTCGCCTAAAAGCCGCCTTAAAACTATTTAAATTATTTATCTCATCATCAACATATAATACTCCAACAGGCATAATAAAACATTTAGTAAGATGGCTATCTATAATTAGTTTGAAGTAAATTTATTGAAAGTTTTATTTTTAGCACATTTTTTTATAATTATTGTAAGATGCAAAATGGCGTAGCGTAAATATGAAGATATTATTGATGGCAACGTATTTACTATTCCTAAATGTAATGGCTTTTGCTTACAAAGCCGATACTCTTGTTATAGGTAACAATCAATCGACCCGTTTAACCAATACCTATTTTTATGAGTTAGATGACCCTAAAGAATTATTAACCATAAATGAGGTTGTTAAAAGCAACAGCTTCCACGCTTGCAAAAACCCTTTGCCCTTTTTGGGATTTACAAAACCGGCCACATGGCTCAGGTTTAACCTCAGGAATAATGCCAATGAGCCTTATCTTTTTATTAGTACCGGCCCAAGTATTATTGATACGTTTGATCTTTACTATGTTGATAAGCAGGATTTAAAAATACATCATTTATCAATTAATGCCCAGCATGACAAACTTGGATTTCAAAACTTTACCTACATTAAATGTCCGATTGAGCAAGGTGTATCAAAAACTATTTACTTACATATAAAAAGCAAATCACCTACTATAATTCCGATATCAATTTATGACGAATCGGCCTTCTTTAAAACCAGGAGCACAGTAAATATCATATCTGGCGCTTTTACAGGAATACTGGTAATTAGTATATTATACAACCTGTTTTTATTTTTTATAATTCGTGATCGCAGTTATCTTTATTATGCGTTTTACATTATATGCCTGGGGCTTACCCAAGCATTGTTACGGGGATATGGTAATTCGCTTATTAACAATAGGGTGCTGCTGAATGATTATGTTATACCTATAACGAGGGTGTGTTTTGGTTCAACAATCTTAATATTCGCCAATGAATTTTTACAACTAAAAACCAATTTAAAAAAATGGTACAAGTACTATATGCTCCTGTATACAGTATATTTTGTAGTGCTGGTATTTATATTTATTGGCTACACGGCGTTTGCGTATACTTTAATTACCATAAATCTTACAACTATTGTATTGGCTTTGCTGGTTATTGGCCTATACCTTTACAAAAACGGCTTTAAGCCCGCAAAACTATTTATGCTGGCCTGGGGACTTTTTTTAATAGCGACGTTGTTATCTGTATCCCGCAATAATAACCTTATCCCTTACAATTGGCTTACAGTTAATGTAACACCTCTTAGTTTGGTTATCGGCATTGTGTTATTTTCGGCGGCGTTGGCCGATAAAATTAACTTTTATCGTAATGAAACCATCGGCTTGCAAAACTTTGCTATTTCGGTGGCGCGGGAAAATGAACGTCTTACCACCGAGCAAAATATCCTGCTCGAAAACAAGGTTAAAGAACGTACCATCGAACTTATTAATGCCAATAAAGATCTTTCGCGCATTATTGATAACCTGAAAAGCACGCAGCACCAATTGGTTGACACCGAAAAAATGGCATCCCTGGGCAGATTAACGGCCGGCGTAGCTCATGAAATTAATAACCCCATCAACTTTGTAAGTTCCAATATTATGCCTCTGAGACTTGATTTTGATGAGCTTTTTACACTGGTAGATAAATACGAAAGTGTAGTAAACCAACCCAACGATGCGCGACTTGTACAGGAAGCAAGTGATTATCGTCAAAATGTTGACCCCGTTTTTATTAAGGCCGAGATAAATACCCTGCTTAACGGCATTGAAGAAGGTGCCAGGCGCACTACCGAAATTGTAAAAAGCCTTTTCACCTTTAGCAGTACCGACGAACTGGTACTAAAAAAGCTGGATATAAACAAGGCTATATTAGCCAACCTGCTCATATTAAGGAGCACTATTCCCTGGTACATACAGATAAAAACAATGCTAAATGACATCGAACCATTAAATTGCTATGCAGGCAAAATAAACCAAATGTTTATAAACCTGATAGCCAACGCCATACATGCCATAAAAGCGAAAGAAAAACAAGAAGATGAAACTATAACCATTATCACCCAGGACCTAAAAGGCTACATTTCCATTGAAATTACCGACACAGGAACGGGTATGGCCGACGAGGTGAAAGAACGCATCTTTGAACCCTTTTTTACTACAAAAAATGTTGGCGAAGGCACTGGCCTGGGCTTAAGTATTGTATTTGGTATCATTGAAAAACATCACGGCAGCATTAACGTGATATCATCGCCCGGCAGTGGCACAACATTCATTATTCTATTACCTAAAGCTAAACCACAAACCAACTAAAAATACTTTTCAGGGTTGGGTACCAGGTTCAGAAACGATTCAAAATTCTCGGCATAGTGCGATTGATCAAGTTTGTAGTAAAAGGCTCCTTTTTTAGAGGATAGCTTATCTTTTTCTGGTTGTTTAACCAATAAACCCGTTGATAATAGTTTGCGGCTAAAGTTCCTGTCATCAAACTTGGTTTGATAAACGCCCTCATACAAGGCCTGCAATTGCGGGATGGTAAATTTCTCGGGCAATAGCTGAAACAATAGCGGATGCAGCGCGGCTTTATAACGTAACTGACGCAGGGCCAGGCGAACCATTTCGGCATGATCAAAGATCAGGTCTGGCATTTCATCAAGCAAAAACCATTCGGGATGATATTCTTCACTTAATTGTTTTTCGTATTGATGGATATCTATAAGTGCGAAGTAAGCGATAGATAAAGCCCGTTCAACCGGGTCGCGACCTGGTGCGCCAAATACCCTGAACTGCTCCATGTATACATTTTTTAGCCCGGTACGCAATTCCAACACACGGTTGGCCGCATCATCCGGTGATTCCGAAGGTTGTATAAAGCCCCCCATCAGGCTCCACTTATGTTTCTCTGGTTCAAGCCCGCGCTGTACCAGCAGCAGTTTAATATTCCAGCCGTCAAATCCAAAAATGATACAATCGGTGGCCACTAAGATGCGTTTCTGGCCGCTATACTTCTGCATAATTTAGTTTAGAGTTTATTTACAAGTGTAAAAATAATTATGCAATTATTTAGTGTGCAACTGACAACTATTTTGGGGAAGAGGATAAATGGCGAGATGCCAAAGCCCCGAAAACTTACAAAGTTTTGAAACGGAGTGGCCTTCAACAATTCATTTGAAAAAACAATTAACTTAAGTTAAACCTTGTAATTGTGGCATCTACATCCGCCATCTTAAATAACAAATGAGTTCCCCCCTCCTTTAAGGTTATATGTTTTAGATTTCCAAACTAATATCCCCGATGTTTTTTGCGGCAAGCTGATATTTATTTTCCATTTACCATTTTCCAATGCGTAAGCTACCGAAACGTTGCCATTGGGATGAGGGATTGAGCCGCTGATCTGGGTTAATTTTCCTAAATGAGGTTCTATTTTTACTTTGGAGAATCCCGGTGCATAGCTATCAATTCCCAATACCGTTCTAAAAAACTCAATATTTGGACTGGCGCCCCAGGCGTGACAATCTGAGCGGGAGGTGTTAACGTCAGAATATTCGGCCCAGGTGGTCAATCCCATTGCCATGTTTTCCCTATAAATACCCAGCCAGTTTATGTAATCATTACCTAAGCCTGCTTTTACCAGTGCCTGGTTCAAATAATATTTAAAATAAACAGAACATTGAGTTAAGCTTTTATCGTTAAGCAGCCCTTTGGCAACGGCAGGTCTATCGGCATTACTAACTGTACCCGTAAGTATCGCCAATGAGTTTACGTGCTGCGAGTAGCCGTTTTTTTCGCGGGTATCGGCATATAGTTTTTTTGCCGGGTCCCAATATTTACGGTTTATGGTAGCTTTTAACTGCGCGGCTTTCTGGCTGTATATAAGGGCATAATCATGCAAACCAATCTTGGCTTCCATTTCTGCAGCCCACTGGTATGCCCACAGCAACTGCAGGTCATAAATTGCCGCGCTTCCATCTTTTCCTTTAACCTCGCCCCACATATTGCCGGCCCAGTCAACAAATGCCCAGTACGGGGTATCTTTCAAAGAGCCATCGGCTTGTTGGTATTTGCTAAAAAAATTCAATACGCCACGCTCGCCCAATAGCTTGTTTCTAATAAAAGCATCGTCGCCGCGATACATCCAGTAATCATGCAGCATGCCAATGTACCATAACGAAAACGGCGAAATAACCTGCGTGCCATTTGATGGGTAACAACTGGCGGTTATACCTTCTGGTAAACGGGAATGATCTATCTGGGTGAGTGCATTACGCGCCAGCCGGTCGTCACTGGTGTTGTAGTAGGATATTACAGCCTGTATACGGGTATCGCCAATGTATTGCAGCTGTTCGTAATACGGGCAATCTGTATAAGTTTCCCACGCATTTAGCCGTGCTGTACGCCAGCCTATATCCAGCATTTGTGTTATCTCCGCATCGTTTGTATTCATTACTGATGTGCGTTTAAAAGGATAGCCGGTAAAAGTGCCGTATAGATCATCTATCACCAAAGGCTCATCTTTTGTTTTTACAAACACCCTGATGTAGCGATAGGTGCGAAAGTTTAATGTGGTGAAAGATTGTGCTTTGCTGCCATCTGCCACCAGGCTATCTATTCGTGCTACAAATTCTTTTCCGTCAACATCATTGCGGTTACCTTTATTTACGCCTTTAGTACCTTTTTCATACAGCGATTCCGCATAACCAAGTGAAATGCCTGCATCCTTTCCCCCACTAAAATTTAACGTAACAAAGGCATTTGTTTCAAACGTTTGATCAAGTAATAAAGAGACCGAAGTATTTGCGGGGATAATTAACGGGGTTTTAGTGGCCGGAAACTCCGCCGGCGCATTTATGCCAATAGCACCGCGCAGTTTAAGGAGGCGTTGGTAAGTCATTTCCCTTGCCGGCAAGGTTGATGGTACCAATGCCCAGTCAATACCCCAGGCTGTCCCTTTGAGTTTTCCATCGGATATTTTATTTGCTCCGGGCCAGGCGCTATCATCAAAACCAGTGGCTTTCCAATCGCCCTTAACACTTTTGCTCATATCCACCATTTCGCCTTTACTGGCGGCAAAAAAATACCCCGGAATAGGCTGGTGCCCCACATCGCGGATCGCTTTCCAGCTCTCATTAGTGTTTAATATATCCTCTGTTGATGAATTGCCCTGCAAAATAAAACCCGTACGTACGCTGATCTGCGCTGCAGGGCTATATTGAGCCTCATTCCACACCAGCGCGGCTACAGAGTTTTTACCGGCAGTAAGGTAAGGTGCCAGGTCGACAGTTTCATAATTCCAAAAATAAGTATCGCCACGTGCCGGACCCAAAGATACCAAGGCACCGTTAACGTAAAGTTTATACCTGTTATCTGCCGATAGGTAAACAATAAATTTAGCGGGCTTAACAGCTAAATCAATATTTTTCCTGAAGTAATAAACGCCATAAATTTTCCCGTTATCACCCTGCGCAGATATCCATTGCGCGTTCCATGGTCGTTGTAAAGGTGGAATACTTGCGGATTGAGCATGCACAGATCCAGCCGTTGCTAATCCTAAAGCAACTACAAATATTATGGTAAAGAAGTGTCTCATCGATGGTTTAAATTGGTTAAGCAATAATAGAAATAAATTTATAAATCGATTTAGCAAATGAAGAAAAAATTTGTTAACATACCTTTTAAGGTAAAAATTATTATCCGGGAAACTTATTTATCACGATTCAACTACAGATGTGTACATCTGCAAACTGCCAGCTACATCAATACAAAAGCACATATATCGAACACTTTTATTGAGGATGTAAAAAAAATGTGGCTTTAAAAACAAAAAAAAAGACATAATTCAAAATCTGATTGATCTTCCAGTGAGTTACATCATGCAACTCTTAATTTTCAGTTTTTTTAAAATACATAACTAAGCCCACCCTGAAATATAAATGAATTTTGACGATAGGAGATGTTGGCTACGCGGTCGTTGAGTTTAGCAAATCCGTCAAATGGCACCTTTTGATCCATATTAAATGTTTCCAGTTTTTGCGAAAAAGTATGCCCTGCAATCAGGTTCAGTTTCCATCGTTTAGTGAGTTTAAGATCGTAAATAAGTCCCGCACTATTTTGCTGCAAATGTATATATTGGTCTTTAGCACCTTCGTTCAGGCGGTACATGCTGCTGTTGAGTGACCCTGTAATACCCAAAGACTGTATTTCTGATAGCCTGTACTTTAAAGAAGCCCTGGCAGGTATAACGCCGGTAAAACTTAGTTTGTTACTGATTGTCCAGTCGATATCAGGTATCGGCAGCAGGAACTTACCCGAGTAATTGCTAATATAAGCTAACGTGATACCGTAGCTGAAAGACTTGCCGGGCCGAAAACCTATCCGCACACCGGCAGTATAGAGGATATCATCCGCGTCTATACTTCGTTTAAAGTCGGAACCCACAGTTGCCAAACCCACAAAAGAGATACTGGTGGTGCGCGAAAGCGAATAATTTAACAATACCGGAACGGTAATAGACTGGAACGCGTTGCCACCTAAATTTTGCTTGCCTGAAAGAAAGAGGCCCTGGTAACGGATGCCTGTTTTTATCAAAATGGGATGAGGTGCCGAAAAATCCTTATATACAGGAAAACCCAGGTCTACAATAGGTTGTTGCATGGTTAGGGAATTCCCGTTGGCGTCAATAGAGGCTACAATATTGGTTACATTGACGCCACCGAGCAGGGGCGCTGTAGTGGTAAATTTTTTGCGCATGCTACTGCTATCAACGCTTTGGCAATAGCCAAGCACAGGCAATAAAATGCCCATCAAAAATAAGCTTCTTTTCATTTTTGTTAAGTGTTTTTTGTGATGAAGGAGTTGTTACGTTAGCAGGGAGTAACTAACCCTATTAATTTCAGCATTGTTTTATCCAATCCTTTTCTTTCTTCTAAAGTTAGTTCCGAAGATAGTACCGCGTCAAATCTTCCAAGTATAGCATCAGCCTGCTTTGCCAGTTTTTGGCCGCTTGCCGTAAGTTCTACATGAGTTTTCCGCTTGTCAACAGCATCAGGGATTACCTTTACAAAATCTTTTTTGAGCAAAACTGATATTGTTCTGTTAATTGACGCTTTATCGCGTCCCAAAGCAGTACCAACATCTTTCTGAGAGGCTCCGCCAGCATAATAAAGTACCATCAAAACCGGCACCTGATCCATTTGAAGAGGAAAATCGTGCTCCCGGAAGAGTTTATCACTTTCTTTATATAATCTATGATAAAGAGCACCTATTTGTG
Source organism: Mucilaginibacter dorajii (assembly GCF_024808255.1). GTDB lineage: Bacteria > Bacteroidota > Bacteroidia > Sphingobacteriales > Sphingobacteriaceae > Mucilaginibacter > Mucilaginibacter dorajii. Next base: position 368,771 of record NZ_JANTYS010000005.1, read on the forward strand.
CCACCAGCGAAGGAGGCACAGGATGATCAATTTTGTGATTCATGCCGCAAATATAAAAAATTGGTTGATATATCAACCAATTTTTTATGGGAAATTATTTCTTTTTATGGATACCAATAACCCAATAAATAGTAGGGGTGTTTTTGAAATTTGGTAAACGATAAAATACCGATGTCGGACACTTTTATTGAGGATGTAAAGAAAATAGTTGCGTTGAAAAGTGACGACAACACCTAAAATTGGGGCCGGAAAGAGCAAGAAAACTGTAGCCACCAATTTGGTATGCTTTCTCCGGCAAAAAACCTTGATGGCAGTCTCCAGGCCGATTTAACGGGCGATTATTTCCATTTGGAACAAACTTACGGTTGCATTGTGATAATGAGCGGGAAGCCCCGCTGTACTTTTAAGCTTAGACAACCCTAAAAAGCCAAAACCGCATTTTGTATAATAGGCAATCAGTCCCGGATTATTGCCTACCGTATCCATACGAATGAATTTTTTCTTATTAGTCAAGGCGTATTGTTTTGCCCATTCCGTAATGTGTTGTACAAGATTTTGCCCTCTAAATTCCGGATTTGTTGCAATTCGATGAATATAAACGGCTGGGTCGTCATTTCGCTCTTCCCAAATCTGGGGATCGTTAAACGTTGTTGCCCAAATGCAGGCTATTCTATTGTCAATAACTATCTTCCATTGCCTTTTTTCATTGATTTCGGTTTCGATCATGCTTCTTTCAAATTCAGGCCAATGAACAATAAATTTCCCCTTTTGAAAATCGGTTGCAATACTGTAGAGTCTGAAGATTTCATCAATATCTTCGAGTGTTGAATGGTGTATTTCCATATTTTTATACTTGCTTATAGCTGTAATGAATCTGTTATTTCGCGCCGTTGCCTCCTACCACGTTATCAATCTCGGTTTGAGTGATCCCGTATTTCGCCATTCGTGTACGATGATCGGCCGAGCCTAAGTACACGTGAAGTTGTGCATTCACAGCCTGCAGAAGATCATGATTGCTCTTGCTAAATGAGAAGGCGCCGACGGGCGCTTTTCCATCTTTACTATCCTCGAAAGGGACTGCTTCCAGCCTTGGGTTGGCATTGGCAGTAACATGGTTGCCTACCGCCGTGGCGGCAAACGCGTCAATCTTTCCGGCTAACAATGCAGCGGCAGCCTCTGGCTGGCTATTGAACATCACAATCTGGCTGTCACCCAATCCCGCCGCCCTTGCCGCATCGAACTGTACCTGACCGGGAATAAGCCCAAGCAGCGCATCACCACGCGTCAGCACGGATCTATAGCTCATCAGCGCTTTCGGATTGCCATGAAGCACAAGGAATCCATCGCCAAGCGACCATACCGGCAAGCTGAAAGCTACATTACTTGCACGTTCGGGTGTAACAAAAATGGGCACGTTCATATCCCAGCGCCCAGCCTGCACACCTGGTAAAAGCTCCTCGAAGGTGGTGAGCTGATATTCGATGGATGTTACGCCAATTGCCTGTAGTACCACTTCGGCCAGTTCGATGTCTGCACCCTTTACCAGATGGTTTTCGTCGGTCCAATAAAAAGGGGGTTCCTCAATATACGCGATTCGTACTTTCATATCTTTATTCCACAACGTTAAAGGTGATTGCGCTGCAATTGATGAAGAACCATGTTGTGAAATTTCTGTTGCCATTTTGCTTGTCTTGATCTTGTTTATCTATGCCCGTTGTATTTATAAGGAATATCTCATGATGAACGCGAACTACTTATCGCATTTCATGTAACATTGCAAAGTTATGGGGATAAATAAAACCATAACAGATACAGATTACGAAAATCCAGACATAACAGATACAAAAAATCAGGTGGTAGCTTGTTAAGGTCCTCCATTCGCCTTAACCCAACAAGGTTCGAACTCTAAAAGGAAAAACGTCACTCAAAACCGGACGTTCGCCTGTACGTTTTTGTTACAATACCCTGCCGCGTGAAAATTACATCCAACTATCAATCAATACTTTATTAATTTGGAATATAAATTGACCCGAAGTTTTGAATTGAACTCTCACACATTCCATATAAGCTGGTACGACCTGTTATTGCTCGGAACAATTTTTACCGGGCTTATTTTCGCTGCGTTATTAGTTTTTATGAAAAGTGTCCACCTGGGCGCCAATCGGTTTCTCGCACTCGCGTTGGTAGTGATGGTTTTGTGCATGGTGCATGTTATAAATACCAACATCGGGGTGCCCTTGCAGTTTTCGCTGGCGCTTGGCCCCCTGATCTTTTTTTATGTGCTTAAACTAACCCGACCGGAGTTTAAATTCAATTGGAAATACTTATGGCATTTCATCCCGGTATTATTGGAACAGGTTATCCTATCAGATGCTGTATTGCAACTGTTGACTTTTATTTCGGTTTTTACCTACCTGCGATGGTGTAATAAGCTGATAGAAGGCTATTATAATCAGCTAAAATTCATTGAAGGGGACCGGTACCGGCTCAAATTACGTTGGCTGCAACGCCTATTGACGGGTTTCAGCGTATTGTGCTTATTATGGATGCCTTGCGCAATAGCCAATCGTTTTAATATAAATGTCCATTACCCTTTATACCCCATTTCGGCGGTTATGACGATTTGGTTAGGGGTTGTAGCCTTTGTCAGGTTTAAAGAAATACCTACCGAAACAATTTCGGTGTACCCCTCCCCTGCCTCCACGGAATTGAAGCAAAAGGCTGCCTGGCTAAAGCATGTAATGAAAAACAAACGGTATTACCAGGACCCGGAACTCACCTTAAGTTCATTGGCTAAAAAACTTGGACTAACTACCCATGACTTGTCCCGGATCATTAATACAGGGCTCAAAAAAAGTTTCAATGATTTGATCAATGAATATCGCGTTGCCGAAATAACCCAAAAAATGCGGGACCCGGCCTACAACCGACTCACCCTGCTGGGCATGGCTTATGATACCGGTTTCAACTCCCAGAGTACCTTTCATCGGGCATTCAAGGAAGTAACTGGGAAAACCCCTGCAGAATATAAAAAAGAACTCCCATTTTATAACTTGACATATCGTTCAGGCGCTGCCCCGTTAATTTCACCCCGGAAATTAAACCGCATTAATATGTTTAAAAATTATTTAAAGATGGCATGGCGCAACATGCTGTACAACAAAGGTTACAGCGTACTGAACATTACGGGTTTAGCAACCGGCATGGCAGTAGCGCTTTTGATTGGTTTATGGGTAACAGATCAGTATTCTTATGACCGTTTTTTACCGGGCTATCAGCAACTGTACCAGGTTGAGATGAACCTTACCAGCCAGCACTTTGGTACCAGTACACAAACGTCCATAGCGCTGCCGCTGACCGACGTTTTAAAGAAAGAGATCCCGGGGGTAAAGTATGTGGCCGAAACTGACAATATAGGCAAGATGAACCACGGCTTGCTGGTAGGCGATAAAAAGCTATACATGGAAGGTGGTGCCGCAGGTGCTGATTTTTTCAAAATATTTCAATATCCATTTATAAAAGGCAATGCCAATTCGGCTTTAAAGGACATTTACTCCATCGTTTTAACCGAATCGACTGCCATGGCATTATTCGGTGATGCCGACCCGATGGGTAAGGATGTTCGTTTTGATAATGCGCAAAACATGAAGGTTACGGGTATTATCCGGGATATTCCAAAAAACGCCACGCTGCAATTTAATTATATTACCCCATTTGCCTATAATGAAGCTACCCAGGAGTGGATCAGGGAAGGCCGGACCAAATGGACCTACAATTCGTTTTCCGCTTATGTGGCACTGGAAAAGGGTGTGACCTATGCGCAGGTGGCACCGAGGATCAGGAATATCGTATATCAAAAAAGCCCGGATATGCGAACATTGAAGCCCGAGGTGCTGATGCATCCTTTGAAGGACTGGCATTTATACAGCGAATTTAAGAACGGCAGGGCGGTCGGCGGCTTTGTAGATTATGTTCGCCTGTTCAGCATCATCGGACTTTTGGTACTGGCTATCGCGTGCATCAATTTCATGAACCTATCTACCGCGCGATCCGAAAAACGGGCAAGGGAGGTCGGTGTCCGCAAAGCCATCGGCTCCAGACGTATCGATTTGATTTACCAGTTTTTGCTTGAGTCGGTTTTGATTACGTTTATTTCTTTTCTGCTAAGCCTGCTCTTTGTACAGCTTGCTTTGCCATCTTTCAACGCGCTCACCGGCTCAGCCATTCGTATTCCTTTCGGCAATATCGGCTTTTGGTCTATCATGATCGCTTTTATATTGCTTACGGGTTTAGCAGCAGGAAGCAGACCGGCGTTCTACCTATCTTCCTTCAATCCGGTTAAAGTGTTGAAGGGAAGTATCCAGGTAGGTAAAGCTGCAACACTGCCCCGGAAAATACTGGTTGTGATCCAATTCACGTGCTCTGTTGCTTTAATCATCAGCACAATCATTGTTTACCAGCAAATAGCGTATGTCAAGAACCGGCCAACAGGCTATAGCGCAGACCGCTTGGTTATGACCGATATGAACGGCGACCTTTACCAGCATTATGACGCGCTCAGAAATGAGCTACTGTCAACGGGATTGGTGGAAAGCGTGGCCTCCTCTACGTCGCCAGCGACGCAGGTGTACAGCCATTTTTCGCTGGAGAAATGGCCGGGCAAAAATGCCGGAGATGAAAGTGTGAACATCGGCGCCATATGGGTCTCCAATGAATATTTTCAAACGCTGGGCATGACCATGGCAGCCGGGCTGCAGTTTTCCGGTGATTCGAAAAAGGATTCGCTTAATGTGATCGTCAACGAAGCCACCGTAAGGCGCATGGGGTTAAAGGAAGCCGTTGGTCAAACGATCTCCTGGAATGGCAGCAACCAGCCGGTAAGGATTGTTGGCGTTGTGAAGGATGCCTTGATGGAGTCGCCCTACAAGCCTGTGGAGCCCGCCATTTTCGGGCATAGCCCGAGTGGGTTCGTGATCACTTACCGTTTGCCGAAAAACGCCGATGCTCATACCGTAATAGAAAAGATAGGTAAAGTGTTTGAAAGATATAACCCGGCTTACCCTTACCAATTTAAGTTTGTTGACGACGAGTATGCGCACAAATTTAGCCTTGAGGTGTTGGTAGGAAAACTGGCAGGCGTATTTGCCGGCCTGGCAATCTTCATTTCCTGCCTGGGTTTATTCGGCCTGGCCGCCTACGTTGCCGAACAGCGCACCAAAGAGATCGGCATCCGGAAAGTATTAGGCGCATCAATCGGCCAGGTGTGGGCGCTGCTTTCACGGGATTTCGTGATGCTGGTGAGCATTAGCTGTGTCATAGCATCGCCTTTAGCGCTTTATTTCCTTAACAAATGGCTGCAAAATTACCCATACCATGTTGGCATAGAGTTGGGTGTATTTATCGCCTCGGGTACAAGTGCAATTATTATTACGCTGTTGACTATCAGCTTCCAGGCCATTAAAGCAGCGCTGGCAAATCCGGTGAAGAGCCTTCGATCTGAATGATTATAACAAGCGTACGAAATCGAACCGCCTGGGCAAACGAAATTATTTTGAATATCCCGTTGTTAACAAAAATAGCTGGACAAAGTATGAATTTTCATCTTTGTCCGGTTGGATAACCAATAAAATATCCAGGGCAAACGCATCTAATTGGGTTAACATAACTTAACATATTTTAGATAAAATCCATACAATTATTTAATAATCAACATCTTACATTTTAACAAGGTTAACACTAAACTGATGTATCGCGCAATTTAACCGCATCCAAATATTTGTGCCTATTTTGCCCAATACAAGTCCTTTCGATACCTGGGTCATTTAACCAGCACCAGCCGGGACCTTTTTATTAATTTTACTTTAATGGAATTACTTATCGAAAACATCAGGAGTTACGTACCCCTCTCAACTGCCGACGAGCAAGTTATCGGGAAACTTTTTCACAAAAAAAACATCAATAAGGACGACCATTTGTTAGAAACCGGGCAGGTTTGCCGGCGCTTGATTTTTATTGAGCAAGGCCTGGTAAGGTATTACCTGTTCCATAACGGCGAAGAACAAACCCATTACTTTAATAAGGAAGGGGAATGGGTTTGCGACTACCAGAGTTTCATCCCCAAAGTGCCAACAGCTGTCAACATACAGGCTTTAGAGGATACCATAGCCTGGACAATTAGTTACGATGATTTACAAATTTTTTACCAGGAGGTTAAGTACGGCGAAAGATTCGGACGTTTAGGAGTAGAGCAGGTTTTTATTGACATTATACGACAAATAGACTCCTTATACACCGACAAACCTGAAGTTCGGTACGAAAAATTTATGCGCACTTATTTTGATATTAGCCAGCGTATCCCCCAATACCACATCGCATCTTATGTGGGTATCAAACCCCAGTCGTTAAGCCGCATCCGTAAAAGAATTTCAACGCAAATTTGATTTATTAACCCAGGTGCATCAATGCCTATGGTAGCCACGATAATTTTGTTTCATTATTTAAAACAAATTATCATGACAACAAAAATCTCCTATGCAATTGCATTTTTAACCGGCCTGGGTTTGATTTTCCTCGGCGCTCGTTTCCTTTTATCGCCAGAGATAGCAGAAGCCGGATATGGCATACATTTTAATGAGCAGGGCGACTATTCGTTTCACTACATCAAAGGGATCAGGGATATCCTTTCCGGGCTACTGATCTGCGTTTTTGTTTTGCTGAATGAAAGACGGGCTTTGGGCCTAACCTTATTGGCCGGAACGATAGTGCCCGTTACAGACATGCTTATTGTGCTTGGCAAAAGCTATAACGGCGTGCTGCAAGCCATACCACACATCATCGCGATCATCATTTGCGCCGTATTCGGGATAATTTTATTGGCAACTAAACAAACAGAAAAAGCATTATGAAAACCGCGGCATATATCAGGCTGATCACATCGGCAGAAACCAGTAAAGAAAGTGTGTTGGAGATGAATATCCTCCCCGGCGAAAAAACGCCATGGCATTATCACACCTTGTTTTCAGAAACCTTCGAAATTTTGAAAGGAACATTAGAAGTGGGGAATGGTAAAGGCTTTCATCATTTACGGCAGGGAGATATCACAACGATACAGCCAAACGAGAAACATTGTTACCACAATACTTCTACAGCAGAATGTATTGTAAAAGTAACCCTTAACCCCGGCAATAAGAACTTTGAGCATTCCCTTTTTATTTTAAAAGGACTTGCAAAAGATGGCTTGGCAAGCGCAGCAGGAACACCAAAAAACTCTCAGACCTGGCATTGTTTATTTATCTAAACAATTCCAAAATGGTCGGAGTGCAAAAAATAGCCGGGCCTGTATTTAATTACATTGCTAAAATCGCTATTAAAAGAGGGCGATTAAAGGAGTTGATAGAAAAATATTGTTGTTACTTACTATTAAATGGTTAATTTAGTAGTACTTAACCTGAAATTTATTTCGCGTAGATTCCGTACAGATTTCTCAGGAACGATCTAAATACCATAACCTTAAACCATGAAAACATTCAAAAAAATGAAGCACTTGGTTCTAATCGCCCTGTTTGCTGTCTGCTCGTCCTTAACATTTGCGGCTCCGGTTAAACCAGCATCACCGCCTTTAAATTTCAAACACCAGTACGTAGTAGTAAATGGAGTTAAAATTCATTATGTAGTTGGCGGCAAAGGTGAGCCCCTGTTACTAATACACGGTTTTGGGCAGAATTGGTATATGTGGAATCGCTTATTGCCAGAGCTATCTAAACATTTTACCGTGATTGCTCCAGACATGCGAGGTATTGGTGAATCTGATAAACCCACAAACGGTTACGATAAAAAAAATATGGCTGTTGATATGCATGAATTGATGAAAAAATTAGGTTTCAGCCATATTAATTTAGCCGGGCATGATATTGGGCTGATGGTTGCTTACGCTTATGCGGCACAGTTTCCTGCCGATGTAAAAAAAATAGCTTTGTTAGACGCACTTTTACCAGGAATAGAGCTGGTGTGGAGCCAGGTGAGGGCACAAGCCTGGTGGTTTGGTTTTTTCGGTCAGCCGCATTCAGGTGAGCTTGTCTCTGGTAGGATAGGCCTGTTTTTTACAGATTTCTGGCCCACGGTTGGTTTCCAAAAAAATGCTTTTACGCCAGCAGAAAAAAATGAGTTTATCCGTTCCTATTCTGTACCAGGAGCAACAACAGGTGCTTTCCTTTGGTTTGGAAAATTTAACCAGGATGCAAAAGACAATATAGAGTTTGCGAAGAAGAAATTACCTATGCCGCTGCTTGCTATGGGTGCAGATCATTCTGCTGGCTCATACTTAGCCGCGCATTGCAGATTGGTGGCATCTGATGTACACGAAGTGATTATCAAAAATTCCGGGCATTGGGTAGTTCAGGAACAAACCGCACAGGTTCAAAAAGGTTTGCTGGATTTCTTTTTAAAGTAACCGGTAACAATCCAGAGAGATAAAAAAAGCTACCTCTAAATACATTAGGGGTAGCTTTTGAAATTCCTGTAACCCAACGAGACTCGAACTAAAAAAATAGCTCTATCATGCAGAAACTCGGTTTTTGAAATTTTTGTGCCCTGCGAAAGAATCGAACTCCCGCCCCGCTGGTTAAGAGTCAGTTGTTCTACCAACAATTCACTAACTCACCCGCTTCCCCTGCAACAGCAAATCCATCGCGTCATTCAATGACCCGGCGCGGATCACTTCGCCGGAGTTTACAAAGAAGATCTCGTCGGCATTTTCGATGGTGTTCAGGCGGTGGGCTATAATTACCCGGGTTGTTGTTTCGGGCAATTTGTTTAAAATATCGCTGAGCAGTTTTTCGGTAATGGTATCAATATTCGCCGTGGCCTCATCAAGGATCAGGATCTGCGGGTTACGCAACACTGCCCGCATAAAAGCTATTAATTGCTTTTGACCAAGACTAATGCTATCACCGCTTGAAAGTACCGGCGTATCCAGTCCGTTTTCAAAAATAGCCAGCAGGCTGCCCAGGTTGGCATCGGTGATCACTTTCTCTAACTGCTCGTTGGTATGGTTCTTATACAAATCGTTTCCGTACAAAATATTATCCTTAACGGTGCCGCTAAACAAAAATGGTTCCTGCAAAATAAAGCCTATCTTGAGGCTGCGCTCTTCGGCGGTATAAGTGCGGATGTCTTTACCATCAAGCAACACCAGTCCTTTAGATGCATCATACAAACGGGCAATGAGCGATGCCGTGGTTGTTTTACCGCCACCTGTAGGCCCAACCAGCGCGTAGGTTTTGCCTTGTTCCAGTTTAAAGCAAACGTTATGCAAAATCTCTTTGCTATCGTCATAACTGAAATGCACATGCCTGAATTCTAATAAACCGGCATTGGTATCGGTTATGCCCTGCTCAATCAGCGGCAGATCGCTCTCTAACTGCAATATCTGCGCGATCCTGTCCCAACCGGCCATAGCCAGCTGAAAGTTTGTCCACAGGGCTGCTAACTGCCTCAGCGGGTTATAAAAGTTGGTAGCGTATGATAGATAACTCACCAATAAACCGATAGAAAACTGCCCTACGCTGATCAAATAAATCCCGAAGGATAATACAATTAGCTGCGCTATACTGGCAAACAGGCCATAAACCGGCACAAAAACGTTATTGGCCAAACCTGCGCCTATAGCGGTTTGGTAGTTCTCTTTATTTACAGTATCAAAACGTTTGCGGAAGTAATCACGGCGGTTAAAGGCGATGATCACTTTAAAATTGTTCAGGCTTTCCTGAATCTCGCCGCTTAAGCCACCCGTACTTTTTAAATTAGCCGCATTTTTTCGTTTAATCCAGGGCGATAAAATAATGGTTAAGAAAAGGATGATCAGGGCTGGAGATAAAGCCGCTGCCCCCAACTCAACCTTAATCAACAACAGGAAGATACCCGCCCCTATCATGGTAGAAATATTGCCGATAAACTGCATTAATGATTGCGAAAAAAACTGATTAAGCTTATCGGTATCGTTGTTTACGCGCGAAATCAGGTCGCCTGCCTTATTCTGGTTAAAAAAACCTACCGGCAATTGCTGTAGCTTGTTAAATATAGAATTGCGCAGTGTAAACAACATACGTTGCCCTACCCCGCCCATCAGTGTGGTTTGTTTGTAGCTGGTAAACAGGGCCACAATGTACATGCACAACAGCAAAATGGCGTTATGGATAACGCCGTTAAAATCCTTGTGCTGCACATACTTATCAATGGTACGCCCAATAATAAGCGGACCAAGCAAGTTGAGCGTGGAATTAGTTAATATAGCAAACAACGCGAACAATAACGTTCGCCTTTCGTGTGATATCAGTTGGATCAGCTTTTTTAAGCCGGCCCAGGTTGATGTTTTGGGGGCGGTTTTACTCAGCTGGTTAAGATCGTAGTTCATTTAGTTTTGATATTTTGGTGGTCTTAACGTTTTAATTAATGAGCAACGCCCTGTTCGTAATTACTGGTGCTTTGCTGCGAATTGAAAATCTGTACATAATCCGGGCTGGTTTTCATCAGGTCGTCATGTACACCGCGGGCAATAATTTCGCCCTGGCTCAGCAGAATGATCTGATCGTAATGCTCCACAGAGGCTATCTTTTGGGTAACCGATATGAGCGTTAAACCAGGATAATTCTTTTGAATATTGGCCAGGATCTTTTTTTCGGTATTGCCATCAACCCGGGCAGTAAAATCATCAAGCAATAACACCTTAGGATCAACCGCCAATGCACGAGCCAGCATAATGCGTTGCTTTTGCCCACCCGAAAGACTTGAGCCTCGTTCGGACACTATGGTATTCAAATGCTCGGGCAACGCGCCAATAAAATCTTTCAGTTCGGCGGTATCAATGGCTTTTTGTAAGGATTCATCGGTCACCGTATCGCTAAAGGCAATGTTTTCGCGAATGCTCATATTAAAGATGATGCTATCCTGGAAAACAAAACCAACCTGCCGGTGAAATGCCTCACTATCATAAGCATCAATATTTTTACCATCATACAGGATCTCGCCTTCGGTTAAATTGATTAAGCCAGTCAATAGATAAAGCAGCTGCGTTTTACCGGCAGATGTTGGCCCGATGATGGCGATTTTTGAACCGGCAGATACTTTGAGTGAAATGTTTTTGAGGGCTTTCTTTTGGCCATACGCCAGTGTAACATCTTTCAGTTCCACATCGCCACGCAGGGTATCTTTAATATCACCACCGTCTTTAACATCCGGCGCATCTAAAACCACACTGATGCGGGTAAACGATGCAGAGGCCTGCGCTATCAGGTTGCTCATAAAACCAAGGATGAATATCGGGAAGATCAACAGCGATAAATAACTGTTAAAAGCCGCGAAGCTACCCAGACTCATGGTACCCGTAATTACAAAGTGGCCGCCCATTACTAAAATGGTTAAGGCCGCCATGTTGGCTGTAAAGGTTACTATGGGTATTAAGCCAGCGAAAAAACCAAGAATCTTTAGTCCGTAGTTTTTAGCTTCGGTGTTAGCTTCCAGGAACTTGTTGTATTCCATCTGCTGGGAGTTGATCACCCGGATTAAAGCCGCACCCAGGATACTCTCGTTGATTACCTTGTTTAGCTGATCTATAACGCCCCTGCTTTTCATAAACAAGGCACGCACATTTTTTAACACGTAGGCAAACGTGCCGCCTATAATAGGGATAATGCCAATAACAGGCAGCGCCAGTTTCCAGTTGATGGTAAGCAGCATTACGCTACAGCCAATAATGATAAACAACGACGATACGATGGATACCAAAGCCTGTGACACAAAAAGCTTAATGGAATCAACATCAGCAGTAAGGTTGGTTAGCAATTTAGATGGGTTAGCCTGCTCAATAAAGGCATGACTTTGGCGCGAGATCTTATCGGCCAGCCGGCCACGCAAATCACGCGCCACCCTTTCAGACGCGTAGGTTTGAATAATGGTTTGCAGGTAGGCAAATATAAAAATGAGCACTACAGCTATCGAGAATTTTTTGAGGATATCAACAAGCACAAAGTCATGGTGTGTATAGGCATCAATGCCATTAGCGATGATCTTAGGCAACCAAAGATTGATACCATTACTCATTAAGGCGAACAATAACAGCAACGTTACCAGCCCCATATAGGGCTTCAAAAGGCTAAATACACCTGGCGGTTTAGTATCGGACTTGGGTTTATTGTTTGGCTGCATGCGTTAATAATTGTTTAGTAAAAGTACCTAATAAAAGGGTTTATCTCCCTTTTAAAATATTCCTTATTGATGTTGACGATTCAGGCGCGAAAACATTGTAAACACGATTGTAGGATTAAAAAAGATGAACAAGATTTTTGACTTCAAGTTTAAAACCAACATATTATTAGGTAATCAAAAAGAAATCTCGTTAATCAAAGCAAATCTTATAAATCGTGTTTTTACTCCTATTCAGAAATATCGAAACAAATATATTCCTAATTTGTAATAAATAAAACTTTTTAGAAATAATTATATAATTTTACTCCTAAATAGAAACAACATGAAACCCGTAGTGCAACTGATTGAAGAATGGTCGGCTTTTGAGGAGTTGGATACCGAGCATAATGTAGAGGCTTTTTGCAGGTATTACCTGGAGAAACAACGCCAAAAGGCTTTACCGGCCGCGCATAATGAACGTATCATGAGCGGTGCTTTTTTATTAAAAACCATTGGCCGTATCCTGAGTGCATACTCCTTATACTTCAGGGCCGCGGTCAATTATATAGGCATTCCACCTGCCGAAAGTTTTTATTACCTGAATGGCCTTGTCCACTTAGGCGAGGTGCGTAAAAGCGACCTGATCAATTACATGTTTGCCGAAACTACCACCGGTATGGAAGTGATAAACCGCCTGGTGCGCGAAAATAAGATAGATGAAAGGGCATCGCCCGATGATAAACGGGCCAAACTTATTAAAGTGAATGACAAAGGCCTTCAAGCCCTGCAAGAGTATTATAAAGTATCGGGCAAGGTTGTTGAAATGACCTTTAAAGATATAAGCGACGAAACCGTGATAAACTGCTATGAAATGCTCAAATACTGCGAACAGCGCAACTCGGCCGCGGCTATCGAACTCAAAAACAAACCTTTTGACCAGATGTACGAGCAGGTGATGGCGGGTAAGCTATAAATGTGATACCTTAGTATTTATTAAAACAGTATAAAAAGCGCGTCATTGCGAGGCACGAAGCAATCCCCAACTATACAGGGTCGCTCTGCAAATCGGGGATTGCTTCGTGCCTCGCAAATGACGGTTATAGATTAAACCCGCCCCATGCCCACAAAATTCAATGCCACAGCCAACTATGTTTTAGAAGATGATACCGTATTGTTAAGGCCTTTAAAAATAGAAGACCTGGAATACCTGCTCCCCTATGCCGTTAACGAACCTGATACCTGGAAATACTCAAACGTAAGCGCCAAACATGCCGATGGCATGACCCGCTATGTTGAAACCGCCTTGAAAAACCGTGCGGAAGCCCGCGAATACGCCTTTATTGTATACGATAAAAAGAGCGGAGAATACGCCGGCAGCACGCGCTTTTATGATATTCAACCTCAACTGGATAGTCTGCAGCTTGGCTACACCTGGTACGGCGAAAAATTCAGGGGCACTAAATTGAACAAACATTGCAAGTTTTTACTGTTGCAATTCGCTTTTGAGGAACTGGGGATGGAACGTGTTGAGTTTAGGGCCGATGCCCGCAACCAGCGCAGCATAGCCGCCATGAAAAGCCTGGGTTGTGTGGTTGAAGGCATCCTACGCAGCAACATGCCTTTAGAAGAAGGCGGTCGCCGGGATTCTATTGTATTGAGTATTTTAAAAAGCGAATGGGAAAATGGGGTTAAGGAGGGTTTGAGGGCGAAGTTGTAGATAAATATATTTTTACCCGTTTTCAATAATGCTCTTAATTGTAGAGACGCAACATTTTGCGTCTCCCACCAGACGAGCGGATTTGTATGAGATGCATCGGTAAAATCGGACAGTAAGATTTGCTTAAATTAGCAAAACAGATGCAAAGAAAAAAGCTGGATAAGCCCCGTAGGAAATACGATGCTGAATTTAAGAGTGACGTTTTAAAAATGATATCATCTGGTCGTTCTGTGCAGGATATCTCCCATTCATTAGGAATCAACTCAAACATGATCCATAAATGGAAAGCCCAACACCATGAAGTTATAGGTCAAAAAGGGTCATTTCCTGATGTTGTTAGCGGCACTGTTTCTGACACTGATCACGAACAATTAAAGGCCAGGATACGGGAGTTGGAGCAGGAAAGAGATATTTTAAAAAAAGCGTTGGGCATTTTCAGCCGGGGGATTTAAAGCAGGTGTACGCTTTTATTTTTTCCCAGGAACAGTTCTTTCCGGTTATATTGCTATGTAGTGTTCTTTCGGTAAGTAGGAGTTGTTATTACGTTTATCGTAAGGATGGCAATGATCCCCCGGGTGCCGAAAAAAAACAAATAGAAGCTATGGTAATCGCGGCATTTGCACTGCATAAGCGGCGTTACGGCATTAGGCGATTATTACCGGAGTTGGCAGATCTGGGCCTGAAAATTGGCCATTGCAAGGTTCGAAGGATATTAAAGCAGAACGGATTAATAGCAATCCAGCCTAAATCATTCGTGCCGCGGACAACTGATAGCAGGCATCCATATCCGATCAGTCCTAACCTGTTGACAGGGCGTAAGCATCCTGTAAGGATCAATGAGGTGTGGGTGGGCGACATTACCTATATTCCCTTAGCGGGTGGCGGATGGGGCTATCTGGCTGTTTGGATGGATCTGTTTTCCCGCAAGGTAACCGGTTGGCAGTTGCTGGGAAATATGAGGGAAGAGCTGATTGTACAGGCGTTTAAAAAAGCCTGTACCAATCGAAATATAACTGAAGATCTGATCATTCACTCAGACCGTGGCGGACAATACGCAGGGAATAAATTCCGCAGGCTATTGGCAGGCCCCCGGTTGAGTCAAAGTATGAGCGGGGTAGCTAATCCTTATGATAATGCTTTTATGGAATCATATTTTTCCAGGTTTAAAGCGGAGTTGTTGCAGGGAGGATGTTTTGATGGATTAGAAAATGCCCGCAAAGAGATATTTGAATTTATAGAGATGTATTACAATCCTGTTCGCAGACATTCGTCATTGGGCTATATCAGCCCGGTGGCCTTTGAGCGACAGGCAGGTTATCAACAAAAACAGGAGTCCGGATAAAAAGAAAAAAAGAAGCAAAAAAAGAAAAACGTGTTGGAATATGGAAAACCTAAGGAGGTTTCCCACATTCCAACACGACAAACAAACAACAAGTTATTATTAACTATATTTAAAAACTAAGAGAGTCAACTGTCCGGATAAACCATCACACCTCAGTATAGACGATTTGCACGCGGGAGACGCAAAATATTGCGTCTCTACTAAAAGCCCTCTCTCCCCAAAAAACACACTTGTGTCATTAATTTCAAAAAACAACAGCCCCACAGCTATAAATGGCATAATTCATGGATATTTAAGCAAACTATATTGGTAACAAACCGGTAAGTAAAGCATCAAATCCAAAAAAATTATCCATTGGAAACAATTCTGAATATTTTAGAGCTGACTAAAACATACCAGAGCACGGGGCGTACGCTAACCGTGCTCGATCATATTAACTTTTCAATCGCCGAGGGTTCTACCAACGCCATTGTCGGTCCATCCGGCAGTGGTAAAACTACCTTGCTTGGTTTATGTGCCGGACTGGACAGGTCAAGCTCCGGCTCGGTTGAATTGAACGGCATCAACCTTGGCAATTTAACCGAAGACCAACGCGCCCAGGTACGCAACCAGCACGTGGGTTTCATATTCCAAAATTTCCAACTACTGCCTACCCTTACCGCGTTAGAGAACGTGATGGTACCCTTAGAACTCCGCAACGAAAAAAACATTAAAGCCCGAGCCTTAGACCTGCTGGATAAAGTTGGCCTGGCCGACCGTGGGCACCACTACCCTTCCCAGCTTTCGGGCGGCGAACAACAACGTGTTTCGCTGGCAAGGGCTTTTTCTAATGCCCCCAAGATCCTTTTTGCCGATGAGCCAACTGGTAACCTTGATGCCGAAACCAGCGAGAAGGTAGTTAAACTCATCTTCGACCTGAATAAAGAAGCAGGCACAACGCTTGTGGTGGTTACCCACGATCTTGACCTGGCCGCCAAAACGCAACGCATCATCAGGATAAAGGGCGGCAAGCTGATAGCCGACGAAAAAACAATTAACGGATAAGCTATGGATACCAATCCGGTTAATTATAAACGAAAAATAAACTATGCCTGGCTATTTAATATGGCCTGGCGCGATAGCAGGAAAAATCGTTCCAGGTTGTTCCTGTTCATCTCGGCCATTGTATTTGGTATCGCGGCCCTGGTGGCTATCTACTCGTTCAGGTACAATGTACAAAATGATGTGAACGGGCAGGCTGCTACGCTGATAGGAGCCGATTTGCTGATCTCCGGCAATAAACCTGCCGACCCCAAACTCAAAAGCATGCTCGATTCTTTGGGCGATAAAAGATCAACCGAGCGCAGCTTTGCCTCCATGGCCTATTTCCCCAAAACAAAAGGTACAAGGCTGGTGCAGATCCGCGCTTTACAGGGCGAGTATCCTTACTATGGTACTATTGAAACCACGCCCGAATCGGCAGGCACATCTTTCAAAAACGGGCAAACGGCTTTGGTGGATAGAACCTTAATGCTGCAATTCAACGTTCACGTAGGCGATTCTGTACGGGTTGGTACTGAGCGCTTCCTGATTGCAGGCACCTTGAACAAAGCGCCCGGTCAAAGCGGGGCCATGGCAGGTATAGCGCCGGTGGTGTATATCCCTATGAAATACCTTGACCAAACCGGGCTCATGAAAACTGGCAGCCGGGTTAACTTTACCTTTTATTACAAGTACGACCATAAAATAGATATGGATAAGCTGGTTAAAAAGCTTGACCCTATTCTTGATAAAAACGGACTGAATTACGATACCATCGAAACCCGCAAGGAAAACACCGGTCGCGCGTTTGGCGATTTAGGAAGGTTTTTATCGTTAGTTGGTTTTATTGCCTTGCTGTTGGGTTGCGTGGGCGTTGCCAGCGCAATCCATATCTACGTAAGGGAAAAAATAGCGTCGATAGCCATTATGCGTTGTTTGGGTGTAAAAGCATCTGAGGCATTTTTAATTTACCTTATCCAGATTGTAGGCATCGGTCTTATTGGTTCTATAATTGGCGCGGCACTGGGTACCGCTATCCAACATTTGCTGCCGCTTATATTTAAAGACTTTTTGCCTTTCACTATTTCTGTCGAAATTTCATGGCTGGCCATTGGACAGGGTATTTTATTGGGGGTTATTATCTCTATCCTGTTTGCCATGCTGCCGCTAATTTCGGTGCGTAATATTTCGCCGCTGAATACGCTGCGCATGTCATTTGACGAGGCCGGCCACAAAGGCGACCCTTTACGCTGGCTGGTTTACCTGCTTATTTTAGGTTTTGTTTTAGGCTTTACGTATTTACAGTTGGATAGCTGGATGGGCAGCATATTTTTCACCATTGGCATCCTGGTGGCCTTTATGATATTGGCCGCTGTAGCCTGGTTACTAATGCGGGTAATGAAGCTGATCATCAACAGCGGCTGGAGCTATTTATGGCGACAGGGATTTGCCAATTTATACCGCCCCAATAACCAAACCCTTATTTTAATGGTTTCCATCGGGTTAAGCACCGCCTTTATCTGTACATTGTTTTTTATCCAAAGCATCCTTATTAGCCAGGTTAATTTATCAAGCAGTGGCAATCAATCAAACATGATATTGTTTGATATTCAAAAAAGCCAAAAGGACGCCATTGCCGATGTCACCCGCAAAAACGGCTTGCCGGTATTGCAACAGGTACCTATTGTAACCATCAGGTTAGAACAGATCAACGGCAAAACGGCTGCAGATGCTATAAAGGATACCACCATTAAAATCCCTCATGGCGTATTTGCCTGGGAATACCGGGTAACGTTTCGTGATACCCTGTCGGCATCAGAAAAACTATTGGATGGCACCTGGATTGGCAAAGCAGAGCCGGGTAAAGATATCCCGGTATCGGTAGAAGAAAACCTGCAAAAGCGGGCGCACCTTAAAATTGGCGATAAGTTAGTATTCAACGTACAGGGTGTACCTATGCCGGCCTATGTGGCCAGTGTAAGGAAGGTAAACTGGGGTAAAGTGCAAACCAACTTCCAGGTGGTATTCCCTACCGGGGTATTGGAAGATGCGCCACAGTTCCAGGTGTTGATGACCCATGTGCCATCAAGCAAGGTCTCGGCCGCGTTTCAGCAGGCTGTAGTAAGGCAGTTCCCCAATGTCTCCATCATTGATCTTGGGCTGGTGCTGAGTATTTTGGATGAATTGCTAAGCAAAATTGGCTATGTAATCCGTTTTATGAGTGCCTTTAGCATCATCACCGGTATTGTTGTATTGATAGCATCAGTCCGTATCAGCAAATACCAACGCATACAGGAAAGCGTATTATTGCGGACCCTTGGGGCAAGCCGCAAACAAATTTTCGCCATTACCGCGCTTGAATATTTATTTTTAGGCAGTCTATCAGCCCTTACCGGTATTTTGATAGCCCTGGCTGGTACCTGGTTTTTAGCTAAATACAGCTTTGAAATTCCTTATTCGGTTAGTTTTATACCGGCCCTGGTGCTATTTTTGATCATATCATTATTAACCGTTATTATCGGCTTGCTAAACAGTCGCGGGGTGTTGAACAAACCACCACTCGAAATTTTAAGAACAAACGCCTAAACGCGTTGTATTTATACGTATGCACAAATTGAAGTTAACATATCTTGCCCTGTTTGCAGCTATTGCTTTATCTGCCTGCGGCGAAAAAAATAAACCGGCGGCAAATAACGAAAGCAAGGCCGATACCACTGCCAAAGCTGATGCGGCGGCTACAAAAACCATTTTATTTTTTGGCGATAGTCTTACCGCCGGCTACGGTTTGGATGATCCTGCCGATGCTTTCCCGGGTGTGATCTCCAAAAGGATTGATTCCTTAAAACTGCCTTACAAAGTGGTTAATGCCGGAGTAAGTGGTGAAACATCTGCTGGCGGCAATGGCCGCATAGACTGGACACTGAAACAAAAGGTTGATATATTTATACTGGAATTAGGTGCTAACGATGGGCTGCGCGGCATCTCGCCTACCGAAACTACCAAAAACCTGCAATCCATAGTTGATAAGGTAAAAGCTAAATATCCCGATGCAAAACTGTTAATGCTGGGCATGCAGGTACCGCCAAACATGGGCGCCGATTACGTAAACAAATTCAAAGCCGTGTTCCCTACCATAGCCACAAAAAATAAAATGGCACTTGTCCCCTTCCTGCTGCAAGGCGTGGGCGGTCACCCCGATTTAAACCAGGCGGATGGCATTCACCCCACAGAAAAAGGCGCTAAAATTGTTGCAGATAATGTTTGGATGGTACTGAAGAGTGAATTGGAAAATCCGAAAGGAGTTTATTAAGACACCGAGCGAGAAACTAAAAAACGACGAAAGACTTACGAAGTTTTAAAAACTTCGTAAGTCTGAATTTAAATTACAGCTTAAATTAAACCTATCAATCCGTCAACGCCTGGTAAACCAGCGCTCTGAATTTGTCCTGGATGGCATTGTGAGGCAACGGCCAATTTTGTATAAACAAAAGGCACACCAGGTGCTCTTTAGGATCGGCCCAGTAAAGGGTTCCGTAAAAACCACCCCAGGCAAAAGAGCCGGGACTTAAGCCCAGTTTTTTCGAACTGGCTTCCGTAGTGATGCCAAAGCCTAAACCAAATTTGTCTTTATCACCGTTGATGTACAGATCGCCAATCTGGTTGGTGGTCATCAATTCTACCGTATGCCGGGCCAGTAGGCGCTGCCCGTTGTAAACGCCGCCGTTAAGCATCATTTGCAAAAAGGTAGCATAATCTTTAATAGTTGAGCTTAAGCCAGCACCACCGGCGTAATAAGTGCCATTAACGGTGGGATAATCAAAATTTACACCCGGCATTGTAGCAGCGTTCACTTTAATTAAATGGCCTTGCTTATCTGGCGTATAAGCTACAACCAGCCTGCTTTGCTTAGCTGCCGGAATATAAAAATAGGTATCCTTCATCCCCAGCGGATCAAAAATACGTTCCTTTAAAAACTGGTCTAAGCTTTTGCCCGATACCCTTTCAACCAGGTAACCAAGTACGTCTATGCTCATGCTATACGTCCACCGTTCGCCGGGCTGATGAACCAGGGGTAAAGCGCCTAATTTATTGATAACAGTACTTAAAAGAATCTTATCGCTCACAAAACCAGCCTGAATACCCGCCTTGGCATAAATAGCTTTCATACGATCTGACCCGATCTGCGCGTACTCGATGCCCGAAGTATGGGTGAGCAAATCGCGGATAGTGATTTCGCGTTTGGCCGGCGTAGTGGTGTAAGTGGTATCTTTAGGGTTATAGGTATCAATTACCTTAGGATGTGCAAATGCCGGGATGTATTTTGAAATAGGATCATCTAACAAAAATTTACCCTCTTCAAACAGCATCATTACAGCCGTGCTGGTAATGGCTTTAGTTTGTGAGGCGATGCGGAAAATGGCATCGTTATTCATCAGTTTTTTCTGCTCCAGATCAGCAGCGCCAAATGATTTGTAATACACTATTTTGCCGTTGCGGGCAATAAACCCAACCGCCCCGTTCACATACCCCGAATCGATATTTTGCTCAATCATGTTATCGATACGCTGTAGCCGTTCCGGCGAAAACTTTTCATTGGCCGGTGTACCAACCTGTAAGGTATTGCCCTGTGCAAATACTTTACCTGCAACAGCTATAAATAGTATAATACTAAAGATCTTTTTCATCGTGGGGGTGATGTTTATAATTGGGATACAAAATAGGTTTTTTTGGGGGATAAAAGAAAAAAGACCGAAGAGATTCAGGGAAATCGCTTTTAAAGATTTGTATAGCAAAAGGTAGCTCCTATGGAGCAAAAAAGCATAAATTAATTGTTCTACAAATAGGTAGCCGCTATGCGGCATTCTTTCGTCTTATTAAATTGTATCGTCCTAAAAAAAAGTTTACAGTTTTATAGATAATCCTGTTATGTATTTACAAATATTCGATGCCACATAGCGGTTACCTGCAATGGGTATAGAAAGAGTTACCTTATGCGAAAATGTTAAACGCGATTTCTCTGCGAAGGGATTGGCCAGGCAGTTTGCCTGATTTAAACTCCCCGGCGATAGGCATAGCAAGTCGTACAAGATTTCTCTTTCGCACCCCGCTCATTCCCTCCTTCGCTCTATCGAAATGACATTTTCCTTTAACAAAAAGATTTGGGTACACTATAGCTTTCTACCAATATAAAGTTGTTTGCGGCCAAAAGACGAAAGCGTATCCCCTTAATTCTGATTTTCCGGCAATCCCTTCGATTCCTGTTCAGGATCAAAATGGTATCGGTTCATCAGATGTAATAACACTCCGTTGGTCCAGCCAAAGCCATCCTGCAAAGGATATTCGCCGCCCCCGGCGGTGAGCTTGGTATCAACCACGTTGTATTTCTCTAATAGCTTCCCTGTTTGCTTAAACACACGAATGTTGAGTTTTAACCAACGGGTAGCAATTTCTTTGGCCAGAGCATTGTAGCCGTATTTTTCCAACCCATCAATACCCATATATTGCAAGGGTGCCCAACCGTTTGGCGCATCCCATTGCTGGCCCGAAAAATTGAGCGTAGTAACCAGTCCCCCCGGTTTTAAAAAGTTGTTTTTTAAGCCTTCGGCAACCAGGCGGGCCTGTTCGGCGGTAGCAATTTTAAATTCCAGCGGAAATTCCGCCGCAAGGGATGGCACTGTGGTTGGTTGTTTTAGCTGCCAGTTATAATCATCAAACCAGCCCGTTTTTTGATTCCAGCAGTATTTTAAGATGGCCTGTTTACGGCTTTCGGCCCGTTTTCGATATAGTTTAGCCAATTTGGCATTGTAAATCTGATCAAGGCTTCGGGCGATGGTTAGTTCAAGATTATATAACAAGCAATTTAAATCAACCGGCACAATATCTGTAGTTTGTATGGTTGGCAATTTACCCGAGGCATCAAACCAGCGTGTACTAAAATCCCAACCTGAGGCAGCCGCAGCCCTTATATTGTGATAAAACTGCGGTAAAGGCTGTTTAGTTTCTTTTGCGGCATCAACATCTTTCACGTACGATTCTTCACGCGGTTGGTCGCTTTCGTCCCAGTAGCGGTTCATATATTCTCCGCCAGGCATCCGCACAACTCTGTGGGTAGCCTCATTAGCAGCAATGGTTCCCACGCCCTGCGTCCAGTATTCATATTCTTTGATCAGTTGCGGCCTAAACCGTATCAAGGCCTTTTTGCCTTCACTTTTCTCCAGCAGGTTTACCATCATCGCAAAAAATGGGGGCTGCGAACGGGTAAGGTAATAACTGCGGTTACCATTAGGAATAAAACCATACTTATCAATCAGGTAAGCAAAGTTTTCGACCATATTATGAATTACCTTGGTTTGATGACTTTCCTGCAAGCCAAGCATGGTAAAGTACGAATCCCAATAATAGATCTCCCTGAAACGGCCACCTGGTACTATATAAGGATTAGGCAGGGCCAGCGTTGATGAATTTGGTTTGGCTTCATCAGGGCGGCGTTGTAGAACCTGCCATAGCGTATCCACATGTTTACGGATCCCGGCCTCAATATCGGTTTGGAACGAGTTGTGCGATACCGGCATATCAAAATTGGCCAACACAAATGCTTTCAAATCGAATCCTTGCTTGTCCTTTTGTTCCTGGTAAGCCTTCATGATCATACCAGGATCATACTTAGGTACCGCATCAACAAAGGTTTTGTTATCCGGAAAAATATTGGAGAGCTGAACTTGCTCAAACAGGCCAGGGTACTGCTGTCGCGGTGTTAATGTTTGCGAATGTACACCGAGGCTAAAAAATAGAAACGCGAGTAAAAGTAATCTTCTCATTATCATTTGGTATACCTTTTTGCAGGGTAAGGTAATTGGTTTATTTTGTGGTGTTTAAATTTACTATTTTTGAAAGCGTTATAAATCGCATCCTATTAGTTAAAGATGTTTTTATAAACAAATATTGCCCTGCAGGCTATTTCAGGCCGATAATAAGCCATTATATTATAAACTATTTTTATGAAAAATATTTTAAAAACTATTAGGTTTTTGGCCCTGTTGCTGATTACCAACGCCTGTTTTGGGCAGGTGCAGACCAACGTGCTACCCGCATGGGCCTTTGGAGGCTTTACCCGGCCGGTTGGTGTAAACCCTATCATCTCACCAGATACTACTTCGCGGTTTATGGATCCGGTGAGCAAGAAGTTGGTACCCTGGGAGGCCAACGATACTTTTAACCCTGGAGCAGCAATCAAAAATGGTAAAGTAGTTGTTTTGTATAGGGCCGAAGATTTGTTTGGAATAGGCATTGGTTTCCGTACCTCGCGACTTGGGTATGCCGAAAGCATTGATGGGATCCATTTTAACAGGCGAAAAGCACCTGTACTTTACCCGGCTAATGATAACGCTAAGGAATTTGAATGGCCCGGAGGTTGTGAAGACCCGCGCGTGGCGGTAACGCCTAACGGTACTTATGTAGTTTTTTATACCGAATGGAACCGCAAACTGCCCCGCCTTGGCGTGGCTACATCTAAAGATCTTATTCATTGGCAAAAGCACGGCCCTATTTTTGAAACCGCTTATAGCGGCAAATTCTTTAACATCGCCAGCAAATCGGCGTCTATATTGACCAAAGTGGTGAATGGCAAACAGGTGATCATCAAAATAAATGGCAAGTACTGGTTATACTGGGGCGAACAGCATGTTTACGCGGCTACCTCCACAAACCTGGTTGACTGGGCACCGGTTATTGACGGTAATGGCGAGCTGAAACAACTGATATCGCCCCGTAAGGGCTATTTTGATAGCGATCTTACTGAATGCGGTCCGCCGGCTTTGATGACCGATAAGGGGGTTATTTTATTTTACAATGGTAAAAACAAAGCTGATGACGACCGGGATAAAAGATTTAATGCAAACTCCTACTGTGCGGGCCAGGCTTTGTTTGATAAAAAAGATCCGTCTAAACCCATCACCCGGCTTGATCTTCCTTTTTTAAGACCAATGGAACCATTTGAAAAAAGCGGCCAATATGTAAACGGTACCGTATTTATTGAAGGCATGGTTTACTTTAAACACAAGTGGTTTTTATACTACGGTTGTGCCGATTCACGGGTAGCAGTGGCTGTTTATGATCCGGCCAAACCTTCGGAGCCCGATCTGGTTGATTAGGTGAGTGGTTGATTGGGTTGGATTCAGTTGATTAAGTTGGATTAGGTTTAAAGTCAATATAAATTAAGTCGGTTAAAATCGGTCAACTTATTCAACTCAATCAACTGAATCAACTCGATCAACTGAATCTAAGTAGATGGTATATAGTGATCAGGCAATAAAGCCTGTAAATTGCGGCGCTTTATCCTTGTTATTGCCCATCAGATGGTTGTGGATAGCTTTAAGCGTAACTGCTTCTTTTGTAAAAAGGTCAACAATCTTATTGGTGATCTTTTTTACCGGTTGATTGATGTTGATGTGTACTATTTGCATACTAACTCAATTGCCAATTCCGTGCCAGAGTGAACAGAGGACTAAGTATCTTTTATGTTACGTTGGCCAAAGTTGATTTTTCCCAACAGCCCCGGAACCATCCAGACCCGCTCCCCCAGGGCAGGTGTCCTGGGTTTGAGGTTCGGGTTGACTGGTGCAAGACATCCCGAACCCGGCAACCCGAACCTCGAACCTCAAATCCGGCAAAAATTCTTCCTCAATTCACCGGGGAAAATATACCGCTTACCGACGAAAAACCGGGGTACAACTATTAGCCCGGATATGGCTGTAACGTTTCTTTATTGGGATCGTCATATTGGTGTATTTAGAAAACATAAATAAACAATTACTTGACAATCAAAATATTAACAATCATGAAAACTAACATCATCGCCATCGCTACAGTAATAGTTACAGTACTTGGCTTCACAAATTCAGCCTTTGCAACTACCGATAATGGTAACAACAAAGCCATCGTTTTAACCGACATCAGCAGCATCAATAAAATAGAAGTTTACGGCAACGTACAGGTTTACGTTTCAACCGGCACTGCCGACCAGGTAAAGGTTTACAATCAGTATTATGCCGAAAGCGCATTGGTTCAATCACAAAAAGGCGTTTTACGTATTTCATCATACAAAACCGAAAAATTGGTAGTATGGGTTACCGCAAAAGAGTTAACCGCTATAACTGCCTATGACAATGCCGAAGTAAAATCATTCGGAAACTTATCAGCCATTGAACTTGATGTTAAATTGTACAACAACGCTTCTGCCGACTTGAAATTAGATACTTACAACACCCGTGTTACCATGAACGACCGTGCTAAAGCCAACCTAAGCGGCAGCGTTATCGAATACAATTTGGTACACAATGTATCATCAAGCGTAAACAGAACCAACCTGATTGCAGAACACGCTACAGAAAAAGTAACCGGCGAAAAAGTTAAAGCTGCCGAGTATGCAGGTTTATAATCACACACCGAAAACATTTACCCTATATCATTCTTAACAGCCACCTTTGCGGGTGGCTGTTTTTGTTTTTGGGTGGGGATGATATTTTAGCATTAAAAACCCCGTCATTGCGAGTGATAAAATCGGGCAGACTCTGAAGGTGGGGATGACAACATCGCCCCCTTGTCATTGCGAGGAACGAAGCAATCTCGTCGCCATGCATATTCGCTCTGTATGGCTACGAGATTGCCACGCTGCGCT